>NZ_CP037867.1:3260000-4442500 GCF_004353865.1 Hydrogenophaga pseudoflava
GTTATCCCCCACGACTGGGCACGTTCCGATGCATTACTCACCCGTTCGCCACTCGTCAGCACCTTGCGGCCTGTTACCGTTCGACTTGCATGTGTAAAGCATGCCGCCAGCGTTCAATCTGAGCCAGGATCAAACTCTTTAGTTCGATCTTGAATTACTCATAAAAACGGAATTGAAGTGAACTTCACTTCTATTCTCATGAGCGTTTAAAGTCTTGCGACTTGAACTCTTTCGAGTCCTGTTTCGCAATCGCCTTCAAACGCCCACGCTTATCGGCTGTATGTTTTTAATGATCCTCAAGAAACCCAAGCATCGCTTGCTTTCTTGTTTGCTTTGCTGCGATCAGCGAAGCCTTGCAGTATACACCAGTTTTTGAGCTTGTGTAAAAAAAATGAAAGAGGCACTGTCAAGGCAACGGGCTATTCCTCGAGCTGTGCCCACCATCCGCTGCGCGTGGATGCACCGAGCATCCGTGCCAAGCCGGCTAATCGCGGTATCCACATGACGCTGCACACGTTTAAGTAAGGTCTGCAAAGCCCCGGCGCCCATGGCCCGATGTGAGACATTGACGGCATGAAGCAACTGAGCCTGGGCGAGAACGGATTCGAGCGCTTGGGCCTTGAAGACGCGCGAGCGCGAGTTCCTAGACGAGATGAACCTGGTGGTGCCCTGGGCTGCGCTGGTGTCCTTGATCTCGCCACATGCGCCTGCACCGGGCGCCAAGGGCGGACGCCCGCTGTTTGCCGTCAAGACCATGCTGCGCATCCACTTCGTCCAACAGTGGTTCAACCTCTCGGACCCGGCTATGGAAGAGGCGCTGTACGACATGGCGCTGTTCCGTGAGTTTGCGGGCCTGGATACCGGTGAACACAACCTGCCTGTTGATTCATCAGCACAACTGAGCCAGTGATCACGTCGAATACTGAGCCACTGGTTTGATGGATATTCTGGCTACTCGGTTGTGGATAAGTCTATCGGGTCTGCTGTTTTTCGGTCTCCTTTCTGAGCTTTGCTGCGTGGCTTTGATGGTGCCGCGCCAGCGGCACTGGAATGCTTGAATCGCCAGCTCTCGTTGCCCGTCTCTACGATGTGGCAGTGGTGCGTGAGGCGGTCGAGCAAAGCCGTGGTCATCTTGGCGTCGCCGAAGACGCTGCTCCATTCGGAGAAGGTGAGGTTGGTGGTGATCACCACGCTCGTTCGCTCGTAGAGTTTGGACAGCAGGTGGAACAGCATCGCGCCGCCCGACTGCGTGAACGGCAGGTAGCCCAGTTCATCCAGGATCACCAGATCGACGTACATCAACCGGTGTGCCAACTGCCCGGACTTGTTCTGCGCCTTCTCCAGTTCCAGGGCGTTGACCAGCTCCACCGTGGAGAAGAAGCGCACCCGCTTGCCATGCTGGCGGATGGCCTCGATTCCCAGGCTGGTGGCCAGGTGGGTCTTGCCTGTGCCGGGGCCACCGACCAGCACCACGTTGTGGGCCGAGTCCACGAAGCCAAGGGTGTGCAGCTGGCGCACCAAGGCTTCATCAATGGGCGTGTGGGCGAAGTCGAAGCCGGCGAGATCGCAATGCGACGGGAACCGCGCCACGCGCATCTGGTAAGCCATGGAGCGCACCTCGCGCTGCGCGGTCTCTGCCTTGATGAGCTGGTGCAGCACGGCCTCGTGATCCAGCGACTTCATGCGCGCAGTGCCCAGCACCTCCGGCCAGGCACTGGCCATGCCGTGCAAGCCCAGCGCCTTGAAGGCATCCATGAGGTCATGCATGGTCGGACTCCGGTGAGGCCTCTTGAGGCTGGGCGTTGCGCAGCGTGTCGTAGCGCTGCAGGTTGGCCAGTGGCGGTGTGTTGAGCGCGAGCAGTGTGGCCACCGGCGGCTCGGGCATGCGCTGCTCCTGCAGGCGCGAGAGCAGGTTGAGCACGTGCTCGGCACTCACCCGCCCCGACTGCAGCGCCAGCTCCACGGCCACCAGCACGGCTTCGAGCCCATGCAGGCTCACGCCCATGAGCACCTGCGCCATCACCCTGTCGCCACCGCTGTGGCGCAGCAACTGGCGCTGCAACTCCTGCAGGGGTTCGGGCATGGTCTTGAAGGGCGCGCCGTTGCGCAGCGCGCCGGGCTTGCGCTCGATCAGCGCGATGTAGTGCATCCAGTCGTAGAGCGTCTGGTCCCGCTCGAAGCTGCGCTGCAGGCGCACCTGTCGCCCATCGGGACCGACCACCAGCAGGCCATCTGCGTAGGCCCGCAGACTGACCACCGCGTGGATCCATTCGCATGGCACGCTGTAGCGGTTGCGCTGGAAGTGGATCAGCGAAGTGGCAGAGACCCGCACCGGCTGCTCCACATAGCCATCAAACGCCCGGGGGTTGGGCATGAGGCGTGCACGTTCGTCCTGCCAGACGTCGGCCACCGTGAGGTGCCCCCACTCTGGGTGACTCATCTCGCCCCAGGCCTCCACACAGGCTTGCTCCAGCCAGTCGTTGAGCTCGTCAAGCGATCCCCAGCGGCACTCACTGGCCTCGCGCCAGATGTCCTTGCGCCGGTCCTGAACGTTCTTCTCGACGACTCCCTTCTCCCAGCCGGCGGCCCGGTTGCAGAACTCCGGCTCGAACAGGTAGTGCCCGGTCATGGCCTCGAAGCGCGCATTGACGCTGCGCTGCTTACCCTGACCGACCTTGTCGACCGCGGTCTTCATGTTGTCGTAGATGCCCCGCCGTGGCACGCCACCGAAGAGAGCGAACGCCCGCGCATGTGCATCGAACAGCATCTCGTGCGCCTGACTGTAGTACGCCACCAGACAGAAGGCGCGACTGGCCGCCAGCTTGGTGTGTGCCACCTCCAGGCGTAAGCGTCCGGCAAACCCAGGCCTACCGAGGCCGGTGATCAGGCGTCGGCGGGTTTCCAGCGGTGTGGCAGGAGCTCGACGATGCGGCTGGCCTTGTGCGTGGGCAGTCGCGTGAGCACGTCCTTGAGGTAGGCATACGGGTCGTGCCCGTTCATACGGGCCGACTGGATCAGGCTCATGACGGCGGCCGCTCGCTGGCCCGCACGCAGGCTGCCGGCAAACAGCCAGTTGTTACGACCGATGGCAATGGGCCGGATCTGGTTCTCGATCCAGTTGTTGTCGACCGGCAGTTGTCCGTCATCCACGAATCGGGTCAGCGCATCCCAGCGCCGAAGGCTGTAGTCCAGCGCCTTGGCGGTTGCTGATCCGTCGGGCACCTGGCGCCGTTGCAGCGTCATCCACTCGTTAAGAGCGTCCAGGATCGGCCGGGTCTGCTGCTGCCGAACGGCTTGCCGTTGCTCGGTGTCCAGCTCTTTGACGTCCCGCTCGATCTCATAGACCCGGGCGAACTGCTGCAGGGCGAACTCGGCGATCTGGCTCTGGTTGGCCGCGTGCAGGTCGAAGAACTTGCGCCGGGCATGGGCCAGACAGCCAACCTCGGTCACGCCGCTGGCGATCAAGGCCTTGTATCCGCTGAAGTCGTCGCAGGTCAGGCTGCCCTTCCAGGCCTTGACGGTGCCGTGGCCCAGGAAGCGCCGGGCGTGCTCGCCCGAGCGCGACTCGCAGAAGTCGTAGACCACAGCCTTGATGCTCTCGAAGGCCCCCGGCGCATAGGCCCAGAGGTAGGCGCGGTGCGTCTTGCCATCGCCGGGCTTGAGCATGGCCACCGGCGTCTCATCGGCGTGTAGCACCCGGTGGCTGAGGATCTCGGTCTTCAGGGCATCGACCAGCGGCTGCAGCCGCACCCCGCAGGTGCCCACCCACTGCGCCAGGGTCGAGCGAGGGATGGCCAGGCCAGCGCGGCCGAAGATCGCCTCCTGCCGGTACAGCGGCAGGTGATCGGCGTACTTGCCCACCAGCACCTGGGCCAGCAGGCCGGTGGTGGGGATGCCTTTGTCGATGACGTGCGCCTCGACCGGCGCTTGTTGAATGGTCTCGCACCGGGCGCAGGCCCACTTGCCGCGGATGTGGCGCTCGACACTGAAGACGCCGGGCACATAGTCCAGCTTCTCGGCCACGTCCTCCCCGATGCGTTTCATCTGGCAGCCACACGAGCAGGTGGTGGACGTGGGTTCGTGGCGGATCTCGCGGCGTGGCAGGTGCGCTGGCAAGGGCAGCCGCTTGGCTTGTTTCTTCTCGGGGGTGGTCGGCGTTTGCGCCTGCGACAGCACGTCGATCTCGCTGGCCACGGCCGCCAGGTCCGCTTCGATCTCGTCGTCGAGCAGGCTCTTCTGCTCAGGGCTGAAGCGCTCTGATTGGGCGGCGAACTTCATGCGATTCAAGAGCGCGTTCTCGTGCGTGAGCTTGTCGATGAGGGTCTGCTTGAAGGCAAGCTCCTGGTCCTTGGCAGCAGCGGCTTGCAGCATGGACAGCAGCGCCGAGCGCAATTGCTCGGGACTCAGACCATCCAGGGATTGCGGCTCTACGACCATGGGCATGACTGTGCCAGCGCCGGTAACGCCACGCCATTGGCACATGCACCGATTGGCAGGCCGCATGTCAGCGATCAGATTCAGAGCACGGTGATGAGGCCACCATCGCCCAGGCGCTGCCAGGGCAGGCCCAGCACCAGAGCGTCGAACTGCGAGCGGCTGAGCGTGGTGGTCAACGCACCGTCACGCGGCCAGACGAACTTGCCGCTGTTCAGGCGCCGCGCCGCCAGCCACACCCCAATGCCGTCGTGTACCAACACCTTCATCCGGTTGGCTCTCCGGTTGGCAAACAGGTAGGCGTGATGCGGGCGCGCAGCACCGAAGACCGCCACCACGCGGGCCAGGGCCGATTCCGTTCCGGCGCGCATGTCCAGCGGCTCGGTTGCCAGCCACAGGGCGTCAATACGGATCATCGCAGCAACTCACGCAGTGCCTGGGCGCATTGAGCAGCCGCCGTCACCGGCCAGTTAATCGTGATGGTGGTACCGGCACGCTGCAGCTCGATACGAATAAACTCGCCCTCCGCGCCCGAGGCAGCCCCTGCCGTCTGAGCAACGCGAACATCGCTGACGCCCGTCGGAACAGGTAGGGCAACAAAGGCCGGCGGTTGCTGCTGGACGTGTGTTCCCGTCAAGCGATCTTCGCGTAACCAGCGGTGCACCATGTTCGGGTGCAGGCCGTGACTCAAGGCTACACCCGCCACAGATGCACCAGGCCCACGGGTTCGAGTCAGTACCAGCGCCTTGAAATCAGCGCTGTACTCGCGCCGCAGTCGGCGCTGTCCATCGATCAATCGTTCCATCGTCCCCACGATCTCCTTCGTGGGGACGATCGTCGATTACCGTCATCGACTCAAGATGGGTTCACCGGACGCATACCTCCAGGCGGCGGCGCAGCCCACCGATGAACAGGTACTCGCCGCTACAGTCGAACTGGAATGCCTCGCCCAACTCGAAGCTCAGCGGCACAAACCCCGCGCCGCGTGACGCGTTGCCTTGCTCTTGCTGCCAGCGCTGGGCAAAGGCGTACACCGGTCCCCGACTGCCGCTGTAGCCCTGCGCCCGCAGCGCTTCAAACATCGCCTTGATCCCGCGCCGATCGCGTTTGCTGCGATGGCTATCGGCCTTGAGCCATTGGCTCAACTGATCCTTGTACGGGTCCAGGATGCTGGGGCCCGACACCCGTTGCGGGTATCGGGGCTCGACCATCTGTCCGTCCTTGAGCCACTTGGTGGCTGTATTGCGCGAGATGCCCAGCCTGCGGCTGGCCTCGCGCACCGACACGTCCTGCCTCAGCACGAGGCGGCGCAACTTGCTCAATGTGCTCACGTTGATCACTCCTGCTCCCCCGTGCTGAAAAACTCAGCACGATAGAGCGGCAACGTGGCTCAGATTTCAACGTGAACGCGTCCCGAAATGGCCCAGCTCTGGAAATGAATCAACATTCATACAAGGAGAGCAGCTTCCTTAGGTAGTGTCCTGTGGAGATGTCTCCGCCAAAACTGAAGCCACCTCTCCCCGTGAACTCATCTTGCAGTTCATCTGTGCTGCTGATTTGTCGCAAGAGTTCTGCGGTGAAGTCGTACCAGCGCCTGGCCTCATCGTTCTCATTGATCGACGCATTGGGAACCGCCCTGCCGCGCTCCAACTGCAGCTTGATCCGCTCCTTCGCCTCCGTGAGCGGAACAATCAATCGAGTCCGCTCTTGCGTTCTTTCGTCTTGCTTGCTGCGAGCCATGTGTCAAGTTGGATGAAAACGGGGGAGCTGCATGCTAAGGCATCTCACTGTTCGATCCCATGGCTACCGGCCCCAATGACTGCATGACGACGGACAGCGTGCGTTCGGCTAGCGGAGACGAGGGGCAGCAACCGCTGCGAACCGGACCACCCTACCCCACTCAACGACCTCTGGTCACCCCTACCTGCCATGGTCTGGGGAGATCAAAAGTCAGCACTGATTGAATTGACCTGAAGCTTTGCCAAAAGCCTCACTGCCAAAAAGCTGCGTTAGAGAATGGCCCGCAGCAAAGGCCAGAAAAGCTGCAGCGAGAGAAGCCACAGAGAATCGGCCACCGGCCGCAACCCCGCGAAAACACTGGGCCCAGAAAGACAAAAGGCCCCCACTTTCGTGGGAGCCTTGTCTTACTGGCGGTGGACGCAGTCCGCAGCGAACCTGTATCGCCCCTGCAGTCGTGTCAGCCGCTCTTTCTCTTGCTCAGAAATTTGGTGTGTGAACGCTGGGCCTTGCTGGCCAACACCCCATTAAAGAATAAATACGCGCGCGCGAAAAAGGGATTCCGCCTTCGGACCCTGCAAGCCCCCCACCCTCCTGCCCGACCTGCCCGACCCGCCCGGCCCTGCCTCCGTCGGCTTGGAGCTCATGGCCGCCGGCCGCCCACCAACTCCCGGGCCTTGCGAAGCTGCGCGTTCTCCATGGCCGCTTCAAGTGTTGCGATGTCGGTGTTCGTCATGCGCACCGGATACTGCTCGGCCTTCGCCTTCCACCGGCTGATGACCTCGACCATCCTCTTGAGGAGCGTGCGCGCCTCGTCGTGGGGTATATCGAATGCCGCCGAACGCCTGAGCAGCTGATCCACATCCCATCGCAGGCCCGGCCCCGGGATGTGGGACTGGGCCGGTTGGCATTCGGGCTCCATGGCGGGGCGCAGTGCGGTGGCGGGTGCCAGCTCCCAGCGAGCAAGGGACCGGTACACGAAGCCGAACTTTCGCAGCGACACACGGGCGTTGATCAGCTGCATGGACATCAGGCGGAGCCACAACTGTCGTGCGTCTGCCTTGAAATTTTTGCTGCATGCCCTCATGACCGCCAGCAGATCCAGCCAGTCCGGTTCTTCGCCCTCTTCCGCGAGCAACAGGCTTCGGGCGGACAGGTAGGGCTTTCGACCGCCATCCACGTCCCGATCCGATCGCTGGGTGATCAGCACCGTTGCGTTGCACAGGTTCTTCAGCGCCATGTCCACCACCCGGATGCCCACTTCCCGGGCCAGCTGAGCGATGAGGCCGAGCAGGCCGCTTTGGCGTCTGGAAAGGGCGCGGTGACCCCCTGGCTCAGGAATCTGAATCGGTTGCGGTGCTGGGCATGGCCAGACGGCGCAGGGTGGTGGCGCAGCGGTCCTCAATGAGCTTGCCAATCTGCGCAATGACGGCGTGCTGGTGGCCCTGCCCGGCCAGTTGGGCCTGGGTCTGGTGGGCACGTTCGGGCAGGCGCTCGGCGGCGCGCTTGAGGGCCTTTTTCACCTGGGCGGGTGACAGCCCGGCTTCGCTGGCGAACTGCGCCCAATGTCGGGGGTAGAGGTCGGTAAAACGGTACTTGCTGCCGATCTTCATGGCCATGCGATCGGACAGATCAGGGTAGGCTGCGGTGCAGAGCGCGTCGTACATAGGAGCCAGCACTGCGCCAAGTGGGGTGTAGAGCAGTGAGAAGTTCTTGGCGTGGGCGTCGTGGTTGCCGATGAGGGCGTTGAACAGCACGAAGTCCAGCAGCTTGATGAGCTGGGGCGCGCTGGGGCGGGTGGCGCTGCGCACCAGGGCGAAGGCCTGGGTCAAGTCGGGGCCACCCTCGTTCTGGTATTTCAGCTCGGGCGGCACGCCCAGGGCCTGGCAGAAGTCTTCCTGGTGCAGGCGTTGTGTGGCTGCTGGCGTTTGCTGGGCGTTGGACGGCTGGACGGCCAGACGGTCGTAGCGTTGAACGAGCAGAAATGGCTGGTCCTGCACGCGGCGGATCTCGGTGGGCGCGGCATCGAGCCCGATGGCCCGCGCGAGCGCCATGCAAAAGCCCTCGTTGTAGACGCTGCCCTCGATGCCCTGAATGGTCGGCTTGAGGATGTGGGTGCTGGGAGAACCGAACAAGGGCAGGCCGATGCGGTCGCCCTGCACCACCACGGGCAGCTTGTCTTGCGCACCCGCCAGCGACAGGCGCAGGTCGCCGTCGCCCGCCAGCATGGGCCTGCGCGGCATGTCGCCCAGCAGCTTGAGCAGGTCGGCATCGTCCAGCCAACGCACAGCGTTGGGAACCGCAGCGTCGACGGGCGCCTGCCCGGGCTCCAGCAGGGTGACAGCGCCCGCACATTCACCGCCGATGCCGTCGAGCAGGGCAAAGTCATTCTGACGGGAGACGCCCAGTGCCTGCGCCACGAGCCGGCGCTTGTCGCCCTCGGGCAGCAGGCCTGCGAAGAAAGGGCGCGTGGCGCGGTCGTCGAATTCGTCCGCCTGCAGCGGCAGCGATTGGGACAGGGGCGTGGCGTGGCCGCTGGCCAGCCATTCGGGCCGGTAGCGGAACGCGAGGCGGCCTTCGGACTGTGTGAGGGTGCCGATGAGGGTGCCCGGGTGAGCGCCTGTCAGCCAGACATCGAGTTGACGGACCATGTCAGACCCCCTCGCTCGGGGTGGGCAGGCCATCGACCTGCAGTTCGCCTCCCAGGGCTTGCAGCACGCGCAGCACGCTTTCGAGCCGCACGGTGGGTTTGCCGGCTTCCAGCTCGACGATGAAGCGCACGCCAACCCCGGCCGTCAGGGCGAGCTGGGGCTGGGTGAGCTGCAGCTGTTTGCGCGCGCGGCGCACGGCCTGGCCGAGAGAGGTGGGAGAGTCGATGCGGGCGGCCATAGAAATTTCCTGATCGGGGCATTATGTATGGACTTAGCGCGCTTAGCAAGAAAGTACCCCGATAGGGAAATTTCTGAACAAATCAACGCCGAGCCTGACCAGATGCACCGATCGGTAAACGCAGCAGCGCTGAGGGCAATCACTGCGTGGAATACGCACGTTCAAATCTGAGCGCATACACGCCAGCCTTTCAAGAAACACACGCGCGCACGAAAAAGGAGCTTCGCCCTCGGACCCTGCAAGCCCCCCTTCATCTGGCCTGCTGGATCCCGCCCTCATTGGTGCACCGCTCCTGCCCGGCGACTGCCCACCAACTCCCGGGCCTTCCGAAGCTGCGCGTTCTCCATGGCCGCTTCAAGTGATGCCAGGTCGGTGGTCGTCATGCGCACGGGGTATTGCACGGCAGCGACCTTCCACCGGCTGATGACCTCGACCATCCTCTGGAGGAGCGTGCGTGCCTCGTCGCGGGGTATCTCGAATGCCGCCGAATGCCTGAGCAGATGATCCACATCCCATCGCAGGCCCAACCCTGGGGCGCCGGATATGACCGGTTGGTGGTCGGGCTCCATGCCGGGTCGCAGTGCGGTGGCGGGTGCCAGCCGCCAGCGACCTAGGGCGCTGTACACAAAGCCGAACTTTCCCAGCGACACACGGGTGTTGATCAGCCGCATGAACACCAGGCGCAGCCACAGCTGGCGGGCGTCTGCCCCAAAATCTTTGCTGCATGCCCGCATGGCCTTCAGCAGATCCAGCCAGGTGATTTCTTCGCCCTCTTCCGCAAGCAACAGGCTCCTGGCAGACAGGTAGGGCAGCCGCCTCCCATCCGCGTCCCGATCCAATCGCTGGGTGATCAGCACCGTCGCGTTGCACAGGTTTTTCAGCGCCATGTCCACCACCCGGATACCCACTTCCCGGGCCAGCTGTCCGAGGAGCATTTCCGCCCTGGCCACCGGATAGCGATCGGCCACGCTGGGCAGCCGGGCCACCGCCAGCGTTCCCCTATCCTGCTTCTCTGCGTCCTGAACAAAGCAGACCTTGGGACGGGAACCGCCCAGAGCGGTGGCACTGGAGAGCAGTAGCCGGGTCTGGCGCTCGTCGGCGTCCCCGCGCTCGAAGGCCGCAGTTGCCCTGGCCATGGTGTCCAGGTCTGCGGCGAACGGCAGGTCGAAGCGCCTGCCGGACACAGTCAGTGCCGGGTTCCTGGGCCGGATCCGCAGTGCACCGAGCCGGCAGAGCTCGTGGGTCGCGCACAGGGACACCAGGGCCCGGGACTCCAGACCTGCGAGGGGATGGGTGGTGAGGGTGGCCTCACCCAGGGATCGTTCCAGGATGCCTTGTGCAAACCCGTCTGGTTGCGTGTCCGCCAAGGCCGCAAAGAAGGGGCTTCACTGACCCAGGGGACGGGTTCTCCACTGGCCGTGGTGGTGGCAGCGCAGATCGGGTGACGGGCTGAAGAGCAGTTCGCGGCCCAGCCACCGCCGATCGAAGGAGAACTCAGAACACTCGGTGGGTCCGTCCTGGATATGGTGCAGCACGCCCAGAGGCTGCTCGGACTTCCCCATGGTGATGTCGAGGATCTCGTCCCTGCGCGGACCGTAAGCGCTCGGTGGTGGCATCAGGGCTGTGGTGTTCATTCGGCGACCTCATCCGATGGGCAGCCCCGGATGCGCTCGGGCAAGGCGGCGTCCTGCATCAGCAGGCCGATGGTGTCTTGTGGGGTGTCGAGCAGGGCATTGAACTGGTCAAGCGATCCAAGAGCGGACATCACGCCGAGCAGGTGCTGGATGGCCACACCCGCATCGCCCGCCTCCAGACGCCGCACCGTGCTGACCGAGGCACCGATCTGCTCGGCCATCGCCCGCTGGCTCCAGTGGCGCCGCCGTCGGGCCAGTGAGATGTTGGAGCCCAGGCGCTTGAGCGCGCGTTCATGGGAAGGGGAAAGGGAGTTTTTCATGGCAGGTCCTCAGTAATGGAACTGCCTTGATTCGACTGTCACGACACCCTGCAAGAGGCGGCCGTTGGATTTTTGCCAACGAGCGAAGGATCAGATCAGAGCGCTCAAGCCTGACAAGTGCTCGTATTTGAACGATCTGTGGTGGACCTGTCCCAACCGGTCTGAGGCCTGTTGGTCATCACGGCGCCTTGCTCCAGTCCGGGGCCCTGCCCGGGTCAACACATACATGCGTGCAGATCTGAGCGCTTACAGCGCATAGACATCCAGATTCGAACAACCGACCTGAGGCTTATCCCCACCGGAGCTGGAGAAGCCTGTGGATATCTCGTGGACGGATGTGCTGCACCCGCGTCTTTACTGGCGGTGCGGCCCGTTGCCATAAATACAGGCGGCAAGAGTCACCAGATCGTCCCTGTGAGATAAGAGCACCGATCCGGACGCCAGAAAAGCGCCGCTTGCGGCAGCGCTGTGCACCAGCACCAACTCCACCAAATGTGCAAGCTGTCACTTGATAGGAAGTCCAACCAGCCGTTCCAACTCCGCCCGGGTCAAGCCGTCCACCGCATCGATCAGCCAAAGGCCATCTGGCCTGCATTCCAATGTGGCGAGGTCGGTGTAGATGCGCTTGACGCAGGCCACACCAGTGAGCGGGTAGCTGCATCGCTCGACCACTTTGCTCTGCCCTTGCTTGTTAAGCAGATCCATCATCACCCAGGTCTGGCGCGCACCTACCGCCAGGTCCATGGCGCCGCCAACGGCCGGTATGGCGTCGGGCTCCCCCGTGCTCCAGTTGGCGAGATCGCCCATGGCGGACACCTGGAATGCACCGAGAACACAAATGTCGATGTGGCCGCCGCGCATCATGCTGAAGCTGTCGGCATGATGAAAGAAGCAACCACCGGGAAGCAGGGTCACTGGCTGCTTGCCCGCGTTGATCAGATCAAAGTCTTCGGTGCCCTCAGACGGCGCAGGCCCCATGCCCAGAATGCCGTTTTCGCTGTGCAGCACCACCTCGACGCCGCTTGGCAGATGGTTGGCCACCAGGGTGGGCATGCCGATGCCGAGGTTTACATAGGCGCCGTTGTGGATGTCGCGGGCGACGCGTTGGGCCAGCGCGCTTCTGGAGAGGGGGGTGTACGTCATTGCGGGTCCTTTCAGGGCGTTGCCTTGAAGCCGCCTGCGCGGGTCGCGCTGCGAGCAACGCACACCACCCGGTCCACGTGAATGCCTGGTGTCACCACCGATTCAGGGTCCAGCCCACCGAGCTCGACGAGTTCGTGCACAGAAGCCACCGTGGTTCGGGCCGCCATGGCCATTACCGGTCCGAAATTGCGCGCGGCCTTGCGGTACGTGAGGTTGCCCCAGCGGTCGCCACGCTCGGCCTTGATGAGAGCCACGTCGCCATGCAGGGGCGACTCGAGCACATGGCCCTTGCCATTCACGACACGGGTTTCTTTGCCGGCGGCCAGTTCGGTGCCGTAGCCGGTGGGTGTGAAGAAGCCGCCGATGCCCGCACCAGCCGCTCGCAGGCGTTCGGCCAGAGTGCCCTGGGGAACCAGTTCCAGTTCAATTTTCCCGGCCCGGTACAGCCTGTCGAAGTGCCAGGAATCCGCCTGCCTGGGGAAGCTGCAGATGATCTTCCGCACACGGCCTTGTGCAAGCAGCAAGGCCAGGCCCTCGTCTCCGCTGCCGGCGTTGTTGGAAACCACAGTGAGATCACGGGCCCCCTGTTCGAGCAGCGCGTCGATGAGCTCGGTGGGTTGTCCGGCGGTGCCAAACCCGCCTATCAGAATGGTGGCGCCGTCGGCCACGCCCTCGAGCGCTGCACAAGCGGATGCCACGGTCTTGTCAATCATGTCTCTGCTCTCAGAAGGGTTCTCATATCACGTCAAGGAGGACGCGGTGGTTAATACGATCTTGCCGATGTGGTGGCCCTCTTCCATCGCTCGGTGGGCCTCTTGCGCTTGCCCCAGCGCAAAGGTTTGAGAGATCACGGGGCGGACTCCCCGGCTCGAGATCAGGGGCCACAAGACCACCCCCAGGCGCTCGGCGATGGCCGTCTTCTCTGCATCCGGCAAAGGCCGCAGAAGCGAACCTGTCACCACCGCCTCCTTGGCCATCAGCGCACGCAAGGGGACCTGCAAGGCCGCGTCTTCTCCTGGCGACAGGTGAACGATGCGACCCCGTCGGGCCAGGGCCTTCACATTGGCAGCCGAGTACTTGCCGCCCGACATGTCCAGAATCACGTCCACCCCCCGGCCTGCGGTGTGCACCAAGACCGCATCAGCAAAATCCTCATGGCGGTAGTCCATCGCCAGGGTCGCACCCAGGCGCCGCGCGGCAGCCACTTTTTCCCCGGAACCACAGGTGACGAACACGGGGTGACCGAGTGCGGACAGGATCTGAATGGCCAGTGTGCCCACGCCGCTGGTGCCCCCGTGGATCAGGATCGATTCACCCGCCGCGAGACGCGCCACAACAAAGAAGTTGTGCCACACCGTGAATGCCGCCTCAGGCAGCGCCGCAGCCTCTGTCCAGCTCAGACCCTCGGGCACCATCAGCACATGGGTCGCCGGTGCCGTCGCAAACTGCGCGTAGCCGCCGCCATCGGTCAGCGCGCAGACCCGTTGCCCCAGCCATTCGGGCGCCACGCCATGCCCCACCGCAACCACGAGCCCGGCGACCTCCAGTCCCGGAACATCGCTGTGTTCAGGGCTCGGGCCGCGCCGACGCTGGTTGCAATCGTGCCTGTTCACGCCCGCGGCCTGAACAGCGATCAGTACCTCGCCATGTTTCGGATGCGGCGTGGGAGCGCTGAACTGGGAGAGCACATCGGGCCCACCGGGCGCAGTGATCCTGATCACCGCTTGCAGGGTTGGTATGTCAATGCCCATGGGTCAGCCTGGAACAGGAGATTGCTGGCGGGTGGATTGCAGCAGGCGCAGCTTCCAGCCCGCGCCATCGCCCATGTCGCGCACCCATATCTCGCTCACCCACGAGCGAACGGTCACGGGTTGTTCCTCAGGGTTGCGTTGCAGACGCATCTCCAGCTCACCCACCACCAGCGCACAGTCGCTCATCACCTGCACACTCGGGTTGAGCAGGTCGATCGCCAGAAAGCGCGGACCGGTCCGCAGGTAAGCCAGGAGCTGCGCTTTGTCGTGCCGCAGTCCCGTGGCGTGCACGTAGACCAGATCCTCGGCCAGCCAATCCGCCAGCCGGTCCAGATCGCCCGCCATCACCTCGTCGGCACGGGCCCGTTCACATGCCAGCAGCGTGTTCATGCCGCATGCTCCCCGGCCACATAACGTTGCACCAAGGACTTGATGTCAGCGGCCTTCGTCGCGACCGCGGCGATGTGCCGGTCAGGTCGCAACAACAGGGCGACACACCCCAGGTCGTTCAGCCACTGCCTGACAGCCGCATCCCTGGCTTCCCGCACCACCAACTGCTCATGGCTCGAAACCGCGCACGCACCCAACGCGTCAGGTGCGACAACCAGTGCAAACCGGTCACCCAGGCCATCGTCAAAGCGATCTCCGTCGTCCAGCAGCGGCTGCGGCGCCACGCGTCCGGCCACGTCTCCGCCTGCATGCCAGCCCGGGCCCAGTGCCGGCTGGGGAGTCCTGAACACCTCGGGGTTGGCGGACATGCGGGCATCGCGCTCGCGTGCGACGGCTTCGTCGGTGGTCTGGATGACCCCGCCCAATCGCACAGCGGTTTTGATGAACTCGCGCACATGGGGCGATCGTTCGCTTTCATAGGTGTCCAGCAAGCTGGGCGGGAATCGGCCTTTCACTACGGCCACCAGCTTCCAAGCCAGGTTGAAGGCATCGCGGATGCCGGCGCACATGCCCTGCCCCATGAAGGGAGGAGTCTGGTGCGCCGCGTCACCGGCGATCAACATCCGGTCGCGGCGCCATCCACGCGCAACGACCGAATGGAAGGTATACACAGCCGGTCGTTCAATCACGCCGTCGTCCGGGGTGATCCAGCGCGCCAGCAAGGCCCAGACCGACTCCGGGCGGACGATCGAAACCGGGTCGTCGCCGGGCATGAGCATCAGCTCCCAGCGGCGTCGGTTGCCCACGCCACGAACGTACGTGGAAGGGCGAGCCGGATCGCAATACTGGATGCTGTGGTCCCCCAGGTCGGGCCGATCGCGGCGGAGCAACACGTCCAGCACCAGCCAGCGCTCGTGCGAGTTCATGTCGTCGAGTTCGGTGCCCATGAAGCGGCGCACCAGGGACCGTGCACCATCGCAACCCACGACATAGCGGGCTCGAGCGGTCATCAGCCGTCCGCTGGCCATATCCTCCACCCGAAGCTCAACGCGATCGTCCCTTGGTTCGACCGAAAAGACGTCGTGTCTGAGGCGAACCTGAACCGTCTTGTGATCAAGCAGCCGCTTCCGCAAGGTTTCTTCAAGCTGGGGCTGGTGAAAGCGGTAGCTCGGATGCCAGCCCTGCGGTCCGAGCTCCCTGGAGCGGCTGTAGTCGATCAGAACGCGACCTGCGGCATCCACGAATTTCATGCCCGGCGATACCAGCAGGTGCGGGTAGAGCATGTCGACGATGCCCATTGACTGAAAGACCCGCATGCATTCACCATCGAAGTGGATGGCGCGGGGCAGGCGGTAGATGTCGCCTTCCTTTTCGATCACCAGGACCTTGAGACCCTGCTGACCCAGCAGATTGGCCAGGGATGCACCACAAGGTCCAAGGCCGATGATCGCAACGTCGTGCAACGTGTCTTCGTCGAAGGCAGTGTCGTTTTTCATTGTTGATTTCAACCTTTCAGAACCTGCGGCAACCAGAGCGACAGCGCGGGAAACATCAGCAGCACGGACAGGCGCAGGATGTTGGAGACCAGGTAAGGCGTCACCCCCCGGTAGATGGCTGTGAGCGGGATCGTGGGGGCAATGCCCTTGACCACAAAGACGTTCATGCCCAGAGGCGGGGTCAGCATGCCGATCTCGATGATCACGACGTTGATGACGCCCCACCAGATCGGGTCAAAGCCCCAACTGATGATCAATGGCAGAACAAAAGGCATGGAGATCACCATGGCCGCGACCTCGTCGAACACAGCGCCGGCCAAGATGAACATCACCATCAGCGCCAGCACCGCCGCCCACACCGGAATGCCCGACGCCTGCACGGCTTCCACCATGGCCTGGGGTGCCTGGGTCACCGCCGCAAAGTAGCCGAACAGCGACGCACCGATGATGAGCACATAGATCATTCCGCTGGTGCCTGCCGTGCCCATGAGTGCCTGCCGCAGCGTTTTCCGGGTGAGCGCGCGACGCCAGACGGCGAAGCCAAACGCCAGCACCGCGCCCACCGCGGCGCTCTCGGTGGCGGTGAACACCCCCGCGGCCATGCCACCGATCACGGTGGCCGCCAGGAACACCACCGGGCAGCTCATGCGTGCGGCCTGCCAGCGCTCTGCCGCCGTTGCACGCGGGCCGATGGGGGCGTCCTGTGGGCGCAGCCGTGTGTGGACCGCGATGGCACACAGGTGGAACACCAACGCGATCAGCGCCGGGACGAGTGCGGCGATGTACAGGGTGATGATCAGTTCCTGTGCCAGCACCGCGTAGATCACCATGATGGAGGACGGCGGTATCAGAATGCCCAATGTGCCCCCGGAGGCCACCGTGCCTGCAGCAAAACCCGGGCTGTACCCGCGCGAGATCATGGACGGCAGTGAAGCCTTGCCGAAGGTGGCCGCCGTCGCAACCGAGCTGCCGCACACGGCGCCGAAGCCGGCACAGCCACCGACGGTGGCCATGGCGAGGCCGCCGCGTCGATGCCCCACCAGGGCATAGGCCAGGCGGTACAGGTCCTCGGGCAGTCCCGCCACGCTGGCGAACGACCCCATCAACACAAACAGCGGAATCGTTGCCAGCTCCAGCGAAGCCAGGTTGTTGGTGGTCTCCGATGCGATCATGGCCAGCGCGGGGTCGAAACCGGCGAGCAGGCCGAAGCCCACCACGCCCGCAGCGCCCATGGCCACGCCAACCGGTACGTGCAGCGCCACCAGACCGAAGGTCGCGAACAGCCCCAGCAAGGTCAGGACGACAGGATCATTCATTGCTGTTGTCCTCCGGCATGCGCTTCCACACCGTGAGCGCGGCGCCCGAGGCGGCCAGAACGATGAACAGCGCCACCGCTGACCACCAGAGCCAGACCGGCCACCTGAGCACGGGTATGAGCTGTTGGGTTTCGTGCATTTCCATGGCGAAGCGCACGTATTGCCAGGCCATCAAAGCGAAGAAGGCTGCCGTCACCACCGCGGCAAAGCGGTCCAGCGCGGTCTTGAAGCCACTGCCCAGGCTGCGGCCCAGAATGTCGACCGAGATGTTGGTGCGCGACACCAGCACATGAGGGAAGCAGGCCGCCAGAAGCACTGCACCGGTCAGCGAGGCGATGTCCACGAAACCGCGGATGGGGCTGGCGAACACGAACCGCAGCAGCACGTCCACCGCCGTGCCTGCGGCGAGCAGCAGCAGGCCACCGACCGCCGCGAGGGCGAGCCCTGCCGCCGCGCGTTCCACACGCGCGGACCAGATGCTGTCGCTCATGTCAGGCGCCGGCGCGGATGCGCTTGAGGTGTTCGGCAAAGGCCGCGTGGATGCGCTGATTGCGTGGCTTGGCCGTGCGCCAGCTTTCGTTCACCGGGTCGATGACCTTGCGCCATTCCGCGACCTCCGCCTCGCTCGGCGTGGTCACCGTGTTCCTGCCAGAGGCGGAAACACGCGCCCTGACTTCCTTTTCCTGGCGATCAAAGGCCTGACCCAGCTTGCGGGCCAGCGCCTCGCCACTGGCCCCTTCAAGGGCCGAGCGGGCTTCGGGCGGCAGCGCATCGAAGCGGTCCTGGCGCATCACGATGCCCACCGCCACCGCACCCAGCGGCAGATCCAGATGCTGCGAACTGACTTCGTTGACCTTGAAGTCACCGACGAAGCCCCAGTTGTTGAGCGTCATGTCCACCACGCCGCGCGACAGCGATTCAGCGATCTGGCCGCCACCGACCTGCACCGGGGCCCCGCCCAGCGCTTCGATCACGCGGGTGAGGTGGTCACCGGATGCGCGGACCCGCTTGCCCTTGAGATCTGCCGGCAGTCGCACCGGCTTGTTGGCGTGGATGACCACCGGCGGCGTGGCCCCCACCGCGAGCATTTTCAAACCTTCGAACCCGACCAGCGTACCCTCGGCATAGAGCCGATGCAGCGCGACGCTGGCTTCGGTGGCGTTGCTGGTCACGAAGGGCAGACCCACGATCTCGGTGTCGTCGAATCGGCCTGGCGTGTAGGGCAACACCACCCACCCCACGTCCGCCACGCCGTCGGTGACCAGCTTGAGTTGCTGCAAAGGGTTTCGCCCCAGCGTACCGCCGGCGAACATGTCGATCTGCAAGGACCCTTTGGACGCTGCCGTGGCTTCTTTCGCCAGAGGCGTCAGCACGTTGGCCGTGATGTTCGCCATGGGGGGCTCGAAACTGCTGAACTTGAGTTTCACTGGATCGGCGGAGCGCGCGATCGTGGGGGCCAGGCACAGGGTCGCCATGGTGGCGACTGCGCGACGACGAGTCAGATAGGAAGTGGGCATTTTCTTTGTCTCCTGGGTGGTTGGGGTGTCGGTGTCGGTTTCGTCAGCCAGCGCGGGCCAGCAGCCCCCGCTCGCGTTCCCAGACGACAGGCAGCGCAACGTCATCTGCGGGGAACTCACCAGGTGCGACGCCGGGGTTGCGGCGCAGCGACATGGTGTGAGGCCGCGGGTCCCATTGCACGTCTCGGCCCAGGTAGCGGATCGACAGACCGATGCGCCACTGTGTCTGCGACGCATTGCCGGCGGCGCCGTGCACGGTCATCGGGTGGTGGCACAGCACGTCGCCCGGCTGCATGTCCCAGCAGGAAATCTGCGCCTCCGGGTGGCTGCCATCGCCATAGTCGGGACAGACCTCCATCGACTCGTCCATGAAACGGGGGTCGAAGTCGGGCGTGACCGCACGGAACATCTTGTTCCACCGATGCGAGCCCACGACGTACTGCACACCACTGGTCTGCCTCGAGACCGGCGCCAGCGCGATCCACAGGGAGATCAGGTCGTTGCCGCGGAAGGGCCAGAACGGCAAGTCGTTGTGCCAGGGTGTCGGGGCCGCTGTACCAGGGGACTTGATGAAGAGCTGGTCGTAGAAGAAGCGCACGCTGTCGGACCGCATCAGACGCGCGGCTACCTCGGGCGCTGGCGATGCATCCCGCAGAAGGGCAAAACGCGGGTCCAGGTCCGACTGATAGACGCTCGAATAGAAGCGCCCCTCGCCTGCACCGAGCTGGGGTTCTCGCACACGGCCTTGTCCGCTGTCCATGGCCTGCAACGCCGCTTCGCGAAGCATCTCGCACCAGGAAGCATCGAAGACCTGGCGCAGGCAGACCACGCCATCGCGCTCATAGGCCGCGACGTCTTCGTCCGTCACGGTCCGCAGGGCATGCAGGTGCAAGTCAGGCACAGGTGTGGAGGTGGTGTCAATGACGGGATGAGACATGAAGAACTTTCCGAAGTACTTGCGGGGTCAACGCCCTGCCTGTGGAACAACCATGCAGACAGCCGTGGCGCTGGCCACGGCGATGTCGCCCTGGACCAGCTCCGCGCCCGCATGCGCGACGGTGCGTCCTTTGCGCACCAGATGCGCCCTTCCCTGGATCGGGCCGACCTGCGCCGCCTTCAGGAAGGACACGTTCAGACTCAGTGAGGCCACACGCTCACCCGCCTGCAACGTGGCATCGACCACGCTGGCCGTGAGCGCATCCAGCATGGCGGCCAACATGCCGCCCTGGACATGCCCCGCCGGGTTGGCGAAGCTGGCATCAGCCTCGAAATCCGCATCCAGTTCGCCACGTTCCAGGTCGATGCGAACGATGCGCTGTTTCAACAACAGCGACACCGGCGGCGGTGGCAGCTCGCCCCGGTGCATGCGCCAGAACCAGCCGCCTGAAAATTCGTGCATCGAAGGAACTTCAGACATCGTCGGCCACGGGGTTGCGCAACACGCCGATGCGGTCCACCTCGATCTCGACCACATCACCGGCCTTCATCCACACGGGTGGCGTGCGCCTGGCCCCCACGCCACCCGGTGTGCCCGTGACGATCACATCGCCTGGTTCCAGCGGCGCGATGGTGGACACATAGGCAATCTGCCGCGCGATGCTGTGAATCATCATGTCGGTGGTCGCGCGCTGCAGCTCCTCGCCATTGAGCCGCGTAGTCAGCGTCATCAGGGAGCCGAAGGGGATCTCGTCGGACGTCACCATCCAGGGCCCGAAGCCACCGGTGCGCCAGAAGTTCTTGCCCGGTGCCCATTGCTGGGTGTGACGCTGCCAGTCGCGCACGCTTCCGTCGTTGTAGCAAGCGTAGCCAGCGACATGCCGGCCTGCATCGGCCTCGGCGATGCGGCGGCCTGGGCGGCCAATGACCACTGCGATTTCCGCTTCGTAGTCGAACTGAGTGGACTCGCGTGGCCGGAGCATGGCCTGCCCGTGGCCCACCTGGGAATCGGCCACACGCAGGAAGAACGTCGGCTGTTCAGTGATCTCGCGGTTGGTCTCGCGCACATGTTCGCCGTAGTTGAGGCCGCAGCACCAGATCTTTCCCGGGTTGGGGATCACGGGCAGCAGATCGACGTCCGCCAAGCCAAAACCCGCCACTCCCTGTGCGACCACCGCGGCGGCCTCAGTCAGGGCATCTGCGGTCAGCAAGGCCTTGAGATCGGTGTAGCGGGAGCCCAATACAGCGCCCAGATCCACCACCCCTTTTTCAGTGACCGCGCCGTAACTCTGCTGACCATTCCTTGAAAAGCTCACCAGTTTCATGTTGTCTCCTGTCCTCTTATGAAAGTTGCAAAATCTCGAATAGCGAGATTTAATCACTTTTCAGTTTTGACCGTCAACACTCGTCTTGTGAGGGAAAACCATGAGCAGACCCGGCTTCCGCTTCAGTCACTTCGGCATGTTCGTGACCAACATCGCCCGGCTCGAAGACTTCTACACACGCATCCTCGAATTCACCGTGACAGACCGCGGCGAACTGCCCGGCCCCAATGGGCCGATGGAGCTGGTGTTCCTCAGCCGAGATCCGGACGAGCACCATCAGATCGTGCTCATCAGCGGTCGTCCGGCCGACATGGGGTTCAATCCCATCAACCAGATCTCGCTCAAGGCCGACAGCCTGGCCACCCTGCGCGCCATGCTCCAGACCCTTCAGCGCGAAGGCGCTTCCGATGTCACGCCGGTCACGCACGGCAACGCCGTTTCCATCTATGTGCGAGACCCTGAAGGCAACCGCCTGGAGCTCTACATCGACCTCCCGTGGTACGTCTCTCAGCCGATGCGCGTGCCAGTCGATCTGTCGGGCGACGAAGGCGCGCTCATGCAACGCCTGGAAGCGCATGCAAGGTCGTTGCCGGGTTTCAAGCCGCGCGCCGAATGGCGGGCGGAGATGGCCAGGCGCATGGGTGTGGAGTGAGCGCGCCCTAGAATCCGGATACCCCATCTTCGGTCAGCCGCGCATGAGCAGTTCTTCCAATGTGTTTGCCATCCTCGGGTTGTTCACACAGGAGCGCCCGGTATGGCAACCCGACGAAATCAATGCGGCGCTGGGGTACACGCGTCCCACCGGCTACCGCTATGTGAAGGAGCTGGTCGAAGCCGGCATGCTTCAGAAAGTTTCGGCTGGGCACTACGCCCTAGGCGGACGGATCATTGAGCTCGACTACCAGCTGAGGCAAAGCGATCCGGTCCTGCTGGCCGCGGCCCCGGCGATGATGACCGCTGCGAAGCGCAGCGGGTACGACCTGGTGCTCAGTGTTCTCTATGCCGGACCGCGGGTGATCGACATTCACCGCGCGAACGGAACGGAGAATCTGGTGCTGACCTATGGGCGTGGCAGGCCCCGCCCCATGTTCCGCTCTGGTGCGCCCAAGGTACTGCTGGCTTGGCTGGAACGGGCGCAGTTGGTCAAGATCTACGCCCAGCATTCGCAAGAGATTGCTGCCAACGGCATGGGCCAGGATTGGGCCGAGTTCCGCACCTTTCTGAAAAACATCCGTCGCCAGGGCTACTACCGGTCGCTGGGTGAGTTGCAGCCTGGGGTTGGCGCGATGGCCGTGCCTGTGCTCAATGCCGATGGCGACTGTGTGGGTGCACTTGCCATCGTGGGTTCGGGTCCACGAATTGCAGAGGAAAGCGACGCCAAGCTGTTCAGATGGCTCAAAGCAGCGACCGACGATATTCAGGTGCGGCTCAAGGCATCCTGAAGTACCCTCAATTTCCCTAGCCTGTCAGAAACAGAGCTTGTGAGACGTCACCGTTAGCACCCGTCACATCTAGGCTGCGCTCACGAAGTGGCCAGGATCAAGTTGATCCTCCCCCTCCCACCGATAGGCCACCAGCGGCCCTCCCTTGCCGGCGCTGTAGTCCACGCATGCAAAGTGGCTGCCCTGCAACACCGGGTCTCCCTGCATCCAGTAGTGGCCGTAGAACACAGGCTTGCTTTTGTCGTAGACAGGCTTGGCCTTCGCGCTCAGCGGCAGGTCCGGCAACTTCTGTCGCTCAGGCTCCGGCATGATCGCCAGATCACGGTAGGTGTCGCTGCCCTCTTCCCACCAACGGATGCGGACGTTGCGCCGCTCGTGGCCGTCTTTGTCGTGGAAGAAGTGCCCATCAGGCAGTGGCACTTCGATGCCCTTGGTCAGCGCTTCCACGGCAGAGAACACAGGATCATCCTCCCGACTCGCCCTGACTATCAATTCCGGCGTCAGAGTGCGACCAGGCCCCAGCAGTGGCGCCAGCGAGGACATCAGCCCGTCGTGCCAGCAGGCGTGCACCACTCGTAGTTCAGGCAGCTCCAGCCAAAGGGGCAAGGTCAGAAACCAGTCAATCAGCTCCTGATGCATGGGAGTGCCCTCCACTTCGGCCAGGAAGGCCTGGTGCTGGTGGCGGTTCTTAATTCCCTTCTCGCCGTGGCGCGGCCGCAGATAGTGCTCTGCGCTTTCGCCCTCCGGATCCTGCATGAACCACGCCACCGCGTTGAACTCGTGGTTGCCCATCACCGCCTGCGCGCTGCCAGCGTCCACCATTTCGCGCACCAGTCGGCAGCTGTCCACCTGGCGCGGGCCTCGGTCGATGAAGTCGCCCACAAAGATGGCCGTTCTCGACGGATGGCGGTAAGCACCTGCCTTGCGCTGGTAGCCCATGGTCTCGAGCAGCGCCTCCAGCTTGTCCGCCTGCCCATGAATATCTCCCACGATGTCATACGCCATATCGTCAACCCTTAGTGGCACAATGCAAATATCATAACAACATATTGACACTCTGCAACTATGGTCGTCGTGCGAGAGCTGTTTCCTCTGGTCGGTGTGGACGTGGCCCTGTTCTGTGTGGACGATGACGGCTTGAAGGTGCTGCTGGTCAAACGGGCCGAAGATCCGTATGCCCGCCACTGGGCACTGCCCAGTGGCGTCCTCAAGCCACACCTGGACGACTCGCTGATGGCCGCCGCTCGACGTGTACTGGCCCACAAGGTGAGCGTGGAGCTGCCGCATGTGGCCGAGGTATCCACCTTCAGTGGTCCTACCCGTGATCCCCGAGGCTGGTCCATTGCCACTCTGTTCTACGCCTTGCTGCCCAAGGACAAGATCAATGCACTCGTACGCAACAAGGTCGAAGCTGTCCAGTGGGTCAGTGCCACCAGTACCCGTCATCGTCTGGCCTTCGACCATGAGGAACAGCTGCAGGCCGCATTGCGGGCTCTGCGCTCGCGGGTGGAAGGCGACGTGCTGCCGCTGCACCTGTTGCCCGAGAAGTTCACCCTGACCCAACTGCAGAAGGTCTGTGAGGCCATCCTCGGCCGTGCCCTGGACAAGAGCGCGTTCCGGCGTCGACTCAAGGGCTCTACAGACCTGGTGGAACTGGACGAGTACGAGCGTGGTCCACAACGACCAGCGCAGCTCTTCAAGGCTCGGGAGGGCTTCACGTTCTGAGCAGATGCAAGGGCGGTGACACGAGGTCCTTGCAAGCTCCTCGCTCAAGTTGTCCTGGTGCTTCAGAAAATCTCGCTCAGCGCACAGCACACGTTGTTGATTTCCGCGCAATCCTGACCCCGGTTTTTCATCCAATATTGACCCCACCTGTTGGGGTGTAGCCGGGCTACGCGTCTGTGGATAAGTCTACTGTTGGTGCGTTCGTTTCTCCTTTCTCAATGACTTCCGGCAGGGCCGTCCTGGGCCGCCTTTTCTGAACGGTCTTGGGTGCTGCGCTGGAATGCTTGAACCGCCAGCTCTCGTTGCCGGTCTCCACGATGTGGCAGTGGTGGGTCAGCCGGTCGAGCAGTGCGGTGGTCATCTTGGCGTCGCCAAATACCTGACTCCATTCCCCGAAGCTGAGGTTGGTGGTGATCAGCACGCTGGTTCTCTCGTAGAGCTTGGAGAGCAGGTGGAACAGCAGCGCTCCACCGGCCTGGCTGAACGGCAGGTAGCCCAGCTCATCCAGGATCACCAGGTCCATGTAGACCAGCCGGTGGGCCAGCTGTCCGGCCTTGCCCTGGCTCTTCTCCAGCTCCAGCGCGTTGACCAGCTCCACGGTCGAGAAGAAGCGCACCCGCTTGCCGTGCCGCTGGATCGCCTCGATCCCGATGGCCGTGGCCAGGTGTGTCTTGCCGGTGCCCGGACCGCCGATGAGCACCACGTTGTGCGCGGCCTCGATGAACGCGCGGCCGTGCAGCGTGCGCACCAGTGCCTCGTCCACACTGGCCTGGCCGAACTCGAAGCCGGCCAGGTCACGGTGGGCCGGGAAGCGGGCTGCGCCCATCTGGTACGCCATCGAACGCACCGAACGCTCGGCCTGCTCGGCCCGCAGCAGCTGACTGAGGAAGGCTTCAGGGCTGAAGTCGGTGTGCCGTGCCTGCGCCGCCACCTCTGGGTAGTTGGCGGCCATGCCATGCAGCTTCAGGGCTTTGAGGGCGCCGATGATCTCCTGGCTCATGCGCGCACCCCCTGTGCGTCATCGTCGCCGACCGAGCGAAGCCGGTCGTAGCGCTGCACGTTGGCCTGCGGCGCCACCGTCAGGGTCACCACGCGCTACTACCTGATCGAGCGCGGCCGGGTGGTGGCCCAGGGCGATTACTCGAACGACGCCGGCCGGGCGGCACTGCTGAGCCGAATCAGCGTATCAGACGGCCCTGTTGGATTGGGTTGTGGCGCATGCGGCCAGCAATGGCACGGCAGCGGCCAGGGCTTCACGGCCGTCCGTCATCGCCGTGAGGCGGCACAGACCCCAGGCCCACCAGATGGCGGCGCAGAACGGAGAGGAAAGCGGCGGCGGCAGGATTGAGCGGCCTGCTCGGGTCGGTCACGGCCACGATCTGGCGCCTCAATCGAGGGGAGACGAAGCGATGCACCTTCACTTCCGCTCGTTCGAGCAGGCCGCGCACGGCGACATGGGGCAGGAGCGTGCAGAAATCGCTCTCGCGCACCAGCTTCAGGATGGCGCTGATGGAATCGATCTCGAGGCTGGGGCTCAGGTGGACATCCTCCGCTTCGGCAAAGTTCTCGATGATCCCGCGCAGACCGTGCCGGCGTGTGGGAAACACCAGCTTCAAGGCCGACATGCCGCTGAAACTCAAGGAAGCAGGCACGTCTGCGTGGGCCGGCCCCATGACCAGAAGCAGATCCTCGTCGGCGATGGTTTCGCTCTTGAGCGTCAGCGCCCGCCGTGGCTTGTTGATCACAGCGGCATCGAGTTGGCCGAGCGCCACCGCATCGATGAGGTCGCCGCTGAAGCCATCCGTCATCGACAGTTCGACCTTCGGATGGGCCGGGGAGAACTCAAGGATCGCGTCGACCAGCACGCCCTGCGCGATGGTCACGATCATACCGAAGCGCACCTCGCCGCTCAGCTCGCCCGTGGCTTCAACCACCTGTTCGCGCGCGCGTTGGTAACCCGTCACGACCGGTAAAAACAGGCGGTACAGGCGGCGGCCTTCGGGGGTGGGTTGCATACCTTGCGGCGTGCGCACGAAGAGTCGCTGCCCCACCTCCGCCTCGAGCTTGGCCATCTGCATGCTGAGTGCCGACTGGACGATGTGCAGGCGGCGTGCCGCGCGGGTTACCGAGCCGTCCTCGTAGAGGGTGATGAAGTACTGAATCTGCCGGAATTCCATGGTCGTCCAAGCCATCACTTAATCTGATTCACATCATCATAAAACTTTAATTGACCTGATACCAACGAACTCCTAGACTCGCCCTCCACTAAGCAGTCCCGCCCCCGTGCCCCCTGAGAACAATCAATCAACGGAGACAACATTCATGATCCCTACACCCCGCAAGGCGTTGCAATTGCTCGCGGTGCTCGCCGCCTTCGGCACCGGTGCCGCACAGGCGCAGGAGTACCCCACCAAGCCGGTGCGCATCGTTGTGCCTTATCCGGCCGGCGGCTTCAACGACACGCTCGGCCGGCTCGCGGCCAAGCACCTGGGCGACTACTGGAAGAAGCCGGTGATCGTCGACAACAAGCCGGGCGCCGGCACCATGATCGGAACCAAGGAGGTAGCCGGCGCGGCGCCCAATGGCCACACCATCCTGGTCGTGCAGTTCCCGTATGCCGCCAACCCCTGGCTGTACAAGAACATCGCATACGACACGCAGAAGGCCTTCGCGCCGGTGCTGCTGGCGGGACGCTCGCCCATGCTGCTGGTGACCCACGCACAGAGTCCGTACCGCACCGCCTCAGAACTCCTTGCAGCGGCCCGCGCCAAGCCGAATGTGTTGACCTATGGCTCCTCGGGTGCCGGCTCTTCGAACCACCTGGCGATGGCCTTGTTCGAAACCGCCACCGGTACGCAGATGCGCCAGGTCCCCTACAAGGGGAGCACCCCCATGCTGACCGACCTGGCCGGTGGCCAGTTCGACGTGGCCATGGACCTGCTGCCGCACGCGATGCCCTTCATGCAATCGGGGCGCGTGCGCCCGCTCGCCATCGCAGCACCGAAGCGGTCGCCCCTGCTGCCCGACGTGCCCACGGCGGCAGAAGCCGGCATCCCCGGCTACGAGGTCTCGTCCTGGCATGGCTTCGTGGTGCCGTCCGGCACCCCGCAATCCGTCATCGACAAGCTCAACACCGACCTCAACCGGATGCTGCACGAGGACGAGGTGCAGAAGGCCTTCGCCGCGCAGGGCGTCGTGCCCGACGGCGGAACGCCGGCGCAGTTCCGCGGCTTCATCGATGGCCAGATGGCCCTGTGGAAGAAGGTCGTGAGCGACCGCAACATCACTGTGGACTGAGAGGCCGTGCCCGGCTCCACACATGCTTGAAACACCCACTCCCCACCTGGGCCGCCGCGCGCAGCGTGTCGAAGACCGCCCGCTGCTCACCGGCCGGGGCCGTTACGGTGACGATGCGCCCGTGCGCGCCGGCACGCTGCATGCAGCGGTGCTGCGCTCGCCGCATGCACATGCCCGGCTGCTGGCCGTTCGTGCCGACAAAGCCTTGGCACTGCCCGGCGTGCGCGCCGTCCTGACCGCCGCGGACGTGCAACGCTGGTCTAAGCCCTTCATCGTTGGCGTGAAGGCGCCGATGGAACTGTGGGCCCTGGCCGTGGACAAGGTGCGCTACGTGGGAGAGCCGGTCGCCGTGGTGGTCGCCGAGAGTCGCTACATCGCGGAGGATGCGCTGGAACTGCTGGAGGCCGACTACGAATCCCTGCCGCCGGTCACGGACATACGCGCCGCGATCGCAGAAGGCGCTCCGGTGCTGCACGAGAAGGTGGGCAGCAACGTGGTGAGCGACCGCAGCTTCCGCTATGGCGACCCCGAACAGGCCTTCGCCAGCGCTCCGCACCGGGTTGCGCTCACGGTCGAATACCCGCGCAACTCCTGCACGCCGATCGAATGCGCGGTGGTGGTGGCGGAGTTCCTCTGCGAGAATGATGGCTACGACGTGCAGTCCAACTTCATGGGGCCGTTCTCGCTGCACACCGTGATGGCGATGGCACTGAAGGTTCCAGGCAACAAGCTGCGCCACCGCACCTTCCCGGATTCCGGCGGCAGCTTCGGGGTGAAGCAGGCCGTGCTCAATCCGGCCGTGCTGATGTGCCTAGCGGCGCGCAAGGCCGGCGCCCCGGTCAAGTGGGTGGAAGACCGGCTCGAGCACCTGACCGCCGCCACCTCGGCCACCGGCCGCCTGTGCCACGCGGCTGCGGCGGTCGAAGCCGACGGCCGCATCACCGCCCTGTCGCTGGACCAGTTCGACGACTGCGGCGGCTACCTGCGCGCGCCCGAGCCCGCCACCTTCTACCGCATGCACGGCTGCCTGACTGGCGCCTATGCCATCGCCAACCTCAGCGTGCGCAACCGGGTGGTGCTGACCAGCAAGACGCCCTCCGGCCTGGTGCGCGGCTTCGGCGGGCCGCAGGTGTACTTCGCGCTGGAACGCCTGGTGCAGCGCATCGCAGTTGAACTGAACATCGACCCGCTGGACGTCTACCGGCGCAACTTCATCCCCCGCGACGCGTTCCCCTACCGCGCGGCTGCCGGGGCGCTGATCGACTCCGGCGACTACCAGCGAGCCTTGGAACTGGCGCTGCACGAGGGCGGCCTGGCCGAGCTGCGCCAGCGCCAGGCGGCCGCCCGCGCCGAGGGCCGGCTATACGGCATCGGCTTCGCTGCCATCGTGGAGCCCTCCGTCTCCAACATGGGCTACATCACGACGGTGCTGCCCCGCGAGCAGCGCGCCAAGGCCGGGCCGAAGAACGGCGCCATCGCTGCCGCCACCGTCAGCATCGACCCGCTGGGCGGCGTGACGGTGGTCATCGCTTCCGCGCCGGCCGGCCAGGGCCACCGCACCGTGTGCGCCCAGCTGGCGGCCGACGTCTTCGGCGTCGATCCGGACGAGGTGGCTGTGAACGTTGAATTCGACACCGCCAAGGACGCTTGGTCGGTCGCAGCCGGTAACTACTCCAGCCGCTTCGCCGGTGCCGTGGCGGGCACGCTGCATATTGCTTGCCAGCGCCTGCGGGACAAGCTGGCGCGGATCGCCGCCGCGCAGTTTGGATGCGAGCCCGACCAGATGGTATTTGCAGGCGGCAAGGTCTATCCCAAGGACGCGCCCGAGCGTGGCCAGCCCTTCGGCCGGCTGGCGGCCAGCCCGCACTGGGCGCCCGGCCTGCTGCCCGAGGGCGAACCCGTTGGTTTGCGCGAAACGGCCTTCTGGTCACCGCCGCAGCTGACCGCCCCGGACGATGACGACCGCGTCAACACGTCGGCGGCCTACGGCTTCGCCTTCGACATCTGCGCTGTCGAGGTGGACCGCGCCACCGGCCGCGTCCGCATCGACCGCTATGTGACCACGCACGACGCCGGCACCCTCCTGAACCCGGCCCTGGCCGACGGCCAGATCCGCGGCGCCTTCGCCCAGGGACTCGGCGCGGCGCTGATGGAGGAGTTCCGCTATGGCAGCGACGGCAGCTTCCAGTCCGGCACCTTCGCCGATTACCTGGTGCCCACCACCTGCGAGGTGCCCGACCCGGTCATCGTGCACCTGGAAACGCCCAGTCCGTTCACACCGCTGGGTGCCAAGGGACTGGGCGAGGGCAACAACATGAGCACGCCGCCCTGCATTGCCAACGCGGTGGCCGACGCGCTCGGTTTGGCCGACGTCACGCTGCCGCTGACCCCCTCACGCGTGATGGACCTGCTGGGCATGGCCGACCCGCCACCCTCCCAGGGCGCCGCGCCGGCCCGGCCTGCGGGCGGCAAGGCCGGCAAGGCCTTGGCGGCGCAAGGCGAGATCCTGCTGCCGGCCGAACCCGAGGCGGTGTTCGCCGTGCTGATGGACCCGGCGGCCCTGGCCAAGGTCATCCCCGGTTGCCATGCACTGCATCAGACCGGCCCCTATCGTTACCGTGCGGACGTGACGGTGGGCGTGGGCATGATCAAGGCGCGCTATGCCGCCGAGATCGCGCTGAGCGACCTGGAGCCGCCGCACCGCCTGCGGCTTGCCGGTTCCGGCCTGTCCAGCATGGGCTCGGCCAGGGGCAACGGCCTGGTCACGCTCGAGCCCAGGGACGGCGGCACGCTGCTGCGCTACGACTACGAGGCCGAGGTCTCGGGCAAGGTGGCGGCCGTGGGTGGCCGCATGCTGGAGGGCGCGGCCAAAATCGTGCTGCGGCAGCTGTTCGAACAACTCGGCCGGCAGGCGGGCGGCAAGGGTGCCACGCCTTCGGGTTCATGGTGGCAGCGCTTGCTGGCCCGCATGGGAGTGGCGCGATGAAGCCGGCGGCCTTCGACTACGTGCGCGCGGAATCCTCCGAAGAGGCGGTGCAGCAGCTCAAGGCGCTCGGCCCCGAGGCGCGGATACTGGCCGGCGGCCAGTCGCTGATGGCCGTGCTCAACATGCGGCTGGCGCAGCCCAGCGTGCTCATCGACATTTCGCGCACCGACGACTTGAACTTCGTGCGCAGCGAAGGCGGCATGTTGGCGGTGGGGGCGGCAGCCACGCAAGCGTGTGTGGAGTGGCGCTCGACGCTGGCGCAGGAAGTGCCGCTGCTGTCGCAGGCCTTCCCTTTCATCTCGCATTTCCAGGTGCGCAACCGCGGCACCGTGTGCGGCTCTGTGGCCCACGCCGATCCGAGCGCCGAGATCCCGCTGGTGCTGCTGGCGCTGGGCGGCGAGGTGGTGCTGCGCAATGCCAGGAAGCGGCGCACCCTGCCTGCGGCCGAATTCTTCCAGGGCATGTTGATGACGGCGCGCGCACCCGACGAACTGGTGGAGCAGGTGCGCTTTCCGCTGGCCCAACCGGGCCAGCGTAGCGCCTTCACGGAGTTCTCGGCCCGCCATGGCGACTTCGCCATTGTTTCGGCCGCCGCCGTGGTCGACGCGCGCGGCCTCTGTCTCGCCATCGGCGGGGTGTCGGACCGGCCGCGTCTGGCGCAGTGGCCGGCCGGCCTGCGCGGCGCCGAGCTGGACAGCGCCCTCAACGACTTCGCCTGGGAGCTCGAAGCCCAGGACGACGCGCATGCCAGCGCTACCTTCCGCCGCCACCTCGTGCGCCAGCTCGGCGCGCAGGTAATCGCCCAAGTCACGGAGACCTCCCGATGAAGCAGTGCAGCCGCGACCACCAGCACACCGTGCGCCTGACGCTCAACGGCGCCGCCCGCAGCGCAGCCTGCGAGCCGCGCATGCTGCTATCGGACTTCCTGCGCGAAGGCCTGGGCGCGACCGGCACGCACGTGGGCTGCGAGCACGGCGTGTGCGGTGCCTGCACCGTGCAGATCGACGGCGTGGCCGGCCGCTCCTGCCTGACGCTGGCGCTGCAGGTCGACGGCCGCCGCGTCGACACGGTTGAAGGACTGTGCGATGGGGACGGGCCGATGTCCGACCTGCAGGAGGCCTTCAAGCGCCACCACGCCCTGCAGTGCGGCTTCTGCACCGCGGGCATCCTCATGAGCTGCGACGACTACCTCAAGCGTGTCCCGGACCCCAGCGAAGCGCAGGTGCGCGACATGCTGTCGGGCCATCTTTGCCGCTGCACCGGCTACACGCCCATCGTGGCGGCGGTGCTCGAAACCGCGTCGCTGCGCCGCCAGGCCGCGACCACCCCCCACCCCGGAGACTGATCCATGCTCGACCTCGGTACGACCTTCCTGCAAAGCGTCGAACGCAGCCCGCACGCGCTTGCCCTAGTGGACAGCGGCGTGCGTCTCACCTATGCGCAGTGGCACGAGCAGATCGGCCGCACCGTGGCGGGTCTGCAGCGCCTGGGACTGGGCCGGGGCGACCGGCTGCTGTCGGTGCTGCAGAACCGCCACCAGGCGGCCACGCTGCACTGGGCCTGCCAGTTCCTGGGCGTGGTGATCGTGCCGTTGAACTGGCGCGCCAAGGCCGACGAGATCGACTACTGCCTGGCCGACGCTGAGGCCAAGGCCGTGTTCTTCGACGCCTCCAGCGAGGAGGCCACCCGTGCCAGCGGCGGTGCGCGCGCGCTGCCGCGCATCGGCGTGGGCACGTTAGAAGGCAGCGATGCCACCGGCGATTGGGAGACCCTGCTGGCCGGCCCGGCGTCGCCGCTGCAGACCGCGGCCGATGCCGAGGATTTGTCGCTGATGCTCTACACCTCGGGCACCACCGGCAAGCCCAAGGGCGTGCCGCGCCGCCACCGCCAGGAGCGTGCTGCAGCGCTGGCGCACGTGGCGCAGAACCTTTACCGCCGCGGTGAACGCACGCTGGGCGTGATGCCCCTGTACCACACGATGGGTGTGCGCTCCCTGCTCGCCATGGCCCTGGTCGACGGCGTGTTCGTGTGCATGCCCCGCTTCGACACGCAGGAGGCGCTGGCCCTGATCGAGGCCGAGTGTCTGACCTGCCTGTACCTGGTGCCCACGCTCTACCACGACCTGCTGACGCAACGCGAGCGCGCCGGACACGGCAGCGGCCCAGGGCCCGACATCGCCTCGGTGAAGAAGCTGGGCTTTGCCGGCGCCCCCATGCACGACGCGCTGCTCAAGCGCCTGCAGGCGGCCTTCGAGCCCGAGCTCTTCGTGAACCACTACGGCTCCTCGGAGGTGTACACCTTCTCGATCGACCAGCAGGCGCTGGACAAGCCCGGCAGCGCAGGCCGCGCCGGCATCAACACCAGGCTGCGAGTGGTGCGCCTGGACGCATCCGGCGTCGACGACCGCGTGGCCCCCGGGGTGGAGGGCCAGATCATTGCCGACCTGCGCGGCGACGAAGCCTTCGAGGGCTACTGGAAACGCGAGGACGCCAACACCAAGTCGCTGCGCAGCGGCTGGTACTTCACCGGCGACACCGGCTACCTCGACGAGGACGGCGACCTGTTCGTCACCGGCCGGGTGGACGACATGATCATCAGCGGCGGCGAGAACATCTCGCCGGTCGACATCGAGTCCGTCATCTCGCTGTGCCCCGGCGTCGGCGAAGTGGCTGTGGCCGGGCTGTCGGACGAGCGCTGGGGACAGCGGGTCGTGGCCTTCGTCACCACCCGCGACGGCGGTGCGCCGCTGGATGCGCACGCGCTGGACGCGCACTGCCGCAGCTCCGACCTGCCCAACTTCAAGCGGCCACGCGAATACGTGTTCGTCGCCGAAATTCCCAAATCCCCCGTCGGCAAGGTGCTGCGCCGCAAGCTCGTGGCGGGTGAGTACACGCCCCTGCCGGCCGGCGAAGACCGTTCCGCCTGATCCCACTTCTCCCCGCACGCTCATGACCACTTCCGCCCCCGCCCTTTCCACCGACCTGCGTCGCTGGCTCGCCCACCTGTCCGACACCGGCCGCCTGGCCGTCATCCGCGAAGGTGTGAAGCTCGAACACCAGCTGGCCGCCATCGCCAAGCGGCTCGACGGCCGGCAAGCGGTCTATTTCCCCCGGCCCGGCGGGCATGACATGCCAGTGGTGTCGGGCTTCATGTCGCGCCGCGGCTGGATTGCCGAAGCCATGGGCGTGACCGAGTCGCAACTGCTGCAGCGCTTCCGCCAGGCCGCCGAGAACCCGCTGCCCTGGCGGGAGGTGCCGACGGGCGAGGCACTCTGCCAGCAGGTGGTGCAAAAGGGCGTCGATCCGCGCGAGGTGCTGCCCATCCCCACCCACAGCGAGCACGACAACGGCCCCTACATCACCGCCGGCCTGGTGATCGCCCGAAACCCGAAGACGGGGGCGCAGAACGTTTCGATCAACCGGATCCAGGTCCACTCCAAGGAGCGCATGGCGATCCTGATGCTGCCGCGCCACCTCTGGGCCTTCTACAAGGAAGCCGAAGCGCGCCAGCAGCCGCTGGACGTGGCGGTGGTGATCGGCGTCGACCCGCTCACGCTGCTGGCCTCGCAGGCCATTGCCCCGCTCGATTGCGACGAGCTGGAGATCGCCGGCGCCCTGCACGGCGCCCCGTTGCGCGTGGTCAAGTGCCTCACCAATGATGTACGCGTGCCGGCCGACGCCGAGGTGGTGATCGAAGGACGCATCCTGCCGGGCGTGAAGGAGCTGGAAGGCCCCTTCGGCGAGTTTCCCAAGTACTACAGCGCGCGAGAGCACCGCGAGGTGATCCAGGTGGACGCCATCACCCATCGCCGCGATCCGGTCTTCCACACGATCGTCCCCGCCGAGATGGAGCACCTCCTGCTGGGTTCCATCCCGCGCGAGGCGACGCTGCTGGCCCACCTGCAGCGCAGCTTCCCCAACGTGCTGGACGTCCATCTGTCGGTTGGCGGTGTCGGCCGCTACCACCTGTTCGTCAAGATCCGGAAGACCCACGAGGGCCAGCCCAAGAACGTGATCTGCGCTGCGTTCGGCGCGCACTACGACATCAAGCAGGTGGTGGTGGTGGACGACGACGTGGAGGTGCACGACCCGCTGCAGGTGGAATGGGCAGTGGCCACGCGCTTTCAGGCCGACCGGGACCTGGTCGTGATCGCCGGGGCGCAAGGCTCGGTGCTTGATCCTTCCACCACGGTGGGCCAGGAATTCGGCGAGAACAGCGCGCCGCCATCCCACGTGCAGGGCATCAGCGCCAAGATGGGCCTGGACGCCACCAAGCCCGTGGTCTACCACGAGCATGTCTTCACCAAAGTGCGCGTGCCGGGCGAGGACACCGAGGACCTGGACGCGCTGATTGACACGTCAGCCCGCGTCAACTTCGAGACCGGCAAGGTGCAAAGATGACCACAAAGCGCCTGATCGTGGCGATCACCGGTGCCAGCGGCGCCATCTACGGCATCCGCCTGCTGCAGGTGCTGCGCACGCTGCCCGGTTGGGAGACGCACCTGGTGATGTCCGCCTCCGGCGCGCTCACCGCGTCTCAGGAGGTGGACCTCAAGCGCAGCGAGATCGAGGCCCTGGCCGACGAAGTGCACAGCGTCAAGGACATCGGCGCCGCCGTCTCCAGTGGCTCCTTCCGCACCGCCGGCATGGTGGTGGCACCCTGCTCGATGAAGACACTGGCCGGCATCGCTCATGGGCAGGGCGACAACCTGGTCAGCCGCGCCGCAGACGTGGTGCTGAAAGAGCGGCGTCGCCTGGTGCTCCTGGCGCGCGAGACGCCCCTGAACCTGGCGCACCTGCGCAACATGGTCGCCGTGACCGAGATGGGCGCCATCGTGTTCCCGCCCGTGCCGGCGTTCTACGTCCGTCCCGCGTCGCTCGATGACATGGTCAACCACACCATCGGCCGCGTGCTGGACCTTTTCGACGTTGAGCACGCCGATCTCGTCACACGCTGGGAGGGCCTGCGCCAGCCTCAGCCGGCCGCCCTGGTGCGCATGCCCAATCCCTGAATCCTCTTCTTCCATCGATCACCAGGAGACCTTTATGACCCAACTGACCCACCCGGCCCAAACCCTGCTCGAACATCTGGACGGATTCAGCGTTCAGATCGACGCCGCGCGCGAGCGCGCAGACATCGTGCTGCACCGTCCGCCCTACAACATCATCTCCATGGCCCAGCGCGACCAGCTGCGGCTGGTGTTCGAGTCGCTGGACGAGAACCCGGCCGTGCGGGTGATCGTGCTGCGTGCGCAAGGCGAACACTTCTCCAGTGGTGGCGACATCAAGGGCTTCCTGGAAGCCTCCCCGGAGCACGTCTCCAAGCTGGCCTGGAACATCGCCGCCCCCGCTCGTTGCAGCAAGCCGGTGATCGCAGCCAACCGGGGCTACTGCTTCGGCGTCGGCTTCGAGATTTCGCTGGCCTGCGATTTCCGCCTGGTGACCGAAACCACGCGCTACGCCTTGCCCGAACAGAAGCTGGGCCAGATCCCCGGCTCCGGCGGATCGGCACGCCTGCAAAAGATGGTGGGCATCACCCGCACGAAGGACATCGTGATGCGCTCGCGCCGAATTTCGGGCCTGCAGGCGCACGAGTGGGGCGTGGCCACCGAATGCGTGCCCGATGCCGAGCTGGAAGCGGCCACCGATCGACTGGTGGACGAGCTGCGCGCTTTCTCGCCGATTGCGCAACGCACCGCCAAGAAGCTGCTGAACGATACCGAGGACGCCACGCTGACCGTGGCCATCGAGCTGGAAGGCCATTGCTACAGCCGGCTGCGCAGCTCCGATGACTTCCGCGAGGGCGTCGAGGCCTTCCACGGCAAGCGCAATCCCAACTTCATCGGTTCCTGAACGTCGTTCGGATTCGAAGCGCTGCCTCCCATGAACCATGTAAAACCCGTCAGCAGGCAGGATGCGTGGAACTTCATCGTGGCACGCTATCGCGACCTCACACCCGACGAGTTGAAGCATCTCCACGGACAGCAGGATGCGCATGGGCTGGACATCGTGCTGCATCTGTTTCAGGCGTACTCGGCCTTGCGGCTCGGACGATCACTCACGCCAGACGAAGTCGCCTCCGCCGGATCGCAGATCGCCGGTTGGCGCTCCGAAGTGATCTTGCCCCTGCGGCGACTGCATCGGGCGCTGAAGGATCCGCCGGGCTTCGCTCCAGTCCCGCCGGAAAGTGCGCAGGCGCTTCGTACCCTCATTGCCCGGGCAGAACTGGAAGCCGAGCAGGCCGAGTTGTACGCGCTGTGCGACTGGCTTTCTTCGATGGCGGCCCCGCAGATCCACGGCGCCGACCAGCCACATCGGTGAAACGACGGCCGCGTTCCTTCAGGAGGATCGATGACGACAGCACTCAGGATTGCGCAGGGCGGATTCGGACGCCTGGCACTGCTCGACATGGACACCCCGCTGGTTTCGCATGCGCATTCGCAGTGCCATGTGATCTTCAAAGCCAGCGGCGCCGATTCCGCGTTCTACGTCAGCGAGGAGCGGCTCCCGGTCACCGACCGCACCGCCATCCTGGTGAATGCCTGGGAGCCGCACTACTTCTACAGCGAGCCGGACTTTCCGCGCACCGTCTACCTGGCGCTGTACATCGAACCCCGGTGGCTGGCGACGCTGCACGACCCGCTGCGTCTGGCGGCCCATCCCCGCTTCTTCCCGCGGCCCTGCGTGCAGATCACGCCCCGCATCCGCAAGCTGGCGGATGATCTGATCGGTGATCTGATGTCGCCGATCCCGATGAAGCAGGAGCGCCTGGAGATCGCCTTGTTCGACCTGATGCTGGCGGTCAGCGAACAGTTCTCGGCGTTGGAGAGCATCCAGGACCTGATGCGGCCGGAAGGGTTGAGACTGCCCGATTCGCGCATCCAGCGCGCGCTCAACCACATTGGCGATCACCTCGGCCAGGCACTGGATGCAGATCGGCTGGCCGCCTCCGCGCATCTGTCGCGCGCGCAGTTCTTCGTGCGCTTTCGCCGCTGTACAGGGATGACGCCACACGTCTATGTCAACACCTTGCGGGCCGAAACCGCCTGCCGGCGGCTGGCGCAGGCGGACGATCGCACCAGCCTCGGGCGCCTTGCGGAAGACCTGGGCTTCCCCGACCAGGGCCACTTCACGCGCTTCATCCGTGGCCAGATCGGTGTGACGCCCGGCGAGTACCGGCGCGTGGTGCAGGTGTATTGACTGCTACTTCAGCTTCTCCAGTGTTCCCGCAGAAGGCACACAGACCAGCATCGCCTCAAAAGTGTCAAGGATGTTGTCCAGTGTGAAGTTTCGCGTCCACAGGCGTGACGACGCGGGCGCGTCGTCAGCCGGCGCTTCCTTGATCGAGAACACCGTCGTCGTGTAGATCGCCACCAGTGACATGCGCTGTTCCAGCACCGGCGCAGGGATGTGGGCCAGCAGCTGTCGGAAGTGCTCGAGGCAGCGGCGATAGCCGGCATTCCACTTGGCGCCGATGTGAACGCGGAAAAGCGCGCGATGCGTGAGCTGCACGTTTGACAGGAAGCGCAGGTAGGTGCTGCCTTCGGCTTCCGTCACCGTCAGCTGGTACACCGGCCGGACGAAGGCATCCAGCACATCACGCACATGGCGCGGACCACCGTCCGCGGCCATCTGGTCGAGCAGGGCCAGGCGGAAGGCATCTACCTTCTGCGCGCCGTCGACCAGCAGCTCGCCGATCAATTCGTCCTTCGATCCGAAGTGGTACTGCAGCGAAGCCTTGTTGCGCTGCCCGGCCGCCGCAACGATATCGGCCACAGTGACGCCGTCGATGCCGTGCTGCGCGAACAGGCGCTGTGCAACGGCCTTCATCCGGACCTTCGTTTCCCTTCCGTCCGAGCGCACGGGTTTCAATGTTGACATGGTTAGTTAAGTGTGTAGAATTAACTAAGTAAGTATACTTAAATCAATGCCGAAAGGCCAGTCCGGTGCGTCCGTGCCGGATTGCTGTGCGAAATGAAAGGAACCATCATGAATCGCGAAGAGGAAATCGTTGCACGGTCCCTGTCCTACAGGAAGCAATACGTGGAAGACACCCCCGGCTGGTACCGCGGCGAGCTGCACCTGGGCTTCACGCTGGCATTCACCATCGGCGTGGTCTGGTATTGCGCAGCGCAACTGCAGAACACGACCTGGCAGGAATGGCTGTTCGTAGTGATTCCGATGTTTCTGTTCGGGAACTGGGCGGAGTGGGCCGGGCACCGCTATTTGTTGCACAGCCCCAAGAGCTGGATCAAGCCGGCCTACAAGCGCCACGTCGCGACCCACCACCAGTTCTTCTCCCACAAGACGCTCGATTACAACGGACACAAGGAGTGGCGCGCGTTGCTGTTCCCGCCATTTGCGCCCGTGCTGTTTGTGCTGGCGGCCCTGCCGGCGGCCCTGCTGATCGGCAACCTGTGGTCTGCCAACGCGGGGTACATCGCCATGCTGACGATGGCGTCGTACTTCCTGATGTACGAAGGCCTGCATACCTTGTCGCACCTCGAGCACCCGATTCTGGATCGCCTGCCGCTGGTCAACACGGTGCGGCGCATGCATGTACTTCATCATAACCCTGACTTCATGCACACCCGCAACTTCAACCTCACCTTCCCCATCTGCGATGCAGTGTTCGGCACCAGCGACCTGAACAAGGGCCTGCTCGGCACGCTGTTCAATGGCATGTCGGACGAGGCGCGAAACGAGGAGGACCAGGCCAAGTTGCGTGCCCAGCAGGTTGACCGCACCGGCCAGACAAATCCTGCCGGTAAGGACGCTGTGGGCGCCGCCACGTGCGAAGCGTCTGGTATGCAGGACGCCAGGCAGGGCTAATCAGGAGGGGCGCCTTTCGCCCCTCGGTCGCGAACCCATGCTGCTACTGCACATCGATCCAGACTCCATGGCAAAAAGTCGGAGCTTCTGTCAATGCGGTGCCCGGCGCCGGCTCGTAAAGTGCATCAAGCGTTGCGGGCCTGCATGCAGGAGTGCCGGTCACTGGCAACCAGTCCAGGAAATTTGAGAGCCACCCACACATCGAACGAAGGAGACAACACATGAAATTCAACAAGCTGCTCACTATCCTCGCCGCCGCCGCCGGACTCGCCCTCGGCGCGGCAGCCCATGCGAAGGAAATGCGCCTGGGCCTCATCGTGCCGGCCAGCCACGAATGGTCAAAGGCCGCTGTCGCGATGGGCGAAGAGCTCAAGCAAAAGACCAATGGCAAGTACTCGGTCACGATCTTCCCGTCTGGCCAGCTGGGCAACGAGGCGCAGATGCTGCAGCAGTTGCAGACCGGCGCGCTCGACATGGCCTTCATGACCGCAGCCGAAATCACCAACCGCGTGCCCGACTACAGCGCGCTGTTTGCGCCCTACCTCGTCAAGGACGTGAGGCAGGCCGGCTTGCTGCTGAACGGCCCGACCGCGCAGAAGATGCTCGACCGCCTGCCGCGTGAAGTCGGGGCGGTGGGGGTCGGCTACGGCGTGGCCTCCATGCGGCTGATGCTCAATGGCTTCCCGACCAACGCCGTCGCCGATCTGAAGGGTCGCAAGATGCGCATCACGCCGTTCCCGCCGGTGCGCGACTTCTACCAGCTACTGGGAGCGGCTTCGACCCCGATGCCACTGACCGACGTTTACGACTCGCTGGCCAACGGCCAGGTGGATGGCGTGGATGCGGACATGGAACTGGTGTTCCGCATGAAGTTCTACGAGCGCGGCAACACGCTGCTGCACTCGAACCACATGATGTTCCCGGTCGTTGGCCTGGTTTCCGGCCGCCTGTGGCAGACCATGACCCCAGCCGATCGCGAACTGGTCAGCGGCGCTGCGCGCAAGCACCTCAACGGCCTGTTCGATACGTACGTCCGAGTGGAGCAGGAGATGGAGAAGAGCGTGCAGGGCACCAAGGTCAAGGTGGTGAAGGTCGGCCCCGAGTTCTTCGGTGACACGCTCAAGCAGTGGGAAGACCTCTGGCTCAAGCGCACGCCGGTGCTGGCCGATCTGCGCCGCGAGGCTGCAGCCATCAAGTAAGGGCACGAGGGCAGCCGGCGGCGCCCCGGGCGCCATGCTGCTTTCAAGCTGGAGACCTGCCGTGCTGAAAATCATTACGGGCCTGAGCGACTCGATCGCCCAAGCCGAACGCAGCGTGCTGCGCCTGATCGCCCTCGCGCTGCCGCTGATGGTCCTGGCCAACGTGGCCGGTCGCGCCATGCGCAACCCGATCTACTGGATGGATGAGTTGTCCATTCTGTTGATGGTGTGGCTGGCGATGATCGGAATGTCGTTGACGCTCAAGACGCGCGACGCGGTCGCGGTCACGATGCTGGTCGACGCGGTGCCACCATTACTGGCTAAAGCGATGAAGATCCTGATCGATCTGCTGGTGCTGCTGTTCGGCATCGCCCTGCTGGTGCTGTGCTACCGCTGGTTCGACCCGATGACGCTGATGCGCCTGGGATTCGACACACGCGAATTCTCCGGCGAGACCTTCAACTTCATGTACCAGGACACCACGGCCACACTCGGGGTCGCAAAGTTCTGGTTCTGGCTGGTCGTTCCGCTGGTGGCCGTCACCATCAGCGTGCATGCGCTATCCAATCTGCTGCGAACCGTGGCAACGCCCGTCACGGCGCGCATCCCGTCCGGTTTGCCGGTCACCCCGACCGGCGACGGAGGAGCGAAACCATGATCGCAGCCGTATTCACCTCACTGCTGTTTCTCGGCCTCCCCATCGCGTTGGTGCTGGCGATGGTTGCGCTGGTCTATATCTATGCCAGTGGCAACCCGGTGCTCTACCTGTCGTTCCCACAGCAGTTGTTTGCCAGCCTCGAGAACTACGGCCTGCTGGCAATACCTCTGTTCCTGGCGGTGGGCGAACTGATGAACGAAGGCGGCATCACGCGCCGACTGGTGGCGCTGGCCTCGGTGTTCGTGGGGCACCTGCGTGGCGGCCTCGCCTACATCAACATCCTGGCCAATATGTTCCTCGCCTCCATCATGGGCTCGGCCAACGCGCAGGTCGCGGTGATGGCGCAGGTGATGGTGCCGGAAATGGAAAAGAAGGGTTATTCGCGCGGCTTCGCGACGGCCACCACCTGCGCCGGCGCCCTGCTCGCCCCGGTGATTCCTCCGTCCATGCTGTTCGTGATCTTCGGCGTGCTCGCCCAGATCTCGATCGGCGACATGTTCATCGCCGGCATCGTGCCAGGCCTCTTGATGGCCGTTACCTTCATATGCGTGATCGCGCTGCTTGGCTACCGCTACAACTACCCACCGGGTGAGCGCCTGACAAGCCAACAGAAGCTGCGCAACATCGGGGCCGCCATTCCCTCGCTGCTGGTGCCAATCGTCATGATCGGCGGGATTCTCGGCGGGATCACGACGCCGACCGAAGCCGCGGCGGTGGGTGGCCTGACGGCCGTGCTGGTCGGCGGCTTCGCGCACCACGAAATTCGTTTCGACCGCATGGGTGAAATGTTGCTGCGGGTGGCCGTCAACAGCGCTGTGGTGCTGGGTCTGGTGGCCGCAGCCGGCGTCTTCGGCTGGGTCATCGTATTCGAGAAGATTCCGCAGCAACTGGCCGTGCTGCTGCAGCAGATCACCGCCGACCCGTTCACCTTCATGCTGCTGGTCACTGCATTGCTGCTGGCGGTGGGCACCGTGATCGACGGCATCGCCGCTCTGATCCTTCTGGTACCCATCCTGCTGCCGGTAGCAACCCAGGTTTACGGCATCAACCCCTACCACTTCGGCGTGGTCATCTGCATCAACCTGACGCTGGGCCTGCTGACGCCTCCGGTCGGTACGGCTCTCTACGTGGCCGCGCGCGTGACCGGAGCGACGCCGGCTGAGATCCTGCGCCCGCTGATGCCGTTCCTGGTGGCCACGCTGCTGATCCTGATCCTGCTGTGCTGGCAACCATATCTGGTGACCGCATTCATCGCTTAACCGGTCCGGGCGTCGCGTCTGCGGCGTCCTCCATCTCCTCATTCAAAGGAACAAATCCATGCAGAAACTCAAAGATCGCGTCGCCATCATTACTGGTGGCGCGCAAGGGATAGGTGCTGCCTACGCGCGTGCGATGGCGGCCGAAGGCGCGCGCGTCGCCATCGCCGACATTCTCGACGGCACGTCGCTGGCCAAGGAAATCGAGGCGGCCGGAGGTCGTGCGATGGCGGTCCAGGTGAACGTCGCCGACGAAACTTCGGTCCTGGCGATGGCCGAGGCGGTCAACGAGCATTTCGGCCGCATCGACATACTGGTCAACAACGCGGCGGTGTATGCCTCGTTGCAGTTGAAGCCGTTTTCTGAGATCGACGTGGCCGAGTGGGACAAGGTCATGGCGGTCAACGTCCGTGGGCCCTTCGTCTGCGCGAAGGCTGTGGTGCCTTTCATGCGCAGCAACGGCTACGGACGCATTGTCAACATTTCGTCCGGGACACCGTTCAAGGGCACGCCGAACCTGCTGCACTACGTGACCTCCAAGGGCGCCATCCTGGCGCTGTCCCGGGCACTGGCACGCGAAGTGGGCGGAGACGGCATCTGCGTCAACACGCTGGCACCTGGCCTGGTGCTCAGCGAAGGGGTGATCCAGAACACCGACATGCGCGAGAAGCTGACCGGCCCCGTGCTCGCGAGCCGCGCCATCAAGCGTGACCAGACCCCGGAAGACCTGATCGAGCCGCTGCTGTTCCTCGCCTCCGACGCCTGCGCCTTCATGACGGGCGAGACGCTGGTGGTGGACGGCGGCTCGGTCATGCATTGACGACCGCCGGCCCGGGCCCGAATCGCAGTTGCCGCAGTGCGGCCTCATAAGAGAGAGAACGAACATGACCCCCATCGCGCAACCCTGGATCGGCGGCCAATGGGCGCCGGTCGCCAGCCGTGCCGTCGCCGAAAGCGTCGACCCTTCCACCGGCATGGTGCTCGGCCAATTCACCGACGCCGACGTCGGTACGGCCGAGGCCGCCATCGGTGCCGCCCGCCACGCCTTCGAACACAGCGACTGGGCGCATGCGCCGCGCCTGCGTGCGGCCGTCATGCTGGAGTTCGCCAACCGCGTCGAGCGTCGAGCCGATGAACTTGCGCTGCTCTTGGCCCAGGAAACCGGCAAGTTGTTGAAGCCGGCGCAAGCCGAGCTGGCTGGCACCGTGTCGGAGATCCGCTTCTACGCAGGGCTGGCACGCACCATCTTCGGCCGTACCACCGAGGTCGAGCCGGGCGCCCTGTCCGTGCTCAGCCGTGAAGCGGCCGGCGTGGCCGGCATCATCGTGCCCTGGAATGCCGCAGCGATCCTGCTGGTGCGCTCACTCGCCCCGGCGATGGCTGCCGGATGCACGAGCGTGGTCAAGATGGCGCCACAGTCGGCGCTGTTCCAGACCGAACTGCTGCGCTGCCTGACCGAGGTGCCGAACCTCCCGGCCGGCGTGGTCAACTTCTACAGTTGCACCGGCAGCGAGCCAAGCGAGTCCCTGGTGGTGTCCAGCGACGTCGACGTGATCAGCTTTACCGGCAGTGTGCGGGTCGGCCAGCGCATCATGGCGAGCGCCGCGCCGACGCTCAAGCGCCTCAACCTGGAACTCGGCGGCAAGGCACCCGCCATCGTGTTTGCCGATGCGGACCCGAAGACCATCGCCGCGCAGCTGGCGGCAGCCGCCACGATCGCCGCGGGCCAGCAGTGCACAGCGCTCGACCGGGTGCTGGCGCACGAAAGCCTGATCGAGCCCCTGCGTGACGCCCTGGCCGCGCATTTCCGCAGCCTCGCGGTGGGACCGGCCACCGAGCCGGACAGCATGATGGGTCCGCTGATCGACATCGCCAATCGCGACCGCATCGCGCGCCTGGTCGACCAGGCGCACGAGCAGGGGAAGGTGATCGTGCGTGGCGAGGTTCTGGACGGCCGTCTTGCACGCGGCGCCTTCATCCGCCCCAGCCTGATCCAGGTGGACGCGCTCGATTCACCCTTCGTGCAGGAGGAGTTCTTCGGTCCGGTGCTCAATCTCGAGAGCTTCCGTGAAGAGAGCGAGGCCGTCGCCCGGGCCAACGCCACGCGGTATGGGCTCTCTGCGAGCGTGTGGACGCATGACGGCGCACGTGCGCGCCGGGTGGCGCGTGCCATGCGCAGCGGGACGGTGTGGATCAACACCCACAACAAGCTGCTGCCCGAAGCGGAAACCGGCGGCTTCGGTGCTAGCGGCTATGGCCGCCTGCACGGGGCCGAAGCGATGCTGGAGTTCTTAGAGACGAAGCACGTGTATGAAGACATCGGACGTGTGAAGCCGCGCACGGAACCGACGTGAAGTCGGATTGGTAACCCCTGAGTGAACTTGCGGCGAATCCCCAAGTTGCTGCAAATCTGAGCGGACTGCTTGGTTCGCCCCTCACGTGGCAGGAAGAGCGAGTTAAAGTCCTGGTCGCGTTCATCTTCGGCGGCCTCGCCGCGCCGGAAGCCGTCGAGGGGTAGAGACCGACCAATTGCCCGCCGTTCCCGTCCGGCCTGGGAATGGAAGGTCAGGGCGCTGTCAGGCTTGTGAGGAGCACGCACGCTGCTTTGCGGAGAGTGGACATCCTGTGGGTTCGCATATTCCCAGGCAAGAATCAGCGTGGGGACAGAGTCTCTAGCCAGCCGGCCAAATTCTCTGTTCGCTAGGCCTTGAATGACCGCACCGTGGCAAGGACCACGAACGCATAACTGCATCCTCATCGTCTGCAACCGCTGGAGGCTGTGTGAAAACCCTCTCACTGGAGTTAGGGTTGACCCATTTCCGTAGACTGGTACCGTTTTGATTCTCAAACTGCTTTGACGTTCCCCCGTAAACCGGGCGGCGCCAAATTATCGCGCTCCGCCTGCAATGTTCACCAGCGCCCTCATCTGCGCCGACGGCGGCCCGTAGCTCACCAGCCGCACATCCAGGCCATGGCCCCGCGCCTTCTCGAGCGTACGTTCGATGGCGGTGTAAATCCACTCCGTCGCGTTGCCGAACGCGCCACCTCCGAGCATGGTCAGCAGCACGGTGTTCGAGCCGCCCTGGCGGCTGTTGAGCACGGCGGCCAATACGGTGGATTCATACGCCGCATCCAGCACCAGTTGGGCGAAGCCTTGCCAGTGCGGCGGCGCTACGCTGCCGTAGGCCACAGGCAGCGCCGAGCAGAACGCCTGACTGACCAGTGGTCCCGGTGAGGTCGGACCATCGGTCACCTCCACGTCCCGGTGCAGGCCGATCCTCAGGTGCCCGGCCAATTCACTTCTGGCGGCGTCATCCATCTGCAGCAACAGCGCGGCAATCTTGTCCAGCCCCGACCTGCTCGCCAGCGCGTAGCCGTTCTGCATCTGCCAGAGGTCGGCGACCGGGCAGCCCAGCCTGTCGCCGAGTGCCGCTCCTAGATCCGCCAGCCCGTCGAGCTGGTGCTCTGCGCTCTGCCCGATCTGCTCGCCCACCGGCACGAAGTAGTTGCGGTAGATCGTGGCTGCGCCTGCGGCGATCGCGCAGGCCGGCCCTTGCGTGCGGTCGTGCTCGTAACGGGTCACACCGTCTTCCGGCGTCACACTGGGCCCCACCATCTCCAGCGCATTGAACTGGCTGGCCACCTGGAACAGGGCCCCCGCGTACTGCGGCATCTGGTGCATCTGCCTCACGTCGCCGGTGACGATGCCCACCTGTGTCGGTGCCTCTTTCACTTGCTCTTGCGCCACCCTCTGCCGCAGTTCGGCCAGCGAAACCATTTCAAAGCAACCAATGCTGAAGCTGCGTCCGTTGACCTTGGAGCGAAGGGTGTTGCCCTGAACTTCCATCTGCGCCTGCGTGGTGGCGTAGGCCTCTTCGTTGAAGCCGGTCAGGCGGCTGAACCAGTTGTTGTGCATGTCTTTTCTTTTTGATGTGTGGTGTGTGCGGCGGCACAGTGTGCCGACGACAAAACACAAGTCAAGACAATCAGGAAAGGTCGGCCGGAGGCTGCCCAGCCACGCAACGCCATTGCACTTCTGCCGGTTGTGAAGTGGCGGATGGACCGCTCGAACAGGATGCTTCGCGCTCGTAGAACTGCGCCCTGCCCCACCCCGCTCGGATGCCTTCGGTCACGGTGCAGGTCTTGCAAAGCACGCCCCACCGGCCACCGTGTGCCGGTAACTGCGCGTCGCAGAAAAACCCCTCATCCCTCAGCGGTCGACCGCACACATCGCAGTCCCCAGGATCACCGACGTATTGGCATTCAGCGGTCTTGCACCGCATACATCGCTGACCAGACGTTCATGTAGGCATCGTGCCGCTTCTTGGCCTTCACGGTCCCCTTGAAGTTGCTCCAGTCCAGGTTCATCACCTGGTCGTGCAGCACCTGGGCCACGGCTTCTCGGGGCACCCTCGCCCGGTACTTGTAGTCCGTCCCCTGGTTCGCCTCGACCCTGGCCTGCGGGAACACCGATTCGATGTCGCCCTTGATGCGGGCCCGAACCGTGAGTACGTCCGTGTCTCCGGGCTTCTGGACCACGCTGATGAAACTCTTCGGTAGAAAAATCCACATGCTTCTGGCTCCGTGATCCTGGGTCCTCAGCCCAACGCGGCCAGTGCCTGCAGCACACCCTGGTCGTTCGGGTGGGTGACGAAGCTGCCCAGCAGCTCCCGGGGCACCAGGTGCACCGCCTGGCTCTCCCAGCACATGTCGGCCGGATGGCCTCCTACCCGCCTGGCGGTGTAGTAGCGGGTCACCGAGGTGCTGCGCACCGAGTCGCACAGGAAACCGGTCAGGATCACCTGCAGCCCGGATTCCTCAAATGCCTCCTTCAGGGCATTGGCACGCAGGCCCATTCCGGGGTCCAGCTTGCCCTTGGGGAAGGTGTTCACATAACCCCCATGCTGGTTGCTAGGCGAGACCACCCAGACCCGACCATCGCTCTCGAGGATCACCACGCCTGAAGCGGCGGGTTTGCCGGGTGCGCTCATCATCGGCGGCTCAGTGAACACCTCGGTTTGCTGTATCGCGAGGGTCGCCCATGCGGCGGTGTCGGTGGGTGCGCCTATCCAGGAGACCACGTCGATACCGTTCAGCCTGGCTGGCATCGGCCCGTCCGGGATGACCGTGGCCCGCTCAAGCGGACCCGCCCAGCTCTCCAGGCTCGTGGGCGCGCTGGGGGACTTGAGTTCGACCGGCCGGCCGGAGTCATCTTTGCGGGGGTGGAGGCTCTTCATGATCAACACAGCACATCATTGGTCGACTGCGCCGAGACAGTCAACGGCAATTGCAGCGTTGGAGCACCGGGCCAAGTCTTTTTGTACTGCTCGAAGAACGCTGCGTCCACGACCGGTTCAGGATCGCTGGTCACGCCCAGTTCGAGTTTCCTGAGCATTTGGATGAGCTGGTCCAGCGGGACCAGGCGGATGGGTGTCTTGCCCAGGGCCTCGCTCTCTTTCATGGCCTCGGCCGTGAAGGTCGAGGTGGTGAAGAAGATCCCGTGATCGGTTGTGTGGTCCAGCGAACCGCGAAAGTTGCGGATCTCTTCGGACTTGACGGTGTGGTTGCCGGTGTAGCGCTTGCATTGCCAGGCCACCCGAATCGACAACAGACCGGCGTCGTCCAGGTACATCAGGCCAATACCATCGACACCCTTGTCGTTGGACTGACCGGTCACCTTGGTCTGGTCCAGACCGTTGGCGGTCATGATGGCTGCGCACAGGTGCTCGAACCCCTTGTCCGAGAGCGACCAGAGGATGTCCTTGAGTTGCACCTGCCAGTTGACCGTGCCCTCCAGTTCCTGCTGCAGATCATCGCCACTGGGTGCGGGCAGGTCCGCCTCGTCCTTGTTATTGCTGCCCCGGCTGGCGGTCTTGAAGTAGATAGCCGCCGCGGTGGCCATGTCCAGGGGCGACTCCCAGCCTTCGGTGGTGAGTTTCCAGATCCCGTGCCCTGCCGTCTTGGTCGGCTCCAGCAGACCCGCATTGACCAGGTACATGCGCGCCCAATAGATGTCGTTCTGGTACTTGGGCACGCCGCTGGCGAGCATCTGGTCGTTGACCTTCTCGCCGGCTTCATCAATGGCCTGCACCACGGCGGACTTGACGGCACCGGCCTTGGCCACGCCGTTCATCTCGCGCAGGGCGGCGAGGATGCGGGGGATGAACCGCACGACTTCGGGCAGCTTCTCGGTATCGATGTTCTGGTTCATGGGACTGTGTTCTTGACGCGATCCCATTGCCGAACAACCAGCGTCCTCCCTGAGATCAATTTTTAGTCTACGAATAACGTAGAGAAATGTACAGAGCGTTCTACGAATATCGATGAATGCCTCGGCAATCCCCCACTTCAACGCTATTCGGTCGGCGCCTGCGTGCCGCCCGCAATCGCGCCGGGGTACCGCAGGACAAGCTGGGCGTCATGATCGGACTGGACGAGAGTTCCAGCAGCGCCCGCATCAGCCGCTACGAGACCGGCATCCACGAACCGCCCTTTGCCACCGCCCAGAACCTGGGACAAGTGCTCAATGTGCCGGCGGCCTACTTCTATTGCGAAGACGACAAGTTGGCCGAGTTGCTGATTCAGTACACCCGGCTGGATGCGAAGCGCAGAAAACAGGTGCTGAATCTGGCGGCAGAACTTCACGCCGAGATGGATTGATCCCCTCTTTTGTTGTTCCCATCCGTGCGCTGGCCAGCACAATGCAGCCATGGACAACAAGACCCCAGCCAACGCCTGCCACCGTTGTGGAGCCACCGCCTACCGACCGGTGATCGCGCGCGACGCCAGCGGTGCCATGACGCCCAGCGGGGCCTACCGCTGCGTTCAGTGCAAGCTGGAGTTCACCTCCATCGATCAGTGGCGCCTCTCAGGGCCTGCGAATTCGGCGTCGTCATGGACCCAGGGCCGATCCGCCGCCTGAGCGGCCCACCACACATGCCGCAGAGCGCCGTGCAAGGCAAGCACCGGATGCGAATCACGACCACACACCACGGCTACTGCGCTGCATCAGTTGATCAAGGGTGAAGACAGAGCGTTACTTGCTCCGTGCCGCTGTTGGCACTGGAGCATTCAATGAAACGCAAACCGTCCCCCTCTTCCAAGACTTCCTCGGCCAAGCCGGCCCGTGCCGCTTCAGGCACTCGTACCAAGGCAGCCGCCGCCACCAAGCCCGTGGTCAAAAGGGTCAAGCCTGCGCCCGCCCAGACCCCTGAAATCGCCACCACCAAACAGTCCCAGCTGATCACCCTGCTGCGCAGTGCGGCCGGTGCCAGCATGGAGCAGATGATGGCGCTCACGGGCTGGCAGTCCCACACCGTGCGCGGCATGCTCAGCGGCTCGCTGCGCAAGCGCCTGGGTCTGGATGTGCAATGCCAACGGGTCGATGGTGTTCACCTCTACCGGATCGTGGAGGCGGCGGCGGCATGAGCGTGGTGGAGCAGATCCTTCAGGCGGACCGGGCCACGCTGGTCGAGCGCTGGCAGTCCTTGTTCGATCGGGAGCCCCCGGCCCATGTGCAGGTGAACCTGATCCGCCGGGTCCTCTCCTGGCATGCGCAGGACCAGATGCTGGACAACGACTGGTGTGGCCCCAAGGGCGCGGCGCGCCTGAAGCGTGTGCTGCGCAGCACCGCTGCCGCTCCGGTGCTGGCACCGGGTACCCGTCTGCTGCGGGAGTGGCAGGGTGTCACCCATGAGGTGCTGGTGCTGCCCCAGGGGTTCGTCCACCAGGGCCAGACCTACAAGAGCCTGAGTGCGGTGGCCAAGGCCATCACCGGCACCCACTGGTCCGGGCCGGTGTTCTTCGGGGTGCGGCGCTGATGGCCACGAAACCGGCTGCCTATTCCGGCGCTCCGGCAGTTCCGTCGTTGGCTTGTGCGATCTACACGCGCAAGTCCTCCGAGGAAGGGCTGGAGCAGGACTTCAATTCGCTGCACGCGCAGCGCGAGGCCTGCGAGGCCTTCGTGCTCAGCCAGAAGGGTCTGGGCTGGAGCCTGATCCCCACGGCCTACGACGACGGTGGCTTCTCGGGCGGCAACGTGGAGCGCCCTGCCCTGCGCCGCCTGATCCAGGACATCGAGGCCGGCAAGGTGAATGTGATCGTGGTCTACAAGGTGGACCGCCTGACCCGGTCCCTGGCCGACTTCGCCAAGCTGGTGGACCTGTTCGATGCCAAGGGCGTGTCCTTCGTATCGGTCACCCAGCAGTTCAACACCACGACCTCGATGGGCCGGCTGACCTTGAACGTGCTGCTCTCGTTCGCGCAGTTCGAGCGCGAGGTGACCGGTGAACGCATCCGGGACAAGATCGCTGCCTCCAAGCGCAAGGGGCTGTGGATGGGTGGCATCCCACCCGTGGGCTACCGGGCCAAGGGCAGGACGCTGGAGGCCGATGAGGAACAGGCGCCCCGGGTGCGTGAGATCTACGAGCTGTACTTGAAGCTCGGCAGCGTGACCGATCTGGGAGAAGAGCTGCAGAAGCGCGGCTGGCTCACGCCCGAGCGGGAGCACAAGCGGCCGGGCTTCGGAGGCAACAAGCCGTTCAGCCGCGGACACCTGTACCGGATCCTGAGCAACCCGGTCTACGTCGGTCAGATGGTGCACAAGGGAGAGATGCATCCTGGGCAGCATCCGCCGCTGATCGACAAGAGCCTGTGGGATGCCGTGCAGGCCAAGCTGGAGGCCCAGCGCAGTGGGCACAAGAGCCAGGCCCATGCGGCGCATCCGAGTCTGCTGTGCGGGAAACTCTTTGACGAGTCGGGGCGGCGGTTGATTCCTTCGCACGCGCGCAAGGGGAACAAGCGCTACCGCTACTACGTGACACCTGCGGACGATCCCGGGACTCCAGTTCGGCTGCCGGCCAATGAGATCGAGCAACTGGTGAGCACGGCCGTCTTGAACTGGGCATCGGATGCGAAGCGGGTGGTGGATGCCGTGGGCTGGAGCGATGCCAAGGCGGCGGAAGACGCCATCTCGGTCGGGCAGAAGCTGACACAAGCCCTGGCCAAGGGAGAGCTGGAGCAGAACGTCCGGGAAACGCTGGGTCGCTGTGTTGAGTCTGTGGAGGTCGGACCGACGGCGGTGCGGATCACGGTCGACCTGCTGGGTGCCGGCATGGTCAAAGCCGGGACTGGTCCGGAAACGGCTCAGATCGAAGTCGAAGCAGAGAGAAAACGCTGCGGCATGGCGGTGCGTCTGGTCATCGGTGGAGCCAATGCCAATCGGCCAACAGAGCCCGATCAGACCATGATCCAGCTGATCAACAAGGCACGCGACTGGCTGGAGCGTCTGACCAGGCTGGGCCACGGTATCGGAGACATCGCCCAGAGCGAGAACGTCAGCCCAGGTTACGTGACCAGGTTGCTGCACCTGGCGCTGCTGGCGCCCGACATCACGCAGGCCATCGCTGCGGGGGATCACCCCGTCGAGGTGACCGCCACGCGGTTGATGCAGGCCCTGCCCTTGCCGCTGGACTGGGCGGAGCAGCGCAAGGTGCTGGGGATGGGTTGAGGGGCTGAAGCCCCGGACACTCAGGACATGGGCCCTATGGCGGGATGCCAGAAGGGCTGTTGGGCAGCGAACCGTTCATCGGCTCAAGTCTGGCCGCTGACTACAAACGCCTCCTGAAGTTGTCGTTCCCCCGTGTCTGACAAAGTGTCCCCAGGTCATTGACTGAACACCTTCGATCGAGCGCCCAGCAGCGCATCGGCGAGCGCGCAAACGCTTGGCAGTTCGCTACCCGCTGTGGTCATGCACACCAGCAGCTTTCTGCGAGACCATGCATCTGAAAGTGCAACGATGCGGGTGCCTGCCTTGCCAAAGCGCACGGCAGCGCTCTCGGGCATGACCGCCGCCCCACGCCCGCAACCACTAGTTCTGCGACAGCGTCAAACCCGCCCAGACGCACCCGATGGCGCGGGACGCGGCCGCTGCGGCTGGCCTGGGCTGCCAGAAAGCGGCTGAGACCACTGTCCCGGGCCAGGCCAACAAAGGGGTGCTCCAACAACTCGCCATAGGCCATCGAGCGGCGGCGGCCCAGGGGCCAGCGCGCAGGCAACAGCGCCACCAACCGGTCATCGACCCACGGCTGCACCAGCAGCCCTGAGGTGTCGACGTAGTCCGCGACGATGCCCAGGTCAGCGGTGCCACGGCGCAATGCGTCAATGACCGCCTCGCTCGGCAGCTCTTGCACGTCCACATCAAGATCAGGTGTCTTCACCAAGAATTGTCCGATCGTGCGCGGAAGGATCTCGGACATGGCGGCGGTGTTGCAAAGCAGTCGAACCGTACCGCGCAATCCATGGCCAAAGCTCGCCATCTCGACATGCAGCGATTCGAGTTCAGCAAGCACACGGTTGGCGTGACGCATCAGCGCGCGCCCCGCATCGGTGGGCACCGCACCTGACTTGGAGCGCTCCAGCAGGCGCGAACCGGTCGCGTCTTCAAGATGCTTGAGGCGTGCACTGGCCGCGGCGAGCGACAGGTTCACCGCTGATGCGGCGCCAGTGATGGTTCCATGCGTCATCACTGCGGCAAAGAGGTGCAGATCGAACGGATCGATGCGGTAATCGGTAGTGCGGCGCTTGGGGGTGGTGCTCATGACCTTCATCCTACGGAATCCACGAAGGACATGTTCGCAGCAATCCATTGGACAGCGCTTGCCCTGCGCAGACACCATTGGGCATGGACACATTGCAGCTCTCGATGGTGGTCGTTGTCTTCGTTCTCGCGGGCGGCGTGAAGGGCGTCACTGGCATGGGACTGCCCACGGTGGCCATGAGCTTGCTGGGCCTGTGGATGCCACCGGTGCAAGCGGCCGCGCTGCTGGTCATCCCTTCGCTGGCGACCAACGTGGCGCAGTGCTGTGGCCCTCACCTACGCTCGCTTGCATCCCGGCTTTGGCCTGGCTGGTTGGCGATCGCCATCGTGACTGTCGGCGCGCCAGGCCTGGGAGGAGCCGTCCACATGCCATCGGCCAAGGCCTGGTTGGGCGGAATTCTCATTGCCTATGGCATCTGGGGTCTGTGGCGACCGTATCTGCCCGATCTTTCATGCTCCAGCAAATGGCTCAGCGTGCTTGCAGGCACGGCCACCGGGGTTGTCACGGCGCTCACGGCCGTCTTCGTGTTGCCCTGGGTTCCCTACCTGCAGACGCTGCGGCTGAACAAGGATGAGATGGTGCAAGCGCTGGGCCTGTCATTCACCGTCGCCACACTGTCTCTGGCGGTGAGGGTGCAAATGTCAGTCCCATTCGAGTCGGGGTTGGCCTACCTTGCCATTGCAGTGGGCGGGGCATTGATCGGAGCATTTGGCGGGCTCAAGCTCGGTAAGGTGCTGCGGTGCCGCCTTGCTGGCCCCGCCTTCCAGAAGGCGCTTTTCGTGACCTTTGTGGTCTTGGGCGTGGCCAACCTGATCCAGGCCCAATAACATGCCATGAATAAGCCGATGGGCTTGCTGGCTGCCGCTGCATTGTTGGAGCGGGCTTACAGACTGGCACATGTGCTGCAAAGCGAAGGCTTGCTCGAAGTCGAGAGTCGTCAGTTCGTTGCAAACGAGCTTGTCGAGGTACTCGACGAGGCTCGTGTTGCGCTGCTTGCGGCAAGTGACTTGCCCAGGCTGACCTGAGCTGCGCATATCAGTGGAGAGTTGCCGCCGCTGCATGCACGCCATCTGTGCGTGCCAGTAAATAGGCTGGAATGGGGGCGGGCTTCTGAAAGTCATCTAGCCGCGCGCCAACGGCCACTCCCGCCCTCAAGCAGTCATAGCCTGGTCAGCGGCAGCTTCGCAGCGAGGCCGTGTGAAAACCCTCTCGCAGCTTTGTTATCCAGCCGGTAGAGTCCGCAGACATATTGAACAGCGAGGTCAATATGTCCAGATTCATCGAAGGTCAGGACAGGCAGCAAGTCACATTGCTGCCGGAATGCTTGGATGACTTCATCGCAGAGGACAACACGGTTCGAATCGTGGATGCCTTCATCAACGAGTTGGACCTTGCGTCTCTGGAGTTCCAGGGCTTGCAGCCGGCGTCAACCGGGCGGCCTTCGTACCACCCCTCAGTGCTGCTGAAGCTGTACCTCTACGGCTATCTCAACCGCATCCAGTCCAGCCGCAGACTGGAGCGCGAATGCCAGCGCAACGTGGAACTGATGTGGCTGACCGGCCGGCTCGCCCCTGACTTCAAGACCATTGCAGACTTCCGCCGCGACAACGGCAAAGGCATTCGCAACGTCTGCCGTCGCTTCGTGATGTTGTGCCGCGAGTTGAAGCTGTTCACCGACGCCGTTGTGGCCATCGACGGCAGCAAGTTCAAGGCTGTCAACAACCGCGAGCGCAACTTCACGCCAGGCAAGATCGAGCGACGTGAACGGGAGCTGGAGGAGAGCATCCAGCGCTACCTTGATGCCCTTGAGACTGCGGATCGAACCCAGCCCATTGAGATGCAGGCAAAGACCGAGCGTCTGCAAGGCAAGATCCAAAAGATGCGCCAGCGCTTGCAAGACCTTCAAGTCGTCAAGGCGCAACTGGAGACGCTGCCTGATCGGCAGCTCTCCCAGACGGACCCTGACGCACGTGCAATGACCACCCACAGCGCCAAGGGGACGGCCATGGTGGGCTACAACGTGCAGACAGCGGTCGACACGAAGAATCATCTGATCGTCGCCCATGAGGTCACCAACAATGGCAGCGACCGGTCACAGCTCAGTGCAATCGCAATGGCCGCGCGTGATGTGATGGGAAAGCGCCGATTGAAGGCCATTGCCGACCGCGGTTACTACAACGGTATGGAGCTCAAGACTTGTGACGACGCCGGGATTGCAGCGCTTGTACCCAAGCCCATGACATCCAATGCGAGAGCAGAGGGCCGGTTTGACAAGACAGACTTCATCTACATCGCTGATGCCGACGAATACCAGTGCCCAGCAGGCGAACGAGCCATCCACCGCTTCAGCCGAGAAGAGGCTGGACTGCAGATCAGCATCTATTGGTCCAGTGCTTGCCCTGGCTGTGCAATGAAGGCGCAATGCACAACGAGCAATTACCGACGCATCAGGAGATGGGAGCATGAGGAAGTCATGGACAGGGCCCAGCAACGGCTAGACCAGATGTCCAACGCCATGACCGTGCGCAAGAGCACCGTTGAACACGTCTTCGGAACCCTCAAGCACTGGATGGGCTGGACGCACTTCCTGACCCGAGGCATGCAGAACGTCGCAACCGAGATGAGCCTGAACGTGTTGGCGTACAACTTCAAACGCGTCCTTGCCATCTTGGGCTTTGAGGAGTCCAAGAAGGCGATGCGGTTGTTGGGCGGATAGGCGCCCTTTGCAGCCGCTGAAGGCCCGATGTAAAGCCTCGAATACGCTCCAGCGTCGCCTTGCCGACGCTCAGACGACGTCAATTCGCTAAAGCCGAAAAATCTGCGGTTTGAGCGTGACTCGCCCGAACTGCCAGGGAGTTGTCACACGGCCTCCAGCGTTTGCGGCCGGTCGCCGCCAGCGGCCCTATTCACGCTGCCTGGCACCAAGCGGCCATCGGGACCGGCGACCGGTGGGCGACGGAAAGTCTGCTCTCCAAGGTGACGCGTCGTGTGACGACTTACACCCAAGTAAGGCCCCAGTGACCGTTACCGTGCTGCGGGAACTGGAAGTACCGAGTTTGTGCCGCAGTAGGGCTGGCTCGCATTCACCCGACTACCGAGCATCAGCCCGACGCGAATCGCATCGAGCAAATAGCCGCACGCCGCCACCGGCGGTGGGCTAGCGGCCGACAATTGCGGGCGGCGGAACATCACAAGGATCTTCCCCTGATTCAGTTCCATCGGCTTCGATGCCATTCCGGCCAATTGCAGGCGGTGGAGAAGCCAAGATCTTCAGCAAGGTCAAGCGCCCCTTTGAGATAGGTCAACGTGGCCCATATCGCTGGGATGTCGGCTATCCTTCTTGCGCCGCAGCGACCAGCCAATCCAACTCTTACCTGACCGAAACGGTGGCGCCCTGCGCGTCAGTGCTGTTCGCATCCACAGCGATTCGCCGAACCGCAGATACAGCCGGCAAAGACTCGCTTACAAGTCTTCCCGCAAGCTCCTCGGACCGTGTTGGCCACGTGTTGACATGTAGCGTCATGGGCAAATCGGGAATCGGCGTGGGGTCCCAGAGCACTCTCCGATGCACAAGGCGATCGTCGACGAACCATCGGATCTCGTCAGACGCCCATTCAATAGCGTAGGTGTGGAACGCCTCGGAGGCATCGAACCCGAGTTCGATGGCGAATGGCGTCCCCCGGTAACCGTAGTCAAACTTCGCACCATCGCAGCCTGGATTGAAGAAGACATTGGCCAGCATCTGGTCTGGACGGCTACCTGTGATCTCCACATCGATCTCCTGGCGCGGAAGATCTCGGTGGAGGAAGAAGCCCGAGACCAAGCCAGGCACGTTGGTTGCTCGCAGAGTTGCCTCGAAGCGTCCATACAAAAACAGGCCTCGGCTGGAAACAGCGCCCGCGCTTAGCTCGCGAACACCGAGTGACTCACTTGCGACCACCAGTTCTAAACCGCCAGAAGGCAGAGCTCGCACGTTACCAGGCCTGAAGAGTGCGAGGTTCCCGGGGAACGTATCGTCGCGCGACAGCCAACGAGATGGATCGAGTTCGCTCAAATGGTCGTCAAACCGGGTTCGAGATGGCATCGACGTCGGCCCCGGCTCGCGTAGCTCTACGTCGATACCGTGCCAGTGGCGGGATGGCGGGGCAACCCATGGCGAAACGTCGTGCTTAAGCCGCTTGCCTCTTGCAAGTCTCTCAATTGCGGCCGCAGGAGAGCGAAGGCGACGAACACCCCGCTCTGCAGCGTACGGAAAGCTACTGCTGGGTGGCGGCATGCGCAGGTACTCACACAGCTCCGTCCAGTCCTCCGGAACGGCACGCCGGTGCAAAACGCTCTCAGGGGGCAGCGGCAAGTTCTCAGGGATCTCGCCGACGAAGATGAACTTCGCCCCGGGATACCGCCCCTTGAGCTGCGCAATGTGGGGCTCAAGCGCGGCGACATTGACGTAGGCATCAAAGACGCGTCCACGCAGACCTCGAAGCAAGCGGCCTCGCTCCACGGGCGGTAGGTCGTCCATGTCGCTGCAGCAGCGATAGCCCAGCATCGACAAGGCCACGGCCAGAGTCGATAGGCCCGCGTTCCGAGAGCCGAAAGCAAAAACCGGTGTTTCCCTAGGACGCTGATGAAACGTACCGGGTGTCGAGTCGGAAAGAATTCCGATCTGGCTGAGGACGGGGAGAATCGAGTAGGAGTTCGTGGAATGCAGATCGATGCGCTGAGGAACTACAGAGCGGCGCAGCGCGCGCACATCTGTCACTGGGAACTGCTGATTGATCCAAAGGTCGACCGGTCCGCGGCACGGCAGGCGTGCAAGAAGCCGCTGCGCGCCGCGCTTGGAAAGCACATATCCCGAGAGATACCAAAGCCCGCGCTCCGGTCGAAAGACGCTGCGCGACAGCGCAATCTTGGGAGCGCCGTGCTTCACCTCTTTGTAGGACAGATAGAGCACGTCAAAGTCAGGATCGGTTCCGTCGCGATCCCGCATCTCCTCCCAGGCTGTGTCGACAAGACTGCCAAAGCCTTGTTCGAACCAGACGTCATCTTCCAGCACCAGCGCGTATGGCGCATTTGAACTGGCAATCTTCTTCCAGATATCAATGTGCGATTGAGCCACCGCAATTTCTGCATTGCTCATTCGGATCGGAAGGGTCAGATCAAACATGTCAGGAAGCACCTGCGGGTACGGGTCGACGGAAAGTTGATCCGCAAGTGTGTAGTAGGGCTCGACATCGACACCAGCAAGCGTTACGGCCGGGAGGGCCCGCGCGTCGCAAGCTGCGTGTCGGATGAGTCGCATAGACAGTGGTTGCCCCGTGCAATCCACGATGCGATCCAGCTCCCGGGCAACAGCCATCAGCCGCTGCGGCTGACGGTCAAGATTGATCACATGGATGTCGCTGATCCTCCCCGGGTAGCCACCGCCAGCGGGGCCGAATGCGCAGGCCGTCTGTTTCGGCAGCAGCACGCGCAAGCGCAAGAACATGGTGTGCAATAGGTGGCGGATGCCACTCAGTGGCTCAAATAGGTTCATTGCGCCCCTCCCCATCAAAGGCAAAGCGCTTCCTATTGGAGATTCGCCAATTTCTCCCGTCGGCACGATAGCCCAGCGGCCACTTGGACACACCGATTGAGTCCCAAGTTCGAAGTATGGTCACCCCGGGCTCATCAGGGCATCGCACGCCTAGCTCGAAGATGATGCGCGAAAGGTTACCCGGGCCGGTAGTCGATTGAATTTCCGGCAGCTCATCCTCGGCTGCGAAGTTCAAGCGCATGGTTGCACGCTCAAGTGCTCGGCTGACGATGGGATCTCCCTCGCAAGCAATCAACGGATTATTGTTGACGTAGAAGATCAACCCTTCCCGGTTGGTCCCCGCTTGCAGGAAGACCTCGCACTGAACCATCGAATCCGAAGCGATGTCGTAGCAAAGTGGCTGAACCTTGACGCCGCTCCCAACGAACAGCTCCGAGATGTCTTTGGCGATGCACACGTCGTCGGCATCGACGTACATCCCGCCACTGATGACGAGATAGCACAGCCGGAAGTAGTCGGCCTGCATCGCGGGGTGATAGCAGCGCATGAACGCACTCAGGTGGTCCCTTCCGAGTGATTGCTCGATGAAGCGACCCGCGCTGCGCGCATCGAAGACACGGTACTCAAATCCGCTTGAATGCCACCTCGACCAAGAATCCATGCACTCCTGCACGTCAGCAGGCAGTGCCTGCAGGTTGTGCCAGTACTGCACGATTCGCCGAGGAATGGACAGTCCCTGACTGTCCGGAGCCATTGATGGTGGTGTCTGAACAAGCCGTCGAATGAAGTCTGATCGTTGCAGGTGATGGCAGTGGCTGTCGTCTTCGAGTTGCATGGGTGCGCGAGTCAGTGGCTCTTATGAAGGGCTTTTAACAGCAGATTGGATTCGTTCGAGCGACGAAACTTCTGCGCGATCATTGGGCTTGCGGACGTGGATGCCCGGCTGTTCGGCATGGTCGACCAAGCGCAGAGCCTCACCCATCAAGCGACCCGCTGACCACAACCCAATTCCCTACGCATCAGCCGCCGCTATTTTGCTGTCCAATAGGGCAAAGGGAGGGGTGAGGCATGACACGCGCGGACTCAACCGGGCGGCATGTGCGCCTCTTGTATCAACGCCGCGACAATCGCGGCAACTCAATACGGGAGGCACGGCACCGTGACCACGCCATCAGCACCAGCAGCACCTTCGGGAAGCATCACGCTGCGATATGTCGAGTTGTGCAAGTTCCGGCGCCTGGGCAAGGTCCAGCTGGACCTGGACTCGCAGACGACGATTCTTGTGGGCGCGAACAACAGTGGCAAGACTGCCATCCTTACCGCGCTCCGGCACTTCCTGTCTGAATCGTACCCCTTCGGCGCGTTCGACATCAGCCTGTCTGAGTGGCCCGCGCTGCGTGCGCTGGGCGTCAAGTGGGAGGCATTGGCGGAGGATCCGGCGACCGCGACACCGAAGGATGGCGACGACTGGGAAGGCCAGCTCGCTACGCTGCTGTCAGCAATGCCCACGCTGGATCTGTGGTTCGATGCTGAGGCTGGGATGTTTCACTACGTCCAACCCTTCTTGTCCAAGCTGGTCTGGAAAGGGGGCGCCGTCGGCGTCCGGCTGCGCCTAGAGCCGGCTAGCGATGTCGCGTCGCTTCAAGAGCTGGCCTGGGCTTACAACGCCGCGCGCCAGCCCGTGAAGGGTATGAGCAACGATTCGCATGCTTGGCCGATCGACCTGTTGGACTACTGGCTGCGCGAGCCTCGGAAGCTAGGTCAGGTCAGGTCGTACAGCTTGGATGGGGCCAACAATCCCATTCAGGGGATCAAGACCTACCAGACGCAGCCCCTGGCGGCCAGTGCGCAGCCGGCCGACCGCAAGCACTTGGCCAAACTGATCCGCATCGACTTCGTGGCCGCCCAGCGGGGCTTGGGCTCGGAAGAGGCCGATTCCAAGTCCACATCGTCGTCAAATCCCGTCGGATTGTTTTCGAACCAGCTCCTGAAGTTCGCGCGCCAGCATCTCAACGTCGCCGTGACGGGACACGGGCAACGCGCCGACCTCATCCAGGCGGTCGCCAACGCGCAAAAGGACCTGGATCAGAAGATCCACGATGCCTTGGCACCCTCGGTGGCTGAGGTGAAGCTGCTCGGCTACCCAGGCCTTCACGATCCCCAGGAGATCCGGTTCAGGACTCGCATCCACACTGCCGACCTTCTCGACCACAGCACCGCCGTCCAGTACAGCATGAAAGGTGGGACCGGCGAAGACATGCTGCCGGAGTTCTCGATCGGCCTGGGCTACCAAAACCTGCAGTCGCTGAGCTACCAACTCGTGTCGTTCAAGACTGCGCGCATGAACCCCGAGAAAGGCTCGCCGCCGCCGGTTCACCTCGTTGTGATCGAGGAGCCAGAGGCCCACCTGCACGTCCAGGTTCAGCGAATCTTTCCGGCTAGGGCGCACAAACTCATTAGCCCAACCGACGAGGATTCCGTCGCGCTGCAAAGCCAGTTGCTGATCAGCACGCATTCAAGCCATCTCGCGCACGCAGAGGACTTCAACCGGCTGCGGTACATGCGGCGGATTCCACCATCTGAAGTCCACCCTATGCCGAGTACCGAGGTCGTCGACCTCGGCGAAGTGTTCGGCGACGATGATGAGACGCGTCAATTCGCAGAGCGCTACTTCCGCGTGCAGCACACCGATCTTCTGTTCGCCGATGCCGCTGTATTCGTGGAGGGCGTCGCAGAGCGCATGCTTGTGCCGCTCTTCATGGAACGTCAGCACGCCAGCCTGAGCAGCCGCTACGTCTCCTTCCTGGATCTTGGCGGCAGCCACGCCCATAGGCTGAGACCCCTCATCGAGAAGCTTCGGATTCCGACCGTGGTCATCACCGACCTCGACCCGACTGAGTTGAAGGTTGGTCCCAAGGGCAAGCCGCGCTGGATAGCCACGGCGAACACAGGCCAGGCCGGCCTCAAGTCCGGCAACTCCACGCTGCGCGACTGGCACCCACAGTTGCAGGACGTGGAGGACTTCAAGGTACCGACTCCTGCCCAACTCATATGGACCGGCGCCCCGGAATGCAAAGTGCGGTTTGCATGGCAACTGCCGGTTGCCGAGGCGGGCAGTCAGTGGCCAACGACTTTTGAGGACTCACTGGTCCTGACCAACATCGATTGGTTTAAGGGGTTGAACAAGTTGGCTGAAGAAGCCGAGGCCGCGAAGGCCAGCGGTCAACAAAAGGCTGACGATGACAAGAAGGTCAGACCGCCGACTGGCGCACTGGCTGACGTGGCGGAGGCAGTTGCTGACGCTGCCACTGCTGTCGATCTGCTGACCGCCCTGCACGCATTGATGCGCAATTCGTTCAGCAAGGGCGATTTCGCGGCCAGCATCTTCGAGTGCGTCGCGGCCGGAGAGGACGTGAAATGCCCGAAGTACATCGCTGACGCCCTCACCTGGTTGCAAGACGAGCTTGATCCCGCCGGAGGGACCACGCCATGAGCGGCGTCTTGGTGCCTGAAGGCAACGACCGCGATGCGGGCGTCGTCGAGGAAATCTGCGGATACCTGACGGAGCAGCCGCCGCGCAGCTTTTTCATGTTCGCGGGAGCCGGCTCGGGCAAGACGCGCACGCTGGTTGAAGTGTTGCGCCGGCTGACCGGCGTGGTGGCGCACGACAGCGGCGGAAAGCTAGCCCGCCGCCTACGCCTGTATGGGCGATCGATCCGTGTCGTCACATACACAAAAAACGCGGTCGCGGTCGTCAGCGGCCGGTTGGGCAGCAACGACCTGGTCGCCGTCTCCACCATCCACTCCTTCTGCTGGGAACTGATCGGCGGCTTCGACGACGACATCCGCGAGGCGCTCATTGCCGTAAAGACGGCAAAGCTCGAAGGCAAGCGCGCCAAGGCGTCGAAGAAGGAGAAGGGAATCAGCAAGACGGACCTGAGGAACTTCGCCGAAATCGAGGCAGAGATAGAAGCTCTAAGAGCCGTGCCGACGTTCATCTACCATCCCGACAAGGACACCTACGGTGAAGGAGCCTTGCAGCATGGCCAAGTGCTAGAGGCCACGGCCTGGTTGCTGTTAAACCGGCCAACGCTGAAAACCATCCTGCACGACCGTCACCCCGTCATCCTGATCGACGAGTCCCAGGACACGATGAAGTCGGTTTTGGACGCGCTGATGAAACTGGCTGAGCCCAGGGGCAGCGGCCTCACGCTCGGCCTCCTCGGGGATCACCGCCAGCGCATCTACATGGAGGGGCATTCCGACCTTCCCGGACTCGTGCCTGACGGCTGGGCCAAGCCCGAGCTCAAGATGAATCACCGCAGCCAGCAGCGAATTGTTCAGCTCATCAACAAGATCTGGTCGTCGAAGCTGGCCGGTCGGACACAGCCAACATCAGGCGTCGAACAGAACCATCGCACCGAGAAGACCGGTGGCATTGTTCGCCTGTTCATCGGGCATACATCCCTCTCGACACCTGAAAAGCGCCAAAAAGAAGCCTGGGTTGCATCGCAGATGCAGCAGGCGACCCAGAGCAACGCCTGGGCGACGCCTGCCGGCTATCAGTCGCTCGCGTTGGAGCACAAACTGGTCGCAGCGCGCGGCGACTTCTTGAATGTGTACACGGCGATGACCCTTATTGATCCGAACGCCGCCGCGCCATCGGGTAGGGGTGACAACACTGGGCCTGCAGCCGCCCGCCTGCTGCTTCAGGATCTCGCGCAGCTCGCGGCCTGTGTGGCCGAAGATGGGACCATCAACGACTTCGCGACCACAGAGATGCTGAGACGCGCCGGCTGTCTTGATCAACTCCCGGCCGTTGCCGATCAGCGGATCACGCGAACCGAGGAAATTCATGGTGCCGTCGTGGCGTTCGGCGCGGCATCCATCAAGTCAGGTGCCATCGTCGAAGAGGTAATCGCGCCAATCATCAAGGCGCAGGTGTTCAAGGTTGACGCCCGGCTGCTGCAGCAGTTCGCTGACGAGACCCCACCGCCGGCCGCTCCCATTCCGCGCAAGGAAACCGAGACGGACGACGCACGACGGCGTAGAGGGTGGTACGCCTTGTTCAACGCGCCGTGGGCCGAACTGGAGCGGTACCGCCGCTACCTGGCCGGCAATTCCGAACTAGCCACGCACCAGGTGGTCAAAGGGTCGGAGTTCACTCACGTCATGGTCGTTATGGACGACGAGCAGTCCGGCGGTAACCAGATCTCTTACGACAAGCTTTTTGGCGCCACCGCGCTGGGAGAGAGTGATTTGGACAACGTCCAGGCCGGCAAAGAAACAACCATCGACCGGAGCCTGCGACTTTTGTACGTCACCTGCAGCCGTGCCTGTGAATCTCTGGCGCTTGTCTTATGGGCTGAAAACCCGACCGAAGCGCTGAAATTCGCGCAGCACGAGAGCGGCTGGTTTGCCGAGCAAGAAGTTTTTGAGATTCCATAGGACGCCGGATCAGACCAGGGCCGGAGCGGCTGTTCATAATCGACTCAGCGATCACAAATCTCGAAGCACCTGGTACTGGATGCAATGCGGACGTACGAGCAATTTCGCGTCGGACGGTCGCTATTGATCGCAGCGGTCGCTCGGGTGGCGACCGCGAGTGACGGCACCCAGCCTGAAGCAGCCAGATCGTAGAGCCGCTCTGCAGCGAGGCCGTGTGACAACTCCCTGGCAGTTCGGGCGAGTCACGCTCAAACCGCAGATTTTTCGGCTTTAGCGAATTGACGTCGTCTGAGCGTCGGCAAGGCGACGCTGGAGCGTATTCGAGGCTTTACATCGGGCCTTCAGCGGCTGCAAAGGGCGCCTATCCGCCCAACAACCGCATCGCCTTCTTGGACTCCTCAAAGCCCAAGATGGCAAGGACGCGTTTGAAGTTGTACGCCAACACGTTCAGGCTCATCTCGGTTGCGACGTTCTGCATGCCTCGGGTCAGGAAGTGCGTCCAGCCCATCCAGTGCTTGAGGGTTCCGAAGACGTGTTCAACGGTGCTCTTGCGCACGGTCATGGCGTTGGACATCTGGTCTAGCCGTTGCTGGGCCCTGTCCATGACTTCCTCATGCTCCCATCTCCTGATGCGTCGGTAATTGCTCGTTGTGCATTGCGCCTTCATTGCACAGCCAGGGCAAGCACTGGACCAATAGATGCTGATCTGCAGTCCAGCCTCTTCTCGGCTGAAGCGGTGGATGGCTCGTTCGCCTGCTGGGCACTGGTATTCGTCGGCATCAGCGATGTAGATGAAGTCTGTCTTGTCAAACCGGCCCTCTGCTCTCGCATTGGATGTCATGGGCTTGGGTACAAGCGCTGCAATCCCGGCGTCGTCACAAGTCTTGAGCTCCATACCGTTGTAGTAACCGCGGTCGGCAATGGCCTTCAATCGGCGCTTTCCCATCACATCACGCGCGGCCATTGCGATTGCACTGAGCTGTGACCGGTCGCTGCCATTGTTGGTGACCTCATGGGCGACGATCAGATGATTCTTCGTGTCGACCGCTGTCTGCACGTTGTAGCCCACCATGGCCGTCCCCTTGGCGCTGTGGGTGGTCATTGCACGTGCGTCAGGGTCCGTCTGGGAGAGCTGCCGATCAGGCAGCGTCTCCAGTTGCGCCTTGACGACTTGAAGGTCTTGCAAGCGCTGGCGCATCTTTTGGATCTTGCCTTGCAGACGCTCGGTCTTTGCCTGCATCTCAATGGGCTGGGTTCGATCCGCAGTCTCAAGGGCATCAAGGTAGCGCTGGATGCTCTCCTCCAGCTCCCGTTCACGTCGCTCGATCTTGCCTGGCGTGAAGTTGCGCTCGCGGTTGTTGACAGCCTTGAACTTGCTGCCGTCGATGGCCACAACGGCGTCGGTGAACAGCTTCAACTCGCGGCACAACATCACGAAGCGACGGCAGACGTTGCGAATGCCTTTGCCGTTGTCGCGGCGGAAGTCTGCAATGGTCTTGAAGTCAGGGGCGAGCCGGCCGGTCAGCCACATCAGTTCCACGTTGCGCTGGCATTCGCGCTCCAGTCTGCGGCTGGACTGGATGCGGTTGAGATAGCCGTAGAGGTACAGCTTCAGCAGCACTGAGGGGTGGTACGAAGGCCGCCCGGTTGACGCCGGCTGCAAGCCCTGGAACTCCAGAGACGCAAGGTCCAACTCGTTGATGAAGGCATCCACGATTCGAACCGTGTTGTCCTCTGCGATGAAGTCATCCAAGCATTCCGGCAGCAATGTGACTTGCTGCCTGTCCTGACCTTCGATGAATCTGGACATATTGACCTCGCTGTTCAATATGTCTGCGGACTCTACCGGCTGGATAACAAAGCTGCGAGAGGGTTTTCACACGGCCTCCAGCGATTGCTGTCGGCGCGTGCTGCCCAGCGTTTTCACGCTATCGGGCACAAAGCGGCTGTTGGTCACGGCGAGAGTTGCTGGCCGGAATGACGGATGTCCGAGGCACAGCGGGCATCAGAATTCCTTGACGTAGCGACTGCGGCGGAAATGATGTCGCCCTCATGGTCAGGCTGTCAGCGGCAGCCGAGTGCATTCGCGACCGCCGCCCCCTATTTGCTGCATCAAGACCGGAGTTGGCCAGCGCTTGACCTCCGCATCAGCCGATAGACAACCGGCACCACCAGCATGGACAGCAGCGGCGCACTGAGCATGCCGCCCACCATCGGCGCAGCGATGCGCTGCATCACTTCGCTGCCAGCGCCCACGCCCCAGAACAGGGGCAGCAGGCCGGCCACGATCACCGCCACCGTCATCGCCTTCGGCCGCACGCGCAAGACCGCGCCCTCACGGATCGCGTCGAGCAGATCGGCGTCGGTGTTCAACCCCTTCTCCAGCCGTGCCGCCCAGGCCTGCTTGAGATACAGCAGCATGATCACGCCGAACTCGGCCGCCACACCCGCCAGCGCAATGAAGCCGACCACGCTGGCCACCGACAGGTTGTGCCCCAAGGCCCAGAGCAGCCAGATACCGCCGATGAGCGCAAAGGGCAGCGTGGCCATGATGAGCAGGGCCTCGTCCAGGCGGCGGAAGGTCAGGTACAGCAAGAGGAAGATCACCAGCAGCGTGAACGGCACCACCAGCTTGAGCTGGGCGCTGGCGCGCTCCAGGAACTCGTACTGGCCCGACCACGACACCGAGTACCCCGCGGGCAGATCCACCTGCTCGGCCACTGCCTGCTGCATGTCCAGCACGGCGCCGCGCAGGTCGCGGTCGCGGATGTCCACGTAAACGAAGCCGGCCAGCCGCGCGTTTTCGCTGCGCAGCATGGGCGGGCCGTCGGTGATGCGCAGGCGCGCGACGTCGCCGAGCACCAAGCGCTGACCACGCGGCGTGACGATGGGCAGATTCCGAAGGTCGGCGAGCGAGTCGCGAGCGTCGCGCGGGTAGCGCAGGTTGATCGGATAGCGCTGCAGGCCTTCCACAGTCTCGCCGATGTTCACGCCGCCCACCGCACCAGAGACCACGGCCTGCACGTCGGCGATGTTCAGGCCGTAGCGCGCGGCTTCGTCGCGGCGGATGTCCACATCGATGTAGCGGCCACCGCTCAGGCGCTCGGCCAGTGCGCTGGTGACACCGGGCACGCCCTTGATCACCGCTTCAATCTGCTGGGTGAGGCGGTCGATGGTGGCCAGGTCGGCACCGGCCACCTTCACCCCCACGGGGCTCTTGACGCCGGTGGCGAGCATGTCGATGCGGTTGCGGATGGGCGGCACCCAGATGTTGGCCAGGCCGGGCACGCGCACCGTGCGGTCTAGCTCGTCCACCAGTTTTTCAGGCGTCATGCCCGCTCGCCACTGGTCGCGCGGCTTGAACTGGATGGTGGTCTCGAACATCTCCAGCGGCGCCGGGTCGGTGGCGCTGTCGGCGCGCCCGGCCTTGCCGTACACGCTGGCCACCTCGGGCACGGTCTTGATCAGCCGATCGGTCTGCTGCAGCAATTCGGCGGCTTTGGCGGCCGAGAGGCCGGGCAAGGCGGTTGGCATGTAGAGCAGGTCACCCTCGTCCAGCGGCGGCATGAACTCGGCACCGATGTGCTTGAGCGGCCAGAGGCTCACCCCCAGCAGCAAGGCCGCTACCAACAGCGTCGTCTTCGGCGCCTTGAGCACCGCATTGAGCACCGGCCGGTACAGCGCGATGAGGCCCCGGTTGAGCGGGTTGGCGGTTTCCTCAGGAATGCGCCCGCGCACCAGATAGCCCATCAGCACCGGGATCAGGGTGACCGCCAGACCCGCCGCCGCTGCCATGGCGTAGGTCTTGGTATAGGCCAGCGGCGCGAACAGCCGCCCTTCCTGTGCCTGCAACGTGAACACTGGAATGAAACTCAGGGTGATGATCAGCAGCGAGAAGAACAGGGCCGGGCCGACCTCGGCGGCTGCGTGGCCGATCACCTGCCAGCGTCTCTCGCCTTCGAGCGCCTCGCCTGGGTGTTCGTGCGCCCAGCGCTCCAGGTGCTTGTGAGCGTTTTCGATCATCACCACCGCCGCGTCCACCATCGCGCCAATCGCGATGGCGATGCCGCCCAGCGACATGATGTTGGCGTTCACGCCCTGCTGGTGCATCACGATGAAGGCCGCCAGAATGCCCAGCGGCAGCGAGACGATGGCGACCAGCGCGCTGCGCAGGTGAAACAGGAACAGCGCGCACACCAGCGCGACCACGCCAAACTCTTCCAGCAACTTGATGCCGAGGTTATGGGTCGCGGCCTGAATCAGGCCGGATCGGTCGTACACCGGCACGATTTCCACCCCTTCGGGCAAGCCTCGCTGCAGTTGCGCCAGCCGCGCCTTGACCGCTTCGATGGTCTGCAAGGCGTTCTTGCCCGAACGCATGACCACCACGCCGCCAACCGCCTCGCCCTCTCCATTGAGTTCGCCGATGCCGCGCCGCATCTCGGGCCCGATCTGCACGCGCGCCACGTCGCCCAGCCGCACCGAGACCCCGGCATCGGTGGTCTTTAGCGGCAGCGACCGGAAGTCGTCCAGGGTTTTCAGGTAACCGTTGGCGCGCACCGCGTATTCGGCCTCGCCGAGTTCGAGCACCGAGCCGCCGGCTTCCTGGTTGCCGCGCGCCACGGCCTCGCTCACCATCTGCTGCGTGATGCCGTAGGCCGCCAGTTTGTCCGGGTCCAGCACGATCTGGTGCTGGCGCACCATGCCGCCGATGCTGGCGACCTCGGCCACATCGGGCACCGTCTTGAGCTCGAAGCGCAGGAACCAGTCCTGCAGCGAGCGCAGCTGGGCCAGGTCCTGCCGCCCGGTGCGGTCGATCAGCGCGTACTGGTAGATCCAGCCCACACCGGTGGCGTCGGGACCGAGCGATGATTTCGCCGTGGCCGGTAGGCGGGACTGCACCTGGTTCAGGTACTCAAGTACCCGCGAGCGCGCCCAATACAGGTCCACGCCATCGTCGAACAGCACATAGACGAAGCTGTCGCCAAACATGGAGAAACCGCGCACCGCCTTGGCGCCGGGCACCGAGAGCATGGTGGTGGTCAGCGGGTAGGTGACCTGGTTTTCCACCAGCTGCGGTGCCTGGCCGGGCCAGGTGGTGCGGATGATGACTTGCGTGTCCGACAGGTCGGGCAGCGCGTCCAGCGGTGTGCGCAGCATCGACACCACGCCCCAGGCGGTGATCATCACCGTGGCCATCAGCACCAGGAAGCGGTTGGCGATGCTCCAGTGGATCAGGCGCGCGATCATGGCTTCGCTCCCGGGGTCGCGGGCTGGATGCGCGTGATCTGAGGGATGTCGCCGTCGCGCATCTCAAACTCGACCTGGACCGACTGGCCCGCCGCCAGACCCTTGGGTCTCTGGTCGGCGGGTGGCAACCCGAAGTCCATGGTCATGGCAGGCCACTTGAGCGCCGGGATGGCCGGGTGGTAAAGGGTGACGGTGTCGCCATCCACCGCCTTGATCTCGGCGGGCGTCTGATGCGTTGCCGTTGGCATGGTGCCGGGCTGCTCCGTCATCTGCATTGGCTTGTCCATCCCCGCCTCTTGAGCCGGGCTCAGCCGTGCCAGCAAACCGTTGAGGCTGGCCTCGGAGTCGATCAGGAACTGGCCCGAACGCACCACCTTCTGCCCGACTTGCAAACCTTGCAGGATCTCGGTCTGGTCGCCCACTTCGCGCCCGGTGCGCACCTCCACCGGCGTGAATCGGCCATCGCCTTCGGCCACCATCACCACGCTGCGCTGGCCGGTGTGGATCACCGCGTCGCTGGGCAGCAGCAGCACCTTGGCGGCGTCGGGGTTGGCCAGGCGCATCTGCACAAACATGCCCGGCACCAGCCGGTCCTGGGGGTTGGCCAGTTCCAGCCGCGCCTTGATCGTGCGGGTGGCCGGGTCCACCGACGGCAGCAGCGCCTGCAGCCGACCAGTGAAGGTCTGACCCGGGGCAGCCGGGCTGGTGGCGCTGACCTCGGCGCCGGGCTTGAGCTGGGCGGACTGGCTCTCGGGCACCTGGCCTTCGGCCCAGACGCTGCCTGTGCCTTGCAGCCGCATCAGGGTCATGCCCGGCATCACGGTCGCCCCTTCGCTCACCATCAGTTCTGTCACCACGCCGCCGAGTGGCGCGCTCAGCGTGAAGCGGGGTTGCAGACTGCCGTCGCGCACCACGCGCTCGATCTGCGCCGGGCTCATGCCCGCCTGTCGCATGCGCTGCTGCGCTGCCTCGCGCAACGGCGCCAACTGCGCGTCCTGTTCGGCCATGCGCGCCACCGCCAGGTACTCCTCCTGCGCCGCCACCCAGTTGGGCACGTAGATGTCGGCCAGCGGAGCGCCCTTAGCAACGCGGTCCTGCGTGGCGCGAACGTGCAGCCGCTCGACGAATCCCATCGACCGGGCGCTGACCAGCACCTGGTCGCGCTCGTTCCAGGCCACGCTGCCGACCACCGACACCGCGCTGTCCAGCCGGCCTTCGCTCACCTCCACCGTGCGCAGTCCCAGGTTTTGCTGTACGCGCGGACTCACGGTCACCCCGCCCGTGTCGGCCGCGCCGCCAGCACCGGCGTAGCGCGGCACCAGCAGCATGTCCATGAACGGCGACTTGCCGGGCGCGTCGAAGTTCTTGCCCGGCACCATGGGGTCGTGGTAGTTGAGGATTTTCGAGCCGGTCATTGGGTCCACGTCGCCCGCCTTGAGGCCGTCGCGCATGTGGCGCTCGGTGGCCTCAAACCCCTGGTTCATGCTCCAGGTGCTGGGGTCCTGTGTGGAGGCGCTCGCTGCGCCCGCGTCGGTGGACGCGCCCTGGGGTGTGGCCATGCCCATGCTCATGCCGGCGTTCATGCCGGCGGTCCAGGCGCCGTAACCCACGGCGCCCAGGATGGCCAGAGCGACGGCCGAAAGGCCAATGGAGGTGGAGGTTTTCATGGTGTCAGTCCTTTTGTGTGAGGGCCGCGGCCGTGTCGGGGGCCGCTGCTGCGGTGGAGTGGCTCAGGTCAGCGGGCTCGGGCAGGAGGTATTCGAGCCGGGCCCACAGGCGGGCCGTCGAGAGCTGCACCTCGATGCGTTCCATCTCCAGCGCCAGGGCCATGCGCCGCGCCGCAAGCACATCGCCCAGTCGGGCGTTGCCGCCGCGGTAGGCCGCCTGCGCCAGGTCGGCGCGCTGGCGCGCCAAGGGCAGGCGCTCCTTGTCGATCAGCGCCAGTTGTTCCAGGCCACCACGCCAGGCCGCCAGCCAGCGCTCGGCCTCGGCGAGCACCTCGCGCGAGCGCTCTTCGCGCTCGGCCTGCAGCTCGTCCACCCGGGCCAGCCGCGCCGCCAGCAAGCGATCTTGCCGCTGCGCGCGGTCCCATTGCAGGGGTACCGACACCGCCAGCGAGACCATGTTGTCAAAGCCCGGCCGCCGGTGAACAAACGCCAGCTCGCCGCTCCAATCGGGCTGGCGGTCTTGCCGCGCCAGTTCGGCGTCGGCTTCAGCTGCTGACAGGCGAGCGCTGAACAACGCCAGATCCGGGTGTTGCTGCAGGTGCGGCGCGAATCCCGTTGCCGAGAACGCCAATGACCTCAGTGCGGGCGCTTCGCCCAAGGGCTGGCCGAGCGGCGTGCCGGTCCAGCGGGCCAGCGCCTGGCGCGCGTTGTCCAGGGCGGCCTCGGCCCCCAGCAGGGCTTGCTGAGTCTGGGCGAGCGCGTCGCGCGCAGTCAACCAGTCCACCGAAGGACTGCTGGCACCGGCGGGTAGCGCGCCGCGCGTAGCGGCTTCGGCCGCCTGGAGCTGCAGGCGGTTCTCGGTCAGTTGTGCACGCAGCAGCGACACCCGCTGTTCCTGGGCCTGCCGTTCAAACCACGCGATGGCGGTGTCGCGCCGCAGGCTGGCGGCGCGCTGTGCCCGTGTGGCCAGGGCCACGTCGGCTTCGCGCTCGAAGCGCTGCGAGCGGGCCTGGCGCTTGCCCTCGGCAGGGAACGCCTGCATCAGCGACACGGCCTTGCTGGTCATCCTCTCGCTGGATATGCTGAAGCGGTTGTCGCCTTCAATGGGCAGGTTGTTGAGCGAGAACCGCAGCACCGGGTCTGGCCGCTGACCCGCTGCCACAGCAGCCTCTCGCGCCGAACGGGCGGCGGCGTCTTGCGCGCTCAGGGCCTGCGAGCGCGCCATTGCAGCCTGAACCGCCATGGAAAGACCCAGCGCCCCTTGCTCCGATGCCCGGGCGGGTGATGCAACGCCCAGACACAGGGCGAGCAGCAGGGCTGCGGTGTTGAAGACGTGTTTGGGCGTAATGGCGCCAACCAACGGCCGGGCTTGCCGGTTGTTGCCGGGTGGAAAGACATGCATGTCTGTGCTCCATGAAGATGAACATGGGCTGCAGGCGCCATGGGCGCGCAGCCACGTCACGGACTGCGGACCGCCTCAGCGGCAGCGCGCAGTCCGGATCAGTGGAGTCAGAGGGTGGGGGGGCGCCAGACGCTGGCGCCAGCGCCGTCGGGCGGCGTGGGCGAGCCGACCACGAGCAGCACGCTCGACGGCTGGGTCTGGACGAAAGGCTGCGAGAAAGGCGTCATCCAGCCGGTGGGGGCCTGGCATTCCTGGCCGGTCTTGCAGAGTTTGCCGGTCAGCGCAAAGGTGGCTGCGTCGTTGCAACAGTCGCCAAGTTCGGCCGTCTGCTCAATGTCGCCGTTGGCAGCCATTGATTGCATGACCATCATGTCGCCCATGGGGCATGGCGCCTGCACACCCGCAGCCGCCGCCCATCCCTGGAGCGAGATGCTCAGGCTCAGCAGGAAGGCGACGAACGAGCGCATGGGCGGATTCTAGGCCGACATCGCGGATTCAGCGCGTGGCAGACGGAACACCCCGATCAAAGCCTGTCACAACTGCTGCATTGGCCGGTCTGAATGGGCGGGCAAGGCACCGAGCCGTAGGAACAGAACACGCAGCAGTCACCGGGCTGGGGCTTGAGCACCTCGTGGCACTGCTCACATTCGTAGAACCACTGGCACGCATCGGTGGGCATGGTTTCGGTTTTGCAGTGCCCGCAATGGGGGCAGGTGAGCGTGGAGATCAGGTTCACCGCGCTCATGGCTGGCGCTCCGCCAGGGTGGATGGGTAACCCGCTCCCGCCGTGGCACGCATCAAGGCGTCGACCTGGGTCCGTTCGTTGTCAAACGTGACCAGGGCTTCTTTCCGTTCGAAGTTCACTTGAGCCTGGCTGACCCCTGCCACCTGGAGCAGGGCTTTCTTGATGGTGATCGGGCAGACCGGGCAATCCATGGTCGGCACGGACAGCCTGACGGTCTGGGGGGCGGCCACCGCGATGCCCGCTGTCAGGAAGAGTGCCAGAGACAGACAGATCTTCTTCATGAGGTGCCTTTCAGTAAAACCAGTGCGCGATGAATGGGAACACCAGCGCCACGGCGATCAGGGCCACGGCCAAGCCAAACAGCCATTGGTAGGCGCGCTTGACCGGAGGCAACGCACAGACCTGACCCGGTTCGCAGACCTGGGCCGGTCGCCAGATGCGGCGCCAGGCCAGCGCCAGTGCAAGCACCGCTGCGCCGAGGAACACAGGTTGCAAGGGGCCCAATTGAGTCAGGTGGCCGATCCATGCGCCAGAAATGCCCAGGGAGATCAACAACAAAGGCCCCAGGCAGCAAGCAGACGCAAGCAGGGCCGCCAGCCCGCCCGTCAACAGCGCCCACAGGCCGGTTTTCTGACTGGTGTTGGTGGATTGGTGGGTGTTCATAGCGTAAGCTTAAAACCGTACCTAAGTACGGAGTCAAGCAGCATGTCTGGCACTTTCACCATCGGAGCCCTGGCGCAAGCCGCCGGGGTGAATCTGGAAACCATCCGCTTCTACCAGCGTCGGGGACTGTTGTCAGAGCCGGAGCGGCCTCAAGGCGGCGTCCGCCGCTATGGAGAACCTGAACTGGCACGGGTTCGTTTCATCAAGTCGGCACAGCGCCTGGGTTTCAGCCTGGACGAGGTGGCCGAGCTGCTGAAGCTGGAAGACGGCTCGCATTGCGGTCAGGCTCGCGCGCAAGGGGAACGGAAACTGGCCGATGTGCGCGCCCGACTGGCGGACTTGCAGCGCATCGAACAAGCCTTGTCCGAATTGGTGGAGCGTTGCCACAGTGCACGAGGACGGGTGTGTTGCCCGTTGATCGCATCGCTGCAGAGTTGATCGGTTGCACCAAATCAGCTCTGCACCGTGAGCGGCCCGTCGCCGTTGAATGGCCGCTGCTGAAGATGCCGCGGACGCTCGCCTTGCAGGATGACAAATGTCAGGTTCCGGCCGCGGCTGTCATCGGACTGCAAAACCTGACTGGCTGGAGTCAGCCTTGAACCGACATCGTGATGCCGAGGACGGACGTGCAGCGTTTGCTGCAGGTCAAGCGGTCCACCCTGTAGGGAGGGCTAGCTGCTGGGAGCAGCCCATATCTCGATGACGCCGTTTCCAACGGCTCACCGATGTATAGGAAACCCGGGTCGATTTACGGATGTTGAGCCTTCAGAGCACCAAGATAGCTCTGAAATCGTTCACGTTCGTGTGAGTGGGGCCTGTGATCACCAGATCATTCAATGTCTTGAAAAAGCCATAAGAGTCGTGGCGATCGAGATGGTGCTGCAGGGACAGCCCCGCCAACTCGCTGCGGGCGACGGTATCTGGTGTGACCAACGCGCCAGCGTTGATCTCGACACCGTCGATGCCATCTGTGTCAGCGGCCAGCGCCCAGATGTTGGGCTCCCCCTTGAGGGTCAATGCAAGACCCAGGCAAAACTCGCCAGCCCGGCCACCGCGGCCTCGGTTAGGGACCAATGGATTCACAGTGACTGTGGTCTCTCCGCCCGAGAGGATGACGCACGGCCTCTGAAGGGAGCTTTTGCCGTGGGCCACCGCCCGCGCAATCTCGGCGTGCACCTTTGCCACCTCGCGCGATTCGCCTTCGATCGAGTCGCTCAGCACATGAGCGTTGAAGCCCGCCTGGCGAGCGGTTTCTGCTGCCGCCTGCAGCGATTTCCATGGCGTGGCTATCAGCGAGACGTTGTGGTTCCATGTTGAAGGGCTCGCATCGGCAGCGTGCGCGCGCGCCTCGCATTCAAGGTGTTCCAGAACCGATCCCGGGACACGAATACCGTGGCGTTTGAGCAGTTCAAGCGCCTCGCCCGGCGAACTCGTACACGGGATGGTCGGCCCGCTGCCGATGACCGAAGGGTCGTCACCGGGTACATCACTGATGGCCAGCGTCACCACCTTCGCCGGTGCGCAAGCCTTAGCTAGCTGACCGCCTTTGATCCGGGACAGGTGCCGACGGATCACATTCATGTCCTTGATGTTGGCCCCGCATGCCAATAACTGCCGGTTGATGTCCTGCTTCTGTTCGAGCGACAGCCCTTCCACCGGCAACGTCAGCAGCGAGGATGCTCCGCCGGACATCAGGCACAGCACCAGATCGTTCTCGGTCAGTCCCGCCACTTCCGACAGCATCCGCTCGGCCGCATCGACGCTGGCCTGGTCCGGGACCGGGTGCGCAGCCTCCAGGACTTCGATCCGATGCGAGAGCCCGTGTGGACGCGGCGGGACATGGCCATAACGCGTCACCACTGCACCCGAAATCGCGTACCCGGGCTGCCAGTGCTCTTCTACCGCGAGAGCCATGGCCGCCGCGGCTTTCCCGGCGCCCACTACCACGGTGCGACCTTTGGGGGGCGCTGGAAGGTAGGTTGCAATGACCTCGCGGGGGTGGGCGCGGCCGATTGCGCTCAGAAACATGGCTTGGAGCAGATCTCGGGGATTCATGGTGATCACGGCGTGAAAGGGGCGGGTCAGTGCAACGGGATGCAGCGATGGAAGGGATAGAGTCGTTGCGCGTTGTCGTCGGCCTGGTCGGGCGAAATGAAGCCCTCGTCGGACCACCAGCATCCGGCATCGGCCTGTGGCAGGCCACTGCCCAGCACCACCCGGTCCGGGCTATGGCGGCACACCAGCCGGTTCATGGGGTGGAAGCAGTCGTCTGACTGTGAGCCGGTCAGCTTGAGGTAAACATTGCCCATGTCAAACCACCATAGGATGGTCCGACTGGATGCCTCGTGCGTTTCGGCGCGGGACAGCTGTGGTGCGAGGCAGAACCGGCGGTCCAGGCGGGCGAAAACCGGGGCGAGCCTGCCCACTAGGGTCCAGGGCATGTCCAGTTCGATGTGCCAGGTGCGGGGCAACGCGTCGTGCAGACGTTGCACCTCATCGTGGGAGCGGGCGCGGGAGTCGGAATCCGTAAAGCGGACCAAGGCACCACAGGTGCCCTGGGCTTGCAGGCGGTCAAAGCCCAGTACCAGGTCGTGGCCGTTGATGACCGCCACGCCACAGGCGCCCTGGCCTGGACCGAGACGCGACAACCACTCGTTCCTGGATCTCGGGTCTGCGCCCTTCTGCACAAACACCACGCCGGACGGCTTCCAGCGCCTGAGATGCTGGTCCACGCGGTCCGGATGCGTGAGACTGGAGACCTCCAGGTGGCAGTCGTAGTGCATGGCGTTGCCGGACTACACCGTCACAAGATTTCTAGGCTGACCGTTCACGAACCCTTCGATGTTGTCGATGAGCTGGTCGGCGAGGCCTTGAATGGCCTCGTCACTCGCCCAGGCCACGTGGGGCGTGAGGATGAAGTCGGGCCGCTGGCTCAGGGCCATGAACGGGTGATCGGGCGGCGGCGGTTCGACGCTGACAACATCAAAGCCAGCGCCGGAAATCTGCCCCGAGGCCAGCGCCGCAGCCACGGAAGACTCGTCGACAAGGCCGCCACGCGCGGTGTTAATGAGCAGGGGCCTGCGCTGCATCTTCGCGAATTCGGGGGCGCCGATCATGCCCCGCGTCTCGTCGTTGAGTGGGCAGTGCAGGGTGATGATGTCGGCGCGTGCCAGCACATCGTCAAACGGCGTGTAGAGGGTTCCCATGGGCTGGTGGCCCTTGAAGCCCGAGAACAGCACCCGCATGCCCAGCGCTCTGCCCATCGTGGCCACGGACTGTCCCAGCACGCCATCGCCGATCACCCCGAGAGTGGACCCCGCCAGGTCGCGGATCGGGTAGTCGAAATAGCAGAATTGGCCCGACGACTGCCAGCGACCGGCGTTGACCGAATCGCGGTAGGCGCAGATGCTGCGGCGCAGGGCGAAGATGAGAGCAAAGGTATGCTCGGGCACCGTATGGACCGCGTAGTTGCGGATGTTGCTGACCGCAATGCCACGGGCCGCACAGGCCTTGAGGTCCACGTTGTCGGTACCGGTGGCGGCCACCGCCACCAGCTTGAGGCGCGGGGCCTGCCGCAGCATGTCCTGCGTCAGCCGCACCTTGTTGATGACCACGATGTCGGCCTCGGCAATGCGCGGCACGACCTCGTCGGGTACCGTCTTGCCGTGGATCGTCAACTGGTGAGAAAACCCGGGACGGCGCAGCACCGTCTGCGGCGAAATGGTGTCCCGGTCGAGAAATACGATATTCATGGATGGCATCACCGATTGCGTTTTGCGTAGAAGTCACGGATGAAGTCAAGACGCGAAGAGGCCTTCAACGGGGCGGTCGAGAGGTTGGCACCAAATTCGAAGTAGGTTTCGTTCGTCGGTGTGTAGGCTGGCCAGTTGGGCAAATCGCCTGTGTTGGGATTGCCCGTCTTGACAAAACTTGCCCAGGCAGAGGCCATGGCGGCAGAGACCTTCTCGTCTGACTTATCGAAAGGTCGGAGCCGACCTCTGTGCAACGCACCAAGGTTTTCGAACGGGTATTGAAGTTCATCACCGTGAATAGGGTCGATGGCCGCTGCGTTGCGACGCTGCGAGAAGACATACCGGTAAACCCTAGGCTGGCGAGGTGCCACGGTGCGTAGCATTTCCCGGGTACCGAACTGGTACTGAGTGTCGGACACGAGATCACTGAGAACCTTCATGACATCTGCATCGCTGCTTGCCTCGTATTCCTTCAACGCTCGCGCTTCGTCCCCCAGGAAGTTTCGAGTTATGTACGCGTTAAGGTCTGGCACGGTCTTCAATGCCAGGCGGCGGGCAATTCCCGCGCCTTCGTTCGACACAGTTCCCACGATCAACGGAATCTGCATGTGCTTGCCTTCGCGGTATGCGGCCCGATCATCCCTGGGAACCACATAGCCATCGACGATGGTGCCAATCCCGCGCGAACTAGTCACTTCGCGGCTGGGCGGCGAGACGTCGGCGAGTCTCTTGACAAGATCTTCGGCCGGTAAGCGGCGCAAAGCAGAGATGTCCGGTCCCACTGTCATCCCGAACTCCTCAGCCTCCTTCAGAACACTCATGGGTCTCATAACGCCAACGCTCTGCAGAATGGCTTGCTGAAACAGCCCGCGAGACAGATCAGAAGTCATCAATGAGCTGATGGACATCGCTCCGGCCGACTGACCAGCGACTGTGACTCGGAGGGGATCGCCACCGAAGGCCGAAATATTGCGCTGAATCCATTTCAGGGCCGCAATCTGGTCCATGAGTGCATAGTTTCCGGACGCCTTGTGCGGACTCTCCGCCGTCAACTGGGGATGCGCCATGAAGCCGAATAGACCCATACGGTAGTTGAAGGTAACGACGACGACACCTCTTCGTGCGAGCGCCTCTCCGTCGTAAGTTGGGTGGGAGCCGGAGCCATAGGTGAATCCGCCGCCATAGATCCAAACAAGCACCGGAAGACGCTCAGCAGAGGTCCTGGCGGGCGTCCACACGTTGACCGATAGGCAATCCTCGCTCATACCAGCACCGCGCAACTCCGGGTACTCGTTGGGCTGCATGCAGTCGGGACCGAACTTGCTGCCATCACGAACTCCCGACGACGTAGGCGCAGCCTGTGGTTCTCTCCAACGCAACGCTCCGATGGGTGCCTTGGCGTAGGGAATGCCTCGGAACGCAAGAACGTCCGTGCCAGTGCCAGACACCAGCCCCCCCTCGGTCTGAACAGCTTCAGTCAGACTTCTTTCGGGGTTGAGTCCGGCACAGCCAGAAAGAGACAACACAATGAAGACAGCGCTAAGAAATTTCATAATCCGCTCCTTGGCCATGGTCAGTCCAAGGTGATGGCGGCCTTCTTGATCACCTGGCCCCAAAAATCGAGTTCCCTCTTCGTGTATGCGCCGAGCTGGGCGGGTGTCATGACTTCGGTCGTCGTGCCCGAATCCTCAGCCTTCTTCTTGACGTCGGCCTGCTGAAGAATCTTGCTGACGGCCTGATTCAGGGTTTGCACCACGTCGGCGGGCGTGCCGGCGGGCGCGTACAGAGCAAACCAGGAATCCAGCTTGAACTGTGGCAGGCCGGCTTCCGCTACCGTGGGTACATCGGGCAGCGAAGGCAAGCGCTTGTCGCTGGTCACAGCGAGAGCTTTCATCTTGCCCGCCTGTATCTGGCTCACCACTGAAGCGGGCGTGGTGATGAACATGTCCACATTGCCTCCCAGCAGGTCCTGCACTGCCGGTCCTGCTCCCTTGTAGGGCACATGGGTCATCTCTGTTCCCGTCTGCTGCTGCAGCATCTCGGCAGCAATGTGCTGGATGGAGCCGTTGCCCGATGACGCATAGTTCAGCTTGCCCGGGTTGGCCTTGGCGAAAGTGACCAGCTCTTGCATGCTCTTGAACGGCAGTCCCGTCTTGGTCACCACCACCTGCGGCGCCCGGGTCATCATGGCCACGGGTTCGAAATCCTTGATTGGGTCCCAGCCTGCCTTCTTGAACAGGTGCGGGTTGCCGACCTGGTAACCGCTGTAGGCGACCAGCAAGGTGTAGCCATCGGGCTTGGCGCGGGCCACAGCCTGATTGCCGATGTTGCCGGCGGCACCCGCCTTGTTCTCCACGATCACCGGCTGACCCAGGGCGGTCGACAGCTGATCGGCCACCAGGCGAGCGGTGAAGTCGGTCGTACCTCCCGGAGCGCTGGGCACCACCAGTGTGATCGGTTTGTCCGGGAACTTGCCTTGCGCGTGTGTGGCGCTAGTGATGACACACAGCAGCGCCGAGGCGCCCAAGATGGTGAGGTTACGTCGCTTCATTCTTGTCTCCAGTTGGTGTGTTGAGGGAACTCAGGAATTGCTTAGGGAGCAGTCGAGCCATTGACACAGTGCCTGTGTCACAGCGGTCGGTTGCTCTAGGGTGGACAGGTGACCGCAGTCCTCGATCACGATCAGCCGGGAACCGGGTACGCACGCCGCCATGGCCTCGTGGTCCGAGACCGGCGTGACCGGGTCCTGGCGGCCACAGATCAGCAGCGTGGGAACCTTGACGCGCTCAAGGTCTTTGTGAGAGTCCGGGCGGCCCAGCATTGCGGTCTGCTGGTGGTATTGACCCAGGGCACCTACGCTGTGGGCCATGCTGCCCATCAGCGCCACCAGCGCGGCGTCGCTTGTGTGGGCTGGCAACAACCAGCGCGATGGCAGTTCCGGAATCAGCGCCTCGATGCCACCTTTCTGAACCGCGGCGATGTCGCGCAGCCGGCCATCCCGGCGGGCCGGGTGATCGGCCACTGCCGTGGTGTCGATGAGCACAAGACGCTCCAGCCGATGCAAGGCCTGGCGGATCACCTCGAACGCCATGTAGCCTCCCAGCGAGAGACCGATCAGCGTGAAGCGTTCGGGGGTGTGGGCTAGCAGGTGTTCTGCCATGGCCCCCATTGACGACTGCTCGCGGAAGACAAACACCTTGCAGTCGTGGGTCGCGCTCAACGCTTCGATCTGGTGGGCATACAGGCGCTCATCTGTCATGTGCGCGCAGGCGAACGCGAGAAAGGGGCGAGTGCTCATGCCGTGGCTCCTTGAAGGCTGGGGACCGCTTCAGGCCAGCTCAGAGATCTCGATGAGGTTCAGGTCTGGGTCGCGTACATAGACGGATCGGATCTTCTGTGTCGCGCCCGTGCGCATGACCGGTCCTTCGACGATTGGCCACGGCGCCGCACGGAGCCGTTCAATGACCTGCTCCAGCGGCACGCTGGCGATGAAGCAAAGGTCCAGCGCACCCGGCACCGGCAGGTGGGCCTTGGGTTCAAACTCTGCGCCCTGCACATGCAGGTTGATCTTCTGGTGCCCGAACTTGAACGCCTGGCGCTCCACGGGTGGTGTGCCACCGACGAAAGTCTCCAGCTGCATGCCCAGCACGCGGGTGTAGAAGTCGACGCAGGCCTCGCGGCGGGCGGTGGTGAGGACCAGGTGGTCGAGGTGGTGAATCATGCGAACTTGCTCCTGATGTCGGCGACGAAATCGGGTTCAGGGTGCAGGTCCAGGATGCGGCCGGCCTTGGCCACCTGACCCGGTACGTCGTGCCCCACGATGTCCGGAAGCTGACGGGCTACAGCGAGCAGGCGGGTCAGATCGATACCGGTCTCGTAGCCCTCGGCCTGCAGCATGTGGATCGCGTCCTCGCTGCAGATGTTGCCGCTCGCGCCCGGTGCGTAGGGGCAACCGCCCAGGCCACCCAGCGAGCCGTCGAAGCGATCGATGCCCTGCTGGGCTGCGGCCAGCACATTGGCCAGCCCCATGCCCCGCGTGTTGTGGAAGTGCAGGGTCAGCTGCAGGCCGGGGAAGCGTTTGCGCAGCGTCTCGCACAGCCGGCTCACCTGCGAAGGGTGGGCCATGCCGGTGGTGTCGCAGATGGTCAGGCCGCGCACGCCCAGTTCGGCGAAGCGGTCGGACCAGGCGATGACCACATCGGCCGGCACCAAGCCCTCCATCGGACAGCCGAAGCAGGCCGACAGCGACACATTGACCGGCACCCGGCCCTCAGCCAGCGCGACCACCTCCTTCAGTGCCGCGAAACTGCGTTCCCGAGGCATGCGCAGATTGGCCAGGTTGTGCGTTTCCGAGGTCGACATCACGAGGTTGAACTCGTCTGCTTTAGACTCAAGTGCACGCTCTGCGCCCCGCACGTTGGGCACGAGTACCGTGTACTCGACGCCTGGCACCCGCTGGATCCGACCCATCACTTCTTCTGCGTCGCGCAGCATCGGGATGGATTTGGCGGACGTGAAGGACGTCACTTCGACTTTCGCGTAGCCGCACCGGCTGAGGGCATCGACCAGCGCCACCTTGCTCTCGGTGGGAACGAACTCGGGCTCGATCTGAAAGCCGTCGCGAGTGACGACGTCATTGAAGTAAATGCGTTGCATGTCAGCGTGTCTCCACAATGCCGCGGTCGATGAGTTGCCGGATCTGGTCGGCGCTCAGTCCGATGTCGTTGAGCACCGAGACCGTGTCCTGCCCCAGACCAGGCGCCACCCGGTCGCGGGCGCCCGGCGAACGCGACAGCTTGGGCACCACACCGGGTACGGTCAGTTCGGTGCCGTCGTCCATTCGCACCTTCTCCAACATGCCTCGGGCCTGGTAGTGGGGGTCCTTGGCGATGTCCTCCACCGTGTAGATGCGGCCGGCGGGTACCGACGCCGCATCGAGCGCAGTCATCACCTCCTCCACCGTGCGGTCCTTGGTCCAGTCACCAATGACCTGGTCCAGTTCGGCGACCCGCGCCACGCGACCGGCGTTGTCGGCCAGCGCCGGATCGTTGGCCAGGTCATCACGACCGATCAGCGTCATCAGTCGACGAAAGATGCTGTCGCCGTTGCCAGCGATCAGCGCATAGCCACCATCGCGACACAAATAGGCGTTGGTGGGCGCAATGCCGGGCAGCGCCGATCCGGCGGGGCCGCGCACTGCGCCGAACGCGCTGTACTCGGGCAGCAGGCTCTCCATGCAGTTGAAGACCGCTTCGTACAGCGCCACGTCGATGACCTGGCCTTCGCCCGTGGTGTGGCGGTGCTGAAGCGCCAACAGGATGCCGATCACGCCGTGCAAGGCAGCCAGCGTGTCGCCCAGGCTGATGCCGACACGCACCGGTACGCGGCCAGGTTCTCCGGTCAGATGGCGCAATCCGCCCATGGCCTCGGCAACGACGCCAAAGCCGGGACGGTTGCGGTAGGGGCCGGTCTGGCCGTAGCCGCTGATGCGCAGCACGATCAGCCGCGGGTTGAGCGACTGAAGCTCGTCCGGGCCCAGGCCCCAGCCCTCCATGGCGCCGGGCCGGAAGTTCTCGATCAGCACATCCGATTCAGCGGCCAGGCGCCGCACGATGTCCTGGCCTTCCGGGGTGCGCAGGTCCAGCGCCAGTGAACGTTTGCTGCGCGATTGCACCTGCCACCAGACCGATGTACCGTCCTTGAGCAGACGCCACTTACGCAGCGGGTCGCCTGCACCGGGTGGCTCGATCTTGACCACATCGGCACCGAAGTCGGCCAGGGTCTTGCCAGCGAACGGCCCCGCGATCAGCTGTCCCAGTTCCAGCACCTTCAGGCCAGACAGCGGTCCGGGCCGGGGTGCTTGCGTTGTCTCACCGTGTGTGTGTTGTGTGTCCATGGCCGGCAGTGTCCGGCCGGTGGCTCACACGGTCTATTTGAACTTGGCGAGGGAAGCCTTAGCGTTTTGCTTAGGGTCGCACAGGAAATCCCGGATGGCGCGGATCGCGGGATCGGCGTCCGACCGGATGGCGATCTTGAGCTGGCGGTGCGACCAGTCGTCGCTCAAGGGCCGCCAGGCCAGCTTCATCGCCTTGATCACGGGCAGCGCCACGCCCTTGGGCAAGGCAGCGATGCCGAGGCCCGAGGCGACCATGTGACCCACGGCGTCGAAACTGCGGACCTGCATTCGCAACTTGAACGGACGCCCAGAGGAGAGAGCGGCCTGCTGCTGCTTGATCAGAAGAGCTGCGCCTGCCGTCAGGCTGATCCAGGGTTCGTCCAGTGTGTCCACAAAGGCGATCGGTGAGCGTCCTGTCAGCCGGTGACCCACAGGAAGAATCAGCACCAGTTGGTCCTGGCGAAAGTTGCGAGTTTCCAGTCCCTCGTCGTCTGGCCCTTCCACATAGGCGCCGACGTCGGTGCGACCGTCGCGCAGGCTGGAGACCACGATCTCCGAAACCTGCTCATCCAGGTCGACCTGGACATCGGGATTGACCTGGGCGTAGCGCGCCAGCAGTGGCGGCAGAAACTGGTTGATGGCTGCAGTGCTGGAAGTCAGTCGGATGTGTCGCATCACGCCTTTGCGCAGGTCGGACAGGTCTTCCATCAGCAGGTCCATCTCCTGCAGCAGCACCAGTCCGTGCTTCACAAACGCCCGGCCCGCCGGTGTCGGGTGCAGTCCACGCGAGTGCCGCTCGAACAGCGGCTCACCAATGCTCGTCTCCAGATCCCGGATGCGGCGGCTGGCTGCCGGTAGCACCAGATTGCAGTCGCGCGCCGCAGCGGTCAGGCTACCGCTCTGTGCGCACAACACGGCCAGGCGAACAGAAACGAAGTCGAAACGGGCCAGGTTGTAGGCGCTCATGTTCCGCGGATGATAGAGCGAGGCACAGCAGCACAGCGCAGCATCAGAAGCGGTAGAGGTAGCCGAGTCGAACTTCTGGCACCGATCGCCTGTCCACGAGCGGGCTCTTTCTGATCTGCTGGCCCAGCACCTCGACGCCGAGATCGAGGAACAGCGTCTGTTGTGGCGCGAGCCGGTAGTCCAGGCGCACCCCAGCCGATGTGTTTACGGTGGCATCGGGGCTGTAAGCCGAGCGACCCGGGCGGGCTTCCCCTGTCGACACGCCGTAGTAGTAGCGTGTGAACTCGCGGTCTATCCAGGTGGCGGCCAGACGCGGCGTGATGCCCAGCTCGCCCAGCGCAAAACGCCGTTCCATGCCGATCCTGACCTTCGTTCCGCCGCTGTGATCAGAGGCGTCTACCGAAATTTCGCTGGACATCGTGGCCCAGTCGAATGCATGACGACCGCGCAAGCCCAGCCAGGCGCTGTTCTTGCGCTCACCCATACCGGACAAGAAGGGCGAGTCGCTGGCCTTGAACCCATTGTCCGAATAAGTGGCGGTCAGGCCCAGGGCTGTGTCGCCCACCGTGCCGAGTTTGACCTCCAGTCCTGGTCCAAAGACCCGTACCCAGCGGTTTTCAAAGGTGACGACCGGCAATGCCTTGGTCTCGTCGTCCACACCGCGGTAAGGTGAGCTTTCAAGGATCGCGGCCAGGCCGACACCCCAGACAGACCCGTCGATGTCGGTTGGACCCCCGTGCTGTGCGAAGGCGCCAGCAGACAGCAGCATAGACCCTGCAAAGAACAGTGTTGAGAAGGTGGCGGACAGATGAGGAATTTGATTCATGGGTGTCGGGGTGAGTTGAGAAGGCTGTTGATGTCTCGACGGTTTGCGTGGTTCGAGGGCTTGGGGGCTCTTCGGATCATTCTGGACACTCGCCGAAGCGGTAGCTCGACACCGCGATGAAGCCCATCAGCCGCTCGCGGTAGATGCACTCGGCGGGGTCTTCTAGCGCGGCGCCCGCTGCAACCATCAGCGGAATCAGGTGGTCTTCGCGCGGATGGACGGCTCGGGCCTCGGGAGCACGCGTCCATTCGCACAACGCAGTCCACCTCGTGGCGCTGTCCTGCATCACCAGCGTCTGCTGCAACCAGTCATCGAATGCGACAGAACGCATTCCCATGTCAGGGCCCCGTTCATGACAGCTCATGCCACTGCCAATGATCAGCACGCCTTCGTCGCGCAGGGGTGCCAGTGCGCGACCGGCGCGCAAGTGCTCCAGAGGATCGAGGCCGGCCTTTAAGGATAGTTGCACGACTGGCACCTGGGCCTGAGGGTAGAGGGTCTGAAGCACGCTATAGCTGCCGTGGTCGTACCCGCGATCTGCGCTACCACAGGCAACAAGCCCCGAGCTTTCCAGCAAAGCGGTCACCCGCTCCGCCAGCGGGGGCGATCCTGTACTGGGGTAGCGTATGGCGTAGGTCTCGGGTGGAAAACCGAAATAGTCGTAGACCATGCCTGGTTGCGATGCGGTTGTGACTGTGAACACCGGTTCTTCCCAGTGGGCAGACACGACGAGAACCGCGCGCGGCTCCTCGGGCAACTGCCGCGGTATGGCTTGCAGTCCACGCTCAAGGCCACGCAGACTTTCGCGCAGGGGCCCTTGCAGCCAGGGCCATGGACCGCCGCCATGGCAAAGGTAGTAAGAGGGTTGGCGCATATTCAGCCGTCTGCCAATAGGCCGCGATGCGCGCGAACCCAATCCACAAAGCGCTGCGGGTCGCGGCCAGTGATGAGCCGGTAGTCGGAGGTCACATCAGCCACCCGTCCGGCGGCGGTGTTTGTGTCGAACGACGCCAGGACGCGCGCGACGCTTTCGGGAACGCCCGCCTTGCACATGCCTTGCACCAGATCCTCCAATGGCACTTGGTTCACTGTGATGGACGTGCGCAGCTCCTGTGACAGTATGGCCGCCTGCTCCTCCGTGCTCAGTGCCTCGCTACCGCTTAAGGTGTAGGTGGAGCGACCGCCATCGGCAGACGCCAACACCATGGCTGCAGCGCGCGCCAGGTCATCACGCGAGATGTTTGCCAACCTTCCCTCCCCCGCGGCGCTGTACCACTGTCCACCCTGTGCCCGGACGGCGGGGAGCGTGAAGTACAGATTCTCGAAGTACCAGTGGTTGCGCAGCACCGTCCAGCCCTTCAAATCGCTGAGAGCGAGCGCGCGCTCGGTGCCCTCATGGTCGCCAGCAATCAACAGAGGCGATAGCTCTGGCTGGGGCATGGAGGTGTAGATCAGGTGCTTTACACCAGCCTTCTCAGCTGCGGCGATGGCCTTCGTGTGCTGTTCCTGTCGGCGGCCGGGCCGGTCGATGGGGTCCGTGCTGATGAGCAACATGCGCTGTGCTCCATGGAACGCGCCACTCAGCGACGCTGGATCGTCGAAGTCTGCAGCGCGCACTTCCACCCCTCTTTCCGACAGGGCCACCAGTGCTTGTGGCCGACGCGTCGTGGCGATGATGTCTTGCGGCGCGACATGCAAGGTGTCCAGCAGATGGTGCAGGACGCGCTTGCCCAACTGGCCGGTGGCTCCGGTGACGAGCAGTTTGGTCATGATCGTGGTCCTGGCAGTGGTCAGCGATTGATCGCAGGGATGGCATGGGTGCGTCCCCACAACACGAAGGCAACGAGGGCGATCAGCACCACGTTCATAGGCAGCACTGTCGGCTCATGGCGGCCATGGACCTGATCAACACACGCTTCGGGAAAGGCACCGTGCACTCCGGTGGCACCGGCAACCCGGGAACAAATCGGGTGTGGACGATGAAGCAGGAGCGCAGGACACCGGCCTACACCACCTGTCTGGCCGACGTGCCGGTGGCAAGGGCGTAGCCGCTCAACCGCCTATGCTGATCGTTTGAAACAGATGTGAGGACGACCTCAAGGCCACAGAGTGATTGGCGATCTTCTGACCTGCCCGCTCAGCGGCGCCGTGCCCGGGCCTATCCCCTGTCGCGCGGGGGAACATACACCAAACTTTGGGATGTGGTGATGCGGCAGGACCTATCCCCGCTCGCGCGGGGGAACCTCTTGTCCTGAAAGGTCCGGGAGTTCAGCCATGGGCCTATCCCCGCTCGCGCGGGGGAACCGGAAACATGCTCCGTCGTTTCATCGCGGGCCTGGGCCTATCCCCGCTCGCGCGGGGGAACCCACGACAAAGCGGCCACCTCTCCCCTCAATTCGGGCCTATCCCCGCTCGCGCGGGGGAACCGTCGGGCTGATGGCGTTCTGCCCGGTGGTGTAGGGCCTATCCCCGCTCGCGCGGGGGAACCGCCAGCAGGCCGTCGATTCCGGCGCCCGTGTAGGGCCTATCCCCGCTCGCGCGGGGGAACCGGGTGGACACGACCAATCAGGGCGTTGTAACGCGGCCTATCCCCGCTCGCGCGGGGGAACCCCTGACATGAGCAACGCCTATGAAGACCTCCTGGGCCTATCCCCGCTCGCGCGGGGGAACCTTCGTTCATGGCGCGGGCCCTCTCTGGGAGTGGGGCCTATCCCCGCTCGCGCGGGGGAACCTGGCGCAGGCGCTGCAGCGTGTGTTGCAGCGGGGGCCTATCCCCGCTCGCGCGGGAGAACCTGCTCACCGCGCACGCCGGCATCGATCATCAGGGGCCTATCCCCGCTCGCGCGGGGGAACCGTTCATTCGGGCCGCGAACTGGGCCCTGGTCAGGGCCTATCCCCGCTCGCGCAGGGGAACCACGTGCTCGCCCACCACGCGCACCTCGGTCGTGGGCCTATCCCCGCTCGCGCGGGGGAACCGCTCAGCAAGCCTTCAACACCCAATACGGGCAGGGCCTATCCCCGCTCGCGCGGGGGAACCTTTCGGGAAGAACGCATGAGCTTGAGGGCTCGGGGCCTATCCCCGCTCGCGCGGGGGAACCAGCACCTGCAAACAGGCCCTGTGCGCCCTGCTGGGCCTATCCCCGCTCGCGCGGGGGAACCGCCGAAGGTCGGCAGCGTGGGGCGCTGGGTCTGGGCCTATCCCCGCTCGCGCGGGGGAACCTGGGCCATGTGCCACTCGCGGAAGGGTGGGCGGGGCCTATCCCCGCTCGCGCGGGGGAACCGGAGCATCAGGCGTCGCCGTGGCTGTTTGCAGGGGCCTATCCCCGCTCGCGCGGGGGAACCTCGCCAACCTTGGCTGTGACGCGCGCTTCGCCGGGCCTATCCCCGCTCGCGCGGGGGAACCTATTCAGCAGTTTTCGGGAAGGCCAACACGCTGGGCCTATCCCCGCTCGCGCGGGGGAACCATGTTGAGACGCCGACCACGCCGGCCGAATAGGGGCCTATCCCCGCTCGCGCGGGGGAACCTACGTGGGCGACCGCGACGGGTGGCTGGACTGGGGCCTATCCCCGCTCGCGCGGGGGAACCCCACCGCACGCGGTCGTCTCCGTCGCTGTCTCGGGCCTATCCCCGCTCGCGCGGGGGAACCACGATAGAGGTCCATTTGCATCAGTCCTTTTGGGGCCTATCCCCGCTCGCGCGGGGGAACCGGGGGGCCAGTAGGTATGTCCACTCATGGGCGGGGCCTATCCCCGCTCGCGCGGGGGAACCTGGCAGGAATACCCGTCCACACCTGACGAAGCGGGCCTATCCCCGCTCGCGCGGGGGAACCATTCCGGCTCTGGTGGGCGGCGTGACGGGTGCGGGCCTATCCCCGCTCGCGCGGGGGAACCGGAGCCGAAGAGGCCCAGGCGCGCGCAACGGTGGGCCTATCCCCGCTCGCGCGGGGGAACCCGTCATCCCGACATTCGGTCTGATCGCTGGGAAGGCCTATCCCCGCTCGCGCGGGGGAACCATTTCGTAGATCACTGCCTCGTGGCCTTGCTCGGGCCTATCCCCGCTCGCGCGGGGGAACCTTGAGTTCAGAGGTCTTGCGAGCTTGGTACTCGGGCCTATCCCCGCTCGCGCGGGGGAACCCTACCGCCCATGACTTCCATGATTTCCATGCGGGGCCTATCCCCGCTCGCGCGGGGGAACCGCAAACACCGACATCCGCCGCACGTTCGCGGCGGGCCTATCCCCGCTCGCGCGGGGGAACCTGCTTGGTCAGGATGTAGCAGGCGTCACGGTACGGCCTATCCCCGCTCGCGCGGGGGAACCTCGATGATCTTGAGGTAGCCATAGGTCGGCGCGGGCCTATCCCCGCTCGCGCGGGGGAACCAAGCATTCCCGCGCCGCGCCGGCTCGCCGGCTGGGCCTATCCCCGCTCGCGCGGGGGAACCCAGGTGCGGTCATGGTCAGATGAATCCTTCTACGGCCTATCCCCGCTCGCGCGGGGGAACCGAACAGCAGCGCTGCCACGGGGCGGCTGGGCAGGGCCTATCCCCGCTCGCGCGGGGGAACCCACGTAAAACGTGCTCGCTGGCGGTGCCAGCAGGGCCTATCCCCGCTCGCGCGGGGGAACCGGCGACATGGTCGAGATCGTCGACCCCGACCACGGCCTATCCCCGCTCGCGCGGGGGAACCGAGTCGAGGCCCCGGCAGTTGGACCGGCAAGGGGGCCTATCCCCGCTCGCGCGGGGGAACCAAGCTCCATTCGCCACGCCCCCTGCCTGATAGGGGCCTATCCCCGCTCGCGCGGGGGAACCAGCGTCAGTCTGCTGGCAGAGGTGCGTCGCCAGGGCCTATCCCCGCTCGCGCGGGGGAACCGAAAAGGCGCGAATGCGGGCATTCAGCGGGAGGGGCCTATCCCCGCTCGCGCGGGGGAACCACGTAGATGTAGGGCGCCGAGACCTCGGCCAGGGGCCTATCCCCGCTCGCGCGGGGGAACCGACGTCAGCTCGGCGGCGCTGGATCTCGCCAAGGGCCTATCCCCGCTCGCGCGGGGGAACCGCTGGATCGGCTGACGATGTGGCCGGTGACGAGGGCCTATCCCCGCTCGCGCGGGGGAACCGTCGATTGCCATTGGCAGGGATCAATCGTGACGGGCCTATCCCCGCTCGCGCGGGGGAACCGGCGTTGAAGTGAAGGCCAGAGGTAGGGAACCGGGCCTATCCCCGCTCGCGCGGGGGAACCATCACCGCCCCATCGGGCACCGTCTCCATCCACGGCCTATCCCCGCTCGCGCGGGGGAACCATGCGGTTGGTTTCTTCCAGGCTGGCGGCCAGGGGCCTATCCCCGCTCGCGCGGGGGAACCTGAACGCAGCGCGCAGCGCGTCCGCGTCAGCGGGGCCTATCCCCGCTCGCGCGGGGGAACCACGGCGCGCACGCTGTCGGCCCGCGCACGGGTGGGCCTATCCCCGCTCGCGCGGGGGAACCTCTCACACCCAACTTGTTGAGGAGTAAGAGAAAACAACGAATCACATTCGGATTATTAAAGAGCGTTTCCTGATCCGCCGAGACGGGTCACCCACATGCCGTCCAGCTCCACCAACTCACGAGGAGGAGTACCGAGGTGCGCAAGGCCAATACCGCCAACCTCATTCAGATCACGCCAAACCATCACCAGACTGCCTCTCGGGTCCTGTCCATACCAATCGGCAACAACTCCCCATATGCGCTCCCGAACACCCTTGTTCATCCTGGGTGCGACGAACACTTTGGGAGCCACCTCCAACATCACAGACGCGAGGAAGCCGTGGAATCGGTCGGCGACATCACGTGCCACGATCATCACAAGCGCCATCGATCTCCTCCATGCGCAGCACCTGCTTGATCTTATCGATCATCGACGGGATGACTTGCTGTTTGCGAAACACCTGTGCCGCTTCACGGCGAACCAACCGGTCAACCGTTTCCTCGGCTCCTCCGGCCATCCTCTTCGCTGTCGAGAAGGCGATCTGCAACGTGACCGTCTCGCGAAACAAGTCAGCAATATCCAGCACAAACGACTGTCCCGAATCCTCATGAATGAAGCCGAGAGGTGGCAGCGCCGCCAGAGACTGAACGGCAATTGCCGCCGCTGCTTGTACGGCAGTGGCGGCGTGGTTCAGAGCCTGATTGGGAATGTCGGCGGCCGTTGGGTCGGCACGGTCGTAGTGGCGACCATTCCATTCAATGCCGTGTCTGTCTGCGATCAGCTTGTACATGATCTTGACGCGAGAGCCCTCGATGCCTCGCAGCGTGTCCAGATCGCGATGTGGCAGAACCTCGCCAAGCCGCAAGGCATACATATGTCGCGCGACACTCACCCGCCGACGCGGGTTTCCCCACAGCGCTGCCTGTCGCCGTGCGACATCTGAACGATCCGGCATCAGTGGAGGTGCGGTGTATGCGCGCACACCGTCCGCTCCAACGGCTGCCATCAAAGTGCCGTGGCGGGCGAGCAATCGCAATGCGTCGTGTGTCACGCTGCTGCCCGGCCCCAGCAAGATCATGGACACCGTTTGGTGGGGAACCTGATCCGCTCGCGGAGTCAAGGTGTCGCTGCCCCGCACGAAGTGCAGACACCCGTCAACCACGCACAACTCACCACGTTCTAGCCACAGCAACCCATGGCGGTCTGCATGCGGAAATCGAGCCGTTTCCAGCCCGAGGCGTCCTTTCAGCACTTTGGAAACCTCGCCGTCTCAGCTTCGAGCAGGACGCAGCAGCAACAGGCCAAAACCAAAAGAGCGGTGTCGCCCAACACCTTGCGCTAGCAACCCTGCGAACGCAAGCGGGTCGGCCACTCTCAAGTGGCCCGCCAGTAATGCGTCGGGTCCATCGACAACGCGGCTGTGGCGAGCATCATCTGCGCCCCTTTTCTGACTCCTGCGTGTCACCCCCAACTGCCTATAACCCGTCACCTGAGCATCCACCAGCTCTGCGCCGCGCTGCCGTATCAACAGATCGCGCAGCCATTGCACATACACCTCGCCGCGATTCGGCTCGCCATCACCAGCCTTCTCAATCGCAACCAAAAAGGCATCTCTCTCTCGCCCCGTCTTTCCCTCGCGAATGACGGGACGCACACGCACCTCGAACCCAAGCACGTGCCCTTCGGCCCATTGCGTTGGGAACGACCGCACGTTCATGCCACTGTGGTGCTGAGTCTCACCAAGACCCAATGCAGCCGCCGCATCTGGTTCTGCCAAAGCAGCAAGTTGGGCCAGTTCGGTAGCACTTAATCTGGTGTAAGCCAGCAAGCCCTGTTCAACATCCACGTAGCGAAATGGCTGCGGCGCATGTTCACCGAAGACCGATCGCAACAGCGCGTGAAACGCATAGCCCAAATCGCCTTGAGCATCCAACAGCCGATGGCGCGCAGCCCATGCAGCCAGTCGCTGCGGATCAGGTCGGGTGTGCAGAAGATAGAGAGGTTCAACACTCATGACATGTTTCCTGCGTATCGGATGAGCCCTTCGCGCACGGGACGCCAGCCGCCGTGGACGCCACTGGTCCAGTTGCGTTCATCGCACACATCCACCAAACGGTCACCCGGTAGTTGCCCTTCGCCATCTGGCCACTGGGCTCGCAAACCATCTTGCCCACTGGCCAATGGCGCAAGTTGCAGGGCTTGCAAAACCGTATCGGCGTCAATCCATCCGGCCACCAACCGACCCACGGGCAAACAAGGTTTGCGCCCGATGAAAAGAGGACGCTGGGGTCGGTCCATCGCTTGGGCTATTTCCTCCAGCGTGGGCGACTCGTCAGCAGGATCAAGCCGCAAGGCAAGAAGGGCCGTGAGGTCGGCGTGGTAGTCGCGGTACCGCTGCAATGTTAGGGACTTCCGCCCATTCTTTTCCATCGAATAGCTAGGGCTCTTTGCTCGCCCCTCTGGTTGCCCAAAAGTCGTCCAGCCGGCGTCATCTTCAAATAGCTCTGCTGTTTGATATTCCCGCAGCTTCTGCGCTTGCGTCTCCAGTCGGGTACCCACTAGCAACCGCTCTTGCAGCCGGTTGTGCAACACGTCGTCGCCCCGATCCCAGCCCAAGGCATTGGCAATCAGCCCAGTGACCATGGAGAGCGCCGGGAAGTCACGAATGACACCGAAGTTGTCGATGGTTTCGCCCCCAAACGCTATGAGTGGGGACGACAACCTGATCAGCAGATGGCGCGCCATATCAGTCCGCCTGCGCTGGCGCTGCACCTTGGGTGATGTAGGCCTGCACCCACGTTGCTAGGTCATTGAGGGGCAGGCGCTCGGCGTTGGGGACGGTCACCTTGTCCAAGGCCAGGAAGCGCCGATCCAGCGTAGCCCCGTAAGCCCCGTCCAGCTTGCCAATTTCGTCTGCCAGCATCTGCACAGCGGTCTCTCGAAGCGCTGTGTGGTCGGTCGGCAAGGCATTCTGGAATGCACCCGCGAGGCTGCGCGGTTGCCAGTCGCCTACTTCCACCAACATGAACTTGGCCCAGTCAAACGGTGCGGTCGATCCACGCTTGGCACCGGGGCTGACCGTGGCGATCAGATGCAACAAGTGTTGAACTACGCGGCCCGCCAGTTCCCGCTTCTCCTTAGGCAAAGTGGCCCAGTCTTTGGCTGCCTCACCTTCCAGGTTGGCAATCAGTTGCGGCACGTCCACCACCACGTAGCCGTAGTACAGGCCGGAGGCCAGTTCGGTATCGAAGATGCCAGCGGAACCCAGTTCACCCGCTTCGCGCTGCAGGTCGTCCACCACGGTGAAGTAGTCGTTCTCCACTTGGGCTTCGTGCACCGTGAAGGCGTGTGCCACGTACACAGCGGCATCGCGGCTGGCCAGTACGTCAGAGGTGACCATGCGACCGAACAGGGCAGACTCCAGCCCACTGCCGTGTTTCAGCGCTTCGATGTTCTTCTTCTCGTCCTTCTCCTTCAGAAACTTGCCGATGGACGCTTTGAGCGCCGTGGCTTCAGTGTTCTCCCGTGCCAGCTCGGCACACCTTTTGACAAGGTAGTCAATCTCCGCGTAGCCCATCAAAACGGCTTGCCCTGTTTCAAGTGCGTCTTTGCCTTTTGATTCTTTTCCGCCCTTGTCCAAAAGACCTGCGTCGCGCAGACCTTCGCCGGCCGCCTGTGCCAAGGCTTCGGACAGACCGCCCTCCATCAACCTTCTGCGGATCAAGTCCAGTGTCACCCTGGAGCGGACGGCCATGGGCACACCCAGGTTCGCCAGCGAGAAGTGATCCTCCGCAACCCGCCAGTGGCGCTTCAAACACTGAGACGAAATGCGCGTGCGTATGGCATCACCATAGGGCAAACGCTTCGCCAGACCGGCGTCGTCGCGGTTCAGCAGTGCGCCGGGGTAGTTGTGCAGGGTGTGAATTTGGATGAAACGGGGCAGATTCATGAAAGCTCCTTGAGTGATGGTCTGTTATGACTTGGATTCGGCTCGGGCCAGCGCCGAGAAATAGGGTCCAGCGATCTGGAGACGTATTTCCTCGGCCTCTGCTTGGCTGCTGCGCAAGGCGCTACCTTCCTTGAGTACCAGTTCACCCAGTTCGCGCCAGTTGGGTGCCACGCCTTTGCTGGCCAACAGTCGCAGCACACGAGGCAAAAGCTGCGTAAAGGCATCACCTCGCGAAGTGAGCAGTTTGGTGACGCGCGACTCAGACACACCGGCGGTGGCCAACTGCCGGCCCAGCCTTTGTTTGCCGTCGTGTCCAGTGAGCGCCATGCCGTGAGCAATCAAAGCCCAGCGTGGCCAGGTATCTGCATGCCATTGCTCTAGGGCCAAACCTGCCGCAGACAAGGCCCGCGCCAAAGCGGCAAGCTGGTGGGGCTGGAGCGCTTCTGGTTTGAGTCGGGCCAGTGCCGCGCGGTCACCGGTGCTGGCGCGCTTGATGCAGGCAGCCAGCGCACCAAAGGGCTCGCTGTACGTGGCGGCCGCCTCTGGTGGGGCGTGCTCTTCCAAAGTGGGTTCAAGCGTGGTCACTGGTTTCCTCCTGACGTTGGGCGGTTTGTTGGCGGTAGTAATTGACCAGATCGGGTATAGGGAACTTGTCACTGCGAAGCCCGCCATGAAAGCGTGACAAGGCCGCGGACTGGGCTCGGTACTTTTGGATGCCGCTGCGCGGTCCGGCGTCAAACGCCACTTTCAAAATGGCTTCTGCCCGTTCAACCAACCCAAGCAACCATTGCAGTCGCTGTGCGGCGGGATCAGCGGCCTCCATCTCTTCATTGAGGTCAACAAAGAAGCGCGAGTCTTCGGCTTCTTCAAATGGTGCGGAAAACTTGCTTGCCTTTGCTTTGTTTCCTTCACTGCTGTCATCAGAGGCACCGTTCCCAAACAAGACCGCCAGCGCAAGCCAGAGCAGCTTCCGAACTTCGCCAATAGCAGAGATGCGCTGCCCGGCAATGCGCTCCAGATGAGCTTTCTGGTTCGTCTTCAAAAGCCCCTGCACCTTGGGTGATACAGGTACGCGACGCTCGTGGTAACCCTCCGTCTTCCCTTGCCCACGAGTAACTCCCTGCGTGACAAAAACCAAGCTATCGCCGTTGGTTGAGTGATCAAAGTCTTGAGCAACCGGTGCTTGGTATTTACCGCCGAACATCAGCTCCGAAACCAATTTGTAGGTGAACCCATTGGCGGTAATCGTGAGTGCCTTACCGCCTTCCACATCAATGGGTGTCCATGCATCACCCGTCAACCCGTTTAGCTCTTTCGCAGCAATGCGCGCCGCTTTGCTGCCCGTCCCAACAGACATGATTTCACCGTCAACACACCGCAAACGAATACGACGACAAATCTCGATGTAGAACGGATCGAGCTTGGAAAACGACAGGCTGCTGAGCCCATCCCAAGGAGCCAGCCAGACCAGGGCCAAGCCGTCATCACCTTGCAAACCATGCGCTTCCACCGTTCGGTCGCGTCTCCTGAGCAACGCAGCAATGTCTCGCATCCAACGGCCTCCGGGGAAACCGACAGCAGCCACCCCCACACCTGGCTTGCTGGCAAAGCCTCCATTCATGCGAGAAATGCCGTAGTTGCCAGCACCCAAAAATCCCTCCTGGGTCTGCAAGCTCAACAAAGCAAACAGCCAGTCTTCAGGCTGTGATCGTCGCGCGCGGCTGCCCTTGAGATCATGGTTTTTTGATGTGACCAGCATGTCAATTTCGTCAGCGGCAAATGCTTCAGATTTCCAATCCGAGATACTTCCGCCGACGACGGTCGCCTGCAACAGCGCAGGTCGATTCGGTGGCGATACCAAACACCACGCAGCCCCGTCCGGGTCATCCGGCGTGAGCGCCAACAACGCATCACGCCACCCCTGCGCAGTTTCAAAAACCGCGGTCCTCTCTGCTTTGTGCAGTGCTATTGCGGCCAACTGCACCAGGAATGCATGCCATGGGTGACGCTGATGCGGACGCAAAGCCGGGTAGTCGCGTACCTCGTCTGCGGCCAGTGCCACGAACAACTCAGGCAAGTTGGCACATACGGTTTGCCCGTCGCTCGCACGGCGATAGCGAATGAGAGGCTCGGTGAGCAAGCAAAACTGCAGCTCCGGGGCAATCGTCATATGGGTCTTCCCTGTGTGGGTTAGTTTTTGTCGTGGGCTTTCAAGCGCTCAAGCCCAAAGCGGTTGTAACGATAACGCGCGGAGCCCAAGGTGAACTCAAAACCTGCGCTGGCGGGCAATACGGCGATGTCTGTTGGCAGCGCGTCAGGGCTGACCCCCTCGGGAATCTGATGGTGACGCAGCGCCAATTGCTTCACGGTCTGCTGAAACGGCCCGGGCTGGGGCGGGTCAAAAACCACAAGACGGTCAGCCGCGCCAAGGCGAGTCGCAATTTTTTGATCACTGTCCGGAAACAGAACCTCGCCAAACGCCTCGTAGTAAGGCAAGGTGTGGAGGTGCCCAACGCCTCTGCGAGCACTGGTGTCGCCCTCAATGGCCTGCCCCAGTTTCTGCCAGTCGGGCCCAAGTTCTTCCTCGACCCCCTGCAGCGCCTCAATGTGCGTGGCGTGCTCAACCAGCTGGCGGTTGTCGGCGGGTATCTGGCGGCTGGGCTGCGCCTGAACCAGGCGCTTGGTGGCTTCCACCATGCGCAAGTCGGGATAGACACCACCCCCATCGTGGAAGCGGCCCAGGCCATGGCGAGCACGCTTGAGCAAGGGTGAGAGATCGTGACCCGCGGGTGTGAGCACCCAGGCGTGTGGTTGGCGATAACCCTCGGGCCGCTCAGCCTCGGGGCGGTTGTGCCTGTGCAAACGGCCCAGGCGTTGCAGCAGCACATCCATGGGGCACAGGTCGGTGATGAGCAAATCGGCATCAATGTCCAGGCTTTGTTCCAGTGTTTGCGTGCCGACGATGACGCGCCCCCTCCCGTCTTGCCGTGTCTTCCCCAATTGGGCTTCGACCGCTTGATCAAGCAAGGGACGGTCTTGTCGGCTGTAGCGGCTGTGGTGAACGGTGCTGACGCCGTTGACCTTGAACAACCAGTCACCGCCTTGAGCCAAGGTCAGTTCTTCCAGTGCTTTCAATGTGGCGACGGCAGCAGGCACGGTGTTGCGTACCACCAGCACGCGCGCGCCTTGTGCCGCAGCCTGCGCGGCGAGCATCGCGATCTGCTTGGGGTTATCCATGGCATCCAGCGTCTCCCAATGCACTGTTTTGTGTTGTGGGTTGCCTGCCACGGGGTGCAAGTGAATGCCAGTTGAATCTCGGAAGCTGAGTACCGGATAGGCTGCTGCGCATGCATCGGCCAGCGAGGGTGGCGCATGCTTCTTTTTGTTTCCAATGTTGAGATAGCGCGTTCGGGCCATGGCGCCGAGGGTGGCGGAAAGCAATATGGAGTGACCACCGGCCTTGATGTGCGCTTGAAGCAATTTCTCCAACAGCACGGTCATGTACGCATCGGATGCGTGCACCTCATCAACCACCAACAAACTGCGAGCCAACAAGGCGTGCCGCATGTGGGCGTGCTTGACCTTGAGCGCCCCAAGCAATGCCTGGTCGATGGTGCCCACCGCGATGGTGGCGGCCAGAAAGCGCTTGGGTGATTCGGCCACCCACCGCTGGTGAGCTGTGTAGTCACCAGGGACATCTGGCCACTGGACTTTGAAATCAGGCAGGCTGATTTTTTCCTGATCGTCCGCGGCTTCGTATCCTGGCAACGCGCGCACGACCACAGGAGCACCCTTTGGCCACAGCCGCGTCACCAGTGCCAACACGCGTTGATAGAGCTGTGTCGCCGCAACGCGTGTGGGCAAGGCGAAGTACAGGCTGTCAACCTTGCCCGCTTCAAACAGCTGCACGAAGCGCCACAACGCAGCCTCGGTCTTTCCGCTACCGGTTTCAGCCTCCAGCACCACGATATCGCCCAAGGAGAGCTCGGCTGCGGCCAACTGCATGGGGCGGGCCGTCGGCACACCAAAAGCTGCGCTAAAGGTGGGCGGTTGACCATTCAGCTCGTTCTTCCAAGCAGACACATCCAAACCAATGGACCGCACCGCATAAGCGGCACGCGCGACAGCCGACTGGATTCGATCTTCCCCCGGCGCGGTGTAGGGAAAGAATGCTTCGCGCGTGTCAGAGCCCAGCCAGTCAGCCAGCTGAACCAGCCCGGCAAATAGATGTACGAAGGCGGGTTGGTCGGGCAGAGGTCGCAGGCATTCCATGAACGCCAGCGGATAGCTTTGCTTCAAGCGCTCACCCATGCGGGTCAAAGTAGCAGCCGGGTCGTACAACACCGTCCCGCTATTCGCCAACACCGGCTTCCAGATACTCGCCGTTTGCTTTTCAGGACATTCACACAGCGGTCGACCGTGATGGCTGATGCTTGCCTGAAGCAATTCACCGACAGCCACTTCACCCCAGGCAACTATTTCTGCAATGGGCAACCCGGCTGCGTAGTGTTCGGCGTTCGGCACGCGCCCGGCAATCAGTTCCCAGCCTTCGGGTCCATGTCCAAATGGGGTCGTGGGCCAAAGCGCTGGCGGTCGTTCGGGTGGTTGCCATCGTCGAGACTGAAAGCCGGCGTTGGCTTTGCCGACATCGTGCAGAAAGACCAACACGGCCAGTCGTTGCAAATCTGATTCGTCGAGGGGCCGACCAGCTGCAAGTTCAAGCGAACGCCGAATACCCGCGCATTCAGCCAAAGCCAAGAAGCACGCGGCGACGTCGGTCATGTGATCCAGCAACGGATGCTCGCCGATCAACTGCCCCGATTGGTCTCGCGAGAGCTTTCCCCAAGCCACCGGGTTGGTATTCGCCGTCAACGTGCGCCCTCCTGTCTGTGCCTCTGCTTCTGACACGACCGATTTCTCCCTGAAGGTTTTGCCAAAGCTGGTGGATTGCTTGACGGAGTGTGCAAGCGCCCGGTCTCAATTCATGAGACACCCCACCGAGCCACCCCATCCCGCATCCTTTCCAGCACCCGCTCGCGCAACCCAACTGGCGCCAGCACCTCCACCTCCGGCGTGTGCCGCAGGATGTCCATCACCAGTTCGCGGTCGTCGCTGTACGGGATCTGCAGCAACCAGTGGCCCTCGCTGTCCCACTCGCCTTTCTGCGCCGGGTGCCACTGCTCCGCCGCGACCCAGCGGGCGCGCTCTGGCGAAAAGCGCAGCGTGGCCCATTGCACTTCCTTGCCGCTGAAGATGCCATAGCCGTTGCCCAGGGTCTGGTTCAGCTCGTCTTCGGGCACGTCGATGGCCGGCGTGTCTTCGATCTGCGGCTGGCTGATGTTGTCGAGGCTGAAGCTGCGCAGTTCGTCGCGCTCGTGGCACCAGGCGTCCAGGATCCAGTTGCTGCGGTAGTGGATCAGGCGTTGGGGAGACACGGTGCGCTCGCTGCTCTGGCCAGAACCGCGCGCTTGGTAACGTATGTTCAACCTCTTGCGCTCCGCAAGGGCCATACCCACCGCTTCAAAGCACCGAGGGGGTACTTCACGCTTCCCGAGACCGATGATTCGGACGCGACTACGCAGGCGGTCGACGAAGTCGCTCAAGCCCTCCTTTTGGAGAATGTGCTGCAGTCGATTTTCAATCGGTTGGATGTGTCGGTGCAGCAGGTCGCCGGGTTGAACATCCGAGATCAGGTGCTGTAGTGTGAGCAGTGCCAGGACTTCACTCGGCTTGAACCACAGTCCTGAAATCTCCTGCGGAGCATCATGGCTTCCTGCTTGTGGTGTCCAGCGATAGGTCTGGCCTTCGTTGTCCCAATGTATGGGATGACCAAGCTTGTCACGCAACCAGGCCAAATCTCTCATCAAGGTCGCTCTTGAGGCGCCGGTCTCTTCCTGTAGGTGAGCCAGTGTGGTACTTCTTCTTGCGCGAAGCAGCGCGACGATGTGGTGCAGACGATCCGTCTTGTTCAATGCAACACCTCCCCTGACCAGCTACTTTTCGATACCTCCAACTCTATCTTGAAGCGCTTTTCGGGGAAATGGATCGGGGCGCAGGGGAAAGCCCGCTCGTCCATGAACGCACATGTCGCTCTAGATGAAGCAGCACCAAGAGCCTCACTGCCGAAAACCGCCGTCAGAGAATGGCCCGCTGCATCGGTCATAAAACTAACCGCGAGAGACACGACAGAGAATCACCCCTCGCCCGCAACCCCGCGAAAACACTGGGCCCAGAAAGACAAAAGGCCCCCACTTGCGTGGGAGCCTTGTCTTACTGGCGGAGTGAGAGGGATTCGAACCCTCGATGAGGCTCTACACCCCATACTCCCTTAGCAGGGGAGCACCTTCGGCCACTCGGTCATCACTCCTGAGCCGCGTATTATGCCTCAAGTCTTTTCCGTTTCCGGGGACCCAGGCCTTGGCGGCATCACTTAGAAATCGTGTCGGCCGTCTGATCCAGATCGAACTCGCGGTGCAGCGCGCGCACAGCCAGTTCCATGTACTTCTCGTCGATCACCACCGAGGTCTTGATCTCGGAAGTCGAGATCATCTGGATGTTGATGCCGTCGTCGCTCAGGCACTTGAACATGCGGCTGGCCACGCCCACGTGGCTGCGCATGCCGATGCCGACGATGGACACCTTGCAGATGCGATTGTCGCCCACCACGTCGGCCGCTCCCAGGGCTGGCAGAACCTGGCCCTTGAGCAGGTCCAGCGTCTTCTGGAAATCGTTGCGGTGCACCGTGAAGCTGAAGTCGGTCTTGCCGTCCTTGCTCAGGTTCTGGATGATCACGTCCACTTCGACGTTGGCAGCCGCCACGGCGCCCAGGATCTGGTAGGCGATGCCTGGCTTGTCGGGCACGCCCAGCACAGAAACCTTCGCTTCGTCGCGGTTGAAGGCAATGCCGGAAACAACGGCTCGTTCCATATCTTCGTCTTCCTCAAAAGTGATCAGGGTGCCAGAGCTGGCTTCTTCATTCAGGTCGATGTCCCAAGGGGTGAAGCTGGACAGCACGCGCAGCGGCACCTTGTACTTGCCGGCAAATTCCACCGAGCGGATCTGCAGCACCTTGGAGCCCATGCTGGCCATCTCCAGCATTTCCTCGAAGCTCACGCGCTCCAGGCGCTTGGCTTCGGGCACCACGCGCGGGTCGGTCGTGTACACGCCGTCCACGTCGGTGTAGATCAGGCACTCGGCGGCCTTCATGGCTGCTGCCACAGCCACGGCCGAGGTGTCGCTGCCACCACGGCCCAGCGTGGTGATGTTGCCATCGGGGTCCACGCCCTGGAAACCAGTGACGATCACCACCTTGCCAGCGGCCAGATCAGCACGCACGCGGGCGTCGTCAATGGATTCGATGCGGGCTTTGGTGTAGGCGTCGTTGGTCTTGATGGCCACCTGCCAGCCGGCATAACTCACAGCGTCGATGCCCTCGGCCTGCAGCGCGATGGCCAGCAGGGCCGACGAGGCCTGCTCGCCGGTGGCGGCCAGCATGTCCAGCTCGCGGCCGTAGGCCTTGCCCAGCTGGGCGGGTTGCAGTTCCTTGGCCAGTGCCAGCAGGCGGTTGGTCTCGCCGCTCATGGCGCTGGGTACCACCACCATCTGGTGACCAGCCTTGTGCCACTTGGCGACACGCCGGGCCACGTTGCGGATGCGCTCGGTGGACCCCATGGAGGTGCCGCCGTACTTGTGAACAATCAAAGCCATCGGGTTGGATCGGGAAGAGGATCGTTGGAATGACCACGCGGCCGTTGGTCGCGCTGGGCCGGTCGCCGGAACCGGCCGGGCCGCCGGATGCATCCGGCAAAGCCTTGGAATTATATCGGCGCGGCCCCGGCCGTCCGGCCGAACGTCAGATGCCCACCGTCCCGACGCAGGGTCCCGTCGGCCACCTTGAGCTCGATGCGATGCCCCCGCGTCCGACAGGCCGCCAACTGGTCCAGCACCTGCTCCATCTGAGCCGCAGCGGGCACCACACCCCAGTGCCTGTGCAACCAATGGCGCAAGGCATTGGCTTGACGCTCGCGGCTGAGCGCTTGCAAACCGGCGATGGACGGGGGCTCTCCCACCGTAGCCAGGTCGATGCGCGCGAGGTCGCCCAGCAACTGCTGGGCCTGCGCGGCATGGCGCGCACTGCGGGCAAGCATGGGGCGGAACCCCGGGAAGCAGGCGTCCCAGGCGGGCAGCAAGGTCTTGCGAATGCGGTTGCGCGTGTAGCGCAAGTCGGCGTTGCTCGGGTCGTCGACAAAAGGCTCCCCACTGCTTTCGACCCAGGCCCGCAGGGTGCTGACAGGAAGCTCCAGCAAGGGGCGGGCGAAGCGCATTCCGTGGCGCTCAAAGTGATCGGGCATGGCTGCCAGCCCGGGCAGCCCGGCACCACGGCTGAGCGCCAGCATCAGGGTCTCGGCCTGGTCATCGGCGTGATGGGCCAGCAGCACAAGGTCCGCACCCGCAGACCTGGCCAGATCCGCCAGTGCGCGGTACCGATGGAGGCGCGCTGCGTCCTCCGGGCTCTGGCCTCGCGCAGGCGTGGCACGGACATGCGCCAGATGCAATGGCACACCCAGCCGGTCGCAGGTGATCCTTGCTGTGGTTTCGAAGGCATCTGCCGCGGCCTGCAAGCCATGGTGCACATGAAGGGCCACCACGCACCCCGGCCAGAGCGCGTGGGCCGCCAGCAGCAGCGCCGTGGAATCGGCACCGGCGCTGTACGCGACGGCCAGCCTGGGGGAGGTGTCTGGCGCCCTTTGTGAGTACCAGCGCAGCAGCGCCGGCCCGCACGGGTTGGGCGACGCGGCCACGCTGCGCCTCAGCGCTTGGCGCTGTCGGCCTTGGTGTCGGTGAAGCGGCCGTAGCTGTCCAGGCGCGCGTGGCGTCGCTCCAGCAGCTCCTTGACCTTGAGATCGGCCACCTGACGCCAGGCGTCGTTGAGGGCGCGCTTGAGGAACGCGGCCATCTGACCAGGGTCGCGGTGCGCACCGCCAACCGGCTCGTTGACGATCTTGTCGACCAGACCCAGCGCCTTGAGGCGATGCGCCGTGATGCCCAGCGCCTCGGCCGCGTCGCTGGCACGGTCGCTGGTCTTCCAGAGAATCGACGCACAGCCCTCGGGACTGATCACCGAGTACACCGAGTACTGCAGCATCAGCACCTGGTCGGCCACCGAGATGGCCAGTGCACCGCCCGAACCACCTTCACCGATGATGGTGGAGATGATCGGCACCTCCAGCTGCGCCATCTCGAAGATGTTGCGGCCGATGGCCTCGGACTGGCCGCGCTCCTCGGCGTCGATGCCGGGATAGGCACCGGGCGTGTCGACGAAGGTGAACACCGGCAGCTTGAATTTCTCGGCCAGCTTCATCAGGCGCAGCGCCTTGCGGTAGCCCTCGGGCTTGGTCATGCCGAAGTTACGCAGACCACGCTCCTTGGTATCCCGCCCCTTCTGGTGGCCGATCACCATGCAGGGCTGACCGTTGAAACGGGCCAGACCGCCGACGATGGACAGATCGTCCGAGAAATGCCGATCGCCGTGCAGTTCCTGGAAGTGCGTGAAGATCTCGTTCACGTAGTCCAGCGTGTACGGCCGGTCCTGATGGCGCGCAATCTTCGTGATCTGCCACGGCGTCAGGGTGCTGTAGATGTCCTTGGTGAGCTGCAGACTCTTGCCCGACAGCTGTTCGATCTCGGCAGAAATGTCGACCGCGGATTCGGTCTGCACATAGCGGAGCTCTTCGATCTTGCTTTCGAGTTCGGCAATGGGCTGCTCGAAGTCGAGAAAATTTCTTTTGGCCAAGGTATGACTCCTTTGGTCTTTGTGCGAACGACGTCCGGAAACAGGAAAGCCCCGAAGGGCTCAGTAGCTGACCGGCAGTGGGTCCAGCGAGCGCCAAATATACCAAGTGGCGACGCTGCAGTAAGGCGCCCAGGAGGCAGCCACTTCGCGGATCTCGCTGCGGCTGACCGGTTCACCGGAAAAGTAGGCGCGGCTGATGCCGTTCTGCAGGCCGATGTCGTCCAGCGGCAGCACGTTCGGACGCATCAGGTGAAAAATCAGGAACATCTCGGCGGTCCAGCGGCCAATGCCGCGGATGGCCACCAACTCGGCGATGATCGCCTCGTCGTCCATCTCGGCCCACTTGTCGACGTGCACCTGATCGTTGGCAAAGTGAAGCGCCAGGTCCACCAGGTACTCGACCTTGCGTGCTGACAGACCGGCTGCCCGCATGTCGTCCACTTTGAGCTTGAGCACATAGGCCGGCGTCATCTTGCGCGGCAGCTTTTCGAAGCGGTCCCACACGGATTGCGCCGCCTTGACCGATATCTGCTGCCCCACAATACTGCGGGCCAGCGTGACAAACGCATCGCCCCGAGACTGAAGGCTGGCGCCCGCGTGCTGGGGGATGAGCTTTTTCATCACCCGATCGCGCTTCATCAGATGCCGACATGCCTCCTGCCAATACAGCGGCGCATCGGGCCCGACATCGGGCAATTGCGAGGTCACCATCAGGCACGCTCCCAGGTGGTGCCGGCAGGACTGTCCTTGAGCACGATGCCCTGGGCCAACAGCGCCTGGCGGATACGGTCCGCCTCGGAGAAGTTCTTGGCGGCTTTGGCGGCGGCCCGGGCCGCAATCTGATCAGCAATGGCGGCTTCGTCCAGGCCATCACCGGCGCCACCCGCTTGCAGATAGCTTTGCGGATCCTGCTGCAACAGTCCCAGCACGCCCCCGAGCGCCTGCAACACACCGGCCAGCGAGGCATCGCGGGTGCGGTTCACTTCGCTGGCCAGATCGAACAACACGGCGACGGCCTCGGGCGTACCGAAATCCTCGTCCATGGCGACCTTGAACCGGGCGGCAGACGGCTGGTTCCAGTCAATGCGCTCGGGCACCTCGGCCCTGACCGCGGCCAGCGCGGTGTAGAGGCGCTTGAGGGCCGAGCGTGCATCGTCCAGATGGGCATCGCTGTAGTTCAGGGCGCTGCGATAGTGGGCGCGCAGCACGAAGAAGCGCACCGTCTCGGCGTCGTACTTCTCCAGCACCTCGCGGATGGTGAAGAAATTGCCCAGGCTCTTGGACATCTTTTCGTTGTCCACCCGCACGAAGCCGTTGTGCATCCAGAAGCGCGCCAGCGGCTGGCCAGTCGCACCCTCGCTCTGGGCGATCTCGTTCTCGTGGTGCGGAAACTGCAGATCAGCGCCACCGCCGTGGATGTCGAAGCTCTCACCCAGCATCTCGCAGCTCATGGCAGAGCACTCAATGTGCCAGCCCGGTCGACCGCTGCCGTAGGGACTGTCCCACTTCGCCTCGGCAGGCTCCTCGGCCTTGGCCGATTTCCAGAGCACGAAGTCCAGCGGGTCCTGCTTGCCGTCGTCTACTGCGACACGCTCGCCAGCGCGCAGATCGTCCAGCGACTTGCCGGAGAGCTTGCCGTAGCCAGGGAACTTGCGCACCGCGTAGTTCACATCGCCATTGGGACTGCGGTAGGCCAGCCCTTTGTCTTCCAGTTGGCGCACGATGCCCAGCATCTGCTGCACGTAGTCGGTGGCGCGCGGCTCGTGAGTGGGCCGCTCGATTCCCAGCGCATCCGCGTCCTGGTGCAGCGCCTCGATCATGCGGTTGGTCAGCTGGGTGATGGTTTCACCGTTCCTGACCGCACGGGCGATGATCTTGTCGTCGATGTCCGTCACATTGCGCACATAGGTGACGCGATACCCGCTGGCCTTGAGCCAGCGCTGCACCACATCGAACGCCAGCATCGAGCGGGCATGACCGAGGTGACAGAGGTCGTACACGGTCATGCCGCAAACGTACATGCGCACATGCCCGGGATCGAGCGGCAGGAACGGCTCGACGCCGCGGGAGAGGGTGTTGAAGATTCGCAAGGACATGGAAGGCCAGCCGAACGACCCGACCGGAGCGCACCTGCATGCAGGGAGCATCTCGACCCGGACGTCGACAGGATTCAGGGAAAAGAAGCGCGAGAACAGCGGACAACTCACCGGTGTCGCGCGACCACCGGACTGCAGGGCCTGGCGGGGGGCCCTCAGATACAATGCGCCAGTATATCCAGCCCACTGCGCCACCGGCATTTTCGATGCCCGCACACAGGAGCGCTATAGTATTCGCCGACCGGCGCAGGCCGGCCTTCGGTTTGCTGTTGTCGCCATCTGAGGTCACATGATCAACCCCATGCAATTTCCCTCTGCCCAGCCCGTCAAGTCCCGCAGTCTCGGCACCCGGCGACCCTTCGCTCCGCTGCGCCTGATGGCCATGTGCGTCGCAGTTTCAGCCGCTCTCGCCGCGCCGCTAGCGCAAGCCCAGGCCGACGACTACGCAGAGGTCAATCGCCTGTTGCGCGCCGGACAGTTCTCGGAAGCCATGAGCAAGGCCGACCAGTACCTCGCAGGCAAGCCCCGGGACCCCCAGATGCGCTTTCTCAAGGGCGTGATCCAGACCGAAAGTGGCAAACAGGCCGATGCCGTCGCCACCTTCCAGAAGCTGACCGAGGAGTTCCCCGAACTGCCCGAGCCCTACAACAACCTAGCCGTCCTGTACGCAGGCCAGAGCCAGTTCGACAAGGCACGAGCGGCGCTCGAAATGGCGATCCGCACCAACCCCAGTTACGCCACAGCGCACGAGAACCTGGGCGACGTCTACGCCAAGCTTGCCAGCCAAGCCTACAGCAAAGCCTTGCAGCTGGATGCCGGCAATGCCGGAGTCGCGCCCAAGCTGAGCCTGATCCGCAACCTGTTCGCGGCCGATGCCAAGGGCGCCAAGCCTGCAGCAGCTCCCGCAGTATCGACGCCCCCTGTTGCCGCAGCCAAGCCCGCAGCGTCGGCGCCCGCCGCAGCACCCGCAGCCCAGGCGCCAGCTGCCACCGGCAACGCCGAAAGCGACGTGGAATCAGCCGTAGCGGCCTGGGCCAAGGCCTGGTCCAGCAAAAACATGTCGGGCTACCTGGGTGCCTACGCCGGTAGCTTCACCCCTCCTGGCGGCCAGAGCCGCAGCGAATGGGAAGCCGACCGCAAGGCCCGCATCATGCCGCGCAACCGCATCGACGTGGACATCAGCGAACTCTCCGTTTCGGTCAACGGTGACCGGGCCTCTGCCAAGTTCCGTCAGGCTTACTCTTCCGATTCACTGAGTGTGACAAGCCGCAAGACACTGGACTTGGTCAGGAGCGGGAATCGCTGGCTGATCGTGCGCGAATCCACGGGATCCTGATGGCCGGTCGGCGGTTTTTCCAACGGGGTCACGCCAGCGTACCAGCCGCCTCCCTGCGCACCGTTTCCGGCCTGCCCCGATGGCTGATCGGAACCTTGGCATTTGCAGCCCTGTCAGGCTCTCTCCTTGCGTTCTTGCACCAGGGACCTGTGGATCCCCTGCTCTTCCGGGACGACTCGCCTGCAGGATCGACCTCAACGGACACCGCGGTAACCGGCCCGTCGATCATTGATGCCGCCATGGCCCGGATGCACGACGCGTCCGATGCCATCAAGTCGGTGACCAGGCCCTCCGGCCTGCGACCACAACCGTTGTCGGACGACGCCATGGCCCGCGTCGCCCCTTTGTTGGGTCGGGCCGAGGCCAGGCTGATCGATATCTACCGTCTCATCAGCCAGGGCCAGCACCGCGAGGCGCTGTCACAAGCCGATCGCCTGGTCCGCGATCACCCCAACTTCCACCTCGCTCACCTCGTGCACGGAGACCTGCTGAGCCTGCAGGTCCGGCCGGTCCGCCAGCTGGGTGACGTGCCCGACACCACCGCTATTGCAGCGGCGCAGCAGCTCGCCGTTCTTCGGGACGAGTCGCGCCGACGCCTACGTGCGTTGACCGAAAGACCACCCGAAGGAGCCATTCCTTCCCAGTTCCTGAGCCTCTCCTCCCAGAGCAGGCATGCGATCGCCGTCGACGCGTCCCGGTCACGCCTGTACCTGTTCGAGAACCAGACGCCGTCCGGCGGTACGAACGGCTTGCTGGCGACCCCTCCCAGGCTCAAGCTGCTGGGCGACTTCTACATCTCGGTCGGCTTGTCGGGTATCGAGAAAGAGGTCGAAGGCGACAAGCGCACACCTCTGGGCGTCTACTACATCACCAGCAATCTGCACCCCGACAGCCTGCCCGACCTCTATGGCGTCGGTGCGCTGCCCATCAACTACCCGAACCCGCTGGACCTGCAGCGCGGCAAGACCGGTAGCGGCATCTGGCTGCATGGAACACCGCGCGAGCAGTTTGTCCGGGCGCCACAAGCGTCGGACGGCTGCGTGGTGCTGTCCAACCCGGATCTCGAACGACTGCTGGCCACCGTGCAGATCCGCACCACGCCGGTGGTGATCGCCCCCGAACTCCAATGGGTGCAACCGGAGGAACTCGAAGCCGAACGGCTTGCGTTCGAAAGCGCACTGGCCTCCTGGAAAGAAGCCAAGAGCGCGGGCCAGAGCGAACGCCTGAGCGCGTTCTACTCCAGCAAGTTGCTCGCCGGGAGCGGGTCCGGCGGCGGCCGACCGGAGGCTGGTCCAGACTCCGCCAAAGGCGTGAGAGCAGTCGACATCAAGGATGTTTCCGTGCTCCGCTGGCAGGACCAGCAGGAAACGATGGTGGTCACCTTCGGAGAGGTGCCACAAGGTCAGAGCCGAGGGGTGACCCGGCGCCAGTACTGGGCTCGTGAAAGCGACCAGTGGAAGATTTTTCATGAAGGGACTCCCTGATGCCGTCCGAGCTCGATCACACCACCCTGAACCGCCGGACCTCGGTGCGCACCCTTGTACTCGCCACCCTGGCGGCATGCACCTTCGGCGCCCTGTCCATATCGGATGCCAGGGCCGCCGGCGCGTCGAACCCCAAAGTTCGCCTGAGCACCTCGGCCGGTGACATCGTGCTGGAGCTGTACCCCGACAAGGCACCCAAGACGGTCGAAAACTTCCTTCAATACGTCCGTGACAAACACTACGACGGCACGGTGTTCCACCGCGTGATCAACAACTTCATGGTCCAGGGTGGCGGATACGACGCCCGCTACCGCGAGAAGCCCACCCGCGCACCGGTGGTGCACGAGGGCCAGGCGGCGCTGGAGCGAGGTGGCCCGCGCAACGTGGCGGGCACGGTCGCCATGGCGCGCACCAACGACCCGCACTCCGCAACCGCCCAGTTTTTCATCAACGTCAAGGACAACGCCTTCCTGGACCCGACCCCCATCCCGCCAGGGGATCCAGTGCCGCGCTTCGAATACGGCGGCCGTGTCTATGAAAATGTGCCTCGCGCCAATCTGCTGGCGGCCGGACAACTGTTTGGCTACACCGTGTTCGGCAAGGTGATCGCCGGCATGGACGTGGTCAACAAGATCAAGGCCACGCCCACCGGTGCCGGCGGCCCCTTCCCGACGGATGTCCCCAAGACGCCCGTCACCATCCTCAAAGCCACTCTGGAGAACTGAACATGGCCAACCCCCAGGTCGAACTGCACATCACGGGCCTCGGCGTCATCACGCTTGAACTCGACGCAGAAAAAGCCCCCCTGACGACCGCCAACTTCCTGGCCTACGTCAACAAGGGCCACTACAACAACACCGTGTTCCATCGCGTGATCCCCGGCTTCATGGTGCAGGGCGGCGGCTTCGAGCCCGGCATGAACCAGAAAGCCACCGACGCCCCGATCCAGAACGAAGCCAACAATGGCCTGCGCAACGAGATCTACACCGTGGCCATGGCGCGCACCAGCGACCCGCATTCGGCCAGCGCCCAGTTCTTCATCAACGTCGCCAACAACGCTTTCCTGAACCACACCGCTCCGAGCGCCCAGGGCTGGGGCTATGCGGTGTTCGGCAAGGTGGTGTCGGGGTCCGATGTGGTGAAGAAGATCGAAGCCACCCCCACCGGTCGCCGCGGCTTCCACGACGACGTGCCCAAGCAGGACGTGGTGATCGAAAAGGCCGTCGCGCTCTGAGGCTCAGGGTGCATCCCTGACCGATGACGAACCTGCCTGTCGACCGCTTTGCCGAGCTGCGCGCCCCCGCGCACTGGCAGGCGGTCGATTTCATTTCAGACCTCCATCTGCACCCCGGGGAGCCACAGACCTTGGGCGCCTGGTGGCGCTACCTGGAACGCCCGCCAGAGGAACGGGCCGATGCACTGTTCATTCTCGGCGACCTGTTTGAAGTGTGGGTCGGAGACGATGCGCTTGAGAACCCGGACTCCTTCGGCGCCCTGTGCGCCCGGCAGCTGCACCAGCACAGCATCGACACGCCGGTGTTCTTCATGTGCGGCAACCGGGATTTCCTCGTTGGCCCCTCTGCCCTGAGCGCCTGCGGCATGCAGGGCCTGGATGATCCCACAGTGCTCGAATTCATGGGGGCGCGCTGGCTGCTCAGCCACGGCGACGCGCTGTGCCTGGACGACACCGACTACCTGGCCTTCCGGGCCATGGTCCGCTCTGCAGAATGGCAGCGCAGCTTCCTGGCCCAACCGCTCGCCCAGCGGGAAGCCGTGGCGCGCGACCTGCGCGAACGCAGCGAAGCCCGCAAGAAGAGCCTGGCGCACGACCCTGCGCTGTGGGCGGATGTCGACGCGGAAGAGGCGCGCCGCTGGCTCCGAGCCGCTGGTGCCGCCACACTGATCCACGGACACACCCACCGCCCTGCGACGCACGACCTGGGAGAGGGTCTGCAACGCGTGGTGCTCAGCGACTGGGACGCCGCAGCCACCCCCGCCCGGCTGGACATCCTGCGCCTCAGGCACAGCGGTTTTTCGCACCTGCGCCCGTGATACAGACACTGCAGCGCTGGCTTCCGCGCCGCTGGCGCACGGAGCCCCAACTGCCCGACGGGCCGTGGTCGGCCATTCTTGGGTCCCACCCCTTTCTGGCGGAGCTCTCCGGGCCGGATCGCTTCCGCCTGCGCCAGCTCAGCGGCCACTTCCTGATGGAAAAGGAATTTCACGGCGCCCATGGACTGGTCGTGACCGACCCCATGGCGCTGGCGATTGCCGCCCAGGCCTGTCTGCCCCTGCTGCACATCCGCCCTCCCTCAGGCCAAGCCGCGTCGAATCCGCTGGACGCGCTGGCCTGGTACGACGACTTCGTCGGCATCGTGGTGCAGCCGGGGGCCGCGCTGGCACGCCGACGCGTCGCCGACGCCAGCGGGGTGGTACACCACTACGAGGAAGTGCTGGCTGGCGAAGCCATGGACCGGGGGCCGGTCATGCTGAGCTGGCAGGAGGTGAGCCAGGCGCCCGATGCCGCCAGCACCGGCAGCAACGTGGTGATTCACGAGTTCGTGCACAAGATCGACATGCGGGGCATGCATGCAGGGGGCAATCCGGACGGCGCGCCCGCCCTGGTTGCGGGGCTCTGGGGCACTCGCAGCGATGCCCAGGCCCGGGAACACTGGCGGCGCACCATGGCGCAAGCCTACGACCACTTCCGGGAGAGCGTGTCCATGGCAGAGCGCTTCGGCGCCGAACGTCCCTGGCTGGACGACTACGCAGCCACCAATCCAGCTGAATTTTTTGCAGTGACCTGCGAAGCCTACTTCGTGAGCCGACCTCGGTTTGGCCAGACGTTTCCCTCGCTCCTCGCACTCTACGACGGCTTCTTCCGCCCGGACGCCTGAGCACCCGGGCGGGCCGGACGGATCAGCGCCGCAGCAGCACCTTCAGCGCCTGCTGCAGGCGCCGCGCGGAACCTGCGTCGAACGGTGCGGCCAGCACACGCCCCACATCCTGTGGCCAGGTGTCCGCCGGAGCGGCCTCGTGGCGCCGGGTCAGCAGCTGCAGCTGCAGAAGCCGGCGCGCCTCCACATGTTCGGCGGGCGTGGGCACTTCGGCCGCCATCTCCAGGCGCAACAAGGCCTCGGCGGGTATGGCCGCGGACGGCGCCGCTCCCAGCGACTGCACCCAGGAGCCGCGCGCCGCCGTCACCCCACGGCCGCCCAAGGCCTGGGCTGCCGGCACTGCCGACGGATCGCGCTTCTCCCAGGCAGTCAGCAACTGCGTGAGCACCTCACCATGCGCCTGCGCCGCCAGCTTGCGCAGCGCCGCTTCGGCATGCTCAAGCGCCTGGCGCTGTGCGCGGAACGCCGCATCGCCCAGCCTGGGAGCCGGTGCACCCCGCGGTTCGCGGGGCGGGCGGGCATCCCCCCAGCCATCGCGCGAGCCTCTTCCGGCGTCCCGAGCCCCGCGACCATCCCGTCCAGCGGGTCCACGGCGCTCGTCGCGCCCGGCGGGCTCTGCCTTTTTCATGCCCGGCCGGTCGTCACCACGCATGGCCACCAGCTTGCGGGCCGGCGCGGATGCTGGCTTCGGCACTGCCTCGGGCGAATCGGCGGCCTCAGGAGCGGTCTCAGCTTGTGGCGTCGCGCCATCCAAGGCGGGAGCGTTGGCCGCCTCTTCCCGAGCAGGGGTTTCACCCCGCATCGCCTGCTCAAGCGCCGCCTGCGCTGCACGGATCTGCTGGGCATCGCCGCTGGCGCTGGCGGCATCGAGCGCACGAGCAGCATCCAGCACGCGCTGGTCGTGTGCGTTCAGCGTGGCCACGGCGCGTTCCCGCTCGGAGCTCTTGCGCTGGAACGCAGCGTCGATCGGCTGGCGGAACGCCTCCCAGAGCTTCTGTTCCTGCTTTCGCTCCAGCGGCACCGCGTGTGCCTCGGCCTGCCAGCGCTGCTGCAAGGCCTTCACCGCATCGATGCGCAGCTGAGGCGCCTCGCCCAGTGCCACCGCCTCGTCGATCATGGCACGGCGACGCGCCACGCTCTGTGCCTGGGCAGCCTCCAGTTCGACGTGAGCGGCCTGCATGGCGGCCTTCCAGAGGGGCTGCAGCTCGGCAAATGCCTTTTCACTCAGGTGTCCGGCCTCGCGCCAGCGCTCGGAGAACGCGTGCAGGTCGCGGATCTGGCTTTTCCAGTCGCTCTGGCCGGCATGGGCTGCGGTCCAGGCCTTGACCTCTTCGATGATCGCCAGCCGCTGGGCCCTGTGGGCCTCCGCCTGCTGGCGAACCTGGGTCAGCCAGACCTCAACCTCCTTGTGCGCCAGGGTGCAAGCCTCATCGAAGCGCTTCCAGAGGGCGTGGTTGGCAGGCCCGCCTTGGTCCGTCGTCTTCCATTGGTCTCGAAGGCTGCGCAGGGTTTCCTGCATCTTGCGGCCACCCAGACGCTGCCCTTCTGGCGCTGCCATCAGAGCTTCGGCTTTGCGAACCAGCTCCTCACGCAATTGGTCGGCGCGCCAGCGCTGCCAGTCTTCCAGTTCACCGGCCTGGGCCAGAATCGCGTTCGCCTTGCCTTCGAGCTCAGCCCCGACCAGCCGCCCCGACGAACGGAGCAGCGCACGGACATCGGCCGCGGCCTTGGGCGTGGCCTTGCCATGTCCTTGCGCCAGCTCACGCTCCAGCGCTTCCAAAGCCTTCTGCAGCTCCGCCTGCGCCCGGGCGCGGCGCTCGGCCGCCTGCGTGTCGGTCTTGTCGGCTTCAGCAGGCGTCTCGATGCCACGCGCCTGCCTCAACTCATCGGCCCACACCGGAACGGCCGGCAATGGCGCCTGCGGGTCCGCATCAGCGGCCACGGCCTGGGCCAGTGCGGCTTCAAAGGCGTCCCAGACCAGTTGCAACTGCTGTCGCGATGCCTCCAGCATGGGCGGAAACCGCACTTCCACGCTGGGCCACTGAGGGTCGTCGGCCAGCCCACTGGCCTGCGCCTGCCACTGCTGGACATCCGCCCGCAGCCCATCAATACCCGCCTGGGCCTCTTTCCATGACTTGGTCGAGAGGATTTCGATGCGCTGGGCCATCAACACAGCGGACTCGCGCTCGACCTGCACCCGGTGCTGCAGGTCTTCAATGGCCTTGACCCGCTCGGCCAGCGCCGCCTTGAGCCCTGCGAGTGGTTCGCGCGACAGCGGCGCCCCTGCCCGCGCGGCATCGCGCTGCCAAGCCATGGCGTCGGCCAGGTTCAGCCGCGACTGCGCAATCAGCGCCTGGGCTTTCTGGGCCCATTCCACGCCAATGTGCTCCTGGGCCTTCTGGCGCTTGAGTTCGTCGAGCTTTTCCTTCAGAGGCTTGGCGGCCCCGCGGTCCCGCTGGGACAGCTCCTTGAACACCTCGTTCATGCTCTCCCAGCCTGGCTCGGTCTGCAACCAAGCACGCACGCGGGCAGCGCGCTCTCCACTCGTGGGTGCGGAAAATGCACCTCCCGTCAATGCATCCAGAGGATGGGACGACGGGGTCGAGGCGGCCCCGCCACCGCCGGCCGGTGTCGCGGCGGGATCGGGCGTGGGAGACTGGGGCGCGCTCTTGCGCAGGGAGAACAGCGACATATTGATAGGTACAGCAGTGAGAGACGCCCACGCCGACGGGCGATGGACCACATCCGCTATTGTCGCCCGGGATGACCCGCCAACGACCTGATGCGCTGGCCCAAAAAAGAAACCCCGGCAGGAGAGCCTGCCGGGGTTGACGGCGGGCAAACTGCACTTGCCGTCGGGGCTGGCAGACAGGGAGTTGAATGTCCCTGACGCCTGGAAGCAAGAGATTGCTTCCATTGGGAGCCGACTGGCAGCTGAACTGCCTGATCGGCTGAATGCCGGTCATCACAACCGACGGTTGAAGATTACGCCGGAAGCGTCTCGATTTCAAGCGCAGAGACGCTCAGTTACCCGTGCACTTCAGTCTGTCCGACTGGCGGTAGCACCCCGTGCTGCAACCAGGTGCAACGACTGGCTTACCCGACGAACGGCATCGAAAAGGCGGATGGACGGCAACCTGCATGTGTGCTGGACCCGCCGCTAGGAATCTGCAAACAAGGGCAAAATCCCCATCCTCTTAATAACCAAATATTGTTTTAAACGTCGTTTAAAACATTGACCGAACATTAACGGGCACATACCATTCGCCCCGTTTTCCGTTCCGGGTAAACCCTCACGACGTCGGCACCCCTCAAACACCACAGGTGCCCGCGAAACCGCCATTGATGGCGCCCCCCTCACCGCTGCATCAGACCTTGTGGTCGGCGCAGCCCTGCAAGGAGCGACAACATGACAACGCTTTCCATTTCAGAGGCGCAGCAAAAGAGCAGCGCCTCCGCTGTCCAATCTTCCGTGTTCATCGCGCTCGCCGATGCGTACAGGGGCTTCGTCGCCCTCACCCGCAACGGCATGGTCGCGCTGGGTGCTGGCTTTGCGGTGCTGGTCATTGCACTCGCCGTGCAAAGCGAACTGCGCTCGAATATGGAGCAGTTGCTGCTGAGCTGGTTGCAGGAGCGCCAGGATTCGGCCGTGGTGGCAGCAGATGACGCCGCCCCCATGCCGGAAAACAGCAATGACGACCGCCTTGCGGTCGCTCCGCCCCCCCTTCTGCCCAAACAGCAGGCTGCCGTGACCCAGTGGCTCAGCCGCAAATACCGTGTGGCGCCGGAGCCGCTGGGCGCATTGGTGGCCGAAGCCTTTGCGGTCGGGGCCAAGGTGCGCCTTGATCCGACACTGATCCTGGCAGTCATGGCCATCGAGTCGCGCTTCAATCCCTACGCGCAGAGCCCTGTGGGCGCTCAGGGCCTGATGCAGGTGCTCACCCGCGTCCACACCGACAAGTACGACGACTACGGGGGCGCCATGGCCGCCTTCGACCCCCTTTCCAATCTGCGGGTCGGCGTCAAGGTGCTCCAGGATTGCATCAAGCAGGCCGGCTCTGTCGAAGGTGGACTGCGGCTCTACGTGGGGGCGGTGACCACCGACGGCAGCGGCTACATCAACAAAGTCATGGCCGAGCACCTTCGGATCCAGAGCGTGGCGCTGGGCAAACCGATGCCGACTTCCTTCCCGATCTTCACCGCCGCGCCTGCGCCCGCCGCGCCGGAGCCGATCGAGCCAACCCAGACCGGGCTGCTCGATCCCCAGCCCGAAGCCATCCCTGCCGGCCAGCCGGTTGAACCGGCAGCCGACGCCGCTCTCACCAGTTCCTGACCACAGACCGCCAAGCTGCGAGGCCTGCGGGCACCTCGCCACTCGGATAAACTACACAGGTGCGCAACTGGCGATAGGCGCGCGGCAGCCACCTGCCGTCCGTGCTGACGTGGCCCCCCGCTCCCCGCGAGCGGGACAACCACTGGGAAGCGCACCGCCCGCTCTACGGGTGTTCAGCCGTTCGCCTGGGCAGTCCCTGCCGCTTTTCAGAGAGTGCGCGGGGTCCCATCTCATCCGAGACCGTCCCGAGACTGCCAAACCATGTACGACCGCAACATCCTCATCGAGCAAACCGACCCCGAACTGTTCAAGGCCATTCAAGCGGAAAACGCCCGCCAGGAACACCACATCGAGCTGATCGCCAGCGAGAACTACGCCTCGCCGGCCGTGATGGCCGCCCAGGGCACCCAGTTGACCAACAAGTACGCCGAGGGCTACCCCGGCAAGCGCTACTACGGCGGCTGCGAGTACGTCGACGTGGCCGAACAGCTGGCCATCGACCGCGTCAAGCAGATCTTCGGTGCCGATGCCGCCAACGTGCAGCCGCACTGCGGCGCCTCGGCCAACGAGGCCGTCTTCCTTGCCTTCCTCAAGCCCGGGGACACCATCATGGGCATGAGCCTGGCCGAAGGAGGCCACCTCACCCACGGCATGCCGCTGAACATGTCGGGCAAGTGGTTTAACGTGGTCAGCTACGGCCTCGACAAGAACGAAGCGATCGACTACGACGTCATGGAAGCCAAGGCCCGCGAGCACAAGCCCAAGCTCATCGTCGCCGGGGCGTCCGCCTACAGCCTGCGCATCGACTTCGAGCGCTTTGCCAAGATCGCCAAGGAAATAGGCGCCATCTTCATGGTCGACATGGCCCACTACGCCGGCCTGATCGCCGCGGGCGTGTACCCCAACCCGGTGCCATTCGCCGACGTGGTGACCTCTACCACCCACAAGAGCCTGCGTGGCCCGCGCGGCGGCATCATCCTGATGAAGTCGCAGCACGAGAAGGCCATCAACAGCGCCATCTTCCCCGGCCTGCAAGGCGGCCCGCTGATGCACGTCATCGCCGCCAAAGCCGTTGCCTTCAAGGAAGCGCTGCAGCCCGAGTTCAAAGCGTATCAACAGCAGGTGGTGAAGAACGCCCAGATCGTGGCCGAAACACTGACCCAACGCGGTCTGCGCATCGTCAGCGGCCGCACCGAAAGCCACGTCATGCTGGTGGACCTGCGCGCCAAGGGCATCACCGGCAAGGAAGCCGAGGCTGTGCTGGGCAGCGCCCACATGACCATCAACAAAAACGCAATTCCGAACGACCCGGAAAAGCCGATGGTGACCAGTGGTGTGCGCATCGGCACCCCAGCCATGACCACCCGCGGCTTCAAGGACGAGGAAGCCCGCATCACCGCCAACCTGATTGCCGACGTGCTGGACAACCCGCGCGACCCGGCGAACATCGAAGCGGTGCGCGCCAAGGTCAATGCCCTGACGGCCCGTTTCCCCGTCTACAGGTGAAATGCCCCTTTTGCGGCCATCTGGAAACCCAGGTCGTTGAGACCCGGGTTTCCGAAGACGCGGACTTCATCCGCCGCCGCAGGCAGTGCGGCCACTGCGAAAAGCGCTTCACCACCTATGAGCGGCCAGAGGTCAGCTTCCCGGCGGTGGTGAAGAAGGATGGTCGGCGCGTGGACTACGTGCCGGCCAAACTGCGCGCCTCATTCACCCTCGCCCTGCGCAAGCGACCGGTGAGCACCGAACAGGTGGACGCCGCCATCGAGCGCATTGAAGAAAAGCTGCTCAACCTGGGCAGCCGTGAAGTCGCATCGACCAAGCTGGGCGAAATGGTCATGCGCGAGCTCAAGAAGCTCGACAAGGTTGCCTACATCCGCTTTGCCAGCGTTTACCGCAGTTTTGAAGACATCGACGAGTTCCGCGCGCTCGTGGACGAAGTCCGCCGATAACACGCGGCTCAACTGCTGAAACAGGGCCTCCTCCATTGGAGGGAAAAGTCGTCGTCATTTACCTCCTCGGAGGCATGATTTGGCGCCAACGCGCGGGAATAATGAGTTCGAACGCATTACACATCCGAACTCATCATGCGATTACCATCCCACCAGCATCCTTCGCAATTCCGTGGATACACCTTGATGGAACTGGTCGTGGCGACTGCGCTGCTGGCCATTCTCATTCAGCTCGCGATTCCTCCCATGAGCCGCCTGCTCTCTGAATGGCAGAGAGAACACGCCACCCGAGCTATTGCAGACCACCTTGTGCTCGCCAGATCAGAAGCCATCCGCTGGTCCCAGCGCGTGGTGATGTGCAGCAGCGTCGATGGCCTTCGCTGCTCTCCAAGCTCCAACAGAGAATGGAAATCGGGGTGGATTGTTTTTCAGGACATCGATGGCAATGGTCAATTCGGCCCTTCCGACAAATTGGTCGCTGTTTCGCAGGGCTCCCATGGAATTCGAAGCATCCGGGGAAATGCATTGCTCCAGCGCTTCGTATTCATGCCAACGGGAATGATGGCATCTGGAATGGGAACACTGGAGATTGTCCCCACGATGGGTACCAGTCAGAGAATCACCGTCAATCGAATTGGAAGAGTCAGGCTCAGCACAAGTCTGCCGGTCGAATGAAGCCAAATTCGCTGGACACAGAGTAGACGGCGTCAGGGCGGCAGCGATCTGTCGGCGGTGTGTGTGGCGACCCAAAGCGACAACTGCGTGAGAAATGAATGCTTTTTGCCGCTGAGCACGCCAAACACGACCGCGCGTCAGGGCGCGCAGAAGACCCTCGAAAGCGGGCGATACATTGCAGTACGGAGCTGCAAATTGAACCACCTGCCCTCACCCCTGACGCCTTCTGCCAGACAGCACGGATTCACGCTGGTGGAGTTGGTCGTGACCATCGCGCTGCTGGCCATCCTCACCACCCTGGCGGCACCCAGCTTCAGCGAGGTGCTGCGCCAGTGGCGGCGCGACAGCGCCACCCGCGAGCTGTCCTCCACACTGCAGCTGGCGCGATCCGAATCTATCAAGTCCTCCCGTCAGATCGTGGTCTGCCCGAGTACCGACGGAGAGTCCTGCGCTGACGGCACCGAGTGGAACACCGGCTGGATCGTGTTCGTCGATGACGGGGCGGGCACGCTGGCCAACGCGGGCAACCAGGTGGTCAACACCAATGAGCGCATTCTCAAGGTCGTGTCAGCCCAGTCTGGTGTGGCATCGATCACCAGTTCGGGAGGGGTGGAATGGATGCAATTCCTTCCAAACGGGTTGATGGGCTCAGCCACCACCACCCTGACGGTCACACCTTCCGGTGCGAACGCCAATACCAAGGTGGACAAGGTCACCGTCTCCCGCGTGGGGCGCGTGTCTGTTGCGACCGAGCTCCCATGACAAGCAAGGCCTTCATGAACATCTCCGTGACCAAGTCCGTTGCACCCCGCCACCACCGGGGTGCCAGCATGATCGAGGTGCTGGTGGCCATCCTGCTGGTGTCGGTGGGGCTGCTGGGCATCGCAGGGCTTTCTGGCGCCACCTTCAGTTACAACAAGGCATCGCAAATGCGGCTCACTGGCATTGCATTGGTCAATGACCTGGCCGACCGTGCCCGCGTCAATGTGCACGGATATGACCGCCAGGGCTATGACATTGAACTGAGTGACAACTTTGAAAGCACACCGGTCGAAGTCGACGACACCAACCTCGACCTGGACCCTGCCGTTTCCGCCAATGCAGAAAGCGTTGCCGATGCCCTCGCTGCTGCAGACGTTGACCAGTTCTTGCGTACGGTCCGCAGCCGCCTGCCGCAAGGCGATGCGGTGGTGATGAGCCGGCGGGATGCAAACGCGCGCGATCTGGATGTGTGGCTGTTGTGGAAGGAAGCCGCCACGGCGGAGGGGGACGAAGACGATGACCGGGGCGACTTCTCCCTCTTCGACGCTGGAAAGGGCAACTGCCCGGACAACCTCAGCACAGCCGACAAAGCGGAATACAGCTGCATGTACTTCAAGGTGGGGCTGTGAACATGAACTCAAAAAATCACCTTCACCCGTCTAGACGCAGCCAGCGAGGCCTGAGCCTGGTCGAGCTGATGATTGCGCTGACCATCGGTCTCTTTCTCATGGGCGCTGTGGGCATCATCTATGTGAACACCGCAACCACTTCCCGCGGCAGCACGCTCGAGTCCCAGATGAACGAGGACGCGGCGCTGGCGCTGGAGTTGCTGCAGCAGCAGATTCGCCTGACCGGGTTTTCCAACGTGGAAGCGTCGGGAGATCGGCGCTTCCCCGGGCAAGCGGTGCGGGGCTGCGATGGTGGATTCACTGACTACGATGCTGCCTTTGCCGACTTGGCGTGCAATGCGGATGGCGACGGCCCGGATGCCCTGGCTGTGAGGTACGAGGCCACGCTGCTTAACAGCCAGACAGCGCAAGATGCTGGTGGAGTTGCTCGACCAGGAAACTGCGCGCACGAGGCCATCGAGCCTTGGGACGCGACAGGCACAGAAGGCGCGCGGGCCGGTGTGACCAGCATGAACCTGGCCGACAACCGCTACTACATTGCCAATGACGCGGCCAATGAAAACACCCCCACGTTGTACTGCCAGGGCCGTACCGGTGCAGGATTTGGCAACGCCACCGCCCTGATCCCGAACATCGAAGACATGCAGGTGCAGTACGCCGTCACGGCATTCCCCACAGTGGGAGACCCACTGCCTCACCAGGTGGCGGGATATGCCAACGCAACCGAAGAAACGGACGCAACGGATGCAAGCCCGCGGTTTCCTGCCCTGGAGGACCTGACGATTCCCGCGGGCACCCCTGCAGACATCAACAACTGGTCCCGGGTCGCGGCTGTGCGCATCTGCCTGCTCGCGCGCAGCGCACGCCCGGTGCCCACGGGCGACAACCCCGTCGGCACCGCCAACGCCGATGGCACCACGTTGACGGCTGGTCTCGGCACCTACGTCGACTGCAAAGGCGACTCTCGAACCGCCACCGACCGTTTCGTCCGCCGCGCATACGTGACCACCATCCAGCTTCGCAACATGCGGCCCGGCCTGCCTCGCGACTTCGAGGAGGGAGGCAACCCGTGGCAGTACATGTACGACAACTGACGCCCGAGAACCTCACCATGCGCCGTCATACACCCATTTCCAAGAACGGCTCGGAACGCGGGGTCGTGCTTCCGATTGCGCTGATCATGTTGGTGATCATCTCGTTTGCTGGCCTACTCGCAGCCCGCAACTCGGCCACCTTCGAGCAATTCTCCAACAACATGCGCACCAACCAGGTGGCGCGCACATCCGCTGAAGACGCCTTGCGCCAATGCGAGCGCATCGCCCGCGCCAGCGTGGAAGACAACGCGGCGTTTGCGGCGGTCGTGGGCCGGATCGAAGCCGGTACTGTGATCTCTGCAGACACCGAGGAAGCCATCAGTGACGGCATCTGGAACACCCGCGCCAACTGGGCCGAAGGTGCCGCCAACCTGATCACCGTCACGCCCGAATTCGGTGACGACGTCCAGTCCGGGGCCCAGCTCAAAGAAGCCAACTACCCCACCTGCATCATCCAGGCCATGGTCAACGACCGCTTCCTGATCACGGCGCGCGGCTTGTCCAACGACGCACAGGTTGACGATGACAGCGGACTGCTGACGGCCGGCTCGGAAGTCTGGCTGCAGTCCATCCTGACGCCCCTTGTTCCGACGCTCAGCGACAAAGGCGGCGCCCAGTGATGCCGCGCAACATATACCAACAGCCTTCCAGTGAGGTGTCCATGAACTCCCCTGTCACAAATCGGCTCGCACGCCGCCTGCTCTGGTCGGCCGCCCTCGGGGCGTTGCTGCTGCCCGCCATGCAAGTCTGGGCCCAGCCAGCGAACCGTCCGCTGCTGACCAACCAGTCTGGCGCCAAGCCCAACCTGATGGTGGCGCTGGACAACTCGGGGTCCATGGCGTTCACTTATCACGAAACCTACAACGTTACCGACAGCAACGAGTACCAAAGGAGATATTGCCCATCGCCGTACTCCAGAAGCTCGTCCACGGACGCAACCACCTTCGCAAACGGCGTGGGCCAGGAAGCGAACACGACCAACGGTCCCCCAGCCGTCTATACCTGCTACCAGCGGGTTAGGGTTTCCGGCAATTGGGTCACCCAGGCCCGCACTAATGTGTCCTTGGCGTACACGCCAGACCAGAACATCCTGAACTGGTCCGCCCAGCGTTCGGCCGAGGTGAACCCGATTTATTACAACCCGCGCGTCAGGTACCTCCCACGGGTCGATGGCAGCGGCGCGATCGTGAACCCACGCGACCCGCTGCTTCCAGCAACGGTTCCGGCCTCGGAGAGAGGGTTGACCTACAACGTGGTCTGGGTATCGAACCAGAACTCCGCGGACTTCCGGTACACCGTCTATCAGCGAAGCGTTGCTCCAAGCGACTTCCGCATCTATCACTCGATGTATGCGGACAACGCCGCATCGCCTCCAGCGGGCAGCGCCGCCACACGGAATTCCCAAGGGCATGTCAACACGCTTGCTCCCACCGGGTTCACCTCTCGCTACAACCTCCAGTACACACTGAAGATTCCCCAGCACATCGCCTATACCACGGCACCGACCGCAGGCCCTGCAACCACTTTCAGCTACGCCTACTGCAGCAACGTGGTCACCAATGCGCTGGGACAGGAAACAGGGTGCGCAGCCCGCACAAGGGTCGATGTGAGGCTCGGCGACACCGCCACCTACACCATCCCGACCCCCAACAACCGCACAGACTGCACAGCCAATGTCTGCAACAACGCCCAGGAGGTCGCCAACATCCTGAACTGGTACCGCTGGTACAGCACGCGGCAACTGGCCACCAGCACGGCCATCGGCCTTGCACTTGCGGACACCGATGCCACCGGCGCACTCAATATCCCCTCCAAGTTCGACAATGAGCTGCGGATCGGGTACCTGCCCATCAACCAGCGGTATGACGGTCCGCTGACGCTGCCGCCCGGTGCCGGCGCTCCTGCGACGCTGTCGCGAGGGGTACGAATGCTCAACCGAGGCTCGACCGCCAACAACGAGCTCTTCAACTGGCTCAACACCATGGTGTCTCAAGGAGGGACGCCACTGCACTTCGCCGTCGAACGGGCCGCCAGTTACTACAGCATGCAGGCTGGTGTGACGGAAAATCCGTGGCGCACCGACCCAACCGACTCGAGCACTCCCGAAATGAGCTGCCGCCGGTCCTTTAACCTGCTGTTTTCCGACGGTGGCTGGACGTCTGGTGCTCCCTGGGGTCCCACTGTCCCTGGTCTTGACTACGACAACATCAACGGCCCGACGTTCTCCCGGACCCGCGCCGATGGCACTACGGAGTCGTTCAGCTACTCCCCAACCGGAATCAACACCCCGGCTGGCCGCGCGAGGTACGTCCCCTTTCCTAGCACGGGCACGGGCAGCCTGGCAGACCTGACGGCCCGCTACTACTGGCACACCGACATGCACCCCGGGCTGGACGACAACATCCAGAACGGCAACGGTCAGCCAACGTTCTGGCAGAACATGACCACCTACACGGTGGGTTACCTCATCGAACCGTCTGCTGGAGAGGCGCCCCCTGCGCCGGCCCCCCTGCCTCCTGGTCTCTCGTTCCGCCAGATCAATGAGTACATCACCCAGTACAAGCTGAATGGCCTTGGTGGCACCACCTTGCCACCGGCCTTTCCTACTGGAAATCTCTTGACCAGCGGCGCACAGACCCGGGTGGACGACTTCATCCACGCCGGCTATACCGGGGGCGCTCGTTCGTTCAGCGCCAAGACGGCCGACGACGTGAAGTCCATCTTCAACACCGTCCTGGCCGAGATCCTCGGTGCGTCCGGGAGAGATGCTGGTGTATCCGTCAACACTGGCGGGGGCGACAACAGCACTCTGGCCGGGCGCCTCAAGTACACGGTGTCCTACCGAACCATGTACAACACCGGAGACATCCTGGCGCGGCAACTCGCGGCCGATGGCAGCGAAACGGGCGTCACCGTGTGGTCGGCCAACCAGTTGATGCCGAGCCATTCAGCCCGCCGCGTCTTCACCATGCACAGCCTGAATCAGCCCGTCGATTTCATTGGTTCGTTCAGTGGACTGCAAAGCGACATTCAGAGTGCACTGGCCACCGGGCCCGACGCAGGACGTATTCGCAGCGATGCCAGCTTCATCAACTACCTGCGAGGCGACAACACGGCACTGGACAGCTATGGGATGCTCTTCAGGCAGCGCGAGTCAAAAATCGCAGCCATGGTCAACCCGCCTGCGGTGTTCATGGGTGGAGGACGTGACTATGCATACGACCAGGACGGCAGCGGCGGCGTGGATGGACGCGGAAGCTATGTGGACTACACCAACCGCAAGCGCGGCTACCCCGCATCTCTGTTCGTGGCCACCAACGCGGGGACGATGCACGCCTTTTCCGCAGAGGCGGGCACCGAACTGGCAGCGGTCATGCCGCGCCGCAGCCTCCGGCGCATGCTCAACTTCGCAGACGAGCCGTACACCTTCGAGTACGTGCTCGATGGTCCGATCACCGAGAACGACATCTTTGATCGCCGCAAAGCCAACGCAGAAGGACTCACAGCAGCCAACGAGTGGCGCGCATGGCGCCATCTGGCGGTCGGTACTGGTGGTCGAGGTGAAAGACTGGTTTACGGAGTCAACTCCCCTATCAAGCCTGGCATAACGCCCAACCGCATTCCTGATCGGCAGGATTTCCTGTGGGAGACAGGACCCGACGTGATCGACAACGCCGACGGTAGCGACGTGACCACGGGCTACATGTCCAACTCGGCCCGCAGCGGTCAGACCGAGGACCTTTCAGATGCGACCAACGCCCGGCGTGGTCGCTGGATCGTGGCGATCAACAACGGCCATTACAACGGGGAGCCCAACGGTGAAAAGAACGGACTGGTGGTTCTCGACGCCGTGACCGGCGAAGTCATCCGGACCATTCCGCTGCCCGACGCGTACCCGGCCGGAGATGGCCTCAGTGGCGTCACCCTGTTGCGCAGCTACGGCACCAACACACGGGTGGTTGCCGCCTACGCTGGCGACGCCATGGGCCAACTGTGGAAATTCAATCTGTCCGGAGATCCGTCCACCTGGCATGTTGAACACAATCGTCCCCTGTTCACAGTGCCGGGCAACCGCCCCATCTACGGGCATCCTGCCTGGCAAGCACATGAGGCCGGCGGCTTCATTGTGGTGTTTGGCACAGGCATCCTGCTGGACGAAGACCATCTGGAAGACCTGGGCGAGCAAACGATCTACGGCATTTGGGACCGGCAAAACCTTGATGGAACCATGCTCAACAATGAGACCTTCACACCGGTTGATCAGTCGCAACTGGAGGAGCGAACAGTCGTCCAAGCATCTGAAGCGTCTCGAAATGGCTTCTTCTACTACGCCATTACCGGCGACACCATCGATTGGGAAAACCAACGCGGCTGGTTCATGCGCATGAACAACGTTCATCAGCGGGACAACGCATTGCGGGCAGGCGAGCGTTCCATCGCCGATGTGCAGAACTTCGGTCGCAGCGTGATCATCACGTCCACCGTGCTGCGCCCCCCTCCAGAGGGCGAAATGTGCACCGCGGCTTCTCTGCCCGGCAACTACGTGTACATCGTGAATGCTCAAAGCGCATCTCCAGAGCTGAGCCGTTCGTTCGACGTCGACGGCGACGGGCGCCTGGATGCCTGGGACTCGAACAGCGACAGCAGAGTCGATGCCGGATACGCCGTGGCCTTCGCCCCGCTGGGAGGATTCACGCGCGGCATCTCCGTAAGCCGCTTCCGCTCGCGTCCAGACGGCACCGCCCTGCCCGACGACCCTCAGACCGACACCGGTGACCCCAGTGACCCACAAGTGGCCGAGAGCATTACAGACCGCATGGAAAAGGCTGCCGACGAAGCGGCTGGTGAGTCGTCGATGAGCGATGCGGGGAGAGCGCCGAAGTGCCGGACCATGCGAGGCATCATTCTTGGCACGGAAGAAACACCACTGGGCGCAGGCGTCTACTGTCCGACCACCGGCTGGAGTCGCACCCAGTTTCAGCTGAGCGCCCCACCGAGCAACTGAGACCAGACCAATGAACAGAACCCGAACGTTCGCTGCCCACCGCCAGACTCATGGCGGCTTCACTCTGATCGAGGTGATGATCGTCGTTGCCATCATCGGCATCCTGGCCGCGATCGCCTATCCCTCGTATCAGGAGCAAGTGGCCAAGTCACGCCGGGCCGACGCCCAGCGGGCGCTGATGGAAGCCGAGCAGTACATGCGACGGTTCTACAGTGCACAGGACACGTTTGAGGGTGCCTCCTTGCCGGCAGGGCTGGTCACCTCGCCGCGCGCTGGATCGGGTCCGGCCGCATACAACATCCAGTTGATTGAAGACGACGATGAGGTGGACACCACCACAGCCGCATCGGCGTCGTCCTTCACCCTGCGCGCCGAGCGCACAGGCAGCATGGCAAACGACCGCTGCGGCGACCTCACCATTACCAATACCGGTGTCAAGACCTTGAGCAACAACGCATCTGGCACCACCGTCGCTGAATGCTTCAAGGCATCCTGATCGCATGCCGACGGATGTAGGTCCGCTGTCCGGCGCCCTCCAAAGGGCTCGGCAGTCCTTGACACTGTCCAACCCCAACCCCCGCGTCGGCTGCGTGCTCCTCGCACCCGATGGGCGGAAAATTGGTCAAGGCCACACCCAACAAGCTGGAGGGCCGCACGCTGAGGTGATGGCGCTGCGAGATGCTGCGCAGCGCGGCGAATCTACCCGGGGCGCGGCGGCATATGTCACCCTGGAGCCCTGCTCCCACCATGGCCGTACCCCTCCTTGCTGCGACGCGCTGATCGAAGCCGGCGTGGCCAAGGTGGTCGTCGCAACGGGCGATCCGAACCCGAAAGTGGCCGGGCGAGGCCTGGACCGACTTCGTGCTGCGGGCATCCAGGTCGAACTCGTTCCTTCGGAAAGCGAGGCAGCCCTCGCCTCCCGCGACCTGAACATCGGCTTCTTCAGCCGCATGATCCGTGGCACCCCCTGGGTTCGCATGAAAGCGGCGATGTCACTGGACGGGGTCACCGCCCTGGGCAATGGCGTCAGCCAGTGGATCACCGGGGAGGCTGCCCGCGCGGACGGCCACGCCTGGCGTGCGCGGGCCTGCGCGGTGCTGACGGGCATCGGCACCGTGCTGGAGGACGACCCCATGCTGGACGTGCGGCAGGTGCCCACGCCCCGGCAACCCCATCTGGTGGTTGTCGACAGCAAGCTCGAAACCCCGCCCACCGCCCGCCTGTTCCAGGCTCCGGCGCAGGGGCTGGCGCGCCGCATCTTCATCTACTGCGCCGCATCCGATACCAGCCGCCAGACGGCGCTGGAGCAGCTGGGTGCCACCGTGATCCCCCTGCCCGGCCCGGGCGGCAAGGTCGATCTGGCCGCCATGCTGCGCGACCTGGCTACCCGGGAGGTGAACGAGCTGCACCTGGAAGCCGGCCACAAGCTCAACGGCTCCTTCATCCGCGAAGGCCTGGTCGACGAGTTCCTGCTGTATGTGGCCCCCCAGATGCTGGGTGTCGGCGGGGCGGCGTTGGCCAGCTGGGGGCCCTTGCAGTCGCTGGACCAGCGCCTGCCCCTGCGGTTCGCCTCGGTGGAACCGGTGGGCGAAGACCTGCGCATCCTCGCGCGGGTGCAGGGTCGGGACCGTTTCCTGCACGCCTGAGACCAGCAAATCGCCGGCCTTTTGACGCCACGCGCGGCGCCGGGCCAAACCCTGCGAAAATACGCAGATGTTTACCGGCATCATCACCGGTGTGGGCCGCATCGCCGACCTTCACCCCCTGGGCAGCTCTTTGGACCACGGCAGGCGCCTGACGATCGAGGCGCCACCGGGCTACCTCGACGACGTCGCCCTGGGCGACAGCATCGCCCACAACGGCGCCTGCATGACCGTCACGACCCTCGACGCCGCCGCCTCCCGCTTCACCATCGACGTTTCGGCCGAATCCCTCTCCAAGACCACCGGGCTGGCCGAAGCCGGTCACCGGGTCAATCTCGAAAAGGCTTTGCGGGCGAACGACCGGCTGGGCGGCCACATCGTGTCGGGCCACGTCGATGGCGTCGGGCAGGTCACCCATTTCGAGCGCGTGGGCGAGAGCTGGGAGCTGCGCGTGCTCGCGCCGCCGGCCCTGGCCAAATACCTCGCCTACAAAGGCTCGATCACGATCAATGGCGTGAGCCTGACCGTGAACCGCATCGAAGACCGCCCGGATGGCTGCGAGTTCAGCATCAACCTGATTCCGCACACCGTCCAGAACACCACCCTGGGCGACTTGCGCGCTGGCAGCGCAGTGAACCTGGAAATCGACACCGTGGCACGTTATGTCGAGCGCATGCTCGGCGCAGCGCCCTCCCAGAACTGACCCCCACCCAAGAAAGACCCCCATGTTTGGCGCAGACAAAGGCAGCACCAGCCTGCTAGACGGCAAGAAGCTCTCCATCGGCATCGTCCAGGCCCGCTTCAACGAAGGCATCACCAACGCGCTGTTCGAGGCGTGTCACGCCGAGCTGCTCGCGCTGGGCGTGCAGGAAAAGCACATCACCCGCGTGACGGTGCCAGGCGCCCTGGAGGTGCCCATCGCCCTGCAGGCCATGGCCGAGCAGGACGAGTACGACGCACTGATCGCGCTGGGCTGCATCATCCGCGGCGAGACCTACCACTTCGAACTGGTGGCCAACGAATCGGGCGCCGGCGTCAGCCGGGTGTCGCTGGACACCCACACCCCGATCGCCAACGCCATCCTCACCACCGAGAACCTGGAACAGGCCGTGGCCCGCCAGACCGAAAAGGGCCGCGACGCGGCGCGCGTGGCGGTCGAAATGGCCCATGTGCTGGAGCAGATCGGTTGAACTCCATGAACGACCAGAGCCCCATCAAACCGCGCAAGGCGGCCGACAAGTCGGCGCGCACCCGGGCGCGGGAGTTCGCGCTGCAGGCGCTGTACCAGCACCTGGTGGGCCGCAACACGGCCAGCGACATCGACACCTTCACGCGCGACCTCTCCGGCTTCCACAAGGCCGACAGCGCCCACTATGACGCGCTGCTGCACGGCTGCGTGGAGCAGGCCGATTCGCTGGATGCGCTCATCACGCCGCTGCTGGACCGGCCGATGGCCGAGATCTCGCCGATCGAACACGGCGTGCTGTGGATCGGCGCGTACGAGCTTCAGCACTGCCTGGACGTGCCGCTGCGCGTCGTGATCAACGAGTGCGTCGAGCTGGCCAAGTCCTTCGGCGGCACCGATGGCCACAAGTACGTCAACGGGGTGCTGCACCAGCTCGGCGCCCGGCTGCGCCCACACGAAGCGGCAGCGGCATCGGCTGGCGCGCGCAAGTCGTCCAAGGCGGAATGACGTTGCGCCCGGACCCTTTGCGCCTGTCCCGCCGCGCCCGGCGCGTCGAACCTTTCTATGTGATGGAGCTGGCCAAGGCCGCGGCCGACATGGCGCGGCTGGCCCGCCCGGGTGACCGGCCGATGATCTACCTGAACATCGGCGAGCCGGACTTCACCGCGCCCGCACCGGTGCAGGCGGCGGCCGAACGCGCGATCCGCGATGGCCGCAGCCAGTACACGCCGGCCACCGGCCTGCCCGCTCTGCGCGAGGCCATCAGCGGCTGGTACGCCAGCCGTTTTGGTCTGGACATCGACCCGGCCCGCATCGTCGTCACCGCCGGGGCCTCGGCAGCACTGCAGCTGGCCTGCCTGGCGCTGATCGAGGCCGGTGACGAGGTGCTGATGCCCGACCCGTGCTATCCCTGCAACCGCCAGTTCGTACAGGCGGCCGAGGGCACGCCCGTGCTGATTCCGTCCGGCCCCGAAGACCGCTTCCAGCTCAGCGCCGACCATGTGGCCTCGGCTTGGGGTGAGGCCACGCGCGGCGTGCTGCTGGCCTCGCCGTCCAACCCCACCGGCACCTCGATCGCCCGCGCCGAACTGGAGCGCATCGCCCGCTTCGTGCGGGAAAAAGGCGGGGTCACCCTGGTCGACGAGATCTACCTGGGCCTGTCCTACGACGACGCCTACGGCCACAGCGCGCTGGGACTGCCCGACGGTCTGGGCGACGAGGTGATCAGCGTCAACAGCTTCTCCAAGTACTTCAACATGACCGGCTGGCGCCTGGGCTGGCTGGTGCTGCCGCCCGCGCTGGTGCCGGCGGTGGAGCGGCTGGCCCAGAACCTCTTCATCTGCGCCAGCACGGTCGCCCAGCATGCGGCGCTGGCCTGCTTCGAACCCGAGAGCCTGGCCGAGTACGAACGCCGTCGCGCCGAGTTCAAGGCGCGGCGCGACTTCTTCATCCCCGCGCTCGACCGCCTGGGCCTGCCGGTCCCGGTGATGCCCGACGGCGCGTTCTACGCCTGGGCCGATGTCTCCACGCTGTGCGACCGCTGGGGCCTGAAGGCACCGGACGGACGGCCTGAGGAAGGTGGCAGCTGGGCGCTGGCCTTCGAGCTGATGCGCCGCTGCCAGCTGGCCACCACACCCGGGCGCGATTTCGGTCTGGCCGACCCCGGCCGCTACCTGCGCTTCTCCACCGCCAATGCCCTGCCCCAGTTGCAGGAAGCGGTGCACCGGCTGGAGGCCGCGCTGTGAGCCCTGTGGACACGACCTTCAGATGGCCGGTGCGCATCTACTGGGAGGACACCGATGCCGGCGGCATCGTGTTCTACGCCAACTACCTCAAGTTCTTCGAGCGCGCGCGCACCGAGTGGCTGCGCCACCTGGGGGTGGAGCAGCAGAAACTGCGCGAGCAGGTGGGCGGCATGTTTGTGGTGACGGGCACGCAGCTGCGCTACCACCGCCCGGCTCGGCTCGACGATTTGCTCACTGTTACCGCCCGCGTGACGGAACCGGGCCGGGCCTCGCTCACAATCGAGCAGACCGCCTCGCTGCAGCCCGCCGACGGCTCGGCACCGATCCTGCTTTGCGAAGGCAGCATCCGCATCGGCTGGGTCGATGCGGTGCAGCTTCGACCCCAGCGCATCCCGACAGCCGTGCTGCAGGCACTCGCCCCCGGGAACCAATGACCCTCTGACCCGACTCCAAGTCCTCCATCGACATGTCCCAAGATCTTTCCATCGTCCAGTTGATGCTCAACGCGAGCTGGGTCGTGCAGGCCGTGGTGGTGCTGCTGGTCCTCGTGTCCGTGATCAGCTGGGCGGCCATCTTCCGCAAGGTGTTCACCCTCAAGCGCGTCAACCGCCACAACGAGGACTTCGAGAAAGAGTTCTGGTCGGGCACCAACCTGAACGACCTCTACTCGGCCGCGGCCCAGAGCGCGCGCCACGGCGGGCCGATGGAGCGCATCTTCGCCAGCGGCATGCGCGAGTACCATAAGCTGCGCGAGCGCCGCATCACCGACGCGGGCGCCCTGCTCGACGGTGCGCGCCGTGCCATGCGGGCGAGCTTCCAGCGCGAAATCGACGTGCTGGAAACCAACCTTTCCTTTCTGGGTACGGTCGGCTCGGTGGCCCCGTATGTGGGCCTGTTCGGCACAGTCTGGGGCATCATGCACGCCTTCACCGGCCTGGCCGCGCTGGCCCAGGTGACGCTGGCCACGGTGGCGCCCGGCATCGCCGAGGCCCTGGTGGCGACCGCCATTGGCCTGTTCGCCGCGATTCCGGCGGTGGTGGCCTACAACCGCTTTGCGACCGACATCGACCGCGTCGCCAACCGCATGGAGACCTTCATGGAAGAGTTCTCCAACATCCTGCACCGCAACCTGGGCCAGCAGCCCAGCCAGGCCACGCCGTCGGGACACTGAACATGGCCGCTGTCTCATCGCGGGGTCGCACCCGCCGCACCAAGAACGAGATCAACATGGTCCCGTTCATCGACGTGATGCTGGTGCTGCTGATCATCTTCATGGTGACCGCACCCCTCATCTCTCCCAGCCAGATCAGCCTGCCCAGCGTGGGCCAGGCCGATGCGCAGCCCAAGAGCTTCGTTCAGGTCGTGATCAGCAAGGACGAAACCATCCAGGTGCGCCTGGGCTCGGCGAGCAAGGGCGGCCAGGGCGTCAAGCTGCCGCAGCTGGCCGGCGAGGTCCGCAAGCTGCAGGGCACCGCAGCCGAAGCGGGCACCCCGGCCGACGCCGTGCCGGTGGTCATCAGCGCCGACAAGGACATCAAGTACGACACCGTGGTGAAGACCATGGACACGCTCAAGCGCGCGGGCGTCGACCGCGTGGGCCTGGCGGTCCAGGCCAGCCGCTGAACGCCCGGACATGCAGATCATCACCGACGCCATCGACTTCAAGCCGCCGCGCTCCGGCCGCTGGGGAACGCCGCTGGCGCTGGCCCTGGGCGCGCACGTGCTGCTGATGGCGGCCCTGACCTGGGGAGTGCACTGGAAACAGGACGAACCGCCAGTGGCGTTCGAAGCCGAGATCTGGTCGGCCCTGCCGCGCGAGGCCGCGCCCCGTGCGGTGGAGCCCCCGCCGCCTCCACCCGAACCCGAACCCGAGCCCCGGCCGGAGCCCAAACCCGAACCGAAGCCGGAACCCAAGCCCGAGCCACCACCGCCCCAGCCGGCGGTGAAGCAGCCGGACATTGCGACCGAAAAGGCCAAGCAGAAGAAGCTGCAAGATGAGAAGAAGCGTGCGCTTGAAGAAGCCGCGAAGAAAAAAAAGGCGGCTGAGGACAAAGCAGAGCGCGATAAAGAACTAGCTGCGAAGAAGGCCGAGGAACAAAAGAATAAAGAGCTTGCAAAGAAAGAACAGGACCGGAAAGCTGCCGAAGCGCGCCAGCGTGAGGAGGCGAATCAAAAAGCGCTTCGTGATGAGCAAATGCGCCGGATCATGGGTCAGGCCGGTGCCAGCGGCGGCCCCGAGGCCCGTGGCTCTGCTCAGCAGTCCAGCGGGCCGTCCTCGGGTTATGGTGCCCGCGTGCGGGCCAAGGTCAGTCCCAACATCCGCTACACGGAGGATTTCCCGCGCTCGCTGCGCACGGAGATCGAGGTGCGCGCGCTGTCGGACGGCACCATCACCTCGCGGCGCGTGGTCGACAGCAGCGGCAACCCAGCCTGGGACGAGGCCGCCCTGAAGGCCATCGACCGGACCGGTTCTCTGCCACGCGATGTCGATGGCCGGGTTCCCTCGCCCATCATCATCGTGGTCCGCCCGACAGACTGACCCGCGTTCATGGCGGGGTCGCCGAGGCCTCTTCCGGCAACGACAGCCCCTGCAGCACCCGGTCCAGCTCGGTGGGGTCCACCGGTTTGTGCATCACGGCGGCGAACAGGGTCTTGAGCAGGCCCGCCTCGACCTCGTCGACGTGACCACTCATCAGCACCACCGGCGGCGGTGTGCGGGTGGCCTTGATCCGCTGCGCCAGCCCCACCCCGTCCAGGCGGGGCATCGACTGGTCGGTCAGGACCACGTCGAAGTGCTTGCCCGTCTGCGAGAGCTGGCTCCAGGCCTCTTCGCCGTCGCGTGAGCGCGTGACGTGCCAGCCCTTGCGCTCCAGCAGCGCGGCCCAGGCGTGGCGCACCGACTGGTCGTCGTCTACAAACAGCAGCTGCCGACCCTTGCCCGGCCCGCCCGGGGTGGTGACGGAGGCCACCGCCTCGTCGCGCCGGCTGGCGGGCAGGCACAGCACAAAGCACGCACCGTCCGGGCTGTTGACCAGGCCCAGGGACCCGTGGTGGCGCGCCATGATGCCTTGCGCCACCGAGAGGCCCAGTCCGGTGCCCCTGCCCTTGGCCTTGGTGGTGAAGAAGGGGTCGAACACCCGGTCCACGTGCTCGGGCGGTATGCCCGGCCCATGGTCGCGCACCCGCAGCACCAGATAGCGCCCGTCGGGGAGACCGGTGGCACCGGCGGGCAGTTCGTGGCCACGCCCGGGTGGAAACTCCACCGAACCCAGCGTGAGATCGATGCGTCCCTGCCCTTTCATGGCATCGGCCGCGTTGATCAGCAGGTTCACCAGCACCTGCTGCAGTTGGGTGGGGTCGGCGTCGACCTCGTCGTCGTCCACCTCGTAGTGCACCACCAGTTCGCAGTCGCGGGTCAGACCGGCGGAGACCATGACCTTCGTCTCCTCGATCAGCGCCGCCCAGTGCAGCCGCCGCAGCCGGGGCGCGGACTGCCGGCCGAAGGCCAGCAGCTGGCGCATCAACCCATCGGCGTATCGCGTCGACTTGAGCGCCTGCTGAAGAGCTTCGTGGCTCGGGTGCGCGCTGTCCAGGTCTTCGCTGGCCAGGCGGATCCAGCCCGTGATGGCCGCCAGCGAGTTGTTGAAATCGTGTGCGATGCCGCCGGTCAGCCGACCCAGCGCCTCGGTCTTCTGCGACTGCATGAGCTGCACCTGCAAGGCCTCCTGCTGCACATGCGCCTCGCGCTGCGCCTGGGCATCGGAGCGGACGCGGCCCAGCAGGGCATTCACGCCCTCGGCCAGCTGGGTGAGTTCGTCGTCACCGCCCACCTGGACCTCGTGGCCCGCGGTGGGCCCGTCCACCGTGATGCGGTTCACATCGTGGTGCAGCTTCTGCAGGCGGCGCAGCACCAGACGATCCAGCAGCAGCACCAGCACCACACTGGCGAGCAAACCGGCCAGCGCCGACAGCCCCATGCCCTTCCAGGTCAGCACCCGGCCCTGCTCCTCAAGGGAACGGTCCAGCGTGAGCACCAGTTCCGCGACCGGCCGGCCCTGGTGGTCCTTGAGCACCGCGTGCAGGTCGGCGTGCCGGTTGTCGACCGGCTCGAGGTGCAGGTCCTGTCCGCGATGGTCGGGCGCGTCGAACGACAGGGTCGCCGGCGTCATCAACACCTCGGAAAAACGCGCCAGCTCGGCCTGGTCGAAACGACGCACCATGACGATGGCCCCGACCGCGGGTTCCCCGCGGACGCCGGGCTTTTGCACCGAGGCCGCGGCCACCAGGTCCAGCTGGCCATCGGCGACGCGCAGGGTCTGGAGCGAGTGCAGAGGGTCGGGGGACGCCAGCACCTCCCGGGCCAGGGGCCTGATCGACTCGATCCGCACATCGGGCACCACCACCTTGCGGCCCTGCTCGTCCACGGTGACGCTGGAGACCAGCCGGCCCTTTGCGTCGAACACCGCCACTTCGGAGATGCGCAGATACCCCAGGTTGCCCACGTCGAAGTTGTCGTCCATGAACTCGGGTTTGCGCCCCTGCAGGAAGTCGACCGCGTCCACCCACTGCGCGTAGTCGCGCGCGGTGGCGCTGAGGGCCTGCACCTGCTGGTCGAGCACCCGCCGTGCCCGCTCTCCTTCGCGCTGGGCACGCTCGGCTTCGAGCTGGGCGAACGATTCGCCAACAATGTATCGGGCGCCCAGCATGGCCGAGCCGGCGGCGAGCCCGACGATGGCAAAGACCAGCGCCCAGGCCTTGTATTGCAGTTTCATGGTTGTCGAAGTCATCGACCCGACCCGCGCCGACTTGAACGACGAGACCCGCCTCAGCGTGACAGGATTGGCAAATCCCTGGGGCGTTTTGCCACGACCAGATGGCAGCGGTCAGTCGAACACGATCTCGGCGCGCCGCTCGTGGGCCTGCGCCATCCAGCTGGCCAGCGCCGCATCGGTGGGGAAAAACAGCGCCCGGTCGTCCAGCTGCAGCTCGCAGCGCGCGCCGGCGCGCTCGATCATCAGCCGCACCCCCAGCCCACGGACCAGTTCGCCCTGCTCGGTGTCTTCGCGCCGGGGCGGGAAGTCGCGCACCAGCTGGGCAATGGCCGGTGCGTGGCCGTTGACCGCCACGCGCAGGTACTTGCCGAAACGACAGCGGGCGGCCGCCAGGTCCCAGATCTGCTGGATCTTCAGCCGCAACCCGCCGGAGAAGCGGTCCGGCTGCACGGTCGCCTGTACGACCAGCAGCTCGTCGTCCTTGAGCAGGTGGCGGTACTGGTTGATCAGGTGCTCGTCGGCACTGACCTCCAGCACGCCGCTCTTGTCGTCGAGCTTGAAGAAGGCCAGCTTGCCGCGCTGTCCGTTGATGACGCGGAAGTCCGAGACGATGCCGGCCAGGATCACCGGGTCGCGGCTTTCCTTCACGTCGGCCAGCGGCGTGCGCGCGAAGCGCCGCACCTCGCGCTCGACCTCGTCGAACAGGTGGCCCGAGAAGTAGAACCCGATGGCGGTCTTCTCGTGCGTCAGCCGCTCCTTCACACCCCAGGGCGTGGTGGTCTCGTAGGCCGGCTCCTGCGTGCTGGAACCATGGTCGTCGCCGCCCAGCATGTCGAAAAGCCCGCCCTGGTGGGCGTTGGCCTGGGTGGCCGCGGCGTACTCGAAGGCCACGTCCAGCGAGGCCAGCAGCTCGGCCCGGTTGAGGTTGAGCGCATCGAAGGCCCCCGCCTTGATCAGCGCCTCCACCGTGCGCTTGTTGATGCGCTGGCGGTCCACCCGCAGGCAGAAATTGAACAGGCTGGTGAACGGGCCTTTTTCGTCGCCGTTCGGGCCTTCGCCGCGCCCTTCGCGCGCCGCAACGATGGCTTCGATCGCCTGCTGGCCCGTGCCCTTGACGGCCCCCAGGCCGTAGCGGATGAGCTTGTCGGTGACCGGCTCGAAACGGTAGCCGCCGCGGTTCACGTCGGGCGGCTCGAAGGCCATGCCCATCTTGCGCGCGTCCTCCCACAACACCTTGAGCTTGTCGGTGTCGTCCATTTCCACGGTCATGTTGCCGCAGAAGAACTCGGCCGTGTAGTGCACCTTGAGCCAGGCCGTGTGGTAGGCCAGCAGCGAGTAAGCGGCGGCGTGCGACTTGTTGAAACCGTAGCCGGCGAACTTCTCCATCAGGTCGAAGACCTCGTCGGCCTTCTGTTCGCTGATGCCCTTCTCGGCCGCGCCCTTGCGGAAGATCAGGCGGTGCTCGGCCATCTCCTCGGGTTTCTTCTTGCCCATGGCCCGGCGCAGCATGTCGGCGCCGCCCAGCGAGTAGCCGCCCAGCACCTGGGCGGTCTGCATCACCTGCTCCTGGTAGACCATGATCCCGTAGGTCTCGGCCAGCACCGGCTCCACCAGGGGGTGCGGGTACTCGACCACCTCGCGCCCGTGCTTGCGCGCCACGAAGCTGGGGATCAGGTCCATCGGGCCTGGGCGGTAGAGCGCGTTCAGGGCGATCAGGTCTTCCAGCCGGCTGGGTTTGGCGTCGCGCAGCATGCCCTGCATGCCGCGGCTTTCAAACTGGAACACGGCCTCGGTCTGGCCCTTGGAGAACAGCGCGTACACGGCCTTGTCGTCCAGTGGCACGTCCTCGAAGCGGAAGTTCTCCTGGCCCTTGTGGCGCTTCATGATGAACTCGCGCGCGATCTCCAGGATGGTCAGCGTGGCCAGGCCCAGGAAGTCGAACTTCACCAGGCCGATGGCTTCCACATCGTCCTTGTCGTACTGGCTCACCGCCGATTCGCTGCCCGGCTGCTGGTAGAGCGGGCAGAAGTCGGTCAGCTTGCCCGGCGCGATCAGCACGCCACCGGCGTGCATGCCGATGTTGCGGGTCATGCCCTCGAGCTTCTGCGCCAGCTCGATCAGGGTCCTGACGTCCTCTTCCTTCTCGATGCGCTCCGCCAGGATGGGCTCCATCTCGATGGCGTAGTTGTTTTTGTCGCCCTCCTTCTTTGGGTTGGGCGGGTACTGCAGCGTCACGCTCATCCCCGGCTTGTTGGGGATGAGCTTTGAGATGCCGTCGCAGAAGCCGTAGGAGAAGTCGAGCACCCGGCCCACGTCGCGGATGGCCGCGCGCGCGGCCATGGTGCCGAAGGTGGCGATCTGGCTCACCGCGTCCTTGCCGTAGCGGTCCTTCACGTAGTCGATCACCCGGTCGCGATTGGACTGGCAGAAGTCGATGTCGAAGTCGGGCATGGAGACCCGCTCCGGGTTCAGGAAGCGCTCGAACAGCAGGTTGTACTGCAGCGGGTCGAGGTCGGTGATGAGCAGCGCGTAGGCCACCAGCGAACCGGCCCCGGAACCCCGGCCCGGCCCCACCGGGCAGCCGTTTTCCTTGGCCCACTTGATGAAGTCCGACACGATCAGGAAGTAGCCCGGAAACCCCATCTTCAGGATGGTGTTGAGCTCGAACTCCAGCCGCTCGACGTAGCGCGGGCGCTGCTCCTCGCGCTTGGCCTCGTCGGGGAAGAGGTGCTTCAGACGCCCTTCCAGTCCCTCGTAGGACACGTGGCGGAAGTACTCCTCCACCGACATGATGCGGCCGTCCACCGGCGGGATCGGAAAGTTCGGCAGCTGCGGCTTGCCCAGCACCAGGGTCAGGTTGCAGCGCTTGGCAATCTCCAGCGTGTTGGCGATGGCCGAGGGGATGTCGGCGAACAGCGCTTCCATCTGCGCCGAGGACTTGAAGTACTGCTCGCGCGTGAAACGGCGCACCCGGCGGTTGTTGGCCAGGATCTCGCCCTCGGCGATGCAGACCCGCGCCTCGTGCGCCTCGTAGTCGTCCTCGGCCAGAAACTGCACCGGGTGCGTCGCCACCACCGGCAGGTGCAGGCGCGCGGCGAGCTGCACCGCGGCGATCACATGGCGCTCGTCGTCGGCACGGCCCGCGCGCTGCAGCTCGATGTAGAACCGGTGCGGGAACAGGCTGGCCAGCTGCAGCGCCAGGTCGGCGGCGCGCTGCGCATCGCCCTGCACCAGCGCCTGCCCCACGGGGCCGGCTTGCGCGCCGGAGAGCATCAGCAGGCCGGCGTTGAGTTCCTCCAGCCATTCGCGCTGCACCACCGCGCCGGCCCGGCCGTCGCTGCGCGTCCAGGCGCGGGCGAGCAGCTCGCTGAGGTTGAGGTAGCCCTGCTTGTCCTGCACCAGCAGGATCACGCGCGGCGCCGGCGGCTGGTGGGCACCGGGCATGGCACCCGGCGTTTCGTCGGTGAAGCCGGCCAGCGACACCTCGGCCCCCAGCACCGGCTTGACGCCGGCCCCGCGGGCGGCCTTGTAGAACTTGACCGCACCGAACAGGTTGTTGAGGTCGGTGATCGCCAGCGCGGGCTGGCCGTCGGCCTGCGCCGCGGCCACAGCGTCGTCGATGCGGTTGGTGCCGTCGACGACGGAAAACTCGGTGTGCAGGCGCAGGTGGATGAACATCGGTGCAAACGGCCCGCGGGTGGCGGGCGGAAAAAATCAGGGCGCCTTGTCGGCGTTGTGCGCCTTCCAGGCGCGGATGGCGTCGGCGATGGTGGCCTTGTCCTCGCCGGCCAGCGCGTGGCGGCGCCAGAGGAATTCGCCCAGGAACATCAGGCCGATCAGCGGGCCGCCCAGCAGGTAGGCGAAGGTCGACCAGACCGGCGTGGGTGCCCACAGGAACAGCGCCACCGACACCAGGGCCATGACCAGGAAAAACAGGCTCCAGGCGATGGTGACCCCGCGGGTGTAGACCAGTTGCCGGGCCGACAGCACCCCGCCGTGGACCAGCCGCGCCATCTGGGTCACCAGCGACTCGCCCGGCCCCCGCAGGGTGCGGCCGAACACCACCGCCATCAATATATAGACGCCGGTCTGGTCCAGAAAGAACAGCAGCGGCACGCGGGCGGTGAGCCAGGGCCAGGCGCCGACCAGCAGGGCCGCCATCAGGGCCAGGCCCGTCAGGCCCAGCCAGCGCGCCGGCAGGCTCCACAGTCCCAGCACCAGGGCCGTGACCACCGGCGCCAGCGCCAGGGCTGCGCCCCAGCCGGAGGGTTCGCTCTGCCCGGCCGCCATGTGCGAGGCCACGGCCCAGGCCACCGCCACCAGGGCCGCTGCCAGGCCTTTGATCCAGGGCCAAATGGAGGAGGCCGCCGGCGGGGGCAGTTCGGTCGTCGAAGGGGGCATGGGGTGGGGGGGTGCGCGCCAGCAGGCGCCATACAGGACAGAGCGGTGATTTTACCGGGGGGTGGCCTGTCCGCAGCCCCCGCTTCGCTACCTACAATGCCCGCCACCACCCCACCCACCCACCGATCACCGTGCCCATTCCTCCGCTTCGCGTCCAAGCCTTCACCGCCGTGTCGGCCCTGGGCGACGGCCAGGCGGCGATGCGGGACGCGATCGCGCAGGGTCGCAGCGGCCTGCGACCACTCGGACCGCACGACTTCGGCGCCAACCCGATGGCCGAGCCCCTGGACACCTGGGTCGGCCGCGTCGACGGGCTGGACCAACCCCTGCCGGCGCGCTGGGTGCACTGGGACTGCCGCAACAACCGCCTGGCCTGGCGGGGCCTGCAGGCGGACGGCTTTGTGGATGCGGTCGGCGCCGTGGTGCAGCGCCACAGCGCCGCTCGGGTGGCCCTGGTGCTCGGCTCGTCCACCGCCAGCATCGGCGCCACCGAGGACGCCTACCAGGCGCTCGACGCGACCGGCGTGTTCCCGCCCCAGCCCGACAACCCGGCGTTGCACACCTTGCATTCGCTCACCGGCTTTGTGCAGGAGGCGTTGGGCCTGCAGGGCCCGGCGCTCACGGTGTCCACCGCCTGCTCGTCGAGTGCCAAGGTCTTTGCCGCCGCGGAGCGCCTGATCCGCCTGGGGCTGGCCGACGCGGCGGTCGTGGGCGGGGTCGACAGCCTGTGCGGCAGCGTGCTGTTCGGCTTCCATGCGCTGCAGCTGGTCTCGCCCGAACCCTGCCGGCCCTTCGACGAGGCGCGCCGGGGCATCAGCATCGGCGAAGCCGCGGCCTTTGCCCTGCTCGAACGCGGCGCCGGTGGCCTGCAGCTGCTGGGCCACGGCGAGTCCAGCGACGCCCACCATCTGTCCGCCCCCGACCCCGACGGCGCGGGTGCCGAGGCCGCGCTGGACCAGGCGCTGGCCCGCGCGGGGCTGGGCACCGGCGACATCGGCTTCGTGCACCTGCACGGCACCGCCACGCCCAAGAACGACGAGGTCGAGGCGCGGCTGATCGGGCGGCGCTTTTCCCCTGGCACACCGGTCAGCTCCACCAAGGGCATGACCGGCCACACGCTGGGCGCGGCCGGCGCCCTGGGCGCGGTCTTCAGCCTGCTGGCGCTGGAGCACGGCCTGCTGCCCGGCACGGTGAACACCCGCGACCCCGAGGCGGGCCTCCAGGGCCGGCTGCTGCTGGCACCGCGGGAACAGCGGGTGCGCGCAGTGGCCAGCCACGCATTTGCCTTCGGCGGCAGCAACTGCGTGCTGGTGTTCGGTCGCGCCGACGGAGCGGATTCATGAGCCGGTTCAGCGCCAACATCGACGGCCTCGCGCTCTGGTCACCCACCCTGCCGGGCTGGACGGTCGCACGTTCCGCGCTGCGGGGCGAGGCCGCTCCGGCGGACCCGCCGCTGCCGATTCCACCGCCCAGCCAGCTGCCACCGGCCGAGCGGCGCCGGGCACCGCAGACCGTGGCGCTGGCGCTGGCCGCCGCCCACGAAGCGGTGGCCGCCTGTGGCCACGACCCCGCGCAACTGCTCGCGGTGTTTGCCTCGGCCCACGGCGACCTGCCCGTGATCGACGAGCTGTGCCGCACCCTGGTGCACACGCCCACCCTGGTGTCGCCCACCCGGTTCCTGCACTCGATCCACAACGCGCCGGCCGGGTTCTGGAGCATGCTCACCCGCAACGGCCAGAGCAACACCGCGGTCAGCGGCGCCGCGCACAGCTTCGCCCACGGCCTGCTGGAAGCGCTGGTGCAGTGCCAGGCCGAGCAGCGGCCGGTGCTGTACGTGGCCTACGACACCGCCGCCGTCGGCGCCCTGACCAACACCACCCGCAGCCAGGGCGCACTGGCCGTGGCGCTGGTGCTGGCGCCGCAGGCCGGGCCGGCCCGCACCGCGCGGCTGGACTGGCAACTGCGCCCCGGCGCCACCGAGGCGCCGGCCGCCCGCAGCCCCGCCGCGCAGGCGCTGGGCCGCAACGCCATGGCGCCCGCCCTGCCCCTGTTCGAGGCCCTGGCCGCCGCGCAACCGGCGCGGCTGGTCTGGCCGCTGTCGGCCCACCAGTCGCTGGACCTGCTCATCGCCCTCTGAACCCCTCGGTTTCCCCGTTCCGCAGGCCGCCACAACGAAGCAATGCGGCGATACTGCCGCCATGAATCCGCAACACCCTCCCCGCGACGTCGTCATCCTCGGTGGTGGACTGGCCGGCCTGACGCTGGCCCTGCAGCTGCGCCAGCGCGAGCCCGACCTGGACATCCTGGTGCTGGAGCGCCGCGCAGGCCCGGCGCCCGAAGCCGCCCACAAGGTGGGTGAATCGACGGTCGAGGTCGGTGCGCACTACTTCGACAAGGTCGTGGGGCTGGGCGATCACCTGCGCGAGCGCCACCTGCGCAAGTTCGGTTTCCGCTTCTTCTTCTCCGAAGGCCGGCGCGACCTGGACCAGGTGACCGAGATCGGCGCCAGCCGCCACCTCTCCGTGCCCAGCTACCAGATCGACCGCGGCATCTTCGAGAACTTCCTGGTCGAAGAGGCCCGCCGCCGCGGCATCGAGGTGATCGAGGGCTCCATGGTGCGGCAGATCCACCTGGCCGAGTCGTCCGCCGACCCGGCCGCCCTGCACCGGGTGGGCTACTCGCTGGGCACATCGCCACACGAGGTGGACAGCCGCTGGGTGGTCGACGCCTGCGGTCGCGCCGGCCTGATCAAGCGCAAGCTCGGTCTGGCGGAGCCGAACAACCACGCCGCCCACGCGATCTGGTTCCGGATCAAGGACCGCATCGAGATCGACCGCTGGACCGACAACGCCGAGTGGCGCGGGCGCTGCGACCCGCCGGCGCGCTGGCTCTCGACCAACCACCTGGTCGGTGCGGGCTACTGGGTCTGGCTGATCCCGCTGTCTTCGGGCTCGCACTCGGTCGGCATCGTGGCCGACCCGGCCATCCACCCGCTGGACACCATGGACACCTTCGAGAAGGCCATGGACTGGTTCCAGACCTACCAGCCGCTGCTGTTCGACGAGCTGGACGGCAAGCGCCACCTGCTGCAGGACTTCGCCTTCTTCAAGCGCTTCTCCTACGGCTGCAAGCAGGTCTATTCGGCCGACCGCTGGGCGCTGACCGGCGAGGCCGGGCTGTTCCTCGACCCCTTCTATTCACCAGGCAGCGACTTCATCGCCATCAGCAACACCTACATCACCGAGCTGGTCAGCATGGACCGGCGCGGCGAGCGCCTGGGCGCGCGGGTGCAGGTGTTCGACCAGCTGCTGCACTCGTTCTACGAGAGCACGCTGGCGCTCTACCAGGACCAGTACCCGATCTTCGGCGACCCCGAGGTGCTGCCGGTCAAGGTGATCTGGGACTACACCTACTACTGGGGCGTGCTGGCGCAGTTCGTCTTCCACGACCGGCTGGCCGACCTGTCGTCGCTGGCCGCACTGCGCACCGAGCTGGCCCAGTGCCAGGCGCTCAACCGAGCGGTGCAGGACTTCCTGCGCGCCTGGTCGGTGGTCAGCGAGAAGCGCAACCCCGCGGTGATGCTGGACCAGGCCACCCTGCCCTGGTTCGCCGAACTCAACCGCAGCCTCAACGACACACTGGACGCCGCCGGCTTCGTGGCCCGCATCCGTGCGTCCAACGCCCAGTTGCACACGCTGGCCGGGCAGATCCTCGGTCGCGCCCTGGCCGACCATCCGGGGCTCGACACCGGCGCGCTGGGCCGGCTGGTGGCGCCCGACCCGGCCGCCAATGACCCGGCCCGCGCCCTGCTGCCGGGCCGGCTGCCCGAGCCGGTCGGCTGAGGGCGACGGACTATGATGCGGGGCTTCCGCCGGCACCCGCCCGGCGGCTTCCGCATTGCATTCCGAATCCCACGCCATGAACACACCGGTCCCGGGCAGCGTCAGCGCCCCTTCCTGCGATGTGCTGGTCATCGGCGGCGGCCCGGCCGGCTCCACGGTGGCCAGCCTGCTCGCCGAAAAAGGCCACCAGGTGGTGCTGCTCGAAAAGGCCCACCACCCGCGCTTTCACATCGGTGAATCGCTGCTGCCCGCCAACCTGCCGCTGTTCGAACAGATGGGCATTGCCGACGAGATCAAGGCCATCGGCATGCACAAGCCGGGTGCGGAGTTCGTCTCCATGGAGCACGGCCGCGCCCAGACCTTCTATTTCGCCGACGCCTGGGACAAGTCCATGCCCGCCGCCTACCAGGTGCGGCGCGCCGACTTCGACCACATCCTGTTCCGCCATGCGCGCAACAAGGGCGCTTTGGCGCTGGAGGGCGTCAAGGTCACCGGGGTTGAATTCCTGGACGGCGGCGGCGCCCATGTCAGCGCCATGGACGCGGATGACCAGGCGGTGCGCTGGCGCGCGCGCTTTGTGGTCGACGCCTCCGGGCGCGACACCTTCCTGGCCAACCGCTTCCGCATCAAGCACCGCAACCCGCGCCACAACAGCTCGGCCCTCTACGCCCACTTCCACGGCGCCGACCGCGGTGAAGGAGAGGAAGAAGGCAACATCCGCATCTTCTGGTTCGCGCACGGCTGGTTCTGGTTCATCCCGCTGACCAACGGCACCACCAGTATCGGCATGGTCACCTGGCCGTACCACATGAAGTCCAAGGGCTCGCGCAGCCTGCAGGAGTTCATGATGGACAACATCGCCACCTGCCCGCCGCTGGCCGAGCGCCTGTCCATGGCCACGCAGGTGAGCCCGGTGGAAGCCACCGGCAACTTCTCTTACGTCTCCGAACGCAACCACGGCCAGAGCTACCTGATGCTCGGCGACGCCTATGCCTTCATCGACCCGGTGTTCTCCTCGGGTGTCTGGCTCGCCATGCACAGCGCGGTGGTGGGCGCCGACACCATCGACACCTGCCTGCGCCAGCCGCAGCGGGCCGCAGCCGCGCTCAAGCGTTTCGACCGGGTGATGCGCCACGGGCCCAAGGAGTTCTCCTGGTTCATCTACCGCGTCACCAACCCGATCATGCGCGACTTCCTGATGGGTCCGAAGAACGTGTTCCGCGTCAAGGAAGCCATCCTGTCGGTGCTGGCGGGCGACGTGTTCGGCAAGACCCCGATCTGGCGCTCGATCCTCATATTCAAGGCGATGTACTACATCGCCAACATCACCCAGCCCCGACGCGCGTTCAGGGCCTGGCAGCGGCGCCGCTTCAACATCCGCAAGGTGGACGACCCCGCCATGTACAACGCATGAAGACCCTGCTCCGCCTCGCGTCCGCACCGGGCATGGCCGGCCTGCTCCTGGGCCTGGGTGCCACCGCCCCGGCCCATGGCGCGGAAGACAAGCCGCTGTGGGAAGCCGGCGCCGGTGTGGCGGCGGTGAGCTTTCCGGCCTACCGCGGCTCGGACCAGCGCCAGGCCTTCGTGCTGCCGACGCCCTACTTCGTTTACCGCGGCGAGTTCCTCAAGGCCGACCGCGACGGCGTGCGCGCCGAGCTGTTCGATTCCGACCGCGCCGAGCTGACGGTCTCGGCCGCGTTGTCGCCGCCGGCGTCGAGCGAGGACATCCGGGCACGCGCCGGCATGCCCGACCTGCGCGCCAACTTCGAGGTCGGCCCGCAGCTGAACCTGACCCTGTGGCAGACCGAGGGCAAGGCACGCCAGCTCAAGCTGCTGCTGCCGCTGCGCGCGGCCTACACGCTGGAACGCAACCCGAAGAGCCTGGGCTGGGTGCTGCACCCCAAGCTCAACCTGGACCTCACCGACCTGTCCGGTCTGCCGGGCTGGAACGTGGGCCTGCAAGCCGGCCCGCTGTTCGGCGACCGCAAGCAGCACCAGTATTTCTATGGCGTCGACGCCGCCTACGCCACCGCCGACCGAGCGGCCTACCGGGCCGGCGCCGGGTTCGCCGGCATGCAGTACCTGGTGGGTGTCTCCAGGCGCTTCGGCAACCAGTGGGTGGGCGCCTTCCTGCGCTACGACAACCTGCGCGGCGCGGCCTTCGAGGCCAGCCCGCTGGTGCGCACGCGCAACTACGTGGCCGGCGGCGTGGCGGTGTCCTGGGTGCTGGGCGAATCGAGCGAGCGCGTACCGGTCGATGAATGACACGCTGCGGCCACGTGGTCCGCTGTGGACCCTGTACGAGCACCTGGCCATGCACGTCGGCCTGGGTGCCCTGGCGCTGCTCTGCCTGACCTGGCTGCCCTTTGCCATGCTGCTGCACCCGCTGCTGCCGCGGCCCGTGGGCCAGCGGCTGGGCCGGCGCGTGATCGCGGCGGGTTTCCGCTTCTACCTGGGCCTGCTGCAGCGGCTGTGCGCCTGCCGCTTCGACCTGTCCGAGATCGAGGGCCTGCGCCATGAGCGCGGACTGGTCATCGCCGCCAACCACCCCTCCCTGCTCGACGCGGTGATCATCGTCTCGCAGCTGCCTGATGCGATCTGCGTGATGAAGGCGAGTCTGATGGACAACCCGCTGTTCGGCTCGGCCGCCCGGCTGGCGCGCTATGTGCGCAACGACGGCATCCTGCAGATCATCGCGGGGGGCTGCGAAGCGCTGCAGCAGGGCACCCACCTGGTGCTGTTCCCCGAGGGCAGCCGCACCGTGCACTTCCCGGTCGACCCGCTGCAGCCCACCACGGGCATGATCGCCCGCCGCGCCGGTGTCCCGGTGCAGACCGTGCTGCTGGACTTTTCCACCGCCTATCTGGGCAAGGCCTGGCCGCTGCTGCGCCCGCCGGTGCTGCCGCTGACCGTGAAGGCCCGCCTGGGCCGGCGCTTCGACGCCCCCACCGACCACATGGCCTTCACCACCGAGCTGGAGGCCTATTTCCGCCGCGAGGTCCAAGCGCCCGCCGCCCCAACCGCATGACCGCTTCTCCTTCGAGCACCCACCTGGTCCTGATCCCCAGCTACAACCCCGGCCCGGGCGTGCTGGACACCGTGCGCCAGGCCCGCGCGCAATGGACACCCGTGTGGGTCGTCGTCGACGGCAGCACCGACGGCACCGACCGGCTGCTGCAGGCCGAAGCCGCCCGCGACCCCGGGCTGCGCGTCATCGTGCTGCCCCACAACCAGGGCAAGGGTTCGGCCGTGCTCGCCGGCATCGAACAGGCCGCGCGCGAGGGCTTCACCCACGCGCTGACCATGGACTCCGACGGCCAGCACCCGGCCGACCTGATCCCCACCTTCATGGCCGCCTCGCAGCGCGACCCGGGCACCATGGTGCTGGGCAAGCCGGTGTTCGGCCCCGAGGCCCCGGCCCTGCGCGTCAACGGCCGCAAGGTCTCCAACGGCTGGGCCAACCTGGAAACGCTGTGGATGGGCGTGGGCGATTCGCTCTACGGCTTCCGCGTCTACCCTATCGCGCCGCTGGCGAAGATCATGCGCGGCAACCGATTCATGCGCCGCTTCGACTTCGACCCCGAGGCCGTGGTGCGGCTGTGCTGGGCCGGCGTGCGGCCGCTCAACATCGACGCCCCGGTGCGCTACCTCAGCGCGGAAGAAGGCGGCGTCTCCCACTTCAAATACCTGCGCGACAACACCCTGCTGACCTGGATGCACACCCGCCTCTTCATCGGCTTCGTGCTGCGGCTGCCGCTGCTGGTCTGGCGACGTCTTTTTGGATCGGAACACTGACATGAACAACCCCAGCCAGGGCAAAGGCGCGCTCAAGGACGACCCGCGCCTGCGCCCCTATTTCAAGAGCGAGGGCGAGCGCCGCGCGCTCACCCAGACCATGTTCAACCAGGCGGCCGGCGGCTACGACAGCGCCGAGAGCCTGACCGCCCTGGGCAGCGGCGCCTGGTACCGGCGCGACGTGCTCAAGCGCAACGGCCTGTCCGCCGGCATGACGCTGGTGGACGTGGCGGCCGGCACCGGACTGGTCACGGTGGCCGGCGTCGAGCTGGTCGGCCCGACGGGCCGGGTGATCGCGGTCGACCCCTCGCCCGGCATGCTGGCCGAGCTGCGCAAGAAGGTGTCGGTGGAGACCATCGAGGCTTTCGGCGAGGCCATTCCCCTGCCCGACGCGCAGGCCGACTTCGTGTCCATGGGCTATGCCCTGCGCCATGTCGACGACCTGGACAAGGTCCTGTCCGAGTACCTGCGCGTGCTCAAGCCCGGCGGCAAGGTCTGCATCATGGAAATCAGCCGCCCGCGCGGCCGCCTGCTGCGCGGCCTGCTGCGCTTCCACATCTCGGTGCTGGTGCCGCTGATGGCGCGGCTCACCGGCCGGCACGCGGACGTGCAGAAGCTCTGGGCCTACTACGGCGACACCATCGAGGCGGCGCTGGACCCCGAGACCATCATGGACGCCCTGCGGCGCGCCGGTTTCGCCGACGTGGGCTGCTCGGTGTCGCTGGGCATCTTCCGCGAGTACACCGGGGTGCGCCCGGCATGAACACCACCGAGATCTTCCTGATCGCGATGCTGATCATCTTCAGCCTGCCCTGGCTGGTCTGGAGAGTCTTCAACACCGACTACTTCGCGCCGCTGGTGGTGGTGCAGATCATCATGGGCATCCTGCTCGGGCCCGGGGTGCTGGGCAAGTGGTCACCCGAGTACTACCAGTTCGTGTTCACGCCAGCGGTGGTGCAGTCGCTCAACGGCATCGCCTGGTGGGCGGTGATGCTGTTCGTGATGATCGCGGGCGTCGAGCTGGACCTGGCCCAGGCCTGGAAGCACCGGCGCGAGAGCGGCATCACCGCCGGACTGGCGCTGGGCTCGCCGCTGCTGCTGGGCTGCGGCGCCGCGCTGGTGCTGCTGCAGTTTCCGGGGTGGATGGGACCGCTGGCGCAGCACTGGCAGTTCGTTCTGGGCATCGGCATGGCCTGCGCGGTCACCGCGCTGCCGATCCTGATCCTGCTGATGGAGAAGCTGGAGATCCTGCGCCACCCGCTGGGCCAGCGCATCCTGCGCTACGCCAGCCTGGACGACATCGCCATCTGGGGCGTGCTGGCGCTGATCCTGATGGACTGGAGCCGCATCGGCAAGCAGGTGGTCTTCCTGATCGCCTTTGTGCTGCTGGGCTGGGGCTTCCGGCGCCTGATGGCCTGGCTGCAGGAGCGCGACCGCTGGTACGTGGCGCTGATCTGGCTCGCGGCCTGCGGTTTCGGCGCCGACTGGGCCGGCCTGCACTACATGGTGGGCGCCTTCCTGGCCGGCGCCATCATGGACGCGCACTGGTTCGATCAGGACAGGCTCGACCAGCTGCGCCACCACGTGCTGCTGGTGATGATGCCGGTGTTCTTCCTCTCCACCGGCCTGCGCACCAACTGGGCCGTCGGCGGTGCCGAGGTGTTCGCCGCGGCGGCGCTGCTGCTGTTCGTGTCGGTGGCGGGCAAGCTGATCGGCGTGCGCATCGCCGGCCGCGTACTGGGCTGGGGCCCGGGCGAGGCCAGCGTCATCGGCTGGCTGCTGCAGACCAAGGCGCTGATCATGATCATCTTCGCCAACATCCTGCTGGACAAGCAGGTCATCACCAGCGAGACCTTCACCGCCCTGCTGCTGATGGCCGTGGCCAGCACCATGCTGACGGTGCCGGTGGTGGCGCCGAGGATGTCGGCGCACCGCTGAACGCGGGCCCGATCAGCTGCGCGCGCAGCCCACGCGCTCGACGCTGATCGCGCCCATGACCGACACGCCGCGCCCGGCGTTGTCGCCCAGCACCGAAGTGCCCGAGGTGGCCGACGCGAGGTGGGCGTCGCAGTGCAGCTTGATGCGCAGCCCGCCGCCCACGTTGACCGCCGCGCGCAGGCAGTACCAGCCATTGGGGTTGAGCAGTTCCATCTCGCTCTCACCCAGCACGTTCACGCCGGGCTGCACCACCACGAGCACGGGAAAGTCGGTGACCTCGCGGTCTGCCACCGACGAGCCGCGACCCAGCACCCGCACCGCACCCGACACGGTGCGCAGCGGCGGCGTGTCGGTGAAGGGGTGCTGGCTGCCCCAGGCCCGCATGCAGGCCTGGGCGGCGCTCTGCACGGTGTCCGTTTCCTTGGCGTGGGCGGTGGCCGTCAGCAACGCCGACAACACCAGCACACAGCTGGAAACTGGCAGGGTCAGCAAACGCTTCTTCATGGCCATGGCTCGGACACTCCTTGGTTTTTTTCAGATCATCGCGCCATTGATCGAAATCACCTGTCCCGAGATGTATCCCGCCTGGTCGGAGGCCAGGAAGGCCACCAGGTGCGCCACCTCGGCGGGCTGGCCCACGCGCTGCATCGGCACCATGCGCTTGACGGCGTCGGCGTCGAACGTGCCCTCGATCATGCCGGTGGCGATCAGGCCGGGTGCGACCACGTTGACCGTCACTCCGCGACTCGCCAGCTCCAGCGCCAGCGACTTGCTCGCCGCGTGCAGCGCGCCCTTGGCGGCAGCGTAGTTGACCTGCCCCCTGTTGCCCGCGACGGCGGCGACCGACGAGACGCTGACGATGCGGCCCCAGCGGGTGCGCATCATCGGCATGGTCAGCGGCTGGGTGACGTTGAAGAAGCCGTTGAGGGACACGTCCAGCACGCGATCCCACTGCTCGCCGGTCATGCCGGGGAACACGGCGTCGTCGTGGATGCCGGCGTTGTTGACCAGGATCTGGATCGGCGCAACCTCGACCAGCGCCTCCAGCGCGGCGGCAGTGGCGGCGCGGTCGGTGATGTCAAACGCGACAGCCTCGGCGCTGCCGCCAGAAGCCTTGATCTTCTCCGCCAGCGCCTGGGCTTTCTCCAGGCCGCGGTTGGCGTGCACGATGACGTGGTGGCCATCGGCCGCCAGGCGTTCGCAGATGGCGGCGCCGATGCCGCCGCTGCCACCGGTGACGAGGGCGCGGCGGCGCTTGGTTTCTGTGTTCATAGGGACTGGGCGTCGAGCACCACGGAGGCGCGGCCGTCGAGCAGGCAGCGCCCGCCGCAGTGGAGGGAGAACTGGTAGAGGATCAGGCGCGCGTCGCCCGAGAGGCGCTCGGCCGTGACGGTGAGCGGGCCGCCCGCGTCGTCGAGCCGGTCGGTGTGCAGGCTCAGGCCGCGCACGCTGGTGAGGTAGCCCTGGGTCGGCGCCGCGTCGCTCGGTGCCAGCAGCGCGCCGTGCACCGCCATCGCCTGCGCCGCGTATTCGACGCCGGTGGCGGCGCCCAGGCGGGCTGCGTCGCGCAGCGGGTTGGCCGGGTCGGTGTGGCTGATGGCCTCGCAGACGATGCGCTGATCGCTCCATTCGACCACGCGCTCCAGCAGGCACATCGTGCCCTTGTGCGGCACATGGGCCTCGATCCAGGCGTGGTCCAGCGACGCGCTCAGCATGGCTGCCAGCCCACCTGCAGCTGCATGGGCGCGAGGTAGTCGAGCACCGCCTCGCCGCCCTGCCCGGCCGCCACGCGGCGCAGCAGCGGCAGCGCGCGCATGGCAGGGATCGATGTGCGCAACGCCTCCAGCGAGGCGTCGGGCATGGGTTCGGCGGCCTCGGTGGTCGGCGCCACGGTGAGCACGCCCAGCGCGCCCTCGGCATCTGGCGAGAGCAGCAGCGCCACGGCGCCGCAGTCGGGCGTGTCGCGCTTGGCGCGCAGCGGCTCGGGGTACTCGCTGTCGTAGGCGATCAGCAGCACCGGCTGGCCATCCACCGCCACCTGCGCCAGCGCGTCCAGCAGGCCCGCGCCGAAGCTGGCGTCGTAGGCGCCGATCACCTGGCACGGCGCCATCGCGCGGGTGGCGATGCCCCAGTAGCCGGCGGCCGCGTTATGCACCGAGTTGTGGAAGCGCGTGGGCGAAATCTGGCGGTCCTCGCCCGCCAGCTGCTCGCACAGCGCGTGGCAGTTGTGGCCGTCGGCGCCGGAGGCGGAGAACACGGTCGCCAGCGTCGACGCGTCGGCCCCGGCCTGCTTCACCGCTTCAAGGCCCACACCCAGCGACAGCTTGATGACGCGGCTGGCACGGCGGCGTTCGGCCGGCGGCAGCAGCTCGGGCACGGGCAGCAAGGTGGGGGCAGGCGTGTGGCCTTGTTCACCGCGCAGCACGGCGGCGGCGATGGCCCAGTCGGGCAGTCCGGGGGCGATCAAGCCGATGCCGGTGACAAAGGCTTGCAGCGGTTTCATGGCCGTGCTCATGGCGCGACTCCCAGGATGAGCGAGCAGTTGCTGCCGCCAAAACCGAACGAGTTGCTCAACGCATGGCGCAGCGGCCGGTCTTCACCTCGCAACTGGTAGCGGATCGGTATCGACGGGTCGAGCGCGCCGGTGCCCGGGCTGCCGGGCAGGCGGCCATCGGTCAGCGCCATCGCGCAGACAAGGGCCTCGATGGCGCCAGCGGCGCCCAGGGTGTGTCCCATGTAGCCCTTGGTGGAGTTGCCCGGTACGGAGTCGCCGAACAGCGCGGCCACGGCCTTGCCCTCGGCGGCGTCGTTGGCCGGCGTGGCGGTACCGTGCAAGTTGATGTAGTCGATGTCAGAGGCCACAAGACCGGCCGAGCGCAGCGCCGCCTCCATCGCCAGCCGCGCGCCCAGGCCCTCGGGGTGCGGCGAGGACATATGGTACGCGTCGCTCGATTCGCCCACGCCCAGCAGCATCACCGTGCCCGAAGCGGGCGATGCGCTGCGCTCCAGCAAGGCGAAGGCCGCGCCCTCGCCGATGGAGATGCCGTCGCGCGATGCGTCGTAGGGCCGGCAGGGGTTCTTCGACGTGAGCTGCAGCGAGGCGAAACCGTAGAGCGTGGTCAGGCACAGCGTGTCGACACCGCCGACGATGGCCGCATCGATGGTGCCCAGCGCCAGCTGGCGCGCGGCGGCGGCAAACACCTTGGCGCTGGACGAGCAGGCGGTGGAGATCGCCATCGCCATGCCGGTGAGACCGAAGTGGTCGCGCGTGAACTCGGCCAGCGAGAACGCGTTGTGCGTGGTGCGGTAGTGGAAGTCGTCGGGCAGCGCGCCGGTGGCGGGATCGCGGTGGCGGTAGGCCAGCTCGGTCTGCAGGATGCCGGCCGTGCTGGTGCCCAGGAACACGCCGACGCGGTCCGCGCCGTATCGGGCGGTGGCCTCGCGCACGCGGTCGCCAAAACCGTCGGTTTCCAGACCCATGAGCGTGAGGCGGTTGTTGCGGCAGTCGTAGCGGGCCAGCGCCTCGGGCAGGCGCTGGTCGTCGACGCCGGCGACCTCGCCGATCCAGGTGTCGAGCCGCACCGTCTCGAAGGTGCATGGCGCCAGCGCCGAACGTTCGGCGCGCAGGGCCTCGCGGGTGGCGTCGATCCCGCGGCCGAGGCAGGTGGTGAGGGTGTAGGCGGAAAGCGCGAGCGGGGTCATGGGGCGCAGTGTAGGAAAACCGCCGTCAGCCGTGCTTGCGGCAGACCAGCATGACATTGGCGAAGGGCTTGCCCTCGCTCATCGGGGCAGACTCCACGTCGAAGCCGAGGTCCGTCAGCAGCGCGGTCCAGTCGGCCAGCGAGCGGCAGTACAGCTGCGGCAGCCGGTGGCCGCGGGCAAAGGTGACCACGTGGTCGACCCAGTTGGAGATGTGGAACGGCAGGCCGGCGCTGGCGTCGCCGATGCGGGTCAGGAACAGGCCGCCTTCGGGCAGTGCGGCGTGGATGCGCTTGAGCACCTTGGTCTGCTGGGCATGGTCGAAGTAGTGCAGCGCATCGAGAATCGTGACCGCGTCGACCTGGCCGAAGTCGACCGCGTTCATGTCGCCCTGCTCCACCCGCACCACCGGGTGGTCGCGGCCGAAGGTGTGGGCTGCGCGGTCGACGTCGTTCTGCATCAGCTCGACGCCCCGCATGCTGCGGAACCGGGGCGGCGCCGGCCAGTCGGCCTGCCACTGCCCCTGTTCGTGGAGCCGGCGGGCCGCCAGCAGCCACGCGAAGAGGCTGCCCTGGCCGCAGCCGAGGTCCAGCAGGCGGCCACCGGCCGGCAGCAGCCCGCGCCGCAGCATCTCGCGAAAGATCGGGTCGGTGCCCAGCTTGCCGCGGGCGTAGTGGTGGGCGAACGGCCCTCCGGAACGGAAGCCCTTGGTGGCCTCATCCAGCAGCAGAGGAAAGAAGGTCTGGCTCATTGCAGGGATTGTTGCAGGGTCACCGGCCGCAGCCGCTGCGCCCCCAGGGACTGCAGCAGCACCGGCAGGGTCGAGAGGATGACGGGCAGGCCGTCGGGCGTGAGCGCGGCGTGCCCGTCGTGCATCAGGAGGATGTCGCCAGCGCCCAGTCCGCGGGTCAGCCGCGCCAGCACCCGCTCCGGCCGGCCGTCGCGCGTGTCGTAGGGGCGCCGCGTCCAGGCCGCCAGCCGCAGGTCCAGCGACGCCAGCACCGGGTCGAGGAAGGGGTTGCGCAGCCCGGCGGTGGGCCGGAAAAACAGCGGCGCCTGGCCGGTGATGTCGGCCAGCGTGGCCTGTGCGGCAGCGATGTCGGCGCGCATGCGGCCAGGCCCGAACAGCGAGAACGCGTTGGAGTGCGAATCACCGTGGTTCTCCACCCGGTGGCCGCGCGCCACGATCTCGCGGCACAGCGCCGGGTGCAGACGGGCGCGCCAGCCGATGCAGAAAAAGGTGGCTCTGGCCTCCGCGGCATCCAGCAGGTCCAGCACCTGCGGCGTCACCTTCGGATCGGGCCCGTCGTCGATGGTCAGCGCAACCTCGCCGCGCGTCTGGGCGGCGGCCGGCAGGCGGGTCAGATTAGGACCCAGCAAGGTAGTCCGCGGCAGCAGGCCGGCGGTGGTGATCACCGCGTGGTTGGCCGCCACCGCACCCAGCACCCAGGGCCAGGACGAAGGGTCGACCACCGCACCCACCGCCGCGCCCGCGTGCAGCGCGGCAGACGCCTTTAGAAAAGGGGAAGGCGACCAGCGTCTGCTCATGCCAAGGCGTCGAAGTGGCCGGCGTCCAGAAAGCGCTGCCACAGCGGCAGCCAGGCCGACCAGTCGTGGTCGCCCGGCAGCACTTCGCAGCGCGGCAGCGGCAGGTGTTGTGCCAGCAGCGACATGCCGTCGGCAAACCGGTCCCGGTCGCCATAGCCCATGAACATCGGCACGGCCGGCGGCGGCGACAGCAGCCAGTGCCACAGACGCACGTCCGGGTCGCTCATCTGGTCGTCGGTCGCGATCCAGCTCGCCAGGCCACCGGCGCGCACGATGGCGTTGGTGGTGAGGCGCCCGCCCGCATAGGGCGCGAGCAGGCACAGGCCGTTCACCGCACCCACCTGCCCCGCCCAGCAGGACAGCGCCAGCTGCCCGCCACGCGATATGCCGCCCAGCCACACGCGCCGGTAGGTTTTGCGCGCGGGGGCCAGCCACTCGTCTTCGAGTCGCCGCAGCGCGATCCGGTTGTCGGCACCCTCGGCGTGCAGGTCGGGCGCCACCAGATCCAGCGCCAGGCGGCGTTTCGCCAACTCGTCGAACAGGCCGGCCTGCACCATGTGCTGCGGCGTCATCAGCGCCCCGGGCAGCATCAGCAGCAGGGTGTCGGCCCCCTGGAGCAGGCGCTCGGTCGGGTTCACGGCGCGGCCCCGCTTGGCGGGCGAGCAGGCTTCGGGTACACCAGCACGGCCGACAGCACCAGCGCCAGCAGCGCGCCCGGGCCCACGGTGATGCCCACCGCCTGCAGCACCGGCACGCTCGAACTCGCCAGCGTGCCGAAGCCGATCACGGTGGTCAGGACCGCCACACCCATCGACAGCAGGGTGGCCGGGTCCAGCGGTTCGCCTTCACCCGGGTGGTCGAGGAACAGCGCGTAGTTGGAACCGACCGCAAAGATCAGCAGCAGGCCCACCAGATGCAGCAGGTGCAGCCGCACGCCGGCCAGATTCAGCATCACCATCACCAGGCCCACCGCGAGCGCCAGCGTGAACAGCACGCGGGCCAGCCGCAGCACCGAGCGCAGCGAGACCGCGAGCAGCAGTGCGATGGCCAGCACACCCAGCAGGGACAACTCGACCGCCTCCTCGACATAGGTGGAATACAGGCCCTCGAACTCGGTCTTGAGGTCCACGAACAGGGCGCCGCTGCCATCCAGCACCTGCTCCACCGGCTGGGCCGGGATGGCGGCATCGGGGACACCAGGCGCCGGGCGCAGCGGCAGCATCACCGTCCAGTGCCCGTCCTTGCCGTGAATCAGCAGGGAGTCCACCGCCAGGGCCAGGGCGCTGCCGTCGAGGTCGGCACGGGTCATCGGCCCGGCGGCGCGCGCCGCCTCGGTGTCACTGATGAAGGGTTCGAGCCGCGCCGCGGACAGCGGGGCGTCCACCAGCGCCCGCTGCAGGCGCTCGCGCAGCACCTCGGCTGGCGGCAGGCTGGCCAGGCGCTGCTGCTGCAGCTCTGCGCTGGGCAGGAAGCGGGCGGGCGAGTCGTAGCCGCCGATGACGCCCTGCTCCACCAGCGCGTCCAGCCGCTGACCGGCCTTCTCGGCCGCCCGCAGGGCGGCTTCCTGGCTGTCGGCGCTGACCGTCACCAGGTAGCGCGCGTCGGGCGCCGCGAGGTCGGCGCGCATGCGCGCGTCGGCGTTCGCCTCGTCCGCGGTGACCGAGGACAGCGCGGACAGGTTGGCGCTCCAGAGGGCGTCGCGCTGGACCCAGAGGTAGGCCGCCACGGCCACCGCCAACCCCACCATCGCCCAGCGCAGACGATGCGCCTGCCCCAGCAGCGCCATCCAGCGCCGCACCCAGACCTCGTGCGCCGGCACGCGCAGGCCAGGCCCGGTCAGCGAAGGCAGCACGAAGCGCGTGACCAGCGCCGCCGTGACGACGCCCGAGAGCGCGTACAGACCCAGCTGGGCCAGCCCCGGGAAGCCCGAGAACAGCAGCGCGCCGAAGCCGATGGCCGTGGTCATCACGCCCAGCCGGATCGTCGGCCAGAACACCCGGCGCCACTGGTCCACGCCCTGGTGGCCGGCCTGAACAAAGTAGTAGATGGCGTAGTCCACCGCCTCGCCGATCAGCGCCGAACCGAAGCCCACCGTGACCCCGAACACCGTGCCGTGCACCAGGCTGACCATGGCGATGCCGGCCAGCGTGCCGCTGAGCACCGGGATCAGGCCCAGGGCCAGCAGCTTGAACGAACGGTAGACCCAGAACAGCACCAGCCAGATCGCGATCGAGCTCATCAGCGACAGGCGCTTGGCCTCGCTCTTGATGGTCTCGCGTGCCTGCACCGCGAACTGGCCCGGTCCGGACAGGACCATCGTCAGCGCGGAGTGGCCGGTCGACGCGCGCGCCTGCTCGAAGGCGGCGTGCACCTTGTCGATGGCCAGCGCCTGGCCATCGGTGTCCGAGCCAAGCACCCGCGTCTGCAGCAGCAGCATGGCGCGCTCGCCATCGCGTGAGGCCCAGACGCCGGCCCGCATCTGGGGCTGGGCGCCGGGGTTGAGCTGGCCCAGGATGGACAGCACCTCGCCGGTCGGATCGCGCGCCAGGTAGGGCTTGAGCAGCATGCCCGCGGGCGAGGACAGCAGGTCGATGGTGTCGGTCACTGCCGCGCGCAGGCCGTCCTCGGTGAAGCGCTCGGGCGCGACGGACGGGCTGAGCGCGTAGCGGTGCGCCAGCAGGCGGTCGCGCTCGCCCTCCAGGCCACCGGCCTCACCGTTCTGGACCGAGAGAAAGTCCGGGTCGGCCGCCAGCGCCTGGCGCAACGCCCGCGACACCGCCGCCCGCTGCTTCTCGTCGCCGCCCTCGACCGCCACCATCAGCAGGCGCGAGACGGACCCGTCCTGCAACTGCTCCACCAGGGCGCGCTGCTCGGCGCTGGGGTTCGAGGGCAGGAAGAACGACATGTCGGCCGTGAACCGGCTGTTCCAGACCACGGCCAGACCGGCCAGCATCAGCGCCAGCCAGACCAGGAAGACTCGGACCGCCGCGGACTTCACTGGGCCTCGATCGGGTCGATGCTGATTTCCGAGCGGTCGCCGTCGGCCTGGAGGTACTCGATGTGCCGCACCTGGTTCCGGCTGCCACTGACCGTGATGCGCTTGAGCAGCGCCAGGATGGTGTCGTCCCTGGGCACCAGGGTCAGCACCCAGCGCTGGCTTTCACCTTCCAGCGCGAGCGCGTAGTCCTGCTCCAGCGCCTTGCGGTTGCCCGATAGGGTGCTGCGGATGCTCTCGACGAAAGCCTGCGCCTCCGGGCGGTTGGCCAGGTGGATGGTGAACTTGCGCTTGTCGCGCTCCAGGCTCAGGGTGTCCTTGTCCAGCACCATGGTTTCGGGTTTGGGCAGCAGGGTGCGTTTTTCCAGCCGGTCCGGCGGGCTGAACAACATCTCGCCGCTGGCCCGCACCGGCTTGTCCAGCAGCGCCACATGGCGTGTCTCGACGAAACGCGCCCTCCCGCCCTTCTGCGTCGCCAGTTCGCTCATCAGCTGGTCGATGTCGAAGGCGGCCTGGGCACTGGTCCAGAGGCCCAGGCCCAGCAGGGCCAGCACAAAACGTCGCATCATTTTTTTTGCCAGAAATCGAAGAAATTGAACCAGTTGTAGGGGGCCTTGTGGCACAGATCGGCCAGGCTGTCGGCGTAGCGCTGCACCGCCTCGCGGATCGCGGCGTCGCGGCCACTGCGTTCGACCTTGGAAAAGTCGGCCAGTTCGACGAAATGCAGCTCGTAGCGGTTGCCGCCCAGATAGAGACCGGCCATCAGGAACACCGGCCGGCGCAGCATCGCCGCCATGCGCCAAGGCCCCAGCGGGAATGCAGCGGGAGAGCCCAGGAACTCCACCTCGTGCGTGGCGTCATCGCCCAGCGAACGGTCGGCCAGCATGCCCACCAGATAGCCCTGGTCGAGTTTGTCGCGCGCCTCCAGCATCGACTCCATCTGCCCCAGGGAAATGATATCTTGCATCGCCTTGGGGTTGATCGCGGCCAGCGTGGCGTTGATCTTGCGGGCGTTCTGCTCGTACATCATCATCGCGACCTTGAGCCCCTCCTTGCCACGCCCCATGGCGCGCAGCACCTCGAAGCTGCCCAGGTGTGCCCCGACCAGCAAGGCCCCGGGCTGGCTGCGCACCGATTCGATCAGCGCCTCGCCACCGTGGACCTCGATGTCGAACACGTCGAAGCGGTCGTTGAGCAGGTAGATGCGGTCGTGGATGGTGCTGGCGAAACTGAACACATGCCGGAAGCCGTCGCGCCAGAGCGCCCAGCGGCCCAGCACCCGGCGAAGATAGGCCCGGCTGGCCCGGCGCGCGGCCGGCGCAAACAGCACGAAGTACGCCGCAATGACGTGCAGAACGACGCGGCCGATGCCCCGGCCGAAGGTCAGCGAAATCCAGACCATCAGGCGCAGGATCGCCAGGTTGCTGCGCTCCTGGCGCCGCATCCACTCGGGCTGGGCGCTGTCCGGGGGGGCGGGAAGGCTCATGGCGCGGGTGGCAACAAACCGCCGGACGCCACCTCGCGGTCGCCACAGTGCACCGAGAAGGCCAGACCGCCCCGCGCACCGTCGCGCAGCGCGAAGACCAGCTCATCGTCCGGGCCACAGGGGCTGAGGAACTTCACCTGCGTGACCTGCCAACCGGCCAGCGGACCGCCCCGCAGCCGCTGGGCCATCTGCGCCACACGGTCGAGCAGCACCACCCCCGGCACGATGGGATGGCCGGGAAAGTGACCGGCAAAGGCCGGGTGGTCGGCGGGCACGCGCCAGGCCTGCTCAAACAGCGTCATGATCGCCCCCTCGCCCCACATACCGGCGGTGCAGCGCCTGCAGCGTCGAACGCATGAGCTTGCCGGTGCTGTTGCGCGGCAGGGCGTCGACGAACACCAGGGGCCGCGGCAGGAACACGCGATCGATGCGCTGGCGCAGTGCCGACTGCAAGGTCCGCGACGACACACCGGGCGCGACGACAAAAGCGGTGAGACGGGTGATGCCATCGGCGGACCGGTCGGCCTCGTCGGGCAGGAAGAAAGCCCCCTCCTGCACCCCCTCGATGGCGCACAGCTGGTGGTTGAGATAGGCCAGCGAGCTGCGCTTGCCCGCGATGTTGACCAGGTCGGCATGGCGGCCGTGCAGGAGGAAGCGCCCTCCGTCCTGCAACTCGATGATGTCCGACAGTGGCACCACGCCTTCCACATGCCCCTCGCAGGCGCTGGTGGTGTCGGCGTCCTGCACCAGCCGCACGCCGGGCAGGAGCTGCCAGACGGCGCCAGCGGTGGTGCGGCGGGTGGCCAGCTGGCCCGACTCGGTCGATCCGTAGATCTCGTGCACCGGTGCGCCACTGTGCGCTTCGACCCGGGCCGCGAGTTCGGTGCACAGCGGCGCGGTCGCCGACAGGCAGATGTCCAGGGCCGGCCAGTCCAGACCGGAGGCCAGCAGGGTGCCCAGGTGGTAGGGTGTGGTCACCAGCATGCGCGGCTGCGGCACGGCGGCCAGCGCGTCGACCACGTCCTGCGGAAAGAACGGTTTGCCGCTCCAGAAGCTGCACCCGCCATGCAGCGCCAGCAGGAAGGTCGACTCGAAACCGTAGCTGTGCTGCACCGGCACTGTGCCGACCAGCACATGCGGCCGTCGGTCCAGCCCGAGCGCCACCGCTTCGGCACGGCCGTTCTGCACCAGACGGCCCCAGGTCTTGGCGTGCGGCTGCGGCAGGCCGGTGGACCCGGAGGTGAACAGGATCGCGACCACACGGTCCGCGTCGATCTCGGGGACACGGTCCACCGACACGCGGGTCAAGGCAGCGAGATCCGGGAACGGCAGGCTCGGCAGCCCGGCCACGTCGAACGGCCCGTCGACCACGGCGAAACAGCCAGGATGTTCCTGCGCCAGACGCTGCAGCGTCTCGGCCGAATGGGACGACGGCTGCAGGCTGACCTTGTCCGTCAGCAAGCAGGCCGCGAACAGCACCGCGAAGTGGTAGCGGTCTTCACAGAGGTTGAGCACACCGGCGCCGGCCGGCAGCAGCGCCGCCACGGCCTGGGCATCGGCGAGGAACTCGCGCACCCGCACCGGCCCGGAAGCACGCCAGGCCAGGACATCGTCCAGCCCGTGACCGGTGATCGGCTTCACTTGGTGCGCTGGCTCGCGATGTGTTCCGAGAGGGAGCGCAGCGAGGCGAAGATCTTGACGTTGTTCTCGTTGTCCGACTTGAGCTGGAAGCCGTACTGCTTGGAAATGACCAGCGAGATCTCCAGCATGTCGATCGAGTCCAGCCCCAGACCTTCGCCATAGAGCGGATCGTCGGGCTGGATGTCTTCGGGCGTCACGTCGAGGTTGAGCGCCTCGACGATCAGGGCGGCGACCTCGGCCATGAGGTCGTTCAGGGGAGTCTGTGGGGCTTGGGACATGGTCGGTCTCGGTGAATCAGGGGGCGGGCGCGGCGCGGAACGCCAGCACGGCGTTGCTCCCGCCGAAGGCAAAGGAGTTGGACAGCGCGGCCCTTAGCGGCACGCCTTCGCGCCCTTCGAACACGTGGTCCACCCCTTCGCAGGCGGGATCCAGCCGCCCCTGGAGGTGGGCCGTCGGGGGAATGGCTCCTTCGCGCAGGGCCAGCACGGTGGCCAGGGCCTCGATCGCGCCGGCGGCACCGAGCAGGTGGCCATGCATGGACTTGGTGGCGCTGACCGCCAGGCGCGGGGCCCGGTCGCCGAACACCTGGCGCAGGGCCGTGACTTCAACCGGATCGCCCTCGACCGTCGCGGTGCCGTGGGCGTTGACGTAGCCAATCTCGTCCACCCCGAGCCCGCTGTCGGCCAGCGCTGCGCGCAGGGCCCGCGCCTGGCCATCGGCCTCGGGGCGCACCAGGTGGCTGCGGTCGCAGCTGGACCCGTAACCGACGATCTCGGCGTGGATGCGGGCGCCCCGGGCCACCGCATGGTCCCAGTCTTCCAGCACCATGGCGGCGCCCCCCTCGCCCAGCACCAGTCCGGCGCGATCGGAGGAAAAGGGCCGGCAGGCCATGAAGGCGGTGTCCTCGTTGCCCGGCGCCACCAGGCGCATGGCTTCCCAGGCCTTGGCCACACCGTAGGCCTGCGTGGCATCGGAACCACCGGTGATGGCCACCGTGGCATCGCCGTCGCGCACGCGGCGAAAGGCCTCGCCGATGGCCACCGTTGAGGACGCACAGGCCACCGTGTGGCTCATGCTGATGCCACCGAGCCCGAGCTGGATCGACAGGTGGGCGTTGACGGCGTTGTTCATGCCCATGACCACCGACAGGGGCGACAGGCGCTCGCGTCCGTTCTGCCACAGGTCGCGGTAACCCTTCTCGAAGGCCAGGATGCCGCCGAGGGCGGTGCCCCAGATGCAAGCCCAGTTCTCACGCTCGGCCGGATCGGCCGCCAGGCGCTCCAGGCCGGCGTCCCGCCAGGCATCGAATGCCGATGCCACGCCCAGGTGTGCAAACCGTTCCATCATGCCGGCCAGGGGCTTGCCCAGGGCCGCACCCGCATCGAAACCGCTGCAGGTGACAAAAGGCATGTTCAGGGGACGGGGCTTGTCCTCGGTCTGCAGCAGGCGCACGGCCGAGCGGCCTGCCAGCAGGTGTGCGAAGAAGGCATCGACGCCGTCTCCGTACGGGCTGACCATGCCAAGGCCCGTGATGGCGACTCGGCGGCGGGTCATGGTCGGCCGGTCTTGGCAGCCTGCAGCGAATCGATCAGGATCACCATGTCGCCGACCGTCTTGGGGGGCGGCACATTGGAATCGATCGAGATGCCCAGGCGGTCTTCCGCCTCGAACATCAGTTCTGCCAGCATCAGCGAGTCCACGCCGATGTCCGCCAGGCGCGCCTCATGGACGACCAGTTGCGGATCGGCGCCCAGTCGCTCGTGAAGGAATTGACGGATCAGTTCGGTCGATTGCATGACATACATTTCATGGCTGGCCAGTGGCCTGACACCGGCGCCGGACGCGGAACCCAGATGGACCGCAGGGCCAGCACGAAGCCCGGCGCAGACCGCCGAACATCTCATTTTTGGAAGCTTTCGATTGTACAGCCCGCACCTTCGGGGACCCGGTCCCCTCGCCCTGACATGATCCCCTCGATGGAGACCCTGGCGCCGGCCGCCGAGGGCTGGTGGTCGCGGGTATGGCAACGCATCTGTTTCCAGACCTGGCTCAAGGCCATCGGCACCAGCGCCTTCATGTTCCTGTTCTTCCGCGCCTATTTCGCGCTGCTGGAGAACCCGCAGGCCGATCCCACGGTCATGCCCGAAATCTGGCTGGACCACTGGGTGCAGTTCACCCCCTCAGCGTTTCCGGTCTACCTGTCGCTCTGGGTCTATGTGTCGCTCGCACCCGCCCTGATCGGCAACCTCCGGGCCCTGATCTGGTTCGGCGTGTGGGTCGGCGCGCTGTGCCTGACCGGACTGGCCATTTTCTGGGCTTGGCCCACGCAGACGCCGGTGTTCGACGTCGACTGGGCGCTCTACCCGGGCCTGGCCCTGATCAAGGGCGTGGACGCCGCGGGCAACGCCTGCCCGTCGCTGCACGTGGCCTCGGCGGTCTTCAGCGCCTGCTGGCTGCACCGCCTCCTGCGCCAGCTCCGGACGCCGGTCTGGGTGCTGTGGCTGTCCGCGCTGCATTGCGTGGCCATCGCCTGGTCGACCATGGCCACCCTGCAGCACGTAGCGCTGGACGTGCTGGGCGGCGCCGCGCTGGGGTTGCTGTTTTCGGCCGCGTCCCTGGCCCACATCCGGGACACGACCCCGCGCCCCCTCAGTCCCGCAAGACTTTGAGCACTTCGGAGTGAAACTCGCGGCTGTAGAGAATGGCCACCACGGCCATGGTGCCCAGCACCATCGCCAGCGGCGAGATGAACCACGCCAGCGCCGCGAACGAGAAGTAGTAGGCGCGCAGGCCGTCGTTGAAGGTTTCGGCGGCGGCGCCCACCATGGCCGCCGCCCGGTGGGCGTACTCCTGGGCATCGAACTTGCCGGACTGGAAATCGGACGGCGGCGGCATGGATCCGATCACCAGCGCCACAAACGTGTACTGCCGCATGCACCAGGAAAAGCGGAAGAAGGCGTAGACGAAGATGCTCACGAGCACGAGGATCTTGAACTCGAAGACGATCAGCGGCGTCGCCTGGGCGAACGGGATCTCGCTCATCAGCTCGGTCGCCTTGTCGGTGGTGCCCAGCAGGGCGAACAGACCACCGATGACCAGAATGGACGTGGAAGAAAAGAACGCCGGCGTGTTGGAAAGGGTCTGCGTAATCAGACCATCGAGCATGCGCGGGTCGCGCATCGCCGCCTGCTTCATCCAGTAGCCCCGGTAGCGGTTGGTGGTGATCAGCAGCGAGGACCGGCGCTGCCCGAGCACCTTGGCGAACCAGGCGTAGCCCACCCACAAGGCAAAAAAGCAGACCAGCGCCAGCCAGTCTGCCCAGGGGAGGATCGAGAAGATTTTCATGGCCGGGATGGTAAGGCCCATCCCGGCCACGGACACAGGTGCCGACCCGTGGTCAGCCCTTGAATTTCGCAGCCACAGACGCCACCCGCTCACCGAACAGGCGGGCCGTCTCCAGATCGCCCGGCAGCATGTCGGCGGCGCCGGCATCGGATGGCGACTGGGCGATGGCGCCGCTGTAGCTCACCAGGTAGTTCACGTCGTTGCGCTGCGCGCCCTTGGTGTTGCTGGGCATCAGGCCCTGGCTGACCCAGATCATCCCGTGCTGCATGGCCAGGGTGAACAGGGTGTTCAGCGTCTGCAACTTGTCGCCGTTCATGCCAGCGCTGTTGGTGAAGCCTGCGGCCACCTTGTCTTTCCATTTCTGGGCAAACCAGGGCTTGCTGGAAGCGTCGGCGAACTTCTTGAACTGCCAGCTCACCGAGCCCATGTAGGTCGGCGAGCCGAAGATGATCGCGTCGGCCGCATCCAGCGTTTCCCAGCCACCTTCGGGCAGGTTGCCATCGGCGTCGATCGCCAGCAGCTCCGCGTCAGCGCCCTGGGCCACCGACTGCGCCATGCGCTGGGTGTGACCGTAACCCGAGTGATAGACCACGACAACTTTTGCCATTTGTGACTCCTGAGTGAATGCGCCGGAGCGCGGGATGGTGAAAAGAGACAGAGGGCCAGGCCCTGCTCACTGGGACAGATCGAACACCAGCACCTCGGCGCTGTCGCCGTGTTCGAGCACGATGCGCTCCTCCTGGGCCAGCAGCGCGGCGTCGCCACCCTGCAGGCGCTGGCCGTTGACATCGAGCGCGCCACGGACGAGGTGCACATAGGCCTTGCGCGCCGGGTCGATGGCCAGCTCGGCGCGCTGCTCACCGTCGAACAGCCCGGCGTGCAGCGAGGCGTCGGCGTGGATGGTGACCGAGCCCTGCGCACCATCGGGCGACGCCACCAGGCGCAGCCGGCCGGTCTTCTCCGCCGCGTCGAAGGCCTTCTGCTCGTAGCCGGGCTCGATGCCGCGCCGGGACGGCTCGATCCAGATCTGCAGGAAGTGCGTCACGCTGTTCGGCGCATGATTGAACTCGCTGTGCATCACGCCGGTGCCGGCGCTCATGCGCTGCACCTCCCCCGGCGGGATGCCCTTGACATTGCCCATGCTGTCCTTGTGCGCCAGGTTGCCCTGCAGCACGTAGCTGATGATTTCCATGTCGCGGTGACCATGCGTGCCGAAACCGGTGCCCGGGGCGATCCGGTCTTCGTTGATCACGCGCAGGTTGCCCCAGCCCATCCAGGCCGGGTCGTGGTAGCCCGCGAACGAAAAGGAGTGGTGGCTCTTGAGCCAGCCGTGGTCGGCATAACCACGGTCCTGGGAGCGGCGGATTTTCATCATGTGGGTCTCCTGCTGGCGCCGACAGAGTGCCGGCATGGGAGTCATTGTGGGCACGGCGCCCACCTGGGAGGTCGCAGGAAATTGTTGGCACCATTCAATCCAGTTGAATGAAAATGTCTCCACAACCACTTTCCCGATGGTGATTCCATGGCCTCCACCGCCCCCCGGTCTGCCCTGTCTCCGGAAAACCTGGGCCTGCTCGAAGCGGTCGCGCGACTGGGCAGCATGGCCGCCGCGGCCCGTGAGCTGGGCATGGTGCCCAGCGCCCTGACCTACCGCGTGCGGCAGGTCGAGGACGCGCTGGACGTGCTGCTGTTCGACCGCAGCGCGCGCCGCGCCCAGCTCACCCCCGCCGGGGCCGAACTGCTGCGTTCGGGCCAGTACCTGCTGGACGAACTCGATGCGGTGGCCCAGCGCGTCAAGCGGGTCGCCACCGGCTGGGAGCCGCAGCTGACCATCGCCACCGACGCGGTCATGGCTCGCAGCACGCTGTTTGAACTGTGCGAGGCGTTCTACGCCACGGGCGCCCCGACCCGGCTGAAGATCCGGGCCGAAACCCTCTCGGGCACGCTGGAGGCGCTGCGGGGTGGCCTGGCCGACCTGGCGCTCGGGGTGTCGGCCGACGCCTCGCTACCGGACATCCAGACCGCGCCGATGGGCCAGCTGCGCTTCGTGTTCGCGGTGGCGCCGCACCACCCGCTGGCGGACATCGAGCACAGCATCGGGGACGACGAAATCCGCCCGCACCGGGCGGTGGCGGTGGCCGACAGCACCCAGCGCGGCAACGGGCAGTCGTTCAACATCCTGCCCGGGCAAGACGTGCTCACCGTGCCGACCATGCAGCACAAGCTCGAAGCCCAGCTGCGCGGCCTGGGCTGTGGCTTCCTGCCCTTGCCACTGGCCCAGCCCTACATCTCGGCTGGCCACCTGGTGGTCAAGGCGGTCCAGCGCCCCAACCACGTCTTCCGCGTCGGCTATGCCTGGCGCCGGCCGCACAGCGGCGAGGCCGGCCAGGCCATGCGCTGGTGGCTGGAACGCCTGCAGCACCCGACCACCCGCAGCGCCCTGCTGGAAAACCATCACGTGGGTTGAGGCGCCGCAAGCCTGCAACCGCATCTGCACTGCTACAGTGCTCTCATCCCAACCCACTGCGCCACACCATGAACAACAAGAAGGCTCCCAGCAAACGCACGACCTCTGCCCGGGCTCCCAAGGTGACCGAGCCGCTGCACTTTGCAGTGATCGGCGCAGGCATGGCCGGCGTGGCGTGCGCGCGAACACTGCTGCAGGCAGGCCACCGCGTCTCGGTGTTCGAAAAGAGCCGCGGCTTTGGCGGCCGCATGGCGACCCGCAGCACCGAGTTCGGCGGCTTCGACCACGGCGCCCAGTACTTCACGGTGCGGGACAGCCGCTTTGCCCGCGTGCTGCTGACCGCCCAGGCCCAGGTGCGCCCCTGGAGCGTGAGCACGGTGCGCGTGCTCGACGCCTTCGGCCATGTGCTGGCCAGCGCCCCGCCGCCCACCGAACCCCACTTCGTCGCCGTGCCGGGCATGAGCGGCCTGGTGCACCACTGGGCCCAGCCCCTGGCCCAGCCCGAACTGCACGGTCACCTGCCGGCCCGCACCTTCACCAGCACCCGCGTCCACCACATCGAGCGCGACGCGCTGCACCCCGAGCAGTGGCAGCTGCGGGCCGAAGACGCCGATGGTGGCCAGATGGTGATCGGCGGCTTCGACCGCGTGCTGCTGGCCGTGCCGCACATGCAGGCGCACGACCTGCTGCAGTCCTCCGGCCTGGCCCCCGACCTGCGCCAGGCGCTCACCGAGGTGCAGGTGGCGCCCTGCTGGACGCTGATGGTGGCCTATCCCAACGCGATGCAGCCGGGCCTGGCGCACCTGGGCCCGCAGTGGAACGCCGCGCGCAGCACCCACCACCGCATCAGCTGGCTCGCCCGCGAGAACAGCAAGCCCGGGCGCGAGCGCATCGAGCGCTGGACCGTGCAGGCCAGCCCGGCCTGGTCCACCAAACACCTGGAAGACGATGCCGAGCGCGTCAAGGCCAAGCTGCTCAAGGGCTTCGCCGAGATCACGGGCATCCGCGCCACGCCACCCCACGCCGTCGTGCACCGCTGGCGCTACGCGCAGACCCAGACCCCGCTGGGCCGATCGCACCTGTTCGACCCGGCGCTGGGCATCGGCCTATGTGGCGACTGGTGCCTGGGCCACCGGGTCGAGGACGCCTTCGTGTCCGGGCTCGAACTGGCGCTTGCGGTGATCTGACACAACCGTGGCATCCGGCTACCGCGGACGTTTCGCCCCCTCTCCTACCGGCCCGCTGCACGCGGGTTCCCTGGTCGCGGCGCTGGCCAGCTGGCTGGATGCGCGGGCACACGGCGGGGCGTGGCTGGTGCGCATCGAAGACGTGGACACGCCTCGCTGCGTGCCCGGGGCCGACCGGCTCATCCTTGAACAGCTGGCCGCCTGCGGCCTGGTGTCCGACGAGCCCGTGTGCTGGCAATCCACGCGCGGCGCCCACTACCAGGCGGCGCTGGACCGGTTGATCGCACAAGGCGATGCCTACCCCTGCGCCTGCTCGCGCAAGGACATCGAAGCCGCCCTGCACGCCGCCGGCCGACACCGCGAACGCCACCACGCCGCCGTCTACCCCGGCACCTGCCGGCCCGAGCGCGGCGGCCTGCAGGGCAAGGCGGCTCGCGCCTGGCGGCTGCAGGTCTACCCCGGTGAGATGCACTGGCAGGACCGGCGCCTCGGGGCTCAGCAGCAGGACGTGGCCGCCGAGGTGGGCGACTTCGTGCTGCGCCGGGCCGATGGCCTCTGGGCCTACCAGCTGGCGGTCGTGGTCGACGACGCCGCACAGGGCATCACCCACGTGGTGCGCGGCGAGGATCTGGCCGACAACACGCCGCGCCAGATCCTGCTGCAGCGTGCCCTGGGCCTGCCCACGCCCTCGTACCTGCACACACCCCTGGTGCGGGACGCCAGCGGAGATAAGCTGAGCAAGCAGAACGGGGCCAAGGCCCTGGACCTGCGCGATCCGCTGGCGGCGCTTCAGACCGCGGCCGCGGTGCTGGGCCTGCCGGGTGCGGCCGGCCCACTGCACGAGGCGCTGGCCCGCTGGACCCGCGCCTGGCCCTGGCGCGAACCGATCACCGGCTGACGCGGGATCAGGTCCGGACCTTGCCGTCGCCGGTCAGCATCGAGAGCTCGACAAACGACGACGCGACGTGGTCTTTCGGGCCGAGGGAGATCGCATAGCCCTCGAACGAGGTGTCGCCAATTGCCTCCAGCCCGCTGATCAGACCGTCGCGGCCCGAACGGCCGCCCGCGCGCCGCAGGCCTTCGGCCACCAGCCTGGCGGCGAGATAGCCTTCCAGGCTGGAGAAGTTGGCCTGCACCTTGTTGCCGCCCTGGGCGATGGCGTCCCTGAACTCGCGGGTGATGGGTTTGGCGGTGCTGAACGGGTTGGGCACCACCTGCGACACCACCACGCCGGCCCCGTCCTTGCCCAGCTCATCGGCCAGCGCCTGCGTGCCCACGAAAGACACGTTGTAGAAGCTGCCGCCGAAGCCGGCCTTGCGTGCCGCGCGGATGTACGCGGCGCAGGATTTGTAGGCGCTGATCTGCACCACGGCCTGCGGGTTGGCGGCGTTGATGGTGGCCACCGCCGCCGCCACGTCCACGCTGTTGCGCTCGACCGTGCCGGTCGCCACCGGCTTGAGGCCGCGGCTGGCCAACGCCAGCACGGTGCCGTCCAGACCGGCCTTGCCATAGGCATCGTTCTGGTGGAACACCGCGACCCGGGTCAGCCCGAGGTTGACCAGGTTCTTGACGATCAGCTCGGTCTCGTCGTTGTACGAGGCCCGCAGGTGAAAGGCCATGCGGTTGAACGGCTGGCGCAGCGACATGGCGCCGGTGAACGGGGCGATGAACGGCATGTCGGCCTTGGTCGCCAGCGGCAGCGCCGCCACGCTGGTGGGCGTGCCGATATAGCCGAACAGCGCGAACACGTCCTTGTCCAGCAGCTTCTGGGTGTTCTCTGCGCAGCGGTCCGGCTCGTAACCGTCGTCCATCTGCTCGATCTCGACCCGGGCCCGGCCCGAGCCCTGGGCGTTGTACTGGTCAAAGAACAGCTTGGCGCCTGCGTGGAACTGGATGCCCAACTGGGCGGCCGCGCCGGTGAAGGCGGCCGACTGGCCCAGCACGATGCGGTTGGACGACTGCGCCCGCAGCGCGGGCACCGCCAGGGCGGCGGCTCCGGCGATGCCACCGGCAAAGGCTCGGCGGGTCAGGCCGCGGCGGATGGAAGAGGTGTGGTGTGTCATGAATTCCCAACGAAGATGCCGCGAATGCTAACCATGGCTCACACCTTGTGAAGCAACTTTCATACGCCCGATGGGACCGCCCATCGCGCAGTCCGGCAAGGCACATTCTTTTTCAGTACAGCACCGCACCTACAATCACGCACCCCGGGCGATCCATGGCCTGCGGCAGCCTCACATGTCCGACGATTCCACGCCCCACACCCCAGATGCCGCCCAGCCGGGCACCCCGTCCAAGCCCTTCATGCGCGTGGTCAAGAGCTACGTGCTGCGCACGGGCCGCGTAGGCCCCGGCCAGCAGCGTGCCTACGAGCAGTTCGGTCCGCGTTTCCTGCTGAACTACGACGCGTCCACCCTGCTGGACCCGGTCGCGGCCTTTGGCCGGCAGGCACCGCTGATCATGGAAATCGGCTTCGGCATGGGCGGCGCCACGGCGCAGATCGCCCAGGTGCGGCCGGGCGACAACTTCCTGTGCTGCGAGGTGCACGAGCCGGGCGTGGGCGCCCTGCTCAAGCTTTGTGGCGAACAGGGCATCGAGAACATCCGCATCTTCCGCCACGACGCGGTCGAGGTGCTGGACCACATGCTGCCCGAGCAGAGCCTGGACGGCGTGCACATCTTCTTCCCCGACCCCTGGCACAAGAGCCGCCACCACAAGCGCCGTCTGATCCAGGGGCCGTTTGTGAACCGGCTCGCGCGCCACCTCAGGCCCGGGGGTTACCTGCACCTGGCCACCGACTGGCAGCCCTACGCCGAGCAGATGCTGGCGGTGCTGAGCGCCGAACCGTTGCTGCAAAACACCGCGCCGGCCGACGGTGACGGCTACGCGCCCAAGCCCGACTACCGCCCGCTGACCAAGTTCGAGAACCGCGGCCTCAAGCTCGGCCACGGCGTCTGGGACCTGGTGTTCCGGCGGGTCTGAGCCCGCCGCAAGGCTCAGTCGTCCGTTGCTTCGTCTTCGTCGTCGTCGAGCACCGCGTCGGCCCCGGCGCCGATGATCTTGCCGCCGATGCGGGCCGTGCCCACGGCGGCATCGACCGCGAGGCCGGCCACGCCCACCACCGCCGAGGCCGCGACATCGGCCACCGCGATCACCGCGCAGCCACCCAGCAGGGGCACCGACAGCAGCAGCGCGCCCAGCACGCGCCAGCGGCGGGCGGAACGTTCAGAACACAGGGGCAGCACAGCAATCATCGCGGCGGGGTCTGGGTGAGAAGGCGCAGAGAATACCCGCTTCCACCATGGCCCGTCCGCCGAAAAACCCCCTGATCCCGACCCGCGACGGCGTTTCGCCCAGTTGCGTGGCGCTGCCGCTGCTGCCTGCGGGCGACAGTCGCTGGCCGACCCTGCTCGACTTTCTGGCCGAGCGCCTGCCGGCGGTGGACCGCGGCGCCTGGCAACAGCGCCTGTCCGACGGCCAGGTGCTGGACGAACACGGCCAGCCGGTGCGCGCGGACAATGCCTACCGGGGCGGCGGCCGGCTCTACTACTGGCGTGCGCTGGACGACGAGCCCGAGATCCCGTTCGAGGCCACGGTGCGGTTCCAGGACGCGCACCTGCTGGTGGTCGACAAGCCGCACTTCCTGCCGGTCACCCCCACCGGCCGCTTCGTGCGCCAGAGCCTGCTGGTGCGGCTCAAGCAGGCCACCGGCATCGACACGCTCAGCCCGATCCACCGCATCGACCGCGAGACCGCCGGACTGGTGGTGTTCAGCCTGCGCCCGCAGGACCGCGGTGCCTACCAGGCGCTGTTCCGCGAGCGCTCGGTGGACAAGGTCTACGAAGCGATGGCGCCGCTCGACCCTGCGCTGGCGCTGCCCCGGGTGCACCGCAGCCGCATGGCCGAAGACCCCGAAGCGTTCTACCGCATGACCGAAGTGGACGGCGAACCCAACAGCGAAACCGCCATCGCCCTGCTGGAGTGTCGCGGCGCCTGGGGCCGCTACCGCCTGGAGCCTGTCACTGGCAAGCGCCACCAACTGCGCGTGCACATGGCCGCGCTGGGCCTGCCGCTGGCGGGCGACCAGTTCTACCCGCGCGTGCGGCGCGGGCCTGGGGAGGCCGAAGACTATGCCGACCCGCTGCGCCTGCTGGCGCGTGCCATCGCCTTCACGGACCCGGTGACGGGCGAGCAACGGAGCTTTGAAAGCGGGCTGGACCTCAAATGGCCCAGCCCGGGCTGAGATCTACAGTTTTTCAGAAACCCAGGCCTGCACCGACGCCAGCGCCTTTGGCAGACCCGATGCATCGGTACCACCGGCCATGGCCATGTCGGGCTTGCCGCCGCCCTTGCCGCCCACCTGCTGGGCGACGAAGTTCACCAGCTCGCCGGCCTTGAGCTTGCCCACGCTGTCGGCCGTCACGCCCGCGGCCAACTGCACCTTGCCGCCGTCCACCGCGGCCAGCACGATGGCAGCGGTCTTGAGCTTGTCCTTGAGCTTGTCCATGGTCTCGCGCAGGGCCTTGGCGTCGGCGCCGGCCAGCGTCGCGGCCAGCACCTTGATGCCCTTGATGTCCACCGCCTGGTTCACCAGCTCGTCGCCCTGGGCCGACGCCAGGCGGCTCTTGAGCGCGTTCATTTCCTTTTCCAGCTCGCGCATCTGCTCCAGCAGCGCACCCACGCGGGCCGGCACCTCGCCCGGCGCCACCTTGAGCGTGCCGGCCACGCCGCCCAGCGTGTCTTCCATGCCCTGCACATAGCGCAGTGCGTTCAGGCCGGTGGTGGCCTCGACGCGGCGCACGCCGGCGGCCACGCCACCCTCGGCGGTGATGGTGAAGAAACCGATGTCGCCGGTGGCCTTGACGTGCGTGCCGCCGCAGAGTTCGCGGCTGCTGCCGATGTCCAGCACGCGCACGGTGTCGCCGTACTTCTCGCCGAACAGCATCATGGCGCCGGTGGACTTGGCCGATTCGATGTCCATCACGCGTGCCTGGGTCGGCGCGTTGGCGACGATCTCCATGTTCACGCGGCGCTCGATCTCGCGGATCTGGTCGTCGGTCACGGGCGCGTTGTGCGTAAAGTCGAAGCGCGTCTTCTCGGCATCGACCAGCGAGCCTTTCTGCTGCACGTGGGCGCCCAGCACCTCGCGCAGGGCCTTGTGCATCAGGTGGGTGACCGAGTGGTTGCGCATGGTCGCGGCGCGCTGGTCGAGGTTGACCGAGGCGGTGACACTGTCGCCCACGGCCAGCGTGCCCTGCTCCACCGTCCCGTGGTGGCCGAACACGTCGGCCTTGATTTTCTGGGTGTCGCCCACGGCGAACCGGGCCGAGCCGCTGGTGATGACGCCCTCGTCACCCACCTGGCCACCGCTTTCGGCGTAGAACGGGGTGGTGTCCAGCACCACGACGCCTTGCTGGCCGGCCTTGAGTTCCGCCACGGGCGTGCCGTCCAGGTACAGGGCCACGACCTTGGCAGGCGCCTCAAGCCGGTCGTAACCGACGAAGGTGTTGCCGGCGCCGCTGTACTCCAGCGCCTTGTCCATCTTGAACTTGCCGGCCGCGCGGCCCTTGGCCTTCTGGGCTTCCATGGCGGCGTGGAAACCGGCTTCGTCCACCGTCAGGCCACGCTCGCGGCAGACGTCGCCCGACAAGTCGAGCGGGAAGCCGTAGGTGTCGTGCAGCTTGAAGGCCACATCACCCGGCAGCACCTTGGCGCCATCGGCCAGGGCGGCGTCCAGGATTTCCATGCCGTTGGCCAGCGTTTCATAGAAGCGCTCTTCCTCGGCCTTGAGCACCTCGGTGATGCGCTGCGCCTGCGAGGCCATGTTGGGGTAGGCCTCGCCCATCATCTTCACCAGATCGGGCACCAGCTTGTGGAAGAACGGGGTCTTCTGGCCCAGCTTGTAACCGTGCCGGATGGCGCGGCGGATGATGCGGCGCTGCACATAGCCACGGCCTTCGTTGCTGGGGATCACGCCGTCGCTGATCAGGAACGAGGTCGCGCGGATGTGGTCGGCGATCACCTTCAGCGAGGGATTACTCAGGTCAGCGGTGCCAGTCTCGCGGGCGGCGGCCTTGATCAGCACGTCGAAGATGTCGATCTCGTAGTTGCTGTGCACGTGCTGCAGGATGGCGGCCAGGCGCTCCAGGCCCATGCCGGTGTCCACGCAGGGCGCGGGCAGCGGCGTGACCGAGCCGTCCTCCTTCATGTCGAACTGCATGAACACGTTGTTCCAGATCTCGATGAAGCGGTCGCCGTCTTCGTCCGGGCTGCCCGGGGGGCCGCCGGGGATCTCGGGACCGTGGTCGTAGAAGATCTCCGAGCAGGGGCCGCAAGGACCGGTGTCGGCCATCATCCAGAAGTTGTCGCTCTTGTAGCGGCCGCCCTTGTTGTCGCCGATGCGGATCACGCGCTCGGGCGGCAGACCGATTTCCTTGGTCCAGATGTCGTAGGCCTCGTCGTCCTCGGCGTACACGGTCGCCAGCAGGCGCTCGGGCGGCAGCTTGTAGACCTCGGTCAGCAATTCCCAGGCCCACATCAGCGATTCGCGCTTGAAGTAGTCACCGAAGGACCAATTGCCCAGCATCTCGAAGAAGGTGTGGTGGCGGGCGGTGTAGCCCACGTTTTCCAGGTCGTTGTGCTTGCCGCCGGCGCGCAGGCAGGCCTGGACGGACGCGGCGCGCACGTAGTTGCGCTTGTCGGTGCCCAGGAACACGTCCTTGAACTGGACCATGCCCGAATTGGTGAACATCAGCGTCGGGTCGTTGCCCGGCACCAGCGGGCTGGACGCCACCACGGTGTGGCCCTTGGAGGCGAAGAAATCCAGGAAGGTCTTGCGGATGTCGGCGACGGAAGCAACGGCGGGGGCGGTCATGGTGGCCTGTCTTTGGGGGTTATCTGTGGGTGGCGCCGGCTGACGCAGACGCGAAACCCGGTATTTTGCGGGCGCGAAGCCCGCCATTTTCGCAAACTGCGGGGTCACCCGGCGTGGCGGTGGTCGCTGAGGAAGCTCAGCACGCGCGGATCGTCGGTGAAGGCGACGTTGAAACGGAACCAGGGGCTGGGTTGCAGCTCGGGGTCGAACAGGTGGCCGGGGCCGAGCAGGATGTCCTGTTCAGCCGCCTGGTAGGCCAGTTCGGTGGCGTTCTGGATGTCGGGGTGGCGCGCCCAGAGAAACATGCCGGCCTTGGGCTCGCAGAACAGGTCGAAGCCCAGGCTCTCCAGCGCCTGGCCCACCCGCTGGTGCGCCTGCGCCAGCCGCTCGCGCAGGCCGCGCAGGTGCTTGCGCCAGCGGCCGTCCACCAGGGCGCCGTAGGCCAGGCGCTCGCTGAACTCGGACGAGGTCAGGCCCGAAATCATCTTGAGCTGGGCGAAGTCCTCCAGCAGATCGGGCGGCGCCGCCATGAAGCCCACCCGGATGTTGGGTGAGATGGTCTTGGAAAAGCTGCTGATGTAGACCACGCGCTGCAGCTGGTCCAGGCTGGCCAGCGAGGGGCGCGGCTCGGGGTCCAGGTCGGCGTAGATGTCGTTCTCGACCACGGTGAACTGGTGCTGCTCGGCCAGCAGCACCACGCGGTGCAGGTGGGCCAGGTTGGCGACCGAGCCGGTGGGGCTCTGCAGCCGCGGCTGGGTGAAGAACACCTTGGGCTGGTGCTCCTTGACCAGCGCTTCCAGCGCCGCCAGGTCGTAGCCGTCGGGCGTGCGCGGCACGCCGATCAGGCGCGCGCCCAGGAAGCGCAGCGAAAACAGCATGTTCGGGTAGCCGGGGTCGTCCACCAGCACCGCGTCGCCCGGACGCACCAGGCGGCGTGCGACCAGGTCCATGGCCTGGCTGGAGCCCTGGGTCAGCAGCACCTGGTCGGCGCTGACGGCGATCTCCTGCTCGGCCAGCAGGTCGCGCACCAGCTGGCGCAGCGGCATGAAGCCCTTGGGTTCGCCATAGCCGCCCAGGTCCACGTTCTCGGCCGCCAGCGTGCGCAGGCTGCGCCGCATGCCTTCCTCGAACAGCCAGTCGCCGGGCAGCCAGCCGCATCCGGGCTTCATCTTCAGAGCCCGCGCCTCGAACACGCGGCGCAGATACCACATCGAATCGAAGTTGTAGTTGGCCGCTTCGGCCGGTGCGTTGCCGGCGCTCAGCCGGGCCAGGGCTTCGCGCTGGCGCACGAAAAAGCCCGAATGCGGGCGCGAAACGAAATAGCCCAGGGCCACGAGGCGGTCGTAGGCGTCGACAACTGTATAGGTGCTGACACCGTGCGCGTGCGCAAACTGGCGGATGGAAGGGGCCTTGGAGCCGGGGCGCAGACCCCCGCCCTGGATGGCGGCGCGGAAACCCTCGACGATCTGAACCACCAGCGGGGTCGCGCCTTTCGGGTTAAGGGAAAACATGGACGAGGGGAATTGGGGTTTGTCTGTACAGGACAACAGAGCTATACAGTGCATCGCTGTACAGCCAGTGTCTGTATATGTTAGCCGCCGGCTTTGGCGCCTACAGTGCGCCCCAGTCTGAAACTTGTTCACGAACGGAGCCCCAGCATGCAACGCGAACCCCACTTCACCAACGCCGCCCTGATGGCCCGCCGCCGCGCCGCTCTGCCCAACGGGCTGGGCCAGGGCTTCGAAATCTTCGCCGACCGCGCCGAAGGCGCCGAGGTCTGGGACGTCGAAGGCCGTCGCTACATCGACTTCGCGGGCGGCATCGCGGTGCTGAACACCGGCCACCGCCACCCGGCGCTGGTCAAGGCCGTGGCCGAGCAGCTCGAGCGCTTCACGCACACCTGCTTCCAGGTGCTGGCCTACGAGTCCTATGTGGAACTGGCTGAGAAGCTCAACGCCATGGCGCCGGGCAACTTCGCCAAGAAGAGCTTCTTCCTGACCACCGGCGCCGAAGCGGTGGAAAACGCGGTCAAGGTGGCCCGCGCCTACACCAAGCGCTCGGCCGTCATCGCCTTCGGCGGCGGCTTCCACGGCCGCACCCTGATGGGCATGGCCCTCACCGGCAAGGTCGCGCCCTACAAGGCGGGTTTCGGCCCCTTCCCGGCTGAAGTCTTCCACGCCAAGTTCCCCAACCCGCTGCACGGCGTGAGCGAAGACGACGCCATCGCCTCGGTGGAAGCGCTGTTCAAGTACGACGTGGAGGCCTCTCGCGTGGCCGCCATCATCCTGGAGCCGGTGCAGGGTGAAGGTGGCTTCTACGCCGCGTCGCCCGCCTTCGCCCAGCGCCTGCGCGCCCTGTGCGACCAGCACGGCATCCTGCTGATCGCCGACGAAGTGCAGACCGGCGCCGGCCGCACCGGCACCTGGCTGGCCTGCGAGCAGTGGGGCGTGGCGCCCGACGTGATCACCATGGCCAAGTCGCTGGCCGGTGGCATGCCGCTGTCGGCCGTGATCGGCAAGGCCGAGGTCATGGACGCCGCCGCCGTGGGCGGCCTGGGCGGCACCTACGCCGGCAACCCGCTGGCCTGCGCGTCCGCGCTGGCGGTGATCGAGACCTTCGAAAAGGAAAACCTGCTGGCGCGCAGCCGCGCCGTGGGTGAGCGCCTGACCAGCCGCCTCAAGGCCCTGCAGGCGCAGCACAACTGCATCGCCGAGGTGCGCGGTCTGGGCGCCATGGTGGCCATCGAGCTGTGCAAGAACGGCGACCCGCACCAGCCCGACGCCGAACTGACCAAGCGCATGGTGGCCGAGGCGCAGAAGCGTGGCCTGATCCTGCTGAGCTGCGGTGTGTACGCCAACGTGATCCGCGTGCTGGTGCCGCTGGTGGCCAGCGACGCCCTGCTCGACGAGGGTCTGGACATCATGGCTGCGTCCCTCGCTGCTGCGCTGGCATGACGGCGCCGGATCGCATGAGCGCCCAGCCGCCCCGGCCGCTCGAGGGTGTGCGTGTGCTCGATCTGTCGCGCGTGCTGGCCGGTCCCTGGGCCGGCCAGATGCTGGCCGACTACGGCGCCGAGGTGCTCAAGGTCGAGCGCCCGGGCGCCGGTGACGACACCCGCACCTGGGGCCCGCCGTGGTGGGGCGAAGGCGAGGCGCGCGTGGCCGCGTACTTCGTCTGCGCCAACCGCGGCAAGCGCTCGGTGGCGATCGACATCGCCTCGCCCGAAGGCATCCAGACCGTGCGCGAGCTGGCGCGCGAGGCGGACGTGCTCATTGAAAACTACAAGGTCGGCCAGCTGGCGCGCTACGGCCTCGACGCGGTGAGCCTGCAGGCCATCAACCCGCGCCTGATCTATTGCTCCATCACCGGCTACGGCCAGACCGGACCACTCGCTCACCGCGCCGGCTATGACTTCGCCATACAGGCCGAAGGCGGCCTGATGAGCATCACCGGCAACAAGGGCGAAGAGCCGCAGAAGGTCGGCGTCGCCGTGACGGACCTGATGACGGGCGTCTACGCCACCACCGCCATCCTCGCCGCACTGCACGAGCGCGCACGCACGGGCAAGGGCCGGGTGATCGACGCCGCACTGTTCGACGTGCAGGTGGCCATGCTGGCCAACCAGGCCAGCAACCAGCTCATCGGGAACAAAACCCCGACGCGCATGGGCAACGCGCACCCGAACATCGTGCCCTACCAGGTGTTCCCCACGCGCGACGGCCACATGGTGCTGGCGGTGGGCAACGACGGCCAGTTCGCCAAGTTCTGCGACGCCGCCGGGCAGCCCGCGGTCTCGCGCGACGCGCGCTTCTCGACCAATCCGGCGCGCGTCGAACACCGCGCCACGCTGGTGCCGCTGATCACCGGCTGGACGATGACGAAAGACACGGCCGAATGGGTCGCCCTGCTCGACCAGGCGGGCGTGCCCTGCGCACCGATTCTTGACATTGCTCAAGTCATGGAACATCCGCATGTGGCGGCGCGCGGAATGGCGCTACAACCACGCGACGCGTCGACCCCGCCCATGGTCGCCAACCCCATGCTGTTCGATGGCCAGCGCCCGGTCGCCGACCTGCCGCCGCCCGCACTGGACGCGCATCAGGCACGGTGGTTGCATACCTCCTGATGATCCGCCCACCGGGCCCGCTCCCACACACAACCCAAGCGTTCATGACCACCAGCTCCGCACTCGTCACCTTCACCGGTGTGCAGAAAACCTACGACGGCAACACCCTGGTGGTGCGCGACCTCAACCTCGAGATCCAGAAGGGGGAATTCCTCTCACTGCTGGGCCCGTCGGGCTCGGGCAAGACCACCACGCTGATGATGCTCGCCGGCTTCGAGTCGCCGACCTCGGGCGAGATCGCACTCAACGGCGTGCCCATCACGCGCACCCCGCCGCACAAGCGCAACTTCGGCATGGTGTTCCAGAACTACGCACTGTTCCCGCACATGACAGTGGCCGACAACATCGCCTACCCGCTGACGGTGCGCAAGCTCGACAAGAACGAGATCGACACCAAGGTCAAGCGCGCGCTGGACATGGTGCAGATGGGCCACATGGGCCAGCGCTATCCGTCGCAGATGTCGGGCGGCCAGCAACAGCGCGTGGCCCTGGCGCGCGCCCTGGTGTTCGACCCGCAGCTGGTGCTGATGGACGAGCCGCTGGGTGCGCTGGACAAGCAGCTGCGTGAGCACATGCAGATCGAACTGAAGGCCCTGCACCGCAGCCTGGGCGTGACCTTCGTCTATGTCACGCACGACCAGAGCGAAGCGCTGACCATGTCCGACCGCGTGGCCGTGTTCAACGAGGGCGTGATCCAGCAGATCGACCAGGTCGACCGCCTCTACGAGACGCCCGCCAACCGATTCGTCGCCGGCTTCGTGGGCGACAACTCCGTGCTCGACGCGCGCGTGATCCACAACAACGGTGACACCTGCGAGGTGCAGCTGGCCGATGGCACGCACCTGCACGGTGTCAACGTGAACCACGCCCAGGTCGGCGACACGGTGCAGTGCAGCGTGCGGCCCGAGCGCATCGCCGTGGTGGACGCCGGCCACAGCGCCGGCAACCGCGTGGCCGCGACGATCTCCGACGTGATCTATTTCGGCGACCACCTGCGCCTGCGCTGCCAGGTGCCCGAGCAGCCCGAGATGAGCGTCAAGGTGCCGCTGCAGCACCTGGGCCACATGCAGGCCGGGCAGACGGTGCACCTGCACCTGCCGCCCACCCATCTGCGCGTGTACCGCTGAGCCCTTTCCCCCGTTCCTCAACCCATGGAGACCCTCCAGATGAAACTCAAACCTGTACTGATTGCCGTGGCCGCCCTCGTGGCCCTGCCCGCCATGGCCCAGAGCCTGACGGTCGTCAACTTTGGCGGTGCCAACGGCGCCGCGCAGAAGAAGGCCTACATCGATCCGTTCGAGAAGACCGGCACCAAGGTCACCATGGTCGAATACAACGGCGAACAGGCCAAGATCAAGGCCATGGTCGAAGCCAAGAAGGTCACCTGGGACGTGGTGGAAGTCGAGAGCCCGGACCTGAGCCGCGGCTGCGATGAAGGCCTGTTCGAGAAGCTGGACTGGGCCAAGATCGGCAACAAGGCCGACTTCCAGAAAGCCGCCGTGCACGAGTGCGGCGTGGGCACCTTCGTGTGGTCCACCGTGATGGCCTACAACGGCGACAAGCTCAAGGACGCTCCCGTGACCTGGGCCGATTTCTGGGACACCAAGAAATTCCCGGGCAAGCGCGGCATGCGCAAGGGCGCCCGCTACAACCTCGAATTCGCGCTGATGGCCGACGGCGTCAAGCCCGCCGACGTCTACAAGGTGCTGGCCACCAAGGACGGTGCCGACCGCGCCTTCAAGAAGATGACCGAGCTCAAGCCGAACATCCAGTGGTGGGAAGCCGGCGCGCAGCCGCCCCAGTTCCTGGTCGCCGGTGACGTGGCCATGACCACCGCCTACAACGGCCGCATCGACGCCGCCCAGCGCGAAGGCAAGAACCTCAAGATCACCTGGACCGGCGGCATCTACGACCTGGACTACTGGGTCATGCCCAAGGGCACGCCCAACAAGGACGCCGCACTGAAGTTCATCGCGCTGGCCAGCTCGGCCGACACACAGGCCGAGTACGCCAAGAACATCAGCTACGGCCCGACCAACACCAAGGCCCTGGGCAAACTCGACGCCAAGGTGCTGAGCCAGCTGCCCACGTCCGCGGCCAACGCCAAGGATGCGCTGCAGTTCAACGTGGGCTTCTGGGCCGACCAGGGCGAAGCCCTGGAGAAGCGCTTCTCGGCCTGGGCAGCGCAATGATGATGGCCGGCGGAACCCTGGACCTGGCCACGCAGCTGCGCCGCGCCGAGCGGCGCCGCAAACAGCGCGCGGTGGCGCTCACGCTGCCGCTGCTGGCGTTTCTGGTCGTTTTTTTCCTGGTTCCGCTGGCATCGCTGCTGGTGCGGGCGGTGGAGAACCCCGAGGTCGCCGACGCCCTGCCCCGCACGGGGCAGGCGCTGGCCGGCTGGGATCGACACAGCCCGCCCGACGCCGCCGCCTTCGCGGCGGTGATCGCCGACCTGTCGGCGATCGAGGACACCGCGCAGGCCGGCGTGCTGGCGCGGCGCCTCAACAGCGAAGTCCCTGGTGCACGTTCGCTGGTCATGGGCACCTACCGTGCCGTGCAATCCGAAGACGCTGGTTTCAAGGACCTCGCCTCCGAACAGGCCAAAGCCAAACTGATCGAGCAGGACGCGCGCTGGGAAGAGCTGCCCTACTGGCAGGCCATCGCCCAGAACAGCTCGCGCTGGACGCCCGACTACCTGCTGGCCGCGGTCGACCTCAAGCGCACGCCGCTGGGCGACATCGTGCGCGTGTCCGACGACGAGGCCGCCTTCTCAGACATCCTGGGCCGCACCTTCCAGATGAGCGCGGTCGTCACCTTCTTCTGCCTGCTGCTGGCCTACCCGCTGGCCTACTGGCTCTCCACCCTGCCCGAGCGCAAGGCCAACATCCTGCTGATCCTGGTGCTGCTGCCGTTCTGGACCTCGGTGCTGGTGCGCATCGCGGCCTGGATCGTGCTGCTGCAGAACAACGGCCTGGTCAACCGGTTCTTCATGTGGATCGGCCTGACCGACGCGCCGATCCCGTTGCTGTTCAACCGCGTGGGCGTGATCATCGCGATGGTCCACATCCTGCTGCCCTTTGCCATCCTGCCGCTCTACAGCGTTATGAAGTCGGTGCCGCCCAACTACCTGCGCGCCGCCATCTCGCTGGGCAGCGCGCCATTCGCCGCCTTCGTGCGCGTCTACCTGCCGCAGACCTACCCGGGCGTCGCCGCTGGCGGCCTGCTGGTCTTCATCACCAGCATCGGCTACTACGTGACCCCGGCCCTGCTGGGCGGCGCGGGCGACCAGATGCTGAGCTACTACGTCGCGCAGTACACCAACGTCGAAGTCAACTGGGGCATGGCCTGTGCGCTCGGCGGCGTGCTGCTGACCACCACGCTGATCCTGTATTCGATCTACCGCAAGGTCTCGAAGGCCGAGCTGAGCCTCGGTTGAGCGGGAGTCCAAGATGTTCAAACTGCCCGACTTTCCCGCCTACTACACCCTGTTCGACAAGCTCGGCTGGCTCGCCCTGCGGGCCGGGGGCCTCGCTGTGCTGGCCTTCCTGCTGATGCCGGTGATCGTGATCATCCCGCTGTCGTTCAGCGACTCGTCCTTCCTCGCCTACCCCATCGAGGGCTGGTCGCTGCGCTGGTACCAGGAGATGTTCCACTCGGACGACTGGATCCGCGCCACCAAGAACAGCTTCATCGTCGCGCCGCTGGCCACGCTGCTGGCGACCACGCTGGGCACGCTGGCCGCCATGGGCCTGGCCAACACGAAGTTCCTGGGCAAGGGCTTCATCACCGGCCTGCTGATCTCGCCCATGGTGGTGCCTATCGTCGTGGTCGGCGTCAGCGCCTACCTGTACTTCGCGCGCTGGGGCCTCAACGACTCCTACCTCGGCCTGGTGATCGTGCACGCCGCGCTGGGCGCCCCCTTCGTGGTGACCACCGTGCTGGCGACGCTTCAGAGCTTCAACCACAACCTGGTCAAGGCAAGCCTGAGCCTGGGCGCCAGCCCGCTGGAGACCTTCTTCCGCGTCACGCTGCCGGTGATTGCGCCGGGCGTGATCTCGGGCGCGCTGTTCGCGTTCGCCACCTCGTTCGACGAAGTCGTGGTGACCCTGTTCCTCGCCGGACCCGAGCAGGTCACGCTGCCGCGCCAGATGTTCACCGGCATCCGCGAGAACATCTCGCCCACCATCGCCGCCGTCGCCACGCTGCTGATCCTGTTCACGACCGCCTTGATGCTGACGCTGGAGTGGCTGCGCGGCCGCAGGAAATAACGGATGCCCTTCACCACCGACACCACCCTCGCCGGCCGCCACGTTCGCCTCGTTCCGCTGCGACCCGAGCACCACGACGACCTGGTCGAGGCGGTGCGCGACGGCGAACTCTGGAAGCTCTGGTACACCGCCATCCCCACGCCCGAGGGCATGGCGGCCGAGATCCAGCGCCGCCTGGGCCTGCAGAAGGCCGGCAGCATGCTGCCCTTCGCGGTGCTCAACCCGGAGGGCCAAGCGGTGGGCATGACCACCTACATGAACATCGACGCCGCCAACCGCCGCGTCGAGATCGGCTCCACCTGGTACCGCCAGGCGGTGCAGCGCACGCCGCTCAACACCGAGGCCAAGCGCCTGCTGCTGACCCACGCCTTCGAGACCCTGGGCTGCATCGCGGTGGAGTTCCGCACCCACTGGTTCAACCACGCCAGCCGCCGCGGCATCGAGCGCCTGGGTGCCAAGCTCGACGGTGTGCTGCGCAGCCACCAGATCAACCGCCATCCCGACGCCCCCGGCGCACTGCGCGACACCTGCGTCTACAGCATCGTGGCGCACGAGTGGCCGAGCGTGAAGGCCCACCTGGATTTCCAGCTGAGCAAGCCCCGCACCTGATGACATGACCGATACCAACACCTTCAACCAGCCGCTGGGCGGCAACGAGATGCCGCGCTTCGGCGGCCTGGCCAGCATGATGCGGCTGCCCGTCGCGGCATCCGCCGCGGGCCTGAACGCAGGCTTCATCGGCGTCCCGCTGGACATCGGCACCAGCCACCGACCGGGTGCGCGTTTCGGCCCGCGCCAGATCCGCGCCGAGTCCTGCCTGATCCGCCCCTACAACATGGCGACAGGGGCCGCGCCGTTCGACACGCTGCAGGTGGCGGACCTGGGCGACGTGCCCATCAACACCTACAACCTGCTCAAGTCGGTCGACATCATCGAGCGGCACTACAAGCCGGTCCTCGACGCCGGCTGCATCCCGCTGACCCTCGGTGGCGACCACACCATCGCCCTCCCGATCCTGCGCGCGATGAAGGCCAGGCACGGCCCGGTGGCGCTGATCCACGTGGACGCGCACGCCGACGTCAACCCCGACATGTTCGGCGAGCGCATCGCCCACGGTACGCCGTTCCGCCGCGCCGTGGAGGAAGGCCTGCTGATCGGCGACAAGGTCTGGCAGATCGGCCTGCGCGGCAGCGGCTACTCGGCCGAAGACTTCGACTGGCCGCGCCAGCAGGGCTTCACCATCGTGCCGGCGCACGAGGTCTGGTGGCAGTCGCTGGCTCCGCTGATGGCCGACATCCGGGCCAAGATCGGCCCCGACACGCCCACCTACCTCAGCTTCGACATCGACGGCATCGACCCCGCCTACGCCGGTGGCACCGGCACGCCCGAGATTGGCGGCCTGAACGTGCCGCAGGCGCTGGAGATCGTGCGCGGCTGCCGCGGCCTGAACCTGGTCGGCTGCGACCTGGTCGAGGTCTCGCCCGCCTACGACACCAGCGGCAACACCGCGCTGCTGGGTGCCAACCTGCTCTTTGAAATGCTGTGCGTCCTGCCCGGCGTTCACTACCGCTGAAACCGAGGAAAGTCCATGAGCCGTCCCCAGGCCATCCCCACCGTTCAGATCGACAACGACCGCGTGATCGTCACCGAATGGCGCTTCCCGCCCGGCGCCGAAACCGGCTGGCACCGCCATGCGCACGACTATGTCGTCGTCCCGATGACCGGCGGGGAGCTGCTGCTGGAGACCCCGGAGGGCAACCGCACCTCGCCGCTGGTGCCGGGCCAGTCGTACACGCGCCAGGTCGGTGTGGAGCACAACGTCATCAACCCCACCGGACACGAGGTCGTGTTCGTGGAAATCGAAATGCGCTGACGCCACGCCCATGCCACTTTCCAGACCCTTCCTGCTGCTGGCCCTGACAATTCCTGCGCTGGCCTCGGCCCAGTCCCAGCCCCTCGTGGTTGCCAACTTCGGCGGCGCCAACGGCAAGGCGCAGGAAGTGGCCTTCCTCAAGCCCTTCACCCAGGCCAGCAAGGTGCCGGCCAAGGGCGTCGAGTACGACGGCGACCTCGGCCCTGTGCGCAAGATGGTCCAGACCCGCAAGGTCGAATGGGACGTGGTGGAAGTCGAATCCTCCGAGCTGACCACCGGCTGCAAGGAAGGCCTGTTCGAGCCCTTCGACAAGAGCAAGGTGCCCCACACCTCCATGCTGCTGGCCGGCAGCGTGCAGGAGTGCGGTGTCGGCGCTTTCGTGTGGTCCACCGTGCTCGCCTACAACGGCGCCACGCTCAAGACCGCGCCGCGCAGCTGGGCCGATTTCTGGGACGTGAAGAAATTCCCGGGCAAGCGCGCCATGCGCAAGGGCGCGCGCTACAACCTCGAGTTCGCGCTGATGGCCGACGGTGTGCACCGCCGCGACGTGTACAGCCTGCTGGCCACCGAGCCGGGGCTGCAGCGCGCCCTGGCCAAGCTGCAGCAGCTCAAGCCCCACATCGTCTGGTGGGAATCCGGCTCGCAGCCACCCAAGCTGCTGGCCGCCGACGAGGTGGTGATGAGCACCGCCTACAACGGCCGCATTTCGGCGGCCGTGGCCGATGGCGCCACCCTGTCGACGGTGTGGACCGACGCCATCTACGACATCGACTACTGGGCCATCGTCAAGGGTTCGCCGCGTGCCGAACAGGCGCGCGCCTTCGTGAACTTCGCCACCACGGACGCCGCCCAGCTCGCGTTCTCGCGCGAAATCGCCTACGGCCCGACCCACTACAACGCCATCTTGCAGTACGACAACGGCCGCAAACGGGTCATCGACGACGCCCACCTCATCGACCTGTCGATGGCGCCCAGCGACCTGCCATCGGCGCCCGGAAACCTGCGCCGCTCGCTGGGCTTCAACCCGACCTTCTGGGTGGGCAATGGCGCGCAGCTTGAAAAGCGGTTCGCCGACGCGCTGAAATAGAGCATTCCACCCATTGCATTCAAGGAGACCCGCATGGACATGAAAACCTCCCCCCTGGCCCTGCTCAAGGACCCGACCCTGCTCAAGACCGACGGCCTGATCAACGGCGAATGGGTCCAGGGCGCCAGCCGCTTCGACGTGCTCGACCCGGCCACGGGTCTGAAGCTGGCCGACGTCGCCAACCTCGGCCCGGCTGATGCCGAGCGTGCCATCGCCGCCGCCAACGCCGCCTGGGCCGGCTGGAAGAACAAGACCGCCAAGGAGCGCAGCATCATCCTGCGCAAGTGGTACGACCTGCTGATGGCCAACCAGGACGACCTGGGCCGCCTGATGACCGCAGAACAGGGCAAGCCCCTGCCCGAAGCAAAGGGCGAAGTCGCCTACGGTGCCAGCTTTGTCGAGTGGTTTGCCGAAGAGGCCAAGCGCGTCAACGGCGAGACCCTGCCGCAGTTCGACAACAACCGCCGCCTGATGGTGCTCAAGCAGCCCATCGGCGTCTGCGCCGCCATCACGCCCTGGAACTTCCCTCTGGCCATGATCACCCGCAAGGTCGCGCCTGCGCTGGCCGCCGGCTGCCCGGTGGTCATCAAGCCCGCCGAGCTGACGCCGCTGACCGCGCTGGCCGCCGCCGAGCTGGCCATCCGCGCCGGCATCCCGGCCGGCGTGCTGAACATCCTCACCGCCGACGACCAGAACTCGATCGCCGTGGGCAAGGTGCTGTGCGCCTCCGACGTGGTGCGCCACATCAGCTTCACCGGCTCCACCGAAGTCGGCCGCATCCTGATGGCGCAGAGCGCTCCCACGGTCAAGAAGATGTCGCTGGAACTGGGCGGCAACGCGCCCTTCATCGTGTTCGACGACGCCGACATCGACTCCGCCGTCGAAGGGGCGTTTGCCAGCAAGTACCGCAACGCCGGCCAGACCTGCGTGTGCTCCAACCGCCTGTACGTGCAGGAAGGTGTGTACGAGCAGTTTGTCGAGAAGTTCGCCGCCAAGGTGAAGACCGCCAAGGTCGGCAACGGCTTTGAAGATGGCGTGAACCAGGGCCCGCTGATCGAGGAAGCCGCACTGCAGAAGGTGGAACGCCACGTCGCCGACGCACAGGCCAAGGGCGGCCGCGTGCTGGTGGGCGGCAAGCGCCTGGACGGCCAGTTCTTCGAACCCACGGTGGTGGCCGACGCCACGGCCGACATGCTGTGCGCCCGCGAAGAGACCTTCGGCCCCTTCGCGCCGGTGTTCAAGTTCAAGACCGAGCAGGAAGCCATCGACGCCGCGAACAACACCGAGTTCGGCCTGGCCAGCTACTTCTACAGCCGCGACATCGGCCGCATCACCCGCGTGAGCGAAGCGCTGGAGTACGGCATGGTGGGCGTGAACGTCGGCATCCTGGCGACCGAGCACGTGCCTTTCGGTGGCGTCAAGCAGTCCGGCCTGGGCCGCGAAGGCTCGCACTACGGCATGGACGACTACGTCGAGATCAAGTACGTCTGCATCGGCGACGTGCTTAAGTGATCTGACCCCCGCCTACAGGATGCGTTGCTGCTGGCCGGTCTGGCCGATGGCAATGCGCCGGTAGGCGCAGCGCCCGACCTGGCGCAGGAACAGCGAGTTGGCGATCAGCCAGACCCGCACCGCCTGCTTGGCCTGGCCGCCGACGATGCGGCGGTAGTCCTCGAACAGATCGCGGCGCTCGTCGAACGCCTTGCCCAGGTCGGCCAGCCCGCTGCGCTGCACCACATGGGTCTCCACCGCGTCCCAGCCCGGCAGCGGACAGCGGAACACCTGGCCCACCGGCAGGCTGGAACTCCACATATACGTAATGTCCTGGCCGTCGTCGAACTCCACCGCGATGGACAGGTAGTCGTGGGTCAGGATCTGGTCCTCGGGCAGGTGCGAGGGCAGGCGGTCCACCACCCACTGCCAGTCCAGCGTGAGCCCCGGACGCAGCGGCTGGTCGGCCAGCGGGTACTGCAGGATGCCGACGTTCTTGTGCGTCTCACAGTCGATGCGCTGGTCGGGCCCCTCGGTGAAGATGCCACCGTCACCGAAGGCGAAGAAGTGGTGCCAGCCCGCCGGCATCAGCCGCGCCTGGCGCTGGCGCTGCAATTCGGCGCGCACCAGGCCCTGCACATCGCCGCGGGCCGACAGGGCCAGCAGCCCGTCTTCGGCGCTGCCCTTCCAGACCACGGCCACGCCCTCCACCCGGCCTTCGCCCGCCAGGTACTGCGCCAGCGGCACCGCGAGATCGCCCTGCGGGTTGGCGAACTCGCCGGCCGAACGGGCGATCTGCAGGCGGCCGGTGCGGTCGGCCGTCAGCGTGCCGGTGTTCTGCATGGTGTTGTGGATGGCGCTGCTGCCGCCGCTGCCCGCCACGCGGGCGAAGAACACGAAGCCCGGCTCCAGCCAGCGGCCGTGTTCCTTGCTGAACCACCAGAGGCCGTTGAGGAAGAAAGTGGCCTGCTGCCCGGCCTGCAGCTCGCCCAGCGCCTGGCTCCAGGGCAGGTTCGCCGGTGTCAAGGTGAAGGGCTCAATGCGGGCCACCGCGTCGACCCCGCGCGCCAGGTGCCGGACCTCCTGTGCCAGCTCGGCCGCCGGGCGGACGGCACCGGGCGCCGGCTGCGGGTTGTTGGCATGGGCCACGGCGCAGGGGCCGGCCAGCAGCGGCGCCGCGGCCAGGCCCTTGACCCACTGGCGACGGCTGGCGCTGGGCATGGCCGGGGTGGCGTGTTCACCCGCGTGGGTGTGGCCACAGCAATGGTCGTGTATGCCGTGGTTTTGGCCGTGGTCGAGGGGCGCGGCGGGAACGGTTGTCGAGAGGGTCACGGTGGTCTCCTGAAGGGGTGGCTGCCCGCCGGAGCGGATGCCGGCGGGCTGGAACCCATGCTAGGAAGCACCACGGCCGCTTCGGACACGGCGGGCGTTTTGCCCGACCCCGTCCGGGACAGCGTCCCGGGTCAGGCGCTGGCCGGGTCGCTGCTGCCCAACAGCTTGAACTGCAGCGCCTTGCGCGTGAGCTCGATGTCGCTGCGCGCGCCCAGCTTGGCCTTGAGCTGGTAGTGGCCGTTGCGCACGGTCTTGGGACTGATGTGCAGCGCCAGGCCGATGGCATCCACGTCCAGCCCCTGCATCAGCAGCCGCAGGATGTCGAACTCGCGCGGCGTCAGTCCGGCGTGTTCGCCCTCGCCGTCCAGCAGCATGCCCGCCACCTCACCCGCGATGTCGGGGCTGAGCGCGCGCTGGCCGCGCGCCACCTGGTAGACCGCATCCACCAGCACCTGTGGCGCACTGCCCTTGGTCACGTAGCCGCGCGCGCCGGCCTTGAGCGCCTGCACCGCGTACAGCGGCTCGGCGTGCATGGAGAACACCAGCACCGCCGCCTCCGGGCTGTGGCGCAGCATCTGGGACAGCAGCCGCAGGCCACTGCCCGATCCCAGGCTCAGGTCCAGCAGGGTCACCTCGGGCTCGTGGGTCTTGAACTGCTCGTATCCCTCGTCGGCCGTGCCGGCCTCGGCCACGATGCGCAGGTCCTGGCGCCGCTCCAGCAGGCGGCGGTAGCCCTCGCGCACGATGGCGTGGTCGTCAATGATCAGCAGGCGCAGCATGGTGTCCCTCATGAACCGGCAGGTGGATGCGCAAGCGCAGGCCGTGCGGATCGGCCACTTCCAGCGCCAGCGTGCCGCCGAGCGCCTGCACCCGTTCGCGCATGCCCAGCAGACCCTGGCCGCCGCTGTCCGGCAGCGAAGGCGGCTGAGCCAGCGGGCCATTGTCCTGCACCTGCAGGTGCAGGCCGTCGGCGCGTTCGCTCAACACCACCGCGATGCGCGTGGCCTGGCCATGGCGCACGGCATTGGTCAGGCCTTCCTGCACCAGCCGGAACACGCTGACCGAGAGCGTGTCGTCCCAGCGATCGAAGTCGCCGTCGATCTGCAGGCTGTACCCGCAGCGCCCGGTGTCGCGTCGACGCCAGCTGTCCACCAGCTGCTCCAGGCTGGCCTTGAGCCCGAAGGTCTCCAGCCCCGGCGGCCGCAGCTGCTGCACGATGTGGCGCACCGCGGTCACCATGCCCTCGCAGGTGCGCGTGAGCGCATCGGCGCTGGGCAGCAGCGCAGGCACCGACTCGCGCGCCACCTCGTCCACGATTGCGACCTCGGCCCGCATCGAGGTCAGCGACTGGCCCAGCTCGTCGTGCAGCTCGCGCGCCAGGTGGCGCCGCTCCTCCTCGCGCACAGACAGCAGCCGGTCGGCCAGCTGCCGCTGCGCGCCCACCGTGTCCTGCAGCCGGTCGGCCATGCGGTTGAACTGGGCGCCAATGCGCTGCAGCTCGCGGGGGCCTGCGGGTGGCATGCGGGCCGACAGGTCGCCCGCCTCCAGCCGCTGCAGCGTGGCCATCATGGCGCCGGTGGGCTTGAGCGCGCGCCGCGCCGCCAGGTAGGCCAGCGCCGCCACCGCCAGCACGCCCGCCGCGCTCACCAGGGTCTGCCACCAGTGCTGCCACAGCAGGGCCGATTGCGCCGGCCAGTGCGGCGCCAGGGCCAGTTCGCCGACGCGGGTGCCGGGGTAGCGCACCAGCGGCAGCAGCGCGCCCACCTCTTCTCCGGCCGTGGCCCGCAGCAGCGACTCCACCCCACCGGGATGCGCCCCCGCCGTGCCCAGGCAGCGCTGGTCCACCGCCAGGCCGTGGATGTTGCGCACGGTCAGGCAGAACGGCACCAGCTCGCCCAGCCCGACCAGGTTCTGCAGCTCCTCGCCCGCGAGCGTGGCCTGGAACACGCCGGGCTCGGCTCCCAGTTCGTTCAGCCGCAGGCGTTCGATGGTCCGCGCCAGGCGCTGCAGCTGCGGGTCGACCGCCGAGGCCACACGCCACAGGCTCCAGCCACCCGAGGCCAGCAGCAGCAGCGCCGCCCCCGCCAGCAGCCAGGCGCCCAGGCGGCGCTGCAGGCGGTAGCCGGGGACGGGGAACAGGACAGAAGCGGGCTCAGCGGGCATGGGCCCGATTGTCGGGCCCGGCCTCCAGCCGGGCGAGGGCCTCGCGCGCCTCGTCCAGGCCCTCCTGCGCTGCGCGCTGCAGCCAGTGGCGCGCCTGCGCCGGGTCGGCCGGCACGCCCTGACCCTGCGCCAGCACCATGCCGTAGTGGTAGCGCGCCAGCGTTGCGTAGCCCGAGGTGTCGGGGTGCTCGGCGCCCTGGCGCAGCAGTTGCGCCGCGCGCGCCAGGTCCCTGGGCACACCATGACCGTTCTCCAGCAGATGCGCCAGCCAGATGATCGAGTACGGGTCGTTCCAGCGGCTGATGCAGTCCTCGAAGATGCGCACCGCCGCCGCGTGGTCGCCGGTCTTGTCTGCGGCGTAGCCGTAGAGGCACTTGATGCGCTTGTCGCTGTTCACGAACGCGCCGTAGCTCATGTCGTTGCCGGAGTCGTCGCGCGACACCGCGGCGGCCGGCGAGGCTGCGGGCGTGTCCCGGAAGCGCTGGCCGTCGGGTCGCAGCCAGGCGCCGTGGTGACCCAGGCGCAGGAACTCCTGCGCATCGGCCTGCCCTTCCCGGGCCAGGTCTTCAAACAGGCGGCGTGCGGCTGTTCGGTCGCGTGCCACACCCAGGCCGAAATGCAGCGCCGTCGCGTAGTGCAGCCGGGCCAGCCGGGCATAGCCATCGTTGTCGCTGTCCATGGCCAGGCGCAGGAACTCCACCACCCGTTCGGGGCGCTTGGGCACGCCGTAGCCGAGGTCGAAGTACTGCGAGAGGCGGATCAGCCCGCCCGCATGGCGCCGCTTCACGCAGTCGGCCATGATCTGCAGCGCGGTGTCGAAGTCGCCGCACTTCTCCAGTTCGAACAGCGCGGTCGAGAAGTGCCCGGTGCTGTACTCGCAGCTGGCGGGGATCTCGATCTGCGCCGCCTCGATCTCCTCGGCCGTCGGGTGGGGGCCGCGACAGAGCTGGTTGCTCGCGCGCAGCCGGCCCGCACGCTCTGCGAGCCGCTGCACCCACGCGGCGGCGTGGGCCTGCGCCTCGGGCGCCGTGGCGGACCAGCGCAGGCGCGTGCCGCCGGTGCGGGTGTCCCAGTCCACATCCAGCCAGAGGTCGGCCCCGGCCAAGGCCTGTGGCCGCAGGCGGGCTTCGTAGCGCCCGTCGTCCAGCGCGAGCACCTCGGCGCGGCCCGCGCCGCGGTCGGCCAGCGCCTGGTGAACCGCCCGCCAGACCCGCTCCGGCGGCATGGGCAGCAGTTGTTCACCGGAGGCGCCGTCGGCCGCCCAGGCCGACGGCGTCGCGAGGGCGGTGAAAAACAGGACGGCGGTCACAAACCTGCGCATGGTGGGCTCCTTCGTGTCGTGGGCTCCCGGGCTCGGGAGTGGCGCGATGCTAGGAAGGAACGCGGGGCTTGTGGGCGGCCGGCGGCGCTCAGGGCACGCCGCCCGGGCGGCGGCGGGCAAAATGCCCGGTCGGCCATCGAGGCCCGGGCTGGCCCCGCTACAATCGCCACCCATTGCGGGTGTAGTTCAATGGTAGAACGGCAGCTTCCCAAGCTTCATACGAGGGTTCGATTCCCTTCACCCGCTCCAGAATGACGAAGGCCCCGCGGCGCAAGCAGCGGGGCCTTCGGCTTTGTGGGCGAGCGGACCGGTCAGATCAGCGGCACGCCGGTCTTGCTCTGGATCTCCTCGCGCGTCACGCCGTCGGCCAGCTCCACCAGCTTCAGACCCTCGGGCGTCACGTCCATCACGCCCAGGTCGGTGATGATGCGGTCGACCACGCCCTTGCCGGTCAGCGGCAGGGTGCACTCGGACAGGATCTTCAGGTCGGTGCTGCCGTCCTTCTTCTTCGCCACGTGCTCCATCAGCACGATCACGCGCGGCACGCCAGCCACCAGGTCCATGGCGCCGCCCATGCCCTTGACCATCTTGCCGGGGATCATCCAGTTGGCCAGGTCACCCGTGCCGGTGACCTGCATGGCGCCCAGGATGGACAGGTTGATCTTGCCGCCACGGATCATGGCGAAGCTGTCGTGGCTGCCGAAGATCGACGAGCCCTTGATGGTGGTCACCGTCTGCTTGCCGGCGTTGATCAGGTCGGCGTCCACCTCGTCCTCATAGGGGAAGGGGCCGATGCCCAGCATGCCGTTCTCGCTCTGCAGCCACACCTCGACGTGGTCGGGCACGTGGTTGGCCACCAGCGTCGGGATGCCGATGCCGAGGTTCACGTAGAAACCGTCCTGCAGTTCCTGGGCCGCACGCGCGGCCATCTGGTCTTGGGTCCATGCCATGTTCGTGCTCCTTACTTGCGGTCGCGGGTGGTGCGCTTCTCGATGCGCTTCTCGGGCGTGGGGTTGTGCACGATGCGGTGCACGTAGATGCCGGGCAGGTGCACGTCGTCCGGAGCGATCTCGCCGGTGGCGACGATGCGCTCGACCTCGACGATGCAGACCTTGCCGGCCATGGCCGCGGCCGGGTTGAAGTTGCGCGCCGTCAGGTTGAAGCGCAGGTTGCCCGAGCGGTCGGCCACGTCGGCCTTGACCAGCGCCACCTCGGGGAACAGCGCGTGTTCCATCACGTAGGTCTCGCCGTTGAACTCGCGCAGCTCCTTGCCCTCGGCCACGATGGTGCCGACGCCGGTCTTGGTGAAGAAGGCCGGAATGCCGGCACCGCCGGCGCGCAGCTTCTCGGCCAGCGTGCCCTGGGGCGTGAATTCCAGTTCGAGTTCGCCGGCCAGGTACTGGCGCTCGAACTCCTTGTTCTCGCCCACGTAGGACGAGATCATTTTCTTGATCTGGCGCGTCTGCAGCAGCTTGCCCAGACCGAAGTCGTCCACGCCGGCGTTGTTGGAGATCGCAGTCAGGTTCTTCACGCCCGAATCGCGCAGGGCGTCGATGAGGGCCTCGGGAATGCCGCAGAGGCCGAAGCCGCCGACTGCTATCAGCTGGCCGTCGGCCACCACGCCCTTGAGGGCTTCGGCCGCGCTGGGATAGATCTTGTTCACGTGAAAAGACTCCAGTGGTTGAACAAACAGGGATCGAGAAATCGGGTGGCGGAACGATACTACGTATCCACATACGTAGTTTGACCTAAGGACCAACCCGCACACACCCATGGACCAGATCGACTACCGCCTCGCCTTCGACCTGGCCCCGGTGGGCCTGGCACTCTCGCGCCAGCGCACCATGGTGGACTGCAACCGGGCCCTGTGCGAGATGTTCGGTACAGCCCGCGAGCAATTGGTGGGTCAGAGCTTCCGCATCCTCTACCCCAGCGCCGACGAATACGAGCGCACCGGCGCGCGCATCGTTCCCATCCTGGGCCGTGGCGGCACCTACGCAGACGAACGCATCATGCAGCGGGTGGACGGCCGCTTCAAGGGAGAAACCTTCTGGTGCCACGTGACCGGCCGCGCGCTGAACCCGGCCGACCCGCACGCCGCCGGCATCTGGACCTTTGAAGACCTGAGCGCGCGCCGGCCGGTGGGCGCTGCGCTGACCCCGCGCGAGCGCGAGGTGGCCGCCTGCCTGATGGACGGCCTGACCAGCAAGGAAATCGGCAAGCAGCTGGGCATCAGCCACCGCACGGTGGAAATCCACCGCGCGCGGCTGATGCGCAAGTACCAGGCGCACAGCACGCCCGATCTTGTCCATCGACTGATCGCGGGAAGCTGAAGCCCGCAACAGTTCACTGGGGCTGGTAGCCCGAGTCCTTGATGATCCTCGCCCACACCTCGCGGTAGGCCGTCTCGCGCTTGCCGAGCTCGGCACCGCTCATGTAGCCCACGGTCAGGCCCATGGCGGTCAGCCGGTCCTTCACGTCGGCCTGCGCGATCACCTTCTGCAGCGCGGCAGCCAGCTTGTCGAGTTCGGCCTTGGGCGTGCCAACGGGCGCGAACAGACCGTAGTACGGCACTTCCTCGAAACCCTTGATGCCCAGTTCGGTGAAGGTCGGCACCTCGGGCAGTGCGGCCTGGCGCTGGGTGCCCATGACGGCGGCCACGCGCAGCTTGCCGGCCTTGTGGTTCTCGATGAAGTCGGGCACCGAGCCCACGCCGGCCGGGATGGTGTTGCCCAGCATGTCGGCCATCATGGGCGCGCTGCCACGGTAGGGTGCCGCCACCAGGTCCAGCCCGAACTGCTTGCCAATCACCTGCACCGCGAACTGCGGCGTGGACGCGGGCGCCGGGATGCCCATGGTCGCCTTGCCGCCGGCCGCCTTCACGCCGTCGATCCAGGCCTTGAAGTCGCGCGCCGGCGTGCCGCCCGACAGCGCCACCGCGTTGACGAAGGTGGCGAAACCGGCCACCGGCACGAAGTCCTTGGCCGGGTCGAAGCCCGGATTCTTCATCGTCAGCGGCAGGATGGACACGCTGTGGTCGTGGCTCAGAAACAGGGTGTGGCCATCGGGCGCGGCCGCCTTGAGCGCCTGTGCCGCCAGCTGGCCGCCCGCGCCGGCCTTGTTGTCAACCACCACGCTGCTGCCCAGCTCGGCCTGCAGGCGCTCGGCCAGGATGCGGGCGATGGCATCGGTGCCACCACCCGCCGGAAAACCGACCAGGATTCGGGTGGTTGGCGCCTGTGCGTGTGCCGTGAACGGCGACAGCAGGGCCGATGAAGTGGCAATCGCAGCGAACGTGCGCAGCATCCATGAACGGCGGCTTGAGGTCATGACAAACTCCTTTTGATTGAACGACGTTTAAGAAATTGACATTTGTTTGATTCTTTGAGCCATCCAGGCATCACAGACCGTCCACCGGGACCACCTCGGCCGCAGTGCGGAAGGCCTCCACCGCCGTGGGAATGCCGCAGTAGACGGCGGCGTGCAGCAGGACCTCCTGGATCTCTGCCGGCGTTGCCCCGTTGTTGAGCGCGCCGCGCACATGGCCATTGAGTTCGTGCTGCTTGCCCAGCGCGGTCAGCATGGCCACGGTGATGAGGCTGCGGGTCTTGCGGTCCAGGCCGGGCCGCTGCCAGACATCGCCCCAGGCGGCGCGCGAGATGTGGTCCTGGATCGGCTGGGTGAAGGACGTGGCGCCCGCCAGGGCGCGGTCGACAAAGTCGTCGCCCATCACCTCGCGGCGGGTCTGGAGGCCTCGGTGGTACTGCTCATCTTGCATGATTTGTTCCCCAGGTGTCAGAGTCGGTGCAACGCGCGAGGATAAGCTGGACCTTTGCCCAGAACCTGACCGGAGACAAACATGAGCGACCGCTACCCCCTGCCCGACCTGAACAGCCTGCCCGACGACCTCAAAGCCAAGATCCTGGAGGTGCAGGAGAAAGCAGGCTTCGTGCCCAATGTGTTCCTGGCCCTGGCCCGCCGCCCGGCCGAGTGGCGCGCCTTCTTCGCGTACCACGATGCGCTGATGGTGCCCGAGTCGGTGGGACGCAGCTCCGGGCTCACCAAGGGCGACCGGGAGATGATCGTCACCGCCACCAGCGCCGCCAACCATTGTCTGTACTGCGTGGTGGCGCACGGCGCCATCCTGCGCATCTACGAGAAAAAGCCCCTGGTGGCCGACCAGGTGGCGGTGAACCATCGCAAGGCCGACATTCCGCCGCGCCAGCGCGCCATGCTCGACTTCGCGATGAAGGTCTGCCTGGCCTCGCACGAGATCGACGACGCGGATTTCAAGGCCCTGGCCGCCCACGGTTTCAGTGATGAGGACGCCTGGGACATCGCCGCCATCACCGCGTTCTTCGGCCTGTCCAACCGCATGGCCAGCTTCAGCGGAATGATGCCCAATCCCGAGTTCTATCTGATGGGACGTATCCCCAAGCAGAAATAGAGCCCCACGCTCCAGCGCTGAAATCCGTCGATCAGCGCCCCAGCAGCGGCGGGTGGCCGGCGCCTTCGATCAGGGCGCGGGCTTGGTCGGACATGGGCACCGACTTCTGCCTGGGGAAGTCCACCCACACCACCGTCGCACCGCCATTGGCGCAGACCGTGACCGGGTCGTCGGTGCGCAGCATCTCGTGGAAAGTGTCGAACGAGGTTCTGCCCATCGTGCCGACATAGGTGCGCACCAGCACGTCGCCCGGGAACTCGAACTGCCGGATGAAGTTGCAGAAGGCGTTGACGATCACCGGCCCCTCGCCCTGCGGGTCGGCCGGCAGGCCCAGGCCGAAGAACCAGTCCAGCCGCGCAATCTCCATGTAGCGGAAATAGATCGTGTTGTTGACGTGCCCCATGGCGTCCATGTCGCCCCAGCGGATAGGCACCACGATTTCATGCACCAGGCGTTTCTCGGCAGGCAGTTCGAGTTTCATGGGTTGTCCTTGTCATGTTCAGCGGTGGGCGCGGATGGAGGCCAGGATGCCGGCCACGAACAGCACACAGGCCAGCAGCTGCGCGGTGGCCGGCCAGTCGCCGCTCCAGGCGAAGGCGTAGATCAGCGCAAACACGGTCTCGCTCACCACCAGCTGGCCGGCCAGGCTGGTGCTCAGTCGGCGGCTGGCGACGTTCCACATCACCGAAGCGATCCAGGCCGAACCGATGCCGGTGAAGGCGCACACGAACACGAACCGGCCGAAGCCAGGCCGGCCGGTCACTTCGGCCCAGCCGGTGCCCCAGCCCAGCCACAGCAACAGCCCGCCGAGCCCGGCGGCCAGACCCAGCCAGTTGGCCCAGGCGGTGGACTTCACCCCGGGGTGGCGGCGGATCCAGCGGGCGTTGAGCATGCCGAAGGCCAGCCAGCTGAGCATGGCGCCTGCAGCCAGCAGCACGCCGCGCCAGAAGTGGCCGGCCCCGCTGGCGTTCACCTCTTCCGCCGTGGCGTCCATCATCAGCACCATGCCGGCCGCCGTGAGCAGCAGCCCTGGCAGCAGCGCCGCCCAGCGCAGGTGCGCGGGTTTGCCCAGCAGCATCATCCAGACCGGCAGCGTGCCGATGATCAGTGCCGGCAGCGCCGCGCCGGCGTCGGCAATGCCGTAGACCAGCAGCAGGTAGTAGCCGGTGTAGCCCAGCACGCTGAGCCACAGCGCTGCGCCGGCCTGGGCCGCATCGGGCCACTGCCCGGCGCGCTGTCCTGATGGCATGCGCAGCGTCTGCCACAACATCCAGGTCAGCGAGAACAGGCCGCAGGCGATGAAGCGCCCCGCCGTGTAGTCCACCGACGAAAACCCGGGCGCCACCAGCGGCGCCACAAAGGTCGTGCCCCAGAACGCCCCTGCTCCCAGCCCGGCGGCGATGCCCGCCGCCATGCCGGGCGGCAGGCCCGCCGGCGCACGATCAGACACCGAAGCCGTCATCTGCCGCAATCACTGCACCGTTCACAAAGTGGCTCTCGTTAGACGCCAGCATGACCAGCACCGCGTCCAGATCGGCCGGCTGACCCACGCGCTTGCGCGGCAGCATGCCGATCAGCTTCTGGCCCTGTTCGGTCTGCCAGTGGTGGTGGTTGATCTCGGTGTCGATGTAGCCCGGGCAGATGGCGTTCACGTTGATGCCGAACTTGCCCCACTCCACGGCCATGGCCTTGGTCATCTGCACCACGGCAGCCTTGCTCATGCAGTACACGCCGATCTGCGGCAGCACCTTGAGCCCCGCCATCGACGCGATGTTGATGATGCGGCCACCGACGAAGGTGCCGGGCGCCGCGCCCTTGGCGCGCGCCAGCATGCGTTTGGCCACTTCCTGGGCGACGAAGAAGGCGCCCTTGGTGTTGGTGTTGAAGACGTAGTCGTAGTCCTCTTCGGCCACATCCTGCAGGCGCTGCGTGGTGCTCACGCCCGAGTTGTTCACCAGGATGTCGATCGGGCCGACCTCGGTCTCGGCGTGGGCCACAGCCGCCCTGATCGAGGCGGTGTCGGTCACGTCCAGCGCCACCACGTGCGCATCGCCTCCCTCGGCCTCGATGTGCGCGCGCAGCGCCATGAGGCGGTCGGTGCGGCGGCTGGCCAGCACGACGGCGGCACCGGCCTTGGCGAGGGTCTTGGCGAACTGTTCGCCCAGGCCGCCGGAAGCGCCGGTGATGAGGGCCACGCGGCCCGAAAGGTCGATCTGGTAGGTCACGGGATAATCTCCGGGCAGGTGCAAATTAGCACGATCGTTCGATTTTCTGGCGCCGCAGCAATAGAATGCTGTCCGCCCGACGACAGACGCCGCGCCAGGTGGCGGCAAAAGTACAAAACCATTATCCGCGAGACCCCCCATGACCTCTGAAGAAATCCTTGCCCAGTTCGGCCCGCGCGAAGCCATGGAATACGACGTGGTGATCGTCGGCGGAGGGCCCGCTGGCCTGGCCACCGCCATCCGCCTCAAGCAGCTGGCCACCGAAAAAGGCAGCGAGGTCAACGTCTGCGTGCTCGAGAAAGGCTCGGAGCCCGGCGCCCACATCCTCTCGGGCGCCGTGATGGACCCCAGGGCCATCACCGAACTGTTCCCGAACTGGAAGGAACTGGGCGCGCCGCTGAACCAGCCCGTCACCGGCGACGACCTGCTGGTGCTGTCCGAAACCGGCGCGCAGCGCACGCCCGACTGGCTGATGCCCCGCAACTTCCACAACGAGGGCTGCTACGTGATCAGCCTGGGCGCGGTCACCAAGTGGCTGGGTGAGCAGGCCGAGGCCCTGGGCGTGGAAATCTTCCCCGGCTTCGCGGCCGCCGAGGTGCTCTACAACGACGACGGTTCGGTCAAGGGCGTGGCCACCGGCAACCTCGGTGTGGGCAAGGACGGCGAGCCCATGGACAGCTTCCAGATCGGCATGGAGCTGCACGCGAAGTACACCGTGTTCGCCGAAGGCGCGCGTGGCCACCTGGGCAAGCAGCTGATCGCCAAATACAAACTGGACGAAGGCAAGGACGCTCAAACGTTTGCCATCGGCATCAAGGAACTGTGGGAAGTGCCGGCCGACAAGGCCAAGCCCGGCCTGGTGGTGCACACCGCTGGCTGGCCGCTGAACGACGACGCCTTCGGCGGCGGTTTCCTCTATCACCTCGAAGGCAACAAGGTCACGCTCGGCTATGTGATCGGCCTGGACTACCAGAACCCCTGGCTCTCTCCGTTCGAGGAGATGCAGCGCTGGAAGACCCACCCCAGCATCAAGGCGCACATCGAAGGCGGCAAGCGCCTGGGCTACGGCGCGCGTGCGCTGAACAATGGCACGCCGCAGGCCCTGCCCAAGACCGTGTTCCCGGGCGGTGCGCTGGTCGGCTGCGACGCCGGCTTCCTCAATGCCGCGCGCATCAAGGGCAGCCACGCGGCCATCAAGAGCGGCATGCTCTGCGCCGAAGCCGCCTTCGAGGCCGTGGCCGCGGGACGCCAGTCGGACGAACTCACCGCGTTCGAGACCGGCTTCAAGGCCAGCTGGCTGCACGAGGAACTCTGGACTTACCGCAACTTCAAGAACTGGTTCAAGAAGAGCCCGCTCATGGGCAAGCTCATGACCGGGGTCGAGCACTGGTTCCTGCCCAAGGTGGGCGTGAGCGTGCCGCCCTGGACGCTGCACAACACCGTCAAGGACCACACCAAGCTGCGCCCGGCGGCCGAGATGCCCAAGATCGCGTATCCGAAACCCGATGGTGTGATCACCTTCGACCGCCTCTCCAGCGTGTTCGTCAGCAACACCAACCACGAGGAGCAGCAGCCGGCGCACCTGACGCTCAAGGATGCCAGCGTGCCGGTGAAGATCAACCTGGCGAAGTACGCCGGCCCCGAGAGCCGCTACTGCCCGGCCGGCGTGTACGAGTTCGTCGAAAAGGACGGGCAGGACCAGCTGGTCATCAACGCGCAGAACTGCGTGCACTGCAAGACCTGCGACATCAAGGACCCGACGCAGAACATCGTCTGGGTCACGCCCGAAGGCGGGGGCGGTCCGAACTACGCCGGCATGTGAGCCCTGTGGCTTCCTGACACCAGCCGCCCTCCCGGGCGGCTTTTTTGTGCCCGCGCTTGGTTGCAAAAGGATACAGAACCCGTATCCTCGCCTTGGCTTTTGTCCACCATGACCTACGCCCACCTCTACCGCCACCGCTGGCTGCTGATCCGCCTGCCGATCGTGCTGGCCGTGGTGGTCATGGCTGCGGCGGCCTGGCGGTGGCTGTACCCGATGCCGCCCACCCAGCTGACGATCAGCAGCGGCCAGGCGGACGGTGCCTACCAGCGCCATGCCATGCGCTACGCCGAGGCCTTTTCCCGCCACGGCATTTCGCTGGAAATCCACTCGTCCGAGGGTTCGGCCACCAACCTGCAGCGTCTGCAGGCGCAGCCCCCCCAGACCGACCTGGCCCTGGTGCAAGGCGGATTTGGCTGGTCGTCGGCCGCTGGCGCGGCCCGCAGCGCGGCCGATGTCCAGACCCTGGGCAGTGTGGACATCGAGGTGCTGTGGCTGTTCAGCCGCGAACAGCCGATGACCTCCCTGCTTGACCTGGTGGGCAAACGGGTGGCCGCCGGCCCCGATGGCAGCGGACACCGGGCCATGCTGCAGCGCCTGCTGAAACAGATGCAAGTCGACCTGGGCCAGGTGGCGATGACGGCTCACAGCGGTGTGGCCGCGCGCGATGCCTTGCTGCGGCACGAGGTGGATGCGGTGTTCATGGTGGCGGCACCGAGTGCGCCCGGCATCGGCGCCCTGCTGTCCGCGCGGGGTGTTTACCTGGCGTCGCTTCGCCGCACAGCGGCCATATCGGAGCGCAACAACTACCTGGAAAACCGGCTGCTGCCCGAAGACACGCTCGGCCCCGGACAGCCACCAGCCGACACCCCGGTGCTGACCACACCGACGCACCTGCTGGTGCGCCAGGACCTCGATCCCGCCCTCAAGCGGCTCGCGGCCGCAGTGGCGATGGAGGTGCACGGCGGCGCGGATGCGTTCCATCGCGCGGGTGAATTCCCGGCCCTGCGCTTCAGCGACTTCCCCTCGGCACCCGAAGCGCGCCGGGTGCTGTCCCAGGGCCTGGGTGGCCTGGAGGCACTGCTGCCCTTCTGGTGGGCGCAGGTGCTGCAGCGCCTGCTGGTGATCGGCGTGCCCATGCTGCTGCTGGCGCTGGTGCTCGCGCGGCTGGTGCCGGCCTGGGTGCGCTGGCGGCTGGAGAACCGGGTCACCCGCTGGTACGGCGAGCTGCGGTTCATCGAGAACGATCTCGCGAACAACGCCGTCAACCTGGGTGGCATGGACCTCAGCCGCATCCACGGGCGGCTCAATGGCATGGAAACCGCCATCGTCGGCGAAGGGTTGCCGCCGGAACTGGCGCAGCGCTGCTACACCCTGCGCCAGCACGTGAACTTCGTGCGGCAGCGGATCCGGGAGTACCGCGGCCGATGAAGATCCTGCTGCTCTACCAGCGCCGCTGGTTCCTGATCTACCTGCCACTGCTGCTCCTGCTGTGCGCGGCGGTCGTGACCATCCTGTGGGTCTGGAAGCCGCTGCCGCCCCAGCGCGTGGTCATCGGCACCGGTCCCGGTCAGAGCAGCTACCTCGAGTTGGCCCGCAACTACGCAGCCCGGCTGGAGAACCTCGGCATCCAGGCCGACATCGTCGCCCACGACCGGCCCCAGGAAGCGCTGGACCGCATGGCTGCGGGCGGGGGCCGCATCGATGTCACCTTCGCCCAGGGCCTGTACGCGCCCAAGGGCGCCGCGGTACAGGCTCTGGCCGTGGTGGGTCACGAAATCGTGTGGGTGTTTGCGCGCGAGGGCATCGACCACCTCGACCAGCTGCGGGGCGGGCGAGTGGCGGCCTCGGTCGAAGGCTCGTCCAACCGCATCGCGGCCGACCTGCTGCTGCGCCACGCCGGGCTGGCCAAGGACGAAGTGGCGTTCACGGACGACGTCGGCGACAGCGCGATCGACGCCATCACCACCGGTCGGGTGGACGCCGTGGTGCACGTGGCGACCGGCGACTCGCAGACCGCGGCCACCCTGGCGCGGCTGGACGGCGTGCGCCTGCTGGGCGTGGAACGTGCCGGGCAGCTGGCCTCGCGCGAGCCCCGGCTGCGCGCCCTGGTCATGCCCCAGGGCTCGATCGAACTGCGCGCCAACCTGCCGGCGGCCGACCTGCCCACCATGGTCACACAGACCCATCTGATGGTGCGCGAGGACCTGCACCCCGCGCTGCAGCGCGCGCTGGTGGACGTGGCAGGCGAGCTGCACGTGATGTCCGGTTTCCTCGAAGGCCAGGGGATCTACCCCACCGCCATCGGCAGCAACTACCCGGTGTCCCCGGTGGCCCGAAAGGCGCTGCGCGGTGGGCGCCCCTGGATGGAAACCATCCTGCCCTACGGCATGGCGCAGTGGGCCGAGCTGGTGCTGTACGCGCTGCTGCCCGTGGGCCTGGCGGGCACCATGCTGCTGCTGCGGGCGCCCCGCTACATCGACTGGCGCGTCGACGCCGCCATCCTGCACTTCTACGGCGAGCTCAAGTTCCTGGAAGAAGACCTCTCCAGGCACCCCGACCCGGCCCGGCTGCGCGCCGCGGCGCGCCGCCTCGTGGTGCTGGAGCAGCAGGTCGACAAGATGGAACTGCCCGACCGCTACGCCGACCGCTGGTACACGCTGCGCGAACACCTGCATCAGGCGCGGACCCGGGTGCTGACCTCTCCGCAGACCGCCCCTCAGACCGTCCCGCAGACCTGAGCCGGCTGCGCTACATTGGCGCGCCATGACCGCTCCCCGACTGCACCCCGACCTGATCGAGCAACTTCATGCCCTGGCCGCTGGCCCCCGCCGGCTGCTGGGCGTGGTCGGCCCGCCTGGCGCGGGCAAGTCCACCCTGGCGGCGCTGATGGCGCAGGCGCTGGGCGAGCGCGCCCAGGCCGTGCCCATGGACGGCTACCACCTGGCGCAGATCGAACTGGAACGGCTGGGCCGCGCGCAGCGCAAGGGCGCGCCGGACACCTTCGACGCCGCCGGCTACGCCGCCCTGCTGCGTCGCTTGCGCCAGCAGGCCGCCGACGAGACGGTGTACGCGCCCGATTTCCGGCGCGAGATCGAAGAACCTGTGGCCGGCGCCCTGCCCGTCTTTGCGGCCACACCACTGGTCATCACCGAAGGCAACTACCTGCTGCTGGACGACGACCCGGCCTGGGCACCCGTCGCCGACCTGCTCGACGAGGTCTGGTACCTCGACGTACCTGCGGATTTGCGGCTGGAGCGGCTGGCCGCGCGCCACGTGCAGTTCGGCCGCACGCGCGAGCAGGCGCTGGCCTGGATCGCGCAGACCGACGAACCCAACGCGCGGCGCATCGAGGCCTCGGCCCACCGCGCCCGGCGACGGGTGACCTGGGACGAGCCCAGCAGCCAGTTTGTGTGACCGCCGGGCGCGTGCACTGCGCCCGGCGCATCGCCTGTTTCTGCAGCGCAACATCTCCCCCTTCCGGGGTGCCCAGGCCCCAGGGTTCGTAAACGTCGCTTAAGTGACCCAACTTATCATCCTTAAGTTTTGTATCTCCTCGGCAGACCCCACGCTCCGAAGGGCACCAGAGCAGATCCCGGACCGGGCCGGCAGGCACCGCCAGGGGACACAACAAACAAAACGGGTGGTCTTGCATGCATCAGGCGCTCACCAGCGAGCCAACAGGTCAATCCCCGCGCAAAGTGGCCCTCCGGTCGCTGGCCGTCGCCTTTCTTGCCATCCTCCTGGTCTTCCTGCAGGCCCGGCTCAGCCGCGATCTGCAGATTGTTTTTGACCTGCGGGTCGAGCGCCCCGGCCCTTACCAGCTGTACCTGGCCGACGACCAGGGCAACTTCAGCGAGCGGCTGAACTACACCCGCTCGACCCGGGCGGGCGAATGGCAGCGGCACACGATCAATGTGAACACGCTGCGCAAGGTGACCCAGGTCCGCATGGACCCGACCACCATGCCCGGCCGGGTGGACTTCGGCGCGCTGGAACTCAGAAGCCGCTGGGGCCTGCTCACCCTGCAGGGTCCGGCCCTGCGCGAGGCCATCCAGGGCATGAGCGACCTTTCCGTGTTGGCGGTGGAGCCCGAGATGATCCGCTTCCAGGTCACCGGCGCCGACCCCCACTTCGTGTACCGGCTGCCCAGGCAGGTGATCAGCCCGCCCACGCGCCAGATCTGGCCGGTGGCGCTGGGTACGGCCCTGGTCGCCGGCCTGGTGTGGCTGGCCGCGGAACTGGCCCTGGGCTGGATGCGCCGCGAGCGCCCGCGGTGGCACCAGGGCCTGTGGCAAACCGTGGCCCGCGGCTGGCTGCTCCCGCTGGTGGTCTGCCTGGGCCTGACCTGGAAGGCCTCGGACCGCATCTCCAGCGACCCGATCGTCGGCGACGGCATCCAGAACATGCTGATGGCGGTGAACCTGTTCAAGCACGGCACCTTTTCGCTGGACAACAACAGCAGCCCCAACCCCCGGCCCACCAACTTCCGCGAGCCTCTGGACCCGCTGGTGGTGGCGCTGCACCTGAAGCTGGCCGTGCCGGACGCTGTGGACCGGCCCATGGCCGACTTCCGCTCCGGCGACCTCACGCGCACCATCAAGCTGAGCAACCTGCTGTGGGTGTTCCTTGGCCTCGCGGGCATCTGGGCGCTGGCGCGGCGGCTGGGCGGCAGCAACCTGGCGGGTGCCGTGGCCACCGGCCTGAGCTTCCAGATCTTCTTCCATGGCGGCACCTACATCGACACGCTCTACACCGAGCTCTCCACCGCCACGCTCATGATCTGGGGAACCTACGGCCTGCTGCGGGCGGTGCAGCAGCAGTCGCTGGGCTGGTTCTTCGGGTCGGGCATGCTGATGGGTCTGCTGGCCCTGGGCAAGGCCGCGTTCGCCTACATCGGGGTCGTTGCCGTGCCGCTGCTGATGGCGGCCCTGCTGATCGCCCGGCGTCCCGACCGGTTTGCCTTCTCGCAGGTCATCGTGTGGGGGCTGGTGATGGGGTTCGCGTTTCTGCTCACCCTCTCGCCCTGGCTGGCGCGCAACTACGCGCACTTCGACAACTTCCGCATCAACGAGCGCGGCGGCCTGATCCTCTGGGGCCGTGCCCACATGAACAACATGAGCAACGAAGAGGTGCTCGGCCTGGTCTACGACCACAGCCCCACGCTGTACCGGCGCGCCGTGGCCGGCACCCACCTGGGTGAGAGGCCGGGCGACTTCGAGCGCGGCGGCCGCTGGCAGCGCATCAACCGCCACCTCTCCACCTTCTGGGAGTCCGACCGCCGCGCCGCCTATGCAGGCACTCCAGAACAAGCCATCAGCTTCCACTACAACCTGGCGGCGCAATACAACCAGCGGGTGTTCCGCAAGCGCGACCAGGGCCACCCCTTCCCCGACCAGGCCGTCGGCGACGAGATGAAGCGCGAGGCCATGGCCATGCTCAAGGAGCGCCCCTGGCGCCATGTGGCCATGACGGCCGCCTTCTTCTGGCACGGTTTCTGGAGCTTCAAGAAGGTCGAGGTGCCGCTGGTGTCCATCGCGACGCAGGACGCCATCGGCGAGCTGCTCAACCTGTTCGCTGGCGTGGCCCTGTTCGGCGTGTTCTGCTACGGCCTGTTCCGGCGGCACGCGCAGTGGGTCGCGGTGACCGTGCTGCCCGTGGGCCTGCTGGTGTTCTACGCCTTCCTCAGCCACAACATCCCGCGCTACTCGTCACCGGCCCATCCGATGATGCTGCTGGCGCTGGTGCTGGTGGTGCGCACGCTGTGGCTGCGCTGGCGGCGCCGGCAGCATCCCCCCGGCCCCGAGCGGATGGTCGGCTGACCCCCCTCATCCTGCAGGCGTTTCACGACAACGACATGAAACAGCGGCACAGTGCCCGCTTGTCGTTGGAGTGAACCATGCTGATCAAGACCGAAAAAGGTCGCCTTGAACTGCGCCCGGGCCACCGCAGCCTGGGACAGCGGGAGCGCGCCCTGCTCCTGGTGGCCGATGGCCAGCAGAGCGAATCAAAGATGGCCGGGCTGTTCCAGGGCGATGGCCGCCGCCTGATCGACCTGCTGCTGGCCCAGGGCTATCTGGTGCGGCAGGCGTCCGGCGCCGGCCTGTCGCCCGCGCCGGAGTCGCCACCGCAGCCCCAGACACCCGCGTCGCACGGCGAGCAGTTCGCCGGCACCCGCTCGCTGGCCTCCGCGCGCATGTTCCTGTTCGACCTGAGCGAGCGGCTGTTCGCCCCGCGCGACAAGGCGCTGGCCAACCGCTACCGGGACGCCCTGCGCGAGGCGCGCGACCCCGAGGCCATGCTGGCCGTGGGCCGTGCCCTGATCGCCGACGTGGAGGCCCTGGCGGGCAGCGAACGCGCGGACGGCATCAGCGAGCGCCTGGCCAAACTGCTGCCGGCCGGCCTGCTGGAAAACAGCATCTGAGCCCGGACGATGACCGCCCGGGCGGTCGATTCCGGTAAACTCGCGCGATCAGGAGAGCGCTCCCCGTGGAGCCGCCGAAGGCGCAGGCGGTCGTTGCAACGGCCCTGAACGCTCAGGCAAAAGGACTGATGACCACCAGCCGCAAGGCCGGTGTCCCCCACTGGAGAGAGGTGGCCCTGGCGGCCATCCACCGAAGGAGCAAGTGCGGCATCGCCCGCGCGAATCTCTCAGGTAAAGCGGACAGAGGGGGCAGCTCACGGATGCACCGTGTCGTCGCCGTGGCCCCGTGCCTCGGCATCTGCCCCCATCACCGAGGTCCGCCCGTGTCCGCTCCTGCCGAATCCTCCGCCCTGCTCCAGACCCCGCTGAACGCCCTGCTCCAGACCCCGCTGAACGCCCTGCACCTCGAACTCGGTGCGCGCATGGTGCCCTTCGCCGGCTATTCCATGCCGGTGCAGTACCCCGAAGGCCTGATGGCCGAACACCACCACACGCGCCGCTCGGCCGGCCTGTTCGACGTGTCCCACATGGGCCAGCTGCTGCTGTCCGGCCCCGATGCGGCGGCCGCATTCGAGAGCCTGATGCCGGTCGACGTGATCGGCCTGGGCCTGAACAAGCAGCGCTACGGTCTGCTGCTCAACGACCAGGGCGGCATCATCGACGACCTGATGTTCGTCAACCGCGGCGACCACCTCTACGTGATCGTCAACGGCGCCTGCAAGCACGGCGATCTGGCCCACATCCAGGCCCGCATCGGCAGCCGCTGCACCGTCACCCCGCAGTTCGACCGCGCCCTGCTGGCCCTGCAGGGGCCGGTGGCGGTCAGCGCGCTGCAGCGCCTGCTGCCCGGCGTCGAGAACCTGGTGTTCATGACCGGCCACGGGTTCACCTGGAACGGTGCCGACCTCTACGTGACCCGCAGCGGCTACACCGGCGAAGACGGCTTCGAGATCTCGGTGCCCGCCGCCAGCGCCGACGCCTTCGCCCGCGCCCTGCTCGCGCAGCCCGAGGTCAAGCCCATCGGCCTGGGTGCGCGCAATTCGCTGCGCCTGGAGGCCGGCCTGTGCCTCTACGGCAACGACATCGACACCACGACCACGCCGGTCGAGGCCGCGCTGAACTGGGCCATGCAGAAGGTGCGCCGCACCGGTGGCGAGCGCGCCGGCGGCTTCCCCGGCGCCGATGTGGTGCTGGCCCAGCTGGACGGCACCCGGCCCCTGACGCGCAAGCGCGTGGGCCTGGTGGCGCTGGAGCGCGTGCCGGTGCGCGAGCACGTCGAGTTGCAGAGCCTGGACGGCGCGAAGATCGGCGAAGTCACCAGCGGCCTGCTCGGCCCCAGCGCCGACAAGCCGGTCGCCATGGGCTATGTCACCCCCGAATTCGCCACCGCCGGCACGCGCGTGAACGCCCTGGTGCGCGGCAAGACCGTGCCGATGGAGGTCGCGCCCATGCCTTTCGTGCCCAACCGCTACTACCGCGGCTGATCCCTTCCACCTGTTTCATCTTTTCACCGGAGCCCACCATGACCACCAAGTACACCGAAGACCACGAATGGATCACCGTTGATGGCGGCATCGCCACCGTCGGCATCACCCACCACGCGCAGGACGCGCTGGGCGACGTGGTGTTCGTCGACCTGCCCGAAGTGGGCAAGACCTTTGCCCAGAAGGACGTGGCCGGCGTGGTCGAGTCCGTCAAGGCCGCCGCCGACGTGTACATGCCCATCAGCGGCGAAGTCACCGAGGTGAACGAGGCCCTGCGCGCCGACCCGTCCCTGGCCAACAGCGACCCGCTGGGCGCCGGCTGGTTCTTCAAGGTCAAGCTCTCGGACGCGTCTCAGCTGGACGCCCTGCTGGACGAGACCGCCTACACCGCCTTCTCGGCCAACGCCTGATTCCCTGCTGCCCGGAGCCTGCCGCCATGCTGATGCCGTCCGTCAAACCCCTGGGTGAACTCGAAAACGCCAGCGAGTTCATCGCCCGCCACATCGGCATCAGCGAAGCCGATGAAGCCCACATGCTGTCGGTCATCGGCGAGGCCTCGCGCCGCGCGCTGATCGACTCCATCGTGCCGCGCAGCATCGCGCGCAGCACCGGCATGGACCTGCCGCCCGCCGCCACCGAGGCCGCAGCGCTGGCCGAACTCAAGGCCATCGCGGCCAAGAACAAGGTCTTCAAGAGCTTCATCGGACAGGGCTACTACGGCACCCACACGCCGGGTGTCATCCTGCGCAACATCCTGGAAAACCCCGCCTGGTACACCGCCTACACGCCCTACCAGGCCGAGATTTCGCAGGGCCGCATGGAAGCACTGGTCAACTTCCAGACCATGGTGACCGACCTGACCGGCATGGCGATCGCCAACGCGTCCATGCTGGACGAGGCCACCGCCGCCGCCGAAGCCATGACCCTGGCCAAGCGCTCGGTCAAGGCCAAGGGCACGGTGATCGTGGTGGCGGGCGACGCGCATCCGCAGACCATCGAGGTGATCCAGACCCGCGCCAAGCCGCTGGGCCTGACGGTGAAGCTGGCGAATTCGGCGCCCGAATGGGCCGAAGCACTCAAGGGCGACGACTACTTCGCCGTGCTGGCGCAGTACCCGTCCACCAGCGGCCGCATCGACGACCTGCGCGCCGACGTGCAGACGGTGCACGCCAAACAGGCCGCCTTCATCGTCGCGGCCGACCTGCTGGCCCTGACCCTGCTGGTGCCCCCGGGCGAGTTCGACGCCGACATCGTGGTCGGTACCACGCAGCGCTTCGGCATGCCCATGGGCGCGGGCGGCCCGCACGCCGCCTACATGGCCTGCCGCGACGAGTACAAGCGCTCGCTGCCCGGCCGGCTGGTGGGCGTGAGCGTGGACACGCACGGCAACCCGGCCTACCGGCTGGCGCTGCAGACGCGCGAACAGCACATCCGCCGCGAGAAAGCCACCTCCAACATCTGCACGGCGCAGGTGCTGCCCGCCGTCGTGGCCAGCATGTACGCGGTCTACCACGGTCCGCAGGGCCTCAAGCGCATCGCGCAGCGTGTGGCCGCCTACACCGCCGTGCTGGCCGCCGGCCTGCAGCAGCTGGGCCACACGCTGACCAGCGAATCGGCCTTCGACACGCTGACCGTCAAGGCCGCCGACGCTGCACAGGCGAAAGCCATCGTCGCCAAGGCCCTGTCCAAAGGCGCCAACCTGCGCCTGTCCTGGGGCCAGTTCGTCAGCATGTCGCTGGACGAAACCACCACGCGCGACGACATCGCCCTGCTGTGGTCGGCCTTCGCCGCCGACGGTCAGGCCCTGCCCTCTTTCGACGCCTTCGAGAAGGGCGTGGAGCCGCTGATTCCGGCCGAGCTGCGCCGCACCAGCGCCTACCTGACGCACCCGGTGTTCGACAGCCACCACAGCGAAACCGGCATGCTGCGCTACATCCGCGCGCTGTCCGACAAGGACCTGGCGCTGGACCGCAGCATGATCCCGCTGGGCTCCTGCACCATGAAGCTCAACGCCACCAGCGAGATGATCCCCATCACCTGGCCGGAATTCGCAGGCGTGCACCCCTTCGCCCCCGCCGACCAGCTGCAGGGCTACCAGGAGCTGGACGAGCAGCTGCGCGCCTGGCTCTGCCAGGCCACGGGCTACGCCGGCATCAGCCTACAACCCAACGCCGGTTCGCAGGGCGAATACGCCGGCCTGCTGGCCATCCAGGCCTTCCACGCCTCGCGCGGCGAAAGCCACCGCAACATCTGCCTGATCCCCTCGTCGGCCCACGGCACCAACCCGGCCAGCGCCCAGATGGTGGGCCTGCAGGTGGTGGTGACCAAGTGCGACGAGAACGGCAACGTGGACATGGCCGACCTGAAGGCCAAGTGCGAACAGCACAGCGCGAATCTAGCGGCGGTGATGATCACCTACCCCTCGACCCACGGCGTGTTCGAGACCACGGTCAAGGAACTCTGCGCCCTGGTGCACCAGCACGGTGGCCGCGTGTACGTGGACGGCGCCAACATGAACGCGCTGGTCGGCGTGGCGGCGCCGGGCGAGTTCGGCGGCGACGTGAGCCACCTGAACCTGCACAAGACCTTCTGCATCCCGCACGGCGGTGGCGGCCCGGGCGTCGGTCCGGTCTGTGTGGTCGAAGACCTCGTGCCCTTCCTGCCGGGTCACGGCCGCGGCGCCGAGCCGGGCGGCGTCTGCGGTGCGCCCGCATCGACCAGCGCCGTGGGCGCGGTCAGCGCGGCCCCGTTGGGCAACGCGGCCGTGCTGCCCATTAGCTGGATGTACATCCGCATGATGGGCGCCGACGGCCTGAAGCACGCCACCGAAGCGGCCATCCTGTCGGCCAACTACATCAGCAAGCGCCTGGCCGACCACTACCCCACGCTCTACGCGTCGGCCAACGGCCATGTGGCGCACGAGTGCATCCTGGACCTGCGCGGCTTCAAGGAGACCTGCGGCGTGATGGCAGAGGACGTGGCCAAGCGGCTGATGGACTACGGCTTCCACGCGCCCACGCTGAGCTTCCCGGTGGCCAACACGCTGATGGTCGAGCCCACCGAGAGCGAGACGCGCGAGGAACTGGACCGCTTCATCGACGCGATGATCGCGATCCGCGAGGAAATCCGCCGCGTGGAAAAGGGCGAGTGGCCGCAGGACGACAACCCGCTGAAGAACGCGCCGCACACCGCGGCCAGCGTGCTCAAGGGCGAGTGGCCACACCCCTACTCCCGCGAAGTGGCGGTGGCCGCCCAGGGCGCCGCGCTCAACACCAAGTATTGGCCGTCGGTGGGCCGGGTGGACAACGTCTACGGCGACCGCAACCTGTTCTGCAGCTGCGTGCCCGTCAGCGAACTGGCCTGAACGTCGGGCTCCATCAATGTCAACGCCGGTGGGGTTCGCCCTCACCGGCGTTGTCATTTCTGCGGCAGGCGCCAGCCGGGCAGCTGCCAGTCGAAGGCGACGGCCAGCAGGCGGCTGCCGGTGGCCACGGCGATGCCCGCCAGGCTCGCCAGCTCGGAACCCAGGCCCAGCACAACAACCAGCCCGATGTAGGCCAGGCTGCCCGCCACCGCACACAGCGCATAGGGCCGGTGGTCCTGGTACACCTTGGGCACCTCGTTGCACAGCACGTCGCGCGCCACGCCACCCACGATGGCGGTGGTGGTGCCCATCAGCACGCTCACGCCCGGCGACATGCCCGCCGCCACGGCGATGCTGGTGCCCGAGATCGCGAACAGCCCGAGGCCGAAGGCGTCGGCCCACTCCATCAGCCGCACGCCCGCGTCCTTGAGCACGGCCTTGAGCCACCAGGGCGCAGTGATGACCATGGCGAACACCAGCCAGAGGTAGGCCTCGTGCTCGACCCAGAACAGCGGCCGGCGGTCCAGCAGAAGGTCGCGCACCGTGCCGCCGCCGAAGGCGGCGACGAAGGCGACCGAGAACACACCCACCACGTCCATGCGCTTGCGCATGGCCTCGATCAGCCCGGACATGGCGAAGGCCACCGTGCCGCCCACCTCGATCGCGATCAGCAAAGCCGTGAGTTTCATGCGGCCCCATTCTGGACCACCCAGCGGCCCAGCCACTCGCGCAGGATGCGCAGCGCGGGCGCCTCCTGCCGCTGACTGAGCGTGACCAGGCCGAAGCGCGCGGTGGCGTCCAGCGCGGGCGCCATGCGCAGCGGCACCAGCCCCGGGGCCGCGGCGTGGGCGGTCAGCACGATGGCCTGGCTCTGGCGCGCCACCTCGACGATGGTCAGCGTTTCGTCGCTGCGCAGGGTCACCATGTCGTCCGGGTTGGCCTGCGGGCCGTAGCGCCCGATCAGGATGCGCGCCACCTCGTCGCTCAGCGGCGTGGAGGCGATGGGATAGGCCAGCACGTCCCTGATGGTGGCCGGCCGCCCGAGCTGCACCAGCGGGTGGTCCGGCCGCACCAGGAACCCCGCAGCCAGTTCGAAGACCTGTGCGATGGCGAGGTCGGCCGCAGGCCGCACCGAGCGCACGTCCAGCACGGCGGCGTCCAGCTGCTGCTCGCGCAGCGCGTCGACCAGCACGCTGGTGTTGCCGCGCGAGATCTGCAGCTGCAGCCTGGGGTGGTGCTCACCCATGTGCAGCATCAGCGGCACCGACAGCAGCGCACCCGGCCCCGAACTCAGGCCAATGCGCAATGTGCCGATCAGGCCCGCGTGCAGGCCCTTGCCGGTCTGCTTGAGCGCTTCGGCATCGGCCACCAGCCGGCGCGCGCGCTGCAGCGCCTCCTGGCCGAACGGGGTGAGCGCGATGCGCCGGCCCAGCCGGTCGAACAGGCGGCCGCCCAGCTCGTCCTCCAGCCCCTGGATGCTGCGCGTCAGCGCGGGCTGCGTCAGGTAGAGCACCTTGGACGCCTGCACGAACGATCCTGCCTCCGCCAGCACCACAAAGTGCTTCAGCTGCACAAGGGTCATCCCCAATCTCCATCAAAAGTCATGGATCGTTGCACATCAATGCATTGGACTTTAATTCAGGCGCTTCCTAACATGCAACAAAGTTCATGTTTCAGGAGTGCTTTGCATGGATCGCCTCAGTGACGCCGCCGTCGAACAGTTCATCGCCGTCCGCCGCGACATCCACCGCCACCCCGAGCTGGCCTTCAGCGAGCGCCGCACCGCCGCGCTGGTGGCGGCCCAGCTGGGCGCCTGGGGCTACGAGGTCACCACTGGCCTGGGCGGCACCGGCGTGGTCGGGCAACTGAAGCGCGGAACATCGAACCGAACCCTCGGCCTGCGCGCCGACATGGACGCCCTGCCGATCGCCGAGGCCACCGGCGCGGCCTGGGCCAGCTGCGAGCACGGCGTGATGCACGCCTGCGGCCACGACGGCCACACCGCCATGCTGCTGGCCGCCGCGCACCACCTGGCGCAGCATGGCCGCTTCGACGGCACGCTGAACCTCATCTTCCAGCCGGCCGAAGAAGGCGGTGGTGGTGCGCTCAAGATGATGGAGGACGGCCTGTTCCAGCGCTTCCCCTGCGACGCCATCTTCGCCATGCACAACATGCCGGGCATCCCGCAGGGCCAGCTGGTGTTCCGCAGCGGCCCGGCCATGGCCTCGTCCGACTACGCCACCGTCACCCTGCACGGCCACGGCGGCCACGGCGCCATGCCGCACAAGGCGACCGACGTGGTGGTGGCCGCGGCCTCGCTGGTGATGGCGCTGCAGACCGTGGTCTCGCGCCACGTCGACCCGCTGCAGCCGGCCGTGGTCACCGTGGGCGCGATCCATGCGGGCGAGGCCAACAATGTGATCCCGGCCGAGGCGCGGCTGGAGATCAGCGTGCGCACGCTGGACCCGCAGGTGCGGCGCAGTGTGGAGCAGCGCATCCGCGAACTGGTGCAGCTGCAGGCGCAGAGCTTCGGCGTGCGTGCCGAGATCGCCTGGCGGCCCGGCTATGCGGTACTGGTCAACGACGCAGAGCAGACCGCCCGCGCGCTGGCAGTGGCGCGCAAGCACTTCCCCGCGGAACAGATCAACCCGCAGGGCCCGATGGTCAGCGGCAGCGAGGACTTCGCTTTCATGCTCGAACGCGTGCCGGGCAGCTACCTCTTCATCGGCAACGGCGCCGATGGCGAGCCCGGCGCGTGCATGGTGCACAACCCGGCTTACGACTTCAACGACCTGAACATCGCCCCCGGCGCGGCCTACTGGATCGCGCTGGTGCAGGACCTGCTTTCCCCCACCCCTTGAGAACCACAACAGGAGACAACACCATGAACGCCCGCATCCGCATCCACTTGGCTCTGGCCGCCGCCGCGCTGGCCACCCTCGGCTTGGCCGGCACCGCCGCCGCCCAGACCTTCCCGTCCAAGCCGGTCACGCTGATGGTGCCCTACCCCGCCGGCGGCCTGTCGGACGTGATCGCGCGCTCGGTCAACAACACCCTGGGCAAGCAGCTGGGCCAGCCGGTGATCGTGGAAAACCTCGGCGGGGCCAGCGGCTCCATCGCCGCGGCCAAGGTGCTCAACGGACCGAGCGACGGCCACACCATCTTCCAGGGCTCGCCCAACGAGCTGATCCTGGCGCCGCTGGCGATTTCGTCGATCAAGTTCAAGAGCGAAGACTTCCGCCTGGTGCAGATGATCGCCACCGCCCAGATCGCCTTCCTCGCCAAGAAAGACCTGCCGGTGAACAGCGTGGACGAGTTCGTGGAGCACGCCCGCAAGGCCGCCAAGGACGGCAAGCCGCTGACCTTCGCCAGCGTCGGCCCCGGTTCGTTCTACCACCTGCTGGGCGAGCACCTGTCCAAGGTCACCGGCATCCCTATGGTCCACGTGCCCTACAAGGGCGCCGCGCCGGCCGAGCAGGACCTGATGGCCGGCCAGGTGGACTTCTTCCTTGCGCCCTACGGCAAGAAGTACGACGAGATGCAGAAGCAGGGCCGCGTGAAGGTGCTGGCCATGCTGAATGGCGAGCGGCTGGAGAGCGTGAAGCAGTACCCGGCGATCAGCGAGAGCAAGCAGCTCAAGGACTTCACGTTCAGGATCTGGACCGGCTACTTCGTCAAGCGGGACACGCCCGAACCTGTGGTGGCCGCACTGCACAAGGCCATCACCGGCACGCTGGGCGACCCGGCCGTGCACGCCGCGCTGGAAGCCAACAGCCAGCTGCTGCCCAAGCCGCAGACCCTGGCCGAGGCCGACAAGGCCTACACCGACGGCACCCAGCAGTTCCGTTCGATTGTCAAGACCATCGGGCTGCAGGCACAATAACCGCCTTTCTTCCGCTGATCGGGAGAGACCGGCCCCACAGGGGAACCGGCGCCGAAGGAGCAACCGCCCCGGAAACTCTCAGGCAAAAGGACCGATCAGCGCTCAGCGCGCGCTCAGCGCAACACTCTGAAGAGCGGCCGGGATTCGTCCCCCGGCCCACCGCAGGAGCAAGCCAGCCCACACCGGGCCGGTGAATCTCTCAGGTCACAAACAGAGGGGGTCATGGCCCGCACACGGTGTGCGGGTCGTGCCCATCCCTGTTTGACGGCTATCGAGAGAAACCCCATGGCACAGCTCATCGTCATCGGCGGCGGCATCACCGGCGTCACCAGCGCCTACGCCCTGTCCCGCGAAGGTCACGACGTCACCCTGATCGAACAGCACCGCTACGCGGGCATGGAAACCAGCCACGCCAACGGCGGCCAGCTGTCGGCCTCCAACGCCGAAACCTGGACCCACCCCTCCACCCTGCTCAAGGGCATCAAGTGGATGCTCAAGGCCGACGCGCCGCTGCTCGTCAACCCCAAGCCGAGCTGGCACAAGCTGTCCTGGTTCGCCGAGTTCGCAGCGGCCATTCCGAAGTACCGCGAGAACACCATCGCCACTGCCAAGCTGGCGATTGCCGCGCGCGAGCACCTGTTCGGCTGGGCGCAGGCCGAGGGCATCGATTTCGACCTGAAGCAGCAGGGCATCCTGCACATCTACCGCGACAAGGCCGGCTTCGACCACGCGAGCGAAGTGAGCAAGCTGCTGGCCGAAGGCGGCCTGCCGCGCCGTGCCGTCACGCCCGACGAGATGCGCGCCATCGAGCCCACCCTGGCCGGCGACTACTACGGCGGCTACTACACCGAGAGCGACAGCACCGGCGACATCCACAAGTACACCCACGGCATGGGCCTGGCCTGCGAACGCCGTGGCGTTCGCCTGCTGACGGGCCGCGCGGTGGCGCGTGTGCAGAGCACGGGCCAGACCGCCCACGTCACGCTGGCGGACGGCGAGGTGGTGAGCGCGGATGCGGTGGTGGTCTGCGCCGGCGTGCACAGCCGCGCCATCGGCGCCCAACTGGGCGATCGCCTCAACGTCTACCCGGTCAAGGGCTACTCCATCACCGTGATGCTGAACGACGAACAGAGCCAGGCCGCCGCGCCGAATGTGAGCCTGCTGGACGACGAGACCAAGCTGGTCACCAGCCGCCTGGGCGTGGACCGCTTCCGCGTCGCCGGCACGGCCGAGTTCAACGGCTTCAACCGCGACATCCGCGCCGACCGCATCAAGCCGCTGGTGGACTGGGTCAACCAGTGCTTCCCGGGCGTGAGCACGCGCCGCGTCGAGCCCTGGGCCGGCCTGCGGCCCATGATGCCGGACATGCTGCCCCGCGTCGGCCCCGGCCGCCTGCCCAACGTGTTCTACAACACCGGCCACGGCCACCTGGGCTGGACGCTCTCGGCCATCACCGCGCACCAGCTGGCCGGCCACGTGGCACAGTGGCAGGAGCAGCGGCGCCACACCCGCGTGGTGATGCCCGCACCCGCCGTCTGACCACCAAGGAACCGCCATGGCCGTCTCCGCGTTCGACCTGTTCAAGATCGGCATCGGGCCCAGCAGCTCGCACACCGTCGGCCCGATGCGCGCAGCGCGCCTGTTCGCGCACGGGCTGGAATCCGCCGGCCTGCTGCCGGCCGTGGCGCGGGTGCAGGTGGGCCTGTACGGTTCGCTGGGCGCCACCGGCCGCGGCCACGGCAGCGACAAGGCGGTGCTGCTCGGGCTGTGCGGGCACGAGCCGGAGTCGGTGCCTATCGAATCGGTCGAACCCACCGTGCGCGCCATCCGCGAGCAGGGCCGCATCCCGCTCATGGGCACACACACCATCAGTTGGAACGACCGCGAGGACCTGACCCTGCACCGCCAGGCCCTGCCGCTGCACGCCAACGGCATGCGCCTGTGCGCCTGGGACGCGGCGGGCGCGGTGCTGTCCGAGCGCACGTTCTATTCGGTGGGCGGCGGCTTCGTGGTGAGCGAGGAGGTCATGGCCGACGGCCAGCGGCAGAAGGTGATCGCACCCGACATCACACAACTGCCGATCCCGTTTCGCACCGGCGACGAGCTGCTGCAGCGCTGCCGCGAACACGGCCTGTCCATCGCGGGCGTGATGCGCAGCAACGAGCGCCACTGGCGGAACGACGAGGAAGTGCGCACCGGACTGCTGCGCATCTGGGACGTGATGCAGGCCTGCGTGCAGCGCGGCTGCGCCACCGACGGCGTGCTGCCCGGCGGCTTCAAGGTGCGCCGCCGCGCGCCCGCGCTGCACCGCGACCTTACCGGCCACCCCGAGAAGGCGCTGACCGACCCGCTGGCCGTGCTCGACTGGGTCAACCTCTACGCGCTCGCGGTGAACGAGGAAAACGCCGCGGGTGGCCGCGTGGTCACGGCGCCCACCAACGGCGCGGCCGGCATCGTGCCCGCGGTGCTGCACTACTACCGGCGCTTCGTGCCGGGCGCCAGCGACGACGGCGTGGTGGACTTCCTGCTCACCGCCGCCGCCATCGGCATCCTCTACAAGGAAAACGCCAGCATCAGCGGCGCCGAGGTCGGCTGCCAGGGCGAGGTGGGCGTGGCCTGCTCCATGGCCGCCGGTGCGCTGTGCGCCGTGCTCGGCGGCACGCCCGAGCAGGTGGAGAACGCGGCCGAGATCGGTATGGAACACCACCTGGGCCTGACCTGCGACCCGGTCGGCGGCCTGGTGCAGATCCCCTGCATCGAGCGCAACGCCATCGCCTCGGTCAAGGCCATCAACGCCGCGCGCATGGCGCTGCGCGGCGACGGCACGCACCACGTCAGCCTGGACAAGGTCATCAAGACCATGCGCGAGACGGGGGCGGACATGAAGACGAAGTACAAGGAAACGGCGCGCGGCGGGCTGGCCGTGAACATCGTGGAGTGTTGACCCCCACGCCCGCCGGACCGCCCCTTGTCGGCACAATCGGGGGATGACCGCAGCCGCCTTCCGCGTGCTGAGCCTCATCCCGCCGATGACGCAGCTCAACACGCCCTACCCCTCCACCGCCTACCTCACCGGCTTCCTGCGCTCGCGCGGCATCGACGCGGTGCAAGAAGACCTGGCGCTGGCCCTCGTGCTGCGGCTGTTCACGCCCGCCGGGATGGAATCGCTGCGCGGTTGCGCGCTGGCGCAGCCCGAGGCGCAGCGCACGGCCAGCGTGCACAGCTTTCTCGACCAGTTCGAGGCCTACCGCGCCACCATCGGCCCGGTGATCGCCTACCTGCAGGGCCGTGATTCGACCCTGGCCTACCGCATCGCCGCGCGCGGCCTGCTGCCCGAGGGGCCGCGTTTTTCCGCGCTGGACAACTACGTCGACGACGGCAGCGGCGACCCGCTGGGCTGGGCTTTTGGCGCGCTGGGTGTGCAGGACAAGGCGCGCCATCTGTGCACGCTCTACCTGAACGACCTGTCGGACGTGATCCGCGACGCGGCCGACGAGCGCTTCGAGTTCGTGCGCTACGCCGAATCACTGGCCAGCAGCCAGCCCAGCTTCGACCCGCTGGCCAATGCCCTGGCCGCACCGCCCACCCTGGTGGACCAGCTGCTGCACGACCTGACCCTGGCGGCCCTGCACCGCCACCAGCCCACGCTGGTGCTGCTCTCGGTGCCCTTCCCGGGCGCGATGTACGCGGCACTGCGCATCGCGCAGACCATCAAGGCGCAGCACCCGCACATCCGCATCGGCCTGGGCGGTGGCTTCGTCAACACGGAGCTGCGCGAGCTGAAAGACCCGCGCGTGTTCGACTTCGTCGACTACGTGACGCTGGACGCGGGCGAGCGGCCCGTGCTCTCGCTGATCGAGCACCTGCGCGGCGCGCGCGGCAAGCAGCGGCTGCAGCGCACCTTCCTGCGCGAGAACGGCGAGGTGAAGTATGTGAACCTGGCCGAGCCCGACGTGCCGTTCGAGGACGTGGGCACCCCCACCTGGGACGGCCTGCCCATCGACCGCTACCTCAGCCTGCTGGACATGCTCAACCCCATGCACCGGCTCTGGAGCGACGGGCGCTGGAACAAGCTGACCGTGGCGCACGGCTGCTACTGGAAGAAGTGCAGCTTCTGCGACGTGAGCCTGGACTACATCGGCCGCTACGAAACAGCGACTGCGGCCACCCTGGCCGACCGCATCGAGAAGATCGTCCACGAGACCGGCCAGACGGGCTTTCATTTCGTCGACGAGGCGGCGCCGCCCAAGGCGCTCAAGGCCCTGGCCGAGGAGCTGATCCGCCGTGATCTGCAGATCAGCTGGTGGGGCAACATCCGCTTCGAGAAAACCTTCACGCCCGAACTGAGCGAGCTGCTGGCGCAGAGCGGCTGCATCGCCATGAGCGGCGGTCTGGAGGTGGCGAGCGATCGGCTGCTGGCCCTGATGAAGAAGGGCGTGAGCGTGGAGCAGGTGGCGCGCGTGACCAAGGGCTTCACCGACGCCGGCATCCTGGTGCACGCCTACCTGATGTACGGTTTCCCGACGCAGACGCTGCAGGACACGGTGGACGCGCTCGAATACGTGCGCCAGCTGTTCGAGAACGGCTGCATCCAGAGCGGCTTCTTCCACCGATTCAGTTGCACGGTGCACTCGCCAGTCGGCATGGACCCGGCGGCCTACGGCGTCGAACTGGTCCCGCTGCCAGAGGTGACGTTCGCCAAGAACGACATCGGTTTCACCGATCCCACCCCCATGCCGCCCGGCGTGGACCACGACATGCTGGGCCAGGGCCTGCGCAAGGCCATCTACAACTACATGCACGGCCTGTGCGTGGACGACGACGTGCGGCGCTGGTTCGAGCACCTGCCCTGCCAGGTGCCACGCCCCACGGTCAAGCGCGGCAAGATCGCGCGGGCACTGGCCTGAGCCTGTGCCCCACCTCAGGTCCCGAGCTGCCGCCGCAGGCGGCTGAGCGTCACCGGCGTCACACCCAGGTAGCTGGCGATCAGGCGGTGCGCCACGCGTTGCTCCAGCCCCGGCATCGCCTCGCGCAACAGGGCCAGCCGTTCGGCCGCTGGCAGCGCGGCCAGCTGCCATTCGCGGTCGGCCTTGCGCAGCAGTTCGCCACGCAGCACCGCATCGCCCCAGCGCTGCACCGCCGGGTGGCGCAGCATCGTGGCCGTCAGCAGCGCCGCGTCGAAGCCCGCCACGCGCGACGGCTCCAGCGCGGTCGCGTCGATGCGCGAGTGGCCGTCGCGGGTGCGCGTGATGGAAGGCGGCAGCACGCACGGCCCGGCGCAGAAGCCCAGCGTCACCTCGCGGCCCTGGGCGTCGCCCACGCTCAGCCGCACCAGGCCCGAGAGCACGAAGAACTCGCGCGCATCGGCCTGCCCGGCGTGCAGCAGCGCCTCGCCGGCCGCCAGGTCGCGGCCCTCCAGCGCCTGCAGCAGCGGTGCAAAGTCGGCGTCGGAGACGGGTGCGAACCCGGCCGCGATCCCGAGGACGGCGCGGCGGTCAGCGTCGGTGGTGCTCGATAACATTTGTTGTCGCGCCGGCAGGTGGTGTGGGCGACGATTCTGGCATTCCGTCCAACCCCTCACCACCATGCTCCGAACCCTCGCCACTTTCAGCGGCCTGCTGCTTCTGGCCCTGGCCGCCCGCGCCGCCGCCATCACCGTGCCGGCCACCACCGACCAGGACCCGGCCCTGCCCTCGCTCACCGCCAACGGTTACCGCTTCCACGCCGAGTCGTTTGGCGACACCGGCAAGCCGGTGCTCATCGTGCTGCACGGCGGACCGGGCGGCGACTACCGCTACCTGCTGGGCCTGCAAGCCCTGTCCGACGTGCGCCGCGTGGTGTTCTACGACCAGCGCGGCAGCGGCCTGTCGCCGCGCGTGCCGGCCGAGACCATCAGCGTCGAGGGCTACCTGGACGACCTCGACGCCATCGTGAACCAGGTCAGCCCCGGCCGTCCCATCGACCTGCTGGGCCATTCCTGGGGCGCGATGCTGGCCTCGGCCTACACCGGTCGCCACCCTGACAAGGTGCGCCGTTTGGTGCTGGCCGAGCCGGGTTTCCTGGACAAGGACACGATGGAGGCCGCCATGGGCGGCGGCTGGCCCGGCTGGGCGGTGGTGGGTGGCATGGCCCGGGCCTGGCTCTCGCAATGGCGGGTCGACAGCGGCGGCGACCCGCATGCCCGGCGCGACTGGCTGATCGGGCAGATGATGACCCTGTTCCAGGCCGGCGCCACCTGCGACGGCCGCGTCCCGGCGCTGGAAGGCTGGCGCGCGGGCGGCGCGGTCTACGACGCCATGATCGGCCGCATGGGCGACGACCCCGCCTTCGCCGCCCGCCTGAGCTTCCGCCGGGGCGTCGAGGCCTTCGCCGGACCGGTGCTGTTAATGACCGGCGGCTGCAGCCCGCGCATGGGCGAGGCGCAGCAGCGGCGGCACATGGTGCACTTCCGGAACGCCCGGCTGGTGAACCTGCCCGATGCCGGTCACGCCCTGTTCAACGACCAGCCTGAGGCGGCGATGCGTGAGGTTCGCCGGTTTCTGGACGCCCAGCCCTGAGGGCACAAAAGCCCGCGCACGGCGCGGAGTAGGTTGGCTGCGGTAGAACCGCCGGGTGCGAAACGACTTCAAAGGCAACAAGGCCCACCTGCCCAGCAAGCCCTGCGTGGTCTGTGGCCGGCCCATGAGCTGGCGCAAGGCCTGGGCGAAGAACTGGGACGAGGTCAAGTACTGCTCCGACGCCTGCCGGGCGCGCAAGAACCCTTCAGCGCGGAGTGCCTGACATGCCGGCCTCCCCGATCCGCCACCTGGTCCTCGTCCTGGGCGACCAGCTGGACCACGACAGCACCGCCTTCGACGGCTTCGACCTGGCGCAAGACCGGGTGTGGATGGCCGAGGTGGCCGAAGAATCTACCCACGTCTGGTCGGCCAAGCCGCGCACCGCGATCTTCCTGAGTGCGATGCGGCACTTCGCTGCCGAGCTGCGCGAGCGCGGCCTGCCGCTGCGCTACACCCGGCTTCAGGACGCGGACAACACCGGCACGCTGGCGGGTGAACTGCAACGGGCCATCACCGACCTGCAGCCGCAAGCATTGATCCTCACCGCCCCGGGCGACTGGCGCGTGCTGCAGGCGCTGCGCGGCGTGGCGTGGCGGCGCAGGCTGGCCTGCCGCTGGAGCTGCGCGACGACACGCACTTCTTTTCCACCGTGCGCGAGTTCGCCGCGCACGCCAAGGGCCGCCAGCAGCTGCGCCTCGAATACTGGTACCGCGCGCTGCGGCAGAAACACGGCGTGCTGATGGACGGCAAACAGCCGGCGGGCGGCCAGTGGAACTTCGACGCCGACAACCGGGAGAGCTTCGGCAAGACCGGCCCGCAGAATGTGCCGGCGCCGTTCTTTGTTGAGCCCGATGCGATCACGCGCGAGGTGATCGAACTGGTCAACCTGCGCTTCGCCGACCACCCGGGATCACTGGACAGCTTTGCCTGGCCCGTCACCCGCGCCGACGCCCTGCGCGCGCTGGACAACTTCATTGAGCAGCGCCTGCCGCTGTTCGGACAGTTTGAAGACGCGATGTGGGTCGGCGAGGTCTGGCTCTGGCATTCGCAGCTGAGCGCCGCGCTCAACCTCAAACTGCTGAACCCGCGCGAGGTTGTGGCCGCGGCCGAAGCGGCGTACCGCAACGGCCACGCACCGCTGGCCGCGGTGGAAGGCTTCGTCCGCCAGATACTGGGCTGGCGCGAGTACGTGCGCGGCATCTACTGGACGCAGATGCCCGGCTACCTGGAACGCAACGCGCTGGAGGCGCAGGCGCCGCTGCCCGCCTGGTACTGGACCGGCGAGACCGAGATGGCCTGCCTGCGCGAGGCCGTCACGCAGACGCTGGCGCACGGCTACGCGCACCACATCCAGCGCCTCATGGTCACGGGTCTGTACACCCTGCTGCTGGGCGTGCGGCCGCAGGCCGTCCACGCGTGGTACCTGAGCGTGTACGTGGACGCGGTGGATTGGGTGGAGCTGCCCAACACCCTGGGCATGAGCCAGTACGGCGACGGCGGCCTGCTGGGCAGCAAGCCCTATGTGGCCACGGGCAGGTACATCCAGCGCATGAGCAACCACTGCAGCGGCTGCCGCTACGACCCGGCCCAGAGCACCGGACCCAAGGCCTGCCCCTTCACCACGCTGTACTGGGACTTTCTGATGCGGCACGAGCCGGTGCTGCGGCGGAACCCGCGCATGGCCATGCAGATGAAGAACCTGGACCGGCTTGCGCCCGAGGTCCGGTCGGCCATCACCGAGCAGGCCCGGACCCACCGCTCGGCGCAGACCGGCTGATCAGGCCTCCTGGGCGATCTGCCGCAGTGCCTGTTCGTAGGCCTCGGCCGGTTGCCCGCCCGAGATCAGGTGCCGGTCGTTGACGATCACCGCCGGCACCGAGTGGATGCCGTGGCCGGTGTAGAACTGCTCGCGCTCGCGCACCTCGTCGGCGAACTCGTCGCTGGTCAGCACCCGCTGCGCGCGGTCCACGTCCAGCCCGGCCTGCTGCACCGCCGCCAGCAGCACCGCCGGGTCGGCCGGGCTTTCGGCGCGGCCGTGGTGCGCCTCCATCAGCGCGCGCTTGAGGGCCAGCTGCTGGCCCGGTTCACCTTCCGCCTCGGCCCAGGTCAGCAGGCGGTGCGCGTCGAAGGTGTTCCAGATGCGGCCGCGACCGTCCTTGTTGAAGCTGAAACCAGCCTCCGCGCCACGCTGGCGGATGGTCTCGCGGATCTGCGCCTGCTGCTCGGGCGTGCTGCCGTACTTCCTGGTCAGGTGCTCGCCCACGTCCTCGCCTTCGGGGCCCATCTGCGGGTTGAGTTCGAAGGGCTGGAAGTGCAGCTCGGCCGCGATGTCCGGCTGCACCCGCTCCAGCGCACGCTCCAGGCCGGCCAGGCCGATCGCACACCAGGGGCAGGACACATCGGAGACGAAATCGATCTTGAGGGTCTTGGTCATCGGGGCATGGTAGCCCCCATGCGCGACAATCGCAGGCTGCCTTTCCAAAGCCCCTGTTTCCTCCCGCGCCCCGCACCATGACCGACCGCTACGCCGTCATCGGCAACCCCATTGGCCACAGCAAGTCCCCCCTGATCCACGGCGCCTTCGCGCAGGCCACCGGCCAGGACATCGAATACACCGCCATCGAAGGCCCACTCGATGGCTTCAAGGCCACGGTCGAGGCCTTCATCGCCAACGGCGGCCGGGGCATGAACGTCACCATCCCCTTCAAGCTGCAGGCCTTCGAGATCGCCACCGACCCGATGGAGTCGGCCCGCTTGGCGGGCGCGGTCAATGCGCTCAAGTTCGAGGGCGGCCGCATCTGGGCGCAGAACTTCGACGGCCTGGGCCTGGTCAACGACATCCAGCGCAACCTGGGCGTGTCGCTGGCGGGCAAACGGGTGTTGATCTGCGGCGCGGGCGGTGCCACGCGCGGCGCCATTCTGCCGATCGCGGCGCAGAAGCCGGCCGTGATCGCAGTGGCCAATCGCACCGCCGCCAAGGCCCAAGGCCTCAAGGCCGACTTCGCGGCCCACAAAGCACTGCAGACCGGCGGCTACGACGAACTCGCGGGCGAGACCTTCGACGTCGTCCTCAACGCCACCTCCACCGGTCTCTCCAAGGACGAACTGCCGCTGCCTGCGGGTGTGTTCGCGCCCGGCGCCCTCGCCTACGACCTGGTCTACGGCAAGGGCCTCACGCCGTTCCTCAAACAGGCACAGGCCGCCGGCGTGACGCAGCTGGCCGACGGCGTGGGCATGCTGGTCGAACAGGCTGCCGAGGCCTTCGAGTGGTGGCGCGGTGTGCGGCCCGACACGAAGCCAGTGATCGCGCGCTTCACGATCCCTCTGGTCTGATTTCAAAGTGAGTTCTCTCCGCTGGGCACAGGCCGTGCCCCTGCTGGCCGTGCTCGGCTCGGTCGTGGCACTGGGCATCGGCACCTCGTTTGGCAAACAGCTGTTCCCTCAGGTCGGGGCGCTGGGCACCACCGCGCTGCGCGTGGGCTTCTCGGCCCTGATCCTGCTGCTGATCTGGCGGCCCTGGCGCTGGACCACCACGCGCGCCGACGCCAGAAGCCTGGTGCGCTACGGCATGGCCCTGGGCTGCATGAACCTGATGTTCTACCAGTCGCTCCAGACGATCCCGTTCGGCGTCGCGGTGGCCATCGAGTTCAGCGGGCCGCTGGCCGTGGCCTTCTTCACCTCGCGCCGGGCCATCGACTATCTCTGGATCGCCTTCGCCATCGTGGGCCTGGGCCTGCTGCTGCCACTGGGCCACGACGTGACCCGCCTCGACCCGGTGGGCGTGATGTTCGCGCTCGGCGCGGCCGTGTTCTGGGCCGCCTACATCCTGTTCGGCAAGAAGGTCGGCCACCTGCACGCCGGCCATTCGGTGGCGCTGGGCCTGACCATGGCCGCGGTCACGGTGGTGCCCTTCGGCGTCTGGCACGCCGGCAGCGCGCTGCTGCAGCCTGGCATCCTGCTGTTCGGCCTGGGCGTGGCGGCCGTCTCCAGCGCCATCCCGATCTCGCTGGAGATGGTGGCGCTCAAGCGCCTCACGCCCGCCGCCTTCGGCGTCATGGCCAGCATGGAGCCGGCCGTGGCCGCGCTGATGGGCGTGCTGGTGCTCGACGAGCACCTGAGCGGCCTGCAATGGCTGGCCATCGGGCTGGTGATGAGCGCCGCCGCCGGCAGCGCCGCCACGGCCAAACCCGACACGCACCGCGGGCCGGCGGACGAAATCGTGCAGTGAGGCCACCCGGCGCCGCCGGAGGGCTTCAGACCTCGCCCAGGTGGCCGCGCGCGATGGCCGCGGCCTGGTCCTCGAAGATGGCCATGCCCGTCAGCAGTCGCATGAAGCCGAGCCGGCGGTAGAAGTCTTCCTTGCCCGGCACCGCGTACAGGATGATCTTGCGGTGCCCCTTGCAGTGGTCCAGCAGCCGCTGCACCACCGCCCGCCCGAGCCCCGTGCCCTGGTGATCGGGCATGACGGCCACATCACACAGGTAGGCACAGTCCGCACCGTCCGACAGCACGCGCCCCGCTGCCACCAGCCGGCCCGCCTCGTCGCGCACAAAACACTTGAAACGGCTGTTCGTGAACACCGTCTGCAACAGCTCGACCGACTTGTCGCCCAACGGGGCCAGGCGGTAGAGGTTCTGCAATTCGTGCCAGTTGATCGTGTCCTGGCTGTCGCTCCATTCGAGGGTCATGGGGGTGTCTGTCTCGGTGTGGGTCTGGCACCCACTGTAGCGCCCACGCGCTCTGGCAGACGAGCGTCATTGGCTCAGTCGCTGAGCTCTTCACCAAAGCGGATGGCGTTGCCAAAAGGGTCGTCCACCTGCATCTCGTGCATGCCCCAGGGCTGGCGCGTCAGGCCATAGCGAAATGGCGCTTGCAACTGCACCAGCTCCTGGTGCAACTGCTCGATGCGCTGAACGCGGATGTAGCAACTGCTGGCACTGCCGTGGTGCCGCGCCTCGTCTTCCGACGCGGCCAACCAGAAGTGGATCTCTGCGGATCCACGCCGGACGATGAGGTGCCCGTGCTCGGGAAACAGCTTGAAGTCCGTGAAACCCAGCCGGTCACGAAAGAAGTCGGCCGTGCGCTGCAGGTCCCCGCTTGGGAGTTGCGGAATGACGGAGTGCAGGATGGGGGGTGGCATGGGTTGTGGGCGCGTTGAGGATTCGTCGATTTTCCGGGGATGGCAGGTCGAGGCTGGAAGTGGTCACTCATACACATGCAGCGAATGAACAGCTGCGACGGCCATGACCAGAAACTCATTGCCCACAGCGAGTGATCAGTCCACTTCCCCCCCGACTTCGTTCTGGCCGGTGCGCTCAAATCAAAAAGTAAACGGCGGAGTCAGATGCCTTGGGTTGGCCAACGGCGGATATACGTGTTCATCATCAAGGATGATTGAGGGTAGGACGGCACTCTCAAGGACGACTATCAATGACATTGCTTCAGAACGACCCTACTACCCAACTTGCATTTGCTGTACACGAGAACAAGGGGGTCTTCGCTGTTCTACTGGGGTCGGGCCTGTCTCGTTCCGCTGAAATACCGACTGGTTGGGAAATCACTCTAGACCTCGTACGCCGCGTGGCATTGGCTCAAGGAGTTCCGGAGCAGTCTGACTGGGCAAAGTGGTATCGGGAGAAGACAGGCCAAGAACCGAATTACTCCGCGCTGCTAGAGGAAATCGCCACCTCTCCGGATGAACGAAGAGCGATCCTCCATCGCTATATCGAGCCGGATGAACAGGACCGAGAGGAAGGACGGAAGACCCCGACCAAGGCGCACCACGCAATCGCGCACTTGGTCCTGGCCGGCTATGTGCGGGTGATCGTCACCACCAATTTTGACCGCCTCATGGAAAACGCACTGCGCGAACAAGGGGTTGAACCCACTGTGGTCGCATCCGCGGATGCGCTCGCGGGCGCGGAACCTCTGACCCACAGCCGCTGCTATGTGCTCAAACTGCACGGCGACTACAAGGACGCCCGCATCCTAAACACCGATCAGGAACTGAGCGCTTATCCAGACAGCTACAACCGATTGCTTGACCGCATCTTCGATGAGCATGGCTTGATCATCTGCGGTTGGTCGGGCGAATGGGATCATGCCCTGCGCGCAGCTTTCCTTCGAGCGCCTAACAGGCGCTACCCCATCTACTGGACAGCACGTGGAGCGCTCGGATCGGGCGCACAAGAGTTGGCGGTGCACAGGTCCGCAAAGACCATCCAGATCACCGGTGCTGATGAGTTCTTCCAGACTCTTCAGCAGCGGGTCGAAACTCTTGAACAGAGCCAGCGTCAGAACCCGGCAAGTGTCGAACTACTCGTCAACAGCGCAAAACGATACCTTTCAAAACCAGAGCACCGCATTCAATTGGACGAACTGCTTTCGCAGGCAACAGAATGGTTGATGGTGGAGCTTGATGACCAGCGATTTTCAGCTCAAGGGCAGTGGAGTCAGGAGGAGTTCCGACATCGCGTCCAGCAATACAAGGCGGCGGCCGAGCCCTTAACACGCATCGCCGGGGTGTTGGGAAGATGGGGAGATGGTGATGAACTAAACACAGTGTTGGACATCGTTAGAGGTTTGTACGTCCATGCCGAAAAGGTGGGCAACGGCTTGACTGTATGGCTCGGCCTGCGCTCCTATCCCACTGTTTTGGTGTTTACGGCCTACGGGGTTGGGCTCACACGTTCCCACCGCTGGAAGACACTGCACGAGTTTCTCGTTGCTCCTTGGCCAAGGGAGTACCGAGATGCCAAGAGAACTGTGTCTATGCTCCTACTCGGCGCTTGGAAAGGCGAGCGAAACGACCTCTGGTCCGAGTTGGATGGTTTGCACAATCACAAGACTGCCTTCAGTGACCACATGTTTGACGTGATGAACGAATGGCGATCCAGCTTTGCTGGCGTGTCAGCGGAATTCGAGTTGATATATGAAAGATTTGAAACTCTGGCCGCGTTGGCATACTTGGAAGAAGACAGTGAGGCAACCTTGGAACAAGCGCTCGCCAATACGCCTCGTGGGCTGTTCGCCCACATGCCCGTTGGACGTGTAGGTTGGCATGAAGCATCGGCAACTACGCTGCTGCAGGAGCTTCAGTCGGAGGCGGTGATCACCGAGCTCTTGAACGCGGGATTCGCTTACAAGAGCCGCCGATTCCTTGAACTGTTTGTAGAGAATCTGAAGCGCTACGTCAGCAAGATGTCTTGGTAGCCGCTTTCTTCGACGTGGTCGATTACACCTAAGGCTACGCTGAACAAGCCGCTGTTTTCAGCAGGACGGTGCTCTGTGATTTCGCATTGAGGGGTCGGAGCCCTGAAGTACCCCGAACGCGGTGCGAGGAGGCACCTTTTGAGCCCGGCAGGTACGCAGGGCGCCTATTGCGGGCGCACTTATGCCACCAGATGCTGGCGCGCCAGATAGATGTTGGCCAGACCCAGAGCCACGAAGGATCGAGTGGCGTTTTTGGCCAACCCGCGGTAGCGCACCTTGGTGAACCCCCACAGCCGCTTGACCACCGCGAAGACGTGCTCGACGCGGGCGCGGACCTTGGACTTGTTGCGATTCTTCGCGCGCTTGGCTTCGTCAACTTCACCGTCCCTGCGCACGCGCTCGTTCGTGAAGTCCCGCGCCAGCGGCGCCTTGGAGCCGATCAGCGCTTTCTGGCTGGCATAGGCGCTGTCGCCATAGACGCGCCGCTCGTTGCCGTGCAGCAGATCGGGCAGAGGATGCTTGTCGTGCACGTTGGCCGCTGTCACCACGGCGCTGTGCGCCAGCCCGCTGCGGCTGTCCACGCCAATGTGCATCTTCATCCCGAAGTACCACTGCTGGCCCTTGCGCGTCTGGTGCATCTCGGGGTCGCGCTGCTTGTCGGCGTTCTTGGTTGAACTCGGCGCGCCGATGATGGTGGCGTCCACGATGGTGCCGGTGCCCAGCTTCAAGCCTCGCGCCTGCAGCACCTGACCTACTTTGGCAAACAGCGCCTGTCCCAGTTCGCGCTTCTCCAGCAGTCGGCGGAACTTCAGCAGCGTCGTGCCGTCGGGCACGCGCTCTCGTCCCAGATCGATGCCTACGAAGCGACGCAGCGCCGTGCTATCCAGCAGCGCCTCCTCGCAGGCCTCATCGGCAAGGTTGAACCAGTGCTGCACGAAGTACATGCGCAGCATGCGCTGCAGTCCGACCGGCGGCCGCCCGTTGCCGGCCTTGGGGTAGTGCGGCTCGATGACCGAGCACAGCTCCTGCCAAGGCACGATCTCATCCATCGTCGCCAAGAACGTGTCTCGCTTGGTTGGCCGGCGGTACTGCTCGAATCCGTCGCCTTGATCGGCTGCCATCGCCAGGGTCTGCTGCTTCATCGTTGTGCACCTGTGCTTTCGGTGCCACCGCTCATGCAAGCCGCACGCCAGGGTTGGTCTTGATCAGCGTAGCCCTAAACAAGGTGTCTGTGAGACCGGCAGCAGCCCAGTGGCCGACTCAACGGCTGCGTTCCGTCCGAGACCGTGGGCGCAGATTCAGATTCCTGATTGACTGCGATCGCTGCACAACCGTCACTCGATCCGTCGCAAACGCCCGCGCCGGAGCGCGGCCGAAGAAGTCGCCCGGCATGCCCGGCCATGGATGCTCAGTAACCGCGCTGACGATCTACGGCGTGCAGCGGCGCCTGCCCGACCAGCACACGCGCGGTGTTCTCTACGATCTGCCCGGCGATCACTTCGGCTGACGCGGACGAGGCCATGTGCGGGGTGATGAGCACGCCGGGTTCGGCCCACAGCGGGTCGTCGGCGGGCAGGGGTTCGTGTTCGAACACGTCGAGCACCGCGCTGCGCAGGTGGCCGCTGCGCAGGGCGTCCTGCAGCGCCGGCACCACCAGCTGTTCACCCCGGCCGCAGTTGACGAACACCGCGCCCGGTTTCAGCGCGGCGAACCAGTCGGCGTTGAACAGGCCGCGCGTCTCGGGTGTAAGCGGCAGCAGCGAGACCACCATGTCCAGTTCCGCCAGGAAGGGGCACATCGCTTCCGGCCCGGCCCAGGTGGTGACGCCTGGCAGCGTGGCCGGCCGGCGGGACCAGCCGTGCACGTCGAACCCGTGCGCGGCCAGGGTGCGTGCCACTTCGGCGCCCATGGCGCCCAGGCCCATGATGCCGACGCGGTAGGCGCTGGCCGGGCGTTGCGCCGGCATGCGCCATTCGCGGCGCGTCTGCTGTGCCAGCAGGCGGTCGAGGTCGCGGTGAAAGTGCAAGGCCGCCCACAGCACGTACTCGGCCATGCCGCGCGCCTGCGCCGGGTCGACGATGCGCGTGACCGGCAGATCGGGGGGCAGGTCCGGGTCGCGCAGCAGGTGTTCCACCCCGGCCCCGATGGAGGCCAGCAAGCGCAGGCGTGGCAGGCGCGCCGGCAGGCCCAGCGGCACGAACCAGCCCGCGATGGCGACCACGCTTTGCAGTTCGGTGGTCGCCGTGTCCGGCGTCCAGCACAGCACGCGCAGGCCGGGGCAGGCCCGCGCGGCAGCGCGCTCGAATTCGCCACACAGACCCGAGAGGTCGTCGGTCTCGCTGCACAGCAGCAAGGTCGGCGCGGCGTCGTTCACAGGCGGTAGTCCGGTTCGCTGCGGTCCAGCTCGCGCAGCCACGCGGCCCAGACCAGCTGGCGCTCGTGTTCCACGCCGCGGAACTGTTTGCGCACGTGGGCGCTGAGCACGGGCGGGATGCGCGTGACCGGCCCGGCGATGCTGGCCAGCTGCGCGGCGGCAAGCTGGATTTCGCAGGCCTTGTTGAGGTAGTACATGACGCAGAAGGCATCGGCCACCGTCGGTCCCACGCTGAGCAGGCCGTGGTGGCGCAGGATCAGCGCCATGTTGTCGGCCAGCGCGGCCTGGATGCGGCTGCGTTCCTCCAGGTTGAAGGCCACGCCTTCGTAGGGGTGCACGCCCACCGACTGGTGGAACTCGGCCGAGATCTGGTTGAGCTGCAACAGGCCTTGCTCGCAGGCGGCCACCGCCATGCCGGGCACGGTGTGGGTGTGGATGACGCAGTGCGCGTCGTCGCGTGCGGTGTGCACCGCGCTGTGGATGGTGAAGCCAGCCGGGTTCATCGCGGCGCCGCCCTGCACCACCTTGCCATCCAGGTCGACCACGATCAGGTCGCTGGCGCGCACCTCCTTGAACAGCAGGCCGAAGGGGTTGAGCAGGAAGCGCTGCTGGCCTTTCCTGCCACCGGGCAGCCGGGCCGAGAAGTGGGTGTAGAGCGTGTCGTCCCAGCCGAAACGGGCGGCCAGCCGGTAGGCGGCGGCCAGGTCGCGGCGCAGGGTGGCCTCGTCGGCCTGGGGGGTGGTGGGCATGGAATCTCCGTGAAGGTCAGGCCGCAACGGCGGGGCCGCTGTCCAGGCCCATGAAACGGCGCACGCGGGTCAGCGTCGGGTCCTCGCCGGCATCGGGCTGCTGCAGGCGCGCGGGCGGCGCGTCCAGCAGCAGCTGGCCGTTTTCCATGAACACCACGCGGTCGGAGATCTGCAGCGCGAACTCCATTTCGTGGGTCACGATGAGCATGGTCATGCCCTCCTCCGCCAGGTCGCGGATCACCTTGAGCACCTCGCCCACCAGCTCGGGGTCCAGCGCCGAGGTGGGTTCGTCGAACAGCATCACGTCCGGCCGCAGCGCCAGGGCGCGGGCGATGGCCACACGCTGCTGCTGGCCGCCCGAGAGCTGGTGCGGGTACTTGTGCAGGTGGGCCAGCAGGCCAACCTTGTCGAGCAGGCGCTGCGCGGTGTGCTGGCGCGACTCCGGGTCGCCCTGGCCATGCAGGCCGGGCGCGAGCAGGATGTTCTGCAGCACCGTCAGGTGCGGGAACAGGTTGAAGCCCTGGAACACCATGCCGATGCGGCGGATGCCCTGGCGCACACGGGCCGCGTCCTGCGGCGCGGCGCCCAGCAGGTAGCTCTCGCCGAACAGCACGATCTCGCCCTGGTCCAGGCTCTCAAGCGCGTTGACGGTGCGGATCAGCGAGGTCTTGCCCGAGCCGGAGGGGCCGATGACCGAGATCACATCGCCCGCGCCGACCCGCAGGTTCACGCCCTTGAGCACGGCGTGGCTGCCGTAGGCCTTGTGGATGGCCATGAGGTCCAACGCAGGCGGCGCGCCGGGCCCGCGTTCGGCGGGCGCCACCACCGGCGCCGCGGGCAGGCCGGCGCGCAGCCGGGCCAGGTCCGCCTCGTCCACCGGGCCGGGCTTGCGGCGCTGCAGGTCCAGCCGGCGCTCCAGCGCGTTGAGCACCGCGCCGAACACGGTGACGATGGCCACGTAGTACACCGCCACGGCGAGCAGGGTTTCGAGGATCAGGAAGTTCTGCGTGTACAGGCGCTGCCCGGTCAGCAGCAGCTCGGGCAGGGAGATCACCGACACCAGCGAGGTGAGCTTGATGATGGTGACGAATTCGTTGATGAGCGAGGGCAGCGCGATGCGGAAGGCCTGCGGCAGCACGATGCGTGTCTGCGTGGCGAACCAGCCCAGGCCCAGCGCATGACCGGCCTCGCGCTGGCCGCGGGCCACTGACAGCAGGCCACCGCGGTGGATCTCGGCCATGTAGGCGGCCTCGGTCATCACCATGCCGGTCAGGCCCGCCAGGAAGGGAATGCCCAGCACCACGCCGGTGGCGGGGAAGATCTGCGGCAGGTTGTAGACGAACACCAGCAGCACCAGCAGCGGCACGCTGCGGAAGAACCAGACGTAGAGGCGCGCCGGCCAGCGCAGCCAGACGTGGCGCGAGCCCTCGGCCTGGGCCAGGCCGAAGCCCAGCACCAGCCCGAGCAGCCAGGACAGCGCACCCAGCGCGATCACCATCGCGCTGGCGCGGTAGAACGCCCCCATGGAAAAGAGCGAGAAGAAGTAGGTCCAGTCCAGTTCCATGGGTGGCGTCCTCGTGTGGTGGGGCAGCGGTGGCTTACTTGACCGGGGTCAGCTCGTACTTCTTGATCAGCGCGTCGTATTCACCGCTCTTGCGGATCGCGGCCAACGCGGTCTCGAAGGACTGCTTCAGTGCGGTGTTGCCCTTCTTGAAGTAGATGCCCAGGGTCTGCGGATAGACGATGTCGGGCGAGCTCACCACCACGCGGCCCTTGGTGCGCTCGACGATCTTCTTGGCGGCGCCGGCGATCTCCACCTGCGCGTCAATGTTGCGCGACATCAGCGCCTGCGAGGCCTCGGGCGAGGTCGGGAACTCCATCACCGTGACCGCACCCTTGCCATTGGCCTTGCAGTACCCGTTCGACAGGGTCTCCAGCTGCTTGACCCAGGAGGTGCCGTTCTGCAGACCGACCTTCAGGCCACACAGGTCCTTCTCCGTCTTGGGCTCGACCTTGCTGCCCTTGGCCACCATGATCAGCGCGCCCGTGCTGGCGTAGGGAACCGCGTCGGCCAGAGCCATCCGCTCGGGCGTGATGTAGAGGCCGGAGATCACGGCGTCGTGCTGGCCGGCGGCCAGGCCCGTGACCAGGTTGATGAACTTGGTGTCGGTCAGCGCGGGCTTGAGCTTCATCTCGCGCGCCAGCAGCGCGGTGATGTCGGGGTCGAAGCCGACGATCTTGTCGCCGTCGTAGGACTCGAACGGCGGGTAGGTCGGCTCCAGACCCACCTTGAGCACGCCGGGGGCCATGGTCTGCGCCTGGGCGCCGGCGAGGCAGCCGAGACCTACGAGGGTGGCCAGGGCGGTGCGGGAGAAGGAAGCGGTCAGTGGGGGCATGGCAAGACTCCTGAGAGGAAGGGAATGGACAGGGAAGGGAAAGGCACGGAAAACAAGCGGGGGGCGGCGGGTGTTCAGGGCGCCGTGGCGGGCTCCGCCCGGGTCGGCTCCAGCGCCTTGAACTGGCCGAAGCTGGTGGTGCTGCGGGCATTGGCGGGCAGCTGCAGCTCGCCGCGCGCGACCTTCTCGCGCAGGTAGCGGTAGGTCTGCAGCGCCATGCTCCACATGTGTTCGCCAATCGCGATGTCGCCGTAGCGCGCACGCGCCTCGCCCGTGGGGTCGAAGGCCGGCAGCGGCGCGATGCGGGTGGCGTAGTCGCAGGCGAAGAACAGCGGAAACGAGTAGCGCTCGTGCCGCACCTTGCGCACACGGTGCGTGGTGGCGACGAAGGCGCCGGCGGTCATCACCTCCAGCATGTCGCCCACGTTGATGACGTACAGCTCCTCGCCGTCGATGGTCAGCGGCGGCGCGTCGACCCAGCGGCCCTGGTCGTTGAGCACCTCCAGCCCGGCCTGGTCGGCCAGCAGCAGGGTGAAGCACTCGTAGTCGGTGTGGGCGCCGATGCCCGGCGTGTCTTCGGCCGCCGGGTCCACCGGGTAGTGGATCAGGCGCAGCTTGGACGGCGGGCAGGTCACGTACCGGTCGAGCGCGTCCTCGGGCTGGCCCAGTGCCAGCGCAAAGCCGTGCAGCAGCGTGCGGCCCAGCGCGAACACGCTGTCGTAGTAGGCCGCAACCGCCTCGCGGAAGCCCGGCAGATCGGGCCACTTGTTGCCGCCGATCAGCGGCTGGCCGGCCTGCACGAAGGGGTGGTCGTCGGCGGCCTCGAAGCCAATGTCGTAGGCCTCCTTGTGGTCGGGCTTGCCGGTGCCGTAGATCTCTTCGCCCTCGGGCACGAAGCCCTTGTGGCCGCGGCCCAGGCCGATGTGGTGGCGCATCTTCCAGTCCAGGTCCTGGGCGAACAGCTGTTCGGCGGCGCGGCGCAGGCCGGCGATCTGTTCGCGCGGGATGCCGTGGCCCCTGACGTAGAAGAAGCCGACGTGGCGGGCCGCGTGGCCGAGCTGGTCGGCCACGGCCTGGCGGTCGGCCAGCGTCGGGCTGAACAGGCCGCGGATGTCGATGACGGGCAGCGATTCGAAGTTGGCGGTGGTGGTGGACATGGCAGGTGGTCAGGCTTCAGGAAAGGGGGACGGCAGCGGGGTCGGGCTGGGCGGCGCGCCACTGCGCGAAGTGCTCACGCTCGGCACGGGCCATCCACTGGTTGAGACCCCAGGTGTCGGCGACCGGCGCCTGGGTGAAGGGCAGCAGGTGCGTGTAGCCATCGGGGCCGAACTCGGGCGTGAGCGTGGTCACCGCCTGGCCGCGGGCGCGCTGTGCGGCCCAGATGCGTTCCCACACGCCCTGGTGGAAGGCGAGCGCGCGGGCATGTTCGGGCGCGGCCGGGTGCGGCACCTGCGGCCCCTGGTCGTAGCCCACGCGGGCCTGGATGTGGTGCACCCGCTCGATGAAGGGTGAGAGGTCGTCGGCCGGGTCGTCCAGCAGGCGTTCGCACACCACCACCCAGTGGCTGATGTCGGCGGTGAAGCGCAGCTGGGGCAGCTGGGCGATCACGTCCAGCGCCACCCAGGGGCTGTAGAGCGAGGTGGCGCGGTGGATCTCGAAGCTGCACACCGCGCCGGCCGCGTCGGCCAGGGCCTGCGCGCGGCCGAAGAACTCGACCTGCTTGGCCAGCGGCCAGCGGTCGTTGCCCGGCAGCACGTTCAGGAAGCGCGCGCCCACGGCCTGCGCGCCTTCGATGCTGGCTTCCAGCCGGTCCCAGTGCTGCTGCAGCGTCCAGTCCTGGCGCGGCACCACGTCGCCGCCGGTGAACACCACGGCGATGTAGTCCAGCCCTTCCTGCTGCAGGCTCTGGCGCAGCGCGCGCTGGGCGAACGGATCGCCGGGCAGCCGGGCCTCCACGCCGACCGCGCCCATGCGGCGCACCTCGGCGGCGCAGATGGCCCAGTCGCCCTGCCAGCCCCAGAGTGAACGGAACAGGTCGAGCCTCATGTCCGTGCCCCCGGAGCCTGCAGGCGGCCCAGCCGGGCATGCGCCTCGGCCAGCAGGCACAGCAGCTCGAAGGCCATGGTCGCGCCCACCAGCGAGGTCACGCCACCCACGTCGAACGGCGGGCTGACCTCGACCACGTCCGCACCAATCAGGTGCAGCCCCTGCAGGCCGCGCACCAGGTGCTGCGCCTGCAGCGTGCTCATGCCGCCGATCTCGGGCGTGCCGGTGCCGGGTGCGAAGCAGGGGTCCAGGCAGTCGACGTCGAAGCTGATGTAGGTGGGCGCGTCGCCGACGATGGCCCGCACCTCGGCCAGCAGGTCCTCGTTGCTGCGGGCCGCCACCTCTTCCATGTGCACCACGCGGATGCCGACCGCCTTCGCGAAGTCGAGGTCGGCCGGGTCGTAGACCGAGCCGCGGATGCCGATCTGCACCGTGCGCTTCGGGTCCAGCAGCCCCTCTTCCACCGCGCGGCGGAACGGCGTGCCGTGGGTGTAGCGCTGGCCACCGAAGTAGCTGTCGTTGGTGTCGGAGTGGGCGTCGAAATGCACCATGCCGACCGCGCCGCCGTGGGCGATGCCGCGGAACACCGGCAGCGTGACCAGGTGGTCGCCGCCCACCGACAGCGGCCGCACGCCGGCCGCGTGCACCCGGCGGTAGAAGGCCTCGATCAGGTCCAGGCCCAGCATCAGGTCCATGGGCGGCAGCGCCACGTCGCCCAGATCGGCCACGCGCGCCAGGTCGTAGGGCGCGATGCGGCTGACGTGGTGCACCTTGCGCATCAGCGCCGACTGGTTGCGCACCTCGCGCGGGCCGTGGCGGGCGCCGGCCCGGTTGGTGGTGCCGGCGTCCCAGGGCAGGCCGATCAGGCCGATGTCGACGGTGTCCAGCCGGTCGGGCTCGACCAGCGGCAGGCGCATGAAGGTGGACAGGCCGGCGAAACGCGGCACCTGGGCGGCGTCCTGCGGCTGGGGAAACGGATGGCGGGCGTTCATGACAAGGACCCCTGGGTTCAGCGAACGGGAACGCCCGGCAGCACGCAGAGCATTTCGTAGAGCAGGTTGGCGGCCAGCTGGGCGGTGTTGCCGCTCTGGTCGTAAGGGGGCGAGACCTCGACCAGATCGCCGCCGATGAGGTTCAGGCCGCGGCAGCCGCGCACGATCTCCAGGCCCTGGATGCTGGTCAGGCCGCCGACCTCGGGCGTGCCGGTGCCGGGCGCCCAGGCGGGGTCGATGCCGTCGATGTCGAAGCTCAGGTACACCGGGCCGTCGCCCATGGTCTGGCGCACCTCGTCCATCAGCGGCGCGAGCGGGCGGTACCAGCACTGCTCGGCGGTGAACAGGCGGAAGCCCTGGTCCACGCCCCACTGGAAGTCGGCGCTGGTGTAGCCCTGCGCCCGCTGGCCGATCTGCACCACGCGGCGGCAGTCCAGCAGGCCCTCTTCCACCGCGCGGCGGAAGGTGGTGCCGTGGGCGATCTTCTCGCCGAACATGTGGTCGTTGGTGTCGGTGTGGGCGTCCACATGGACCAGCCCCACCGGGCCGTGCTTCTTCACCAGCGAGCGCAGGATGGGCAGCGTGATGGTGTGGTCACCACCCAGCGTGAGCGGCACCACCTTGTGCGGCAGCAGGGCGTCGTAGTGCGTCTCGATGATGCGCACCGACTCGAGCAGGTTGTAGGTGTTGATCGGCACATCGCCGAGGTCGGCCACCTGCAGCGCATCGAACGGCGCCGCGCCCGTCGCCATGTTGTAGGGCCGGATCATCACCGACTCGCTGCGGATGCTGCGCGGCCCGTAGCGGGTGCCGGCGCGCTGCGAGGTGCCGATGTCGAGCGGAATGCCAATAAAGGCGGCGTCCAGGCCGTCGGGGGTGTCGGCCGCGGGCAGCCGCATCATGGTGCCGCGACCGGCGAAGCGGGGCATCTCGTTGCCCCCCTGCGGCTGGTTGAAGTGAGTGGTCATTCGGTTCCGGGTCGGTGGTTGTGTGCTGGTGCCCATTCTTCGGACGTCCCCTGGCACGACAAATGCTCAGAACCAAAAACTCACTTCAGACTTTTCACAACCATGCATCCCACCACCACCGCGCCGCTGCCGGACATGAAGCTGCTGCGCATCTTCTCCAGCGTCGCCCGCCACCAGGGGTTTGCGAAAGCGCAGCAGGAACTCAACCTCACGCTCTCGGCCATCAGCACCTACATGAGCCAGCTCGAAGGCCTGCTGGGTTTCAAGCTCTGCGACCGCGGCCGCCGCGGCTTCTCGCTCACGGAAAAGGGCGAGCTGCTGCTGGGCGAGGCGCAGCGCCTGCTGGGCGAGATCGACGGCTTCGGCAGCTTCGCCGCTTCGCTCAAGGGCGGCCTCTCGGGCACGCTGCGCATCGGCGTCATCGACTCCACCGTCACCGACAGCGCCCTGCGCCTCTCCGATGCGATCGGCGACTTCAACCAGCGCCACCCCGCCGTGCACCTGGGCCTGTTCGTCAAGAACCCCTACGACCTGCAGGAGGGCATCCTCAACAACGAGCTGGACCTGGGGATCGGCTTCTTCCCCACCCGCCCGCCGGGCCTGGTGTTCCAGCCCCTCTACCGCGAACAGCAGTGGCTGTACTGCAGCAACCAGCACCCGCTGTTCGCCCAGCGCCACATCACGGAAGCGCAGGTGTCAGAGCTCAACGTGGTGCGCCGCAGCTACTGGAGCAAGGCCGAGCTGGGCAAGCACGGCATGAAGAACAGCGTGGCCACGGTGGACAGCATGGAGGCCCAGCTGTTCCTCATCCTCTCGGGCGGCTACGTGGGCTACCTGCCCGAACACTACGCCCAGCCGTGGATGGACCAGGGCAAGCTGCGCGTGCTGCTGCCGGCCAGCTTCGGCTTCCAGTCGCCCTTCATGCTGGCCACCCGCCGCGGCCGCGGGCGCGAGGCGCCGATCCAGATCATGCGCGAGCTGCTGCTGCGCAGGATGCGGGGTTGACCGGCGCCGCATGGGTCAGCAGGAATTCCGCCAGCCGGTCCTGCGCGGCGCGCGCGCCCTGCTCCGGCCGCAGCACGCCGATGGGCTCCAGCACCGCCCCGGTGTCCAGCGGCACCGTGGCCAACAACCCGTCGTCCAGCCAGGCGCGCACCGAGCGGTAGGGCAGCAGGGCCAGCAGCGGCCGCTGCCGCAGCAGCCAGACCAGCGCCGACAGTGATCGCGTCACCACCGGGTGGGTGGCGGGCGCCGCGCCCGCGCCCCGCACCACCTCGTCGAAGCTCGCCCGCGCGATGCTGTCCACCGGCGGCAGCAGCCAGGTGGCCTTGAACAGCGGCGACCAGGACCGCACCCGCTTGCCCGCCAGCGGGTGCGCCGGCCCGCACACCACCACCAGGTGGTCGTCCACCAGGCGGTCGAAGCGCCAGCCGCTGGGCACCACGGTGGGCCGGCGGCACACCGCCAGATCGGCCTGCCCGGACGTGACCAGCAGCAGCAGTTCGTCGCGCTCCAGCTCGCGCAGCTGCACGCTGATGCGCGGGTGCCGCTCGCCGAACGCGGCCAGGGCCGGCAGCAGCAGGCCGTTGATCGCGGCGCCGGACGCCGCCAGCCGCACCATGCCCTGCCCCTGCTGCTGGCGCGCGGCCACCGCCTCGGCGCCCGCACCCAGGCCCGAGACGATCTGCCGCACCACGGGCAGCAGGTCCTGGCACACCTCGGTGGGCCGCACGCCGCGCGCATGGCGGTGGAACAGCTGCGACTCCAGCAGTTGCTCCAGGTAGGCCAGCGACTGCGTCACAGACGACTGTGTCATGCCCATGGCGTCGGCCGCGCGTTGCACGCTGCCCAGCTCGGCCAGGTGCAGCAGCACCTGCGCGTGGCGGAACTTGCCCCGGGCCAGGAGGCGGTTGAGCAGCACGGTGGAGGCGACGGGCATGGTATTGAAGAGTCTAATGTCTGACCGTGATTTCTGTCTTGTTGCCGATGGCTTTTGCGCGGACCATGCGGTCACAACCACAGGAGACAGACATGCACCCATCCCTTCGGCTGAGCCGTCGCCAGGCCCTGGTCCTGGGCGGTCTCGGCGGCCTGCAGGCGCTCGCGCCCACCGCGGTCCGCGCGCAGGCCCCCTTCCCCAACCGCCCCATCCAGTTCATCGTCGCGGCGCCGGCCGGCGGGCCGTCCGACAACGCGGCGCGCATGATCGCCGACGAGATGGGCAAGCTGCTGGGCCAGCCCATGGTGGTGGTGAACAAGCCCGGCAGCGCCGGCGTGATCGCCGCCGAGGCCACGGCCCGCGCGGCGCCCGACGGCCACACGCTGATGCTGTCCTGGATCGGCAACGCCACCAGCCCGGGCCTGGTGGCCAAACTCCCGTTCGACATCAACCGCGACTTCGTGCACATCGCGCTCGCGCTGGCCGGCGCGAACGCACTGATCGTGCACCCCTCCACCGGCTTCAGGACCCTGGCCGATCTGGTGAAGCACGCCAAGGCCAACCCCGGCCGGCTGAGCTACGCCAGCTCGGGCAACGGCACCTCCGGCCACCTGGCCATGGAGATGTTCAAGCAGCGCGCCGGCATCTCCATGCTGCACATTCCCTACCGCGGCGGCGCGCCCGCCCTCACCGACCTGATGGCCGGGCAGGTGCAGCTGATGTTCCTCAACCAGGACGCCGTGATCGCGCCCAGTGCCGCCGGCAAGGTCGTGCCGCTGGCCATCAGCAGCGCGCAGCGCAACCCGCTGCTGCCCCAGGTGCCCACAGTGGCTGAATCGGGTTACCCCGGCTTCGAGGCCACCGCCTGGGCCGGCATCTCGGGGCCGCAGGGCATTCCCGCGCCGGTGGTCGCGGCTATCGAGGCCGCCGCCATCAAGGCGCTGAACGGGCCGCTCAAGGCCCGCATCGAAGCCACCGGCGCCACCGTAGTCGCCACCGGCAAGGACAGATTCACCCCCTTCGTCCAGCGCGAAACCGAGACCTGGACCCAGGTCATCAAGACCGCCGGCATCAAGGTCGACTGACATGCTGAACACCCTTTCACTGGGCGCCCACCGGCTGTCCAGCGGCACCGAGCTGCCCGCGCTGGACATCGCCTACGCCACCTTCGGCCAACTCGCACCCGACGGCCGCAACGCCGTGCTGGTGACCCACGGCTACACCAGCGGCCCCTCAATGCTCGTGCCCGGCCACCATGTGGCCGAGAGCTCGTGGGCGCCGCTGCTCGGCCCCGGCCGGCCGCTGGACACCGACCGCTTCTTCATCGTCTGCAGCAACATGCTGGGTTCCTCATTCGGCACCACCGGCCCGAACACCACCAACCCGGCCACCGGACGGCCCTGGGGGCCGGGCTTTCCCGCCATCACGCTGGAAGACATCGTGGCCGTGCAGCACCGCCTGCTGCAGCAGCTGGGCGTGCGCCACCTGCGCGCGGTGGTGGGGCCGTCCTACGGCGGCTGGCAGGCCCTGCAATGGGCGCTGTCGTTCCCCGACATGGTCGACGCCGTGGGATCGCTGGTGTCCGGCCTCACCCACCCCAAAGGCCTGAGCGCCGAGTCCACGCGCCAGCGTTTTGCCGACCACCCGGCCTGGAACGGCGGCTGGCACTACGGCGATGCGCGCATGACGGACATGCTGACCGAGCTGCGCCGCCAGACCCTGCGCAGCTACGGACTGGAGACCCTGTTCGAAGCCCGCATGCCCGACCCGGCGCAGCGACAGGCCGCCATGGACCAGGCCTGCCGCCAGTGGGCCGAACGTTTCGACCCCAACAGCATGGTCACCCTGGCCGCCGCGGCCGAGCGCTTCGACGTGCGCGACCGGCTCTCCGAGATCCGCGCGCGCCTGCTCTTCATGGTCTGCACCACCGACGCGATCTTCCCGCCCGACCCCGTGGTGCGCGCCCTGCTCGATGCCGTCCCCGCCCCGCTGCGCTACCGCGAGCTGGACAGCCCCTACGGCCACATGGCCTCGGGCGTGGAGTGGCCGCGGCTGGAAGACGACCTGCGCTGGCTGCTGGACCCGCCCGCCGCCACCTGAACCCGACCACGCCCAGAACAACACCACCGGAGACACCACCCATGCACCGCCGTTCCCTGCTGGCCCTGGCCACCCTGCCCCTGGCCGCCGCCATGCCCTCTGTCCACGCCCAGACCGCCGTCAGCGACTGGCCGAACAGGCCCATCCGCCTCATCGTGCCCGCGCCCGCCGGCGGCGCCTACGACCTCACGGCCCGGCCGCTGGCGCAGGAACTGTCCACCCTGCTCAAACAACCCGTGGTGGTCGACAACCGGCCCGGCGCGGGCAACATCGTCGGCACCTCGGCCGGCGCCCGCGCCGCGCCCGACGGCTACACCGTCACCATGACCGGCATGCTCAACACCATTGCGCAGAGCCTCTACCCGAATGTCGGCTTCGACATCGTCAACGACTTCGCGCACGTGACCGTGCTGGGCGAGGGCGCGCAGTGGCTGGTGGTGCGCCCGGACCTGGGCGTCAACACCGTGGCCGAGCTGGTCGAGCGCGCGAAACGCGAACCCGGCAAGCTCAACTACGCCACCTCGGGCGCGGGCTCCACCGGCCACCTGATCATGGAGCTGTTCCAGCGCGCCACGGGCACCTCGCTCACCCACGTGCCCTACAAGGGCGGTGCGCCCGCCCTGCAGGACGTGCTCTCGGGCGTGGTGCCCATCACCGTGCTGCCCCTGGCCGGCGCCGAACCCCATGTGCGCTCGGGCAAGCTCAAGGTGCTCGCCAGCTCCGGCGCCCAGCGCGCGCCGCAGCACCCGCAGGTGCCCACCTTCGCCGAGCTGGGCCACAAGGCGCTCACCGTCAGCTCCTGGGTGGGCCTGTCCTTTCCCAAAGGCACACCGCCCGAGATCGTGCGCAAGCTCCACGCCGCCACCGTGAGCGCCATGGCGGCACCGGCCGTCAACGCCCAGCTGGAAAAGCTCGGCATCGACCCGGCCACCTCCACCCCCGAGGCCCACACCCAGCAGGTGCGCAGCGACACCGAGCGCTGGGGCCAGCTGGTGCGCAGCCTCAACCTCAAGGCCGAGTAAGCGGAAGCAGAACACCCATGCCCTTCTTCACCTCGCACGGCCGCCCGCTCTACTACGAACGCCACGGCCAGGGCCCGGCCCTGGTGTTCCTGCACGGCGCCGGCTCCAACGGCGCCACCTGGTGGCAGCAGCTGCCCGCGTTCACGCCGCACTTCAGCTGCGTCACCGTCGACATCCGCTGCTTCGGCCGCTCGGTCGCACCGCCCGACGAGCTGCAGGTGCGGCTGATGGTGGACGACCTGGTCGCCCTGCTGGACCACGAAGGCATCGACAGCGCCGTGCTGGTGGGTCAGTCGCTGGGCGGCATGATCGCGCTGCGCACGGCACTGGAACACCCGCGTCGCGTGCGGGCCCTGGTCCCCTGCGACAGCTCGCTCGCCATCGACCACCCCCGTCAGCTCGCGATCCTGGAGCACCGCATCACCGCGGCGGCGGCCATGTCCATCGAGCAGCGCTCGCTGGGCGCCTGGTTCATCCAGAACCGGCCCGCGCTGGTGGCGCTGTACGCGCAGATCAACCACTTCAACCCCAGCGCGCACAGCATCCCGCCCGAGGCCTGGCGCGAAGCCATGCGCGGGCTCAACCACCCGGCCAACCTGGTGCCCACCGAGGCGCTGCGCCGCCTCGCCTGCCCGGTGCTGCTGGTCGTGGGGCGCGAGGACCCCATCGTGCCGCTGGACATCGTGCAGGAGGTCGCAGCGCTGATTCCACGAGCCGAGGTGGCCGTGGTGGAACAGGCCGCCCACTCGGCCTACTTCGAGCAGGCCAAGGTGTTCAACCAGCGGTTGATGGGCTTCCTGCAGGGGCTGCCGGACCCACCGGCCAGCCCCTGACGCCGCTCAGTTCCCCGTGCGCTCCGGGTGCAGCGGCTTGAGGGCCGGCATGCGGAAGTTGCCCTTGCCGCGCTGGTCGTTCACGCTCGAGGTGTTCATCGAGAACAGCAGCGTGGTGTAGGCCACCGCGTCGGCGTTGATGTCCAGTGCCGTGTCGCTGTTGTTGGCAAAGGTGTCACAGGCCTGGTGGTAGCACGGGTCGTAGGCTGTGCCCGCCGTGCCGCCCCACAGCGCCGCTTCCTCCGCGGTCTTGACACCTTCGGCGCCCGTGAACAGGCCGCCGGCCGGAATCAGGTTCTGGATGAAGGCCCGGTAGTCGGAACGACCGTCGAAGTCCGTGCCCTTGAACGGCACGCCGCGTTGCATGTAGAACGACTCGAACGCCTTCTCGATCTGGTCCGAACCGCCGGGGCCGGGGCCTTCGCCCGTGGCGTCCGAATCGTCACCGTCGTAGACAAAGAAGACGTGGTTGGGCGAACCGATCATGTCGAAGTTCAGGTACAGCGCGATGCGGTCCTTCTCGGCCTGGCTCAGTCCGTTCACGTAGTTCGTGGAGCCGACCAGCCCGGATTCTTCCGCACCCCACAGGGCGAAGCGCAGCTTGTTGCGCGGCTTGACCTTGGCCATCTGCACCGCGGTCTCCAGGATGGCTGCCACACCCGAGCCGTTGTCGTTGATGCCGGGGCCTTCGTTCACCGAGTCCAGGTGCGCGCCCACCATCACCACGTTGTTCGGGTCGCCCGTGCGCGACTCCGCAATGATGTTGCTGGTGGTCGCCTCGCCGCGGAAGGTGTCGGTCTTCAGCCGCAGCACCAGCCCCGGCGTTGCCGCCAGCTGCTGCCCCAGGGCCTGGGTGATGCCGGTCACGCCGATGTCCTCCGTGAAGGCCTCGCCCAGCGTGCCGTTGAGGTCGCCGGTGGTGTTGTTGTAGATGACCACGCCGCTCGCCCCAGCCGCCAGGGCGTTGGTGGCCTTGAGCGCGAAGGGACAGGCGCCGCGGCTGATGAGCGCGATGTTGCCGGCCGGGAAGCCGGCGAAGTCCGCCGCCTCGCAGCCCGGCGTGCCGTCGCCCGGCGGCGGCGTCAGCGCTGTCACGGAGGCGGTCACGTCGCCGCTGCCCGAGTACTCCATGATGTTGTTCGCCAGCGGGCCGGCCGGGCCGGGCGACACCTGCTCCAGCACCGTGGGCGAGAGTGTGATGAAGGTCTGGAACTGGAAGTCGGTGACCGTGACCAGGTAGCCCGCGTCGCGCAGCACCTGGGCCGCGTAGTCCACCGACGCGTCGTACCCCGGCGTGCCCGAGGTGCGGATGCCGTTGTTCTCGTCGGCGATGGTCTGCAGGGCCTGCTGATGGCGCCGGACACCGGCCAGGGTCACACACTCCAGCAGTTTGTTGAACGTGTTGTTGACCCGGTTGAGGCAACTGGGAGATGACGATCCAGCGGCCGCCGCCCCTCCCGCTGCAGCCACCTCTGTCGTCAGCATCCGCGCGGTGGCGAGGTCGCCCCCGCTGTCGCTGGACGCATCGCTGCCGCCGCCGCACGCTGCCACGAGCAAGGTGGCCGCGAACGCCGCGCCCCATCGCCCCCGGGTCAGACGCCGACCAATCGAACCGGTCTTTTCCATGTCTGTCTCCTGTGTGTGTTGTTGATGCTTCGGATCCCGCCGCCGTCGAACAACTGGCACCCCGGCCTCTTGCGACCGCGAGGGGATGGGCAGCGTACTCCTCGCACCTCAGCGGCCACAAGACGACTTACAGAAAGACACGAAAGAAACGCCCGGGGGACCGACCGCCTGCCCCTCGACGTCTGCGGCGCATTGCGGCTATCGTGGGTGCCCCGTTTTCAGGAGACGCCCATGCCCGCCAAAAACACCATCTGCCTCTGGTTCGACGGCACCGCCGAAGAAGCCGCGCGCTTCTACGCCGCCACCTTCCCCGACAGCGCCGTGGGTGCGGTCATGCGCGCACCCGGCGACTTCCCCTCGGGCAAGCAAGGCGACGTGCTCACCGTGGAATTCACCGTCATGGGCATCCCCTGCCTGGGGCTCAACGGCGGCCCCGGCGTGCCGCACGGCATGGCCTTCTCGTTCCAGGTGGCCACCGACGACCAGGCCGAAACCGACCGCCTGTGGAACGCGATCATCGACAACGGCGGCGAAGCCAGCGCCTGCGGCTGGTGCAAGGACAAGTGGGGGCTGTCGTGGCAGATCACCCCACGCGTGCTGACCGAAGCCATCACCGACCCCGACCGCGCCGCGGCCCAGCGGGCGTTCAACGCGATGATGGGGATGACGAAGATCGATATTGCGGGGATTGAGAAGGCGCGGCGGGGGTGACCCAGACCGCCGCCGTCAACTCGCGCCTTCTTCCAGCAGCGGCACGCCCGAGCGACGCGCCGCGTCTACCACGGCATGCAGCAATTGCCGCGTACTTGGCTTCACCAAGGGCCACTGCTGTTGTCGCTTCAATGCCGCGATCCCGTCCGGAAACAAGCAGACGCAGGCGTGCTGCATGTGCTGCGCCGAGGCGTAGATCAATCCCTGATGGCCAGCCTTGAAGCAGTCTCGCGCCAGCGCCTGAGTCTGTTCGATGCGCAAGCTCAACAGTAGTGGGTAAGGCTCCGCCAGCGGGCGCAGGTCCACCAGCCTAAGAGGTCGCACGGTAGTGAATTGAAGCAGTGCTCGCTTGCGCAACTCGCCCAAGCTTCGGCTCTTCGTGTCGCGGCGGAACTGCGCTTCGAACAGTGCGGTATCTGCGCTGTCTGCCAAGTAGGCAGTGACCTGATCAGTCAAACAGAACCTTCCGGACAACACGCCGGCTGGTGGCAACAAGAGCCCGTTCGTTTTGACTGCACCGGGCCGAGCACGCAGCACCTGGACCCGGAAAAACGTCTGCCCGGCAGGCAGTTCAATCAGCGGAGGTTTGAGTTCTTTGAGGTTCATGAGCAGGGGGGCATCAATGTCCCTCTGCTGTTGCCAGACCCAGTACCCGTTTCGCATCCACGCCCTGCTCCAGCGCCACGCGGGGCGTCTGGCCATCCAGTGCAGGGTGAGGGCTTTCCAGGAAGGCCAGCAGTGGCCAGCCGTCGGTGGTGCCCAACGCCTTCGACATGGGTTGGAGGTACGGGAACACAAACGGCTCGAACTGCCAGCGCGGCAGCTTGAAGCCACGCCGCAGATGCGACACACCGAGGCACCGACCGGACTTGATCCACGCGTTGATGGTCACGCGTGAGGTGCCCGCCAGTTCAGCGGCTTCTTCGGTGGTGATCATGTCGGCCGCCTGCATTCGCTCGCGCCGGTAGGCCGCACCCGAGCGCAGCAGCGCATCGGTCTGCGCTCCGCTGGCGTAGGGGTCGGCGGATACGGTACGGCGGGTTGGGGCTTCAAGGGCAACAGAGAGAGGAAAAGTCAAAGTGTTCATGTGCGTTCACTGGTGCCCACTGTTATGGCGCGTTGCGCTTGTTGACCCTGCATTCAAAAAAACCTTGCTGCGGCAAGAGCTGAGCCGTTGGCCTAAATCCTGAGTCCTGCGTCCTGAAAAGCAGCCGCGTCCAAAGAGCGATTCGTATAGAAGTCACCAGCGATGCCAAAGAGTCGAGTTGCGTCTTCCAGGGCGCGGGATCGAATGACTGAAGCACGGGTAGTTCGCGAACGACCCTGCGATAGAGATCGCACATGGACTCGTCAATGGACGCCCAAAGATTGGCTGGGTTGACTTGATGTGACATGGGTCTGTGCCGTTGAATTGACGCTAGATTTTCGTTCAAAAAAACAATTTCGTCAAACTCGTTAAGTTGGACAACAATCCTATGGTTAACTTTTCCTGCTCTTCACTGGCTGCCCATCCCTCATCCCGCTCCCCGGATAAAGAATCACCGTCTCCCCCGCCTTCAGTCCGTCCTTCACCCAGGCGCTGTCGGCGTTGCGGTCGCTGAAAGTCACCGTCCTCGCGCGGGCCTTGCCACCCTCCACCACGAACACCTGCCAGCCCTCGCCCTGGCGCACCAGCGCGGCCGAGGGCACGAGCAGCGCGCCGTCGTTGGCCGAGATGGTGATGCGCGCGTCGACGCGGAAGCCGTCGCCGAGCTTCTGCAGTTCTTCCGGTGGCGCCTTGAGCGCGACGGTGACGTTGACGCGCTGTTCTTCGATGCCCAGGGCCGAGGTCTTGGTGAACGCGACCGGGTCGACCCGGGCCACGGTGCCGGCCAACGGCGGCTGGTTGCGGCCGGTGGACAGTTGCACCGCGGCGCCCACGGCGATGCGCGGCGCGTCGCCGGAGAGCACGTCGATCACGGCTTCCATGGCGCCGGTGTCGCCGATTTCCAGCAGCGGCGCGCCGGCCTGAACCGGTTCGCTGCTGTCCTTGTGCAGCTTGAGCACGCGGCCGTCGACCGGGCTCTTGAGTGACCAGAGACCGGGAGTGCTGCCTTGCGCAGCGCCGGACGGTTCTGCGCGGCCCAGCGCGGCGCGGGCTTCGCTGGCGGCGTGGCCGGCGGCGGCCTGCTCGGCCTGCGCGGCTTTCAGGGCCTGGGCCGCGGCCTCACGCGCCAGGCGGCTCTGGTCGCGGGCGGACGGGGCGATGAAGTTGTCCTTGGCGAGCTGCGCAGAGCGTTCGGCTTCGAGCGTGGCCTGGGCCAGCGCGGCCTGGGCGCGCTGCACGTTGGCGCGGGCGGCGGCCACGGCGGCGTCCGCGCTGCCCACGCGCTGCTGCAGCACGCTGCGGGTGCGCGCGTCGATCATGCCGGGCGCATTGGGCGCGAGCACGGCCACCACGTCGCCCGCCTTCACCGCGTCACCCACCTTGATCGCGGGCCGCTGCAGTTGCGCGGCGGTGGGCGCGGTGACCAGGTAGCGCTGCTGCAGGCGCAGCTGGCCGTCTTCCTCGATCACCTGCTCGAAGCGGCCTTCGGCCACGGAGGCGGTTTCCACGTCCAGCGGGCGCGGGCGGTAGGAGGCCCAGAGGATGGCGGCCAGAGCCACCACGGCCAGTCCGCCGATGAGCCAGCGGCGTTTTTTGGCCGCACCGTTGTTCGACTTGTTCATTCGCGTACCTTCAAGACAGAAACCAGATCCAGGCGGTCGATGTGGCGGCGCACCAGCAGCGCGCTGGCCACACCGGCGGCCAGCACGATGAGGGCGGCCGAGGCGTAGGTGGACGGTTCGATGACCACCGGAAAATCGATCGCGTCGCTGGCCATGAGCTGCATCATCAGCGTGGCCAGGCCCCAGCCGGCCAGCGCCCCCAGCGGCAGCGCCACCAGCAGCTCGGCCGCCAGCTCGGCCAGCAGCAGCACCGACACTTCGGCCCGCGTCATGCCCAGCACGCGCAGGCTGGCCAGTTCCCACGCGCGTTCCGAGAGCGAGATGCGCGCGGCGTTGTAGATGATGCCCACCGCCATGGCCACCGCAAACAGCGTGAGGATGCCGCTGAACACGCCCATGTTGCGTTCGGTGCGGTGGTTGAACTCGGCCATGGAGCTGGCCTTGTCGAACACCGAGTTGATGCCGGGCGCCGCCTTCACCGCGGCCCAGAAGGCGGGCATGGCGGCCGGGTCCACCTGCAGCGCCGCGTCGGCCACGCCGTCGCCATCGCCGGCCAGGCGGTTGAGGGTGTCCAGGTTCATGTAGAGCAGCTGGCCGAACATGGTGCGCGCGATGTCAACCACCTCCACCTCCACGCTGCGCCGGCTCCACAGGCGGAACTGCAGCGTGATGCGGTCGCCCACCTGGGCGCCGAGCTCGCGCGCCAGCAGGCCCGAGAGCACCACGCCGTGCGCCGGCAGGGCCAGCGCGCCGCGGTCTTCGTCCACCAGGCGCATCAGCCTGGCGTTGCCCCGCAGGGCCATCACCGCGGTGTCGTTGCTGCGCCCGCGCAGCGTCACCTTCACCGGCTCGGTGCGGTAGACCTCGGCGTCGAGCACGCCGGGCAGGCGCTGCAGGTCGCGCACCACGGTCACGGGCACCGGCCGGTGGAAGTTGACCAGCACGTCGCCCTGCTGCACCTGACGGAACTGCACGTCCACGATGTGGGCGATGGCGTCCAGCCAGAACGCGCCCGAGATCTGCAGCGCGACGGCCAGCGCGATGCCGGTGACGGTGAAGGCGGCGCGCAGCGGCCGGCGTTCGAGGTTGCGCACCACCATGCGCGCGCTGGTGGACAGGAAGCGCCCCAGGCCCAGGCGCTCGACCAGCGTGGCGGTGTAGGCCGGCGGCGCGGGCGGCAGCATGGCCTGGGCCGGGCGCAACCGCACCACGGCGTGGATCGCGGTCCAGGTGCCGGCGGCGGCAGCCAGCCCGGCGATGGCGGCCGAGAGCAGGACCAGCGTGGTGTCGGTGGCGTAGGCCAGGCGGTTGAAGCGGAACACCTCGTCGTACAGGCTGAGCATGCCGCGGCCGATCAGCTGGCTCAGGCCCAGGCCCACCGCCACACCCAGCCCCGCGATGACCAGCGCGAGCTGGATGTAGTGCCACGCGATGGCACCGTCGGTGTAGCCCAGGGCCTTGAGCGCGGCGATCTGGCTGCGCTGCGTGGCCACCTGGCGGCTGAGCACCACGTTGAGGATGAACATGGCCACGGCCAGGAAGATGGCCGGCAGCACCGTGCCCATGACCTTGAGCTGCGCCAGTTCGTCGCTGACGATCTTGGTGGAGAGCTGGCGGTCGCGCCCGACGGCGCCGATGCTGCCGTAAGGTTCGAGCAGGCGGTCCAGCGGCGTCAGCACGGCGCGTTCGGGCACACCGGCTTCGAGCCGCAGCGAGGCCTGGTTGAACGCGCCCTGCATGTCGAACAGCTCGGTCATGCGCGCGCCGTCGATCCACCAGATGCCGAAACCGGTGTCGTCGGGCGCACCGCCCTGCGAGGCGAACACGTACTCGGGCGTGGCGGCCGTGCCCACCAGGTGGATGCGCTCGCGCCGGCCGTTGAGGATGGCGTGCACCACGTCCCCGGGCTTGAGCTGGCGCGCGGCGGCGAAGCGGTCGCTGACCAGGGCTTCGAGCTGGGCGCCGCGCTCGGGCCAGCGCCCCTGCTTGAGGCTGAGCGCGTTCAAGCCCTGGCGCCCGGCCTGCGCGGCCGACAGGTCCAGCCCGATGAAGCGGCCGGTGACCGGCTGCACCACTTCGGGCAGGTCCACCTGGGCGTCGAACACCACTTCGAGCTTCACCTCCGCCACGCCGGGAATGGCGCGGAGGCGCTCGCCCAGCGACACCGGCGCACGCTTGATGCCGGCGAACAGGTCGGCCAGGCGGTTGTCGGCGTAGAAGGCGTCGCGCGAGGTCTTGAGCGAGTCGTGCACCGCGAACATGCCGACGAAGCCCGCCACGCCGATGGCCACCACCACCGCAATGGTGACCACCTGCGCACGCAGGCGCCTGAGGTCGCGCCAGAGCTTCGTATGAAGGGTGCTCATCTCAGAGCGCTCACCACCGCAGCGTGGACGCGGCCACCTTGTGCGGGTTCACATGGGTTTCGACGATGCGGCCGTCGGCCAGGCGCAGCACGCGGTCGGCCATGTCGGCGATCGGCGCGTTGTGCGTGATGACCACGGTGGTCGTGCCCAGCTCGCGGTTCACGCGTTCGATGGCCTGCAGCACCATGACGCCGGTGGCGCAGTCCAGCGCACCGGTGGGTTCGTCGCAGAGCAGCACGGCCGGGCGCTTGGCGATGGCCCGCGCAATGGCCACGCGCTGCTGCTCGCCGCCCGAGAGCTGCGAGACGAAGTGGTGGCGCCGCTCGGCCAGCCCCACCAGGGCCAGCGCCTCGGCCGGGTCCATCGGGTCCTCGGCCAGGTCGGTCACCAGGGCCACGTTCTCCTCGGCCGTCAGGCTGGGGATGAGGTTGTAGAACTGGAACACGAAGCCGACGTGCTCGCGCCGGTAGCGCGTCAGCTCGGCATCGCCCGCGCCGATGAGTTCGTGCACCTGGCCCTCGTGCGTCCAGCTGGCCGAGCCGCTGGTGGCCGTGTCCAGCCCGCCGAGGATGTTGAGCAGCGTGGACTTGCCGCTGCCCGAGGCGCCCAGCAGCACCACGAACTCGCCGCGCACGATGTCCAGGTCCACGCCGCGCAGCGCGTGCACGGCCGTGTCGCCCTCGCCATAGGTCTTGGTGAGGGCTCGGGCGGTGAAGACGGAGCCGGCGCCGGGTTGGGAAACGGGATCGGAAACGGTCATGGCGCTATGTTCGCGCAAACGGGTCACAGCTGGCTGACATGCGTCAAGGCACCTTGCAGGCCCTCAGCCCGCCGCCGACTGCCGCAAGGTCTTCACCAGCAGGTCGTGCAGGCCGTCCACCGCCTTGTTGCCGCGCGACTCGCGGCTGCGGTAGACGCCCACCTCCATCGGGATCAGCGGGCCCAGGCCCTGCTCGGCGCCCAGCACCTGCAGGTGCGGCGGCGCGCTGCATTGCGTGAGCACGGCCACGGCCAGGCCGCTGTCCACCGCCGCGATCTGCCCGGCCAGGCTGGAGCTGTTGTAGACCACCTTGTAGCGCCTCCCCTGTTGCGCCAGCGACTGGATGGCGCCGCGCCGCGCGAGGCTGGCCTCCTCGTACACCGCGATCGGCAGCGGGTCGCGCCGCCACAGCTCGAACTGCGCCGAGCCGACCCAGACCATGGGTTCGTGGAACAGCAGGGTGCCGCGCCGCGCGTGGTCGCGCGAGACCAGCGCCAGGTCCAGCTCGCCACGCGCCACGCGCGGGATCAGTGATGGCGACTGCTCGCAGTGCAGCTCGATCTCGACCCCGCTGTGCTTGGGCGCGAAGCGCTTGAGCACCGGCGTGAGGTATTTCGCGGCGTAGTCGTCGGGCACGCCCAGGCGCACGCGGCCGGTCAGCTCGTCGCCGTGCAGCGCGGCCTGCGCCTCGGCCTGCAGGTCGAGCATGCGCCGGGCGTAGCCCAGCAGGGTCTGGCCGTCGGGTGTGAGCTGCAGCTTGCGCGGCCCGCGCTCCAGCAGGCGCCGGCCTGCCGCGTCCTCCAGCTTCTTGAGCTGCATGCTCACGGCCGACTGCGAGCGGTGCACCTCGCCGGCCGCGGCCGACAGCGAGCCGGCGTCGACCACCGCCACAAAGCATCTGAGCCAGTCGATCTGCAGATCCTGCGGGGTCATGGGCGGCGTCCTTGCATGCGGTTATCGAATGGAAACGATGTGAATTTTGCGCTTTTCGGGATTCATGAAACCCGGCACAGTCTCGCCCCATGACCACAACCGATGACCTCCGCTCACAAAGTGCCCTCACCCGCCGGCTGGTGTGGGCCGGCTTTCGCGAGATGCTGCCGATCGCCCTGTTTGTGCTGGTGTTTGGCGCGGCCTTCGGCCTCGCCTCCCTGCAGCAAGGACTGAACACCCCATGGGCGGTGCTGATGAGTTCGGCCGTGTTCGCCGGCGCGGCGCAGTTCGCGGTGCTGGACCTGTGGGGACCGCAGGTGCCGCTGCTGCCCCTGGCGCTGACCGTGTTCGCCATCAATGCGCGCCACCTGCTGATGGGCGCCACGCTCTACCCCTGGCTGCGTCAGCTGCCGCCCGCGCGGCGCTATGGCGTGATGGCGCTGGCGTCGGATTCCAACTGGGCGCTCGCCATGCAGGCCCTGGGGCGCGGACAGCCGGGCCTGGGGCTGCTGCTGGGCGGTGGCCTGGCGCTGTGGGTGTTCTGGATCATCGGCACCGTGCTGGGCACGCAGGTGGGCAGCCTGATCGCCGACGCGCGGCGCTGGGGCCTGGACATGGTGATGGGTTGCTTCCTGCTCGCCATGGTGGTGGGTGGCGAGAAGAACCTGCGCATGCTGCTGATCTGGGTGGCGGCGGGCGGCGCGTCGATCGCGGCCTGGCACTGGCTGCCGGAGAACAGCCACGTGGTGACCGGCACGCTGGCCGGCGGCTTGCTGGGCCTGCTGTGGAAGGAGAAGAGCGATGAGCGTTGAATCCACCGGCTGGGGCACCCTGCTGATCGTCGCCGTGATGGCGCTGGTGACCCTGGCCACCCGCTGGGGCGGTGTGTTCGTGATGTCCTACGTGCCCATCGGGCCACGCGTGCGGCGTTTCATCGCGGCCATGTCGGGCTCGGTGCTGGTGGCCGTGCTGGCGCCGATGGCCGCGCAGGGCGACCTGGGCGCCCGCGCGGCACTGGCCACGACCGCCCTGGTGATGCTGGTGCTCAAGAAGCCGCTGCCGGCCATTGCGGCCGGGATTGTCGCGGCGGCCCTGTTCAGGCAGTTCTGAGCGCGCTCAGGGCTTGAGGATCAGCGGCGCGATCTGCTCGACGTAGTACTTCACCGCGGGCAGCGTCAGGTGCCCGTAGTCGTAGCTCAGGGGCTCGGCGGAGCCGGGCTCCATGCGCGTGAGGCAGCCCTGGCGGTTGCAGAAGTAGTCCATGCCGGAGATGAACTCGATGCCCATGGCCTTGGCGCGTTGGCGCATCTCGGCGGTGGCGGCCTTGACGTGGGGGTCGAGGTACTCATCACCCAGGCGCAGCGGAATGCGCTGCTGCTCGCGCCACACCTTCAGCAGCAGCTTGGGCAGGTCTTCGCGCCAGTAGGGCACGGCGCCGAGCAGCACGATGCGCTTGACGCCGGCCTTCTTGAGTTCGGCCACGGTGGGCTCCAGGCCCGAGGTGTCCTTGTAGCGGCCCTTGACCTTGCCCTCGTGCCACCACGCATAGAGCACGACGATGTCGGGCTTGCTCTCGCGGATGACGCGGATGGTGTCGTCGTTCAGGCTCTTGCACAGCGGGCGCGGGTCGATGCCCAGGATGGGCGGGCAGATGGCCGCGGTGCGTTCGCCCAGGCCGAAGCTGTACTTGCCGCTGTCCTGCAGCGCCTTGAAGCCCGGGTAGAGCGAGCCGGCGTGCGAGTCGCCCCAGAGGAAGACCAGCGGGCGCTTCTGCTCGACGCAGAAGGGTTTGTAGTGGCTCGCCGGCAGCTTGTAGTCGAGCATGCAGTCGCCGTCGCGCCAGCCTTCGATGATGGCGGGCCGGCCGCCCTTGGACGAGAGCGTCTTGAGCAGGGCCTGGATCTGTTCGGGCGTGCCGTCCTGCCCCGGCTGGTTGGCCGCCAGGCGCTGCAGCCGCTCGGGCTGGCCGTCCTGCTTGTAGATGGTGAAGCCGGTCAGGCCCGTCATCGCCACCCCGGCACTCAGCGCCACGGTGGTGAAGCGCCACTGGCGCCAGTGGCCGAAGCGGATCGGCGTTTCCACCAGCCGGTAGGTCAGCCAGGCCAGCAGCACAGCCAGCAGCACCCAGCCGACCTGGTGCAGCGCCGGAGGCACGCCGCCGTTTTCGATGTGCGGGTAAGCCAGCAGCGGCCAGTGCCAGAGGTAGAGCGGGTAGCTGATCAGACCGATCCAGACCATGGGCTTGCTCGACAGCACGTAGCGGTTGAACCAGCCGCGCGGGCCGGCGGCGATCATCAGGCAGGTGGCCAGGGTGGCGGCAAAGGCCCAGCCGCCAGGAAAGCGGCGTTCGGGGTCGAGCTTGACCATGACGGCGGCCATCAGCACCACACCGGCGGTGGAGAGCCATTGCACCCGGGCTCCGGCATGCTGCACCGTGGTGCCCGGTGCGGGGCGGCTGGCGGCCAGGAAGGCGCCCATCATCATTTCCCAGAAGCGCCCCAGCGGGTTGTAGAAGGCCGGGTTCGGATCGTCGAGACGCACCAGCCAGAGGTTGAACGCCAGCGAGGCCAGCAGCAGGGCTGCGATCCAGATCCGCTTGGGCTGGCCCACGCGGTGCAGCACCACCAGCACCAGCGGCCAGAACATGTAGAACTGCTCCTCGATGGCCAGCGACCACAGGTGCAGCAGCGGCTTTTCGACCGCCGAGGCGTCGAAGTAGCCGGCCTCCTGCCAGAACGCAAAGTTGGACACGAAGAAGCTGCCCGCCAGCGCGTGCTTGCCCACCGCCTTGTATTCCAGCGGCGAGAGCACGAACCAGCCGTAGGCCAACGTGGACGCCAGCACCAGGAACAGGGCCGGGAAGATGCGCTTGACGCGCCGCGCGTAGAAGTCCGCGAAGCTGAAGCGGTTGCGGGCCAGGTTGTCCAGGATGATCGAGCTGATGAGGTAGCCCGAGATCACGAAGAAGATGTCCACACCGACGAAGCCGCCCGGGAACAGCTCGGGAAACGCGTGGTGGATCACGACGGCAGAAACGGCGATGGCACGCAGGCCATCGATGTCGGAGCGGTAGTTGTCTGCGTGTGGCAGGTGGGACATGTAACAGGGTCGGGGAACAACAGGGGGCGCAGCATCCTAACAAAGGACGCCGGCTCACCCGGGCCGCAGGGCCTCCCGCGCGGCGGCCACCATCCGCCGGGTCAGCCCGTCGAGCAGGCCGGATGCCGCCCGCGCCGTCTGCCAGTACAGCGGCACATCCAGCGGCGTGCCGGGCGCCAGCTCCACCAGCGTGCCCTCGGCCAGGTGGGGCTCGATCATGCCCTGCGGGAACATGCCCCAGCCCATGCCGGCCAGCGCGGCGGTGACGAAGGCGTGCGACGAGGGCAACGTGTGCCGCGGCAGTTCCACATGGCGGTGGCACAGGCGCCGCACCCAGCCGGCCTGCAGCTCGTCCTTGGTGTTGAACAGCAGGCTGGGCGCCTGGGCCAGGCTGCCTGCGCCCACCCCCTGCGCAAAGTGCTGTGCCACGAACGCCGGGCTGGCGGCGGCCAGGTAGCGCATCACGCCCAGCGGCTGGCTGTTGCAGCCGGTGGCCGGCCGCGCGGTGCCGGTGACGGCGGCCACCACCGCGCCGGTGCGCAGCCATTCGGCCGTGTGGTCCTGGTCGTCCACGCTCAGCTCCACCAGCACCGGCGCCTCGGCCGCGAACGCCGCCAGCGCGGGCGCGAACCAGGTGGCCAGGCTGTCGGCGTTGACGGCCACCGGCAGGTGGACCCGCGCCCCGCCCTCGGGCGCGATGGCGGGCAGCGCGTCGGTCAGTTCCGCCTCCAGCAGGCGCACGCGGTCCACGTGCTGGCACATGCGGCGTCCGGTGTCCGTGGGCCGGCAGGGCTGGCCGCGTACCACCAGCGCGCAGCCCACGCGCTCCTCCAGCAGGCGGATGCGCTGCGAGATCGCCGACGGGGTGACGTGCAGCGCGCGCGCCGCGCGGTCGAAGCTGCCTTCGCGCACCACGGCGGCCAGGGCGTTGAGGGCGGCGTAATCGAGCATGGATTCAGTTCTTCTAAAGCAGATTTAGGAAAGACAGTTTGTCTTCATCCTCCAGCACTGGCAAGCTCGGCCCATGTTGTCCACGTCTTTCGCCCAGGCGCTGCCCGTGTTCGTGCAGGGCCTGCTGCTCTGCTTCGGTCTCATCGTCGCCATCGGCGCGCAGAACGCCTTCGTCCTGCGCCAGGGGCTGCGGCGCGAGCATGTGGTGCCGGTGGTGCTGTTCTGCGCCCTGGCCGACGCGGCGCTGATCAGCGCCGGTGTGCTGGGCATGGCCCAGGCGCTGGGACGGCACCCGGTGTTTGCGCAGGCCATGGCGCTGGCGGGCGCCCTCTTTCTGGCCTGGTACGGCTGGCAGGCGCTGCAGCGGGCCCGGCTGTTCGGCCCCCACGCTCCACCGCAAAGCGGGTCGCTGCCCCCCGGGGGGGCTGATCCGGCTTGGGGCGGCCCGGCGCCGGATCGGCTCTCTCGGGGCGCCGCGATGGCCCAGGTGGCGGCGTTCACCCTGCTCAACCCGCACGTCTACCTGGACACGGTGATGCTGATGGGCAGCATCGGCGCCCAGCAGCCGGCCGGCCTGCGCGGCTGGTTCATCGCCGGCTCCAGCCTCGCCAGCCTGGTCTGGTTCTGCGGCCTGGGCTTCGGCGCGCGCTGGCTGGCGCCGCTGTTTGCAAAACCCCGCGCCTGGCAGGTGCTGGACGGCCTGATCGGCCTGACCATGTGGGCGCTGTCGGTGCTGCTGCTGCGGCACGCGCTGCGGGGCACCTGAGCCCGGCCGGCACCGCCCTCTATCTATATATGTACGTCCCCCCGCACCACCGCTTCGACGACCGCGCCGCGCAGCTCGACCTCATCGACGCGCACCCGCTGGGCACCTGGGTCTGCCTGGGCGCGGACGGCCTGACCGCCAGCCACCGGCCCTTCGTGCTGGACCGCAACCGCGGCAACCACGGCACACTGAGCGTCCGGATCGATCCGGACGACGCCGGGGCGCGCGCGGTGCCGGCCGGTGCCCCTTCGCTGATCGTGTTTCATGGACCGCAGGCCTACATCTCCCCCGGCTGGTACCCCGGCAAGGCCGAACACGGCCGCGTGGTGCCCACCTGGAACTACGTGGTGGTCCATGCCCATGGCGCCGTGCGGTGGACCGCCGATGGTGCGGGCATCGAGATCGCCATCCAGCGCCTGGAAGGCAAGCTCAAGGCCAGCCAGGACGAAGCGCGCGCCGACCGCGAAGGCACCGTCGTGGGCCTCACCGCCTCGGGCTCCGAGGCCGCACGCACAATGGCTGCACTGGTGCAGCACGCACTGAACACATCGCCCCACTGACCACCATGTACCTGCCCACCGCCTTTGAAGAACAACGCCCGGAAGCCCTGCACGCACTCATGCAGGCGCACCCGCTGGGCACCCTGGTCACGCACGGCCCCGACGGGCTGGACGCGAACCACATTCCCTTCGAACTCGACACCGCCGTCGGACCACACGGGCTGCTGCGTGCCCACGTGGCGCGCGCCAACCCGGTGTGGCAGCAGGCGGCCGACACCGAGGTGCTGGTGGTCTTCCGGGCCGCCGACGGGTACATCTCGCCCAACTGGTACCCGAGCAAGCCCGAGCACCACAGGCATGTGCCGACCTGGAACTACGCGGTGGTGCACGCGCACGGCGTGCTGCGCGTGCGCGACGACGAGCGCTTCCTGCGCGGGCTGGTGGCGCGGCTGACGCGAGAGCACGAGGCGCGCTCGCAGCAGCAGAAGCCCTGGAAGATGGGCGACGCGCCCACCGACTACATCGACGGCCTGCTCAAGGCCATCGTCGGCCTGGAGATCGAAGTCTCCCGGCTGGTGGGCAAGTACAAGCTCGGCCAGAACCGAGAGGAGCGCGACCGCCTCGGCGCCGCGGCGGGCCTGGAGGGCCTGGGGAACGTGGAGGCCGCGAAGGCCATGCGCGAGGCAGGAACCCCTTCCTGATCCGCCGGCACCATGCGCGCCGTGGCTGAGGCTCAGTCCCTGTCCGGCGCGCCCAGCGGAAAGAGCGACCTGTAAGGCCGCGCTTCGTCCACCGCGCGGGCGAACGACGGGCGTGCCAGCAGGCGCGCGCGGTAGGCGCGCAGCAATGGTTGCGCCTCAGCGATCGGGTGCACCCAGTCGGCGTAGAACAGCGACGGTGCGGCGGCGCAGTCGGCCAGCGTGAACGTGTCCCCCGCGGCCCAGGTCTTGCAGGCCAGGTGCCCTTCGAGCCAGGCATAGGCCCGCTCCAGCCGTTCGCTGGCGATGGCCCGCCCCTCTTCAACCGTCATCGGGTAGCGCTGCAGCGCGGTGTCCACCGCCAGCTGCACCGCGCTCATCACGTACAGATCGAAATACCGGTCGAGAAAGCGCACGTCCAGCGCGGCCATCGGGTCGGCGGGCAGCAGGCGCACGGGGCCGGGGTGGACCAGCTGCAGGTATTCGATGATCAGGCTGGTCTCGACGATCTGGCGTTCTCCGTCCAGCAGCAGCGGGAACCGGGCGATCGGCCAGCGCCGCAACCAGTCGACCGTGTGCTCAGGTGTGTCGGGCCCGATGCAGCGAAATTCAAACGCTGTGAAGTTCTCGTACAGGGCGACGAGCGCTTTCTGTGTGTACGAAGAGAAGGGGTGACCGTAGAGGACGAGCGGCATGGTGTGACCTGCGAAGGACGACCGTCGGTGGACTGGCCTGCGCCGCCACTGTAGCGGAGCGGGCGCGACGCACACCTGTTCACCCTGTCGGTCACAGGACAGCCTGGCGAAGTGTTCAGCCCCACAATCGGCGCGGTGAAAACACGCCACTTCGCGCAGCTCGTCGCACTCTCGGCCCTCTGGGGCGCCTCCTTCATGTTCATCCGCATGGCCGCGCCGGTCATGGGGCCCTGGGTACTGGCCGCCGGCCGGGTCGGCCTGGCCGCCCTCACCCTGGTGCTGCTGATGTCGGTGCTGCGCCACGCCTGGCCCTGGAAGGAGTGGCGCATGCTGGCAGTGATGGCGCTGCTGTCCGTCGCGGCGCCGTTCATGCTCTACGCCTGGGCCGGCCTGTACCTGCCGGCGGGCTACAGCGCGCTGCTCAACACCACGGCCGTGCTGTTCGGCACGCTGTCCTCGGCCTGGTTCAAGGAAGACACGCTGACCGCCCGCAAGCTGCTGGGCTGCCTGATCGGCTTCATCGGGGTCGGCCTGATCGTGCGGCTGGGCCCGGTGCCGCTGGACGGCACCACCCTGGTCGCGGCCCTGGCCTGCGTCTGCGCCGCCGCCTGCTACGGCCTGGCCACGCCGGTGATGAAGCGCGCCACCGCGCGCATGCAGCCGCTGTCCATCGCCGCGGGCATCCACGTGATGGCCCTGGTGCTGGTGCTGCCGGGCGCGGCCTGGCAGTGGCCGGAGGCCCGCTTCACCGGCGCCACGCTGGCGGCCACCGCGGTGCTGGGCATCGTCACCTCGGGCCTGGCCTACTGGGCGCACCTGCGCATCATCCGCAACGTGACGCCGGTGGCGGCCATGAGCCCGGTGTTCATGATCCCGGTGTTCGGCGTTGCGTGGGGCCACCTGTTTTTGGGCGAGGCGCTGTCGCCGGGCATCTTTGCCGGCGGGGCGCTGGTGCTGGTGGCCTCGGCGCTGGTGACCGGGTTCAACCCGCTGCGCCGCATCTTCGGCGTCACCGACCCGGCCCCCTGAGCGGCCCCACGGGATCGGCGCACCGAAGGTGCCTGCCTCACCGTGGCACCTCCGTGTCGTGGGCCGACATCACCCGGGTGGTGTCCATGAACAGCTCGGCACACACCCCGCGCAACCAGCGGTTGGCCGGGTCGTGCTGAAAGCGGGCGTGCCAGTGCTGCTTGACCACAAAGGTGGGGATCGGCACCGGACACGGCAGCACCTGCAGCCCCGCCGACCGGGCCAGGGTTTCGCCGATGTGGCGGGGCAGCGTCGCCAGCAGGTCGGTGGTGGACAGGATGGCCGACAGGCCCAGAAAACCCGGCAGCTTCAGGCTGATCTGCCGCTCCACGCCCCGCTCGGCCATGGCCTTTTCCAGCAGCAGCTGGCCGGTGCCGGAAACGATGCCCACATGGGCCTCGCGCCGGTACTGCGCCAGCGTGAGGCGCCCCTGGAGGCGCGGGTGTCGGGCGTTGGCCAGGCACACCCAGTCCTGGATGAACAGCGCCTGCTGGAAGAAGCCCGCGTCCAGCCGGGGGATGAGCCCCAGCGCCAGATCGGCCTCGCCCGACTCCAGCGCCTGCGCGATGCCCGGGTGGAGGGCCGCCGCCTCCAGCTGCACCTGCGGCGCAAGCGCCCGCACGTGGGTGAACAGGCGCGGCAGCAGGGTGATGTGGCTCGCGTCCGTCATGAAGATGCGAAAGCTGCGCCGGGCCGTCGCGGGGTCGAAGCCCGCCTGCGCCTCGGAGAGGCGGCGCAGCCCGTCGAGCACCTCGCGCACGGTGCCGATCAGCGCCTCGGTGCGCGGTGTGGGCTGCATGCCCTGTGGCGTGCGCACGAACAGCGGGTCGCCCAGCTGCTCGCGCAGGCGGCCCAGCCCGATGCTGATGGTGGGCTGGCTCTGGCCCAGCAGCTCGGCGGTGCGGGTCACGCTGCGGGTGCTGTGCAACGTGTCCAGCAGGCGCAGCAGCCGCAGGTCGATCAGCGGAATGTCCGGGTTCATGAGGCCTCTTGCGTATTGATGAATGCAATGAAGTGTATTTAATCCATTCGATAGACGAAATAAAAGCAGACACCCAGAATCCGCCCCATTCCACAACGGAGACGGACAGTGAAGATCGCGGTTCTGGGCGCAGGCGCCCTGGGTTGTGCCATCGGCGGCACGCTGGCACAGGCCGGCAACAGCGTGGTGCTGATCAACCGCCATCCGGCCCAGGTGGACGCCATCAACACCCGCGGTCTGCTCATGCGCACGCCCGATGGCGAGCAGGTGGTCCGCACCGTCACCGCCGCCACCAGCGCCGCGGGACTGGCCCCGGTGGATCTGGTGATCGTGCTCGTCAAGTCCTTCCACACCGAGGCCGCCATGTCGGCCGCCACCGCGCTGGTCGGTCCACAGACCACGGTGCTCTCGCTGCAGAACGGCCTGGGTCATGAAGACGTGCTGGCGGCCATCGTGGGTCGCGAGCACGTGCTGGCCGGCAAGACCTATGTGGGCGGCGTGATGCTGGCGCCGGGCCGCATCATCAGCGGCACCGTGGGCAAGGAGACGCTGATCGGCGAACTCGACGGCCGCATCAGCGAACGCGCACAGCGCATCGCCGCCACCTTCACCGCCGCGGGCCTGGCCACCACCGTCAGCGACAACATCGTCGGCACCATGTGGGACAAGCTGCTGATCAACGTCTCCACCGGCGCACTCAGCGGCATCACGCGCCTGCCCTACGGCCCGCTCTACGAGATTCCCGAGATCGAGGCCACCGCGGTGGCCGCGGTGCAGGAAGCCATGGACGTGGCCGCCGCCAGCGGCGTGACGCTCAGCTTCACCGACCCCCGCCAGGCCTGGCGCAAAGCCCGCGCCGGACTGCCGGCCGACTTCAAGACCTCGATGCTGCAGAGCCTGGAAAAAGGCTCGGTCACCGAGATCGACTTCATCAACGGCGCCGTGGTGCGCTGGGGCCAGCGCTGCGGCGTGCCCACCCCCGTCAACCAGACCCTGGTCGCCTGCATCAAGGGCATCGAAAGGACATTGGCATGAGCACCCCCTTCACACCGCCGACCCGCGCCTACGTCGAACACGTGGCCGTGCGCGTCCGGGACATCCACTGGCACATCCAATTCTTCTATGAGGTGCTGGGCATGGACGTGCGTGAGATCGACGGCCCGACCGACGACCCGCGCCAGTACTGGACGCTGGGCGGCCTGCAGCTGATGGCCACACCCGATTTCGAAGCACCACCGAGCAACGACGCCGGCTGGCTGGCCCATCTGGGCGTGATGGTGGACGACCTGGAGGCGGCCCTGAAGGCCGCCGAACCCTGGGGCGTGAAGGCCCTGCCGCAAGGGCGCAACTGGCTGCAGCTGCCCGACGGCCTGGCGGTGGAACTCATCCAGGCTGCGCCCGGCAGCGTGGCGGCGGCCCTGGCCGTCCAACCCCGGGGCTGAACCATGACCACACCCTCCATGCCAGAAAAGTACTGGGACGACGCCCGCGACGGCGACACCTGCACCAGCCCGACCTACACCGTCACCAAAGAACGCATCCTGGCCTACGCCGACCTCACCGGTGACCACACGCCGGTGCACGTGGACGAGGCCTACGCCAACGCCAGCCACTTCGGCTGCATCGTCGCGCACGGCCTGTTCGGCCTGTCGATCGCCGACGGCCTGAAAACGCAGAGCGACTACCGTTTCCTGCCCGGCATGTCGCTGGGCTGGACCTGGGACTTCCTGCTGCCCATCAAGGTCAACGACGTGCTGCATGTGAAGTTCAGCGTCACCGGCCTGCGCCCCAGCAAGAGCCGGCCCGGCTGGGGCATCGTGGTGCTGCCCAGCGAACTCGTCAACCAGCACGGCCAGGTGGTCCAGAAGGGCGAACACCGCCTGATGATCCCGCGCCGCCCGGGAGCGTTCTGATGCAGGCCCTTCCCCTCTCCGGCGTCCGCGTCATCGACTACAGCCACTTCCTGGCCGGCCCCTATGTGGGTCGCTGCCTGGCGGCGCTGGGCGCCGAGGTGATCAAGGTCGAGCGCCCCGGCAGCGGCGACGCAGGCCGCCAGCACGCCCACATCCTCGACGACCAGCAGAGTGGCTACTTCCTGCAGCTCAACATGGGCAAGCAGGGGGTGAGCGTGAACATGAAGGACCCGCGCGGCAAGGCCTTCATGCAGCAGCTGTGCGACAGCGCCGACGTGTTCATCGAAAACTACCGCCCCGGCGCGCTGGACAAGCTGGGGCTGGGTTATACCGAGCTGTCGGCGCGCAACCCCCGGCTGGTGTACTGCTCGATCTCGGCCTACGGCCACACCGGGCCCGACGCGCACCGCGCCGGCTTTGGCCTGATCGCCGAGGCCAAGAGCGGCATCATGCAGATGGTGGGCACGCCGGGTGAGGCGCCGCCGCTGCTGCGCATCTCGCTGGGCGACATGTACACCGGCATCCACGCGGTGGCCGCCATCAACGCCGCCCTGCTCGGCCGCGTGACCAGCGGCAAGGGCCAGCACGTCGACATGGCGCTCTACGACACGCTGGTCTCGATGCACGAGTACGCGGTGCAGTGCTACACGCTCTCGGGCGGCACCGTGCTGCCGCAGCAGACCGGGCACGACATGCCGACCTCCACGCTGTACGGCGTGTTCCGCGCGCAGGACGGCGACCTCGTGATCGCCGCCCAGGTGGACGACGCCTGGAAGCGCTTCGCCGCACTGGTGGAACAGCACGGCGGGCCGGCCGGTTTCGGCGCCGATGCGCGTTTTCACGACGCCAACGGACGCAACGCGCACCGGCTCGAAATCCTGGCCGTGGTCAAGCCCTGGGTGGCGGCGCGCACGGTGACCGAGGTGCTGGCCCTGCTCGACGGCATCGACGTGCCCTCGGCCAAGGTGCAGCGCATCGACGAGGTGCTGGCCGATCCGCAGATCCAGGCGCGCGGCATGGTGCTGGAGCAGCAGCACCCGCGCTACGGCACGCTGCGCCTGCCCAACCTGCCGTTCCGCTTCTCGGACTGCGACACCAGCGCCCCCATGCAGCGCGTGGCGCCCGACCTGGGCCAGCACAACGCCGAGGTGGCCCGCTCGCTGGGCTACAGCGATGCCGACATCGCCACGCTGCAGACAGACGGCGTGCTCTTCTCTAAATAAGGAGACCCTATGTCCGACGCCTACGCCGTCATCGGCAACCCCATCGGTCACACCAAGTCGCCCCTGATCCACGGTCTGTTCGCCGAGGCCACCGGGCAGGACATGGTCTACACCGCCATCGAAGGGCGCATCGGCCAGTTCGCCGCCGACATGGACAAGTTCCGCGCGGCCGGCGGACGGGGCATGAACGTCACAGCCCCATTCAAGCTCGACGCCTTTGCCTGCGCCACCGAACACTCCCAGCGCGCGCAGATGGCCGGCGCGGTGAATGCGCTCAGGTTCGACGGCGAGCGGGTGATCGCCGAGAACTTCGATGGCGTGGGCCTTGCGCGCGACGTCGTGCACAACCTGGGCCACCCGCTGAAAGGCAAACGCGTGCTGGTGCTGGGCGCGGGCGGTGCGGCCCGTGGGGCCCTGCTGCCTTTTCTGGCCGAAGGACCAGCCGGGCTGGTGATCGCCAACCGCACCGTGTCCACAGCCGAAGCGCTGGCAGAGGCGGCGAGCGCACACGGCCGGGTGGTGGCCTGTGGCTACAGCGACCTCGAAGGCCTGGAATTCGACCTGGTGTTCAACGCCACCTCGGCCAGCCTGCGCGGCGAGCTGCCGCCGGTGCCGGCCACGGTGTTCGCACCGGGCGCGCTGGCCTACGACCTCGCCTATGGCAAAGGGCTCACGCCCTTCCTGCGCCTGGCACAGCAGGCCGGTACGAAGCAGCTGGCCGACGGCGTCGGCATGCTGGTGGAGCAGGCCGCCGAGGCCTTCGCCTGGTGGCGTGGCGTGCGCCCCGACACGCGCGCCGTCATCGACCTCCTGACCGTGCCGCTGGTCTGACCGGAACACACACCGAAGTCGCCTGATGAGCCACCTGACCCTATACTGCCGGAATGAACGAATCAGTACATTCCCGGAGGCAGGTGGTTCGCGGCAAGGCCCACGAGGCCAAGGCCACCACCCGCACCAACGACCCCGAACGCACCATGGCCAACATCCTGGAGGTGGCCATGAACGAGTTCGCCGAGAAGGGACTGGCGGGCGCGCGCATCGATCAGATCGCCGACGAGACGCACACCTCCAAGCGCATGATCTATTACTACTTCCAGAGCAAGGAAGGCCTGTACCTGGCCGCGCTGGAAGAGGCCTACCGGCGGGTGCGCACCACCGAGAGCGAGCTCAATCTCGACGACCTCGACCCCGAATCCGCGCTGCGCCGGCTGGTCGAGTTCACCTTCGACCACCACGCGGGCAACGAGCCCTACATCCGCATGGTGATGTCTGAGAACATCAACCGCGGCCAGTTCCTGGCCCAGAGCAAGAGCATCCAGGCGCTCAACCTCAAGGCCATCTCGGCCATCGAGAAGCTCTACGCCCGCGGCGTCGAACAAGGCATCTTCCGCCCCGGGCTGGACCCGGTCGACATCCACGCCTCGATCTCCGCGCTGTCGTTCTTCAACGTCTCCAACCGCCACACCTTCGGCCTGATCTTCAAGCGCGACTTCACCTCGCCCACGATCGCCACGCACCGCCGCGCGTCGATCGTCGAGATGGTCACGCGCTTCGTCAAAAAGTAAGCCACTGCGGCCGGGGGTTTAGGGAAACTCCTGATATCTGAAAAACTAACCAGTTCGTACATTACGAACCTCAACGATTCGGAGACACCCCTTGGTCCAGAAACTCATCAACGGCTACTGCCGGCTGCTGGCCGTGCTCATGGTCCTGTCGCTCGCGGCGATGGTGGTCATGGTGTTCGGCAACGTAGTCATGCGCTACGGCTTCAACTCCGGCATCACCCTCTCGGAAGAGCTTTCGCGCTGGCTGTTCGTGTGGATGACCTTCCTGGGTGCCGTGGTCGCCATCAACGAGCGCGGCCACCTGGGCACCGACTCGCTGATCTCGCGCCTGCCGGTGGCCGGGCAGAAGTTCTGCCTGGGCCTGTCGCTGCTGCTGATGCTGTTCATCTGCTGGCTGGTCTTCAAGGGCTCGCTGGAGCAGACCAAGATCAACTGGGAGTCCACCAGCGCCGTCATGGAAACCTCCATGGGCTACTTCTACGCCAGCGGCGTGGTCTTCGCCGTGCTGGCCGCCCCCATCCTGCTGCTGAACCTGGTGCGCCTGGTCACCGGTCAGATGGCGGACAGCGAGCTGATCGGCATCCGCGAGTCCGACGACATGCCGCACGGCGACCCGCACCCCTGATCAGCGCCAGGAGACCTTCCCATGACCATTGCGATCTTCCTGAGCTCCCTCATCGCCGCCATGATGATCGGCGTGCCGATCTCGTTCTCGCTGCTGCTGTGCGGCGCCGCGCTGATGTGGCACCTGAACATGTTCGACGCGCAGATCCTGGCGCAGAACCTGATCGAAGGCTCCAACAGCTTTCCCCTGCTGGCCGTGCCTTTCTTCATGCTGGCCGGCGAGATCATGAACGCCGGGGGCCTGTCCAAGCGCATCGTGGCCTTCGCCATGGCGCTGGTGGGCCATGTGCGCGGTGGCCTGGGCTACGTGGCCATCATGGCCGCGGTCATCATGGCCTCGCTCTCGGGCTCCGCTGTGGCCGACGCCGCGGCGCTGGCCGCCCTGCTGCTGCCCATGATGCACACCGCCGGCCACGACAAGGCCCGTTCGGCCGGCCTGCTGTCCGCAGCCTCGATCATCGCGCCCGTCATCCCGCCCTCGATCGGCTTCGTGATCTTCGGCGTGGCCGCCAACGTGTCCATCTCCAAGCTGTTCATGGCCGGCATCGTGCCGGGGGTGCTGCTGGGCGCGGCGCTGTGCCTGACCTGGTGGTGGGTGGCGCGCAAGGAGAACGTCAAGCCGCCGGCCCGCAAGACCCGCGCCGAGGTCTTCAGGTCCCTGCGCGACGCGCTCTGGGCGCTGGGCCTGCCGATCATCGTGGTGGTGGGCCTGAAGTTCGGCGTGTTCACGCCAACCGAAGCCGCCGTGGTGGCCGCCGTGTACGCGCTGGCAATCTCGCTGCTGGTCTACCGTGAACTCAGGATCAGCCAGCTCTACGGCCTGTTCCTGGCCGCCGCCAAGACCACCGCAGTCATCATGTTCCTGGTGGCCGGTGCCATGGTCTCGGCCTGGCTGATCACCGTGGCCCAGCTGCCGGCCCAGCTGGTGGACCTGCTGCAGCCCCTGCTGGACAGCCCCACCCTGCTGATGTTCGCGATCATGATTCTGGTGATCATCGTCGGCACGGCGATGGACATGACGCCCACCATCCTGATCCTCACCCCGGTGCTGATGCCCATCGTCAAGGCCGCCGGCATCGACCCGGTCTACTTCGGCGTGCTGTTCGTGATGAACAACGCCATCGGCCTGATCACCCCGCCCGTGGGCACCGTGCTCAACACCGTGGCCGGCGTGGGCAAGATCAGCATGGACGAAGTGACCCGCGGCGTCTGGCCTTTCATGATCGCCCAGTTCGCGCTGATGTTCCTGATGGTGCTGTTCCCCCAGATCGTGCTGGTGCCACTGGGCTGGTTCTACGGCTGACCCTTTCTGTGTTCCACACCCTTGCCCGGAACGGGCACGCCAAGGCAAGGGGCTTTTTCGTCTGCGTCCCATCCCTGATCGCTGGAGACAAACCATGAAACGTCTGTTCATCAAGACCCTCGTCGCCACCGCCGCCCTGGCCACCGTCGGCATCGCCGCCGCCCAGGACAAGGTCATCAAGTTCGCCAACCAGAACGCCGCGGGCCACCCCATCGTCCAGGGCATGGAGAAGTTCGCCGAGATCGTGGCAGCCAAATCCGGCGGCAAGATCAAGGTCAACGTGTTCCCCGGCGGCCAGCTGGGCAGCGACCAGGCCAACGTCTCGGCCCTGCAGGGCGGCACGCTGGAGATGGCCTCGATGAACTCGGGCATCTTCGCCAGCCAGGTCAAGGAATTCGCGGCCTTCGACCTGCCCTTCATGTTCGCCAACGGCAAGGAAGCCGACGCCGTGGTGGACGGCCCCTTCGGCCAGAAGATGCACGCCAAGCTGGAAGAGAAGGGCCTGGTCGGTCTGGGCTACTACGAGCTGGGCTTCCGCAACATCACCAACAGCAAGCGCCCCATCACCAAGGTGGAAGACATCGCCGGCCTGAAGCTGCGCGTGATCCCCAACCCGATCAACGTGGACTGGGTCAAGGCCCTGGACGCCAACCCCACGCCGCTGCCATGGCCCGAGGTGTACGCCGCACTGGAGCAGAAGGCCGTGGACGGCCAGGAAAACCCGGTCGCCACGATCTGGGGCGCCAAGCTGCACGAAGTGCAGAAGTACATGACCCTGACCAACCACCAGTACAACCCGCAGTCGGTGGTGATCAGCAAGAAGTTCTGGGACACCCTGTCGGCCGACGAGAAGAAGATCATCGGTGAGGCCGTGGCCGAGTCCACCAAGTTCCAGCGCGCCCAGGCCCGCGCCTCGGTGGCCAGCACGGTGGAGAACCTGAAGAAGGCCGGCATGACCGTCTCCGAACTGGCCCCCGGTGAGCAGGTCAAGCTGGTCGAGAAGATGAAGCCCGTGATCACCAAGCACGCCGGCGCCGTGGGCGAAGCCACGGTGTCGGAACTGCTGGCCGAACTCGCAAAAGCACGCAAGTAAGCCACCCCTGCGCCGCGCCTTCGGGCGCGTCGCCCCCTCAAGGAACGCCATGAAAAAAATCCTCATCCTCAACGGCCCCAACCTCAACCTGCTGGGCACGCGCGAGCCCGCCCAGTACGGCTACACCACACTGGCCGATGTGGAGGCCTTCTGCAAGGCCCATGGCACCCAGATCGGCTACGAGGTGGAGTGCTTCCAGAGCAACTGGGAAGGCGCGCTGCTGGACAAGATCCACGAGTACGGCCGCCTGTACAAGGCCGGCGAGGTGCTGGGCGTGGTCATCAACCCCGGCGCGCTCACCCACACCTCGATCGCCCTGCACGACGCGATCAAAGGCGTCGAGCCGATGCCGGTGATCGAGTGCCACATCTCCAACGTGCATGCGCGCGAGGAGTTCCGCCACCACTCCTGGGTCTCGCCCGCCGCCGCCGGCATCGTGGTCGGCTTCGGTGTGGACGGCTACCTGGTGGCCATGGACGGCCTGGTGCGCAAGTTCGTGAACTCGGCCGCCACGAAGAAACCATGATCAACGGCCACACCGAACTCATCGCCCACATCGGCTACCCGACGCACACGTTCAAGTCGCCGATGATCTACAACCCCTTCTTCGAGAAGCACGGGATCAACGCGGTGGTGGTGCCCTTCGGCTGCAAGCCCGAGGACTACCCGGCATTCCTCAAGAGCGTGTTCACGCTCACCAACATCCGCGGCGCGCTCATCACCATGCCGCACAAGGTGGTCACCGTCGGCCTGCTGGACGAGGTCACCCCCACCGTGCGCGTGGCCGGCGCCTGCAACGCCGTCAAGCGCCTGCCCGACGGCCGCCTGGTGGGCGACCAGTTCGACGGCGCCGGTTTCGTGCGCGGCGTGCTGCGCAAGGGTCTCAAGCTCGCCGGTGCGCGCGTGCTGGTGGTGGGCAGCGGCGGCGTGGGCTGCGCCATTGCCGCCTCGCTGGCCGGCGCGGGCATCGCCCACATCAGCCTCTACGACGTGAACACCGCCGCGGCCGAGGCCCTGGGTAAGCGCATCCGCGACAACTACCCCGCCATCGACGTGACCACCGGCAGCAACGACCCTGCCGGCTTCGACCTGGTCGTCAACGCCACCCCCATGGGCATGAACGAAGGCGACCCGCTGCCGCTGGACGTCTCGCGCCTGGATGCCAGCACCTTCGTCGGCGAGGTGGTGATGCGCACCGAGATGACCGCCTTCCTCACCGCCGCAGCGGCCAGAGGCTGCAAGGTGCAAGTGGGTTCCGACATGCTGTTCGAAATGATCCCGGCCTATCTGGAATACTTCGGCTTCGCCACCACGACCGCCGAAGAACTGCGCACCGTGGCCCGCCTGAGCTACTGACCCGCAGCCCCTCCTTGCCAGACCCCCACTACCCCCACCCCGGCCGCGGCATCGCCCTGGCCGTCCTCGCCACCGCCTGCTTCGCCCTGCTCGACACCACCAGCCAGTACGTGGGCGGCGTGGTGCCGGTGATGATGGCCGTCTGGCTGCGCTTCGTGGTGCAGGCCGGCATGACAGCCGCCATGCTCTATCCGAGCCAGGGCCGTTCGCTGTTCGTCACCCGCGCTCCTTGGTGGCAGCTGCTGCGCGGCGCGCTCATGGTCACCTCGGGCACCGTGGCCTACATCAGCCTGCAGCACGTGCCTGTGGGCGAATTCACCGCCATCCTCATGCTGGTGCCGCTGGTCATCACCCTGCTGGCTGCGGTGCTGCTGCGCGAGCACGTCAGCGCGCTGACCTGGCTGCTGGTGGCCGGTGGGCTGACGGGCGCGCTCATCGTGGTGCGGCCCAAGGGCAGCGACCTGAACATCGGCATGTTCCTGCCGCTGCTGCTGGTGGTCATCAATGCGCTCTACCAGATCGTCACCAGCAAGATGGTGAAGACCGAAGACCCCGGCACCATGCACTTCTACACCGGGCTCACCGGCCTGGTGTTCGGCACGGTGGCCCTGCCCTGGAGCTGGGCGCCGATGCAGGACCCGATGCTGTGGCTGCTGGTGGGCCTGATCGGCGTGTTCGGCTCGCTCGGCCACTACTTCATGATCAAGGGCTACCAGAAGGCACCCGCCTCGCGCATCACGCCCTACATGTACACGCAGATCGCCTTCGCCACCCTGGCCGGCTGGGTGGTGTTCGGCTACGCGCCCGACGTGTGGACGGTGCTGGGCATCGCACTCATCGCGGTTTGCGGCGTGCTGGGCGTGCGGGCGCGCTGAGAGCGCCGCCTCAGCGCGAAATCTTGCGCTCCACCTCGGCCACACGGCCCGCGTGGAAGCGGATGACGGTGAGCGTCTGCGGGTCCCGGGGGTGAGGGAAGTAGGTCCAGGACTTCTCTTCGGGCTGGCCCCGCACGGCGCGGTGCACGGCCTCGTGGTCGGGCGGGCCGATCTTCAGCACCACCTCGCCCTCGCCCATGCCCTGGCGGATGAACTTGCGCTCGGCGGCGTCGGGCTCAGCCGGCTCGGCGGACGTGCTGGCCAGGAACAGCAAGGCCGCAGCCAGCGGCAGCAGGGTGCGGCGGTTCACAGGTTGCATCAGGGGCTCCTGGGTGTGGGCGGGGTTCATCGGACAAAGCAGTTGTCAGCGGGCACGGTGGCCAGGCTGGCGGACACCGCCGACAGCGTGGGCTGGATGCTCGGGATCTCGTCGCCCAGCAGGCACAGCAGCGGCGGCGAACGCAGCGCCCAGACGGCGCCGTGGCGCGTGCCGATGACGGTGCGGTAGAGGCCCCAGTGCGCGGCCAGGCCGCCGCCCGCCTCGGAGCGGTCGAAGCTCAGCGTGCCCAGCTTGGACGGGCCGGTCAGGCGCCCGCCACCGGCGCAGTCGTTGCCGCCGAAGGTGAACACGCCTTCGTAGTAGTCGAGCGTGTTCGCGCCGGTGACGCGGGCGCGCAGCATCTTCTTGTAGGACTGGCCTCCGGCCTTCGCGCAGCCCTTCTGCACCCAGTCGCCGGCCAGGGCTTGGAGCGACACCGACGGCGTGGCCCCGCCACTGCCGCCATCGGGCGTGTCGTCGCCCCCGCCGCCGCCACAGGCCGACAGGGCCAGGGCGAAAAGCAGCGCCACGGTGGTGGCGGGACGGCGTGCGAAGCCGGGCAGCGGACGGATGCGTGGCATGAAGAAACTCCTGAGTCGCTTGAAAAAAGGGACGAACGCGTCCCGGCCGGGCGAACGACGCCCCGCCTGGGCACAAACCCGGGTCGCTGGTGAAGGGGGGAAAACTCAGCCCGGCTTGCGGGCGACGATGAACACGCGGATGTCCTTGCCCTTGGTGCCGTGGCGCTCCACCGCCTCGATCACCAGGCCCTGGCGCACCATGGCGGCCTGCAGCGTGTCTGCATCGAACAGGAGCACGTGGGGCGCCTTGCCGATGGCCTGCATCACCGGAATCGCCAGCCAGCGGATCAGCGGGTTCATCTCGGCCACACAGGCGGTCTTGGAAATCAGCAGGCCGCCCGGCCGCAGCGCCTGCACCGCCGAGGCCAGCGCGCCGTCGAGGTCGCTCACCAGGTGCAGCAGGTTGAAGGCCAGCACCGCGTGGTAGGCGCCGGGGCCGGCCGCGGGGGCGTCGGCGTCGGCCAGCGCGAACGCCAGCTGCGGCAGCAGCTCGGCCGCCAGCTTCTCGCGGGCGATGCCGATCATGCCGGCCGACACGTCGGTGGCCAGCAGCCGCCGCGTGAACGGCGCCAGCCGCAGCGCGGTGCTGCCGGTGCCGCAGCCGATCTCCAGCACGTTCATCTCTGCGGTCAGCAGGCCCTGCACCCGCCGCAGCGTGGCCTCGTAACCCGGCATGTCGGCAATCGGGTCGGCCGCGTACTTGCGCGCGATGCGGTCCCAGAAACGGGCCTTGCGGGACACCACGTCGCTGCTCTGCGGCGGGCTTGGGGTGTCGAGAGAGGGGGTGGTGGACAGCGGCATGGGTGGCATCCTATCCATGCACAAGCCGCAGAGGAACTGCGGTAAATTGCAGCGGACATATACATAAACGCATGAACAACCTCGATTGGAACCAGCTCAAGGCCTTTCTGGAAACCGCCGAAACCGGCTCGCTGTCGGCCGCCGCGCGCAAGCTGGGCCTGACCCAGCCCACGCTCAGCCGCCAGGTGGCCGCGATCGAGCAGCGCATGGGCGTGACCCTGTTCGAGCGGGTGGGCAAAAGCATGGTGCTCACCACCACCGGCATGGACCTGCTGGAGCACGCACGCGCCATGGGCGCGGCCGCCGAGGCGCTGGGCCTGGCCGCCACCGGCCGCTCGCAGGCGGTGGGCGGCGTGGTCTCGGTCACGGCCAGCGACGCGGTCGCCGCCTACCTGCTGCCGCCGCTGGTGAAGCAACTGCGCGAACAGGAACCGGGCATCGCCATCGAGTTGATTCCGTCCAACGCGCTGAGCGACCTGCTGCGCCGCGAGGCCGACATCGCCATCCGCCACGTCAAGCCCGAGCAGCCCGAACTGATCGCCCGCTTCATCCGCGAGGCCACGGCGCATTTCTATGCGTCGGAAGACTGGGTGAAGACCCACGGCCACCCGCGCAGCGCCGAAGACGCCGCCCACCTGCCCTTCGTGGGCTCCGACCGCCAGGGCCGTTACCTGGGCTACCTGCGCATGCACGGCCTGCCGGTGAACGAAAGCAACTTCAGCTGCTACGTCGACCACACCGTGGCGCACTGGGCGCTGGTGCAAAAAGGCCTGGGCATCGGCGCGATGATGGAAGAGATCGCCCGCGACACACCGGGCGTGGTCCGCGTGCTCGACGATGTGCCGCCGATCCGCTTCCCGGTCTGGCTGGTGACGCACCGGGAGTTGCGGACTTCGAGACGGATCCGGGTGGTGTTTGAGGCGTTGGCGGAGGGATTGGGGTGAGGTGTGGGAGGTGGGTTTCGACCCGGAGGCGTCATTCGCAACAGGGCGAAAGGCTGGCGGCCCTTTCATCGTCTGTAGCCGGCAGGTCCCGTGGCACAAGTTGGCGATACGCCGCTAGACTGCCTCGCGATGGCGACCGTGGAGTGCCGGAGTTGCCGATTCTGTTATACCTGTTCATGCATACAGATTTGTGCTGTACTGAATTGATTTCAAAGAACTTTTGGAGGTGTCATGCGACTTTGTTTAACGACTGCGTCCAATGTTATCCGCCGTTTTGCGGGATATATCTAAGTTAGGGTACTTTATGAGTAACTCAGACTTCACCATGAAAAAATTGGGATTCACTGTTCTTCAAGGAATAGCATTTGGTCTAGGGCTAGTTATTCTGCTGGTCTCAATCCTCACAGTTTTTGGCGCCTTTAGCTTCTCAACGCCTTTTCGAAGTGAGGTGCCACCAGAATTGCATAAACCTGCTCTGCAACAACCAACTGGGCCAACCGCTGACCAACTGGTAGTTTCAAATACAAACGCAATACTTCCTTCGCCCAATGGACAAGAAACCCAATCCAAATGTGGGAACACCTCAGGACAAATTAGCTTCACTGGAACTATCGAGAACAAAGGTCCTGACAGCGAGAAATATTTGAACGTCTATGCTGATTTGTTTGATACGAATGGAGCGTTTATTTTCCAATGTCAAACACAATTCATGGAAGGGCTAAAAAACGGTGCAAAGCAAAATTTCATAATCAATTGCTACAACTGGCCGAAAGAAATCGCCGACAAATATTCGTCCTTCAAGATTTACGCCAGAGGGAGCTAACAGTGCTTGCGTACCCTAACCTGGCGTATATGGACTCCCCCTCAACAGCAAGGGACTGACCGATTGGGGACCGTGGGGTAGAGCACCTGCAGTCGTATATCCGGCATCTGGAGTGGGATCGTCAATGTCCCGTGCCGACATGGAATCTGCGTCACCGCATCGCCACACGCTGCAAGCGGCAGGCAAGCTGCCGGAAGAGTTATCGGCGCAGTGCGGTGTGGGAGGAACCCGGTTGGCCATGATGGTCGATCAAACCCGTCGCAAGGTGAGATGGGTTGGGTGAAGAGATCTGGTGAGACGAGATCAGGCCGGCAGGGCGAAGCTCTGCCGGCTTTGTTTTTTGTTCAGCCGGGCTGCTTCGTCAAACGGGGCGTGGTCGCGCAGCGTGGCGTAGCAGATGCGCGCGAGCTTGTTGGCCAGGGCACAGGTGGCTTTGTTGTGGTTAGAGCGGCCCTGCACCTCCAGCGCCCAGCGGCGGATGCCGCAGATCTCTTTGCCCGCGCCTTCGGCCACCTTGGCCGCTCGCAGCACGCTGCGCGCGCCGTGGGTGAGCAGCATGCGCAGGTAGCGGTCGCCCTTCGTTTGGAGATGCGGCCCAGGTACCGGCTCGACCCCGAGCTGTATTCGCGCGGCGTCAGGCCGAACCAGCTGGAGAAGTGGCGCGCGTCCTGGAAGTGCGTCACGTCGCCCGATGTGGCGGCCACCAGGGCGGTGGCGGTGAGCAGCCCGATGCCGGGCACCGAGAGCAGCAGCGTGCAGGCCGGGCTCTGGCGGGCCACGCTGGCCAGTTCGCGCTCGACCTGAGCGATGCGCGCTTCGAGCAGGCGGATCTCTTCGAGCAGCATGCTGGCGGTGTGGCGGATCAGATCGGGCACGGCCGAGCGCGGGTCGGCCAGCACGCGGCCGATGGTTTCCACGCCGGTGCGGGCACCCTGCGGGATGGTGATGCCGAACTCGCGACAGAAGCCGCGCAAGGCGTTGATGCGCGAGGTGCGCGTGCCCATCCAGAGCGAGCGGATGCGGTGCAGGCCCTGCAGGGCTTGTTGTTCAACAGACTTCACGCGCACGGGGCGGATGTCGGCAGCGCGTGCGGCTTCGAGCAACGCGGCAGCGTCGGTGGCGTCGGTCTTGTTGCGCCGGACGTAGGCGCGCACGTACTGTGCGGGCAGCAGGCGAACGGAGATGCCCAGACCATTGAGCCAGCGTGCCCAATGGTGGGCCGAGCCGCAGGCTTCCATGATGACCAGGGATACAGATCGGTTGGCAAACCAGCGCTCGAACTGGGTGCGCGTCAGGCGCTGGGTTTCAACGATGCGCCATTGATCATCGGCAACAGCGATCTGGAAAACGGATTTGGCCAAGTCGACGGCCACGGTAGTAGCATGCATCTCGGACTCCTTTCGTTTGTTGAAGACCTGATCCCCACGCCAATGAAGACCAGTGCGCGTTTCTCGCGCAAACAAACGGGGGAGTCCATCCCATCACTCAACCTCGCTCCTTTCAGTCGCTGGACGCTGCGCGATAAACCCGCGCAGCGCCGGTTAGCTCTACGTTAGTCCCATCACCCGCTTTTTATGCGCGCAGTCACTTGCTCCAGCGCTCGGCCCTGTTCCAAGTGTTTTCAAGCCTTTTTCGCCTCTAGCGCTTTTGCAGAAAGCGCCACCAGCTATCATTTTTGCAGCGCTGCGCCACTTTCGTGGCCCAGCGCTTTTTCGTGGGCTGCGCCCTGGTCCAAGTCTGGGCGCTCCCTTTTGACCTTCGGGTCTAACCCGGCGTTCAAGCCGACCCGCCTACGGCGGGCGGCTTACCTTAGACGTTAGACCGCATTTTCAAATGCATTGTTTTGCCAAGTATTTTCTAGAGGAGTAGGGCGTATGCGTCTTTTATATGTATTTGCTCTTTTCACTTTGACCGCTTGTTCCAGCACTGGTGTTGTGCCAATGAACAAAGATTCCTACCTCATCTCGAAGAAGAGCGCACAAGTCGGGTTCGGCCCACCCATCGGAATTAAGGGCGAGGTCTATACCGAGGCCAACGACTTCTGTGCCAAAGAAGGAAAGGCTGTGGAAACGTTGAAGTACGAAGAAACCAACTCTGGTTTTGCCCGTTCAGCTGCTGTTGCACTGGAGTTCCGTTGTGTGCCAAGGTGACTCGCAGGACTCCGCAGAGCGGTCTAACAAATCGGCCCAGCACGGACGGCCTTCTGCCTCCGCTGGCCTTAATCGTTAGCCGTCAATGGAACCCGATCCGTCGCAAGTCGCGAGTGCCCGCACTGAGCGCTATGCGCAGTGGGAGAAGGCTGCGCCAGCAACCTGCGCTGCACTGGTCGTCGCCGCATCTGTCGCCGCCTACACATTCAGTCCCAACTTGTTTGTCATCGTTGGCCCGTTCATAGGTGGCTTGGCGTTCTACTTCAGCTGGCGGGCGGCGCTTCTTGAGCGTCACAGTGTTGCCTTGGCTCATGCCCTGGTTGGCCTTGTCGTTGCAATGTCAGGTGTAGTCTTCGCTGGCGAAGTCGGCATAGTCGTCATGTTCTCTCAGAGCTTCCCTTGGCTCGGGCTCGGGTTGTTTCTCCCCATCTGGTTCGCTCGTCGCCATCATCCTGCACCATAGCCATTCACATTGCGCTGTCATGCTTCAAGCCCTCTCGCTCGCCCAACCGCTGACGGCTAACCCCTCATATATGGACTCCCCCTCAACAGCAAGGGACTGACCGATTGGGGACCGTGGGGTAGAGCACCTGCAGTCGTATATCCGGCATCTGGAGTGGGATCGTCAATGTCCCGTGCCGACATGGAATCTGCGTCACCGCATCGCCACACGCTGCAAGCGGCAGGCAAGCTGCCGGAAGAGTTATCGGCGCAGTGCGGTGTGGGAGGAACCCGGTTGGCCATGATGGTCGATCAAACCCGTCGCAAGGTGAGATGGGTTGGGTGAAGAGATCTGGTGAGACGAGATCAGGCCGGCAGGGCGAAGCTCTGCCGGCTTTGTTTTTTGTTCAGCCGGGCTGCTTCGTCAAACGGGGCGTGGTCGCGCAGCGTGGCGTAGCAGATGCGCGCGAGCTTGTTGGCCAGGGCACAGGTGGCTTTGTTGTGGTTAGAGCGGCCCTGCACCTCCAGCGCCCAGCGGCGGATGCCGCAGACGTCTTTGCCAGCCCCCTCTGCGACCTTGGCCGCCCGCAGCACACTGCGAGCGCCGTGCGTGAGCAGCATGCGCAGGTAACGGTCGCCCTTCTTGGAGATACGCCCCAGGTACCGGCTCGATCCCGAGCTGTATTCGCGCGGCGTCAGGCCGAACCAGCTGGAGAAGTGGCGTGCGTCCGCAAAGTGCGTCACATCGCCCGATGTGGCGGCCACCAGGGCGGTGGCGGTGAGCGACCCGATGCCAGGCACCGACAGCAGCAGCGTGCAAGCCGGGCTGTGACGGGCCACGCTGGCGAGTTCGCGCTCGACCTGGGCGATGCGGACTTCGAGCAGACGGATCTCTTCGAGCAGCATGCCGGCGGTGTGGCGGATCAGCTCGGGCACGGCAGAGCGCGGATCGGCCAGCACGCGGCCGATGGTCTCGACGCCGGTACGTGCGCCTTGTGGGATGGTGATGCCGAACTCGCGGCAGAAGCCGCGCAGGGCGTTGATGCGCGAGGTGCGCGTACCCATCCAGAGCGATCGGATGCGGTGCAGACCTTGCAAGGCTTGTTGCTCGACCGACTTCACGCGAACGGGGCGGATGTCGGCAGCGCGGGCCGCTTCAAGCAGGGCTGCGGCGTCGGTGGCATCGGTCTTGTTGCGCCGCACGTAGGCGCGAACGTACTGGGCGGGCAGCAGGCGGACGGTGATGCCCAGACCATTGAGCCAGCGCGCCCAGTGGTGGGCCGAGCCGCAGGCCTCCATGACGACCAGGCCCACGGAACGGTTGGCGAACCAGCGTTCGAACTGGGAGCGCGTCAGGCGCTGAGTTTCAACGATGCGCCAGTGCTCGTTGGCAACGGCGATCTGGAAAACGGATTTGGCCAAGTCGACGGCCACGGTAGTAGCATGCATCTCGGACTCCTTTCGTTTGTTGAAGACCTGATCCCCACGCCAATGAAGACCAGAGCGCGTTTCTCGCGCAAACAAACGGGGGAGTCCATCCCATCATCCAAGCCGACGCCGCTTCGCGGCGCGGCTTAACTCAGGTGTTGAGCGTCCGCTCCTGGCCGATACCGGTTCCAAACCCCATGCCCGAAGACTTCGAGCACCGCCGAGCAGCCACTACCGACGCCCAAACCCTCAGCACGCTCGCCACCCAGGTCTTCCTCGACACCTACGCCACCCACGGGATCAACGACGCCCTCGCACGGGAAGTGGCCACGGTCTACTCCATCGAAATGTTTGAACGGCGGCTGCGGGACGCGGATGTCGAGCTGCTGCTCGCCACTTCGGGCGGGTACACGGTGGGTTTCGTGGACATCGCCTTTGCCACCCTTTGCCCGGTTCCGGGCGTGCGCGGCGCCGAAGTGTTCCGGCTGTACGTGCAGCGCCCGTTCCTGCGCCGTGGTCTGGGGCGCAAGCTGATGGCCAAGGCCGAGGCGTCCGCCCGCGCCCGGGGTCTGGAGTCCATATGGCTCACCGCCTGGGCCGGCAACCACGGGGCGCTGGCGTTCTACCAGTCGCTCGGCTTCCGGGACATCGGGACCACGGAGTACGTCATCGACGGCGTGGGCCATGAGAACCGTGTGCTCTGCAAGACCTTCGCCCGGTAGACGCCTGTCCTTCCGGTCTGTAGGCTCTGCCGCTGGTGCCGAATTTCAGACGGACAAGGAGCTCACATGAAGTCATTCACCGGCGGTTGCCTCTGTGGCGAGATTCGATATCAGATCACCGCAGAGGCCGGTCCATCCAGGATCTGCTGGTGCAGGGATTGCCAGAAGATCTCATCCAACGGAACGGTCAACGTCATCTTCCCCAGCGATGCCATCAAGATCTCGGGAGCGCCGGGCCAGCACGAGAAGACGGCCGACAGCGGCAACACGGTGACCCGCCGGTTCTGCGCGAGCTGCGGCACCCAGCTGTTCTCCGACTCCAGTGGCCGCCCGGGCCTGACGGTGGTTCGGGTGGGCACGCTGGACGAGCCATCGACGGTCAAGCCGACCACCAACATCTGGGTGGCCAGTGCGCCCAGTTGGGCTTGCGTTGATCCATCGCTGGAGCAATTCGAAGGCCCGCCAGTGGTGGCGCCGCAGCCCAAGGCGTGATGCCCACCATGGGCCTCCTGACCTTCAGCCTCAACCTCACCCTGGACGGCTGCGTCGACCACCGGGAAGGCATTGCCGACGAGGAGACGCATGCCTTTTTCACGCGCCTCATGGACGAGAGCGACGCGATGCTGTGGGGCCGCACCACCTACGAGATGATGGAAAGCTTCTGGCCGGCGGTGGCCCGGGGCGAGACCGAGGCGCCGCCCGCGGTGCGCGAGTGGGCGGTGAAGCTGGAGGCCAAGCCGAAGTACGTGGTGTCGTCGACGCGAAACGACTTCCCCTGGACCCACAGCCACCACATCGCTGCCGATGACCTGCGCACTGGTGTGCAGGCGCTCAAGGACGCCACGCCCGCGGGTGTGCTGCTAGGCAGCGGCCTGCTCGCCACCGCGCTCGACCGGCTGGACCTGATCGACGAGTACCGTTTTCTCCTTCACCCCCGGATCGCCGGCCACGGCCCGACGCTGTTCGCCAGCGGCCTGCCCGGCACGCGCCGGCTTGAACTGGTGTCTGCACAGCCGCTGCGCTGCGGCGCGGTCGCCCTGCACTACCGGCGCGGACGCTGACCGAGTCGCCTACGGGGCCGGGCGCAGTCAGGCCGCTTTCTGCACCGCCACGCCCCCCGCCCGCAGCGCCGCCACCGTCTTGGGCTTCGTGCCGTCCGGCACCACCAGCAGCGACAGGGCCTTCATCGGTGCGATGACGAAGGCCGAGGCGCTGAGCAGCTTCTCGCTGGACGCCAGCACCACGGTTTCCGCCGCGCGGGCGTGCAGCGCACGCTTCACGTCGGCCTCTTCGGCGTCGCCGGTGCTCAGTCCCGCCTCGGGGTGCACGCCGGTCACGCCCAAAAAGAACAGGTCGGCCCGGAAGCGCGAGGCAGCTTCGATGACCGAGGCACCGACGTTCACCATGGAGTGGCGGAACAGGCGCCCGCCGAGCACGATGATGTCCACGTGCCGGTGCGCGGCCAGCTCCACGGCCACGTTGGGGCTGTGGGTGATCACCGTGGCGCGCAGGTCGGGCGGCAGCTGCCGCGCGACCTGTATGGCGGTGGTGCCGCCGTCGAGCATGACCACCTGGCCGGGCTTGATGAGCTGCGCACCGAAGCGCCCCAGCGCCTGCTTCTCATCGGTCGACACCTGTTGCCTCACCCGCAGGTTGCCCGTGGCCGCGGACGCGGGCAATGCCCCGCCGTGCACGCGCTGCAGCTTGCCCTGCTGCGCCAGCTCGCGCAGGTCGCGGCGGATGGTGTCTTCCGAGGTGCCCAGTTCCAGCGCCAGTTCCCCGGCCACGATCTGACCGTGCGTGGCGAGGCGGTTGAGGATGAGCTGTTTGCGCTGGGCGGTGAGCATGGGGGGCCTCTTTGGCGATGTCTTGTGCGGTGGCGTCGGACGCGCTACGATTGCACGATATTACACGACACTGCACGAAATTAAACAATGACCAGACCCCATCACCGAGAGATCCCGCTGCCCGCGAACGAGCGCGTGCGCATCGTCGAACAGCGCGTGCTGGCCGACGACTGGTTCGTGCTGAAGAAAAACACCTTCGACTACCGCCACAGCAACGGGCGCTGGCAGCGGCTGCAGCGCGAAACCTACGACCGCGGCGATGGCGCGGCGCTGCTGCTGTTCAACCGGGCGCGTGGCACGGTGGTGCTGACGCGCCAGTTCCGTTTTCCGGCCTACGCCAACGGCCTGGCCGACGGCATGCTGGTGGAAGTCTGCGCCGGCCTGCTGGACAACGAGGCACCGGAAGTGGCGATCCGGCGCGAGGTGCAGGAAGAAACCGGGTTTGCGGTGCGCATGCCGCGCAAGGTGTTCGAGGCCTTCATGAGCCCGGGGTCGGTCACCGAGCGGCTGCACTTCTTCGTGGCGGAATACGAGGCCGGGGACCGCGTGAACCAAGGCGGCGGCGACGCCAGCGAGGGCGAGGACATCGAGGTGATCGAGCTGCCGCTGGAGCGGGCGCTGGCCATGATCGGCCGCGGCGAGATACAGGACGGCAAGACCATCATGCTGCTGCAGCACGCGGCGCTGGTGGGGCTGGAGCGCTTGTAGGGGCTGTCCAACCGGGCGGCACAACTCGTAACCCACCCAACCCGAGCCGCGGCGTCACAATATGCCCCGGCTTTTTCGCCGCTGCCCCTCGCGTCTCTCATGTCTTCTGCTTTCTCCCCTCGCTCGTCCCGCCTCTGGGGCCCCCTCCTGGCCCTCATCCTGAGTGCCTGCGCCAGCGCCCCTTCCCCCTCGGCCGAAGGTGCCGACGACACCACCGCGGAGGCCGACGAGGCCAGCCCCAAGCAGCGCCCGGTGATCCTCGACGGCACGGCCTGGCAGGCCAGCAACCACATCGACGGCGCCGCACCCACCTCGCCCTGGGAACACCAGGTCTTCATGAGCCGCCGCCCCACGCGCTACCAGGCCACCGAACACGAAGGTCGGCCGGCCGTGCGGGCCGAGGCCATGGGCTCCAACAGCACGCTGAACCTGCTGCTCAAGCCCGCCCCCGGCGCGCAGGCCAAGCGCCTGCACTTCTCGCTGTTCGTGCCGGCGCTGAACCCGGCGTTCAATCTGGGCGAAAAGGGCGAGGACGATTCGGTGGCGCGGCTGATCCTGAGCTTCGACGGCGACCGCCACAACGGCACCTGGAAGGCGCGCGACCACATCGTCTCGGAGCTGTCGGGCCTGATCGCCGGCAAGCCCCTGCCCTACGCGTCCATCATGTACGTGTGGGACAACCGCTACCCGGCCGGCACGGTGATTCCCAACCCCTACACCGGGCGCATCCGCCAGATCGTGGTGGAGTCGGGACCGGCGCGGCTGAACCAGTGGGTGGACTTCGACCGCGACGTCGAGGCCGATTTCCGGCTGGCCTTCGGCGAGGCGCCGGGGCCGATGATCGGCCTGGGCCTGATGACCGATTCGAACAACTCGGGCGCCGCGGTCACGGCCTGGTACGGACCGCTGCAGCTGACGATGTCGGCGCCGGCGAACTGAGCCTGCTCAGTTGGCGCCATCCAGCCCGGCCAGCCGCCGGTCAAGCTGGAAGCTGGCGCTGAACAGCTGCGGGTCGCTCACCCCGGCGCCCGCCAGTTCACGACCCAGCAGCCCGTCCAGCGCCGCCTGCGCGCCTGCCGCGTGCAGCGCCTCGACCACCAGCACGCCGTCGAACACACCCTCCACGCTGCGGCGCATGGACTTCTCCTTGGTCTGCACGCCAGTGCCGGCTGCGTCCACCTGCATCAGCCAGACCTGGGCCACAGCGTCCAGCCCCGCGACTTTCTGCACCAGCGCTTGCTGCGCGCCAGCGTCTTGCAGGCCCGCCGCGGCAAGGTCCAACCGCAGCGGCGCCACCACCGATCCATTGCCCAACCCCGCCCTTGCCACCACCGGCCCGCCGCCGCGCGCAAAGTTCTGCAGGATGGGCATGGTGCGCTGCGACCAGGGCGTGGGCGCGTTCAGCCGGGCGAGGTACGAGGGGCCGGCCAGCACGCCAGCGTCCTGCAGCTCGTAGGTAATGAAGAAGCGGCGCTTGCCACCGGCCTCGGCGCGGAACACGCGACCCGAGAGAAAGCCGTCGACGCCGACGCGCTCCAGCACGTGCTCGCGCGTGAGCCAGTGCAGGTAGTCGGTTTCCTGGCCGGGTTCGATGTCGCTCCAGATGGCGAGCTGGGCTTGTCCGCGGTGGGTCATGGTGTCTCCTGGGTGAGGTTGGAAGGGGGAATGCGCGCCATGTCGCAGCGCGCCAGCGCGGCCTTGAGCATGTCCACGAACGCGCGGGTCTTGGGCGGCACCAGCTTGCGCCCCGGGTAGACCGCCCAGGCCGGCGCTTCGGGCAGGCTCCAGTCGGGCAGCACGCGGCGCAGCTGGCCGGCGTTCACCACCTCCTCGGCGAAATGGTTGGGCAATGCGGCGATGCCGGCGCCCGCCCGTGCCATGCGCATCAGCAGCTCGGGCGAGTTGGCGCTGACCTGCCCGCTCGGCACCGCAGACCAGCGCTCGCTGCCGCGGCTCAGCGGCCAGACGGCCGGCTCGCCGTTGCCGCGCAGCAGGCGCAGCGCGGTGTGGCCGGCCAGATCGTCGGGGTGCTGTGGCTCGCCACGCGCTTGCAGGTAGCCCGGCGCGGCATACAGCCCGTTGGCAAACACCGCGAGCCGCGTGGCCACCAGCAGGTTGTCGTCGGGCAGTTCGCCCATGCGCACCACCACGTCGAAGCCCTCGCCCAGCAGGTCGACCCGACGCGGCGACAGGTCCAGGTCGAGCGTGATCGCCGGGTGCAGCGCGGTGAAGGCGGCCAGGCTATCGGCCAGCATCAGGTTGGCGAAATCGCTGGGCATGGACACGCGCAGCCGGCCGCTGGGCGCGGCACGGCGCTGCTCGCGCAGGCTGTGCACCGCCTCCAGCTCGGCCACCACCTGCCGGGCGTGTTCCAGCAGCTGCAGGCCGAACTCGGTGAGCGACTGGCGGCGCGTGGTGCGCAGCAGCAGGCGTTCCCCCATGAGCCGCTCCAGTGCGGCCACGCGGCGTGAGACGGTGGATTTGGGCAGGCCCAGGCGCACGGCGGCCTGGCTGAAGCTGCCCAGCTCGGCCACCCGGGCAAAGATGAGCAGATCGGTCGGCTCGATGGCGTCGGGGCCACATTCGCGGTGTGATTGTTCCACCATGGAAACAATCTTATCCATTTCAACGGCTTTTCAGGGTAATTGGAAGCCCATAAAGTCGAGTCCGTCGATCAACTACTGGTCGTTTCCGAATTTCCAAACTCCCAGGAGCCCGCCATGAAGATTCTGCAGATCAACGCCAGCCCCCGCCGCGAAGCCGGCAATTCCACCAAGCTCGCCAACAGCGTGAGCGAGCGCCTGGTGGCCGCCCACCCGGGCAGCACCGTCACCCTGCGCGACCTGGGCACCACGCCCGTGACCGTGCTCGACGAGGCCGCCCTGGGTGCCCTGTTCACCCCCGCCGAGCAGCGCAGCGCCGGCCAGGCTGCCGTGGTGGCCGAGTACGACGCACTGATCGCCGAGCTGCAGGCGCACGACGCCATCGTGCTGGGCGTGCCGATGTACAACTTCGGCGTGCCGGTGCAGCTCAAGGCCTGGATCGACGCCGTGGCCCGCGCCGGCGTGACCTTCCGCTACACCGAGAAGGGCCCCGAAGGCCTGGTCAAGGGCAAGACCGTCTACCTGGCGCTGGCCCGCGGCGGCCTCTACCGCGACCAGCCACACGACAGCCAGACGCCCTACCTGAAGACCGTGCTGGGCTTCCTGGGCCTGACCGATGTGCGCTTGATCTACGCCGAAGGCCTGAACATGGGCCCCGAGGCCGCCGCCAAGGGCTTTGCCCAGGCCGAGGCCGACCTGGCCGCCGCCATCGGCTGAGCGCACGCCTGCACTGCGGCTGCGCGGGGTGGCCGCTTCTTTGACACCCCGCACCTTCAGGAGACCACCATGACCGCCACCCTCACCCCCCGCCTGCAGCAGCCCCGCCGCGTCGAGCGGCTGGTGGCCGGCATACCCACCTCCGACGGTGCGGGCGTCAAGCTCACCCGCGTGCTGACGCAAAACCTGCAGCGCCGGCTGGACCCGTTCCTGATGCTCGACGCCTTCGGCAGCGACCAGGCCGACGACTACATCGCCGGCTTCCCCGACCACCCGCACCGCGGCTTCGAGACCGTGACCTACATGATCGCGGGCCGCATGCTGCACCGCGACAGCGCCGGCCACGAAGGCCTGCTGGAAAACGGCGGCGTGCAGTGGATGACCGCCGGCCACGGCGTGATCCACTCCGAGATTCCGCAGCAGGAAGAAGGCCTGATGGAAGGCTTCCAGCTCTGGCTGAACCTGCCTGCGCGCGACAAGCTGTGCCCGCCCTGGTACCGCGACTTTGCCAACGCCGACCTGCCGCAGTTCACCACGCCCGAAGGCGTGGCGGTGACGGTGATCGCCGGTGAGAGCCACGGCGTGACCGGTGCGGTGACGCGCGAGGGCACGCAGCCGCTGTACCTGGACCTGCACCTGGCCGCCGGCTCGCACTTCGAGCAGGCGCTGCCGGGCACGCACAACGCCTTCGTCTACGTCTACCGCGGCGAGGTGAGCGTGAACGGCACGGCGGTGCCGGTGCAGCGCATGGCGCTGCTGGCCAACGACCCGGCCAGCGACGGTGTGCGCATCGAGGCCTCGGCCGACGCCAGGGTGCTGCTGATCGCCGGCCGGCCGCTGAACGAACCCATCGCCCAGTACGGCCCGTTCGTGATGAACACCACCGACGAGATCTACCAGGCGCTGGCCGATTTCCGCGACGGCCGCCTGGGCGAGCAGCGCGCCACGGCCTGAGCGGCGGCTACAGCAGGAAGTCCAGGAAGCTGGCGAAGGGGCGGACCATGCGCATCTGGAAGATGGTGTCCGGGTCCGCGCCCTCGATCAGCGCGTCGTAGCCGCGCGCGCCCGGCGCGCCGGTGATGGCGCGCGACTGCGCCAGCCGTGCCTTCAGGCTCGCCGTCATGGCCGCGGCCAGCTCGGGGTTGTTGCGGCAGATCACGATCAGTTCCGAGTTGAGGTTGGCCGAGCGCGGGTCCATGTTGTAGGTGCCCACCACCACGGTGCGGTCGTCGAACACGGCGCGCTTGCCGTGCACGCCCCAGCGCTCGGACGCGGGCGGGCGGGCGTTCTGCTTCAGCGGCCGGCCGTCGTAGCCCCAGACCTCCAGGTTCGCCTGCGCGAAGCGGTCCAGCGAATCGGCCAGGCTGGCCACGGCGTAGAACGCGTCGGTGGAATGCAGGGTGTTGGTGAGGAACTGCAGCTTCACGCCACGCTGCAGCACCCCCTGCATCAGCGCCACGCCGTCGTCGCGCAGCACCAGATACGGGCTCTCGACCACGATGTGCTGCTTCGCCTCCTGCACCAGCGAGGCAATCGCCGTGTAGACCTTGCGCCGCTCCACGCCCGAGCCGGGGTAGTCGGTGACGAAGTGCGTGTCGCGGCAGGTGCTGAACCGCGGCGCCGCGGTGTGCTGGCGCAGCTCGGCGCTGATGCGCTCTTCGGCCACCGTGCGGTTGCCCAGCAGGTTGATGCGGGGCGCATCGGTCTCGTCCACCGCGATGTCCTTGGGCTCGGTCACCCAGTCCGACGCCCAGTACAGCTCGAAGCTGTCGACGATGGCGGCCGCGATCGGCCCCTGGATCAGCAGGTCGCTGTCGAGGAAGTTGTAGTGGGTGGACAGGTCGAAGTAGTCGTTGCCGATGTTGCGGCCGCCGATGATGGCCTTCTGCCGGTCCACCACCAGCAGCTTGCGGTGGGTGCGGTGCTGCATGGCGAAGAAGCGCGCGATGCCCGAGGTGTTGTAGTAGCGCACCTGCACGCCCGCCTGCTCCAGCGTGCGCGCCACCTGCGGCGCCAGCTTGAACACCGGCATCGCGAAATCCACCAGGATGCGCACCTTCACACCCTGCGCCGCCTTGCGCGCCAGCGCCTGGCTGATCAGGCGGCTGGACTCGTCGAGTTCGTAGATAAAGAACTCCAGCTCGATGGACTGCCTGGCTTCCTCGATCAGCTTCAGGCGCGCGGCCAGCGAGTCGAAACCCACGTCCAGCAGCGCCACCGCGTGCGGCTCGCGCGAACGCACGTCGATGGCGGCGTGCTGCGGCGCCTGGCCCAGCCACTGGCGCTCGCTCGCCTCCTGGATGCCCAGGAAGGCGATGGCGAACACCACCGGCACACCGACCAGCAGCACCAGCAGCGCGATGCCGGTCCACCGGACGAGCCGCCAGACCATCAGCCGCCCAGCCCGGCGAAGATGTTCTGCACGTCGTCGTGTTCGTCCAGCGCCGCCAGAAAGGCCTCCACCTCCTCCAGCGCCTCGGCGCTCAGGCTGGCCGGGTCCACCGGGTTCTTGGGCTTGTAGCCCAGCTTGGCCGACAGCACGGTGAAGCCCTGGGCGGGCAGCGCACGGCTCACGAGGTCGAGGTCGGTCGGGTCGGTGAGGAACACGCACACGCCCTCGTCGTCGGCGGGCTCGAAGTCCTGCGCGCCGGCCTCGATGGCAGCCACTTCGGCGTCGGCGTCCTTGTTCGTGGCTTCGGCTTCGATGATGCCGACGTGGTCGAAGTCCCAGGACACCGAGCCGCTGGTGCCCAGCTGGCCCTTGCGGAACAGCACGCGCATCTCGGGCGCGGTGCGGTTCACGTTGTCGGTCAGGCACTCCACCATCACCGGCACGCGGTGCGGCGCAAAGCCTTCGTAGATCACGTGTTCGTAGTGCACCGCCTCACCCGTGAGGCCGGCGCCTTTCTTGATGGCGCGCTCCAGCGTGTCCTTGGGCATGGACACCTTGCGCGCCTGTTCGACCACCAGGCGAAGGCGGGCGTTGGCCGCGGGGTCGGCGCCGTTGCGGGCCGCAATGATGATGTCCTTGACCAGCTTGCCGAACAGCTTGCCTTTCGCGTTCGCGGCGATGTCCTTGTGTTTGGCTTTCCATTGCGCGCCCATGGGGTTCCCTTCCGTGTGAACCCGGAAGTGTAGTGGGCCGGGTACGCGGCACCGGGCTACGACAGCTGCAGCAGCCCCCAGAACAGCGCCGCCAGGAAGGCCGTCTCCAGCACCATCAGCGCCACCGGCTTCCAGCCCACGGTGACGATCTCGCGCAGCTGGGTCTTCATGCCGATGGCCGCCATCGAGGCCACCAGCAGGAACTGCGACGTGCCCTGCCCCGCCTGCACCAGCGCCGCTGGCAGCCAGCCGCTGCTGTTGACCAGCACCAGCACCGCGAAGGCCACCGCGAACCAGGGCAGCAGCGGTGGGCGTGGACCGGCCGGCACATCGCCGCCCTGCGCGCGCTCGTAGCGCCGCGCCAGCACCGCGGCCAGCGCGATCACCGGCAGCAGCATGGCCACCCGCATCAGCTTGACCAGCGTCGCCGCATCGCCCGCCTCGTGCGAGAGGCTGTAGCCAGCGCCGACCACCTGGGCCACGTCGTGGATGGTGCCGCCGATGAAGAAACCGGCCATCACCGGCGGCATGTCCAGCGCGTGGGTAAGCATGGGGTAGAGCACCATGGCCAGGGTCGAGAGCGTGCTCACGCCGATCACGGTGAACAGGGTGGCGCGCTCCTTGAGCGGGTGCGCGGGCATGGCCGCCGACAGGGCCAGCGCCGCCGACGCGCCGCAGATCGCCACCGCGCCGCCGGTGAGCAGGCCGAAGAACAGGCGGAAGCCCATCAGCCGCGCCAGCACCATGCCCACCGCAATCGTCGCGGCCACCGAGACCAGCACCATCAGCACCGGCGACCAGCCCAGCGCCGCCACCTGCGCCACCGTGATGCGCAGCCCCAGCAGGGCCACACCCAGGCGCAGCAGGGTGCGCGCGGTGAACTGGATGCCGGGGCCGGCCTTGCCTTCGGCCGAGAGGAAATTCAGCGCCATGCCCAGCAGCAGCGCGAACAGCATCACCGGCGCGCCGTAGTGCGCCCCCAGCGCCATGGCGGCCACCGCCACCACGGCGCTGAGGGTGATGCCTGGGGCCAGCTCGGCCGCGTGGGCGCGCAGCCGGGGCCAGTGTGCAGGCGCGAGGAACGTGCTCATGGTGGGCACCGGCAGGCTCACTGGTTGAGCTTGATGTCGAAGGCCTTGACGATGGCCGCGTTGCGCTCGAAGTCGGCGCGCAGCGACTGCGCCATCTGCTCGGCGGTCTCGTCGCCACCCGCATCGAAGCCCGCTCCCAGCAGGCGGTCGCGCACCTTGGGCGAGGCGGCGCTCTTGTCCACCGCCGCGTTGATCTTCTGCACCAGGGCAGGTGGCACGCTGCTGGCCACGATGATGCCGACCCAGTTGCTGAAGTCGAGGTCGGGGTAACCCTGTTCGGCCATGGTGGGCACGTTGGGCAGGTGCGGTGAGCGCTTTTTCCCGGCGACGCCGAAGGCCTGGATCTTGCCGGCCTCGATCATCTTCTTGGACGTCGCCATGCCGTCGAACATCAGCGGCACCTGGCCGCCCATGAGCTGGGCCAGCGCGGGCGGCGAGCCCGCGAAGGGCACGTGCTGCATGTCCAGCCCGGCCTTCTGGTTCAGGATCATGCCGGCGTAGTGCGAGCTGGTGCCCGTGCTGTACGACGCGAAGCTGACCTTGCCGGGGTTGGCCTTGACCCAGGCCACCACGCCCTTGACGTCCTTGGCCGGCACGGTGGGTGCCCCCACCATGACCATGGTGGCGCGGGCGATGGCGGTCACCGGCTTGACGTCCCTGAGCGGGTCGAAGGCCGTCTTCATGACATGCGGGATCTCGGTGAGGATGTTGCTCGCCGTCATCATGATGGTGTGGCCGTCGGGCGGCGCGGCCAGCATGGCCTGCACCGCGATGGCGCCGCCGGCGCCGGGCTTGTTCTCCACCACCACCGGCTGGCCGATGTCGGCCGCAAGCTGGTCGGCCACGATGCGGGCCACCACGTCCATGGTGCCGCCGGCCGGTGCGGGCACCAGCATGCGCACGGGCTTGTCGGTCCAGGCCATGGCGGCCGGCAGGGTGAGGGCAAGGGCGGCAGCGCACACGGCGCGGCGCAGGGGCGAAAAGCGGAAGGCGTTCATGGATGTCTCCAGTGTGGCGCAGGCCATCGGGCGGGCCTGTCGTGGCCCGGGTGTCGGACCGTGGGGCAAATCCTAGGTCTGCCACCCCCACTGTGCTTGTCCAATCGGGACATCGACTTTCGAAATTGGGACATTCATGGATTACCCCTACGTGCCCGTGGTGCGCAGCGCCAGCCTCTCCGGCTACGTCGAGCTGGCGCAGTCGCTGGGGCTGGATGCGCGCGCCCTGCTGCGCAAGGCCGGACTCTCGCCACGGGCGCTGGACGATCCCGAAACGCCGCTGAGCGCAGCGGCGGTGCGGGCGCTGCTGGAAGACAGCGCGCAGGCCAGCGGCGTGGACGACTTCGGCCTGCGCATGGCGGCGCGGCGCCACCTGGCCAACCTCGGCCCGATCAGCCTGGTGCTCAAGGAGGAGCCCACCGCGCGCGCCGCGCTGGACACGCTGTGCCGCTACCTGCGCCTGCTCAATGCCTCGCTGCTCACGCGGGTGGAGGACCACGGCGCGCTGGTGATCATCCGGGAGGAGATCCTGGTCGATCAGCCGGCCAGCACGCGCCAGTCGATGGAACTGGCGGTGGGCGTGATGCACCGCATCCTGTGCGAGCTGCTGGGCGGGCCGTGGAAACCGGTGCGCGTCTGCTTCAAGCACCGCCCGCCGAAGGACACCAAGGCGCACAAGGCCTTCTTCGGCACCGCCGTGGACTTCAACGGCGAGTTCAACGGCATCGTCTGCACCGCCGCGGACCTGCAGACCCCGCTGCCCGGCAACAACCCGGAGATGGCGCGCTTTGCGCGCCAGTACCTGGACCGCGCGCTTTCGGGCCGGCACCAGAGCACCAAGGCCACGGTGCAGCAGCTGGTGGCCGCGCTGCTGCCCGGCGGGCGCTGCACCTCGCAGCAGGTGGCGCAGCACCTGGGCGTGGACCGCCGCACCATCCACCGCCACCTGGCGCGCGAGGGCGAGAGCTTCGCCACGCTGCTGCAGGCGGTGCGTTCCGAACTGGTGCTGCGCCAGGTGCAGGACAGCGACCTGCCGCTGTCCGAGGTGGCGCAGCTGCTGGGGTTTGCGGCGCCGGCCGCGTTCTCGCACTGGTTCCGCCACACCTTCGGCTGCAGCGTCACGGCCTGGCGCGCACAGGAAAAGGCGAAAGCGGCGGTGCGTCAGGGTGAACCCTGACTGTCCCAGATTCGAAAGTTAGTGTCCCAGTTTGACAAGCGTCAAACGACCGCGACTCCTACGATGCGTTCCATGGTCCAGGCACCCTGCCCCCCGAACGCACGAAGGAGACACCCCCCATGGCCACAGCCATCCGCATGCACCGCACCGGCGGCCCCGAGGTGCTGGAGATCGAACAGGTCGAGGTCGGCGAGCCCGGCCCGGGCCAGGTCCGCCTGCGCCACGCCGCCGTCGGCCTGAACTACGCCGACACCTACTTCCGCAACGGCACCTACCCCATGCCCCTGCCCGCGGGCATGGGCGTGGAGGCGGCAGGGGTGGTCGAGGCCGTCGGCCCCGATGTGAGCAACGTCGCCGTGGGCGACCGCGTCACCTACACCGGCTTCCTCAACACCCTGGGCGCCTACGCCACCGAGCGCCTCATCGCCGCGGCACCGCTCATCAAGCTGCCCGACGGCATCGGCTTCGAGACCGCCGCCGCCATGACCATGCGCGGCCTGACCTCGGCCTACCTGATGCGCCGCATCCACCCCTTCAAGGCCGGCGACACGCTGCTGCTGCACGCAGCGGCGGGCGGCGTGGGTCTGATCGTGGCGCAGTGGGCCAGGCTGCTGGGCATCACCGTCATCGGCACCGTGTCCACCGACGCCAAGGCCGAGGTGGCCCGCGCCCACGGCTGCACCCACACCATCAACTACAGCCACGAAGACGTGGCCGAGCGGGTCAAGGAACTGACCGGTGGCCAGGGTGTGGACGTGGTGTTCGACAGCGTGGGCAAGACCACCTTCATGGCCTCGCTCGACTCACTCAAGCGCCGTGGCCTGATGGTCTGCGTGGGCACGGCCAGCGGCCCCATCGAGGGTTTCAACCCCAACCTGCTGGCCATGAAGGGCTCGCTCTACCTCACGCGCCCGGCCCTGGCCGACTACATCGCCGACCCGGCCGAGAAGGCCGAGCTGGCGGCCGAGGTGTTCGGCCACGTGGCCGCCGGCCGCATCCGCATCGACATCCACCAGCGCTACGCACTCGGCGATGCGCAGCAGGCGCACCGCGACCTGGAGTCGCGCAAGACCACCGGTTCGTCGGTGTTCGTGATCTGAACCGCCCGAGGAGACACCCCATGAAGATCGAGCAACTCACCTGCGCCATCGGCGCGGAAGTCAGCGGCGTGAGCCTGGCCGATGCGGCGCGCGACAACGCGCTGTACGAGGAGATGAAGGCCGCGCTGCTCAGGCACAAGGTGCTGTTCCTGCGCGACCAGGACATTTCGCGCGCCGACCACGTGGCCTTCGCGCGCCGCTTCGGCGAGCTGGAAGACCACCCGGTGGCCGGCAGCGACCCGGAACACCCGGGCCTGGTGCGAATCTACAAGACGCCCGACGCGCCCAACGACCGCTACGAGAACTCGTGGCACACCGACGCCACCTGGCGCGAGGTGCCGCCCATGGGCTGCGTGCTGCGCTGTGTGGAATGCCCGCCGGTGGGCGGCGACACCATGTGGGCCAACATGGCGCTGGCCTACGAGCGGCTGCCCGAGCCGGTCAAGCAGCAGATCGCCGGCCTGCGCGCGCGCCACAGCATCGAATGCAGCTTCGGCGCGGCCATGCCCATCGAGCGCCGCCTCGCGCTCAAGGCCCAGTTTCCCGACGCCGAGCACCCGGTGGTGCGCACCCACCCCGAGACCGGTGAGAAGGTGCTGTTCGTCAACGGCTTCACCACCCACTTCACCAACTTCCACACGCCCGAGAACGTGCGCTATGGGCAGGACTTCACCCAGGGCAGCTCGGCCCTGCTGCAGTACCTGATCAGCCAGGCCGCGATTCCCGAATACCAGGTGCGCTGGCGCTGGAAGCCCAACAGCGTGGCCATCTGGGACAACCGGTCCACCCAGCACTACGCGGTGATGGACTACCCCCCTTGCCACCGAAAGATGGAACGCGCCGGCATCGTCGGCACGCCCACCTTCTGACCGTTCACCTTCTGATCGCCCCATTCAACGCACCCGGAGACAACCATGAACTTCCTCGACGGTCACCTCTTCCCCGAGAACCAGCAACCCCTGGTCATCACCGCCGCCCCCTACGGTCCCGAGTGGATTCCGTCGGACTTCCCCGAGGACATCCCGGTCACGATGGAGGCGCAGGTGCAGAAAGCCGTGGACTGCTACAACGCCGGCGCCACCGTGCTGCACCTGCACGTGCGCGAGCTGGACGGCAAGGGCAGCAAACGCCTGTCCAAGTTCAACGAGCTGATCGCCGGCGTGCGAGAGGCGGTTCCCGAGATGGTGATCCAGGTCGGCGGATCGATCTCGTTCGCGCCGGTCGGCGAAGGCGAGATCGCCAAGTGGCTGTCCGACGACACGCGCCACATGCTGGCTGAGCTGACGCCCAAGCCCGACCAGGTGACCGTGACCGTCAACACCACCCAGATGAACGTGACCGAACACATGGAAGAGGCCGACATCGCCGGCACCTCCATGGCCACCGCAGAGGGCCGCCGCGCCTACACCGAGATGGTGGTGCCCTCCACGCCCAGCTTTGTCGAAGAGCATGTGCGCCGGCTCTCGGCGGCCGGTATCCAGAGTGCCTTCCAGTTCTACAACCTCAACAGCTTCGAGACCGTCGAGCGCCTGATCCGCCGCGGCGTCTACAAGGGCCCGCTGGTGTGCAACTGGGTCGCCATCAGCGGCGGCATGGACGCGCCCAACATCTACAACCTGGCCAACTTCCTGCGCGCCATTCCCGACGGCACCATGCTCACGGTGGAAAGCAGCATGCGCAACACCCTGCCGATCAACATGATGGGCATGGCCATGGGCCTGCACGTGCGCTGCGGCATCGAGGACAACCTCTGGAACCAGAGCCGCACCGAGAAGATGACCACCGTGCAGCAGATTCAGCAGCTGGTGCGCATGGCCAACGAGTTCGGCCGCCCTATCGCCACCGGCCAGCAGGCGCGCGAGATCCTGAAGATCGGCGTGTTCTACGACACCGTGGAAGAGACCCTGGCCGCCAACGGCTTCTCGCCCAACGCACCGGGACGCCAGCAGGGTTTCCTGCGCAAGGTGGCCTGAAAGAAAAAGGGGGCCATCGGCCCCCTGTGCGATCAGGCTTTCTTGAGCTGCGAGGTGTCGAACGGCAGGCTGCGCAGGCGCTTGCCAGTGGCCGCGAAGATCGCGTTGGCCACCGCCGGCGCCACCGGTGGCGTGCCGGGCTCGCCGATGCCGCCGGGCTTCTCGGTGCTCTTGACGATGTGCACCTCGACCTTGGGCATCTCGTTGTGGCGCAGCACCGGGTAGTCGTGGAAGTTGCCCTGTTCGACCCTGCCGTCCTTGAGGCTGATCCTGCCGTACAGCGCGGCCGACAGCCCGTAGACGATGGCGCCCTCGACCTGGCGCTCGATGATGGTGGGGTTCACCGTCATGCCGCAGTCCACGGCCGCCACCACCCGGTGCACCTTGGGCGTGCCGTCGGCATTGATCGAGACCTCGGCCACCTCGGCCACATAGCTGCCGAAGCTCTGCACCACCGCGATGCCGCGGAACACGCCCGCCGGCAGCGGCTTGCCCCAGCCCGCCTTCTCCGCCGCCACTTCCAGCACCTGCCTGTAGCGCGGCTGCTTGTCCATCAGCGCGCGGCGGAACTCGAACGGGTCCTTGCCCGCGGCGTACGCCATCTCGTCGATGAAGCCTTCCATGAAGAAGCTGTTCTGCGAGTGGCCGACCGAACGCCAGAACCAGACATTGGGCCCCGGCTCGCGCCGGCCATAGGCGATGAGCTGGTTGGGCACGCTGTAGGGGTGGTCGTTGATGCCCTCCATCGCGAAACTGTCCACACCGCTCTCGGGGATCTTCATGAAGCCCGAGGCCGCCATGATGGACGGCGAGCCCACGCCGGCCTTGAGCAGCACCGCGTTGCCCTGGGCGTCCAGCCCGCCGGTGAACTTGGCCACCGAAGCCGGGCGGTAGAAGCCGGCGGCCATGTCGTCCTCGCGGGTGTAGACCAGCTTGACCGGCGCGCCGCTGATCTTGGACAGCAGGGTCGCGTCGATCACGAAGTCGGGCGCGAAGCGACGGCCGAAACCGCCGCCCAGCAGCATGGTGTTGACCTTGACCTTGCCCGGGTCCACCGAAGCCACCTGCGACAGGATGCCCTGCACCGGCCCCTGGCTCTGCGTGCCGGCCCAGATTTCCACGCCGTCGGGCTTGACCCAGGCGGTGCAGTTCATCGGCTCCATGCAGGCGTGCGCGAGATAGGGCGCCTCGTAGGTGGCCTCGACCAGCTTGGCCGGGGTGATGCCGGCGTCGCCCGCCTTGAGCGCCACCGCGTCGGCCTTGCTGGCGCCGTCGGTCAGCATGGCCGTGACCTTGGCCGAATCGAGCCCGGCCTTGTCGCCAAAGTCCCAGTCCACCTTCAACGCGTCGCGGCCCTTCTTCGCCGCCCAGTAACCCGTGGCCAGCACCGCCACACCGGTGGGCAGCGTGATCACCTGCTTCACGCCCTTGACCGCCTTGGCCGCCGTGTCGTCCACCTTGGCCACCTTCACGCCCGGCAGGGGCGCGCGCGCCATCACGGCCACCAGCATGCCGGGCAGGTTGACGTCGATGCCGAACTTGGCCGAACCGTTGGTCTTGCCCGCCGTGTCCAGCCGGGCCTTGCGCTGGCCGAGGATCTTGAAGTCCTTCGGGTCCTTCAGCGCCACCTTCTCGGGCGCCTTCTGTTTCGACGCCGCCTCGGCGAGCTGGCCGTAGCTCAGCTTCTTGCTGCCGTGCATCACGTGGCCGGCCTCGGTGCGGCATTCGCCGGCCGGCACCTTCCATTGCTCGGCCGCGGCCGCCACCAGCATGGCGCGCGCGGTGGCGCCGGCGTTGCGCATCACGTCCCAGTGGCCGCGCACCGTGGTCGAACCGCCGGTCGCCTGCATGCCGAAGGCGGGGTTGTTGAAGGCCTGGCTCACCGGCGCCTGCTCCACGCCCACCGTGGCCCAGTCGGCGTCCAGCTCTTCGGCCATCAGCTGCGGGATCGCGGTCAGCACGCCCTGCCCCATCTCGGAGCTGCCGCAGACCACGGTGACGCGGTTGTCGGGCGTGATGCGCAGCCAGGCGTTGGGCGTGAAGGCGGTGTCGGTCGCTGCCAGAGCCCGGCCGCCCATGGACGGCAGGGTGAAGCCGACGACCAGGGCGGCGCCTGAACCGGCCATGAAGCCGCGGCGGCTGGTCTCGAAGGCGTGGGAATCGTTGGTGGTGCTCATGATCAGGCTCCCTGCAGGGCGGTCGCAGCGTCCTTGATGGCCGCCTTGATCTGGTTGTAGGTGCCGCAGCGGCAGATGTTGCCGCTCATGGCCTCGTCGATGTCCTTGTCGCTGGGCCTGGGCTTGGCGGTCAGCAGCGCGGTGGCGCTCATGATCTGGCCGCTCTGGCAGTAGCCGCACTGCGGCACGTCGTGCTTGACCCAGGCGGCCTGCACGGCCTTGCCGGCCTTGCTGTTGCCAATGGCCTCGATGGTCACCACTTTCTTGCCGGTGGCGGCCGACAGCGGGGTGGAGCAGGAGCGCACCGGCTGACCGTCCAGGTGCACGGTGCAGGCGCCGCACAGCGCCATGCCGCAGCCGAACTTGGTCCCGGTGAGTTGCAGGTCTTCGCGCAGCGCCCAGAGCAGGGGCATGTCGGGTTCGGCGTCGAGCGACGCCGCTTTCCCGTTGACAGTGATGTTCAACATGGGGTGTGTCTCCTGTAGGGTTCGCCCGGCGATCAAGGCGCCAAGGTCGTTCTGCAATGTAACGAGCAGCCACCCGGCCCCTGAGCCGGGCAAACCCTTGTCCTACGTTGGTGTGGGGACAAGCTGTTCCGTTTCGGGTCACCCGGCGCGGTGGCAGAATGCCGCTCCCCTTGTTGGCCCCATATATGCATCCAGACTCCCACGGCACCCTCGGCATCGACTTCGGCACCTCCAACTCCGCCATGTCCTGGGCCGCCCCCGACGGCCTGTCGCGCCTGATCCCGCTCGAAGGCGACGCCGTCTCCATGCCCACCGCCGTGTTCTTCAACAGCGAAGACCACCGCACCCACTTCGGCCGCGACGCCGTGGCCCAGTACCTCGCCGGCACCGAAGGCCGGCTGATGCGCTCGCTCAAGAGCCTGCTGGGCAGCCCGCTGATCCACGAAAGCACCGAGGTCAACCACCGCCCGGTCAGCTTCCTGGAGATCGTGACCACCTTCGTGGCCGAGCTGCGCGAGCGCGCCACCCGCACGCTGGGCAGCGCGCCCAGGCGCGTGGTCATGGGCCGGCCGGTGCACTTCGTGGACGACGACCCGGCGCGCGACGCCGCGGCCCAGCAGTCGCTGCTGGAAGCCGCGCAGGCCGCGGGCTTCCGCGAAGTGAGCTTCCAGCTCGAACCCATCGCCGCCGCGCTGGACCACGAGCGCCGCCTGGCGCGCGAATCCCTGGTGCTGATCGTAGACATCGGCGGCGGCACCTCCGACTTCACCGTGGTGCGCCTGGGCCCTGATCGCATCGCGCGGCCCGACCGGGCAGACGACGTGCTGGCCACCACCGGCGTGCACATCGGTGGCACCGACTTCGACCACCGGCTCAGCCTGGAACAGGTGATGCCGCTGCTGGGTTACCGCCACCTCGGCCCGCAAGGCCGCGAAGTGCCCAGCCGCACCTTCTTCGACCTTTCCACCTGGCACCTGATCCAGTGGCTCTACCTGCCCAAGGCGGTCAGCCAGGCGCAGTCGCTGCGCGTGAACTACAGCGATGTGCGGCTGCACGAGCGGCTGATGCGCGTGCTGCGCGAGCGCCACGGCCACCACATCGCCCACGAGGTCGAGCAGGCCAAGATCCGCTGCTCAATGACCGACGCCGACACCAGCGTGGACCTGTCCATCGTCGAAGCCGCCCTCACCGCGCCGCTGGGCACGGCCGCACTGCGCGAGCACCTGGGCGGGCTGCTGGATCGCACCGTGGTCTGCGCCCAGGAATGCGTGCAAGGCGCCGGCCTGCGAAACGACCAGCTGGACGCGGTCTACCTCACCGGCGGCTCGTCGGCCCTGCGGCCGTTCCAGCAGACGCTGCGCGATGCGTTCCCGGGCGTGCCGCTGATCGAGGGGGACCTGTTTGGCGGCGTGGCGTCGGGGCTGGCGTACGGCACCGGGCGTTCAGCGTAACGCCCGCTTCAGCCCACCGACTTCAGCCGCATCTGGTTGGGCAGCGGCACCGAGCGGCGCAGCACGTCCTCGGCCAGCCAGAGCGCGGCGCGCTTGCCGCGCTCGGCCACCATGGGCAGCGGCATCTGCTGGTAGTCGTCGTTGAATACCTCGAAGCTGTAGTCGCCCGCGTAGCCGAGCCTGTCCAGCCGCAGCACGAGGTCGACGATCTGCTCGCTGTGCACCCCTTCGCCGGGGAAGACGCGGAAGGTGCGCGCGGTCGCCATGCGCTCCTCGAAGGTCTTGGCCTCCTGCCACATGAAGTCGGAGAGCTGCACCAGGAAGATCTTGCTCGGGTCGAGGTAGTCGATCTCGTCCAGCGCGGTCTTGGCCGCGAAGATGTGGAACGAGTCCAGGCCAATGCCCAGGTTGGGGCAGTCGGCGCGGCAGACCACGTCCCAGGCCGATGTGAACTCGTTGATGGTGCGGCCCCAGGACAGACCTTCGTAGGCGATCTTGATGCCCAGCGGCAGCGCCAGCATGGCGAGCTTGCGCAGGTCGCGCGCGAGGTGATCCAGGTCCTGCGTGGCGTGGGCCGAGGTGGACGAACAGGCCAGCAGCACCTTGCAGTCCAGCGCCGCACACATCTCCAGCATGGCCTTGGCGATGTCGATCTTGTAGTGGTGCAGATGGCCCGAGAGGCCCTCGAAGTCGCGCAGCACCTGGAAGCCCGTGCCGCGCAGACCACTGGCCTTGACGGCCGCGACGGCGGCCTCAATGCCGCCCGGGTGGCCGTTGATGTCGTTGGCCTTGAGCATGACCTGCGAGAAACCCGCGGCCTTCATGGCGGCCAGCTTGGCTTCGAGCGGGCCGGCGAGCGTGATGGTGTCCATGCCGAAGCCGGAGATGGCTTCGACGATGGCGGCGTGGGAAGGCTTCATGGCTCAGCCTCCGGCGCGCTCGCTGTGCACCAGCTCGAACACCACCGAACCCAGGTAGGTCTTGGTGATGGCGCCGCGCTGCTCGGTGTGCGCCGCTTCGGTCTCGACGAACTCGACGCCCAGCGCGCGCAGCGCCTTCACCGCCGCCAGCACGTCGGGCACGCCCAGGCCGATGCGCTGCAGCTTCTCGTCGGCGTCGTACACGTTCACCGGCGGCTCCACGAGCTGCAGCATGAAGCGCTGCGACGGGTCCAGCGCCGGGGTGCGCAGCAGGGTGCCCTTGGGCATGATGCCGAAGCGCTGGTCATCGGGAATCACCTCGGTGCCGAACAGCTCGTCGTAGAAGGCGATCCAGTCGTTGCTGCGCTCGGGGCCGATGTACTGCACGATGCCGAAGAAGTGGATGCCGGCGGTGGCGGGCGGCTTCTGGTCCACCGTGGGGATGGGCACGAAGTCCACGTCGTAGATCGAGAACTCCTTGTAGCGGTCCACGAAATAGATGCGGCTGCCGCCCGCGCCGTGGATGGCCGGGATGTTCAGCTCCATCACCTCGGCGTGCGTCGGCACCGACCAGGCGCCGCGCTCCAGCACATAGTGGTAGGCGGCACGCGCATCGCGCACGCGCAGCGCCATCGCGGAAATCGAGGGCACGTCGCTGCCGTGGCTGGCGCCCTGGGCATCACTGGGGTGGGCGTTGACGACGATGTTCAGGTCCCCCTGGCGGTAGAGCAGGATCTCGCGCGAGCGGTGGCGCGCCACCGGGCGGAAACCCATCATCTCCAGCACCTGGCCCAGGGCCTGGGGTTTGGTGGTGGCGTATTCGATGAACTCGATGCCGTCCAGGCCCAGGGGGTTGGCGGCGTCGCTGAACGAAGCCTGAAGGGGCTCGCGGCCAGCGGCGGTGTTGAGCAGCAGATCACTCATGGCAAGACTCCATGCAAAAAAGGGGATATCAGGTGCGACCGCGCAACCGCTTCCACCAGGTCGACTGGCTGGCGATGGTCAGTGTCAGCGCGATCAGGATCACGAGCGACAGCGGCGATGTGAAGAATTCGCCCGCGAACTGCACCGGGTTGCCCTCGGCCGAGATCATGGCCTGTCGGTAGCTCTTGTCCATCAGCGGACCCAGGATCATGCCCAGGATCACCGGCCCCACCTGGAAGCCGTACATCTTCAGGAAGTAACCGAGCACGCCGAAACCGAGCATCCAGTACACATCCACCGGGTTGTTGTTGATCGCGTACGCACCCACGGCCGACAGCACCAGGATCACCGGCAACAGGATGGGTTTGGGCGTTTCGACGATCTTGGCGAACAGCCGGATGCCGGTGAGACCGAACACCAGCAGGAAGATGTTGGCCAGTGTGAGGCTGCCCACGATGAACCAGAACAGGTGCGGCGTTTCCACCATCAGCATCGGGCCGGGCTTGAGACCGTGGATGTACATGGCACCGATGATCACGGCGGTGACGGCGTCGCCCGGTATGCCCAGCGTGAGCATCGGGATGTAGGCGCCGCCCACGGCCGCATTGTTGGCCGACTCCGGCGCCACCAGCCCTTCGTAGGCACCCTCGCCGAACGGCCGCGACGGGTCTTTGACCGTGCGCTTGGCGTGGTCGTAGGCCATCAGCGCGGCAATGTCGCCACCGGCGCCGGGCAGCGCGCCCACCACCACGCCGATGGTGGAGGTGCGCGCGGTCAGCGGCAGGTATTTGCGCAGCAGGCTCCAGGACGGCAGGATTTTCGAGACGTCCTGCTTGATCGCCTGGAGCTTGAGTTCGTGCAGCTGGCACAGCACCTCGGCCACGCCGAAGAAGCCGATCATGGCGGCCACATAGGAGATGCCCGCGGTCAGCTGCAGGCTGCCAAAGGTGAAGCGCGACTCGGCGGTCATCGGGTCGAGCCCGACCGAGCCGATCAGCACGCCCAGGGCCCCGGCAAAGATGCCCTTGGCCAGCGAGCCACCCGAGAGACTGCCCACCAGCAGGATGCCCCAGATGGCCAGCATCAGGTAGTCGCGCGGCGCGAACTGGAGCGCCAGATCCGCCACCGCCGGCGCGGCCACGGCCAGCGCCAGGATGCCGATGAAACCACCCACCACAGAGACCACCGTGGTCAGCCCGATGGCGGTGCCGGCCTCGCCCCGCTTGGCCAGCGGGTAGCCGTCCAGCCCGGTGGCAATGGCCGAGGGTGCGCCGGGAATGTTCAGCAGGATGGCGCTGCGCGAGCCGCCATAGACGCCGCCCAGGTAAATGCCCGAGATCAGCGCCAGCGCCGAGTTGACCTCCCATTTGAAGGTGAACGAGATCAGGATGGACACCGCCATCGTCACCGACAGGCCGGGAATGGCGCCAATGTAGATGCCGGCGAAGGTGCCGGCCGCGGTCAGCAGCAGCAACCGGACGTCGACCCAGCTGATGAAGAAATAGTTGAGCGCTTCGATCACGTGGCGGCTCCGTTGAACAGGCCCTGCAGCAGGGTGCCGCTAGGCAGCACCACCGAGAACACGGTCTGGAAGATCCCGTAGATCGCGGCCAGTGCCAGCGCCGACACCAGCAGGTTCAGGCCCCAGCGGCGGCTGCCCAGCAGCGCCATCGACACCACCAGGAACAGGTAGGACGCCAGCAGAAAGCCCAGCGGTTGCAGCAGCACCATGTACAGCGCGATGGCGACCGTGAAGCCCACCACCACTGGCGGCGTGAGGCGCCGCACGAATTGCGCCGCCAGCGACTCACCGGCCCGAGTCTCGGTCGGTGCCGAGCGCGCCGCATCCCGCAGGATCAGCACGGCGCAGACCACCATGATCGCTGCAGCGAACATCGGGAACGCGCCCGCAGACGTGAGCGACTCGAACTTCGAGATGCCGTACGCCGTCCACAGAAGAAAGAGGCTGGCCAGCAGCAGCACGGCCAGAAAGCTCAGCTCGCCAGGGAGCCGTTGTCGGGTGGGTTGCATGGTGGGTTACGCAAGGGTTCAGGCACAAACGCGCAGCCGTCCGGCCGGGACCGGACAGGCTGCGGACAGGCGGACGCTCAGGGCTTGGCGATGCCCAGCTCGGCCGGGTTCTTCTTAGCGACGCCCACTTCCTGGTAGGTCCAGGAAGTGACCGACTGCCACTTCTTGAGGAAAGCGTCGGCTTCGGCGCCCGAGATGTTCATCATCACGTTGCCACGGCTGGCCATCAGTTCGCGGAACTTCGGATCGTCGCCGGCCTTCTTGAATGCCGCCGTCAGCCTGGCCTTGACCGCATCCGGCACATCGCGCTTGACGAACACGCCGTAGAACGGCCCCCAGGGCAGGTACTTCTCCAGCGTCGGCAGGTCCTGTGTGATCGGCGGCACATCGCCGAACGGCTTCTCATCCACCACCGCCAGGGCCTTCAGGCGGCCGGCCTTGATGTGCTCGGCGGCCGCGCCCGCACCCACGAACATGAAGTCCACATGGCCGCCCAGCAGCGCCGTCAGACCCGGGCCGTCGCCATCGAACGGCACCGAGGTGACCGGAAATTTGGTGGCTGTCGACACCATGGCCCCCACGGTGAAGGGCAGGCCGCCGGCGCCGGTGGACCCCTGCTTCACCTTGCCAGGATTGGCCTGGATCTCGGCCAGCATGTCCTTGAAGCCCTTCCAGGGCTTGGCGGCGTTGGTCACCAGCAGCACATTGCCGCGGGCGGCGATGGTGACCGGGTAGAACTTGCTGTAGTCCAGCTCGCTGATGGCCAACACCGGGTGCAGCTGCGGGTTTTCGGCACCGAACAGCAGTGTGTAGCCGTCGCTGGGCTGCTGGTACACGAAGTTCGTGGCGATAGCGCCGACGCCGCCTGGCTTGTTCTGCAGCACGATCTTCTTGCCCAGCGCCTCCTCGGCCACCGGCGCCAGCGCGCGGCTGACCACGTCGCTGGCGCCGCCGGCGCCCCACTGGATCACCCCGCTCAGTTCACGGTCAGGAAAGCCCTGTGCGGCACCGATCGTGGAAAAGGCGGCCAGCGCGACCGTGGCCAGGAATTGACGGCGAAGGTTCATGGTGATGTCTCCAAGGTTGGGTGGAAAAACGGAAATAGCCGGGAACACCCGAGCACTCTATGAAAGGAACGGCCAACTTCCTACTTCTGGGCCGCCCAAGTGATCGATAATCGATCGACATCGATCAATCATCGATCATTTCTGGTACTTCCCCCAATGCCTCCCCCATGAACTCCCGGACCACCATCGACAGTGCGCGCGCGGCAACGGCGGCTGCGTCTGCGCCCGGGCGGGGGCATCCCGCGCTTGAACGCCGCGACTGGATCGCCGGTCTTGAAAAAGGGCTGGCCATCATCGAAGCCTTCGACGACCAGCACCCGCGCCTGACCGCCAGCCAGGCCGGCGCGCGCTGCGGCCTGACCCGCACCGCTGCGCGGCGTTACCTGCTGACCTTGGCACACCTGGGCTATGTGGGCACCGACGGCAAGCTGTTCTGGCTGATGCCGCGCATCATGCGGCTGGGGCATGCGTATCTGGAGTCGGCGCGCCTGCCAAGACAGGTGCAACCCTTTCTCCAGCGGATCGTGGGCGGCACCCAGGAGATCGCGTATCTCGCGGTGCTGGACGGCGAGGACGCCGTCTACATCGCCCGAGGTGGGTCGCCAAGGCACATGTTCGAAGGCTACATGCTGGGCACGCGCGTGCCCGCCCAGGTCACCGCTGCCGGCCTGGCCATTCTGTCGATGCTCAGCGAGCCCAGCCTGAACGAGTGGCTGCTGGCGCATCCATTGCGCGCCTTCACCTCGTTCACCGTCTCCAGCAAGGACCAGCTGCGCGCAGAACTCAAACGCTGCCGGCGCCAGGGCTGGGTGTTGTCGGAACAGCAGCTGGAACTGAACCACCGCGGTATCGCCGTGCCTCTGCTGGACCGCAACAACGATGTGCACGGCGCGATCAGCGTCACCATGCCGATCAACCAGGAAAGCAGCGAGGATGCGGTCAAGCGCGTGCTGCCGGTGCTGCAGGAAGCGGCGCGCGGGCTGCGCAACCTGATCTAGGCGCGGTGCTCCAGCCGGCGCAGGCGCCAGGCGCACAGCGTCGCCACCCCCGCCAGCGCGCCCGCCAGCCAGAACACGCTGGCCAGGCCCAGCGCCGACGACAGCACGCCGCCGCCCAGCCCGCCGAGCGTGCCCGGCAGGCCGTAGCCGATCACGGTGTACAGCGCCTGGCCGCGCCCGCGCAGCCGGCCGGGAAAGTGGTGCGAGATCAGTGCGATGCAGACCGTGTGGTGCGCCGCGAAAGTGATGGCGTGCAGCGCCTGCGCGGCCAGCAGCAGCGGCCAGACCTGCGGCAGGCCGGCGGTCAGGCCCATGCGCAGCACCATCAGTGCCGAGGCCAGCACCAGCCAGCCGGTCAGGCTGAGCCGGGGCAGCCAGCGCCCCTGGGTGAAGAACCAGCCGATCTCGATCAGCACGGACACCGCCCAGAGCAGACCGATCACGGTCTTGCTGTAGCCCAGGCTGTCCAGGTAGAGCGAGAAGAAGACATAGATGGCGATGTGCGCGAGGATGTGGAAGAACACCGACGCGAAGAACCAGCGCACCGCGGGTTGCCTGAGCAGCGGCCAGATGGCGGGGTGGTCGTCGTCGTGGTGCGCCGCCTCCTTGTGGTCGGGCAGCCACCAGACGCTGGCCACCACCGCCACCAGGGTCAACAGCGTCCATGCCGGGAAATGACCGAGCCCGAAGTGTTCGAACCACCAGCCGGCCACCATCACCGTGAGCAGGAAGCCCAGCGAGCCCCAGAGCCGCACGCGGCCATAGCGTTTTGCGTCGAACGCCCCGCCCTGGCTGACCAGGTGCGCCAACGCGGCCTCGCTCATCGGCATCATGGCGCTGGTATGGGTGAACATCAGCAGCAGCACTGCAAACAGCGCAACCGGGCCCAGCGGAAACCACAGCGCCAGCGAGAAGACCAGCGCCGCCGTGGCCCCATAGCGCAGCAGCTTGACGCGCTCGCCCGTGCGGTCGGAGAGCGTGCCCCAGGCGTAGGGCGCGAACAGGCGCGTGGCCGACTGCACCGAGGTCAGCACGCTGATGGCGAACAGCCCGAACCCCAGGTCTTTCAGCCAGAGCGGCAGGTAGGGGTTGAAGAAGCCGATGTGCGCGAAGTAACTCGCGGACAGGGCCGCGAAGGGCAGGAGTTGCTTGCGCTGTTCAGGCACGCGACGCGGCAGCGATATCCGGTGTCTCGACCGTCACATCGCCGCACTGCGCACGGTGCCGCAGCGCGTGGTCCATCACCACCAGGGCCAGCAGGGCTTCCATGATGGGCGCGGCGCGGATGCCGACGCAGGGGTCGTGGCGGCCCTTGGTGATGACCTCGGTCGGCTGGCCTGCCACGTCGATGGAGTCGCGCGGGACCAGGATGGAACTGGTGGGCTTGATGGCGACCGACACGTCCAGGTCCTGCCCGGTGCTGATGCCGCCCAGCACGCCGCCGGCCTTGTTGCCCACAAAACCGCTCGGGGTGAGCGAATCGCCGTGGGTGCTGCCCTTGTCGGCCACCGACGCAAAGCCGGCGCCGATCTCCACACCCTTGACGGCGTTCAGGCCCATCATGGCGTAGGCGATGTCGGCGTCCAGCTTGTCGTACAGCGGCTGGCCCAGGCCCACCGGCATGTTCTTCGCGACCACGCGCAGGCGCGCGCCACACGAATCGCCGCTCTTGCGCAGCGCGTTCATGTAGTCCTCCAGCGCCGACACGTCGGCCACCGGGGCGAAGAACGGGTTGTTGGGCACATGCTCCCAGCTCTCGAAACCGATGGGTACCTCGCCGATCTGCGTCATGCAGGCGTGGAAGGTGGTGCCGAACTTCTCCTTGAGCCACTTCCTGGCGACGGCGCCGGCCGCCACCGTGGGCGCCGTGAGGCGGGCCGAGCTGCGGCCACCACCGCGCGGGTCGCGGATGCCGTACTTCTGCCAGTAGGCGTAGTCGGCGTGGCCGGGGCGGAAGGTCTGCAGGATGTTGCCGTAGTCCTTGCTGCGCTGGTCGGTGTTGCGGATCAGCAGGGCAATCGGCGTGCCGGTGGTCCGGCCCTCGTACACGCCACTGAGAATCTCGACGGCGTCGGGCTCGTTGCGCTGGGTGACGAACTTGCTGGTGCCGGGGCGGCGGCGGTCCAGGTCGTGCTGGATGTCGGCTTCGGTTAGCGACATGCCGGGCGGGCAGCCGTCGATCACGCAGCCGATGGCCGGGCCGTGGGATTCACCGAAGTTGGTGACGCAAAACAGGGTGCCGAAGGTGTTGCCGCTCATGGGCTCCGATTATCGCCAAGCAAAACGCCCCGCGAGCGGGGCGTTTTGCTTCGGGTCACGGACAGACCCATCAGGGGAAGTTCGGTTCGTTCTTGCCTTCGGACTCTTCTTCCGGCCAGTCGCGGATGTAGGCCTTGAGCATCTTGTTCTCGAAGTTCTGCGCGTCCACCACGGCCTTGGCCACGTCGTAGAAGCTGATCACGCCCATCAGCATGCGGTTCTCGATCACGGGCATGTAGCGGGCGTGGCGGTCGAGCATCATGCGGCGGACCTCGTCCATCTCGGTGGCCATGGTGCAGGTCAGCGGGCCGGGGTCCATGGCGCGGTAGACGGTGGTGGTGCCCAGCTGGCCGCCGTTCTTGACCAGCGTCTTGATGACCTCGCGGAAGGTGAGCATCCCGACCACCAGACCGTTGGACATCACGACCAGCGAGCCGATGTCCTTCTCGTCCATGAGCTTGACGGCGTCGGCCAGGGAGTCCTCGGGGGTGACGGTGTAGAGGGCGTTGCCCTTGACGCGCAGGATGTCGCTGACCTTCATGGCACTTCTCCTTGGGATGGATGCTGTCGCCAGCTGAGCAGGCGTGGAGATGAATATAGCCCACAATCGGCGCGAACAACACACCGGGACTGCCCGGACGTTACCTTCGGAGACACACGCATGCCCGGCCATTCAGACCCCGGCTTCGACACCCTGGCGCTGCACGCCGGTGCGGCCCCAGACCCCTCCACCGGCGCCCGCGCCGTGCCCATCCACCTGACGACCTCGTTCGTCTTCGAATCCAGCGACCACGCCGCCGCCCTGTTCAACCTCGAACGCGCCGGCCACGTCTACAGCCGCATCAGCAACCCCACCAACGCGGTGTTCGAGCAGCGCATGGCCGCGCTCGAAGGCGGCATCGGCGCCATCTCGGTGGCCAGCGGCCAGGCCGCGCTGCACCTGTCCATCGCCACCCTCATGGGCGCCGGTTCGCACATCGTCGCCAGCACCGCGCTGTACGGCGGCAGCCAGAACCTGCTGCACTACACGCTGCGCCGCTTCGGCATCGAGACCACCTTCGTCAAGCCCGGCGACATCGACGGCTGGAAGGCCGCGGTGCGCCCAAACACGAAACTGTTCTTCGGCGAGACCGTGGGCAACCCGGGCCTGGACGTGCTGGACATCCCGACGGTGGCGCAGATCGCGCACGAGGCGAAGGTGCCGCTGCTGGTGGACAGCACGCTGACCACGCCCTACCTCATCAAGCCCTTCGAGCACGGTGCCGACCTGGTCTACCACTCGGCCACCAAGTTCCTCTCCGGCCACGGCACCGTCATCGGCGGTGTGGTGGTGGACGCCGGCAGCTTCGACTGGGACGCCTCGGGCCAATTCCCCGAGTTGACCGAGCCCTACGACGGCTTCCATGGCATGACCTTCAGCGAGGAAAGCACCGTGGGTGCCTTCCTGCTGCGCGCCCGCCGCGAGGGCCTGCGCGACTTCGGCGCCTGCCTGAGTCCGCACAGCGCCTGGCTGATCCTGCAGGGTCTGGAAACCCTGCCGCTGCGCATGGAACGCCACATCAGCAACACCGAAAAGGTGGTTGCTTTCCTGGCCAGCCATCCGCTCGTGGGCAGCGTCGGTCACCCGCTGCTCGAGTCGCACCCCAGCCATGCGCTGGCCAACCGCCTGCTCAGGCACGGCGCCAAGGGCGCGGGCTCGGTGTTCAGCTTCGACATCAAGGGCTCTCGTGAACAGGGCAAGGCCTTCATCGAAGCCCTCAAGCTCTTCAGCCACCTGGCCAACGTGGGCGACTGCCGCTCGCTGGTGATCCACCCGGCCAGCACCACGCACTTCCGCATGAGCGACGAGGCGCTGGCGGGCGCCGGCATTGGCCCGGGCACCATCCGCCTGTCCATCGGGCTGGAGGATGCGGACGACCTGATCGACGACCTCAAGCGTGCCCTCAAAGCCGCAGAAAAGGCAGGTGCGTGATGGAACTCACCGTCAACGGCGCCACCACCTACTGCTACACCGGCGGCAAGGCCTTCGACCCCGCCAAGCCCACCGTGGTGTTCATCCACGGCGTGCTCAACGACCACAGCGTCTGGATCCTGCAGAGCCGCTACCTCGCCAACCACGGTTTCAACGTGCTGGCTGTCGATCTGCCCGGCCACTGCCGCAGCGCCGGCGAAGCCCCCTCCACGGTCGAGGAAGCGGCCGACTTCATCGGCGCCCTGCTCGACGCCGCCGGCGTGCAGAAGGCCGCGCTGGTCGGCCACAGCTGGGGCTCGCTGATCGCCATGGAAGCGGCGGCTCGGCTCAAGGAGCGCGTCACGCACACGGTGCTGGTCGGCACCGCCTTCCCGATGAAGGTGTCGCCCGCGCTGATCGAAGCCTCGCTGAACGAACCCGAGAAGGCGCTGACCATGGTCAACGTGTTCTCGCGCTCCACCCTGGCCGCGCCGCCCTCGGCTCTGGGCCCGGGCACCTGGGTCTACGGCGCCGGCATGGCGCTGGGCCGGCGCGTGTTGCGCAGCAATCCCAAGGTGAATGTGTTCCACCGCGGCTTCGTGGCCTGCGACCGCTACGCGGGCGGCGAGGCCGCCATGGCGGCCCTCACCTGCCCGGTGCTGTTCCTGCTGGGTGGCCTGGACCAGATGACCCAGCCCAAGGCTGCACAAGGGTTGATCAAGACCTCCCAGGCGGCGGGCAAAACCGTGCAGGTGGTGACCCTGCCGGTCGGCCATCACCAGATGACGGAGACCCCGGACCTCACCCTGTTCGCGATCCGCGACTTCCTCAAGCGCTGAAACCAGGACGGTGCGGGCGCCACCAGCGGCATGAGCAGGTACTCGCTGTAGTGCTCCTGCGGCGTGTGCGAGGGTTCAGCGTCGGCACCGATCACCACCCAGTCCTGCTGCAGGTCAATCACCGAGCCCGGGCCGAGGAACAGGTCCTGCGCCATGTTCGGCTGCGTCAGCCAGAGCCGACCGCTGACCACGCGCAGCCGCAGGCCGGCGCTGGCGTGGATCACGCGGGTCTGCAGCGGGAACAGGCGGGTGGTGGAGGGCTGGCTGGAGAGCATGTCGGACCTTTCGTGAATGAGGCCCCACTGTCCGGCGTTCCGCCCCACCGCAACAGACACAGCGGGCCGGCAGCATGCCCGCTCAGCGCCGCACAGATCCGCATCTGTGTGGTCGGCTTGCCGGCCAACTGTGCTGGTCGGCGGCAGACCACCGGCGTCGCCGGCCGGCCGGCGCTCGGTTAGCATGGACCGTCCATGCCCGAGCCCTCCCAGCCCCCCGCGCTGCGCCCGGTTCCACCGGTGTCGCCCCCCGACACGCCGCTGTACCAGCAGATCGCGCAGGCCCTGGCACAACTGATTCATGGCGGCACCCTCAAGGCCGGCCAGCGCCTGCCCTCGGTGCGCGAAACCTCGGTGGCGCACGGCGTGTCGATCTCCACCGCGCTGCAGGCCTACCGCCAGCTGGAGGAGCAAGGCCTGGTGCAGGCGCGCCCCAAGGCCGGCTACTTCGTGCGGCGACCGCAGCGCATCGCCCAGCCCGGCCTGAGCGCGCCGCCGCAGCGCAGCTTTCTGGTGGAGCGGCAGACCCGCTCCGAGGGCTTTGCCATGCTGCACCAGCCGGGCGACCGCGCCAGCTTCGGCGGCTTCGCGCCCGAACAGAGCACGCTGTTCGACGAGGAACGCCTGCGCGTCGCCATCGGCCGCGCCTCGCGCGTGCACCGCCACAGCCTGACCGAATACAACAAGGCCGACGCCGGCCGCCCCGCGCTGCGCCAGGCGGTGGCCCGGCGCGCGCTGCACCTGGGCTGCGCGCTGGACGCGGCCCACATCGTCATCACCGCCAGTTGCACCCAGGCCGTCAGCCTGTGCCTGCGCGCCGTGACCCAGCCGGGCGACGTGGTGGCGCTGGAGTCGCCCACCTTCTTCGGTTACCTCGACCTGATCGAGTCGCTGGGCCTGCGCGTGCTGGAGATCCCCACGCACCCCGCCACCGGCCTGTCCCTGCCCGCGCTCGAGCTCGCGCTGGACACGCAGCCGGTCAAGGCGGTGCTGGCCGCGCCCACGCTGTCCAACCCGCTGGGTTCGGTGATGCCGATGAACGCCAAGCAGAAGCTGGTGAAGCTGCTGGCGCAGCGGCGGGTGCCGCTGATCGAGGACGTGGTGTTCAACGACCTGCTGGCCGGCGACGAGCGCCGCAAGGCGGCCAAGTCCTTCGACACCGACGGCAACGTGATGGTCTGCGGCTCGTTCGCCAAGACGCTCACGCCCGGTATCCGCCTGGGCTGGGTGGAGGCCGGCCGCTGGCGCGACAGCGTGGCCTCGCACAAGCGGCTGCAGGGTGCGGCCACGCCGGTGGTGCTGGAGGAAGCCCTGGCCGACCTGCTGAACCAGGGCAGTTACGAGGCCCACCTGCGGCGCCTGACCACCTACATGAACCAGCGCCGCAACGAGGCGCGCCGCCTGATCGCGCACCACTTCCCGCCGGGCACCAAGGTGAGCAACCCGCCCTCGGGCGACACGCTCTGGCTGGAACTGGCGCCCGACCTGTCGGCCATGGAGCTGTTCCGTCGCTGCGCCACCGAAGGCATCACCTTCGGCCCCGGCGAATTCTTCACCGCCACCGACCGCTACCGGCACTGCCTGCGCCTGAACTTCTCCGGGCCCTGGACCACGCTGGAGATGCAGGCACTGGCGCGCATCGGCGAGATCGCGCGGCAGATGCTGCAGGAAAACCCCGAGAAGAAGCGCGCCTGAGCGCCGCGCGGCGGCGCCAGAATGGCCGCACCATGATCCAGCCGCAACAGATCACCCCGCCCATGAGCGCCGAGCGCGCGCGCGAGATCGCCGCAACGTTCGACCTGCGCGCCCTGCCCGCCGATTTCCTGGCCAACCCATTCCCGGTCTACGCCCTGCTGCGCGAACACGAGCCGGTGCGGCGCATGCCCGATGGTTCGCTCTTCCTCACGCGCCACGCCGACCTGATGGCGGTGTACCGCGACGCCGCCGTGTTCAGCTCCGACAAACACGTCGAGTTCGCACCCAAGTACGGCGTGGGCTCGCCGCTGTACGAGCACCACACCACCAGCCTGGTGTTCAACGACCCGCCGCTGCACACGCGGGTGCGCAAGCTAATCATGGGCGCCCTCACCCGCCGCGCGATCGCCGACATGGAGCCGGGCCTGGTGACCCTGGTCGACCAGCTGCTCGACCGCATCGAGGCGCAAGGCGGCGGTGATCTGGTCGAGGACTTCGCCTCCGCGATCCCGGTCGAGATCATCGGCAACCTGCTGGGGGTGCCGCACGCCGACCGTGGCCCGCTGCGCGACTGGTCGCTGGCCATCCTCGGCGCGCTTGAACCCGTGCCCACGCCCGAGCAGCACGCCGCCGGCAACCGCAGCGTGACCGAGATGCTGGCCTACCTGCGCACGCTGGTTGCCGCACGGCGCCAGGCCCCGGGCGACCCCGAGCGCGACGTGCTCACGCGCCTGATCCAGGGCGAGGCCAGTGGCGAGAAACTCAGCGAGGTCGAGCTGCTGCAGAACTGCATCTTCCTGCTCAACGCCGGCCACGAAACCACCACCAACCTGATCGGCAACGGCCTGATCCTGATGCAGGAGTTCCCGGCCCAGCGCAAACAGCTGCTGGCCGACCTGCGCACCGCCGGCACCGACGAGGCGGCCCGCGAACAGGTGCTGACGCTGGCGGTGGACGAATGCCTGCGCTTCGAGTCGTCCAACCAGCTGGGCAACCGGCGCGCGCTGACGGCGGCCACGGTCGGTGGCGTGGCGCTGGACGCGGGCGCTCTGGTCACGCTCTGCATCGGCGCCGCCAACCGCGACCCCGCGGTGTACGACCAGCCCGAGACCCTGAACCTGCGCCGCGAGGGCAACAAACACCTGGCGTTCGGCTTCGGCATCCACCAGTGCGCGGGCCTGAGCCTGGCGCGGCTCGAAGGCCGCATCGCCATCGGGCGCTTCCTGGCCCGCTTTCCGCGCTTCGAGCTCAGCGCACCGCCGGTGCGAGGCGGGCGGGCGCGGTTCCGGGGCTTTCTCTCGGCGCCGTTCAGGACCGCCTGATCAGGGCACCGACGGCGCCGCCAGCGCCTGCGCCACCGTCATGCTCCGCAGCCCGCTGACCGCCCAGAAGGCCTCGGTGCTGGGCGAATCGGGCAGCAGCAGGCGCTGCGCCAGCGGCGCCACCGGCAGGTTCGCCGGGTCCTGCAGCAGCACGTAGCGCTCGTCCTCTTCGTCCAGCCGGCCCAGCCAGTCGAGCGCCACCAGCGCGCCGATCGGCTCCTCCAGGTGCAGCGGGTCGACCTGCAGCGCCTGCGCCAGCGCGTCGAGGCTCAGGCCGCGCGCCGGTGCCTCGCGCACCAGCTGCAGCTGCACCAGCGTCTCCAGCGCGAGCTGGAAGCGCCAGCCCGGGTAGTTGCCGCGGCGTGCGATGCCCGAGAGCAGGCTGGGCAGGTAGGCCGCGACCACCGCGCCCAGCAGCACGATCACCCAGGCCACGTAGAACCAGACCAGCAGGATGGGCACGGTGGCGAAGGTGCCGTAGACCACCGAGTAGGTCGGCACCTGGCCCAGGTACCAGGCCAGCACGCCCTTGGCCAGTTCCAGCGCACCCGCGGTGAACAGGCCGCCCACCAGCGCGTGCGACCAGCGCACCTTGGTGTTGGGCACGAAACGGTAGAGCGCGGCCATGCCGCCGGTCATCAGCACAAACTGCAGCGAGTCGAGCAGCACCCGCACGCTGCCCGATCGCGTCACGCCCGTCGTGGTGACGGCGTAGGAGGTGGCGGTCAGGCTGGCGGCCAGCAGCAGCGGCCCCAGGGTGAGCACCGCCCAGTACACCAGCACACGCTGTGTCAGCGGCCTCGAGGTGCGCACACGCCAGATGTCGTTGAGCTTGCGGTCGATGGTGAGGATCAGCGCCAGCGCGGTGCCCAGCAGGATCAGCGCCCCGACCCAGCCGATCTGCCCGGCCTTGGCCGCGAACTGGTTGAGGTAGCTCAGCACCTGCTTGGCGATGTTGTCGGGCACCAGGCTCTCGACCAGCCAGCGCTGCAGCGTGACCTGCAGCCGGCCGAACATGGGGAAGGCGCTGAACACCGCCAGCGCCACCGTGAACAGCGGCACCAGCGAGATGGTGGTGGTGAAGGTGAGGCTGGACGCGGTCACGCCCAGCCGGTCTTCGCGGAAGCGCTCGCGCAGGGTCAGCGCGGTGGTGCGCCAGGGGAAACGCAGCAGGTTCTGCCACAGCTCGGCCAGCAGGGTCTGGGCGTCGGCAAGGCGCTCGGAAACAGTCATCCCGGTATCATGCCACCCGCCATGACAGACCCGCTCTCCCCCTCTTCCCCCGCGACCGCCATGGCCCCGGTTCCCGCGGGCGTGGCCCGCTCCCGCCAGCTCGCGGTGACCAGCCTGGTGGCGCTGATCGCGCTGTGCCTGGCATGGGAACTCTGGCTGGCGCCGCTGCGGCCCGGTGGTTCCTGGCTGGTGCTCAAGGTGCTGCCGCTGACCTTGCCGCTGGCGGGCCTGCTCAAGAACCGCATGTACACCTACCGCTGGCTCAGCCTGCTGGTCTGGCTGTATGCGGCCGAGGGCGCGGTGCGCATGACCAGCGACCCCAGCAGCCTCTCGGCCCTGCTCGCCGGCATCGAGCTGCTGCTGTGCGTGGTGCTCTTCGTGGCCTGCACCTGGCACATCCGCACCCGGCTGCGCGCCGCCGGCAAGGAGGCCATCGCGGCCGACGCTGCCCGCCGCGCCGCCGAGGCCGGCTATGCGGCCGACCCGGTTCCGCCATCGAGGAAGCCATGAACGAACTGATCACCACCCTGCGCAGCATCGTCGGCCACGCCCAGGTGCTGACGCACGACGACCCGGCCACCGACCTCTCGGCCTGGGAACAGGACTGGCGCAAGCGCCTGCGCGGCCGTGCCCTCGCCGTGGTGCGACCCGGCCATACGGCCGAGGTGGCGGCGGTGGTGAAAGCCTGCGCCGCCGCCGGCGTGAGCATCGTGCCCCAGGGCGGCAACACCGGTCTGGTGGTCGGCTCGGTGCCCGATGACAGCGGCACGCAGGTGGTGCTCAGCCTCACGCGCATGAACGCCGTGCGCGCCATCGATGGCGACAACCTCACCATGACGGTCGAGGCCGGCTGCGTGCTGCAGGTGCTGCAGGAAACCGCCGAGAAGGCCGGCTACCTGTTCCCGCTCTCGCTGGCGGCAGAAGGCAGCTGCACCATCGGTGGCAACCTGGCCACCAACGCGGGCGGCACCCAGGTGGTGCGCTACGGCAACGCGCGCGAGCTGTGCCTGGGCCTGGAGGTGGTGACCGCGCAGGGCGAGGTCTGGAATGGTCTCTCGGGCCTGCGCAAGGACAACACCGGCTACGACCTGCGCGACCTCTTTGTCGGCAGCGAGGGCACGCTGGGCGTGATCACCGCGGCCACCATGAAGCTCTACCCGCTGCCCGCCGCGCAGCTCACCGCCTGGGCCGCCGTGCCCTCGCTGGAGGCAGCGGTGCAGCTGCTGGGCCTGGCGCACCGGCACCTGGGCGCGGGCCTGACCGGCTTCGAGGTCATGGGCCGGTTCGCCCTCTCGCTGGTGGCCAAACACTTTCCGCAGCAGCGCGTGCCGCTGTGGGCCGATCACCCCTACTGCGTGCTGCTGGAGAACAGCGACAGCGAGTCCGAGGACCACGCGCGCGGCCAGTTCGAGCGGCTGCTGGAGACCGCGTTTGAAAACGGCGTGGTCAGCGATGCGGTGGTGGCGGAGAACCTGTCGCAGGCCCATGCGCTGTGGCACATCCGCGAAAGCATTCCGCTGGCACAGGCCGAAGAGGGCCTGAACATCAAGCACGACATCAGCATCCCGGTCTCGAAGATCCCCGCCTTCTGCGCCGAGACCGACGCGCTGCTGCAGCGCGAGATACCCGGCGTGCGCCTGGTGAATTTCGGCCACCTGGGCGACGGCAACCTGCACTACAACGTGCAGGCGCCCGAAGGCGGCGACCCGGCCACCTTCCTGCGCGAGCAGGAGGAACGGGTCAACCACCTGGTGTTCGACCAGGTCGCGCGCTTCGAGGGCTCGATCAGCGCCGAACACGGCGTCGGCAGCCTCAAGGTCGACAAGCTGCCGGACTACAAGGACCCGGTGGCGCTGGCGCTGATGCGCTCGATCAAGCAGGCGCTGGACCCGCAGAACATCCTCAACCCCGGCCGGGTGCTGCGCTGATCGGCCGGCAGCGGCACGCCCGTCGAGGCAGGGTCAGCCTGCGGGCTGTGCCTTGAGGCGTTCTTCGTTGAGGCGGTCGGCGCGCTGCGCCGCCGTGCGCCCGCCCAGCCGTTTCACATAGTCGGCGAACACGGGGCGCTTCTCTATGGTTCCGAACATCAGGCCCCAAGCCAGGCTCGACCCGATGTAGACATCCGCGGCGGAGAAGCGCTCACCGCAGATGAACGGCCCGGGTCGCAGGGCGATCTCCAGTGCGTTCAGGGTGTCGTCGTAGCTGCCAAAGCCTGCCATGCGCTCACGTCCCGGTGGCACCTGCCAGCCGAGGGCCCGGGCGGTCACGGCCTGCTCCAGCGGCCCGGCCCCGAAAAAGAGCCAGCGCAGCCAGGTGCCCCGCAGCGGATCGCCCGGCGGGGGCGCCAGGCCGGTGTCGGGAAAGGCATCGGCCAGGTAGGCACAGATCGCGGCGGCCTCGGTCACCACCACATCGCCGTGCCGCAGGGCGGGCACCTTGCCCATCGGGTTGACCGCGCGGTACTCGGCGGACTTCATCTCGGGCCCGAAGTTGAGCCAGACGGTGCGGTAGGGCTGCCCCACCTCTTCCATCATCCAGTGCACGATGCGCCCCCGGGACTGGGGGTTGGTGTAGAAAACCAGCTCGCTCATGGCGTTCCTCCTGTGGTCGGTGGTGGCAAAGGGCGATCCTAGCCGCTGCCCCCGGGGGCCACAACCTTGCAGGCAAAATGGCGGGATGACTGCCCCGACCCACCGCCCCGTCCGCTCCCAGTACGAAGACTTTATGCGCCACGTCTATGAGCATGGCGTGCAGAAGGGCGACCGCACCGGCACCGGCACGCGCAGCGTGTTCGGCCACCAGATGCGCTTCGACCTCAACGAGGGCTTTCCGCTGGTGACGACCAAGAAGGTCTTCCTCAAGGCCATCATCGTCGAGCTGCTGTGGTTCCTGCGCGGCGATTCCAACGTGAAGTGGCTGCAGGAGCGGGGCTGCACCATCTGGGACGAATGGGCGCGCGAGGACGGCGAACTCGGCCCGGTGTACGGCGTGCAGTGGCGCAACTGGCCCAAGCCGGGCGGCGGCCACGTCGACCAGATCAGCGAGGTCGTCAAACAGCTCAAGACCAACCCCGACAGCCGCCGCATCATCGTCAGCGCCTGGAACGTGGCCGACCTGGACCAGATGGCGCTCATGCCCTGCCACGCCTTCTTCCAGTTCTACGTGGCGCCCGCCACCGAGCCGGGCGGTCGCGGCAAGCTGTCCTGCCAGCTGTATCAGCGCAGCGCCGACATCTTCCTGGGCGTGCCCTTCAACATCGCGTCGTACGCCCTGCTGACCCACATGCTGGCGCAGCAGTGCGACCTGGACGTGGGCGACTTTATCTGGACCGGGGGCGACTGCCACATCTACAGCAACCACCACGAACAGGTGGAACTGCAGCTGAGCCGCCAGCCTTTTGCCTACCCGACGCTCAACATCAAGCGCAAGCCGGCCTCGATCTTCGATTACGAGTACGAGGATTTCGAAGTGGTCGGCTACGAGTGCCACCCCGCCATCAAGGCGCCCGTCGCCGTCTGACGATCTTTCCGTGATTTCGCGCCGCCAGCTCTGGGCGCTGCTGGCCCTCACACTCATGTGGGGGGTCAATTGGCCCATGATGAAGCTCTCGCTGCAGCAGCTCTCGCCGCTGTACTTCCGTGCCAGCACCATGCTGCTGGGCGCGGCCTGGCTGTTCGCCTACGTGGCGTCCAAAGGCGAACGCATGCGGCCCTCCGGCAAGGAATGGCTGACCATCGCCTGGCTGGGGCTGCCCAACGTGCTGGGCTGGCACACGCTGTCCATCTTCGGCGTGCAGGAACTGGCCTCGGGGCGTGCCGCCATCCTGGGCTTCACCATGCCCATCTTCACCGTGCTGATCGGCGCCGCCTTCTTCGGCGAGCGCATCACGCCGCGCGTGCGGCTGGCGGTGGTGTGTGTGAGCCTGGCCATCGGCCTGCTGCTGTGGCACGAGCTGCAGCGGCTCAGTGGCCGCCCCGCCGGTGTGGCCTGGATGCTGGGCGCCGCGGCCTCGTGGGCGCTGGGCACGCTGATGTTCCGCCGCGCCCACCTCACGCTCTCGCCGCTGGTGGTCACGGTCTGGATGCTGCTGCTGGGCAGCAGTGTGGTCTGGGCACTCGCGCTGTCGCTGGAACCGCTGCCACAACCCGCCAGTTTCACACCGCTGATGTGGATCAGCCTGGCCTATGGCGTGCTGATCAACTACGGCTTCGCGCAGCTGATCTGGTTCGGCATGGCGCGCGACCTGCCGCCGGCCACCAGCGCCATGAGCGTGATGGCGATCCCGCTGGTGGGCACGCTCAGCGCCACTTTCATCACCGGCGAGGTGCCGCACTGGCAGGACTGGCTGGCCATGGTGTTCGTGATGGTGGCGATCGCCAGCGTGCTGCTGCCCTCGGGCTTTCTGCGCAGAAGTCCCGGCGCGGCACAATCGCCGGATGCCTGAGACCACCGCCCCCGCTTCGCTCCACCTGATCTACGCCCGCGCCGCCAATGGCGTGATCGGCAAGGACAACCAGCTGCCCTGGCACCTGCCCGAGGACCTGGCGCACTTCAAGCGCACCACCCTGGGCTGCCCGGTCATCATGGGCCGCAAGACCTGGGACTCGCTGCCGCCGAAATTCCGCCCGCTGCCGGGCCGGCTGAACATCGTCGTGACGCGGGACACGGGTTTCGTCGCCGAGGGCGCGAGCGTGGCGCATTCGCTCGAAACCGCGCGCGGGCTCTGCCCCGCCGGTAGCACCGCCTGGGTGATCGGCGGTGCGCAGATCTATGCGCAGGCGCTGCCGCTGGCCAACGAGGTGATGGTGACGGAGATCGCGCAGGACTTCGAGGGTGATGCCTTCGCGCCCGTGCTGGGCGGCGAATGGCGCGAGGTGGCTCGCGAAGAACAGGTCAGCGCCAGCGGGCTGCCCTTCGCCTTCGTCACCTACCGGCGCGCGGACGCCTGAGCGTCCGCCATCCGCCGACCGTCACTTCGACTTGATCTTTTCCATCAGCTCGCGCGCCTCGGCGCGGCGGCCTTCGTCGGCAATCTGGCGGCCGGCGCGGGGCGCCGCCTGCATCACCTTCTCCAGGTGGGCCACGGCCTTCTGCGGCTCGCCGGTCTCCACCAGGTAGTCGGCGAAGAAGTAGTTGGCGTCGATGCCCTTGGGGTTGATCGCCAGCGCCTTCTGCAGCAGGTCGCGGGCCTTGTCCTTGTCACCGAAGGCGATCGGCCAGCCGGGCACCTTGTAGTACAGCACGCCCAGGCTGTTGTAGGCCGAACCGTCGAGCGTGTTGCCATCGATCTGGATCGCCTGCTCGTACAGCACCTTGGCCTGCTTGACCAGGCCGAGAGCGCCCAGCCCGCCTTTGGCGCCACCCCAGGAGCTGAGGATGATGCCCTCCCAGACCAGGGGCTCGGGGCGGCCGGAAAAGCTCTCGCTGACCTTGTGGGCACGGGCGGCCAGGGCCTCGAACTTCTTCTCCTTCTCGGCCGCGGGCGTCTTGTAGTTGATGACCTCCCAGGCCTGCTGCAGCTCGGTGACGGACTCTTCGACCGTGGCGGCCTGGACCGCCGGCAACAGGGACAGGCCGGCGAGCGCCAGCAGGACAGAGGTCAGACGGCGGCGCGACGCGCCGGTGGTGGAGAGCGGAAACGGAACAGACATGGAAGGACCTCCGGGAATGTGATTCAGGAACTCAGGACCGGCCGGACATGACCGGTGGCCTGCAGGTGGCGGCTGTGGCGCTTGAAGCTGCCATCCAGCAGCGCAGGCGCCAGGCCGTTGAGGCGGGCAGCGAACTTCTCGGGAAAGCCGACAAAGCGTTCCCCGTCCCCGCTCTCCAGCAGGGCCACCAGCTCGGCGGCCACCTGTTCGGGGCGGTCGCTGGCGGTGCCGGTGGCGCGGTTGTAGGCCTCCACAGCTTCGCTGTTGAAGGCGGTTTTCGTGGTGCGCGGGCCGAGGTACTGCACCGCCACCGGCGTCTCGGCCAGCTCGCGGCGCAGCGCCTGCGCAAAACCGCGCAGCCCGAACTTGCCCGCGCTGTAGACGCTGAAGCCCGGCAGGCCAATGGCCCCCAGGGCCGAGCCGACGCAGATCACCTGTGCGGCCTGCTGAGCCAGCAGGTGCGGCAGCAGGCAGCGCGTGAGCAGCATGGGCGCCAGCAGATTGATCTGCAGCGCCGCCGTCATCTGTTCGGGTGTCTGGTCCTGCAGCCGTCCGAACGAGGGCAGGCCGGCGTTGTGCACCAGCACGTTGCAGCCCCAGACCGCCGCCTGCGCGGACAGGCTGTCCAGATCCTTCGGCTGCGTCAGGTCCGCCACCCGGCAGGCCACCCGCGCGGGATGGGCACCGGTGCTGCGTCCGAGCTGGCTCGCCAGCTCTTCCAGGCGGGACGCCGAGCGCCCCACCAGCATCACCGCCGCGCCGGCCTTGAGCAGCGCCTCGGCGCTGGCGGCACCGATGCCACCAGCCGCGCCAGTGATCACCACACGCGCGTTCGCGGCCTTCATGCGGCCACCGCCTCGCGCGCGGGCTGTGCCGCCATTTGCGGCAGCGGCAGGCCGCGGAACACGTCGCCATACAGACGGAAGAACGCCTTCGCGCTGTGCACGATGTCGGCCTGGTCCTGCGGGTCGCTGATCTGGTCCATCAGCAGCTGGAAGTGGGCCGTGTGCTCCTGGTCCAGCGTGCCGTGCGAGCGCAGGTAGCTGAAGGCCGAGTCCGGCAGGTTCAGCGGCTTCTGGATGCTGTCGGCCGCCAGCAGGGCCAGCGAGACGCTGGTGCCTTCGAGCACGTGCACCATGCCGAAGAAACCCAGCGGGTTGCCACGCTGGATGGTGTCGTAGGCGTAGGCGACCATGACCTCGGCCGCATGGCCGGGCCGGCCGTGGCGCACCGCTTCGGCGTCACCACCGCAGGCGCGGATGTCGTCCAGGATCCACTCCTCGTGGCCCTTCTCTTCTTCGACGTATTCGTCCAGTGCAGGTTTCAGCCAAGCGTGGTGCGCCGGCAGCGCGGCCTGGCAGGCCTGCAGCAGCGGCACGGTGTGCTTGACGTGGTGGTAAGCCTCGGTGAGGAAGGCGATGTAGCTGGGCAGCGAGACTTCGCCGCGCAGGCAGCCCTGGATGATGGGCGCGGAGAGCAGGCCCATGCGGGCCTGTACGGTCTGTTGCAGCAGTTGGGCGTGAAAGGACATGAGGACTCCAGAGAAACGCTCAGGCGGTCACCGCGTCGTGGGCGGTGAGACCGAGCAATTGGGCATGAAGGGTCAGGATGGCGTCGCGGCGTGGCCGGCCGTTGGCGGTGGCCATGCTGCTGCCGGCGGTGAACGGCGCCTGCGCCCGCACCCAGCGGGCCACGCGGGCGTAGTCGGGCAGCGAGGCGTTGGCGGCGTCGATCTCGGCCTGGATGGCCGAATCGGGCAGCGCGTCGTTCACCGGCCAGACCACGGCGCTCAGGGCCGGTTCGCCGTCGCCGAGCACCACCGCCTGCGCGAGGGTGCGGCCGCTGCGCAGCGCGGTCTCGACCCACTCGGGCGAGACGTTGCGGCCGAAGGCGGTGATCAGCACGTGTTTGATGCGCCCACGCACGTGCACGAAGCCGTCGGCATCGATCTCGCCCAGGTCACCGGTGGGCCACCAGTCGCCTTGCAGCGGCCGCTGGCCGAGGTAACCCAGCATCAGGCCGCCAGCCACCTCGATCTCGCCGTGTTCATTCACACGCAGATGCGCATGTGGCAATGGGCGGCCGGCGCTGCCGGGACCGTCGGCGCCGGGCAGGTTGAGCGTCTGCACCGATGAGCCCTCAGAGAGGCCATATCCCTCGTAAGCAGGAATGCCCAGCTGGCTGGCGGCCATCAGCAGCGGCGCGCCCACGGCGGCGCCACCGACGGCGACCATGCGCAGGCCTTCGGGCGCCCGGCGGCCCTGGCTGACCAGCCAGCCGGCCCAGGCGCGCAGCATCTGCGGCAGCAGGATCAGGCTGTGGGGCTGGTGGCGCTCCACCGCCGCGTTGAACACGGCGGGGTCGAAGGACGAGGAACCGCTCAGGCCCAGTTCGGCCAGCGGCGGCACCAGGCACTCCGCCCCGCGCGCCAACGGCGCCATGACACCGGCCACGTTCTCCAGCAGCACCGCCAGCGGCAGCGCGCACAGGTGGCGGCGGATGTCCAGCGGCTCCAGCGCCTGCACCAGCGCGTCGCGCACCCGGTGCAGGCCCTCGGCGCCAAGGCACACGCCCTTGGGCGTGCCGGTGGTGCCGGAGGTGAAGGTCAGCTTGGCCGTGCCGGGCGGCATGGGCAGGCCCTGTGCCGGCAGGCGCAGCGCACACAGCGGTTCGCCCGCCACGTCCCATTGCTCGCACGGAGCCTGCGGCCAGCGCGCGGCCAGCGGGGCGATGGTGAGCAGCGTGTCGACGCCCGCCGCCTGCAGCGCGTGCGCGGTCTGCTCTGGCGTGAAAAACAGTGGCAGCGGCACGTGCACCACACCCGCGTCCTCGGCGGCCAGGTCGGCCACCACCCAGGGCATGCCGTTGTCCAGCAGCGTGGCCAGCACCCGGGTGCCAGCGTGCTTCAGGTGCGCGGTCAAGGCGGCCACTTCGGCGGTCAGTTCGTCGCGGGTCAGACCGGTCTGGCCGTTGCCCAGCGCGATCACGGTGTCGAACGCCATCATGCGTCCAGCCCCCTGGCCTGGCGGCGCTGCAGCCAGCGCAGCGCCGGCTGCATCTGCCCCGCCAGCACGACCGGGTGGTGTTCGTAGTAGCTGCCCCATTCGCCCGCCTGCTCGCCCAGCGCGGTGGCGTCCGCCCGGCCCAGGGCCAGCGGCGTGATGCCCATGCGCACGAACAGGTGGCGCAGTTCTTCGGTCAGCGTGCTCACCACCCACTGCGTGTTCTGCGCGGCCAGGTGGTGGGCCAGCCGCACGATCAGGCGGCGGCCTTCACCGGCGCGCTCGGACGCCAGATGCCCGACCTCGACAATGCCGGCGCGGGCCACCGCCGGCTGGCCCGGCTCGGCCAGGCACTGTTCGACCGGGCGATCCAGGTAGCGCTCCAGAAACAGGGCCCCTTGGTCGGCAAAGCGGTAGCCGGCCGCGGCCACGATGTCACCGCTGTCGGGATCGCGCAGGCACACCAGTTCAGGTGCGAAGCGCTGCACGCGTGCACCAAACCGGCGCGCAAACACCCGCTGGATGAAGCGCTCCACGGTTTCGCGCCCCGGATCGGACTCCGTGCACACGCAGAACGAGGGTGACGGGTTCGCCGCGGGGAACGAGGGGGCGCATGGGCCACCCGCGGTGGCAATGGCCAGGGGCATCGTGCTTCCTTTTCCAGCCGGTTCGGCCGGACACGGACGCATGGTCTGCGGACCAGATTAAGCGAGTCTTATGGGAGACGTAACAGTGCCCTCACTCCCTAGAATGCAGCTCTTTGGACTCCAGGGAATCCCCATGCAACTAGCGACGTGGAACGTCAACTCCCTCAACGTGCGCCTGCCCCAGGTGCTGGCCTGGCTGGCCACCAACCCGGTCGATGTGCTGGCCCTGCAGGAACTCAAGCTCACCGACGACAAGTTCCCGGTGCAGGCCTTCACCGACGCCGGCTACCACGCGCAGTGGTTCGGCCAGAAGACCTACAACGGTGTGGCGCTGCTGAGCAAGACGCCCGCGGAGAACGTCATCAGGAACATCCCGGGTTTCGACGACGAACAGTCGCGCGTGCTCTGCGCCACCATCGACGGCGTGCGCGTGATCGGCGCCTACTTCCCGAATGGCCAGGAGCCGGGCAGCGACAAGTTCGCCTACAAGATGCGCTGGCTCGACGCGATGCGCGAGTGGGTCCGGGCTGAGCTGCAACAGCATCCGCAACTGGTGCTCATGGGCGACTACAACATCACCTTCGACGACGCCGATGTCTGGGACCCGGTGGGCCTGCGCGAGACCATCCACTGCACGACCGAAGAGCGCAACCAGCTCCAAAGCCTGATCGGCCTGGGCCTGCACGATGCGCACCGGCTGTTCGAGCACCCGCCCAAGACCTTCAGCTGGTGGGACTACCGCATGCTGGGTTTCCAGAAGAACCGCGGCCTGCGCATCGACCACATCCTGATCAGCGATGCGCTGAAAGCCCGCACCACCGCCTGCGAGATCGACCGCGCACCCCGCAAGAACCCCCAGCCCAGCGACCACGCACCGGTGGTGCTGACGATCGGCGCCTGAGCCCCTCCAGGAGCACCGCGGAACCGGCTTCGCCGGGCCGCAGGCGCTGTCCCCCTCTCAGGGGGAAGGCGCGTCAGCGCCGCAGGGGGTCATTCCAGATTGAGTTCCTGGATCTTGCGGGTGATCGTGTTGCGGCCGATGCCCAGCTTGTGGGCGGCCTCGATGCGGCGCCCGCGCGTGTTCGCGAGCGCGGTCAGGATCAGGCCGGTCTCGAAGCGGCGCGTGAGCACGTCCCACACATCGGTGCGCCCGGCTTCCAGCAGCGAGCGGGCTTCGGCCTGAAGACCCAGCTCCCAGGCCGACACAGGGGCTGACGTGGCGGGCGCACCCACTGAGGCCACTGCGGGCGCCTCGTGAACCACAGGAGACCACTCCGCGGGAGCGGCCGTCGGTGCCGGCGCGGCAAACACCGGCGCCACCGGCTCGGCGGGCACCGACAACTCGGGCGGCACCGCATCGCCGACCGCAGACAGCACCTCCGGCGGCAGGTCCTTCACCTCGATCATCTGTGCCGGCGCCATCACCGTCAGCCAGTGGCAGACGTTTTCCAGCTGGCGCACGTTGCCCGGGAAATCAAAACCGCTGAGCAGGCGCAGGGCTGCATCCGAAATGCGCTTGGGCTCCACGCCCAGCTGCTTGGCGCTTTGCTGCAGGAAGAAGCGCGTGAGCATGGGCACGTCCTCTCGGCGCTCGCGCAGCGCGGGCAGGCGCAGCCGGATCACGTTGAGGCGGTGGAACAGGTCCTCCCGGAACACGCCTTCCTTGACGCGCTGCTCCAGGTTCTGGTGGGTCGCCGCGATCACGCGCACATTGGCCTTGACGGCGCTGTGCCCACCGACGCGGTAGAAGTGCCCGTCGGACAGCACGCGCAGCAGGCGCGTCTGCAGGTCGAACGGCATGTCTCCGATTTCGTCCAGGAACAGCGTGCCGCCCTCGGCCTGCTCGAAGCGGCCGCGCCGCATGGTCTGCGCGCCGGTGAAGGCGCCGCGCTCGTGACCGAACAGCTCGGACTCCAGCAGGTCCTTCGGAATGGCGGCGGTGTTGATCGCCACGAACGGACCGCCACCGCGCGGCGAGTGCTTGTGCAGCGCGCGCGCCACCAGCTCCTTGCCCGAGCCCGACTCACCTGTGATCAGCACCGTCACGTTGCTCTGCGACAGCCGCCCGATGGCGCGGAACACGTCCTGCATGGCGGGCGCCTGGCCCAGCATCTCGGGCGCGGCCGTCAGCGACTCCTGCGCCACTTCCTCGCGCTGGCTCTCCTCCACCGCGCGGTGGATCAGCTCCAGCGCCTTGGGCAGGTCGAAGGGCTTGGGCAGGTATTCGAACGCACCGCCCTGGAAGGCCGACACCGCGCTGTCCAGATCGGAGAACGCGGTCATGATGATGACGGGCAGGCCCGGCAGCTTCTCCTTGACCTTCTCCAGCAGGTCCAGGCCCGAGCCGCCCGGCATGCGGATATCGCTCACGAGGATCTGCGGCCCTTCGCTCTCGGGCGTCTCGTTCAGTGCCTTGAGGACTTCCTGCGGATTGGTGAAGCTGCGGGTGGGCAGGTTCTCCCTCAACAGCGCCTTCTCCAGAACGAAGCGGATCGATTGGTCGTCATCCACTATCCAGATCGGCTTCATGTGTGCGTCTTCCCTTCCTCAGGCGAGGCGTTTCGGTTTCATGGCAACGGAATCAGCAATTTGAAATCCGTGTGGCCTGGCGCGCTCTCACACTCGATCAGTCCGTGGTGCTGCTGCACGAAGGTTTGGGCCAGGGTCAGCCCCAGCCCGGAACCTCCCTCACGACCCGACACCAGCGGGAAGAAGATGCGGTCCTTGATCGCATCGGGCACGCCAGGCCCGTTGTCGATCACATGCAATTCCAGTGCCAGGCGGTAGCGCTGCTTGCCGAAGGTCACCTGCCGGCCCACGCGCGTGCGCAGGGTGATCTGCGCATCGCCCGCCGCGATGCGCTCGGCCAGCGCCTGCGCCGCGTTGTGCGCGATGTTGAGCACCGCCTGGATCAGCTGCTCCTTGTCGCCGCGGAACTCGGGGATGGAGGTGTCGTAGTCGCGAACCACCTTCAGACCCCGGGGGAACTCGGCCACGATCAGCGAGCGCACGCGTTCACACACCTCGTGGATGTTCACATCGCCCACCACGTGAGGCCGGCGATGTGGCGCCAGCAGGCGATCCACCAGCGACTGCAGGCGGTCGGCCTCGTGGATGATGACCTGCGTGTACTCGGTCAGTTGTTTGTTGTCGAGCTCCAGCTCCAGCAGCTGGGCCGCACCGCGAATCCCGCCCAACGGGTTCTTGATCTCGTGGGCCAGGTTGCGGATCAGCTCCTTGTTGGCCTGTGCCTGGTCGATCAGCCGCTCTTCCCGTTCCTGCCGGGCCTGCTGCTCCAGCGGGAGCAGCTCGACAATGACTTCGCCCGCCGTGTCGGTCTGCGCCACCACCACGTGGACCGGCAGCGGTTCATGGGCGAGGCGCCGCAGCCAGGCGTCGTACCGCAGGGCAGCGAACTCGTTGACTGCGGCGCCGCTGAGCGCGTTCTGGAGCAGCTGCGGTTCGGTGAAGCAGTCCTGCAGCCGCGTCCCCGTGATGCTGCGACGGGACATGCCCAGGGCATCCTCCAGCGCCGCGTTGGCAAAAAGTACCTGCCCGTCAAGCGAGACCACCGCCACCAGCGTGGCCAGCAGATCCAGCGAATGGAACTTGCCGTGCGCCGAAGCCGCGCGCTGCGCAGCCTTTCCCGGCAGCATGGCCGCATCGACACGGGACAGGGGGAGAGAAAGGTCTGGCTTTTTCAAGCCGGCTATTTTGCGGCAGGTTCGGACGGCCCGCTCGCACCCGGCACCGCAGGAGCGGGTCCCGCGGGGCCCGACGCCGCTGGCGGCGCCATCGGCGCACCGCCCATGCGGGCCAGTTCGCGCCGCAGACCACTCACATCTGCCTCGGCCCGGCCCACCGACGCCTTGAGTTCGGCCACACGGTCGAGATAGCGCTGGTAGTTGCGCGACTCGATGCCTTCTTTCTCGGGCTGCCCATTGGCGTAGGCCTTCTGCGCCTGGGCCAGCCGCTCTTCTGCCTTTCTCAACTCCATCTCGAGGATCTGGCGGGCATCGCTGTCGCGTGCACGCTGCTCAGCAGAGTCGTTGCGAGGTGCGCTGCGGGGCGCTGTCGACGAACTGGCAGACCGCGGAGCCGCCTGCGGCGCCGGGCCTTGAATGACGGTGATGTTGCCGCCCTCCATCAGCTTGCAGCCCTGGGCCTTCGCCACCGTGGCGTTGTTGGTGTATTCATTGCCACAGCGATAGATGCGCTCTTGCGCCAAAGACGGCAGGCACCACGCCACGGCAACGGAAAGGATCAGGACGCGATGGGTTCTTGCGGCAACGTTCAGCTTCGACAACACGTGGGCTCCAGGCGCTGTGGGCGCATTGAGAATCAATTTTCAGTATGACCCAAAAACAGGTCGCATGGTATCCGCCATGACAGGGCGCCCGCGCGCCCGTCCGAACGGCCCAAAAAAAAAGGACGGCCGAGCCGTCCTTTTCATCTGCGAAGCGAGGCCCGGGTGATCCCGGGCCCGCCATCACAGGCTGTAGTACATGTCGAACTCCACCGGCGACACTTCGATACGGCTGCGGTTGACTTCGCCCATCTTCAGTTCGATGTAGGCGTCCAGCATGGAGTCGGTGAACACGCCACCCTTGGTCAGGAACGCGCGGTCCTTGTCCAGGTAGTCCAGCGCCATGTCCAGGCTGTGGCACACGGTCGGGACCAGCTTGTCCTCTTCCGGCGGCAGGTGGTAAAGGTCCTTGGTCGCTGCCTCGCCCGGGTGGATCTTGTTTTCCACGCCATCCAGACCGGCCATCAGCAGCGCCGAGAAGCCCAGGTAGGGGTTCATCAGGGGATCGGGGAAGCGGGCTTCCACGCGGCGGCCCTTCGGGTTGGCGACGTACGGGATGCGGATGGAGGCCGAACGGTTCTTGGCCGAGTAGGCCAGCTTCACCGGGGCTTCGAAGTGCGGCACCAGCCGCTTGTACGAGTTCGTACCGGGGTTGGTGATGGCGTTCAGGGCGCGGGCGTGCTTGATGATGCCGCCGATGTAATACAGCGCGAACTCGCTCAGGCCGGCGTAACCGTCGCCAGCGAACAGGTTCTTGCCGTCCTTCCAGACCGACTGGTGCACGTGCATGCCGGAACCGTTGTCACCGGCGTAGGGCTTGGGCATGAAGGTGGCCGTCTTGCCGTAGGCATTGGCCACGTTGTGCACAACATACTTCTGCAGGACTGTCCAGTCGGCGCGCTGCACCAGCGTGCTGAACTTGGTGCCGATCTCGTTCTGGCCCGCGCCCGCCACTTCGTGGTGGAACACCTCGACCGGGATGCCCAGCGATTCGAGGATCAGTGCCATCTCGGCGCGCATGTCCTGCGTGCTGTCGACCGGGGGCACGGGGAAGTAACCGCCCTTGACCGTCGGACGGTGGCCACGGTTGCCGCCTTCGAGCTTGGCACCCTTGTTCCAGGGGGCTTCGTACTCTTCGATTTCGTAGAAGGTGTGGCCCGGGGCCGTGCTCCAGCGCACGCCGTCGAACAGGAAAAATTCGGGTTCCGGTCCGAAGAAGGCGGTGTCGCCCAGGCCCGAGGACTTGAGGTAAGCCTCGGCGCGCTTGGCGATGGAGCGGGGATCGCGGTCGTAGGCCTTGCCGTCGGCAGGCTCGATGACGTCGCAGGTGAGGATCAGCGTCGTCTCTTCGTAAAACGGGTCGATGTTGGCCGTGTTCGGATCGGGGATCAGTTGCATGTCGGAAGCTTCGATGCCCTTCCAGCCTGCGATGGACGAGCCATCGAATGCATGGCCGGAAACGAACTTGTCTTCATCGAAGTGAGACACGGGCACGGTGGTGTGCTGCTGCGCACCACGGGTGTCGGTGAAGCGGAAATCAACGAACTTGACTTCGTTGTCCTTCACCATTTGCATCACGTCTGCGACGGTCTTGGCCATCAAATACTCCTGTTGCTGTGTGAGTGGAAAACTGAATTTGACAAGGGCATGAAGCAGTTTCTGTGCCAAAGTTGTGCCGTCGGGTTCAATCAACGATGCGCCAGGCCCCAAGGCGGCGCAGATTATGGCGCAGCGCCCTGCGCCGGCGGGCTGCAAAGCCTGGATGCCCGGCGTGACCGCTGTAAACCCGGCATGCAGCGCATTGTTCTGGTGCATTCCAGCAGAATGCACAATATTGGTGCAAGCAACTATCGCACCAATTCGGGTCCCAACTCCGCACCAAACCGCTCAAGCCCGTCAAGCAGCGACGCAAACGCCGGGGCCACGGCGTCTGGGGCACCCTTGACGCCCAGTTCGATGTGCCGCCCGTAGTCCGGGTGGTCCACGCTGGGAAGGCTGAACACCTTCACCGGGTGCTCGCGCTCAATGGTTTCCATGAGAGGGGTCAAGGTAGCCTCCATGGCCCCCATGACCACCACCGAGCGCTCCTGCCACGCGTCTTGCCGGTGCAGATGGCGGTACGCCCCATCCAGCAGCGCTTCGATCATCGGCCAGGCCATCACGGGAAACCCCGGGACAAAATGCACGGAACCACCACCAGGCCCATCGCAGCTGAACCCGGGAATCTTGTTGTACGGGTTGGGAATGATCCGCGCGCCGACCGGGAACACCCCCATGTTCAGCCGTTGCATGTTGTCGGGCCTCTCGGGGTCGTGAACCTCACCCTTCTCGGCGGCCACGTCCCTCATACGCTGCTCAATGAGGTCGCGGGCCTCGGGGTGGAGCGCCAGGTCCACCTGCAGTGCCGCAGCCGCGCACTGGCGCGTGTGGTCGTCGGGCGTGGCCCCGATGCCACCACAGCTGAACACGACATCACCGCTGGCGAACGCCTCCCGCAGTGCGTCGGTGATGCGCTCGCGGTCATCACCGATGAACCGAGCCCACGCCAGCGAAAGGCCTCTTCCCGCCAGCAGTTCGACCACCTTCGGCAAGTGCTTGTCGGCGCGTTTGCCCGACAGGATCTCATCGCCAATGATGATCAGACCAAACGCCGGTGGGTTCTCTTTGCTGGTGTTCATGGAGGTCAGGCGCCAGGCGGCGGAAGAACGGTGGTGGGCTGCAGGGTCTCCAGCGGCATGGCTGGTTGGCCTCCTGGCTCAGGATCCAGGACCTCCACCACCTGCGCCGCGCGCATCCGCTGCAGCGCCGCCAGCGTGAAATGTGCGAACCACAGAGACGCAAACGCAAATACCAGGGTGTAGATCCAGATGGCCACCGGCACCAGCAAGGGCGCCAGCGCCACGAACATGGCACCCGATGCCCAGAGCAGGCTGGGTGCCGCGCCCAGATACCCGCTGAGGATGCCCATGACCAGAAGGCTGCCACGGTGTTCACGCAGGATGGTCTTGCGCTCGGCACTGCTGGCATGCTGCGCCAGTGCGTCATAGGCAAACACGCGGTAGGTCAGCCAGCCCCAGATCAGCGGCGGAAGGATGAGCACCAGCGGAGGAACCAGCCACAGGGGCATGGAAAGAACCAGTACCACCAGGGCCACGAACGTGGACCCCAGCGACCACAACAGACCGAGAACGAAAGAGCCACCACGCCTGCGTTCGAGCAAAGGAAAGCGCCTTTGCGCAACCAGTTCAACCATGGACGGAGTCATGAACACGGCGACCAGCAGCAGGCACAGCAACACGATCACCGGCGTCGCCAGAACCAGGACCACCAGCGGTGCAAACACCGTCCGCATGGAGCCTAGGCCGACGCGATCCAGCCAGCCCAGAAAGCCCTGAACCAGTTCATAGGTCTGCAGCCACTGCGTGACGGCATCGACAGACGTGTCCCAGAAGAAATAGCCCAGCCCAAAAGACAGTGCGACCATCAGCACCAGGGGCAGGAACGACAAACCGATCACCCGCGGGTGCATGCAGTACACCACCGCCCGCCAGAACGCATCAAACAGCTGAGTCATGCAACGAGAATACCGGTTTTCCCGCCAGCCAGGCGGCACGCGAAGCGGAGACACGATGGACAGCGTCATCATCCACGGCACCCGCCTGGAAGTTCGACACATCCCAGGCCCGACCGGCCGCTCGCCGTTGGTGTTCCTGCACGAGGGGCTGGGCAGCGTGTCCATGTGGACCCAACGAGGCCGCGACTGGACGATGGAACTGTGCAACGCCACCGGACGGGCCGGCTGGGTGTACTCCCGGAGAGGCTATGGGTGCTCGGACCCCGTGCCCGACGTGCGCGGGGCGCCCCATGCCGGAGAGTTCTGGCACACCGGACGGCACGAACCCGACTACATGCACCGAGAGGCCCTGGATGTGCTGCCGGCCTTGCTGGAGGCACTGGGCATCGACGCGCCCGTGCTTGTGGGCCACTCCGACGGCGCCACCATCGCGCTGCTGCACGCCAGCCGGCATCCGGTGACAGCCTGTGTGGTCATGGCACCCCATGTGTTTGTGGAGGATGTCTCGATCCGGTCCATCGAGCAGGCCAGGTCCGCCTACATGCAACCCGGGGAACAGGGCCTGCGGTCACGCCTGGCGCGCCATCACAGGGATGTCGACAACGCCTTCTGGCAATGGAACGACATCTGGCTAGATCCCACATTCCTGAGCTTCGACATTCGCCACGAATGCCAAAACATCCAAGCGCCTGTGCTGGCTATTCAAGGAGCCAGCGACGAGTACGGCACCCTCCAGCAGGTACGGGACATACAACCCAAGAACGCTGCAGCCCGCACCCTGGTGCTGGAAGCTTGCGGGCACAGCCCGCATCGGGACCAACCCGACGCGGTGCTCGCTGCCATTGGGGAGTTTCTGTCCGAACTCCCGTGAATCCCCCGTTTGTGGGATGGCAACACACCTCCAGCGCCGGCAAAATGCCCGGTTGGCCGCTCGGAAACCGGCATGAAACGCGCGCTCACGACCGTGGGCTTTGGTCGGCGAGTGGCTCCAATCCCCCAAGGAAATCACGCAAACGACGTGTCAAATTGCGACAAAACTGCCCGTTTGCGCGATCATCCAACTACATTTGGTCACACTCCGTCACTGAAACTTGCATGATCGCCTGGAACAACCCTTGGCTGCTTTCCGTGCTGGTACCCGCTCTGCTGGTGACCGGCGCTTGGATGTATCGCCTCTGGGAGAGTCGCAAAGCCCGGGCCCAGCGCAGGATTCCCAAGCGGTGGCCACTGGATACCCGGGTGATCGCGAACTCAGAAGAGCTGCAGGTGTGGCACTGGCTGTCCCGGGCCTTCTACGATCACCACGTGATGATCAAGCTGCCGGTCACCCGCTTCACCCTGCCCCGGGAGAAGCAGCAAGGAATGGACTGGTACCGGCTGCTTGGGGGCGTCTACTGCACGTTCACCATCTGCAAGTCCGACGGGCGGGTGGTCGGCTGTCTGGACGTGCCTGGACGGGCGGGCATCCCGAGGAGCACGCGCCAGCTCAAACACTCCCTTCTCACGCAATGCGGACTCCCCTACTGGGTGGTTCGTTCGTCCAGCCTGCCCACGGTTTCCGAAGTCCGCAGCGAGTTTCTCGGCGAGACCCCCACCGCGCAGAGCATGCGTGAGCACGAGCAGGAAGAACGGGCCATCATCGCTGCACAGGCCAATCTGCGCTCTGCACTGAACCGCCAGCGCAGCACCCGTCACAGTGACTTCAGTCCCCTGTCGACCTGGCCCGGCAGCACCACAGGTGATTCACGCGTCAGTGATCTGGGCTCCCAATGGCAGGACAATTCGTTCCTGATGCCGCTCGACAGCCGCAAAGGCGACCTGCTCTGACCGGGTCGCCCCGTCAAGGGGCTCATTGTTTGCGGCTCAGGTCAGCCACTTCGTCGGCCGTCAGCCACCGCCAATGTCCGACTGGCAGCTCATCGGTCAGTTCAATGCTCCCGATCCGGGACCTGTGAAGCCCCTCCACCCTGTTCCCGACAGCGGCCACCATGCGCTTGACCTGGTGGTACTTGCCCTCCGTCAGCGTCAACTCCAGGTGGTTCGGCCCCAGAGCCCGGCACGCCGCTGCACGCACTGGCTTCGGATCGTCATCCAGCACGACGCCATCCATCAGGCGGACTGTCTGACGCTCATCGAGCGGATGTTTCACCTGCACCTGGTACACCTTGGGCACATGGTGCTTGGGCGACGTCATCCGGTGAATGAATTTGCCATCGTCGGACAGCAGCAGCAGGCCCGTGGTGTCCTGATCCAGCCGACCCACCGCCTGCACCCCGGCGGCGGCACCACCTCCCCGCTGGCGCAGCGGGGCCGGTAGCAGCGTGTACACACCTGGATGAGCCCCAGGCTTCTGGGAGCACTCGAAGCCAGCCGGTTTGTGCAGCATCAGGTAGGCGTACTCCTGGTAAGTCCAGCGCACACCCTGCACCCAGAACACCAGGCCGTCCTCATCCAGCATGATTCCAGGGTCCGTGCAGGGGTTCCGCGCCTCGCCCAGATCGACGAAACCCTGCTGGACCAGTCCGCAGCAGACGCGACGGGTTCCGAAGCCCTGACTGAAAAGGATGTCCTGCAACGCGAGCATGACAAAACAACAATGAAAAACCCCAGCCGGTGACGGCTGGGGTTGGATGAATGGTGGAGCTGGGGGGATTTGAACCCCCGTCCGCAAGCCTTCTTCGAGCAGTTCTACATGTGTAGCCGTCTGTTTTGGATCTCACCCCCTGAGCCGCGCAGCGGCACGCTGCCCAGGACGCCAGCAACCTTGGATCTCACCGCGCGACAAGTTGCCCGTCGCGCGACCAGCCTATGTAAATAACTTTGCAGCCTGGACCCTCACAGCTTGCGCTGATCAGACCCTTGCCCAGCCCATAGGCCTGCTGTTGCAAAGCTCACCGGCAATTAAGCGGCGAGTGCGAAACGTTCGTCGTTTGCAGTTAGTTTTTTTCTGCTGTTTTACGAGGTGACAGAACCTCGACATGCCCTGCTGCGTGTCCGAACCCACGTCGAAACCAGTGCAGCCCCTTGGAATCGGTAGTTTAAGGCAGTCCCAGCCATTTCAAGAGCCCAAGGGGCACCTCAATGATTTCGTCCGCGCCCCAGGTCGACACGTCGGCCTCTGGCCCCAGGTAGCCGTACATCGCAGCCACCGTGCGCATTCCCGCGGCGCGACCGGCCTGGATGTCGCGAATGTCGTCGCCCACGTAGAGGCAATCCGCGGGCGAAACCCCGATGCGGCGGGCTGCTTCCAGCAGTGGCTCGGGATGGGGCTTGGTGTGTGGCGTGGTGTCGCCGCTGATGACGGCGGCAGCCCTGGCAAACAGCGGCATGGACTGGGTCAGCGGCCGGGTGAAGCGCTCGCCCTTGTTGGTCACCACGCCCCAGAAGAGGCCCTGCTCCATCAGCCTGCCCACCAGCCTCTCGACACCGTCGAACAGACATGTCTGCAGCAGCAACCGGCTCTGGTAGTGATCGAAAAATTCCTGCTTGAGGTCTTCAAAGCCGTGATCGCCAGGTCCGGTATCGAAAGCCACCCGCAACATGCCGCGCGCACCAGAGCCCGAATGCGCGCGGTAACGATCCAGGGGAATTGGCGTCAGTTGGCGGCTGATGCGCATGGCGTTGGCAGCACCCGCCAGATCGGGAGCACTGTCGATCAGGGTGCCGTCCAGATCGAACAGCACCGCGCGAACGCCAGCAAAAGACGTCATGGCTTGCGGCTGGACACCAGGTAGTTCACGCTGGTGTCGCTGCTGAGCCAGTAGCGCTGGGTCAAGGGGTTGTATTCCATGCCCCGGGTTTGCTCAAGAGACAAACCCGCTGCGCGGCAATGCGCTGCCAGCTCGCTCGGACGGATCATCTTGGCGTATTCGTGCGTGCCCTTGGGGAGCATGCGCAACAGATACTCGGCGCCGACAATTGCAAACAGGAACGATTTGGGGTTGCGGTTGATGGTCGAAAAAAAGACCCAGCCGCCAGGCTTCACGAGCGCGGAACACGCGCGGACAACCGAAGAGGGGTCCGGGACATGCTCGAGCATCTCCATGCAGGTCACCACATCGAAGCCGGCGGGCTGCTCCTGCGCCAGCGCCTCGGCACTGATCTCGCGATACGACACGTTCTGTGTTCCGGCTTCCAGCGCATGCAACTGCGCGACCTTCAACGCCTTGGTTGAGAGATCAATGCCCGTGACGTCCGCGCCCTTGCGCGCCATGGAGTCGGACAGGATGCCGCCGCCGCATCCGATGTCCAGAACGCGCTTGCCCGCCAGCGACACCTGGCCATCAATCCAGCCCAGTCGCAAAGGGTTGATCTGATGCAGAGGCTTGAACTCGCTGTCAGGGTCCCACCAGCGATGAGCCAAATCAGAGAATTTGGCCAGTTCGGCCGGGTCGGCATTGACGTTGTTCATGTTTTCATTGTCCCATGTGCTCAGGGCGCCAGCCCCAGTTCGGAGGCGAAGTGCCTGCGCTCCCTCTGGACATCGGCGTGTGTGATGCAGAGCTTCTCCGTCGACAGACCGAGGCGTTGAACCTGTTGCCGGTAGTCGGCATTCTGATATGGGTCGGCCACCACATAGCCGGCCCGGCTTTCACACCGGCCATGGACCGTGCAATCCTGCCAAGTGGCGCCAAACAAGATACGGCCGTCGCGAGTGAATCCGGGAAAAGCACTCGCCAGCACCTGCGTGCGCTCGTCATCAATGCGAAACACCTGGTCCTGCAGCGGGGCGCGCCGGTCCACGAAGTACACGCTGGCGTTGTCGGTGTAGGCCAGCATCGCGGAGGTGCGGCCGGGGAATGCGAACACGGCCTTCCCCGGCGAAGCCTTGAGGTCCATCCGAGGCTCACAACCATGATCCGCACCCGGAATCACGGTCGACAGCCCATACACACGCATCGATGGTTGACCCACCCGTGGGTTGATGGGTATGGCTGAAAACTCGCGCCCATCCACAGAAATCATGGGCAAGGTGTACACCCCACCGTCGACGGCCCGCCGAGAGCCACAGATGAACTGGGGGCCGGTGTCGGACACGACCTCTGCCGCCCGGCCATCGTCGAGGATCGCGATGGTCCTGACCTGCAACGGCCCCGTGCCCTGACCGGACCGGTCGCCTTGCGGCCAACTCATGGACCTGATCCAGACGAGGGACGGATCTGGCGCATCGCGAGCATCCAGTTCGGATGCAGCCGCGTAGAAGCCCCGCATACCCCCCTGGAAGAGCGGTTTGGCACCCGCCTCAGACCGCAGCACGTCGCGCAGACGGAAATGGCGTCCATCCACATCCACCAAGTATCGCCAGCTGCCCTGCACCGGAAAGGCCTCGTTGCTCAAGGGTGTCCGGTAGGCTCGGATACGATCGTCCGGCTCGGAGGGCAGTTCCATCAACGACACCTCTCCGAGGCGTTTGCCTGAGTACGAGCGCAACACAAACCGCCCGTCAGGGCTGATGCGTTCATAGGTGCCCAAGGAGGGTACGCCGTTCGCGTCAGTCCCCACGACCGCGGCGTCCAGGGGCAGGTAGCTGACCGCGGGAATGCAGGAAGACCCGGTGACGTCTGCGGACCAAGCCAGGCCAATGCAGCAGGCCAGAGTCCACGGAACCATTCGTCGCAAGACCGCCGGAGTCATGGTCTGCGCCCCTCCCTGGGTTGCTGCAGCGACCACAACCGCCAGCGCAAGGAATCCACCCAGGCTTGATTCGGCATCACACCCCAGATCGGCCAGGCATGCATCCCACCTCGGTCCAGCACCCTGCTGTATGGAAAGTGATTCGGATGCCCCAACGATCCGGCACACGCGTCGGGCACCCGGACCACATCGGCCATCTCGCGGACCGACCACCCGGCCCTTTGTGCCGCCAGGACACCCTCATCATTCGTCAGATCTGGCGTCCACCAGGCGACAGTATCAAAACCCTCTGCCTCCGCAGCAGCCCTCATTCGGGGCCACTCGGTCATGCTGTAAACCATCCTGGGCGACAACACAGCCACCACGACCGGGCGCTGAATGCCCGAGGGCACAACGACGTCGAGGCATTCTGGCGAGAGGACAAGTGCCTCACCCGCATGCAACGGTGCCGTCAGGATGCTGGCGAAGCCCAGGACACAGCATCGGGCGCCCAGCAAAAAGCCCCAGGCATTTGCACGCCTGGGGCTTTTTGAAAGAAACGAGACCGGCAAGTCTTACTTGTTGGTGCGGGTGCCCACCACCTCGACTTCCACGCGGCGGTTCTTGGCACGACCTTCCTTGGTGCCGTTGTCTGCCACCGGCTGGCCTTCGCCCTTGCCTTCGGTGTAGACGCGGTTGCTTTCGATGCCCTTGCTCACCAGATAGGCCTTGACGGCTTCGGCACGACGCACGGACAGCTTCTGGTTGTATCCGTCGGTACCGGTGGCATCGGTGTGGCCAACAGCGATCACCACTTCCAGGTTGATGCCCTTGACCTTGTCGGCCAGATCGTCCAGCTTGGCCTTGCCTTCCGGCTTCAGAACAGCCTTGTCGAAATCGAAGAAGGCGTCGGCGGCGTAGGTCACCTTGGTGGCAGCAGGGGCCGGTGCGGGAGCGGGGGCCGGTGCGGGCGCCGGAGCCGGGGCAGCAGCAGGTGCGGGTGCCGGAGCAGGCGCGGGGGCGGGCGCCGGCACGATCGCGCCGTCACAGCCCTTGGCTGCAGTGGCGGGCGTCCAGTTGGCATCGCGCCAGCACAGGGTGCCATCACCATTCTTCCACTGGAGGTTGCCATGGCCGCTGCGCCAGTTGTCGTTCGTCGCAGTACCGCTCGAGGGAGCAGCGAAAGCAGCCGATGCCATGGCGGCGGTTGCGAACAGCATTGCCACTGAGTTCAGTTTTTTCATGGTTTTCCTCTTGGAGTAAGCCGCAGACGGCTGATTTCTGATTGAACGCGCTCGAGGTGACCACCACCTGTAACGCTCAAATCATTGTGCCACAAGCCTCTGGAATACCAAGGTCGGCGCGGGGACAAGGTCGCCCGCAACGCCCGTCGGTACGTTGCCCACACACAACATGGCACCGTCCGGACCTGAGCCCGACCCGTCAACTAAAATTGTTGGCTTTCCCTCTCCGTCACGGACCCCTTCAAAGCTCATGACCCAGTTCGCCAAAGAAACCCTGCCGATCAGCCTTGAAGAGGAAATGCGCCGCAGCTATCTCGACTACGCGATGAGCGTGATCGTGGGGCGCGCCTTGCCGGATGCCCGGGACGGCCTCAAGCCTGTGCATCGCCGCGTTCTGTATGCCATGCATGAGCTCAACAACGACTGGAACCGCCCATACAAGAAGTCGGCCCGCATCGTTGGCGACGTCATCGGTAAATACCACCCGCACGGTGACAGCGCGGTGTACGACACCATCGTTCGCATGGCACAGGACTTCTCTCTGCGCCACATGCTGGTGGACGGTCAGGGCAACTTCGGCTCGGTAGATGGCGACAACGCCGCGGCCATGCGCTATACCGAAATCCGCATGTCCAAGATCGCGCACGAGATGCTCGCGGACATCGACAAGGAAACGGTGGATTTCGGTCCGAACTACGACGGCTCCGAAAAAGAGCCCCTGGTGCTGCCGACCCGCCTGCCCAACCTGCTGGTCAACGGCTCGGGCGGTATCGCGGTCGGCATGGCCACCAACATCCCGCCGCACAACCTCAATGAGGTGGTGGACGCCTGCCTGCATTCGCTGAAAAACCCGGACTGCTCCATCGACGAGCTGATGGAGATCATCCCGGCACCGGACTTCCCCACCGGCGGCATCATCTACGGCATCAACGGCGTCAAGGACGGCTACCGCACCGGCCGAGGCCGCGTGGTGATGCGCGCCAAGGTGCATTTTGAGGACATCGACAAGGGCCAGCGCCAGGCGATCATCGTTGACGAGATCCCGTACCAGGTCAACAAGAAGACGCTGCAGGAGCGTATCGCCGAACTGGTGCACGAGAAAAAGCTCGAAGGCATCAGCCATATCCAGGACGAGTCGGACAAGTCTGGCATGCGTCTGGTGATCGAGCTCAAGCGCGGCGAAGTGCCCGAGGTCGTGCTGAACAACCTGTACAAGCAGACGCAGCTGCAGGACACCTTCGGCATCAACATGGTGGCGCTGATCGACGGTCAGCCCAAGCTGTGCAATCTCAAGGATCTGATCACCGTCTTCCTGGAGCACCGCCGCGAGGTCGTCACCCGCCGCACCGTCTTCAACCTGCGCAAGGCGCGCGACCGCGGCCACGTGCTTGAAGGCCTGGCTGTTGCTCTTGCCAACATCGACGAATTCATCAAGATCATCCGCGAGAGCCCCACGCCACCGGTGGCCAAGGCCGAGCTGATGACCCGCTCGTGGGACAGCCAGCTGGTGCGCGAGATGCTCACCCGCGCCAAGGCCGACGGCGGCACCGTCAACGCCGACGACTACCGCCCCGAGGGCCTGGAACGCGAGTTCGGCATGCAGGGTGATGGCCTGTACCGTCTGAGCGAAACGCAGGCCCAGGAAATCCTGCAGATGCGCCTGCAGCGCCTGACCGGGCTGGAGCAGGACAAGATCGTCGCCGAGTACAAGGATGTGATGGCCGAGATCGACGATCTGCTGGACATCCTGGCCAAACCCGAACGCGTCTCGACCATCATCAGCGAAGAGCTGGTGGCGGTGAAGAACGAGTTCGGCCAGACCAAGCTGGGCGCCCGCCGCAGCGAGATCGAGCACAGCGCCCAGGACCTCTCGACAGAAGACCTGATCACGCCCACCGACATGGTGGTCACGCTCTCGCACAGTGGGTACATCAAGAGCCAGCCGCTGTCCGAGTACCGCGCGCAGAAGCGCGGCGGCCGGGGCAAACAGGCGACCGCCACCAAGGAAGACGACTGGATCGACCAGCTCTTCATCGCCAACACGCACGACTACATCCTGTGCTTCTCGAACCGTGGTCGCCTGTACTGGCTCAAGGTCTGGGAAGTGCCCGCCGGCTCGCGCGGCTCGCGCGGCCGACCGATCGTCAACATGTTCCCGCTGCAGGAAGGCGAGAAGATCAACGTGGTGCTGCCGCTGACCGGCGAGTTCCGCAGCTTCCCCGAGGACCACTACGTGTTCATGGCCACCAGCATGGGCACGGTCAAGAAGACGGCGCTGACCGAGTTCAGCAACCCGCGCAAGGCCGGCATCATCGCTGTCGACCTGGACGAAGGCGACTTCCTGATTGGTGCGGCGCTGACCGACGGTCAGCATGATGTGATGCTGTTCAGCGACGGTGGCAAGGCCGTGCGGTTCGACGAAAACGATGTGCGCCCGATGGGTCGCAATGCGCGCGGCGTGCGCGGCATGATGATCGAAGACGGCCAGAGTGTGATCGCCATGCTGGTGGCCGAGGACGAACAGCAGAGTGTGCTGACCGCCACGGTCAACGGGTACGGCAAACGCACGCCGATCGGCGAATACACCCGCCACGGCCGCGGCACCAAGGGCATGATCGCCATCCAGCAAAGTGAGCGCAACGGCAAGGTCGTGGCCGCCACGCTGGTGCACAGCGATGACGAGATCATGCTGATCACCGACAAGGGCGTGCTGGTGCGCACCCGGGTGAGCGAGATCCGCGAGATGGGCCGCGCCACCCAGGGTGTGACGCTGATCGCGCTGGACGAAGGGGCCGAGCTGTCGGGTCTGCAGCGCATCGTGGAAAACGATGCCAACGCACCCGAAGCAGCAGAAGGAAACGACGACGTGGCGGGTGACGCCGAATGACCCAGCGCCCCTACAACTTCTCGGCCGGCCCGGCCGCGATTCCAGAAGAAGTGTTGCAACAAGCCGCTGCCGAGATGCTGAACTGGAATGGTTCCGGCATGGGCGTGATGGAGATGAGCCACCGCGGCAAGGAGTTCATGTCCATCGCGGCGCAGGCCGAGGCCGACCTGCGCGAACTGCTCGCCGTTCCAGCCCACTTCCGCATCCTGTTCATGCAGGGCGGGGGACTGGCGGAAAACGCGATCGTGCCGATGAACCTGTCTCGCGGAGGCACCGTTGACTTCGTCGTGACCGGCGGCTGGAGCCAGAAGTCGGCCAAGGAGGCCCGCAAGTACGCCACCGCGAACGTTGTCGCAAGCAATGAAGCCGACGGTCATACCACCCTGCCCGCCCCGGCTGGCTGGAAGATCAGCCCCGGTGCACAGTATGTGCACATCTGCAGCAACGAGACCATCCACGGTGTGGAGTTTCACGAGCTGCCCGATCTCAAGGCCCTGGGCAGCAATGCTCCGTTGGTGATCGACTTTTCGTCGCACGTTGCGTCCCGTCCGGTGGACTGGGCGCGCGTGGGCCTGGCCTTCGGTGGAGCTCAGAAGAACCTCGGTCCGGCGGGTGTGACGCTGGTGGTGGTGCGCGAGGACCTGCTGGGCCAGGCTCTGTCGATCTGCCCGAGCGCATTCGACTACCGTGTCGTGGCCGACAACGCGTCCATGTACAACACCCCGCCCACCTACAGCATCTACATGGCCGGGCTCGTGTTCCAGTGGCTCAAGCGCCAGAAGGAAGGTGATTTCACCGGTATCGCCGCCATGGAGGCGCGCAACTTGGGCAAAGCCAACCTGCTCTACAACTTCATTGACCATTCCCAGTTCTACGTGAACAAGGTGGCCAGAGACTGCCGTTCTCGCATGAACGTGCCCTTCTTCCTGCGCGACGAGAGCCGCAACGATGCCTTCCTCGCGGGGGCGAAAGAGCGCGGCCTGCTGCAACTCAAAGGCCACAAGTCGGTGGGAGGCATGCGTGCCAGCATCTACAACGCAATGCCACTGGCGGGCGTGCAGGCACTGGTGGACTACATGCGCGATTTTGAGAAGACCTGCGCATGAGCCAGCAACCCGTTCAGTCCGAGGCGCTCGCTGGTCTGCGCGTGCAGATCGACAGCATCGACCAGCAACTGCTGTCCCTGCTGAACCAGCGCGCCCGTGTCGCCGAACAGGTGGGCGAGATCAAACGGGCCGAAGGCTCGCCCTTCTTCCGCCCTGACCGTGTGGCCCAAGTGATCGACAAGATCCAGAACGCCAACCAGGGTCCGCTGCTGAACCAGCACGTGGCGTCCATCTGGCGCGAGATCATGTCGGCCTGTCTGGCGCTGGAAGCCCCGCAGCGCGTAGCCGTGCTCGGCCCCGAAGGCACGTTCACCGAACAGGCCGCGATCGAGTTCTTCGGCAGCGCCGCCAACCTGATCTACTGCAGCAGTTTCGACGAGGTGTTCCACGCGACCGCCGCAGGCACGGCCCAGTTCGGTGTGGTCGGCGTCGAGAACTCCACGGAAGGTGTGGTGGCGCGCTCGCTGGACCTGTTCCTGCGCTCACCCGTGCACGTGGTGGGCGAAGTCAGCCTGCTGGTGCGCCACAACCTGCTGCGCCAGGTGAACAACCTGGACGCGGTCGAGGTGGTGCTGGCCCACCCACAGGCGCTGGCCCAGTGCCAGGGCTGGCTCACACAGCACCTGCCCAGGGCAGAACGGCGCGCCGTTTCAAGCAACGCAGAAGGCGCGCGGCTCGCTGCCACCAACCCGGCCTGGGCGGCCATCGCTAGCGAGCGCGCTGCGGCGCAGTTCGGCCTGCACATCGTCTCGCACGCCATCCAGGACGAGGCCTACAACCGCACACGCTTCTTGGTGATCTGTCTGCCGCAGACCCTGGCCACGCCACCCGCCTCCGGGCGCGACTGCACCAGCCTCGTGGTGTCGGTGCCGAACCGCCCGGGTGCGGTGCACGACCTGCTGGTGCCGCTGAAGAACAACGGTGTCTCCATGACGCGGTTCGAGTCCCGCCCGGCCAAGTCCGGCCAGTGGGAGTACTACTTCTACATCGACCTCGCGGGTCACCCCTCGCAGCCCAACGTGGCAGCAGCCCTGAAGGAGCTGCAGGGCCTGTGTGCGTTCTACAAGGTGCTGGGTGCCTACCCGGTCAGCGAATGACATGAACGCCCCTCCTCTCAAATTTGAACAACTGGGCCTGATCGGCTGCGGCCTGATGGGTGGATCGTTTGCGCTGGCCATGAAGAAGGCCGGGCTGGTCAAGCGTGTCGTCGGGTACAGCAAGTCGCCATCCACCACCGAACGCGCCCGCCAGATGGGTGTCATCGACATTGAGGCGCCTTCCGCCCTGCTCGCCGTCTCGGGCGCCGATCTGGTGCTGGTCGCCGTTCCGGTGTCAGCAACCGAAGCCACCTTCAAGGCAATCCGCCACCTGCTGACCAAGGACACGCTGGTGATGGATGTGGGTTCGACCAAACGGGAAGTCATCGACGCGGCACGGCGCGTGCTCAAGGATCAGGTGGGTGTGTTCGTGCCGGCGCACCCGATCGCAGGCAAGGAGCTGGCGGGCGTCGAGAACGCCGACGCGGACTTGTACCAGGGCCGCCAGGTCATCCTCACCCCCATCGAACGCACCCAGACAGTTCAACTGGAGAAGGCGGCCCAGCTCTGGGCGGCTCTGGGCTGTCATGTGCAGCGCATGTCGCCCGAGGCACACGATGCCGCCTACGCTGCGGTCAGCCACCTGCCGCACATGATTGCGTTTGCACTCATGAACGCCATCGCGGGTCATGAGCACGGCAAACAGTTCCTCGCCCTGGCCGGCCCCGGTTTCCGCGACTTCACGCGGATCGCCGCCAGCGACCCCAGCGTCTGGCGCGACATCCTGCTGTCCAACCGCGAGGAATTGATCGCACAGTCCCGACAGTTTCAGCGCGCTCTGCACGCGTTCGAGTCCGCCATCGCTGCAGGCAATCCAGACGCGCTCGAAGCACTGATCGACAAAGCCAGCCAGACCCGCTCGCGGTGGCGCATGAGCGCCCACAAGCCCCAGAGCTGACCTCCTCCAGCGCATGTACGCCATTGCCCATCTCGACATCCCGCCTCTGGCCAGCGCGGGCGGCACCGTCCGCCTGCCCGGATCCAAGAGCATCTCCAACCGTGTGCTGCTGCTCTCGGCCCTGAGCGCCGGCCACACCGACATTGCCGACCTGCTCGATTCGGACGACACGCGCGTCATGCTGGCCGCCTTGGACCAATTGGGTTGCCGCATTGAACAGCGCCCCGACAACCTGCTGCGCGTGCACGGTCTGGGCGGTCAGCTGCCGGTGAAAGGGGCCGCACTGTTCCTGGGCAATGCCGGCACCGCCATGCGGCCACTTACCGCGGCGCTTGCGCTGCTGGCCGCCGAGCAGGGCGGGTGTTTCGAGCTGAGCGGCATCCCGCGCATGCACGAGCGGCCCATCGGCGACCTCGTCGACGCGCTGCGCCAGCTGGGTTGCCCGGTGGACTGCCTCGGTCAGGAGGGTTACCCGCCGCTGCGCCTGGGCAATGGCACACCTTCTGTGCTTCGTCTGGACCAGCCCATCCGGGTGCGGGGCGACGTTTCCAGCCAGTTCCTCACGGCGCTGCTGCTGGCCCTGCCGCTGGTGGCGCGAGAGCGCCCGGTGGTAATCGACGTAGTCGGCGAACTGATTTCCAAGCCCTACATAGAGATCACGCTCAACCTCCTGGAGCGGTTTGGTGTGCACGTGCAGCGCGACGAATGGTCCCGATTCACGATCCCCGCCGGCAGCCGCTATGTGTCGCCCGGGCTGGTCCACGTCGAAGGAGACGCCTCGTCGGCGAGCTATTTCATCGCGCTGGGTGCGCTGGCGCCTGCCCGTGAGGGCACAGATGGCGTGACCATCGAGGGCGTGGGGCTGTCGTCGATACAGGGCGACATCCGGTTCGTCGAGGCGGCCCGGATGATGGGCGCCGAGGTGACGGGCGAAGCCAACCGCCTGCACATCCGGCGCGGCCAGTGGCCCCTCAAGGCCATCGACCTGGACTGCAACCACATCCCCGACGCCGCCATGACGCTCGCGGTGATGGCGCTCTACGCCGAAGGCACCACCACGCTGCGCAACATCGCGAGCTGGCGCGTCAAGGAGACCGACCGGATCGCGGCAATGGCCATCGAATGCCGCAAGCTGGGAGCGACAGTCGAGGAAGGTGCAGACTTCATCCGCGTCACGCCGCCCGCCCGCTGGACGGGTGCGAGCATCCACACCTACGACGACCACCGCGTCGCCATGTGCTTTTCGCTGGCCGCCTTCAATCCGGATGGTGTCACCGTGCGCATCGAAGACCCGAAGTGCGTGGCCAAGACCTTCCCGGACTACTTCGAAACCCTGTTCGAGCTGTGTGCCACACCGGCGGCGCACATCCCTGTGATCTGCATTGATGGCCCTACCGCCTCAGGCAAGGGCACGCTGGCCTCCGAGGTTGCCAAACGACTGGGTTTTCACCTGCTGGACTCCGGCGCGCTCTATCGCGCCACGGCCCTGGCCGCACAGGACGCCGGACTGGACCTGGACGATGAAACGGCCCTCGCCCGCCTGGCAGCCCATCTGCCCCTGGCCTTCCGCGATCACCGGGTCTACCTTGCCGGCCGGGACATCACCGATCCGTTGCGGCTGGAATCCACCGGGGGCATGGCCTCCCGGGTGTCCCAGCACCCGGCGGTGAGGGCGGCGCTGCATGGCCTGCAGCAAAGCTTCCGGCGCCTGCCGGGGCTGGTGGCCGATGGGCGCGACATGGGCACGGTGATCTTCCCGGACGCAGGCCTGAAGGTGTTCCTCACCGCCAGCGCCGAACAACGGGCCCAGAGACGCCATAAACAATTGATTTCCAAGGGAATTTCTGCTAGCATCGACGACCTTTTGGCAGACCTCAAGGCGCGCGACCACCGGGACATGTCCCGTGCACACGCACCCTTGAAGCCCGCGGAAGACGCCCAGTTGCTGGACAACTCGGACCTGAGCATCGAAGCCTCGGTGCAACTGGTTCTTGACTGGTGGCAAGGCACAACGGCGGTTCCAGGCAACTGAACCGCCTTTTTCGATGGCCCAGAAGGCCCCGCCGGGTGTTCACAGCCCGCAGGCCCCATGGTTCTTTCACTTAACCCGCGGTGTCACGCACCGCAACGTCAACGCCGCCCACACGTCGATTCCTCGCGCACCCTCCTTCGGTGCTGCTGCTGTCCGACGCCAGGTGGTCATAGGAAATTCAATGTCTGAATCTTTTGCCGCCCTCTTCGAAGAGTCCCTGAAGCGCGCAGAAATGCGCTCGGGTGAGGTCATCACCGCCGAAGTCGTGCGCATCGAGCACAACCACGTGGTGGTCAACGCCGGTCTGAAGTCGGAAGCCTACGTGCCTCTGAACGAATTCAAGAACGACCAGGGCGAACTCGAAGTCCAGGTCGGTGATTTCGTGTCCGTGGCGATCGACTCCGTCGAAAACGGCTTCGGCGACACCCTGCTGTCGCGCGACAAGGCCAAGCGTCTGGCCTCCTGGATGGCCCTGGAAAAGGCCCTGGAGTCCGGCGAGTTCGTCACCGGCACGACCTCGAGCAAGGTCAAGGGCGGCCTCAAGGTCATGGTCAACGGCATCAGCGCCTTCCTGCCGGGCTCGCTGGTCGACAGCCGTCCCACCAAGGACCTGACCCCCTACGAGAACAAGACCCTGGAATTCAAGGTCATCAAGCTCGACCGCAAGCGCAACAACGTGGTGCTGAGCCGCCGCGCTGTGGTGGAAGCCTCCATGGGCGAAGAGCGCGCCAAGCTGATGGAAACCCTCAAGGAAGGTGCCATCGTCAACGGCGTGGTCAAGAACATCACCGAATACGGTGCGTTCGTGGACCTGGGTGGCATCGACGGCCTGCTGCACATCACCGACATGGCATGGCGCCGTGTCCGTCACCCGAGCGAAGTGGTGACGGCTGGCCAGGAAATCACCGCCAAGATCCTGAAGTTCGACACCGAGAAGCACCGCGTCTCGCTGGGTCTGAAGCAGATGGGCGACGACCCCTGGATGGGCGTGGCCCGCCGCTACCCGCAAGGTACCCGCATGTTCGGCAAGATCACCAACATCGCCGATTACGGCGCGTTCGTGGAGCTTGAGCCCGGCATCGAAGGCCTGGTGCACGTCTCCGAAATGGACTGGACCAACAAGAACGTGGCCCCGTCCAAGCTGGTGTCGCTGGGTGATGAGGTCGAAGTCATGGTGCTGGACATCGACGAAGACAAGCGTCGCATCTCCCTGGGCATGAAGCAGTGCCGCGCCAACCCCTGGCACGAGTTCGCCGAGCAGACCAAGCGCGGCGACCGCGTCAAGGGCCCGATCAAGTCGATCACCGACTTCGGCGTGTTCGTGGGTCTGGCCGCCGGTATCGACGGTCTGGTGCACCTGTCCGACCTGTCCTGGAACGAGCCGGGCGAAGCCGCCGTGCGCAACTTCAAGAAGGGCCAGGAAGTCGAAGCCATCGTGCTGGCCATCGACGTCGAGCGCGAGCGCATCTCCCTGGGCATCAAGCAGCTCGACGGCGACCCGTTCACCACCTTCGTGTCGGTCAACGACAAGGGCTCCGTGGTGACCGGCAAGGTCAAGACTGTGGACGCCAAGGGCGCCGAGATCGACCTGGGCGAAGACGTCATCGGCTACCTGCGCGCCTCGGAAATCTCCCGCGACCGCGTGGAAGATGCCCGCAACGTGCTCAAGGAAGGCGACGAAGTCACGGCCGTGGTGGTGAACGTGGATCGCAAGACCCGCAACATCCAGCTGTCGATCAAGGCCAAGGACATGGCCGACCAGAACGAAGCCATGGCCAGCCTGAACCAGAACACCGGCAACGCCGGTACGACCAACCTGGGCGCCCTGCTCAAGGCCAAGCTGGACAGCAACAACTGAGATCCAGCCTGAGGCTTCTGCCGGTGCTTCACGCACCGGCAGGGCCCGGCGCTGTTCCGGACACACCAACGCCCGAGTTCAGTCATGACCCGCAGCGACCTTGTCGAAGCACTGGCCAGCCGGTTCGGCCAGCTCACCCACCGCGATGCAGAGTTCGCTGTCAAGGCGATCCTGGACGCGATGGGCGATGCCCTGGTGAAAGGCCACCGGATCGAGATCCGCGGGTTCGGCAGCTTCTCTGTCAACCGCCGCTCGCCCCGCATCGGACGCAATCCGCGCTCGGGCGAGAGCGTGATGATCCCCGAGAAGCGGGTGCCCCACTTCAAGCCTGGCAAAGCCCTGCGCGAGCAGGTGGATGCCAAGACGGCGGAGATCCTGGGTCGAGAGCCGAAAAATACGGCCTGATCGCTACAATCGTCCCACCACAGAGGGGATGATTTGAAATACCTGACGTGGCTGCTCAATGCAGCCATTTTTTTTGTTCTGTTCGCCTTCGCGCTGAACAATCAGGACACGGTCACCATGCACCTGTTCTTCGGAGCCCGCTGGCAGGCCCCGCTGGTGCTGATTCTTCTGTGCGCCTTGCTCCTGGGCGTGGTGCTGGGTGTGGTGGTGATGCTGCCGCTGTGGCTGCGGGCGCGTCGGCGTTCAGCAGCCCGACCGGCGACCGCACCCATACCCTTGCCTCCCGCCGTCCCGGACGCAGTGTCCACCGCGTCCCGCCCCCCGAATGGAACTTGACCTGACCTGGCTCCTCTGGGGCCTTCCCCTGGCCTTTGCACTCGGATGGCTGGCCTCACGCCTCGACCTGCGTCAGTGGCGCATGGAAAGCCGCCAGACGCCCAAGGCCTATTTCCGGGGACTGAACCACCTGCTCAACGAACAGCAGGACCAGGCCATCGACGCCTTCATCGAGGCGGTGCAAGGAGACCCCGACACCGCCGAGCTGCACTTCGCACTGGGCAACCTGTTCCGCCGCCGCGGCGACTACGACCGCGCCGTGCGGGTGCACGAGCACCTGCTGGCCCGCGCCGACATCGGCCGCAAGGACCGCGACCGCGCCCAGCATGCGCTGGCGCTGGACTTTCTCAAGGCGGGCCTGCTGGACCGTGCCGAGTCCGCCCTGCACAAGCTGGAAGGGTCTGCCTACGAGGGCGAAGCCCTGATGGCGCTGCTGTCGATCGCCGAACGCTCGCGCGACTGGCCCCAGGCGCAGATCCTCGCCCAGCGCCTGGAGGACACCCACCAGGGCAGCTTCACGCCCCGCCTTGCGCACTACCTCTGTGAAGAGGCCGAGCTGGCCATGAGCCAGGGGGACGCCGCGGAGGCCCAGCGCCTGCTCAACAAGGCGGTGGAGCGCGCGCCGCAGATGGTCCGCGGCTGGATGGCGCTGTCGGCGCTGAAAGCGCAGCAGGGCGACACCAAGGGTGCATTCGACACGCTGCTGCAACTGGTGCGCCATGCGCCGCAGGGCTTTCCGCTGGCGGCGCGACCCATCGCCGACCTTTCAATCGCCACCGGGCGCCAGCAGGAAGCCATCGCCCTGCTCAACGAGGCGCAGGCCCACGGCCCCTCGCTGGACATCACCGAGGCGCTGGCCACGCTCAGCGGCAGCGCGACAGCGGCCCGGAGGCACTACCTCAGCCACCTGGAGCGGGAACCTTCCCTGGTGGCGGCCACCCAGTGGCTGGCTGGCGAAACCCTGTCGGACCCCGCTGCCCAGAAGCGGGTCCAGGCGGCGCTCGAACATGCGGCCGCTCCGCTCAAGCGCTACCGCTGCGCCGCCTGCGGCTTCGAGGCACGCCAGCACTTCTGGCACTGCCCGGGCTGCCAGAGCTGGGACAGCTACCCGGCTCGCCGCGTCGAAGAACTCTGAGCACGGCGCCAGACGGCCAGCAGCCAGGTCTCCAGGTCGTGTACCGGCCGACCGGTCGCCGCCTCGACGGCCGCACGGTAAGGCGGCATGTTGGTGCACTCCAGCACCACGGTCCGCACCTGCGGGTGCCGCGACACCAGCCTCATGGCCGCCGCCACCACATCTTGCTGCGCCTGCGCCAGGTCCAGCACCGAGTCATCGGCGAGGATGCGCGATTGCAGCTCGCAGCCGGGAGCGAGGCCTTGCACGGGTGTTCCGGCGGGCACACCGGCCTTGCGCAGCAGGGATGGGTGCAGCGAGGCCGCGTCAAAGGTGACGATGCCCGGTGCGGGCAGGTCGGCACATTGCAGCAGGCTGGAGGTGATCACGGGCACCGGGACCACGGCCTGCAGTTCGGCCTGCCACCCGGCGAGGAAACCGCAGCTGGTGGAGATCAGGCGTGCACCGTCATCCGCCAGAGAGCGGGCCGCGTCGATGAACGGGCCGAGCAGTGCCGGGTCCTGTTGCTGCACCACGCGCCGTGCCGATGCCCCTGGCACGACACGCAGCCGGGCCGGGATGCCGGCCCGCGTCCAGGTCTGCGGACAGCCGATGTCGCCGGGCGGACGCGGGAAGCGCGTGTCGAGCACGATCACGCCGAGAAAGGCCTTTTCACCGCTGTCCGAACCATTCATGGCGATAAGCTGTGCGTCCACATCCGAAGCAACAAGAAGGTGATTGAAGCATGACGCAGGCCAGACCAGGGCAGCGCGCTGTGGTGCTGGGCGCCGGCATGGTGGGTATTGCCTGTGCCCTCTCGCTGCGCCAGCGGTCCATGGACGTCACGGTGCTCGACCCGCTGGGTCCCGGCGCCGCCACCTCGCATGGCAACGCGGGCGTGCTGGCGCGCAGTTCGCTGATGCCGTTCAACCACCCAGGGCTGTGGGCCCAGCTGCCGGCGCTGCTGCGCGGGAAAAACCCGGGCTTTCGCTACCACCTGCCGTGGGTGCTGGGCCAGTGGCGCTGGGGGTTGTCGTTTCTGGGCCATGCGCGGGCTGCCGACTTTCAGGAAACCACCACCGCGCTGGACGCGCTGATCCGCCACTCCGGCACCGTCCACCGGCGCTGGATGGCCGAGGCGGGCATCGCACACCGCCGCCGCGACGACGGCTGGCTGTTTCTCTACCGCAGCGAGGCCGCTTTCGACAGTGGCGCCTTCGGGCGCGAGACGCTGGCGCGCTTCGGCGTGGCCACACGCGTGCTAGATGCGGCCGCGCTGCACGAGCTGGAGCCCCACCTGAAGCCAATGTTCCCGCGCGCGCTGTGGGTGCAGGACGCCAGCTCGGTCGACAGCCCCGGCGAGGTGGTGCGCAGCTATGCGGCCTGGCTCCAGGCGCTCGGCGGCGCGGTGCGCACGGACGAGGCCACCGGGCTGCATCGCCACAGCGGCGGCTGGACGGTTCACACCCGCAGCGGCACACCGCTCGAAGCCGACCATGTGGTGGTGGCGCTTGGCCCCTGGTCGCGCGACTTCCTGCGCGGGCAGTTCGGCCTGCGCCTGCCCATGGGCTTCGAGCGCGGCCAGCACCGCCACTTCCACCCCGCCGAGGGCACAGCGCTGTGCCGGCCGGTGTACGACACCGCTGGCGGCTACGTGCTGGCGCCGATGGCGCAGGGGCTGCGGCTGACCACGGGTGTCGAGCTGAACGCGCAATTCGCGCCGCCCCACCAGGCGCAACTCGAGGTGGCCGAACGCACTGCGCGGGAAGCGATGCCGCTGGGTGACCGAACTTCCGACCCCGACTGGCTGGGCAGCCGCCCCACCATGCCCGACTGCAGGCCGATGATCGGTGAATGCCCGGGGCAGGAGGCGCTGTGGCTGGCGCTGGGTCACCAGCACATCGGCTTTTCCACCGGCCCGGGCACCGGCGAGTTGCTGGCGCAACTGATGCTGGGCGAACCGAGCGCCATCGACCCGCACCCGTTCAGGCCGCAGCGCTTCCTGCGCGCCTGAACAGCGTGCTCACATGTTCCCCGGCAGCCACATCACGATCTGCGGGAACCAGTACAGCAGGGTGACCGCCAGCACCATCAGCAGGAAGTACGGCATGCAGACCCGCGCAATCCAGTTGATTTCGCGCCGCGTCATGCCCTGCAGCACGAACAGGTTGAAGCCCACCGGCGGCGTGATCTGCGCCATCTCGACCACGATCACGATGAAGATGCCGAACCAGATCAGGTCGATGCCTGCGGCCTGCACCGTGGGAATGATCACACCCATGGTCAGCACGATCATCGAGATGCCATCGAGGAAGCAGCCGAGCACGATGTAGAACAGCGCCAGCGCGACCAGCAGCAGGCCGGGCGACAGGCCCAGCGAGCCCACCCATTCGGCCAGGTGGCGCGGCAGGCCGATGTAGCCCATCGACAGCGTCAGGAAGGCCGCGCCCGCAAGGATCAGGGCCATCATGCAGTACAGGCGCGTGGCGCCCAGCAGCGCATCCCTGAAGCTCTGCCACGAGAGCGACCTCTGGTAGGCCGACAGCAGCAGCGCACCGACGACGCCGATGGCCGCCGCCTCGGTCGCAGTGGCCACGCCGACATAGATCGAGCCGATCACACCGCCGATCAGCAGGATCACCGGAATCAGCTCGCTGGACGCGCGCAGCTTCTCGCCAAAGCTCATGCCGGCGTCGGCCTCGGGAATCTTGTCAGGGTTCATCAGCGCCCAGACCATCAGGTAGCCGCTGAACAGCCCCGCCAGCAGCAGCCCGGGAATGACGCCTGCGACGAACAGCTTGGCGATCGACACCTCGGCTGCGACACCGTAGACGATCATCACGATCGAGGGCGGAATCAGCAGCCCCAGCGTGCTGGCGCCACCCAGCGAGCCGATCACGCGCTCGGGCGGGTAACCGCGCTCGGTGAGCTCGGGAATGGTCATCTTGCCGATGGTGGCGCAGGTCGCGGCCGAGGAGCCGGACACCGCGGCGAAGATGGTGCTGCCCAGGATGTTGGTGTGCAGCAACCGGCCCGGCAGCGCATTCACCCAGGGCGCCAGCCCCTTGAACATGTTCTCGGACAACTTGGTGCGGAACAGGATCTCGCCCATCCACACAAACAGCGGCAAGGCGGTGAGTGTCCAGCTGCTGGCCGAGCCCCAGATGGTGACCGCCATGGCGTCGCCCGCGCTGCGCGAGGAGAACAGCTCCATGCCGATCCAGGCTACGCCGGCCAGTGTCAGGCCGATCCAGACCCCACTGCCCAGCAGCAGGAACAGCGCGACGATCAGAAAACCGGTGACCAGCATCTCATTCATGGCGCGTCTCCGGTCCGCCGATGTGCTGGCGCTGGCCGCGCAGTTCCAGCACCCATTCGTCCACAAACGCGATGAGCAGCACCAGCGTGCCCAGCGCCATGCCCAGCTGCGGAATCCACAGCGGCGTGGCGTCGTTGCCGGTGGAGATGTCGTTGAACTCGTGCGACTGCATCACCAGCCGCAGCGAGAACCAGGCAAACAGGCCGGACAGCAGCACCGCCGCGCTCAGCGACCACAGCTCCATGCCCCGGCGCGCACCGCCTGTGAGCTTGCCGAGCACCAGCGTGACGCGGATGTGCTCGTTGCGCTTGAGCGTGTGCGCCAGTGCCAGGAAGCCGGCCGCCGCCATGCTGTAACCCGCGTAGGCGTCGGTGCCCGGCACATGGAAATTGAACTGGCGCCCCAGCACCGACAGCAGCACCATGACCAGCACGCCGATCATGAACACCGCCGCGAGCCAGGCGCAGCCGTCGTACAGAGCGTCGAGCGCGCGCCGCATGCTGCTGCCGCCGCTCACTTGCGGAACGCGTCGACCAGGGCCTGGCCCTCAGGACCCGCCTTGTCCAGCCACTCCTTGAGCATGGTGTCGCCGACCTTCTTCATGTCGGCCTTGAGCGCGGCTGGCGCGGGCAGGATCTGCATACCGCCGGCCTTGAGCTTGTCCAGGCTTTCGGTGTTGGCCTTCTTGCTGGCGTCCCAGCCGCGCGTCTCGGCGTCGGCAGCCGCCTTGAGCACCGCGTCCTGCGTGGGCTTGTCCAGCGCGTCGAAGGCTTTCTTGTTCACCAGCAGAGCGTTCTTGGGCAGCCAGGCCTGGGTGTCGTACCAGTACTTCACATGCTCGTAGAGCTTGGCGTCGGCGCCGGTGGAGCCGCTGGACATCATGCTTTCGGTCACGCCGGTGGCGAAGGCCTGGCTGACTTCGGCGGCCTGCACCGTCACCGGCTGTGCGCCCACCAGTTCGGCGATGCGGGCGGTGGCGGGGCTGTAGGCGCGCCACTTGATGCCCTTGAGGTCGGCGGCGCTGTTCAGCGGCTTCTTGCTGTAGACACCCTGCGGCGGCCACGGCACGGCGAACAGCACCATCATGCCCTGCTCGGCCAGTTTCTTCTCCAGCAGCGGGCGCTGCGCCTTCCACAGCTTGGCGGCCTCGTCGTAGCTGTCGGCCACGAACGGAAGGCCGTCGGCGCCGAACAGCTGCCACTCGTTCTGGTAGTTCACCAGCAGGATCTCGCCGGCCTGCGCCTGGCCACCCTGCACCGCGCGCTTGATCTCGGGCGCCTTGAACAGCGCGGCGTTGGGGTGCACCGTGATCTTGAGCTTGCCGCCACTGGCCTTGTCCACGTCGGCCACGAACTGATTGATGTTGACCGTGTGGAAGTTGCTCGCCGGGTAGGCGGTGGCCAGGTCCCACTTGGCCTGGGCGAACGCCGAGGTCGAGAGGCCGATGGCAGCGAAGGCCATGGAGAGTTGGAAAGCGCGACGTTTCATGAAAGCTCCAGTTGCAGGTTGAACAAACCGCGGCACCGACCGCAGAAGACGGGTGCATGCACTGTAGGGGTCATGGCAACAGATTGTGACCAGTGTTTTCCCTTATTGTTGACAAATCGTTGGTAAATTGTCGTCAAATACAGGCGCCCGCCCACCACGGAAACCGACCCATGGCCAAGTCAGCCCAAGCAAGCAGCACGCCAGTCACCGCCGCACCACGATCGCCCATCGTGTCCTCTGCGCACCTGGTCTCGCCCCAGAGCGCGGAGATGAGCGAGTTCGAGTTCGGCCTGATCGTGGCCAGCAACGCCTTCCACCGCTGGGTGGTGCACTGCATGGCCGCCGCCGGGCTGAAGGACCTGATGCCGCTGGACGTGCTGGTGCTGCACCACGTGACGCACCGCGCGCGCGACAAGCGCCTGTCCGACATCTGCTTCATCATGAACATCGAGGACACGCACCTGGTGAACTACTCGCTCAAGAAGCTGGCGAGCCTGGGCGTGGTGGCATCGAGCAAGTCGGGCAAGGAAGTGACCTACGCGGCCACCGAGTCCGGCAGCGCCTTCGTCCAGCGCTACCGCGAGATCCGCGAGCAATGCCTGATCCAGGCGCTGCACGCCGACGATGCACTGAACAAGGACATCGGCGAGCTGGCGCGCCTGCTGCGCGTGCTCTCGGGCATGTACGACCAGGCCGCCCGGTCGGCGGCGTCGTTGTGAGCGTCATGACCCCACGTCTGCTGCCCCTGGGCGACAGCGCCTGGACGGTGGAGTTCGGCCACGCCATCGACGCGGCAACCAACGCGCGCGTCATGGGCCTGGCCGGGCGGGTCGCGGCCGCGCGCCAGAACGATCCGCTGCTGGCCCCGGTGACCGATGTGGTGCCGACCTTCCGCTCGCTCACGGTGCATTTCGACCCTTGGGCGGGCGACGCCACTGCCTTGGGCCGGCAATTGCTGTCCATGGCGCAGGAGGGTCAGCAGACCACTGTGCAAGGACGCCAGTGGCAGCTGCCCGTGTGCTTCGACGACGACTTTGCACCCGACCTGCCGCGCGTGTGCGAGCTGAAGCAACTGAGCCGGTCCGAGGTGATCAGCCAGCTGCTGGGCGCCGCTTTCCGGGTCTACATGCTCGGCTTCCAGCCCGGCTTCCCCTACATGGGCGGACTGCCACCCACGCTGGTCACGCCACGCCTGCCCTCGCCGCGACAGAAGGTGCCCGCGAAGTCGGTGGCCATCGCGCTGGACATGTGTTCGGTCTATCCCTGGGAGAGCCCGGGGGGCTGGAACCTGCTGGGGCGCACGCCGGTGGTGCTGTTCGACCCGGCGCAGACCGAACAACCCGCCATGCTCGCCGCAGGCGACGAGGTGCGCTGGACCGCGGTGGACCGCGCCACCCACGACCGGCTCGCGCGCGAGATCGCCAACGGCCTGCCGCGCGAGACCTTCCTGAAAGAGTCTGCGACATGAGCGGCCAGCTGGAAGTCCTGCAGCCCGGCATCGGCACCACCGTGCAGGACCGGGGCCGTCCGGGCCACCGGCACCACGGCCTGCCGCTCTCGGGCTGGCTCGACGCGCCGCTGGCCCGGGCCGCCAACGCGCTGCTGGGCAACGATCTGAACGCGGCGGTGCTGGAGCTGCGCGGCGTCGGCACGGCGCTGCGGGTGAAGCGCGGACCCGTGCGCGTCGCGCTGGCCGGCCGCATCGGCGCGCAGCGCATGCGAGAGGACGGCGCCCGCACGCCCCTGCCCGCCTGGCAGACCGCCACGCTGCACGAGGGCGAGACCCTGCAGCTGGGCAGCGCCGACAGCGGCTGCGCCTACCTGGCGGTGGCGGGTGGCATCGCCCTGGCGCCGGCCTTCGGCAGCCGCGCCAGCTACTGGCGCGCCGGCCTGTCGGGTGTGCTGGGCCGCGCCTTCCAGCCGGGCGACGTGCTGCCCTGCGGCGAGACCGGCAGCGGCGACCCGCGCGAGTGGCGCTGCCGCTCGCCCTGGGAGCCCGAGACCGGCCCGATCCGCGTAATGCCTGGCCCGCAGGACGACCATTTCACCCCCGACGCGTTGGCGAGCTTCTTCGCGCAGGACTGGCAGGCCACACCCGCACAGGACCGCATGGGCCTGCGTCTGGAAGGCGAGGCACTCGCGCACACCAGCGCAGACGCCGCCGACATCGTGTCCGACGGCGTGACGCCGGGCGTGATCCAGGTGCCGGCCAACGGCCAGCCCATCGTGCTGCTGGCCGATGGCCAGACCGTGGGCGGCTACCCCAAGATCGCGACCGTCATCACCGCCGACCTGCCGCGGCTGGCGCACCTGCGGCCGGGCACCCGCGTGCGCTTCGCGGCCGTGACGGCCGAACAGGCGCACGAGGCCTTGACCGCCCAGCGTGTGCGCTGGCAGCAGTGGCTGGCGGGCCGCGAAGCCTTCCTGCCGCCGGGCCACATCGACGAGGCCGCGCTCTACGGCCGCAACCTGATTTCCGGCATGCTCGCCACCCACCCCGGAGAGGACACACCATGAGCCCCATCAACCTCAACGCCGATCTCGGCGAAAGCTTCGGTGCCTGGACCATGGGCAGCGACGCCGAACTGCTGCAGGTGATCCACAGCGCCAACATCGCCTGCGGCTTCCACGCCGGCGACCCGGTGGTGATGCGCGAGACCGTGCGCCTGGCCATCGCCAACGGCGTGAGCCTGGGCGCACACCCGGCCTTCCCCGACCTTCAGGGCTTCGGCCGGCGGGTGATGCAGCTCTCGCCCAGGGAACTGGAAGCGGCCATCCTCTACCAGGTCGGCGCGCTGCAGGCCATGGCCTCCGCGGAAGGCGGCCGCGTGACCCACGTCAAGCCGCACGGCGCACTGAACAACATGGCCTGCGCCGACGAGGCCATGGCCGCCACCGTGGCGCGCGCCGTCAAGGCGCTGGACCCGCAGCTGATTCTTCTGGCGCCCGCCCTCTCGGCGCTCGAGCGTGCGGGCGAAGCCGCCGGCCTGCGCGTCGCGCGCGAGGTGTTCGCAGACCGCACCTACCAGGCCGACGGCCAGCTGACGCCACGCTCACAACCGGGCTCGGTGCTGCATGACGCGCAGGACTGTGTGCGGCACGTGCAGCACATGCTGGAGGCCGGCGGCATCGTCACCGCCGACGGCCAGCACCTGCCCACGCCCATCCACAGCATCTGCGTGCACGGCGACGGCCCCGGCGCCGTGGCCGCTGCGCGGGCGATCCGCACCGCGCTGGAAGCGGCCGGCCACTGCCTGGCGGGCTTGCCGGCACTGGTCTGAGGCGGTCCTTCGAGGACCAGGGTCGCCGTGGCGAGGCTCAAGCCCTGATCGGGGCCTGTCTTTCCTGGGGCTGAACAGCCGCCACCTCGGCGACCGGCTCCACGCCCGCGGCCAGCCGCTGCAACGATTCATCCGCAGGCCTGTTGGCCGCCTGCCGCGCATCGACGGCGCCTTCCTTCAAGCCGATGCCATCGAACTCCGCGACGCGGATCTGGCCCCCATCCGCACGCAAGTGGGTGATGCGCGACAGACCGGCCTCGCGCGCGCCCAGCGCCACCGCGTGCACCGTGTTCTCCATGCCCTGGTCCCAGGGCAGTCCGTGCTGGTCGGCCAGCCGCTGCACATGGCCCCTGCTGTCGTCGAGCAACCGCCGGGTCGGTTCGGGCAAGGCCGCCGGGTCCAGGGCGGCGCCTTTGCGCGGCTCGCGCTGGGCAGGTTCACCCGGTTCGAGCGGTCCGCGGATGGTGTCGATGGCGTCGCGGGCGTTGCCATCGAGGCCGCGAGACACCGCCGTCAGCACGCCACGCATCTGGCGCACGTCCCGGCGGTACTCGCCGATCTGCACCGACTGCTGCTGCGCCAGGCTGCGCGCCTGCGGATTGGCAAGGATGGAGCGGTCGGGCTGGCCGCCGGCGTCCACCTCCACGAAGTGGTGCATGCTGTGGCTGCCCCCCAGCGCCACCGCCGCGCCAAGGGTGCTGGGCGGGGTGGTGCCCGTGGCAATATTGATGGGCGAATAACCCTTCAGCGCGTCGCTCCAGTGGGTGTGGTTGTCATAGCCCTTGGACAGCAGCGTCTTCACCTCCTCGGGCCGGGCATAGATCCGTGTCTCTCCAAAGTGCGGGCTGGCCGCGCTCACCGCGTCGCCCGCCATCATGTGGTTGATGACCGAGTGCCCGCCTTCGGGAATGCGCCGGCTCAGGCTGACCGCACCGTAGGCGTTGAAGGTTTCCCCTTTGAGACCGAAGTGGTGGGCGCTGACCTGAGCCAGCGTACCGCCCAGGGAGTGGCCGGTGGTGGTGACGGGCGATGGTGGCAACCCCTTCCTGGAAGCGTCCTTGGATGCCATATCGAGTGCGTCACGCGTCAAAGAAATCGCGTCCTCTGCTTGCAGGTTGGAACGCGCGAGCACCATGCCACCGTCGGCCAAAGCGCCGTCTTTGAAGGCCTCTCGGTCGAACTCGGTTCCTCGATGGGCCACAACCAACTCACCTGTGTCGCGGCGCTGGTAAATCGTGCCCTGGTACCCGGTCCCGGGGTTGTCCACATGGGCTCGCACGAAGAACCGAACACCACCCGAATCCACGTAGGGCGCGTCTTTGTCGTTGCTCGCATAGCTTCGAGCAGATGTGCCCCTGTACACATGAAACGACAGGTCGGCGTATTGCTGCGACGTGACGCTCATGGCTTGGCCTTCACTTTGGCAGTGATGGAGAACAGGTTGTTACGGTGCGTCGGGCCGAAGCCTTCGGGGCTCCTATCACCTGCAGCGCTGTTTCCCCCGGGCCCAGGAAGCCGCGGATAGTCCCCCTTCCAGAAGTACTGCCGGTAGCTTGCTCCATCCACAAATTCTTTGGCATCCAGCGACATGCCATACCGGGTGTCTTCCTCTGACGTTCCGGCAGCAAAGCCCGCCCCCGCGCCACCCATCTCCCAGCGGCACACCCCCTTGCCGTAGTAGTCCTCGTCCAGCATGGCATCCAGCGCCACCGTCATCACGAAGCGATTCGGACCAGCGGGTGTGACGGGCAGGCTCAGACCTTTGAACGGCGTGCCCCAGGTGCCTGCCCAGGCATTGGTGACAAAGGTGCAGTTGGGCGCCTGCGGCGCGCTGTAACCGGCGCTGCCCCGCACGGCCATCAGCGGCCCGGGGGCATCGTGGATCTCGAACGTGACCTCGAACACCCGGCGAGGCGAGGGGTTGAGCTTGAAGAGATGGGCCTGCTCCGACCGGTCGTTCTTCTGCGCGCCGGTGGGCTGGTCGGTCGCAGCGGATGCGCCCGGCGCAGGCGCGGCTGGGGCGGTGGGTTGGCAGGCCATCAGCGTCCCCCACATGACGATGGCGCAGGCCAGACGGGCGCCGCGGTTGAAAGGCAACTCATGCACACACACCTCCTTGATGTTTTGCTGGCAGGGTCGCTGGTGCACATCTGTTGGCCGCCCTGCCCGATCTGTTCCGCCGGCAGTATAGGCAAACGCCTGGACATACCAACCGGCTCGGTATCATCGAACGCCCAGATCCCAGGCCTCTCCTGCCGCCGGCAGGGGAGGTCGGCCGCTGACGGCCTGCAACCCAAGGAAACACGTGTTCAAGAATGTGACGATCTACCGCATCGCGCCCGGCTGGGACGCGACGCTGGAGTCGATGGAGGCCGCGCTGGACGCGGCGCGTTTCGTGCCCTGCAGCGCCTCGCAGGACAAGTCGGTCGGCTGGGCCGAACCGCGTGGTGAGGAGCATGGCCCGCTGGTCGAATCCGTGGCCGGCCAGCGCATCCTCAAGCTGGTCATCGAGACCAAGGCTGTGCCCGGCAGCGTGGTGAAGGAAAAGGCGCAGGAAGCGGCCGACCACATCGAGGCCACCACCGGCCGCAAGCCCGGCAAGAAGGAAACCAAGGAACTGCGCGAAGACGCGCTGCAGGCACTGCTGCCCCAGGCCTTTCCGCGCCGCGGCAGCGTCTGGGTCTGGTTCGACATGAAGAACGGCCTGCTGGTCACCGACGCCGGCAGCCAGGGCAAGAACGACGAGGTCGTGACCGCGCTGGTGCGCGCCTTCGACGGCCTGGCCCTCACCCTGCTGCAGACCGCCATGACGCCGCAGACCGCGATGACGCAGTGGCTGGCGACCACCGAACCCGAGAACGACTGGCCCGAAGGCTTCAACGTCGAGCGCGAGTGCGAGCTCAAGTCGGCTGACGAAGAGAAATCGGCCGTGAAGTTCACGCGCCACCACCTGCTGACCGACGAGGTGCGCAAGCACCTCACCGAAGGCAAGCTGCCCACGCGGCTGGCACTCAGCTGGGAAGGCCGCATCGGCTTCACGCTGACCGAATCCATGCAGCTGAAGAAGCTGGCCTTTCTGGAAGGCGTGTTCGACGACCGGCCCAACGACGACGAGAGCGGTTTCGACACCGACGTGGCCCTGGCCACCGGCGAGCTGAGCCAGTTGATCCCGGCGCTGATCGGAGCCTTGGGCGGCGAGATCGAGCCCGGCGCGGCGCTGCCGGGTGCAGAGCCCGCGTCGGCGCCGGCCAAACCCAAGCAGGAAGCCGTCACCGCCGTGGGCGACGGCGACGCGCCGTTCTGACACGCTCAGCGGCGCCTGATCCATGCTGCAAATCGTTGCCATCAGCCTCGGAGCGAGCGTCGGCGCGCTCTCGCGCTGGCAGCTGAGCCTGTGGCTCAACCAGGGCCACGCCGTGCTGCCCTGGGGCACGCTGGCCGCCAACTGGATCGGGGCCTGGCTGATCGGCGTGGCGGTGGTGTTCTTCCAGAGCCAGACGCAGCTGGACCCGGCCTGGCGGCTGGCGCTGGTCACCGGTTTCCTCGGCGCGCTCACCACCTTCTCCACCTTCTCGGCCGAGGTGGTGTCCATGCTGCAACACGCGCGCTACCTGCTGGCCTTCGGCACGGCGGCGCTGCACCTGCTGGGTTCGCTGGCGCTCACGCTGCTGGGCATGAAGATGGCCGGCACCTGGTTCGGTCCGACCACCTGACACGGCGCCACTGACGTCTGCGCACCACACCACCGGGGAGCGCAATTGACGAATGTCAATTGCCCTTAAAGATTCATTTTTTATGAAGCATATCGGACCTATAGTCCGCCCATGCTTTTCCTGAGCCGACTCCGCGGCCGCTGCCAATGCCCCGTGCTGTGGTGCCTGCTGGTGAGCTGGTCGCTGGTGTTCGCCTCACCACTGATCCAGCCGCCGCAGAGCACCACGGTCTGCAGCAGCACCGGCCTGCAGTGGGTGGACCTCGACAACGAAGGCGCACCGGCGACCACCGGTCACGCCATGGACTGCGCACTGTGCCTGCCGACGGCGCTGCCCTCCCCGCCTCCCATCAGTGACGCCTGGCTGCTGGACTTTGGCCACCACCAGCGTGCCGTCGCCACGGCCACACGCCACCCCGTTCCCGAGGCCACGCCGCCACCCGCGCGCGGGCCACCCCGTTTCCCAAGCCCAACCCTAGAGGTTTTCACATGAAAGACGACAGCATTTCCAACGATCAAGACCGCGCCGCCTGGGGGCGTCGCAAGTTCCTGAACACCGCCGCGCTGGCGGGTCTGTCCATCGGCGCCGTGGCCTGCACCGACAAGTCCGCCGGAACAGCCGCCACACCCGCTGCCCCTGCAGCCCCCGCCGATGCGGCGCACGCTGCCTCGGGCGCCGCCGCCGGCCACCTCAAGCCCGGTGAACTCGACACCTACTACGGTCTCTGGAGCGGTGGCCACACGGGCGACATGCGCGTGCTGGGCATGCCCTCCGGCCGCGAACTGCTGCGCATCCCCTGCTTCGTACCCGACGCACTGGTCGGCTGGGGCATCACCAACGAGTCCAAGGCCATCATGGGCACCAAGGCCGATGGTTCGCTGCGCTACACCGTCGCCGACACGCACCACACCCACGCCTCCTACAAGGACGGCAACTACGACGGCCGCTACGCCTGGATCAACGACAAGATCAACAGCCGCCTGGCCCGCATCCGCCTGGACTACTTCGTCTGCGACAAGATCACCCAGCTGCCCAACGTGCAGGGCTTCCATGGCATCTTCCCGGACAAGGCCGACCCGGTCGATCCGGCCATCAACTACACCACACGCGTGTTCTGCGGCGCCGAGTTCTCGATCCCCCTGCCCAACACGGGCACCGAGGACAGCAGCAAGTACCGCTCGATGTTCACCTGCGTGGACGCCGAATCGATGGAGGTGCGCTGGCAGGTGCTGATCGACGGCAACTGCGACCTCACCGCCACGTCGTATGACGGCAAGCTGGCGGCCACCAACCAGTACAACATCGAGATGGGCGCCAAGTACGAGGACATGATGTCCGCCGAACGCGACGCCTGCCTGTTTTTCAACATCGCCCGCATCGAAGAGGCCGTCAAGGCCGGCAAGTTCAAGACCGTCGGCACATCGAAAGTGCCTGTGGTGGACGGCACACACGAAGCCAACAAGGATCCCAAGACGGCGCTGACGGCGTATGTCTCGGTTCCCAAGAACCCCCACGGCGTGAACGCCAGCCCCGACGGCAAGTACTTCATCTGCGCGGGCAAGCTCTCGCCCACCGCCACGGTGATCGAGCTCAGCAAGGTGCTGGAGTGGTTCGACGGCAAGCTTGAAAAGCTCGACGATGCCATCGTGGCCGAGGTTGAACTCGGCCTGGGCCCGCTGCACACGGCCTTCGACGGCCGCGGCAACGCTTACACCACGCTGTTCCTGGACAGCCAGGTGGTCAAGTGGAACGTGGACGCCGCCATCAAGTTCCATGCCGGCGACAAGGCCGCCAAGTACGTGGTCGACCGCATCGACGTGCACTACCAGCCGGGCCACATCAACGCCTCGCAGTCCGAGACCAAGGCCGCCGACGGCAAGTACCTCGCCGTGGGCTGCAAGTTCTCCAAGGACCGCTTCCTGCCGGTGGGCCCGCTGCACGCCGAGAACGAACAGCTGATCGACATCTCGGGCGAGAAGATGGTGCTCATGGGCGACCACCCGGTGCGCGGCGAGCCGCACGACTTCATCATCTTCAAGCGCGACCTGGTCAAGCCCAAGCAGGTCTATTCGCTCGACGACTTCCCGAACGCCGTCAAGGACCCGAAGGAGTCGGGCGTGTTCCGCAACGGGAAGAAGGTGACGGTGAAGATGACCTCGCAGGCGCCGGCCTTCAGCCTGCGCGAGTTCAAGGTCAAGAAGGGCGACGAGGTCACGCTGATCCTGACCAACCTGGACAAGATCGAGGATCTGACCCACGGCTTCGCGATCCCCAACTACAACGTGAACTTCATCGTCAACCCGCAGGAAACGGCGTCGGTCACGTTCATCGCCGACCAGCCGGGCGTGTTCTGGTGCTACTGCACGCACTTCTGCCACGCATTGCACCTGGAGATGCGCTCGCGCATGATCGTGGAAGCGTAACGACGGGCCGATGAGGCCCCTTCCCCACCAGGGGAAGCTGTCCGCCGGCGGCGGTGCATCACCGTGATGCCCCGCCGCCGGAGACAACAGAGAGATTGAAGATGTCGACTGTTCGCCTGCTGGCCTCTGCGCTGGCCGCCTTCTGGCTGGGTCTGCTGACCCTGATGCCCGTGGACCGTGTGGCCCACGCCCAGTCCTACGAAGCCAAACTCCCCGACGACCTGGCCAGCCACCCCGCGCTGTGCGAGCGCGTGCCCTGCACCGAGGTGTTTCCCGGCGCCCAGGCCTTCTCGGCCCGCATGGGCCAGCCGCCCTATGTCGAGGCCTATGGCGAGGCCGACCCGCAGCAACCGGGCAAGCGCCGGCTGCTGGGCTATGTGATGCTGTCCACCGACATCACCGACACACCCGCGTATTCGGGCAAACCGGTGGTGACCCTGATCGGCATGGACCTGCAGGGCCGCTATGTCGGCGTCAAGGTGCTCAAACATTCCGAGCCCATCCTGCTGCTGGGCATTCCCGAAAAGGCGCTTGTCGATTTCAACAACCAGTACCTGGGCAAGTCGGTCAAGGACACGATCGAGGTCGGTCCCTCGCGCCCGGACGAGAACGTGCTGGGCGTGGACGCCATCTCAGGCGCCACGGTGACCGTGATCGCACAGAACCAGGTGATGCAGCTCTCCGGCTCGGCCGTGGCGCGGCAGGTCGGCATCATCGCGCCGACCGTGCGCGAGCCGGCCCGCTTTGTGGAACACAAGCGCCGCTACAACTGGAGCGAACTGGAACAGATGGGCGCGGTGCAGCGCCTGCGCGTGATGCCCGAACAGGTCGGGCTGGACCGCAGCCCCGAGCCCTTCATCGAACTGTGGTTCGGTGACCTCAACCACCCCGACACCGGCCGCAGCCTGATCGGCGAGCGCGGGTTCGAGAACCTGCACGACCAGCTCAAACCGGGCGACAACGCCTTCTTCGTCATCCGCACCGCGGGCCAGGAGTCGTTCAAGGGCTCGGGTTTCGTGCGCGGCGGGCTGTACGACCGCATCCAGGTCAAGCAGGGCGCGGACGCCTTCACCTTCCGCGACCTGGACTACCTCAACCTCTACGGGCTGGAAGCGGACGGTGCGCCCTCGTCCACCGAGTCCGGCATCTTCATCATCCGCAAGGGCGCGTTCTCGGCTGCCCACCCCTGGCGCCTGGCCTTCCTGGGCAACCGGGTGGACCGCGCCACGGGCCATCGCAGCTTCGCCACCTTCGAAGCGCGCTACTGGCTGCCCGACGAACTGCTGCAGGGCGGCCGGCCGGTGGTGCAGGAACCTGAGGCGCCCTGGGTGCGCATCTGGAAATCCCGCGCCGTCGAGATCGCCCTGTTCGTGGCGCTGCTGGTCGCCGTCACCGTGGTCTACGCGCTGCGCGACCAGCTCACCCGCCGCTCCACGCACAAGAACAAGTGGCCGGTCAACGCCTTCAAGTACAGCGCCTGGGCCCTGTCGATCACCTTCGTCGGCTTCGGCGTCATGGCCCAGCCCTCGATCACGCAGGTGCTGACCTGGTTCCATTCGCTGCTGTTCCAGTGGACCTGGTCGCTGTTCCTGTCCGACCCGTTCATCTTCGTGTTCTGGATCTTCATCATCGTCACCGTGTTCCTGTTCGGGCGCGGCCTGTTCTGCGGCTGGATGTGCCCGTTCGGCTCGCTGTCGGAGGCGATCTACAAGGTGGCCGGCAAGATCGGCCTCAAACGCTGGCAGCGGCGGGTGCCGCAGCGCCTGCACGACCGGCTGAAGTGGCTGAAGTACGCGATCTTCTTCGGCCTGCTGGTGGTGTCGATGTTCTCCATGGGCCTGGCCGAAGTGCTGGCCGAGGTGGAGCCATTCAAGACCACCTTCCTGGTCGGCATCACCAACCGCAGCTGGCCCTATGGCCTGTTCGTGGCGGCGATCCTGGGCCTGTCGATCTTCATCGAGCGGCCGTACTGCAAGTACATCTGCCCGCTGGGCGCCTCGCTGGCCATGCCCAGCACTTTCCGCTGGTTCGGTCTGCGGCGCAAGCAGGACTGCAACAGCTGCAAGGCCTGCGCCGTGGGCTGCGGTGCCCAGGCCATCGACGCCGACGGCCGCATCGACCACCGCGAGTGCCTGCACTGCCTGGACTGCATGGTGCTCTACACCGACGAGAAGGGCTGCCCGCCGCTGGCCAAGGAACGCAAGCGGCGCGAGCGCGACGGCCTGCTGATCACGCCCATTGGCCGGGACGGCTACTACATCCCGCTCACGGTGATCCCCGCGGTATCGCAGGTCAGCGCCAAGGCCGCACAAGGTCCGGACCCCCGCATGCCCACGCCACCGGCCCAGCCCTGGCCGGGCGGCCGTGCCCCTGGTGTGCGCGGTCTCTGGCAGGAGCTGGTGCACCACCTCTGGCCCTGGAGCCGCGACGGCTGGCAGAACCAGCGCGCCCTGGCCTACGCCGGTCTGTCGCTGGCGCTGGCGGCCACCGCGGCCTGGGTGCTGGCGGCCGATGGCCGGCTCTCGGCCAGCGCCATCATCGGCTGGTGGTTCGGCTGGAGCGTGTACGAGGTGCTGATCCGCATGCAGGGCAAGCGCGTGGTCAAGGACGGCCCCTGGTGGCGTGCGCGCTACCGCGAGGCCAACTGGATGGACATGCTCAGCTACGTCGGCTTCAAGAACCTGCTGATCGGCGCCACGCTGTTCCTGCTGCTCAAGTCGCTGGGGGCTCTGGCGTGAACCCCTGGTCTGCGCAGCTGCGTGCGCTGCTGTGCGCGTGGCTGGCTGTGGCCGGCTTCGTGCTGGCCGGCCCGGCCTGGGCCACAGTCTGGCCGGTGGCGCCCGGCGCGGACCTGCAGGCCGTGGTGGCGCAGGCGGCGGCCGGCGACGTGGTCGAGGTGCAGCGCGGCTTCTACGCGGTGAACCTGCGCATCGACAAGCCGCTGACGCTGCGCGGCGTCGGCCGTCCCACGCTTAGCGGCGGAGGCCGGGGCGACACCATTCGCGTCACCGCGCCCGATGTGCTCATCGAAGGCCTGATCGTGCGCGACTCGGGCACCAGCCTCAAGAACCAGAACGCGGGCATCTACCTCCAGCCCGGCGCGCACCGCGCGGTGGTGCGCGGCTGCGACCTGACCTACAACCTGTTCGGCCTGTGGATCGAGAAGGCCGACGACGTGCGCATCGAACACAACCTCATCACCGGCCTGCGCGATTTCAACTCCGCGCAGCGCGGCAACGGCATCCAGCTCTACAACACCAAGGGCGCGCGCATCGTCGGCAACCACATCGGCTTCGTGCGCGACGCGCTCTACGTCGACGTCTCGCACCACGCCGAGTTCCGCGGCAACCGGCTGCACCACAGCCGCTACGGCACGCACTACATGAACTCGTACCACAACCTGTGGGAAGACAACGACAGCTACAACAACCGCGGCGGCCTGGCGCTGATGGAGGTGCGCGACCAGGTGGTGCGGCGCAACCGCACCTGGGGCAACACCGACCACGGCATCATGCTGCGCACCATGCAGGACTCGGTGATCGAGGGCAACGTGGTGGCCGACAACGACCGCGGCTTCTTCATCTACGACGTGGAGTACGTGACCCTGCGCGGCAACCTGGTGGTGAACAACCGCGTCGGCGTGCACCTCTCGGCCGGCTCCACGCGCAACCAGGTGGTGGGCAACGACTTCATCGCCAACCGCGAGCAGGTGCGCTACGTGGGCGCGCGCGACGAGCCCTGGGGCCGGCCCGAGCCGGGCCAGGGCAACCACTGGAGCAACTACCGCGGCTGGGACCGCAACGGCGACGGCGTCGGCGACGTGGGCTACGAGGCCAACGACCTGGTCGACCGCCTGCAGTGGCGCCACCCCATCGTCCAGCTGCTCATGGGCAGCCCCGCCGTGGAGGCACTGCGCATCCTCGGCCAGCAATTCCCCGTCCTGCGCGTGCCCAGCGTGGTCGACCCCCACCCGGCCATGGCGCCGGCCCACCCCCAATGGAGCACCTGGCGTGAACACACACAGCGCTGATGCCTTGCGCCTGGAAGGCGTGACCAAGACCTACGGCAGCGCCAAGGCGCCGCTGAACGCGCTCGACGGCGTGGATCTCACCGTGCCCAGCGGCCAGCTGTTCGGCCTGATCGGCCACAACGGCGCCGGCAAGAGCACCCTGTTCAAGCTGGTGCTGGGCCTGATCCGGCCCAGCCGTGGCCAGATCCGCATCAGCGGCAGCCTGGTCAACGGACCGGACTTCCGCTCGGTGCGGCGCACGCTGGGCTACCTGCCCGAGAACCTGGTGCTCTACGACAACCTCAGCGGCCTGGAGACGCTGCGCTTCTTCGCCCGCCTCAAGGGCGCGCCCGAGCGCCAGTGCGGCGAGCTGCTGGACCGCGTGGGGCTGGGCCAGGCCGGGCAGCGGGCCGTGCGCGAATACTCCAAGGGCATGCGCCAGCGCCTGGGTTTTGCCCAGGCCCTGCTGGGCGAACCGCGCCTGCTGCTGCTGGACGAACCCACCACCGGCCTGGACCCTTCCGCCATCCGTGCTTTCTACGAGCAGCTGGACGCGCTGCGCGAGCAGGGCGTGACGCTGGTCATCAGCTCGCACATCCTGGCCGAGCTGCAGCAGCGCGTGGACGCGCTGGCCATGCTCAGCAACGGCCGCGTCTGCGCGCAGGGCTCGGTGCAGTCGCTGCGCGAGCGCTCGCGCATGCCCCTGAACTTCGTGCTGACCGGCTCGCCCGGGCAGTTGCACGCGCTCGACCAGTGCCGGCCCGACGCACTGGCGGGCGCCGCGCTCGACTGGCAACCCGTGGCCGCCGACCAGCGCGTGCTGCGCTGCGACCGCGCCCACAAGATGGCGGTGCTGCACTGGCTGGGCCAGGCCGGACTGGCCGACCTGCAGGTGCAGGAGCCCTCGCTGGAAGACGTGTACTTCGGTCTGAAGGAGGCCGCATGACCCCCGCCCTCACCTGGCACCAGATGCAGGCGCTGGCCGCCAAGGAATTCCGCGACCGGCTGCGCAACCGCTGGGTGCTCGCTGTCGCCGTGGTGTTCACCGCGTTCTCGCTGCTCATCACCTACTTCGGCTCGGCCGCGCAGGGCCAGATCGGCCCACGCTCCATCGAGCTGACCATTGCCAGCCTGGTCAGCCTGGTGATCTACCTGATCCCGCTGATCGCGCTGCTGCTGGGCTTCGACGCCATCGTGGGCGAGCGCGAGCGCGGCTCGCTGGACCTGCTGCTGGCCCTGCCCATCACCCGGCTGGAACTGTTGCTGGGCAAGTACCTGGGCCTGGCCGCCGCGCTCACGCTCTCCACCGTGGCCGGCTTCGCGCTGGTGGCGGGCGTGCTGTACCAGCGCTTCGGCGCCAGCGCGCTCTACCACTACGGCGGCTTCGTGCTCAGCTCGGTGCTGCTGGGCCTGGCCTTCCTGAGCCTGGCGGTGCTGCTGTCGGTGCTGGCGCGCGACCGCACCCGCGCCTCGGGCCTGGCGATCGCGCTCTGGTTCGGCCTGGTGCTGGTGTTCGACCTGCTGCTGCTGGGCCTGCTGGTGGCCACCGGCGGCCAGGTCGGTGGCGAGGCCTTTGCCTACCTGCTGCTGCTCAACCCGGCCGACATCTTCCGCATCCTCAACGTGTTTTCGCTCGACGATGCCCAGCGCCTGTACGGCCTGGCCAGCATCCTGCCACCGGCCATGGGCCAGGTGGGCGGGCTGACGGCCGCCATGCTGGCCTGGATCGCCGGGCCCCTGCTGATTGCTTCCTGGAGATTCCGCGCATGACCCCCGACCTCCCCTTCGTGAACCGCCGTCGCCTGCTGTGCGGCTGCGCCGGCCTGGCCGGTTTCGCGGCCCTCGGCCTCGCCGGCTGCGGGCAGGACACCGCCTCGTCCGCGCAGGCCCAGGCGCCGGCCGAGATCCAGCCGCAGTCCAGCTGCTCGCTCGACGGCATGCTGCTGTCCGACTACCCTGGCCCCAAGGGCCAGATCCGTTTTGCCAACGTGGCCGAGGTGCAGTGGTTCTGCGACACCACCGAACTGCTGTCCACCCTGCTCGCGCCCGAGCAGGTGCGCACCGTGGTCAGCGCCTTCGTGCAGGACATGGCCAAGGCCGACTGGGAACAGCCCCGCGGCCACTGGATCGACGCCCGCCAGGCGGTCTATGTGTTGGGCAGCCGGCGCAGGGGTTCGATGGGCCCCACCGCGATCAGCTTCGCCAGCGATGCCGATGCGCAGGCCTTCGTGCAGCAGCAGGGCGGCCGGGCGCTGCGCTTTGCCGAGATCCAGCCCGCGATGGTCGATCTCAGCGGCGGTGCGCAGCAAGACACGCGCATGTGAGCATGCTCGAACGACGCAGCATCCTGGGACTGGCGGTGGCGGGTGGCGCGGTCCTGCTGACCGGCGCGGCCCAGCGCTGGTGGCCGCCCGGCGCGTCCCGTGCCGCACCGGGCACGGCGCCGCCGGACGACATCTGCCTGGTCGCGCCGCCTTTCGAGTTCGATCCGGCATCGGGGCTCCCGGTGGCGGCCGCGCGCCCCATTCCCGAGCACGCACGCTGCCCGGTCTGCGGCATGTTCCCGGCCCGCCAGCCGCGCTGGGCGGCGCAGGTGATCTTTTCCAACGGCGACGTGCAGTACCTCGACTCGCCGCTCAGCCTGTTCCTCTACCTGCAGAACGTGCCGCGCTACACCGTGGGCCAGCAGGCCAGCCGCATCCTCGCGATGTACGCCACCGACCTGGAGACCGGCGCCTGGGTGCCCGCGCAACAGGCGGTGTACGTGCACGGTTCGCGCACCCTGGGTCCCATGCGCTCGGGCAACCTGCCCGCGTTTGCCAGCGCGGCCGCGGCCGCGGCCTTCATCGCCCGCCAGGGCGGCACCGCCGTCGGTGCCGACGCGTTGCGGCGCACGCTGCCGGCCGAGCTGCAGCGGCTTGCCCCGCAGACCCACGAGGGCCACGACGCCGCGGTTTGATCACCGTCAAGTCAAGTTTTTAAGATTCATATTGAATGCATATTAAAATCTGCTCGTCTCCTCTTCTTCAAAGAAAGCTCCCATGAACGCACGACACCTCCTGCTCTCCCTCGGCTGCGCCCTGACCCTGGCAGCCTGCGGCGACAAGCCCGCCGAAGCCCCTGCCGCCAGCACCGCACCGGCCGCTCCTGCAGCGGCTCCCGCCGCCCCTGAGGCAGCCCCGGCCCCTGCACCGGTGGCCGAAAACGCGGTCGGCAAGAAGGTGTATGGCAGCACCTGCGCCCTGTGCCACGCCGCTGGTGTGGCCGGCGCCCCCAAGCCCGGCGACAAGGCCGACTGGGGTCCGCGCATCGCCCAGGGCAACGACACGCTGTACAAGCACGCCCTGGAAGGCTTCACCGGCGCCAAGGGCATGATGCCCGCGCGCGGCGGTGGCGCATCCCTGACCGATGACGAGGTCAAGGCCGCGGTCGACCACATGGTCGCGCTGTCGCAGTAACCGATCACCGGGCCACGCCATGAACCTGCACCGACGCCACCTCCTCTCCGGCCTGGGCCTGCTCGTGGCCGGCTGGAGCCTCCATCCGGGCCTGGCCCTGGCCGGGGTCCGGCGCGACAGCCGGGTGCTGATGGGCACGCGGGTGGACATGGTGGTTCCTGACGCGCCGGACGCCGCGAGCGCCATCGAGGCCGCCTGGGCCGAGATGCAGCGGCAGGAACGCCTGATGAGCCGCTACCGCAGCGAGAGCCTGGTCTCGGCCCTGCACCGGCAGGCAGGCCGTGGATCGGTGCAGGCACCGCCCGAGCTGCTGGCCGTGTTGCGGCAGGCCGCCGCGCTGTCCGAGCGCACGCGCGGCGATTTCGACATCAGCGTCGGTGCCTACGACGGCTGGTCGTTCGACCCCGCGCAGCCCCGCCGCCCCTCGGCACAGGAGCTGCTGGAAGAACGCCGGCTCGTGAACCACCGTGATGTGCGGATCGAGGGCGACCGCGTGCGGCTGGCCCGCCCCGGCATGCGTATCGACCTGGGCGGCGTGGCCAAGCTGCCCGTGCTGCAGGCCGGCATGCAGGTGCTGGAACACCACGGCATCCGCCACGCCATGATCAACGGCGGCGGCGACGTGCTCACGCGTGGCCAGCTCCACGGCCAGGACTGGCGCGTGGGCCTGCGCGATCCGCGCGCACCCGAGAAGCTGCTGGGCGTGGTGACGCTGCGCGACGGCTGCGTCGCGTCTTCTGGCGACTACGAGCGCAGCTTCCGACAGGCCGGCCGCCGCTACCACCACGTGCTGGACCCGCGCACCGGCTGGCCCACCGAGGGAGTGCGTGGCGTGGTGCTGGTGGCCCGCGACACGGCCGCCGTCAACGGCATCGGCGCGGCCGCCATGGTCGGCGGCCCCGCGCGCGGCCTGGACCTCATGGCCTCGCTGCCGGGGGTCGACAGTCTGCTCGTGGACACGGCGGGCGAGGTGCACACCCGCGGCCGCATGGCGCAGCGGCTGCAGGCCGCCTGAGCGCCCCGCCCCTTCGGGGCTTCAACCCTTGGCGGGGGGCGGCTTGGCCGTCTTGCGGGCGGTCGCCGGGCGGACCGGCTTCTTCGGGGCGGGCGCCGCTTTGGCTGCCGGGCGCTGCAGCGCCGCCATCTGGATCGGAATCAGGTGCGGCAACTGCCCCGCCACCGCGGCCGACCGGGCCGTGGGCGCCAGCAGGTCGGACAGCGTCACGCCATCGAGCGCCACCAGAAAAGCCTGCATGGCCTGACCCAGCGCACCCTTGAGCCGGCAGTAGCCGTTCAGGCGGCAGGTGTTGTGCTGGACATCGAAACACTCGACCAGGTTCAGGTCGGGCTCGGTCTCCCTGATCACCTGCCCCAGAGTCAGCCGGCGCGGGTCGGCCATCAGCCGTAGGCCGCCCCCACGCCCCCGGGTCGTGGCGAGCCAGCCATGGCCGGCGAGGATCATCACGATCTTGGTCAGGTGGCTGCGAGAGATGCCGTGCGCCTCGGCAATCTCGCTGACGGTGGGCGGCTGGGCACGGCCTTCGCAGGCCGCGCAGTACATCAGCACACGCAGGCTGTAATCGGTCCACTGGGTCAGTCGCATCGGTTCACCGTCTCGATCGGATACAGGCCGGGGTAGCCTGAGGCATCACTCTACCCCGATTGTCCAGGCGGACGGCGACCGACTATTTGATGCAGCGCACCTGCCGCGCATCGTCGGCTGATCAACCCTTGAGCACGGCGCCCGCGCCGTCGCGCACCTGCAGGTCGATGGCGATGCCCTGGCGCACGCTCATGGACACGGTGCAGAACTCCTCGAACTGCGCGAGCACGCGGTCCAGGTGCTCCAGTTCGGCGGCGGTCTTGCCCAGCTCCAGCTGCACATGGATGCGCTGGATGCGCAGGCGCTTGTTCTCGTTGCGACCCATCTCCGGTGTGGCGGTGGCGATCAGCGCGCCCGGGTCCTGCTTGAACTTCTTCAGCGAGAACAGCAGGCTGGCGCTGAGGCAGTTGGCCACCGCGGCCAGCAGCATGTGGTCGGGTGCGGGCCCGGCACCCTGCCCCAGCGGCGCGGGCTCGTCGGCCAGCAGTTGCGGGAGGGTCTCGCCGAAGTCGACCAGGAACTGGTAGCCGGACTGGCGGGTGATGGTGACACTGGCGTTGTCGCTCATGGCGTTTTCCGATGGTGTGGGACAAGTGGCTTCATCTTAGCCATTCTCCCCGGGGTATGAAGCATCACCCCGCCTTCTGCACCGACACCGCGCAGTACTTGAACTCCGGGATCTTCCCGAACGGGTCCAGCGCGGCGTTGGTCAGCAGGTTGGCCGCGGCCTCCGAGTAGGCGAACGGGATGAACACGCAGCCGGCGGCGGTGCCGTCGTCCTGCCGCGCGCGCAGCGTCACCTCGCCGCGGCGCGAGCGCACGGTGATGCGCTCGCCCGGCCTCACACCCAGCCGCGCCAGGTCGGCCGCGGCCAGGCTGGCCGTGGCCTCGGGCTCCAATGCGTCGAGCACGGTCGCGCGGCGCGTCATGCTGCCGGTGTGCCAGTGCTCCAGCTGGCGGCCGGTGATCAGCACCATCGGGTAGTCCGCATCGGGTGTCTCGTCCGCCGGCACCAGCTCGGTCGGCACCAGCCGCAGCCGGCCGTCCTCGGTCGGGAAGCGGTCGATGAAGACGATGGGGTGGCCCGGGTCGTCGTCGCTGAGGCAGGGGTAGGTCACGCTGCCCTCGCGCTCCAGCCGCTCCCAGCGGATGCCGCCGATGGCCGCGTGCATGGCCTGGCGCATCTCCTCGTAGACGGCCGCCACGCCGTGGTGCTCGCCCTCGTAGCGCCACGACAGACCCATGCGCTGCGCCATCTGCTGGATGATCCAGAGGTCGGCGCGCGCATCGCCCGGCGGGTCGATCGCCTGGCGGCCCAGCTGCACCATGCGGTCGGTGTTGCTCACCGTGCCGGTCTTCTCGGGCCAGGCGCTGGCGGGCAGGATCACGTCGGCCAGCCAGGCGGTTTCGGTCATGAAGATGTCCTGCACCACCAGGTGTTCCAGCGAGGCCAGCGCGTGCCGCGTGTGGTTCAGGTTGGGGTCGCTCATGGCCGGGTTCTCGCCCATGATGTAGAGACCGCGCAGCTTGTGCGGGTCGCTCTCGTCGGCCAGTGCCTTGTCCATCAGCTCGACCACGGTGTAGCCCGGCGCTCGGTCCAGCGGCGTGCCCCAGAAGTCTTCGAACCAGGCGTGGGCCGAGGCGTTGTCCACCCGCTGGTAGTTGGGGAACATCATCGGGATCAGGCCGGCGTCGCTTGCGCCCTGCACGTTGTTCTGGCCGCGCAGCGGGTGCAGCCCGCTGCCGGGCTTGCCGATCTGGCCGGTGATGGCACACAGCGCGATCAGGCTGCGCACGTTGTCGGTGCCGTGCACGTGCTGGCTCACGCCCATGCCCCAGAGGATCATCGCCGCCTTCGCGGTCGCGAACGCGCGCGCCACCTCACGGATCGTCGCCGCGGGAATGCCGCAGACCGGCGCCATCGCCTCGGGGCTGAAGCGGGCGACGCTCTGCGCCAGCTCCTCGTAATGGGAGGTGCGCCGGGCGATGAAATCCTGGTTCACCAGCCCCTCATCGATCACGGTGTGGATCATTGCGTTGAGCAGCGCCACGTCGGTGTCGGGCCGGAACGGCAGCGTGCGCCAGGCGTGCTGGCCGATGTCGGTGATGCGCGGGTCGGCCAGCACGATGCGCGTGCCGTTCTGCGCGGCGTTCTTCATCCAGGTCGCGGCCACCGGGTGATTGACCGTGGGGTTGGAGCCGATCACCAGGATCAGCTCGGCGTGCGCCACGTCGTTGACCGGGTTGCTCACCGCGCCCGAGCCCACGCCTTCGAGCAGCGCCGCGACGCTGGAGGCGTGGCACAGGCGGGTGCAGTGGTCGACGTTGTTGGAGCCGAAGCCGGTGCGCACCAGCTTCTGGAACAGGTAGGCCTCTTCGTTCGTGCCCTTGGCCGAACCGAACCCGGCCAGGCTCTTCGGGCCGTGCGTGTCGCGCAGCGCCTTGAGTTTTCCGGCGGCCAGTTCCAGGGCTTCTTCCCAGGTGGCTTCGCGGAAGGTCTCGCGCCAGTCGGCGTCGCGCGGAGGGATGGCGTCGCCGTGTTTGGGCACACCTTCGCGGCGGATCAGCGGCACCGTCAGGCGGCCGGCGTGGTGCACATAGTCGAAACCGAAGCGGCCCTTGACGCACAGGCGGCCGTGGTTGGCCGGGCCGTCGCGGCCTTCGACCGCCACGATCTGGCCGTCGCGCACCTTGTAGCTGAGCTGGCAGCCCACGCCGCAGAACGGGCAGACCGAGTCCACCGAGCGGTCCACCGCCTGCGACCCCACCAGGCTCTTGGGCGAGAGCGCGCCGGTCGGGCAGGCCTGCACGCACTCGCCGCAGGCCACGCAGCTGCTCGCGCCCATTGGGTCGCCGAGGTCGAACACGATCTCGGCGTGGCCGCCGCGGCCGGCGAAACCGATCACGCCATTGACCTGTTCCTCGCGGCAGGCGCGCACGCAGCGCCGGCACTGGATGCAGGCGTCAAGGTTCACCGCCATCGCAGGGTGCGAGAGGTCGGGCGCCGGCTGCTCGCGCCGCAGTGCCTGCAGCGCGGGCCGCACCGAGACCGCCTCGCGCTGCGCCCAGTCGCTCAGCTCGCCGTGCGGCTGGCGGCCTTCGGCGTCGATCCACTGGTGGCCCTGGTCGGGCATGTCGGACAGCAGCAGCTCCAGCACCATCTGGCGCGACTTCTTCGCGCGCAGGCTGTCGGTCAGCACCTTCAGGCCGGGCGTCACGCTGCGGCAGCAGCTCGCGGCCAGCGCACGCTCGCCCGCCACTTCGACCACGCAGGCGCGGCAGTTGCCGTCGGGGCGCAGCGGGTCGCTGTGGCACAGGTGCGGCAGCTCTGTGCCGTGGCGCTTCGCGGCGTCGAAGATCGATTCGCCTTCAAACGCCTCGACCTCACGGCCATCGAGCTCGAAATTCAGCTTCACCGGCATCAGCTGCTCGGGGCTCAGCGGGCGGTTCATGCTGCACCTCCGACCTCGTGCGCAAAGTGCTTCAGCACCGAGCGGATCGGGTTGGGCGCGGCCTGGCCCAGGCCGCAGATCGAGGCGTCGCCCATCACGTCGGCCAGATCGCGCAGCGTGTCCTGGTCCCAGGTGTCGGACGCCATCAGGCGCGCGGCCTTGTCGGTGCCGACGCGGCAGGGCGTGCACTGGCCGCAGCTCTCGTCCTTGAAGAAACGCATCACGTTGAGCGCGGCCTCCCGCACGCTGTCGTGCTGGCTCAGCACCATCACCGCCGCCGATCCGATGAAGCAGCCGTGCGGCTGCAGGGTGTCGAAGTCCAGCGAGATGTCGGCCATGCTGGCCGGCAGGATTCCGCCGCTGGCGCCACCGGGCAGGTAGGCGTAGAGCGTGTGGCCCTCGGCCATGCCGCCGCAGAACTCGTCGATGAGTTCTTGCAGCGTGATGCCCGCGGGCGCCAGCTTCACGCCGGGCTCGCGCACCCGGCCGCTGACGCTGAAGCTGCGCAGGCCCTTGCGGCCGTGGCGCCCGTGCGAGGCGAACCAGTCGGCGCCGCGCTCGACGATCTCCCGCACCCAGTACAGCGTCTCGAAGTTGTGCTCCAGCGTCGGCCGGCCGAACAGGCCGACCTCGGCGATGTAGGGCGGCCGCAGCCGCGGTTCGCCGCGCTTGCCCTCGATGCTTTCGATCATCGCGGACTCCTCGCCGCAGATGTAAGCGCCCGCGCCGCGCCGCAGCTCGATGGTCGGCAGCGGGCACGGCGGGTCGGCCTGCAGCGCGGCGATCTGCTCCTGCAGCAGCGCGCGGCAGTCGTGGTACTCGTCGCGCAGGTAGATGTAGACCTTGTCGATGCCGACCACCGCCGCGGCAATCAGCACCCCTTCCAGGAAACGGTGCGGATCGCGTTCGAGGTAGTGGCGGTCCTTGAAAGTGCCGGGTTCGCCCTCGTCGATGTTCACCGCCATCAGGCGCGGCGCCGCGAAGCCACGCACGATGCGCCACTTGCGGCCGGCCGGGAAACCGGCCCCGCCCAGGCCGCGCAGGCCGGCGTGCTCCAGCGTCTGGATCAGGACCTCGGGGTCGTGCGCGCCCTGCGCGACCGCCGTCGCCAGCCGGTAGCCGCCGCCGGCGCGGTAGGCCGCCAGATCGACAAACTCGGGCACGCGTTCACGCGGCAGGATTTCACCCGCCAGCACCCGCTGCGCGAGCGCCTCGACCCTGGACTCGTCGGCGTGCGGCACCGCCGCCTGCGCCACCTGCGCCACCGGCGCCTGCGCGCAGCGTCCCAGGCAGGGTGCGGCCTGCACACGGACGCCCTCGCCCAGCCGGGCGCGCAGGCGCTGCAGCAGCTCACCGCCGCCGGCCAGGCTGCAGCTGAGCGAGTCGCAGACCCGCACCGTGACCGCCGGACCCGGCGTCCCGTCGCGCAGCACCTCGAAGTGGTGGTAGAAGCTCGCCACCTCGTAGACCTCGGCCACCGGCAGCCTCATTTCCTGCGCCAGCGCCACCAGCAGGGCCTCGGGCAGGCCGTGGTGGGCGTCGTTGATGGTGTGCAGGTGTTCGATCAGCAGGTCGCGGCGGTGGCCCTCTTCGGGCCGCTCGCCGATCAGGGCGCGCAGCGCCAGCAGGGCCTCGGGCGTGGCTTGGCGGCCCTTGAGCCGGTCGCGGGCCCGCTTCTGCGGACGTGCGTCGTGCGGACGGACCTCAGCGGCGGGGCCGCTCGAAGGGACGATCGGGATGGTGCGAATGGCGGACGAACTCATCGCCGCACTGTGTCGGTTGCGCAGCGCGCCGTCAAATTGGTTTGGGACATGGGTTCATTCAAGTCTTGAATGAACCGCTGGTGGCGGCCAGCTCGGCGCGCCATTCCGCATCGCGGGCCAGCGCCAGCGCGGCCTCCTGCGTGCGCGTGAGCGCCACCTCGCGGCGCACCAGGAAGCCGACCGGGGTCTGCACCTCGGGTTTCACCAGGGGCCGGAACAGCAGACCCGGCTGTTCGCGCAGGCTGGAGACCAGGGCGCCAGGCATCACGCTCGCCAGCGGGCCGGTGCGCACTGCCAGCGCCAGCGAGAGCACGGAGTTGGTCTCCATCACCGGCTTCACCGCCACACCCGCGCGGGCGAACGCGGCATCGACGATGCTGCGGTTGTGCATGTCGGGCGTCAGCAGGCAAAGATCAAATCCAACCGTGTCGGCCCAGGCCAGCGGCTCGCCGATGCGGCTGGGCGGCGGTGACTTGGCGCGCACCGCACGGGGCGCTTGGGTCACGAGGTAGAGGCGCTCCTGGTACTGCGGAAACACCTGAAAGCCACTGCTGCGGGCGCTGACGCGCTCCAGAAAGCCCAGGCCCAGGTCGAGCGTCAGGGCCTTCAGGCCCGATTCGATCTCACCCGAGGGCAGGGAGAGCAGCACCGGCGCGATGCCCGGATGGCGCGACTGCAGCAGCGTGCAAAAGCGCGTGGCCACCGGCACGGCCGACGGCACCACCCCCAGCCGCAGGCTGCCCACGGGCTGGTCCTGCTGGCTGGCCAGGGATTGCTGCAGGGCCTCGTGTTCGCGCAGCATGCGGCGCGCGGACGCCAGCACCTGCTCGCCTTCGGGCGTCAGGCCCGAGTAGGTGCGGCCACGCCGCACGATGGGCGTGCCCAGCTCGCGCTCTAGGGCGCGCAGCGCATTCGACAGCGCCGGCTGGGTGATGTGGCAGGCCTTGGCGGCGCGGTCAAAGTGGCGGTGGTCGTGCAGGGCCACCAGGTAGCGCATTGAGGTGAGCAGGTTCATGGCCCTGCAGCCTAGCAGGACCGCCCCCTCCGCGCGGGACTGAGTAGCGGACGTTGCTGCGGTCGATGGCGAACCAGGCTTTCGTAGGCCTTGCGTTTCTCGGCCGGCACATGGGCTGTGAGCAGGCCGGTTTTCTCTTCCGCCCTCAGCGACTTGTCCAGCAGGCGGCTGGCGCGGCTCTCGAAGCAGGACTCCGCGTTCAGGGCCCCGTTGACGATGACACGAAAGTTCAACCGCCGCCGCGCTGAAGGCTCAGGTCAAAGGGCTTCATGAACGTCCGCCGCTGGTCCGCATCCAGCCCGCGGAAGGCGAACACCACCTTCAAGCGCTGCATGCGCAGCAGCGCGATGCGGCGCTCGGGCAGGGGCTCCCAGGCGATGTCCAGCGCGCCCGGGGGAATGTCCACGGTGATGCGCGCGCCCTCGCGCCTCCAGGCATGGGCCCCGAGCGCCCGCGGCATCCAGCCCAGCCACTCGGCCTCGCTGCAGCCGACGTCGCGCTCGAACTGCTCGGGGTAGTCCGACTGCATGGGCGTTGGTCGGCAGCGGCGCTCAGCCGCCGGCGATCGGCGGCCAGATGGCGAGCACGTCGCCCTCGCTCAGCGTCGTACTCAGGCGCTGCTCGGGTGCGACGTACTTGCCGTTGACCAGCACCAGGTGCACCAGCTTCGGCGGCAGGCCGAAGGGTTCGATGATCTGGCTGATGGGCGCGTCGGGCGCCACATCCAGTTCGATCTGGTTGCTGCGCCGGGCCTCGGGCGGCAGGTGGTCGGTGAGCGTGGCAAAGAGCTTGAAGGTGATCTTCATGCCCGGATCATGCCCTGCGCCGGTCATCGGCTGCACCACTCCAGTGGCCTTGGCCCTGCGCGGCGGACAGGTAAGCGTCCATCAGCTTCGTGGGGTCGGCGATCAGCCGGTCCTTCCACTCGCCCAGCTTCACCTGCCCCTCGACCAGGCCACGCATCACGCCCACGTGCTCGGTCCAGCCCACGCTGTTGCAGCCCACCATCTGGTCGCCCTTGAACTGCAGGCTCAGGTGCCTGTGGTTGGCCTTGTCGGTCAGCTCCACGTGCTGGCCGCCCGGCAGACCTTCCCAGTTGCCGAAGCTGCTGGAGATCAGGCCCAGGGTGTCAAGCACGTTGATCTGCGTCACGCCCATCAGCTCGGCCTGCTGGCCGACCATGTTCAGCGCCGCCACACGCGCCTGTTCGGCGGCGTTGGGCTGGATGGCGCTGACGATGGTCTTGCCGCTGACCTTGTCGAAGGCCTCGGCGCAGTCGCCCGCAGCGTAGATGCCCGGCACGTTGGTCTGCAGGTGCTCGTCGGTCAGCACGCCGACCAGGCAGCGCACGCCGGAATTTTCCAGGAAACCGATGTTGGGCTTGACGCCGGTGGCGCTGATGACCAGGTCCGCGTCAAGCTGCTGACCAGTGGACAGGCGCACCGTCATCCGGCCACTGGGCATGGCGCTCTGGCCGATGCCGACCACTTCGGCGATCTTGCCCAGCAGGCCCTTTTCAGCGCCGGTGCCGCGTTCGATGGCCTCGACCCGGGCGCCGGTGTAGACCTTCACACCCTTGGTCTCGCACCAGTCCTTGATCATGCCGCCGGCCGTCGGCCCCATCATGCGCGGCACCATGCGGTCGCCCATCTCCACGACGGAGAGTTCCACGCCGCGTTGCTGCAGCGCTTCCATGATGATGCAGCCGATGAAGCCCGCGCCCATCTGCAGCACCTTGGCGCCGGGCTGGGCGAGGTTGGCGATGGCGCGCGCGTCGGCCAGGGTCCAGCAGCTGTGCACGCCGGGACCGTTGATGCCGGGGATCGGCGGCGTCGCGGGGGATGAGCCGGTGGCGATCAGCAGCTTGTCGAAGCCGATGGTGTTGCCGTCGCTCAGTTCGATGGTCCGCTTGGCCGAATCCAGCACCTTGGCGCGCACCCCGCGCCGCACGGTGATGCCCAGCTTCTCGAAGTGGCCCGACGTGTGGCGCAGGTGTGTGCCCTCCTCGCCGACCTTGCCGATCAGCAGGTAGGGAATGGCCATGCGCGAATACGGCGCTTCGTTCTCGTCACCGATGACGGTGATCTGGTCCTTGGGTGCGTGCTTGCGGATGGTTTCGGCCGCGATGACGCCGGCCGGGCCGGCGCCGAGGATGACGTGGTGGGTCATGTTCTGTTCTCCAAACTCCAAAAAAAAGAAGCGGTCACGGGGACCGCTTCTTCGGTGCATCAGTCCCCGATGCGCAGGATCAGAGACCCAGGCGCGCCTTGGTGTCGGCGGTCGGGCGGCCCTCGGTGTCCCAGCCGCGCACTTCGTAGTACTTGGGCAGCATCTCGCCGAGCTTGCTGACCGTGCCCTTGCCCGGGCCGGTCTTGGCGGCTTCGGTCATCAGGCGCTTGGGCAGGTTGTCGTCGGCCTTGGTGAAGCCGGCCGCGTTGTTGAACTCGCGCTCCATGTTCCAGATGCGCTCGCCGATGTGGTTGAGGTGTTCCATCGTGAACTCCTCACCGCAGGCGGCCTGCACCTGGGGTGCCACGTCGGCCAGGGTCCAGGCGAAGCTGGTGAAGATGCAGATGCCGGCGGAGTCGAAGGCCGCGGTCGCGTCCTGGAAGGCCTTGACCAGCTCGGGCTTGCCCGCGCTCTCGGACGGCTCGGTCTTGACCGGGATGCCCAGCACTTCGGACGCGATGGTGTAGCCGCGCAGGTGGCAGGCGCCGCGGTTGGACGTGGCATAGGCCAGGCCGATGCCCTGGATCACACGACCGTCGTAGGCCGGGAATTCCTGGCCCTTGACGCTCATGGACAGGTCGGGGTGGCCGTACTTGGCGGTCAGGCGCTTGGAGCCCAGGCCGATCTCCTTGCCAAAGCCTTCGCCCTTGGCGGTCATCACGGCCAGTTCGCACAGCGCCTTGGCCGAGCCGAACGGCGCTTCGATGCCGATCTGCTCCTTGGTGAGCACGCCCATTTCGTACAGCTCCATCACGGCGCCGATGGTGGCGCCGAAGCTGATCGGGTCCATGCCCTCTTCGTTGCAGATCAGGTTGGCGAACTGCAGCGCTTCGAGGTCGTTCACGCCGTTGGCGGCGCCCAGGGCCCAGGCGGCTTCGTATTCCAGACCACCCGACGCACCCCAGTACTCGGGCTTGTTGGCCACCGAGAAGTGGCTCTCGTCGATCTTGGAGATGCGGCCGCAGGCGATGGTGCAGCCAAAGCAGGCCTGGTTGGTCACCAGGTGCTTCTTGCCGTCGGTCGCGCGCGGCGTGGCCATGGCTTCGGCCGAGATGTCCTTGGCGCCCTCGAACTGCACGTCGCGGTGGTTGCGCGTGGGCAGACCGCCGATTTCGTTGATCACGTTCATCAGCACCTGGGTGCCATAGGTGGGCAGGCCCTGGCCGGTGACGGCGTTGTCGGCCAGCACCTTCTTGGCGGCCTTGGCGGCGGCCATGAAGGCCTTGGGGTCGCGCACATTGCCCACGCCCTTGGTGCCGCGCACGGCAATCGCCTTGAGGTTCTTGCTGCCCATGACGGTGCCCACGCCCGAGCGGCCGGCCGCACGGTGCAGGTCGTTCACCACGGCCGCGTACAGCACGCCCACTTCACCGGACTTGCCGATGCTGGAGACGCGCAGCAGCGGATCCTGCAGGCTGGTCTTGAGCATCTCTTCGGTCTTCCAGACGCTCTGGCCCCAGAGGTGGCCCGCGTCGCGCAGCTCGGCCACGTCGTCGTTGATGTAGAGGTAGACCGGCTTGGCCGACTTGCCTTCGAAGATGACCATGTCCCAGCCGGCCATCTTGAGTTCGGCACCCCAGTAGCCGCCCGAGTTGGAGCAGGCGATGGCGCCGGTCAGCGGGCCCTTGGTGACCACGGTGTAGCGGCCGCCGGTGGAGGCCATGGTGCCGGTCAGCGGGCCGGTGGCCCAGATGATCTTGTTCTCCGGCGACAGCGGGTCGACCTTGGGGTCGATTTCGCTGGTGAGGTACTTGGTGGCGAGACCGCGCGAACCGAGGTAGGCCTTGGCCCACTCCATGTTCAGCGGTTCGGAGGTGACGGTGCCCGCGGTCAGGTTGACGCGGAGGATTTTTCCAGCCCAAGACATGTTGATGCTCCTTGTATGTGTTGGGGGATCAGGCGGCCGCCTGGTTGCCCAGCTTGTCGGCCCACTGCTTCATCTTGTCGATGCCAGACCAGTTGGCATCAATGAACGTGATGGCGCCGGTCGGGCAGGCGTCGGCACAGGCCGGCTCGCCGCCGCAGAGGTCGCACTTCTGGACCTTGCCGGTTTCCTGCACGTAGTTGATGGTGCCGAAGGGGCAGCTGATGGTGCAGACCTTGCAGCCCACGCAGGTGGTCTCGTTCACCACCTTGGCGCCGGTCACCTTGTCGACCGTGATGGCCTCCACCGGGCAGGCGTGCAGGCACCAGGCCTCGTCGCACTGGGTGCAGGTGTAGGGCACCTTCTTGCCGGTGTGGTGGAAGTCGAAGACCTTGATGCGCGACTTCGAGGTGGCGTAGGTGCCGTAGTTCTCGAACGAGCAGGCCATTTCGCACTGCAGGCAGCCGGTGCACTTGTCGGCGTTGATGTGGAGTGTTTTCTGCATGTAGTTTCTCCGGTGGTGGGGCACACATGGCCCATCAGGAGACCTATGACCATGTGTTCATACGATTGTTGACGTGAAGCACAGCCACTTCGTCAGGGTTAACCCGAAAAGCTCCGCGCCGCTATCAGAAAGTCTCAGATTGAGACTGCCACATGCTGCCCTGCACAACGCCTTGATTTCAAACGGAATTACCGAATCAACAACATTCATCCGGCGAAACAACACCACCCAACATAGGAATCGGAATACATAGCTTAGAAATGCAGCTGATTTCACAAATTTCCTTTGAAATCAATGCATTTCATTGCCTTTTCAAGCGTCTCAATTTGAGAATGTTTCAGACCGCAATTTGCAATTGAGGGTTAACACTCAAATCGCCGCGGCGCTGCGATGTTTCACTGTTTGAGGACCCCAAGAGGCCCCAACCATCAGGAGACACAGATGCAGGTTCAGCTCACGGTCAACGGCCAGGCCCGGTCGGTCGACGTTCCGCCCAACACCCTTCTCGTCCAGGTGCTCCGGGAGCACCTCAAGCTCACCGGCACCCACATCGGCTGCGACACCTCGCAGTGCGGCGCCTGCACCGTCATCAAGGACGGCCGCGCCATCAAGTCGTGCAGCGTGCTGGCCGCCCAGGTCAGCGGTTCGGAGATCACCACCATCGAAGGGCTGGCCGCCGCCGACGGCGCCATGCACCCGATGCAGGCGGCGTTCAAGGAATGCCACGGCCTGCAGTGCGGCTTCTGCACCCCGGGCATGGTCATGAGCGCGGTGGACCTCTGCAAGCACCACCCCAAGGCCGACGAGACGGAAGTCCGCGAGCTGCTCGAAGGCAACCTGTGCCGCTGCACCGGTTACCAGAACATCGTCAAGGCCGTGCTCAAGGGCAAGGCCGACATGGCTTCGGCCTGAGGAGACACGACATGGGTGCATCCGACTTCAGCAAGCTGCCGCACATCGGCGAAGGCGTCCGCCGCAAGGAGGACTACCGCTTCCTCACCGGCGCCGGCCAGTACACCGACGACATCACGCAGGCCGCGCAGACCTACGCGGTCTTCGTGCGCAGCCCGCACGCGCACGCCGCCATCAAGGGCATCGACACCAGCCGCGCCAAGGCCATGCCGGGCGTGGTGGCCGTGTTCACCGGCGCCGACATCGACGGCAAGATGGGCGGCCTGCCCTGCGGCTGGCTCATCACCTCGACCGACGGCACGCCGATGAAGGAGCCGCCGCACCCAATCCTGGCCATCGGCAAGGCGCGCTACGTGGGCGATCAGGTGGCCATGGTGATAGCCGACACGCTGGAGCAGGCCAAGAACGCCGCCGAGGCGGTGGAGGTGGACTACGACGTGCTGCCGGCCGTGATCGACATGCGCGAAGCCAGCCAGGGCCCCGCCCTGCACGACGCCGCGCCCGACAACCACTGCTACAAGTGGGCCATCGGTGACAAGGGCCAGGTGGACGCGGCGTTCGCACAGGCCGCGCACGTGACGAAGATCGACCTGACCAACAACCGTCTGGTGCCCAACGCCATGGAGCCGCGCGCGGCCATCGGCAGCTACAACCGCGCCACAGAGGAGTACACGCTCTACGTCGCCAACCAGAACCCGCACGTCGAGCGCCTGCTGATGACCGCCTTCGTGCTGGGCCTGCCCGAGCACAAGGTGCGCGTGATCGCGCCCGACGTGGGCGGCGGCTTCGGCTCGAAGATCTTCCTGTACGCCGAAGACGTGGCCCTGACCTGGGCCGCCAAGCAGACCAACCGCAGCATCAAGTGGACCTGCGAACGCAGCGAGTCCTTCCTGACCGATGCGCACGGCCGCGACCACATCAGCCACGCCGAGATGGCGATGGACAAGGACGGCAAGTTCCTGGCGATGCGGGTGCACACCGACGCGAACATGGGCGCCTACCTCTCGACCTTCGCGTCCGCGGTGCCGACCATCCTCTACGCCACCCTGCTGGCAGGCCAGTACACCTGCCCGCAGATCTATGTGGAGGTGGACGCCTGGTTCACCAACACCGCGCCGGTCGACGCCTACCGCGGCGCCGGCCGCCCCGAGGCCACCTACCTGCTGGAGCGCCTGGTCAGCCGCTGCGGCTGGGACCTGGGCCTGTCGCAGGCCGAGATCCGCAAACGCAACTTCATCAACAGCTGGCCCTACCAGACGCCGGTGGCCCTGCAGTACGACGTGGGCGACTACCTGGGCGCGCTGACCAAGGCCGAAGACATGGCCGACGTGGCCGGCTTCGAGCAGCGCAAGGCCGCCAGCGCGGCCAAGGGCCTGCTGCGTGGCATCGGCTACAGCAGCTACATCGAGGCCTGCGGCATCGCGCCGTCGAACATCGCCGGCGCGCTCGGTGCGCGGGCCGGCCTGTTCGAGTGCGGCGAGGTGCGCGTGCACCCCACCGGCAGCGTGACCGTGTTCACCGGCTCCCACAGCCACGGACAAGGCCATGAAACCACCTTTGCCCAGGTCGTGGCCGCCCGTCTGGGCATCGCGGTGGACGCGGTGGACGTGGTGCACGGCGACACCGGCCGCGTGCCCTTCGGCATGGGCACCTACGGTTCGCGCTCCATCTCGGTCGGTGGCGCGGCCATCATGAAGGCGCTCGACAAGATCGAGACCAAAGCCAAGAAGATCGCGGCCCACCTGATGGAGGCCAGCGACGCCGACGTCGAGTTCGCCAACGGCGAGTTCACCGTCAAGGGCACCGACAAGAAGGTCACCTTCGGCCAGGTCGCGCTCACCGCCTACGTGCCGCACAACTACCCGCTGGACAAGCTGGAGCCGGGCCTGAACGAGACCGCGTTCTACGACCCGACCAACTTCACCTTCCCGGCCGGCACCTACATCTGCGAGGTCGAGGTCGACCCCGCCACCGGCAAGACCCGCGTGGACAAGTTCACCGCGGTCGACGACTTCGGCACCATCATCAACCCGATGATCGTCGAGGGCCAGGTGCACGGCGGCATCGTGCAGGGCATCGGCCAGGCGCTGCTGGAGAACTGCGTCTACGACAAGGAAAGCGGCCAGCTGCTGACCGGCTCGTTCATGGACTACGCCATGCCGCGCGCCGACGACTTCCCCGAGTTCAAGATCGGCACCATCTGCACCCCCTGCACCCACAATCCGCTGGGCACCAAGGGCTGCGGCGAGGCCGGCGCCATCGGCTCACCACCGGCCGTCATCAACGCCGTGCTGGACGCCCTGAAGCCGCTGGGCGTCACCGAGTTCGACATGCCCGCCTCGCCGGGGCGCGTGTGGGAAGCCATTCAATCCGCCAAGGCCTGACCAGGAGGAGGACACCATGTACGCATTCACGCTCGACAAACCCGCCTCCCTCGCCGACGCCCAGAAGGCCGCCGCCGGCGGCGCCAAGCCCCTGGCCGGCGGCCAGACCCTGCTGGCCTCCATGAAGCTGCGCCTGTCCGACCCGGGCACCCTGGTCGACCTCGGCGGCGTCAAGGAACTGGCCGGCATCCGCAAGGAGGGCAACGCCCTGGTGATCGGTGCCATGACACGCCACATCGACGTGGCCAACAGCGCCGAGGTGGCCGCCGCCATTCCCGCCCTCGCGCACCTGGCCGGCCACATCGGCGACAAGCAGGTGCGCGCCATGGGCACGCTGGGCGGCTCGGTCGCCAACAACGACCCCGCCGCCTGCTACCCCAGCGCGGTGCTCGGTCTGGGGGCCACGGTGCACACCACGAAGCGCAAGATTACCGCCGACGACTTCTTTCAGGGCATGTTCAGCACCGCGCTGGAAGACGGCGAGCTGATCACCGCGATCAGCTTCCCGATCCCGAAGAAGGCGGCCTACCTGAAGTTCAACCAGCCTGCCTCGCGCTTTGCGCTGATCGGCGTGTTCGTCGCGCAGACCGACGGCGGCGTGCGCGTGGCCGTGACCGGCGCCGGCAACGGCGTGTTCCGCCACGCCGGTCTGGAAGCCGCGCTGAACGCCAGCTTCACGCCGCAGTCGGCCGCCAGCGTGAAGATCAGCGCCGACGACTGCAGCGCCGACCTGCACGCCAGCGCGGCCTACCGCGCCAACCTGATCAGCGTGCTGACCCAGCGCGCCGTCGCCCAACTGGCCTGATTTCCGGCTGTCACCGCCAGGGCCCCGCGTTCACCGACCCGGGGCCCTTTTTCCTTCACAGAACATTCCCATGAGCGCCTTCGCCTCAATCGACGCCCTGATGCAAGCCCTGCAGTCGGCCGGCTACTACGCCGACCGCCGCCTGGCGACCGCCGTGTTCCTGGCCCTGAAGCTGCAGCGCCCCCTGCTGCTCGAAGGCGAACCGGGCGTCGGCAAGACCGAGCTGGCCAAGGCGCTGTCGGTCGCACTGGGCCGCGCCCTGCTGCGCCTGCAGTGCTACGACGGGCTGGAGCAGCGCGAAGCACTCTACGAGTGGAACTACGCCGCACAGCTGCTGCACATGCGCGCCGCCCAGACCCGGCTGGAGGTCGCGCACACGGACGGCGGCGCCGACGAGGTGGCGCGCATCGAGCGCGAGGTCTACCAGGAGCGCTACCTGATCAAGCGGCCGCTGCTGGCGGCTCTGCAGGCGCCCGAGCCCGGCGCGCTGCTGCTGATCGACGAGGTCGACCGCGCCGACGAACCCTTCGAGGCCTTTCTGCTGGAGTACCTGGGCGAGTACCAGGTCAGCATTCCCGAGTTCGGCACGGTGCGCGCCGCCTGCCCGCCGGTCACCATCCTCACCAGCAACCGCACGCGCGAGCTCAACGACGCGGTCAAGCGCCGCTGCCTCTACCACTGGCTCGACTACCCCGAGCGCGAACGCGAGCTGGACATCGTGCGCGCCCAGGTGCCGCAGGCCTCGGCCGCGCTGGCGACCCAGGTGGCCGAAGTGGTGCAGCGCCTGCGCAGTCAGCCCTTTGCCAACGCTTTCCAGCGCTCGCCCGGCATTGCTGAAAGTGTCGAGTGGGCCAAGGCGCTGGTGGCCCTGGACACGCTGGCGGTCGACCCCGAGGTGCTGAGCGACACCGCCGGCATCCTGTTCAAGCAGCGCGAGGACGTGGCCGCGCTCACGCGCGACATGGCCGCCGAGTTGCTCAAGCCGGCCGACACGCCCGCCTGAGTTCGCCGCTCATGCAGCTCGGAGATTCCCGCACCGGCAAACTGGCCGACAACATCGCCGGCTTCGGCCGCGCGCTGCGCCGCGCCGGCGTGCGTGTGGACAGCTCGCGCATCGCACTGGCCACGCGCGCCGCCATGGCGGTCGGCCTGGAGCGCAAGGAGGACGTGAGCGCGGCGATGGAGGCGGTGTTCGTGACCCGCGAGCAGGACCGCCTGGTGTTCCGCGAGCTGTTCGACACCTACTTCCGCAACCCCGAGATCGCGCAGAAGCTGCTGTCGCAGTTGCTGCCCAGCGCCGAGGGCAAGGCCGAGCCGAGCAAGCGCCGGCCGCGCGTGCGCGAGGCGCTGTCGCCGCAAAAGAGCTTCGGGCAGCAGGCCAAGCCCAAACAGGAAGACCAGAAGGTCGAGTTCGACGCCGCCATGACGGCCAGCGACATCCGGCGCCTGCACCACGCCGACTTCAACGCGCTGTCGGGCACCGAATACCGGCTGGTCGAGCGGCTGGCGCGCGACATCCGCCTGCCGCTGCCGACCTACGATTCGCGCCGCACCCGGCCCGGGCCCGGCGGCACCCGCCCCCACTGGCAGCGCGCCCTGCGCCGCGCGGTGCGCCACGGCGGCGAGCTGATGGAGCTGCCGCAGCTCTCGCGCCGCGAACAGCCGCTGCCGCTGATGGTGCTGGTGGATGTGTCCGGCTCGATGGAGCGCTACACCCGGCTGCTGCTGGCCTTCCTGCACGCGGCCACGCGCCACCACCGGCGCCGCGACGTGTTCGCCTTCGGCACCCGGCTGACCGACCTCACGCCGGCGTTCCGGCTTGCCGACACCGACGACATGCTGGTCGCCGCCAACGAACTGATCGCCGACTTCGCCGGCGGCACCCAGCTCGGTGCCTCGCTGCAGGCGCTGCAGCAGGACCACGCGCGCCGCCTGGTCGGCCGCCGCACGCTGGTGCTGATCGTCAGCGACGGCCTGGACACCGGCGAGCCCACGGCGCTGTCCGAATCGCTGGCCTGGCTGCGCCGGCGCTGCGGCCGCCTGCTCTGGCTCAACCCGCTGCTGCGCTTCGAGGGCTATGCCCCGCTGGCCCGCGGCGCAGCCGCACTGCACACCCACGCGCACGGCATGCTGGCCGTGCACAACCTCAGCAAGCTCGAAGACCTGGCCGCCAGCATCGCGGCGGTGCTGCGGCGCTGAGCCCTTCGTTCAGACCCCACAAGAAAGAGGACACACCACCATGGACATGCAAGGCAACCGCTCCCTGGCCATCACCCAGCAGCAGGCCTGGGACGCGCTCAACGACCCCGCCGTGCTCAAGGCCTGCATCCCGGGCTGCGACAAGGTCGAGGCCACGGGCGAGAACCAGTACGCGGTGGGCATGGCGCTCAAGATCGGGCCGGTGGCGGCCAAGTTCGCCGGCAAGATCCTGCTCTCCGACATCGTCGCGCCCGAGTCCTACAAGATCAATTTCGAGGGCCAGGGCGGCGTGGCGGGCTTCGGCAAGGGCACGGCGGCGGTCAAGCTCACGCCCGACGGCAGCGGCTGCACGCTGGACTACACCGTGCACGCCACCGTCGGCGGCAAGGTGGCGCAGCTGGGCCAGCGCCTGATCGACGGCACGGCCAGGTCCATGGCCGAGGACTTCTTCAAGCGCTTCGACGAGGCCATGCAGCAGGCCCACCCCGAGGCCTACGCCGCGCGCGACGCGGCGGCGAAGGCCGCTGCGGCGGGCGAGGCACCGGTGGCCGAGGCCCCCGCGGCAAGCGGCGGCATTCCCGCCTGGGTCTGGATCGCGGGCGGTGTGGTGCTGCTGGCCCTGTGGTGGCTCAGCCGCTGAAGGCTTCGCCGCGCACAATACCTGCCAGGACTGGAGACACCATGGAAAACCTCGACATCACGGTGCTGCGCCATCTGCTGCAATGGCGCCAGCAAGGGCAGCGTGCGCTGCTGGCCACGGTGATCCGCACCTGGGGGTCTTCGCCCCGCCCGGTCGGCTCGATCATGGCGCTGTGCGAGACCGGCGCCGTGATCGGATCGGTCTCCGGCGGCTGCATCGAGGACGACCTGATCTACCGCTACCGCCGTGCGGACGGCGCTGCGGGCGCGGGCACCCACGACATCCCCGACGGCCCGCCCGAGCGGGTGAAGTACGGTGTGAGCGCCGACGAGGCTCACCGCTTCGGCCTGCCCTGCGGCGGCACGCTGGAGCTGATGCTGGAGTTCAACCCCGACGCCGGCGCGCTGGCGGCGCTGGTGACGGCGCTGGGCGACGGGCGGCTGATGCAGCGCAGCACCGACCTGGCCACCGGCCGGGTCACGGTCGCGCCCTGCGAACGGCCCGAGGCGCTCAGCGACGACGGCCAGGTGCTGCGCAACACCTTCGGGCCCGAGTACCGCATGCTGCTGATCGGCGCCGGCCAGCTGGCCGAGTACCTCTCGACCATGGCGATCTTCTGCGGCTTCTCGGTCTCGGTCTGCGACCCGCGCGAGGAATACCGCGGCAGCTGGAACGTGCCCGGCGCCAAGCTGCTCACCGGCATGCCCGACGACGTGGTGCAGGCCTTCGGTGTCGACCGCCGCACCTGCGTCATCGCGCTCACGCACGACCCCAAGCTGGACGACCTGGCCCTGCTCGAAGCCCTGGGCACCGAGGCCTTCTACGTCGGCGCCATCGGCTCGCGCCGCAACAACGAGGCCCGGCGCGCGCGCATGATCGAACACTTCGACCAGACCGAAGAGAGCCTGGCCGCCATGCGCGGCCCCATCGGCATCTACATCGGCAGCAAGATGCCCTCGGAAATCGCGGTCAGCATCATGGCCGAGGTGCTGGCGGTGAAGAACGGCGTGGCGCTGCCGCGCGACGCCCAGGTCGGCCCGGCCAAGGACCAGCTCCAGCCCCGCAGCGCGGACGAAGGCGGCGCCGTCTGCTTCAGCGCGTCCCGCGTGGCCTGAGCGCCGCGGCCCCGGCCGCGGCGTGGCATGTGACTTGCGGTTGACTGCAAAAGAGGTGCATTGTCCGGGGGCCTGCCCGGGCACTGTCTCAATCTGCAACACTGTTGTTCCGCCCACGAACGCCGAGGCCGATGTGACCACCACCGTCCAATCCCCCCTGCTCCCTGACCAGCGTCTGGCCCTGATCGAACGTGCGCGCCTGTCTGTGCTGGAGGCGCGCGACAGCGCCCCCTCGCCCTGGCTGGCCGCGCCCATCGAGCGCTCCTGGCGGCGCTGTCTGGCCATGGGACAGGACCCGCACCAGCGCGTGGCCTTCGAGCCGGTGTCGGCCAGCGCCATCCGCCAGGCGCTGGAGGCGAGCCAGCCCCTGATCCAGGCTGCCGCGCCTGTGATCCGCTCGCTCTCGCGGGCGATGGTGCACACCCGCTACTTCGCCATCCTGACCGACGCGCGCGGCACGGTGATCGACGTGGACGGCCCGGTCGACCGCAACAACCCGCGGGCCGCGGCCATCGCGCGCGTGGGGGTCGACCTCTCCGAGCGGGCCGTCGGCACCACCGCCATCGGCACCACGCTGACCGACCATGAGCCGGTCTGGCTGCACCGCGGCGAACACTTCTTCCACGACAACGGCGCCTTCAGCTGCGCCGGTGCGCCGATCTGGGGGCCGGACGGCCACTGCGTCGGCATGCTGGATCTCACTGGCGTCGACGTGGCGGAACAACCCGCCCTCAAGCACCTGGTGACGCAGTCGGCGCGCAGCATCGAGAACGCGCTGACCACCTCACGCCCGCACCGCATGCTGCTGCGCCTGAACTGGCCGGGCCGCGTGCTCGGGGACGACAACGACGGACTGGTCTGCGTGGACGACGACGGCCGCATCATCGGCGCCAACCGGGCCGCGTCCGACATGCTGGGCCTCATGCCGCAGCAGGGCGCGATGCACTGCAGCGAAGTCTTCGCGGTGCCCACCGATGGCCTGTTCGACGCCGCCCGCGCGCAGCGCCCCGCCTTCGAGGTGCCGCTGTGGTCCGGCCTGCGGCTGCAGCTGCTGGCCCAGGGGCCGGGCCGCGTCTCCGGTTCACCGCGCCCGGCCAGCCACAGCGTGCCGCTCAAGGACGTGGAGGCTGCCCTGATCCGCCGCGCGGTGGAAGACGCACGCGGCAACGTGATGGAAGCGGCCCGCGCGCTGGGCATCAGCCGCGCGACCGTCTACCGAAAACTCACGAAAAAGAAGTAACCCCCCTGCGCCGCTGCGCGGCTTCAGGGGGCTGTGAGGGTCAAGCCGTGCTGCTTGAACATGGCCAGCAGCTCACCGCTCTCGCGCAGCGACTTCATGGCCGTGTCCAGCGCCGCGCCCAGGTCCTTGTGGGCCGCCTTGATCGCCATGCCCACCGGCCAGCCGGTGTCGGCGATGCCGTTGTTGAGGTTGAGCTTGGACAGCGGGAACTGCTCCACCGACGCCTTGCGCTGAAACAGCGCGGCTTCGGCCTGCGCCCGCAGCACGAACGCCGCCGCGGCCTTGCCGTCGATCACCGCCTGCGCGGCTTCGACGCCCGACGGGTAGATCGAGACCTGGTTGCGCAGCAGACCACCGCCATAGCCCATGAGCACGCTGGCCGCGCCAGCGCCCCGCTCGGCCGCCAGCGGCAGTCCCTTGAGGTCTTCGGGCGTGGCGGCTGCGGCCAGGCGCCGGCTGTCGTGCAGCAGCACATTGGACTGGCGCATGTAGGGCGCCAAGATCGTGACCTGGGGGTTCCCATTGGCCAGGAAGCGGTCGGCCGGCACCTGCAGCATCACGTCGGCCGGACCGTAGCCCAGGTAGTGGCCACGCCAGACCATGTTGCGCAGGTCGTCGTTCATGTTCTCGCCCGCATCGAACGGCAGCAGCGAGAGCTTGAGGTTCATCTGCCGGGCCAGCGCCTCGGCCAGCGACACGTCCAGGCCCGTCATGTCCGTGGCCGGGCCGCTGGAGAACGGCGCGTTGTCCTTGTACACCGCGACCTTGAGCGCCCCGTTCGCACGGATGCGCGCCAGGTCGCTCAGGTCGGTCTGCGCCAGCACCGGCCAGGGCATGGCCAGCGCGGCCGGCAGCAGCGCCAGCGCTTCGCGGCGGCGCAGGCCTCTGGAAGTCTTCAGGGTGGAGTCGGTCATGGGTCTTGTCTCTCTGTGATGTTGTAGCTGACGGCCCGTCCGGTGGCGCGGGCTCAGGGTTCGCGGCGGGTCTCGATGTAGGTGCGGATGGTCCAGATCGCTTCCTGCGTGAGCGTGCCTTCGAACGGCGGCATGTAGACGCGCCCGTCGCGCACGCGGCCGCGGCGGACGGTGGAGATGAAGTAGTCGTCCATCTCCTTCATGCAGGAGGCCTTCTTGGCCGCGTCGGCCAGGCCGGAGCAGTCGCTGTCCATCTTGCGCAGGTCGGGCGAGATGCCGCCGGAGATGGCTTCCAGGCCATGGCAGCGGGCGCAGTTCTGGTTGTAGGCCGAGGTGCCGATGCGCAGCGCTTCCTTGCGGGCCGGGCTCTGCTCGTTGTAGGGGTTGGCATCGAGCCACTTGGCGCCCAGCTGCGGCAGGGTGCTGGTGTCCACGGCCTGCGGGACCACGTCCCCGTGGGCGTACACCGCGGTGGCGGTCAGGCCGGCCACCAGCAGGGCGACGGCGCGTCGGGATGCGAGGGAAAAACGGACGTTCATGGGCTTGTCTCCAGGTTCAGAAAAAAAGGCTTCGACACCCGGTCAGCAATAAGCGGGCCACAAAACGAAGCGCCCCTGCACCACCCGCATCCCGGCCCGATTGCGACGACCATGTGTTCCAAATTGAACCACCCTGTTGTTCCGCGCCCCACCACTGTCCCATTCCGAACAGGCACAACGGGCCACTGTGGGCTGGCCGGGGATTTGCTTTGTACCGGAAGGAGGCACCCGCCACAGCTTGTTTCATTCAGGGATTTCCCACTGTTGATTCGTGGCACAGATATGAAGAAAATCACATGAGTCAGGACAGCAACGACCACGATCCCCTTCAGTTCGGCCCCATCGAGCCGAACTGGTCGATGGATTACTGGGGAGGCCTTCCCCCGGACCCTGGAGACAACATGAATGCCGCCATGTACACGCCACCCGGCCGAGAGCGTGTCAACATGCCTTCCGCCCCCCACGAGGCCGGTCATGATCCGATCGACCAGTCGCACCAGCGTTCGCGCGCCTTCGGCATCACCGAACAGACGGAACCCGACTTTTCCAGCCCGCTGCGCGGCGACCTGACCAGCGCCCTGGACGAAAACCGCTTCCTGTTCCAGCACGCGGCACCGGTCATGGAAACGCTCTACGACCAGATCGCCAACACCCACAGCATGGTGCTGCTGACCTCGGCCAAGGGCATGGTCCTGCACTCGCTGGGCGACAACGACTTTCTGGAGAAGGCCTCGCGCGTGGCCCTGATGCCCGGCATGGACTGGTCCGAACAGACCAAGGGCACCAACGCCATCGGCACCGCGCTGACCGAAGAGGAAGCGCTCACCGTCCATGGCAACCAGCATTTCCTGAATGCCAACAAGTTCCTGACCTGCTCGTGCTCGCCGATCTTCGACCCCTACGGTCAGGTCATCGGCGCGCTGGACGTGACCGGCGACCAGCGCAGCTTCCACCAGCACACGCTGGCCCTGGTGCGCATGTCGGCGCAGATGATCGAGAACCACATGTTCGCCGACATCTTCCCGAAGGCGATCCGGGTGCACTTCCACACCCGCTCGGAGTTTCTCGGCACGCTGGTCGAGGGCATCGCGGTGTTCTCGCCCGAAGGCCGCTTCATCTCGGCCAACCGCAGCGCGCAGTTCCAGATCGGCCTGCCGTTTGCCGCGCTCAAGGCCCACACCTTCTCCTCGCTGTTCGGCATCCCGATCTCCTCGCTGGTCGATCTGTTCAGCGGCACCCTGCCCACGCCCAAGCAGCTGGTGCTGCACAACGGCGTGGCCGTGTGGTGCCGGGTCAAGATCAAGGCGGCCAATCCCTGGAACGCCGGCCGGCCCATGCCGGTCACGCCGCAGCAGGCCGAGGAACAGGCCGCCGCCACACCGTCGCCCGCAGTGGCCAAGGTGGTGCCGCGCAAACCGCATCTGTCCACGCTGCAGTACCTGGACACCGGGGACCCGCAGGTCTCGGCCGTGATCCACAAGCTGCGCATGGTCTCGGGCAAGGACATCCCTGTGATGATCCTGGGCGAAACCGGCACCGGCAAGGACCTGCTGGCGCAGGCCATCCACGGTGATTCGAACCGCTCGGGCCAGCCCTTCGTCTCGGTCAACTGCGCATCGATCCCGGACACGCTGATCGAGTCCGAGCTGTTCGGCTACGAGGAAGGCGCTTTCACCGGCGCGCGCAAGAAGGGCTCAATCGGCAAGATCCTGCAGGCCAATGGCGGCACGCTGTTCCTCGACGAAATCGGCGACATGCCCAAGCACCTGCAGGCGCGGCTGCTGCGCGTGCTGCAGGAGCGACGGGTGAGCCCGCTGGGCGCGGGCAAGGAGGTCGATGTGGACGTGGCCATCGTGAGTGCCACGCACAAGAACCTCAAGGACATGATCGCGCGCGGTGACTTCCGCGAAGACCTTTACTACCGCCTCAACGGCCTGGTGGTGCGCCTGCCGGCGCTGCGCGAGCGCACCGACTTCGACCTGGTGGTGCAAAAGATCGTCAAGTCGCTGTGCGAGAACGGGCAGAACATCGGCATCGCACCGCGGGTGATGGACATCTTCAAGCGCTACCACTGGCCGGGCAACTTCCGCCAGCTGCACAACCTGCTGCGCACGGCGGTGGTCATGGTCGGCTGCGCCGGCATGATCGACATGGAGCACCTGCCGGACGACTTCCTCGAAGAGCTGGAACACGGCCTGCCACACCCGGTGGCGCAGCGCATGAGCACGCCGGTGCCGACCGTCGACGCCTCGCTGCCCGAGCTGCCGAGTGCGCCGCCCATGCCCGAACCCACGCTGGACGGCCAGAAGCTGCAGGACGTGGCGATCAGCGCCATGGCGCAGATGCTGCGCCTGCACGGCGGCAACGTGTCGGCCGCGGCCAAGGCGCTGGGCGTCTCGCGCAACACCATCTACCGCAAGAAGCACCTGCTACCGCCCGACCTCCTGGGCTGAGGGCTGGCGGTCCATCCACACCGGCTCCAGCTCGCGCCAGGCGCGCAGCACGTTGAAGCCGTGCCGCGCGCCGTAGCCCGCCCAGCCGCGGAAGGCGGGCAAGGCGACGCGGTCGATCTCCTGCGGCTGGGCGCCTTCGTCCATGGCCTGCAAGGTCTTCTCGCGCAAGGCGCCCAGGTAGGCGCGCGTGTCCAGCAGTGCGGAGGGTACCCCCGACCCGTCGGCCACCGACCACGTGGTGGCGATCACCTGCTGTGGCGCCAGCGCCTGCAGGCGGTCCAGTGCCGCGATCCAGCCGTCCAGATGACCTTGTGCCAGTTCGGGCACACGGCCCTGGTACACCAGCCCGCCGGCCCACAGCACGCGCTGCCGCGCATCCCACAGCACCAGGTCGCCCTCGGTGTGCGCATGCTCCACCCGCATCACGCGCAGCCGCCAGCGGCCCAGGCGCAGCACCTCACCTTCGGACAGCGTGCGCGTGGGCAGCACGATGCGCGTGCCGGCCATTGCCCCTTCGCCCACCCGCTGCGTGAGGCTCGCCAGGCAGTCCGGGCAGCGCAACGCCATGCCTTCGCGGGTCGGGGCGGTTGCGAGGATCTGCGTGCGTCCGGCCGCCACGTCGGCGGCGAACGCCGAGTTGGCCAGCACGTTCTCGGAATGCGCGTGGGTGTTGACGATCCAGCGCACCTGCGCGCCAAAGCGGCAGGCCAGCGAACGCCGCACCCGCTCGCCGTGCCGGTGGCTGGGCCCGGGGTCGATCACCAGCGCCTGGCGCCCCGACACCAGCACGCTGGTGGGCACCACATGGCCGGCGTTGGCGGGCGACACATCGCCACCGTCCGGCGGCAGCCAGACCCAGGCGCCCGGCGCGACGGCGCGCCAGGGCACCGGCTCCAGCGTGTCGCAGCCCGGGGCCGCCAGCACAGACACCGCCTGCCCCAGCAGCAGCGAGACCAGCGCCCGGCGATACCACGCTTTTACGTCGACCTTCACGACCGCCCCACCTTCTCGCGCAGCGCCGCCAGTGTCTTCGGCTCATGGCCCAGATGGCCGGCGCGGGTGAACGTGAGCGACGACAGACCGGGCGCCAGGCGCTCCATCTGCGCCTGCCAGCGCCGGCTGTTCTGCGGCGGGCACACCGCGTCGAACGCGCCGTGCACCCAGTCCACCGACACACCCGCGAGCGCAACCGCGCGCACCGCCCGGTCCAGGCCGCCCGGCCGCACAAAGCCACGGTGCAACAGGTAGTGCGACTGGATGCGGAACTTGCGCCGCAGCGCCTGGTCCGTGCGGTCGCTGCGGTTGCCCCGGCGCCGGAATCCGGCCGCCAGACGCCGCTCGCGCCGCCGCTGAGCAGCCCAGACCGGTCGGGCTCCAGCCACAACGGGGCCTGCACCGAGCAGCGCACGCCACATGCCTCGGGCCGCCGCGCGCGATTCGAGCAGGGCCCAGCGCCGCGCCGCGCGCAGACCTGCAACAGCGGGTGTACCGGATTGGAGCAACTGGCGCAGACGGGCCAGCAGCGCGGGCAGTGCCACGCTGCGCGAGGCAGGCCAGACAGCCCCAGGAACACTCAGGGTCTTCCCTGATGCCGCGCCCTGCAGCAGGCCGCCAATCTCGCGCCGCGACAGCGCAAAGGCGCCGCGCAGCACCAGCCGCTGCACCCGCTGCGGATGGGCCTGCGCGTAGGCCAGCGCGAGCACCGTGCCCCACGAACCGGCCAGCAGCGACCAGCGCTCCAGGCCCAGGTGCCGCCGCAGGGCTTCGAGGTCCGACACCAGCGCCGCCGTGTGGTTGCGCAGCGTGCTGCCGCGCGGGCGGCTGGCGCCGCTGCCGCGCTGGTCGGGCGCAATCGCGCGCTGCCGGCGCAGATCCAGCGGCGCCAGCAGGCTCAGGTTCGCACCGCTGCCCGGCCCGCCATGCAGCAGCAGCCAGGGCTCACCATCAGGGTTTCCACCCAGGTGCCAGGCCATGCGGTGCGGCGCCCCGAGGTCGAGGTCGCGCTGGCGTCGCCAGGGGCCTTGTCCGGTGGCATCGTTTTTGCTGATCATCGGGTGCGGCTTGAACTGCAACAGTGCAGGCAGGTCAGCAGTCACGATTCATGCCAACCCCAACTGGAGACAAGACATGCAGTGGACCACCCCCGCCTTCACCGACCTGCGTTTCGGTTTTGAAATCACGATGTACATCGCCAACCGCTGACCACCGGCGACGAGCGACCTCAGGCGCACGGGTGTTCCCACACGTGCGCCTTTTTTCTTCCCAATCCAGTCTATGCGCATCCGCGTTCTTGGTTCTTCCGCCGGTGGCGGTTTCCCGCAGTGGAACTGCAACTGCCCCAACTGCAGCGGCCTGCGCCGCGGCACGCTCAAGGCGCGCGCCCGCACACAGTCGTCGATTGCGGTGAGTGACAACGGCCAGGACTGGCTGCTGGTCAATGCCTCGCCCGACATCCTCACCCAGATCCGCGACAACCCCGAACTGCAACCGGCCCGCGCCATCCGCGACAGCGGTATCGCCGCCGTGCTGCTGATGGACGCGCAGATCGACCACGTGACCGGCCTGCTGATGCTGCGCGAGCGCAAGACGCCGCTGCCGCTGCTGGCCACGCCCGAGGTCTTCTCCGACATCGGCAGCGGCTTCCCGATCACCGGCATCCTCTCGCACTACTGCGACACGGCGCGCCAGGAACTGCCCATCGACGGCCGCGCGGTGCACATCGCCGCCCTGCCCGGCCTGCAGCTGCACACCGTCTCGCTGTCGTCCAAGCCGCCGCCGTACTCGCCGTTCCGCGGCAACCCGCGCCCCGGCGACAACATCGGCCTGCTGATCACCAACCCGGCCACCGGCGCCAAGGCCTTCTACGCGCCCGGCCTGGCCGAGGTCACCGACGAGCTCATCGAGCTCATGAGCGGTTGCGCCGTCGTCCTGGTCGACGGCACCTTCTGGACCCACGACGAGATGCAGCGCCTGTGCCTCTCGGCCAAGGCCGCGCTCGACATGGGCCACCTGCCGCAAAGCGGCCCGGGCGGCATGGTCGAACATCTGGACCGCCTGCCCGCCGGCGTGCGCAAGGTGCTCATCCACATCAACAACACCAACCCCATGCTGGTGGAAGACTCGCCCGAGCGCGCCGAACTCACGGCCCACGGCATCGAGGTCGCCCACGACGGCATGGACATTTCTTTCTGAGCACGCCATGGAGATCGCCCGCCACCACCGCCCCCACGAAGGCCTGCCCGCCTGGAGCGCGCAGGAGTTCGAGGCCCAGCTGCGCGACAAGGGCCGCAGCTACCACATCCACCACCCATTCAACGTGCGCATGAACTCGGGCGGCTGCACGCCCGACGAGATCCGTTGCTGGGTGGCCAACCGCTTCTACTACCAGATCTGCATCCCGCGCAAGGACGCCGCCATCCTGGCCAACATGCCCGACCGCGAACACCGGCGCCTGTGGGTCGAGCGCATCCTCGACCACGACGGCCATGGCGACCACCAGGGCTCTGCGGCAGGGGGCATCGAGGCATGGACACGGCTGGGCGAGGCCGTGGGCATCTCCCGCGAAGAACTGTGGTCGCTGCAGCACGTGGTGCCCGCGGTGCGTTTCGCCTGCGACGCCTATGTGCACTTCGCCGCCACCGCGCCCTGGCAGGAAGCGGTGTGTTCCTCGCTCACCGAGATGTTCGCGCCGCAGATCCACAAGGACCGCCTGGCCACCTGGCCCACGCACTACCCCTGGATCGAATCCAACGGCCTCGCCTACTTCCGCAGCCGCATTCCGCTGGCCAGCCGCGACGTGGAACACGGCCTGCGCGTGACGCTGGCGCACTTCCAGACGCGCGAGCAGCAGCACCACGCGCTGGACATCCTGCAGTTCAAGCTGGACATTCTGTGGACGATGCTCGACGCCATTGAAAAGGCCTGCCAGTGAACACCGCCCTGCCCACCCGCCCGAAGCTCTCGCGCCGTTTCCGGCTGCAGTACGAAGAGGCGCAGTCGCGCTGGGTGCTGCTGTACCCGGAAGGCATGGTGCAGCTCAACCCGAGCGCCGCCGAGATCCTCAGGCGCTGCGATGGCGAGCGCTCGGTCGATGCCATCGTCACTGAGCTGGAAGCCGCGTTCAACGCGCAGGGCATCGGCCCTGAAGTCCGCAACCTGCTCGAAGAGGGCCAACGCCGTGGCTGGATCGACTGATCTTCTGAGCGCTGCGCCCATCCCCGCCGGCCCGCCGCTGTGGCTGCTGGCGGAGCTGACCTACCAGTGCCCGCTGCACTGCGTCTTTTGCTACAACCCGACGCAGCACGCCAAAGTCACCGACGAGCTGACCACGGCGCAGTGGGTGGACGTGATGACGCAGGCGCGCAAGCTCGGCGCGGCGCAGCTGGGTTTCTCCGGCGGCGAGCCGCTGCTGCGCGACGACCTCGAAGAACTGGTGCAGGAAGCGCACCGACTGGGCTACTACACCAACCTCATCACCTCGGGCGTGGGCCTCACCCCGGCCCGGGCGCAGAAGCTCAAGGACGCCGGCCTGGACCACGTGCAGCTGTCGTTCCAGGACTCCACCAAGGAGCTGAACGACTTCCTCAGCCACACCAAGACCTTCGACCTCAAGCAGCGCGTCGCCAAGCTCATCAAGGCGCACGACTGGCCCATGGTGATGAACTGTGTGCTGCACCGGCACAACCTGCCGCACGTGCGCAAGATCATCGACATGGCCGTGGCGCTGGAGGCCGAGTACCTGGAACTGGCCAACACCCAGTACTACGGCTGGGCCTGGATCAACCGCGATCACCTCATGCCCACGGCCGAGGAACTGAAGGTCGCCGAAGCCGAGGTCAACTCCTTCCGAGCCGAGCAGGACGCGAAGACCGATGGCCACAAGACCCGCGTGCTCTTCGTGGTGCCCGACTACTTCGAGGAACGCCCCAAGGCCTGCATGAATGGCTGGGGCGCGGTGTTCCTCTCCATCGCGCCCGACGGCCTGGCCATGCCCTGCCACAACGCGCGCGACCTGCCGGGCTTGCGGCTGCCCAACGTGAAGGACGTGTCGATTGCCGACATCTGGCAGCGCAGCACCGCCTTCAACACCTACCGCGGCGACGCCTGGATGAAGCCGACCTGCCGCAGCTGCGACGAGCGCCACAAGGACTTCGGTGGCTGCCGCTGCCAGGCCTTTTTGCTCACCGGCGACCCGGCCGAGACCGACCCGGTGTGCAGCAAGTCGGCCCACCATCAGAAGGTGGTGGCGGTGGTGCGCGACGCACCGAAGCACCGCAACATCCCGATCGTGTTCCGCAGCGACGCCGAGTCGAAGGCATTGCACGAGTCCCCACGCTCCGCGCCTGCGGCGGTCGCTGCCCACCGGGGGGGCGCGTTCACGGCTTCGGGCGGCCGTGCGCCGTGAACCCATGAACACATCCACCCACCGCATGTTCGGCGCGCTGCTGGTGCGGCGTCTGCCGGGTGCTACGCAGCCCACGCTGAACGTGGAGCGCGCGGACCAGGGTCTGTTCCTGCTCTGGCTCGCCTACATGGGTCTGCTGGTGTTCGCGGCCTGGCTGCTCTGGCGCGCAGGGGCCTGGCACCGGCTGGTGGAGGCCGACCCGACGCACCTGACGCTGGTGATCGTGGTGCTGTTCATCGGCTGCTCGCTCTGGGCGGGACGCCGCGCCTGGGACCTGGGCCGCCAGCGCAGCGCGCTCGACGCGGGCCAGGCGCAGGGCTGGAGCAGCGAATTCCTGCAGGGTTCTGCACGGCCCGGCGCCGACCGGGCGTCCTGGCTGCAGGTGCTGGGCGAGCGCGCGCACGGCCCGCACGAGATGGCCTGGTGGCTCAACGGCATCCAGCTCAAGCTCGGCCTGCTGGGCAAGGTGATCGGCTTTTCCATCCTCGCGCTGCAACTGGGCCAGATGGACAGCTTCGACCCCAGCCAGAGCGCGCAGCTGCTCAAGAGCCTGACGGGTGGCCTGGGCATCGCGCTGCTGACCACGGTGACGGGCCTGACCGGCAACATCCTGCTGGGCCTGCAGCTGATGCGGCTGGACCGCTTTGCCGACGCTCTGGTGGCCGACGCGCTGGCGCTCTCGCTCACGAACGAAGGACTGCGCGATGGCGATCGGCCGGCCGATTCGTGACACCGAGGCCGATCCGTTCTACGACATGTTGTTCAACATGTTGATCGCGTTCGTCTTCTGTTTTGTCATCGCCATCCTGGCCTTCAACCCGCAGGCCCGCAAGGCGGGCGACGTGCCGGCCAAGGCAGAGTTCATGGTCACGGTCTCCTGGCCCGACAACAACCCCAACGACGTGGACACCTGGGTGCTCGAACCCGGCGGCAAGACGCTGTGGTTCCGCCAGCGCGACGCCGGCATGCTGCACCTGGACCGCGACGACCGCGGCGCCAAGAACAACAGCGTGCTGGTCAACGGCAAGCTGATCAGCAGCGCCATCCGGCAGGAGATCGTCACCCTGCGTGGCATCGTGCCCGGCGAGTACGTGGTCAACGCCCACTACTACGACAGCGGCGACCAGCAGCCGGTGGAGGTGACGGTGGCGGTGGTGAAGGTCAATCCGCAGGCCGAGATCGTCTACACCGGCACCCAGCAGATCCCGCGCAAGGGCGACGAACGCACACTGGTTCGCTTCACGCTGGACGAGGCGGGACAGGTTCTGGACCTTTCCACGACTCCCAAGACCATCGTGCAGCGCGCCGGGCTCTGAACCCCACCACAACAAGAACCATGATCCCTGCCGTCTCCTCCCAGTTGCTGCTGCTGTCCATCGCCTACGCGCTGCTGGCCTTCCTGCTGCTGATCCTGTGCCTGGGCACACGCTGGCACTGGGGCCTGAAGGCCTCGCTGGTCGTGCTGGTCAGCGGTTTTTATGTGTTCTCGTTCCAGACCTTCCGCGGCCTGGCCGGCTGGCCGGCCGAGGACGAGCTGCCGCGCCAGTTCGTGCTGCTCTCGGCGGTGTTTGACGAGCCCAGCCCCGGCCGTGGCCACGAAGGCGCCATCTTTCTCTGGGTGCATCCGATGAAGGACGATGCGCCGCTGGCCATGCCCCGCCAGTTCAAGCTGCCCTACGAGAAGGACCTGCACCGCATCCTGGGCGACGGTATCAAGAAGGCGCGCGACGGCAACACCCAGCTGGGCGAAACCGAACCGAAGCGCGGCACCGGCAGCCTGCCCTGGCTGCGCCCGGCGGGCAACGACAAGGTCGAGATCAAGCTGCGCGACCTGCCCCGCGCACAGCTTCCAGAAAAATGAGCCGCCACCTCCTTCTCTGCGCGCCACTGGCGCTGCTGGCCGCCTGCAGCGGCCGCGACCTGGGCAACGAGTGGTTCCCGCTGCGCGTGGGCGACGAACAGACGATGTCGGTGAGCTACCAGATGGATGAGCCGCGCGAGCCTGAAGAGTGGGTGATGCGCGTGGACGAGCCTGTGGTGTTCCAGGACCAGCCGGTCGCGGTGCGCCACCACTCGGCCGGTGTGAGCTACTACCTGAGGGCCGACGACCAGGGCGTTCGCCGGATCGCCACCCGCACCGACATCGATAGCGAGCCGACAGCAGATGCGGAACCCGTCTGGGTGCTCAGGGCGCCCTACCAGGTCGGCACAGAGTGGACCACGGTCACCGTGCCTTACCTTCTGCAACGCAGGAACGAACACCCGCGCGATCTGAAGCACACGCACAAGGCCCAGATGACCTGGCGCATCGAGGCGGTGGACGACATGGTGACGCTGGCCGACGGCAGCGCGCACCAACCCTGCCTGCGCGTGGTGGGCCAGGCCCGGTTGAATCTCTACACCGACCCAGTGAACGGCTTCACCGACGTGCCCCTGATCAGCCGCGAGTGGTACTGCAAAGGCCAGGGGCTGGTGAAGCTGGAACGCGAAGAGCAAGTGCCGGCGGGCTTCATGACCGGCGGCACGCTGCGGGCCGAGCAGCTGCGCTGAGCAACCCGGCCCACGTCAGCGATCAGTTCTTTCCGCCGCCCTTGCCCCCGCCGTTTCCGCCGCCGTTGCCACCACCCTTGCCGCCACTGTTGCCGCCACGGTTGCCACCGGCGTTGCTTCCACCTTTGCCACCGCCCGCATTGCCGGAGTTGCCGGCGCCCTTGCCGCCGCCACCATCACCACCGCCGCTGGCGTTGCCACCGCCTTTGCCGCCACCCGCGTTGCCCGACGAGCCAGCGCCGTCGCTGCGGCCCTTGCCCGCATCGGACGGACGTCCCAGGGCCAGGCCCACGCGGTCCTGTTCGGGCGCATCGGTGCTCACCGTGTCGCGCGGCTTGGTCTTGCGCAGAGCGTCTTTCTCGGCCTGATCGGCGCGGTTGGCGGCGCTGACCACCGCCCCCAGGCGAAGACCCAGGCTGTTCGCAATGGCGCCCCAGCCCATGCCCTGGTCGCGAAGCGCCTGCACGTTGCTGGCCGCCAGGGCCAGTTGTTCTGTGGTCGGTTCGGTGATGCCCTGCTTGCTGAGATCGGCCTTGGCCAGCTGCATGGTGAGTTCCTGCTGGCGAGCCGAGGGCGAGGTGGTCGGCGCGGTGGGTGTCGGCGTCGGGGTGGTCCCGACGGTCACCACCACGTCGGCGGCCGAGGCTGCGCCCATGCAGACCACCGCGGCGACGGCCAGCAGGCCACTGGTCAGAGAGGTGGTGTGGGGTGTCTTCATAGTCGTTGTCCTGTGTGGTTGACGGAGCACGAATGCTACCCACCGGGGTACCACCCTGGGTGTCCGTTTGTTACAGGCCAGCATCCTGGCCGGATGCCGCGCAACCAAAGGTAAGCCTTGAAAAACCCTTTGCCATTTCAGCCTGCCTTAATGCTCGCCCGTGATCTTGTGCGCCGACGCGAGCGACTGCGCCACACCGGCTGGCGTGCGTTGCACGGCCGTCATTCACAACAACACCGAGGACCCTTCACCATGACGCACACCCCCTCCATGCCCACCCGTTTGTCCTTGACCGCGGGGCGGCTGATCACCACCGCCCTGCTGGCTGCAGGCCTGGCCGCCTGTGGCGGCGGCAGCGGAGACAGCAGCAGCACCGCCAGTGGCCGTTCCCTCACCGGCACCGTGACCAGCTACGAGAGCCCGCAGAGCTTCAGCGTCGATGGCATTCCGGTGGATGCGAGTGGCTCCAGCGCCACACCCCAGGGCATGACCACGGGCAGCCGCGTGGAGGTCCACGGCGAAATGGTCAATGGCACATTGCAGGCCAGCAAGGTCGAGCTGGATGACAGCGACGACCGCGACGACGACAACGCCAATCCGAACGAACTGGAAGGACGCGTGACGGCCTACACCAGCCCCACCAGCTTCAGCGTAGACGGCATTCCTGTGGACGCCAGTGGAGCACCCAGCACGCTGGCAGTGGGCATGCGCGTCGAGGTCTACGGCACCATGGCCAACGGCGTCCTGGTGGCCAGCCGCGTCAAGATCGAGGACGGTGACGACGATTCCAATGACGACGAGGACGACGACAACTGCACCGCCACCGGCAAGTCCGATTGCCACGACGACGATGGCGACGGCCATGACGATGGGGACGACCACGACGACGATTCGGACGACCACGACGACGATTCGGACGACCACGACGACGACTGCGACGCGCTGGGCAAATCGGACTGCGACAAGGATTGAGGCGGGCGTGCGGGACGCGTGCCCGCACGCAGCTCACTCGATCCGCAGTTCCTGCACCCAGCGAGCGCCGGGCGCGAAGTCGTCTCGGTCGAAGCGACCATAGGGCGGCTCGTCTGGCTTCTCGGGCGGTACACCGATGCGGTTGAGGTCCACCGCCTGCGGTGTGCCCACCAGTCCCGTCGGCGTCGGTGCGAACTTGAAGATGACGCCGTTCCACAGCTTGGCGCCGAAGTCCGCCGGCTGCTTGAAGAAGAACAGCAGGTTGTGCTCCAGCCAAGCGAAATCGGTGGCGCTCACCGTGCCCGGGTGCGGGTACGGATAGGGCACGAAGCAGGTGATCTCCTGCGCCGCCGGCAGGCACTTGAATTCGCGCATCGACAGGAAGTGGTCGCGCATCACCGAGTGGTCCATCTTCACCTGGAAGCTGGTCCGGCCTCCGCTGGGCGTACCGAAGGTCACGGTGCCGATGCGGGTGCGCTGGCCGTCGCGCGTGACCGCCACGAGGGACTTCTCGCCCTCGGGCAGTGCCGGCTGTGCCACCGCGGCGCCCATGCTGAGCACCGCCGCGACCAGCGCGGTCAGTGTTGGGCGGTCATGACCCATTGCGCGAGGGTCTTGATGTCGGCCGCGCTCATGTTCGGGTGCGCGGGCATGGGGATGCGGCCCCACTTGCCCTTGCTGCCGTACTGGATCGCCTGGACCAGGTTGGCCACGGCGTCCTTGTCGTTCCTGTACTTGTCAGCCACATCGCTGTAGGCGGGGCCGACGATCTTTTCCTTGGCCGAGTGGCAGGACAGGCAGCCATTGTTCTTGGCCAGCTCGATCGCGGCCGCTTCATCGACCGCGTGGGCAGCGCCGGTGGAGAGAACAAGACTGGAGAGGAGAAGAAAAGTGCGCATGATCAGAAACCGGTAGAAACAACAGACGAAAAAAATGGACAGGGCCCTCTCCAGCACAGCGGAGGAAGAAGTGCCCCATCCAGCACACACCACGGAACTAGCTTCGCCAGGCCGTAGGTGTGGTCCCCCCTTCCAGGGGGGAAGCCGCGTCAGCGGCGCAGGGGGGTCACTTCATGACTTTGAAGGTCCAGACCGAGCCGCCCTGTTCGAGGAAGTTCACCTTCTTGGCCACTTCACCACCCCACAGTGGCACCGCACCACCCCAGCCGGACACGACCGAGATGTACTGCTCGCCATCCTGCGTCCAGGTGATGGGAGGCGCCACCACACCGGAGCCGGTCTGGAACTGCCACACCACCTTGCCGGTCTTGGCGTCGGCGGCCTTCAGGTAGCCCTCGGGCGTGCCCCAGAACACCAGGTCACCCGCGGTCAGCACGCCACCCCAGAGAGGGGCCTCGTTCTTGACTTCCCAGGCCACCTTGCCGGTCTTGGGGTCGATCGCGCGAAGCGAACCGATGTGGTCGTCGAACAGCGGCTTGATGGTGAAGCCGGCGCCCAGATAGGCCGCGCCCTTCTTGTAGGTGATGGGCTCGTTCCAGATCTCCATGCCCCATTCGTTGGTGGGCACGTAGAACAGACCGGTCTTGGGGCTGTAGGCCATCGGCATCTGGTTCTTGCCACCCAGGAAGCCGGGGGCCGAGAACACCGACTTGCCCTTGGCACCGTCGCCGCCGGCGGCCGTCGGGTCCCCAGGACGGTTGGCCGGGTCGTAGTTCGGACGGCCGGTCTTGAGGTCGATGCCGGTGGCCCAGGTCACCTTCTTCACGAAGGGGAAGGCGTTGAGCAGCTTGCCGGTTTCGGCGTCGTTCACGTAGAAAAAGCCGTTGCGGTCGGCCTTGGCACCGACGCGCTTGCCGTCCATGTCGAAGGTCACGAACTCGTTCACGCCGTCGTAGTCCCAGCCGTCGTTGGGCGTGGACTGGTAGTGCCACTTGATCTGGCCGCTTTGCACGTCGATGGCAACGGTCGACGCGGAGTACAGGTTGTCACCCTTGCGCACATGGCTGTTCCAGGGGCCGGGGTTGCCGGTGCCGAAATAGGCCAGCTTGGTCTTGGGGTCGTAGGTACCGCCCAGCCAGGTGGCCGCGCCGCCAGTCTTCCAGGTCTCGCCGGGCCAGGTGGCGTTGGTGGTGCCGGTGATGCCGTTTTCCTTGCCGTCCTTGTAGCCCATGTGGCCTTCGACCACCGGGCGCGTCCAGACCATCTTGCCGGTCTTGGGGTCGCGCGCTTCCACGCGGCCGACCACACCGAACTCACCGCCGGACACGCCGGTCATCAGCAGGCCTTCGGCGATCAGGGGCGCAGCGGTGTAGCTGTAGCCCGCAGAGTAGTCGTCGATCTTCTCGCGCCACACCACCTTGCCGGTGTCCTGGTCCAGGGCCACGAGCTGGGCGTCCAGCGTGCCGAAGATCACCAGGTTGTCGTACAGGGCGGCGCCGCGGTTGATCACGTCGCAGCAGGGCATGATGCCCTCGGGCAGGCGATGCTCGTACTTCCAGAGCTTCTTGCCGGTCTTGCTGTCCACCGCGTAGATGCGCGAGTAGGACGCGGTCACGAACATCTTGCCGTTGTGGACCAGCGGCTGGCTTTGCTGGCCGCGCTGCTTCTCGCCGCCGAAGGACATGGACCACACCGGGACCAGCTTGTTGATGTTCTTGGCGTTGATGCCCGTCAGGGTGGAGTGGCGCTGGCCTTGCGTGCCCAGGCCCCAGCTCAGAACGTTGTCGGGCGTCGCGGCGTCGTTGGCGATCATGGCGTCGGTCACGCCCTGGGCGCTGACGTGGGCCGTGGCGGCCATGACCAAAAGGCTCAGTAGGGTGCGTTTCACTGTGGGTCTCCTGCTCGTTCGAGGGTTGATGGCTTTTCTGTGGTGGGTGCCGCCGGACCGCTCGTGGCTCCGACCCTCCGGTGCCTGGCGTACACATCACAGCCAGCAAAGGGCAACATCCGTGCCAGCGGGCCGACCCTGAAAGGCCTAGGGTTTACACCGACGTTTGAGCGCGCTGGATGCCCCGGGAGAGGTCCTCCGTGACCTCAACTGCGCCAACCGCGCCACAGTGGCCGGGACACCTCTGTGACACTGTTCAAAAATGTGTCACCTGGCCGGCGCAGCCAGCGCGCGCTGCTCGTAGCGCGGGTACCACTGGGTCAGCGAGCGCTGCAGTTCCGCAGGCTGCGCAGCCCATTGCGCGAAGCGCTCGGGCACCGGCGTGCGCAGCACCTCTCCCAGGTCAAGGCCGCGCTCGGCCGAGGTCTGCATAAGGTTCGTGAGCCACTGCAGCCAGTCGCGCGTCTGGCGCAGGCCGGCCAGCCCCTCGTGCACCGGGCCGTGGCTGGGCACCACGGTTTTGGCTTTGCCGCTGGTCAGCAACGGCTCCAGCGTGTCCAGGCTGGCCAGCCAGGCGGCGAAGTCGGCGTGCGGCGTGGTCGGCACGCGCTCGGTGAACACCAGGCCCCCCGCGAACAGCACGCCCGTCGTGGTGTCCAGCACCACCAGATCGTCGGCGGTGTGGCCGTGCAGGCGCATCAGCGCCAGCTTGTGCGTTCCGAGTGACAGTGTCTGCGGCAGGTTCTTGGGGTCGATGGCTTCGCGCGAGGGCGTGGACTCGGTGCCGCGCATCCAGTCGCCACAGAGCCGGTAGAGGTTGTCGGCGTAGGCGCCGCCCTCGGCGCGCGCGCCGGCAATGGAGCCGACCAGCGCCTCGGTCGGCCGGTCGGCCCAGGCCTGGTGGCCGAAGAAGTAGTCGGGGTGCAGGTTGAGCTGCAGCACCTTGTGCACCGGCGCCTTCGTGATTCGTTCGATGGCGCGCCGCTGCTGCTCGCCGTACAGCCGCGACGGCCCGGTGTTGATCACCACCACGCCGTCGCCGGTGTCGATGAAAGCGGTGTTGATGATGTTGCAGCCGTTGGCACGCGAGAAGTCGGCCACCTCACCCTCGATCACCCAGGTGCCGGGCGCGATGGGGCGCGGCTTGAGGTCGTAGTCCAGCCGCGCCAGGTCGGGCTTGGAGGCGAACGGTGGCACGGCCACCGGCTGCGCCAATGCCACGGTTGCCAACAGCGCCCACAGCGCGGCCACGCCCAGGCGTCTCATGCCCTCACCTCGGCGTCGATGCGGTTGCCGTTGTTGTCGCGGCCGAGCAGGCGGAAGGCCGGCGGCGAAACGGGCGGCAGCTCGAAGGTGATGAGCGGGTTCTCGGACACCGGTTCGTGCAGCGCCAGCCGCCACCAGGGCTGGCCGCCCGGGTCCTGCAGCTCCATCTGCTCGATGTAGAAGGCCGGGATGCCCGCCACCAGGCCGGTGTCCATCGGGTGCATCACGCGCAGCCGCAGGCGGCGGCTGCCCTCGATCACGTTGTTGAAGAAGCGCGCCTGCACCTGGCCCAGGGTCTTGCTCCAGGAACCGTCGGCCCGTGTGATGCCCGGCACCGTGCAGCCGCCGCCCGCCGCCTGCACCCAGGTGCTGCCCACGTGCCACTGGCCGTCTTTGGTCTGCACGAAGGCGCGCACCGGCGAGGCCTGTTCCATACGGATGCGGAAGGCCAGCATGGGCAGTGCGCGCAGCGGTTCGAAGTCCAGCACCTGGCGCACCGGGTTGCGGTCCACCGAGACCTTGATGCGCACCACCCCACCGCCGACCGCGGACAGCGCCCGCGCATCCACCAGCAGCGGCACGTTCATCGCGTCGTCGGCGAAGGCCGGCCCCTTGACGATCACCGCGTCGCTGAACGTCGCCGTGGCCCTGCCAATGGTCTGCTCGCGCAGACTAGGGTACTGCATCGAGCCCAGCGGATCGCCTCCGGTCTGGTCGTCCTGCGCCAGCGAGGTCCCACCGATCAGCGCGGCGGTCGACAGCAGCCATTGACGGCGGTTGGAAGCAAGGCGCATGACTGGGTCTCCGGGCCTGGCTCAGCCGCCAGGCTTCTTGCTGATCGAACCGCGCTGCGGGTCGTAGCCCCAGAGCGCGGCGACAAAAAACACCACCGTGCAGCCCAGCACCACCGCCCAGGCCGTGGTGTTGAACTGCCCGTACATCGCAAAGCGGATCGCCTCCACCGCATGGGTGAAGGGGTTGGCCTGCGCCAGCTTGAGCAGCCACCAGGCGCCCGACTCTTCGAGCTTCCACAGCGGGTACAGCGCGGGGCTGATGAAGAACATCGGGAAAATCACGAAGTTCATCGTGCCTGCGAAATTCTCCAGCTGCTTCACGTACACGGAGAACACCAGCCCGACCGAGGCCAGCATCACCGCGCCGCACACCATGGCCAGCAAAGCGGCCGGCAGGTGCAGCAGCGGCAGCTCCACTCCGAAGGCCCACGCGATCGCCAGGAACACCACCATCTGCAGCACCGACAGCGCGGTGCCCGCCAGCAGCTTGAAGGCCAGCAGCCAGCCGCGCGCCAGCGGCGCGGTGAGCAGCAGGCGCATCACGCCCATCTCGCGGTCGTAGACCATGGAGAGCGAGCTCTGCATGCCGTTGAACAGGGCCACCATGCCCAGCAGGCCGGGCACCATGTATTCCTTGTATTCGACGTAGGTCTCGTAGGGCGGCGCAATCGCCACGCCAAACACGTTGTGGAAGCCCGCGGAAAACACCACGAACCACAGCAGCGGCCGCACCAGGGCCGAGCCCAGGCGCGAGGGCTGACGCAGGAAGCGCCCGATCTCGCGCCCCACCACCGCGCGCAGGGCGCGCAGCAGGTGCGGCAACAGGGCGGGCGCCGGGTCGGGGGTGTTCAAGGTCGCTGCTTGCATGCGCTTTCCGCTTCGTCCACGCCCAGCGTGTCCATCACTTCCTTGGGGTGCAGCACGCCGTCCAGTGGCGCCACACCGATCACACCGTCGACATGGCTCAGGAAGATCGGCTGGCGCAGCTGCCCGTCCCAGGCGCGGAACGACAGGCGCGGCCCCTTGAAGCCGTCCACCGCCACCGGCCCGCCGCGCAGGGCCTTGAGCTGCTGCGCGATGGGCGCCTTGGGCAGGTCCACCAGCACGGTCGCCACCGCGCGACCGGCGATCCAGGCGGCCCAGTCGTGGCCGGTCATGGGGCGCTTGGCGTCCTTGGCGAAACGGCGCGAGAGCTGAGGCCCGCCGTTGCGTTCCCACAGCGGGTGCCAGGGCACGGCCACCAGGCCGGCCGCACCCACCACCGGCCGCGGCAGTTGCGTGGCATAGGGCACGGTGCGCGCGAACTCGCCGTCGCTGTCGAGCACCGCCACCACCTCGTGCTCGCGGTCGCTGCCTGTCAGCAGCCGCACGTTGCCCAGGTCACGCTCGCGCGGGTCGCCGGTCAGCTTGAAGGGTTTGGTGGACGTGGCCTTGATGCCGTAGCGCTTGGCCGAGCGGTTGAAGGCCTCCAGCACGGGCGCATCGCCCGGCAGCGGCCCCTGAAGCACCAGGGCCTTGCGCCAGTTGCGCGCCGCCAGGTACTGCGCCAGCGCGTCGCTGAGCATCGCGCGGCTGGGGATGGTGTGCAGCAGGTGCGCCGCGCACTGGGCGCCGCGCAACGCGTCGTCGTCGGCCGCCGCGTTGAACACGATGGCGCCGCCCAGCGCCGCCGGCGCGGCCTGCACCAGCGCGCGCAGCTCGGCCGCCGGCAAGTCGGCCACCACGTGCTGCACCTTGGCGGCCTTCAGCTCGGCCAAGGCCTTGGTCAGGCCCGCGGCGTTGGGCAGCACCACGTCCTTCACCTCCAGCGCGATGCCGGCGGCGTCCAGCTCAAACGCCGAGTCTTCGGCCGCCAGCTGCACGCCGTCGATGGCGCGCCCGGTCGGGTGGCCGGGGTAGGCCTTCTCCAGCCGCCGCGGCGCGTGGCGCGGGTCGCCGTCCAGCGACACCACCGCGATGGTGACCTTGGTGGCGGCCAGCGCTGGAGCAGGCACCGACGCCCACACGCAGGCACACCACAAACCCAAGCCCAGAATGCCGCGGAACCGGCTTTGCCGGGCCGCAGGCATTGCGCCTTGAGGGGCGGAGCGGCCACACGAAGTGGGCAAGCGATGGGGGTGGGCCACAAGCTCTGTCATTTGCTCACAAGAATGGTGTGCGGCACGCGTCCGGCAGGAACCGTCTTGATCGCCTTGGCCGCAGCGGTGTCCACCAGCGTTATGTCGTCCGACAGGCCGTTGGCCACGAACAGGGTCTTGCCATCGGGCGTGAAGCCCAGGCCCCACGCGCGCTTGCCCACCAGCACCTGGTTCTTCACCGCCTTGCTCGCCACGTCCACCTCGGCCACGTGGTTGGCGCGGCCCAGGCCCACCCACATGCTCTTGCCGTCCGGGCTGATGGCCATGCCCACGGGGGTGATGTCGGCCGGGCGCATGCCCTTGACCTCGAACTTGATCTTCTGCTTCTCGGTGTGGGTCTTGGTGTCGACCACGCTCACGGTGGCGTCCAGTTCGTTGGTGACCCACAGTTCGCTGCCGTCGGGCGACATGACGAAGCGGCGCGGGCGCTTGCCGACCTTGATGTTTTTGGTCACCTTCTTCGTGCCCAGGTCGATCACATGGACGACGTTGGCCACTTCGGAGGTCACGTAGGCGGTTTTGCCATCGGGCGTGACCAGCACGCCTTCGGGCTCGCCGCCGGTTTTCACTTCAAACACCGCCTTTTTCGTGGCGATGTCGTAGGCGCCCAGCACGCTGTCGTCCTCCACCGACACATAGGCGGTCTTGCCGTCGGGGCTGAGGTCGAACATCTCCGGGCTCTCGCCCAGCGGCACGGTGCCGGCCAGCTTGCCGCCGGCCACGTCCACCACGCCCATGGCGTTGCTGTCGCCGCAGATCACGAAGATCTGCGAACCATCGGCGTTGAACCTCATGTCGCGCGGCCGCTTGCACACGTCGATGGCGCCCTGGCGCTCGCCCGCGGTGTTGAACACGTAGAGCTTGTTGTCCTTCTCGCTGGACACGTAAACCTTGCTTTCGGCATGGGCCGGCAGGCTGAAGGCGAGCGAGGCGCCGGCGGCGCACAGGGCCGCGGTCAGCGGGCGCATGGAACGGCGGAATGCGGTGGCACGGAGGGCCATGTCTTTGTCTCCTTGGTGTTGTCAAACGGTCAGCGGCCGGGCGGGCATCGCCACGGGCGCGCGATGCCTCTGCAAATTCGGTGCCAGTGGGCCATGGGCTGTTGCGGGAACAGAATTTGCCTCAAGATGCCCTGTCCCGAGGGCGCTCCAAGGGACAGGAGACTATCAGGCCCCGCCATGAGACACACACCGCTGTTCCCAGCGTTCAAAAATGACACAGGGATAACCCTGAGCCGTGACACAACCCAGGCCCGGCACCCGACGCGCCGCGACATCCTGTTCCAGGCCGGCGCGCTGGCCGTGGCGTCTGCGACGCCGCTGGCGAGGGCCCAGGCGCCCTTTCCCAGCAAGCCGCTGCAGCTCATCGTGCCCTGGCCCGCAGGCGGTCAGACCGATCTGACGATCCGCATCCTCTGCGAAGAGGCCGAGCCGCTGCTGGGCCAGCCGGTGCTGGTGGTCAACAAGCCCGGCGCGGCCGGCACGCTGGTGGCGCCCGCGCTCAAGGCGGCAGAGGCCGACGGTCACACCATCGGCCAGGTGCCCATCACGGTCTACCGCCACGCACTGATGAACCACGTGCCCTGGGACCCGGTGACCGACCTCGCGCCCATCCTGCAGGTCTCGGGCGTGAGCTTCGGCCTGCTGGTGCCGGCCAGCAGCCCGTTCAAGAGCGCCACCGAGCTGATCGACTGGGCCATCAAGCACCCCGGTGAGCTGATCCTGGGCTCCACTGGCATCGGCACCACCGCCCACCTGGCGATGGAAGAGATCCTGCTGCAGCACAACGTGAAGTACGTGCACGTGCCCTACAAGGGCACGGCCGACCAGATGCTGGCCATCGCGGGCGCGCAGATCATGGCGGGCGTCAACTCCACCGGCTTCGCGCCCTGGGTCGAGAAAGGCCAGATGCGCGTGCTCGCCACCTTCAACGCCACGCGCAACCCGCGCTGGCCCGACGCGCCCACCATGCGCGAACTGGGTTATCCGCAGGCGGTCTACACCTCGCCATGGGGCCTGGCCGCGCCGGCCGCCACACCGCCCGCGGTGGTGCAGAAGCTGCACGACGTGTTCCACAAGGCCATGTTCAGTGAGCGCCATGCCAGCGCGCTCGCCCGCTACGATCAGTCACTCGATTACCTGGGCACGCGCGACTACCGCCAGGCCGTGCTCGCCACCATCGAGCGCGAGAAGAAACTGCTCGCGCGCATGAACCTGCTGGCCAAAACCGCCTCATGACCGAGCCCACCGCCCTCGCCTCCGACACCGTGCTGAAGGCCGACGGCCTGCACAAGGCCTACAACGGCAAACCCGCACTCAAGGGCGTGAGCCTGTCGCTGCAAGCCGGCGAGATGGTGGCGCTGCTGGGCCCCAACGGCGCCGGCAAGTCCACCCTGCTGCAGCTGCTCACCGGTTTGTTCACACCCGACCAGGGCACGATCACCGTGCTCGGCCACGACATGCGCCAGCAGCCGGCGCGTGCGCTGGCGGGCCTGGGCGTGGTGTTCCAGCAAAGCGCGCTCGACCTGGACCTGACGGTGATGGCCAACCTGCTGTTCCACACCGACCTGCACGGCATCCCGCGCCAGACGGCGCGCGAGCGCATAGCCGCGCAGCTCGCCGCCATCGGCCTGCAGGACCAGACCAAGGCCGTGGTGCGCAGCCTGTCGGGCGGCACGCGGCGCAAGGTGGAGCTGGTGCGCGCGCTGCTGCACCGGCCGCGCCTGCTGCTGATGGACGAGGCCACGGTGGGCCTGGACCCGGCCTCGCGCCAGCAGCTGCTGGACACCGTGCGCGGCCTGTGCCGCGACCATGGGCTGGCGGTGCTCTGGGCCACGCACCTGATCGAAGAAGTGAAAACCGCCGACCGGCTGCTGCTGTTGCACCAGGGCACGGTGCGCTTCGACGGCGCCATCGGCGCCTTCATGGCCGCCGCCGAAGGCTCGGACTTCCAGACAGAGGTATTGAAGGCGCTGCAGAAGCCGGGGCTCTGAACCCCGGCCGGGTTCAGAACGCGTAACTCACCGTGGCGCCGACACCCCATTGCCGGCCGGGCGCCGGCTCGAAGAAGCGGCGGTTGCCGTCGTTGGCGATCACCGAACCGATGGTGGCCTTGTCGGCCAGGTTGTCCACGCGCACGTACTCGCGCAGCTTCCACGCGCCCAGCTTCTGTTCCCAGCCCAGGCGCAGGTTGAACAGCGTGGCCGCGTCGGTGCGGTCGCTGTTCACGTCGTCCACCACCATCGAGCCGCGGTGCACCGCCTCCAGCGCGGCGGTGAAGCCGGGCCAGGCGCGCGGCTGCCAGACCAGCTCGCCGAACAGCGTGCGGTTCATCGTGCCGGGAATGCGGTTGCCCTTGGCCACGGTGGCGCCGCTGCTGCTGGCAAAGGCCTGGTCGAAGCGGGCATTCAGCGTGGAGAACGCCAGGTGCGTGCGCCACTCGGGGCTCCACTGCGCGCTGTGCGCCAGCTCAATGCCCGAACGGCTGGTCTTGCCCGCGTTGGTGTAGACCGTGCGCCCGCCGCTGCTGGACGCGACCACGATTTCATCGGTGGTGCCGATGTGGAACAGCGCGGCGTCCAGCCGCTGGCCCTCGCCCAGCTTGGTCTTCAGGCCCAGTTCCACGTGGGTGCTGCGCGCGGACTTGAGATTCAGGTTGGGGCCGCTGCCGTCGGCGGTGTAGGCGATCTCGGTCAACGTCGGCGTCTCGAAGCCCTTGCCGATGTTGGCGTAGAGGTTGGTGTCGGGGCTGAGGTGGCGCGTGAGCCCGATCACCGGGTTGGTGGCGTTGAAGCGTGCGTGGCCGCTGTCGTCGGGGTTGCCGGGGCGCACGAAAAAGTCCTTCACCTTGAAGCTCACCCGGTTGGCGCGCAGGCCGGCCACCGCGCTCCAGCCCTCGTTGATCGCCCAGTCGGCCTGGGTGTAGACGCCCGTGCTGTCCACGCTGTCGTCCTCGTCGCGCTTGAGCTCGCCCGGCTCGCCGAAGTTGTTGATGAAGCCGCGGCGGCGCTCGCTCATGCGCTCCACGTCCAGCCCCGCGCTCAGCCGGACCTCGCCCTCGCCCGCCGCGATGCGCCGTGCGTACCGCAGGCCCGTGCCGCTGTAGCTGCGGTCCAGCTGCACCACGCCGCCCGCCGCCGTGGGCGAGGTCTGCGCCATCAGCGGAATCGAGAGCCGGTTGTCCAGGTCGCGCTGGCCTGCATAGACCCGCGCCGAGAGTTCGCTCTTCGCATCCAGCTGGTGTTCCGCCACCAGGCCGACCTGGTTCTGCGACACGTCCTTGCCGGCCTTGTAGAGCGTGGAGTTCGCCACCGCCTGGCGTGGGTTGGCTTCGAACTGCTCGCGCGTCAGGCCCAGCGGATCGCCCGATTCGGGCTGGTCGAACGCATTGGCCACCAGGGTGACTTTCGTGGCGTCGCTGGCCGCCCAGCGCAGCTTGGCGTTGGTGTGCTTGCGCTTGGCCGCGCTGTTGACGCGCCAGCCGTCGGTGGAGAAGTCGCTGTGGTCGATCACGTAGTTCAGCGAACCGCTCTGCCCCGCCGCCTGCAAGCCATAACGGCGCAGCTGTTCGGATCCCGCATCCACGCTGAAGCGGACCTCGGGTTTTGCCGGTCCGTCGGCGGTGAACACCTGCAGCACGCCGCCGGCCGAGTTGCCGTAGAGCTGGGCCAGCGGACCGCGCAGCACCTCGATGCGCTGGGCCGAGGGCAGGCTGATGGTCGAGGCCTGGCCCTGGCCGTCGGGCATGGTGGCGGGAATGCCATCGACGATCAGCCGTGCGCCACGGATGCCGAAGGGCGAGCGCGAGCCCGAGCCGCGGATCGACAGCTGCAGGTCCTGCGCGTAGTTCTGGCGGTTCAGCACCGTGATGCCGGGCACCCGGGTCATCACCTCCGACAGGTTCACGCGCGGGCCGGCAGCCTCGATCGCGTCCTGGCCCACGGCCTGCACCGAGGCCGGCGCGTCAAAGCTCTGCTGCTCCTGCCGCGAGGCGCTGACGACAACCTCCTGCAGGGTTTGGGCACCAGCGGTGCCGGCCAGGGTCATGAGCAGCGCAGCGTTCAGGCGCCGCAGGGCGAAGGTGGGGCGTGGGGTCATGGTCTTGTCTCCGGAAGGGGCCGATCTTCCAACAAGTTCCATGCCATGTGCCCCGGCCGGCGCACTGTTCAGGAATGGAACACCCGACGGCTGTTCAGTGCCCGGCCGCGCGTTCCTCCGCCTCGATCTGCACCATTTCTTCCGGCGTGAACACCCGAGAGCGCGTGTGGAAGGCCTTGCCTTCCGGCCCCTCCAGCGAGAAGGTGCCGCCGTGGCCTTCGATCACGTCGATGATCAGCTGCGTGTGGCGCCAGGTGGCGTACTGCGATTTGCTCATGTAGAACTCGCAGCCGCCGATGGCGCCCAGGAACACGTCGCCCTGACCCATGGTGATCTCGCCCAGCAGGTAGCAGTTGGCCGCGCTGTTGTCGCAGCAGCCGCCGCTCTGGTGGAACATCAGCCCGGGGCCGTGCTTGGCCTTGAGGAACTCGATCAGTTCCAGCGCCGCCGGTGTCGCCACGACTTTTTCAACCATGTCTGTCTCCTTGTTCTGAAAACCGAAAAGGGGAAGCGGTTGCCCGCCTCCCCTCGCACTCCGAAACCCTGGTGAGGATCAGAAGAAGCCGAGCTTGTTCTCGCTGTAGCTGACCAGCAGGTTCTTGGTCTGCTGGTAGTGGTCCAGCATCATCTTGTGGGTTTCGCGGCCGATGCCCGATTCCTTGTAGCCACCGAAGGCGGCGTGCGCGGGGTAGGCGTGGTAGCAGTTGGTCCACACGCGGCCGGCCTTGATGGCGCGGCCCATGCGGTAGGCCACGTTGCCGTTGCGGCTCCACACGCCGGCGCCCAGGCCGTACAGCGTGTCGTTGGCGATTTCCAGCGCTTCGGCTTCGTCCTTGAAGGTGGTCACCGCCAGCACGGGGCCGAAGATCTCTTCCTGGAAGATGCGCATCTTGTTGTGGCCCTTGAACAGCGTGGGCTGCACGTAGTAGCCGCCGCCCAGCTCACCGCCGAGCTTGGCCTGCGAACCGCCGCACAGCACCTCGGCGCCTTCCTGCTTGCCCAGATCCAGGTAGGACAGGATCTTGGTCAGCTGTTCCTTGGAAGCCTGCGCACCCATCATGGTGTCGGTGTCCAGCGGGTCGCCCTGCTTGATGGCGGCCACGCGCTTGAGCACGCGCTCCATGAACTTGTCGTAGATGCTCTCCTGGATCAGCGCGCGGCTGGGGCAGGTGCAGACCTCGCCCTGGTTGAACGCAAACAGCACCAGGCCTTCGATCGCCTTGTCCAGGAACGAGTCGTCCTTGTCCATCACGTCGGCGAAGAAGATGTTGGGCGACTTGCCGCCCAGTTCCAGCGTGGCGGGGATCAGGTTGTTGGCAGCGGCCTGGGCGATCACGCGGCCGGTCGAGGTCGAACCGGTGAAGGCGATCTTGGCGATGCGCTTGCTGGTGGCCAGCGGCATGCCGGCCTCACGGCCGTAGCCGTTGACGATGTTCAGCACGCCCGGGGGCAGCAGGTCGGCGATCAGCTCGGCCAGGATCAGGATGGAGATGGGGGTGTTCTCGGCCGGCTTGAGCACCACGCAGTTGCCGGCGCCCAAGGCGGGGGCCAGCTTCCAGGCGGCCATCAGGATCGGGAAGTTCCAGGGAATGATCTGGCCCACCACGCCCAGCGGCTCGTGGATGTGGTACGCCATGGTGTTCTCGTCGATCTCGCTGATGCCACCTTCCTGCGCACGCAGGGCACCGGCGAAATAGCGGAAGTGGTCGACCGCCAGCGGGATGTCGGCGTTCAGCGTCTCGCGGATCGGCTTGCCGTTGTCGATGGTCTCGGCGTAGGCCAGCAGTTCGAGGTTGGCTTCCAGGCGGTCGGCGATCTTCAGCAGGATGTTGCTGCGCGTGGCGGCGTCGGTCTTGCCCCACTTGTCGGCGGCGGCGTGGGCCGCGTCCAGTGCCAGCTCGATGTCTTCCGCCGTGGAGCGGGCCGCCATGGTGTAGGGCTTGCCCGTGGTGGGCGTGATGACCTCGAAGTACTCGCCCTTGACCGGAGGCGTCCACTTGCCACCGATGAAGTTGTCGTACTGGAATTTGTAGGTGATCTTGGCGCCTGCGGCGCCGGGAGCTGCGTAGATCATGTGTCGTCCTCTGAAAGGGGTGGTTGTGAACAAAGCCGGATCGGCTGACGCTCCTGCCCACAACATCCGTGCCATCGCGAAGGAGCGACTCAATCTGAGACGAATGCTCTTTTTTTTGACAACACAAAACGCAGGGTTGCGCCATTCGGGTCCAGACCTGCGCGCATTGCGTCAGGCTGCCACGGCACACCCGTTCATATGAACGCGGCTGCCAAAGGCGGCCGATGCTTCAGCCCGCCAGGCCCACCACCAGCGCGCTGGACGACATGGTGGCCACCGCCCGCTGGCCCTTGCGTGCAGGGAACGGGTGCTCGGCAAAACCCACCCACTGCCCGCCGCCATCCAGCGACAGCACGACTTCGTCGCGCCCCTGCCCGCGCGAGAGGCGCTCGATGCGACCCGGCAGCGCACACCCACCGTCCGCATCCTCCACCTCACCGCGGCCGATGCGCACCGCCGTCGCCTTGCACAGCACCAGCACCTCCCGCCCCGCGGCCAGCGCCAGCAGATCGGCGCTCTCGCGCGTGATGCTGGACGTCAGCAGCGCCTGCCCCGGCGTGCGCAGTCGCACCAGCACCGCCGGGTCGTCGGGCCCGACCGGCTCCACCGCCTCCACGCGGCACGGCAGCTGGTTGCGCATGCTGGTGCGCAGGCCCAAGCCCATCGGCAAGGCGGCGCCGCCTGAGAACCGCAAGAGCACCGCCGCCCGCGCCCGCGCCAGCTCGTCCGCCAGGGAGAGCAATTGCAGGCCCTGCGGCGTGATGCGCGCCCCGCCACCGCCCGAACCGCCCACCGTGCGTTCCACCAGCGTCTGCCCACTGAGGTTGCTCAGCGTGTCGATGGCCTGCCAGGCGGCCTTGTAGCTGATGCCCGCGTCGCGCGCGGCCTGCGAGATGGAACCGGTCTCTGCCACGCGGCGCAGGACTTCCAGGCGCTTGTCGGCGGGGGCGTGGCCCAGGGCTTCGGAGAGTGAGGCGTGAGGGGCGGTGGCGGTCATCGCTGAATTGTTCCATGCAGCGGTGTCGCGGGAGGACTGGGGGCCTGAGTCTGGTCAAGGCAGTCTGCTGTCACCCGTGGCGTCCGACTCAATGACCGCTGATACAGCAGTGCAACGCTTGCCTTGGCTGGCGCAAATGTGTCCGAATCCTCAAATTGCCTTCTGCACCCTGCAGGATCGATCAGCTCCAAGGAGAGTCAGCGCCCATGCCGCCCATTCAGACATGCGCATTTTCTTCATATGACGGACTCAGTCGCACCGTTTCGCCAACAATGAGCAAGCCCGGTCGTGGACCATACGGAGGAGCGATCTCGACCAGCAGGCGCAAAGGGTGGGCCAGTACACGCTGTGTAGGTCGGGTACCGTCTTGGACGATGGCCGCAGGTGTGTCGGGCGGTAGTCCATGGGCAATCAAGGCCTGGGCGATCTGCGCCAGTCGCTGAACGCCCATGTAGAACACCAGAGTCTGCCCCGCGCGCGCCAGAGCCTGCCAGTCGTGGCTGGCCTGGGCGTCCGCCAGATGGCCCGGCAGAAACACGCAGCTGGCCGCCAGGTGGCGGTGTGTCAGCGGAATGCCCGCGGCGGCCGAACAGCCGCTGGCCGCCGTCACACCGGGCACCACCTCGAACGCAATGCCGGCCGCCTGCAGCGCCAGCACTTCCTCGCCACCGCGTCCGAACACGAAGGGGTCGCCGCCCTTGAGGCGGACGACGCGCAGGCCCTGGCGCGCATGCGCCACCAGCAGCGCATGGATCTCCTCCTGAGGGACGGCGTGGTGTCCCAGGGCCTTGCCGACGTACACCCGCCGGGCGGTGGCCGGGATCAGCGCCAGCACATCCTCGGCGATCAGCCGGTCGTGCACCACCACCTGGGCCTGTTGCAGCCGGTTCAGCGCGCGCAGCGTCATCAGGTCGGCCGGTCCCGGCCCGGCACCAACGATGCAGACCGAGCCAACGGCCGGTGTCTCACTCGCCATCGATGACCCCCGGTCCCTGGTGGAACACCAGATCGGCGACCACCTGTCCGCCCACCAGGTGCTGCCCGATGATGCGGTCCATGTGGTCGGGGGTCACGCCGTGGTACCAGGTGCCGTCGGGCTGCACGCACAGGATGGGGCCGCCCTTGCAGGCGGCAAAACAGCTCACGCGGCTGCGCTTGACACGCAGTGCGCCTTCGTGCAGGCCGGCGGCCTTGAACTTCTCGCCCAGGCTGTCGAACAGCGCTTGCGATGCGCCGTCCTGCGTGCAGCGTGCGCCGGTGCAGACCAGCAGGTGCCGTCGGTAGTCGCCGATGCGGGGCTTTTCCGTGGTGCTCATTGTTCTGCTTCCTCGGTGCCGGCGTCGGCTGCTTCGCGCGCGTCGGGTGCCGCCAGCACCTGCGCTATGTAGTCGGCAGGCAGGCTGTGGCGGCTGGCGAGTTCGGCCAGGTCCAGGCCTGCCGCCTGCTCGGCCCGCAGCCCCTCGATCCAGCCCAGCAGGCCGCTGGAGAGCGATCGGCCTGCCTTCTCGCCTGCGCGGGTCTCGAAGCCCTGGTCCGAGTCGTACTTGTTGGCATAGCCGCGCGGCGTGACCATCAGCCCCGAGCGCAGGAAGGTGCTGCTGTTGCCGATCAGCACGGTGCTGAGCATGCCGATCTCCTGTTCGGCCATCTGGTCCAGCGTGGTGTGGACGATGTGCTGGCGGCGCCGGTAGGCGCTCTTGACGATCGCCACCGGCGTGTCCGCCCGGCGGTGCCGCAGGAAGAGGCGCTGCGCTTCGACGATCTGGCGCGTGCGGCGGCCGCTCTTGGGGTTGTAGAGCGCTACCACGAAGTCGGCGGCGGCGGCGGCGTCCAGGCGCCGCGCGATCACCGGCCAGGGTGTCAGCAGGTCGGACAGCGAGATGGAGCAGAAGTCGTGCGTCAGCGGCGCACCGACCAGGGCCGCGCAGGCGTTGATCGCCGAGGCACCGGGCACGATCTCCACCGTCACGTCGTCCTCCGGCGTCCAGCCGGCCTGGAACAGCACCTCGTAGGTCGGGCCGGCCATGCCGTAGACGCCGGCGTCGCCCGACGAGATCAGGGCCACCTTCTTGCCGGCGCGGGCCGCGGCCAGCGCGTGCACGGCGCGGTCCAGCTCTTCGGTCATGCCCTTGCGCACGACTTCCTTGCCGTCCAGCAGGTCGGCCACCAGCTTGATGTAGGTGACGTAGCCCACCACCACATCGGCCTCGGCGATGGCGGCGCGCGCGCGCGCGGTCATGTGTTCGGTGTGGCCGGGGCCGATGCCCACCAGGCTGATGCGGCCGGTGGTGCCCGCGTTGTGCGGGGTGGTGACGGGGGTGTCGGTGGTCATGTCGTTCCTTGGGACGGGCGGGGGTTCAATGGCAAGGCCGCGGTCAGCCATGCAGCGGTTGTTCGGTGGTGGCGCTGGTGTCGGTGTTCCAGGACGGGCCCAGGTGTTCTCGGTGAACAAGGCCGGAACCGGACGCGCCTGGCGCCACTGTTGCTGGATGAGCAGGGGTGTTTCGTAGAAGCGATCCACCGGACCGATGCACAGCAGGCCCAGCGGCACGGCGCCCGCGGGGAGCGCCAGCAGCGTGTGCAGGTCGCCGGGTTCGAACAGCGACACCCATCCGAGACCCAGGTGTTCGGCGCGCGCGGCCAGCCAGAGGTTCTGCACGGCGGCGCCTGCCGAGCACCACGCCATTTCGCTCGCCAGCGTGCGGCGACCGAACAGCGTGCCGTCGTCTGGCGCCAGCACCAGCGCCCACAGTTCGGCGCACTCGCGCACCCCTTCCACCTTCAGCGCCAGGAACTCGGCCGCGCGCGATCCCATGGCCTGGGCGGTGCGCATCCGCTCCGCGTCCACGGCGGCGGCCAGCCGGTCGCGCAACGCCGGGGCGGTGATGCGCAGCACCCGCAGGGGCTGCATCAGCCCCACCGACGGCGCGGCGAGCAGCGCCGACTGCAGGCGCGCCCTGACGTCGTCGGCGATTTGCGTACCGGCGCTGAAGTGGCGCATGTCGCGCCGCACCTGCATCAGCGACTGCACCGCCTCGCGCTCGGCGACCGTGAAGCGGCGGTTGGGGTCGGTGCTGGCGACGCAAGGCGGGATGGCCGTTCGGGGCATCACGCGCGCCACGGACACGGTGGCATGGCGCCCATCGTCGCCGCGCAGCCGGTGCTTCTCGACGCACAGGGCGGCGGCCTCGGTGGTGCCCGCGGCCAGCAGCGCCGCGGCTTCGGAGACCGAGGGGGTGCCGGTGTGGCGGCGCACGGTTTCGGACGGGTTCGGCACCGCGACCTCGGCCAGTTGTGCGGCGGGGTAGAACCGCAGCGGCCAGCCCTGCTGCGCCGCCAGGGCCAGCAGCGCGGGCTCGTCGGCCTTGAGCGTGATGCTGCCCAGGCCCGCCACCTGCCGGCGGTCCAGGCCGACCACGGCCAGGGCCTCGTCGACCGCGCGCTCCAGCGTGGCCAGCGGGGTGCCGCGGTCGCAGCCGATGCCCAGGGCCACCGTCATGCAGCCACACCGGTGGGGGCGCCGGTCTCTGCCGGCTGCGGCGGGCGGTACACCACCAACCGTTCGTGCAGGGTCTGCCACAGCGCGTCGTCCACCGGGCGGTGGGTGATCCACAGCACCGCGCGGTAGCGGGCCAGGTCCACGTCCTCCAGCCGCGCGTGGCGGTGGATGTTCGGCGGCAGCGGGGTGGGGCGGGTCCACCAGTGTGGACTGCCGGCTTCCTGCACCAGGGCCACCGGTTCTTCGTTGACCACGGCGGCGGAGACGCGGGTGATGTTGAGCTTGGGCGCCTCGACCTGCCAGCCCAGTTCGCGGCCCAGGATGTCGACCGGGATGGTCCTGCCCACGTCCGATGCCGTGGTGAGCACCGCCGTGGCGCCCAGCAGCGCGGCCACGGTCTCGGCCATGGCGTTGGCGCCACCCACATGGCCTGAGAGCACGGGAATGGCGAACTGGCCGGCATCGTCCACCACCAGCACGCCGGGGTCTTCGTCCTTGTTCTTCAGGTGCGGCGCGATCAGGCGCACCACGGCGCCGAGCGAGACGAAGAACACGATCTGGTCGAACTGCGCGAACAGCTCGCCGATCTGTTCCTTTAACGGGCCGTCGTAGGCGAGCACCGGGTTGGGCAGGCCGGCGCAGGCGTCGGCAAACCGGGCGGCCACGCAGACGCTGGCCCCAGGCAGCGCGCGCGCCAGAGTGGCGGCCTGCGCGGCGCCGTGTTTGGTGATGGCGACGAGGACGGTGCGGGGAAGAGGATGGGGATGGTCGGGGTTCATGCAGCGGGTTCCGGGGTTTTCTTGAGACAGCCCTTGATGCGCTCACCGCGCACGCGGTGGGGGTTCTTCACGATCAGCAGCGAGAGGTAGCTGACCTTGGTGCCGCGCAGCGTGAGCAGCGCGGGGCCCGAGAGGTGCCGCTCGTCCAGCGCGCCAACGCGTTCGACGAAGTGCGCGCCGGCCAGCAGGTCGCGCGCCTCCAGCCAGTCCAGCAGGTCCTCGATCAGCGGCTTGATCTTCATCAGCACCAGGGTGTCGAAGTCGGGCAGCAGCCGGTCGACCGCGCCCACGCCGTAGGCCGCCGGCACGATGGCCACGGTGTCGTCCTGCTCGGCGAACGGTTCGCCCACATCGGCACAGGCCGCGGTGAACGAATTGACTCCGGCGATGGTGCGCACCGGCAGCCGCTCGTCCAGCCCGCGCAGGGTGCGCGCGAGGTGGCCGAAGGTGGCGTAGGTGGAGGCGTCGCCCTCGACCAGGAACAGCACGTCGCGCCCGGCCTGCAGCCAGGGCAGCACGGTCTGCGCGGCCTTCAGCCAGGCGCGCGCCAGCTTCTCGCCGTCGTGGGTCATGGGAAACAGCAGCGGCGTGTGGGTCTCGGGCAGCGGCAGCCCGGCGCGCATCACGATGTCCAGGGCATAGCTGGGCGTCTTCCCGCTGCGCACCGGGTAGACCCAGATGGCGTCGCGGCGCTCCAGCGTGGCCCAGGCCGTGCGGGTGATCAGGCCGGGGTCGCCCGGGCCGAGCGAGATGCCGTGCAGGGTGCCCATGCGGGGGGCGGTGGCGGGCGCGATGTCAGCCATGCGCCGTCTCCTCGGCCGCCACCACCGGCCCGTGTGCGCCGTGGCCCATGGGGCCTACGCCGGCGCACACCAGCCACACCGGGTTCTCGGCGGCCATGCGGTGCATGTGCAGGATGGGGCGGCTGCGCGCGGCCTGCAGTTGCAGCACGTCCCAGTCGGCGTTCAGCTGCTGCAGGGCCTGGGTGGCGGTGGCCAGGTTCTCCAGGGTCACGAAGTTCATCACCAGCCGGCCCTGCGGCCGCAGGCGTCGCAACACCTGCGCGATCAGCCCGGCCAGCTCGCCGCCGGAGCCGCCGATGAACACCGCGTCGGGGTCGGGCCAGGTGTCCAGGCCCTCGGGCGCCTTGCCAAGGTGGAGGCTGTAGTTGCTGACGCCGAAGGCCGCGTGGTTGCGCCGGGCGATGGCGTGGTCGGCCTCGTTCTTCTCGATGGCGAACACATGGCCCTGCGGGCACAGGCGGGCGGCCTCCAGCCCCACCGAGCCGCTGCCGGCGCCGATGTCCCAGACCACGCTGTCGGTGCGCAGCTGCAGCCGCGCCAGGCTGACGGCACGCACCTCCTGCTTGGTGATCAGGCCCTTCTCGGGCTGGCGCTGCTCGAAGGCGCTGTCGGCCAGGCCGAAGCGCACCGGCTGCGGCCGCGGCCGGGTGCGCCACAGCAGCACCACGTTCGGTTCGGCAAAGCGCATGCGGGCCGCTTCCGCCGGGCTGAGTTGCGCATGCACCCGCTCGCCGGGCTGCAGCAGGTGTTCGGCCACGGCCATGTGGAAGTCGCTGCCCAGGCCTTCGGCCAGCAGCAGACGGGCGATGCGGTCGGGGCTGTTCGCCGGGCTGGTCAGCAGCAGCAGGCGCTGCTCGGCGCGCAGGGCCTGGGCCAGCGCGTACAGACCGTGCGTGGGCGGGGCGCCGCGCTGCCACTCGCCGGCATCGGCGGCGTGCACGGAGACGATGCGCGCGTCCTGCCAGGCCAGGCCCACGCGGGCGCAGGCCAGTTGCAGAGTGGAGAGGTTGGGCAGGATCTCCAGCGCCTCCAGGCACAGGTGCTGGGCCAGGTAGGGCGCGATGCCGTGGCACAGCGGGTCGCCGGTGGCCAGCACCACGCAGGCCTGGTGGGCCTCGCGCGCGGCGCGCACCCAGCCGGGAACCGCCTTCAGCTGGCCGGTCAGGTCGTGGGTGACGGCGCCGGCCTTGAACGTGCGCCGGAACAGCGCCAGCGTGCGCGCGCCGCCGATCACCACGTCGGCCGCGCGCAGGTGGGCCAGTGCGGTGGCGCCGAGGCTGGCCACGCCGTCGTCGAGCACGCCGATCACGCGGCAGCGGTTGGGATCGTGGGAGGGAAGGTCGTTCATTCGGTGTCGAAGTCGGTGTGGTGGGTGTGGCCGATGCCGGTGCGGCCGGCGGTGGCGGGGCGGGGCCGTGCCTCGGCGGGGGCCGAGCGCACATCGGCCACCGGCTGGCCGCTGAAGTCGCACACCAGCACGCGCAGCGCGAAGGCGTGGCCGTAGCGTTCGGGGGCGGTCAGGGTGTCGATGGCGCGCTGCGCCAGCGCTTCGTGGAAGGCCGGGCCCAGGCCTCGCTCGACCATCAGCTCGGCGCCGAAGCGCGCGGTTTCGGCGGCGGCGATGGCGGCGCAGTCCTCGGCCGTGGCGCCGATCTGGCGGGCGATCTCGGCCACCAGGTCGGTGTCCACCATGTTGCGGTTGGCGTGGGTGATGGTCTCGCCCTGGGCGATCTTGGTCAGCTTGCCCACCATCACGCCCAGCACCACCTCGGGCAGGCCCTGGGCCACCACCTCGTCGAGCGCGTAGCGCAGGAAGTCGCCCATCTGCACGAAGCAGGCGGCGGGCAGGCCGGGCCGCTCTGCGCGCAGCGTCTGCATGGCGAAGGTCTCGGTGCGGCCGCCGGTGGTCAGCGCCACCACGCCGTGGTCCAGTGTGGCCGCCACCTGGATGCCCTGCACCACGCTGGCCCGCCAGGCGGCGGTGGAATAGGGTTTGACGATGCCGGTGGTGCCCAGGATGCTGATGCCGCCCAGGATGCCCAGCCGCGCGTTGGTGGTCTTCTTCGCCATCTCCTGGCCGCCGGGCACGCTCACCGTGACTTCCAGCCCGTGCTGCGCGAGCAGCCGCGGCGCGGCCTCGTGCAGGTTGTCGGCGATGTTCTGGCGCGGCACCGGGTTGATCGCCGGTCCGCCCACCGCCAGCCCCAGGCCGGGCAGCGTCACCGTGCCCACGCCGTCGCCGGCCACGAAGCTGATCTCGCCCGCTTGGCCGGGCAGCAGCCGCAGGTCCACCGTGAGGTGGGCGCCGTCGGTGCAGTCCGGGTCGTCGCCCGCGAACTTCACCACCATGGCGTGGGCGCTGTGCGCATCGCAGCGCCCGTCGCGCACGGCAAAGCGCACGCGCTGGCCATTGGGCAGCAGGCTCTCCATGGCGTCCGGCACCTGCCCGGTTTCCAGCCCCTGTGCGGCGGCCCGGGCGGCCGCGGCCGCACAGGCACCGGTAGTGAAACCGGTGCGGGTGCCGCGCGGGGTGGTGCTTTCCATTCAGGCGCCCTCGGCGCGTTGCTGCGCCTCGGCCAGCGCCAGCAGCGCGTGCAGGGCGGCGACCACCAGGGTGGAGCCGCCCTTGCGACCGCGGATGACGATCCAGGGCACGTCGGTGATCTGCGCCATCAGGTCTTTCGACTCCGCGGCCGACACGAAGCCCACCGGCATGCCGACCACCAGGGCCGGGCGCACGCCGTCCTCCACGATCAGCCGCACGAGTTCGATCAGCGCGGTGGGCGCGTTGCCGATGCCGACGACGGCGCCCTGCAGCAGGCCCAGGCGGTGTGCCTTGCGCATGGCCTGCACGGCGCGGGTGGTGTTCTGTGCCTGCGCCTGCGCAATCACGTCGGCGTCGCTGATGAACTGGTGCGTGGCCATGCCGAAGTGCGCCAGGCGCGGCCGCGACAGGCCCGAGCAGATCATCTCCACATCGGCCACCACGGGGGTGCCGCCGCGCAGCATCGCGGCCACGCCCGCACGCACCGCGTCGGGGTGGAAGTCGGTCAGGCCGTTGAACTCGAAGTCGGCGTTGGCGTGGATCATGCGGCGCACGATCGGCCACTGCTCGGCCGAGTAGCCGTGCGGCCCGGCCTCGGCGTCGATGATGGCGAAACTGTCGTGCTCGATGGCCTGGCCGGCGGCGGTGAGCTGCTCGGTGACGGTGTTGACCGTGCTCATGCTGGCTGCGCCTGTGCGGTGTGCGGATGCACATGCACAGGGGCGTGCGTGTGCTCGTGCGAGTGCCCATGGCCCAGGTCGTGCGCGATCTCGCGGTAGCTGCAGCCGTCGCAAGGCATCCGGCTGTCGGGCACGCCGGCCAGCAGGTCGTGCACGCGCTGCTCCACCAGTTCGAAGATTTCCTTCTCGAAGCCGAAGTGCGTGCCGCAGGCGAAACGGATCTGCGCGTACTGCGCGCGCAGGTGGTCCACCTGGCGGTGGATGCGCTGCATCAGCGTGCCGGTGTAGAGGTAGTAGGGCAGCACCACGATCTGACGCAGGCCGATCAGCGCCTGGCGCTGCACCACGCGCTCCAGCCGCGGCCAGGTGATGCCGGTGAAGGCCAGGTCCACCAGCTCGTGGTCGCTGTCCTCCTGCAGCCAGCGCGCCATCTTGGCCATGTCGCCGTTGGCACCGCGGTCCGACGAGCCCCGGCCCAGCAGCACCACACCGGTGGTGGTGGGGTCGGGCATGTCCAGCATGGCCATAGCCTGGCGCAGGCGGCGCTTGAGGATGGCGAGGATGGGGTCGCAGGCGCTCAGGTGCGGGCCGTAGAGGAACTCGACGCCGGGTGCGTGCTCGCGGGCGTGCTCGATGGCTTCGGGAATTTCCATCTTGGCATGGCCGGCGGCGTTCAGGATCAGCGGCAGCACCAGCACGCGGCGCGACGACTGCGCCGCGGCCAGCAGGCCGTCGTGCAGCGAGGGCGCGGCGAATTCGATGAAGCAGACCTCGATGCGCCAGGCCGGTTGGCGGGCGCGCCACTGGTCGACGAAGTCGCGGATTTCCTGGTTGCCGGAGTCCTCGCGCGAGCCGTGGCCCACCAGCAGGATCGTGGTGTCGTTCATGTCGTGGCTTTCCTGAAGCGGTGTGTGAAGCCCGGGTCGTAGAGCCGGGACCTGGTCAGCTCGGGCCAGTGGCGCGCGCCCAGCGTGGGGCTGGCGATCACCATGGCCTGGCTGACGATGCCGGCGTCGCGGCACTGTTGTTTGATGGTGGCCAGCGTGCCGCGCACGATGCGCTCCTCGCCGGGCCAGCTGGCCTTGTGCACCACCAGCACCGGCGCGTCGTCGGGCCAGCCGGCCTGGCGCAGACCGGCCTCCACCTTGTGCAGCAGCGTGATGGACAGGAAGATGCACAAGGTCGTGCGGTGCGCCGCGAGCGCCGCCAGGTCCTCGCCGTCGGGCATGGGCGTGCGGCCCTCCACCCGCGTGAAGATGGTGGTCTGCGTGACCTCGGGCAGGGTGAAGCTCTCGACCGCCGCCGCCGCCGAGGCCATGGCCGAGGACACGCCCGGCACCACCGCCACCGGCGCACCGGCCGCATCCAGCGGCTGCACCAGTTCGATCAGCGTACCGTAGAGGGCCGGGTCGCCGGTCTGCAGGCGCACCACGGTGTCGCAGCGCGCCGCGTTTGCGATCAGCCAGGCCGACATCTGCTCCAGCGTCATGTCCTTGCTGTCAGCGATGACGCAGCCCGGCGGTGCCCAGCGGGTGGCCGCCTCGTTCACCAGCGACCCGGCGAACAGGATGGCCCCTGCGCGCGCGATCAGGTCGCGCCCCTTGACAGTGACCAGGTCCGGATCGCCCGGACCCGCCCCCACAAACCAGACCGTTCCGAGGCCCATGGTGTGCCCCCGGTCAGGCGGCCTGGTGCAGACGGCGCTCCACCACCGCGCTGCCCTGCAGGCCGCGCAGCGTCTTGGCCAGTGCGAGCACGGCCAGGTCGATCAGCGGCTCGGCCAGCACCACGCTCATGTAGGCGGCGCCGAAGCTGCCGATGCTCACCAGGTTCTCGGCGCCCAGGCCACGCCCGTACAGCGCCCAGAAGCCCACCCACAGCACGATGCCGCCCTGGTAAGCCAGGGACAGCTTCAGGGCCTGGCCGTAGCGCAGATCCACATAGGCCATCTGGTCGGGAATGACGCGCCGAGCCAGCGCTGCGGTGGCGAACAGCGGCACCAGCAGCGTGGTCAGGTTCATGCCGTACTGCGGCAGGTCAAAAGGTGCAAAGAACAGGCCCTGGATCAGCAGGCCGCCCGCCAGCCCGATGGCCGCGGGCGCCGCGCCGAACAGCAGCATCAGCGTGGTGCCCAGGATCAGGTGCACCTCGGACACGCCCACCGGGTGGTGCGGCAGCACCTCGAAAAAGCAGAACACCAGCGCCGTCGCCAGCAGGGCCCGCAGCAGCAGGGCTGCCGCGCCATCTGTTTTGAGCATGTCGGCAGACAGCTTGAGCGTGTAGCCGCCACAGGCGGCCGCTGTGGCGTAGCTCAGTGCGAGCTTGGCCCCGTCCACCAGACCTGGTTCGATGTGCATGAAGTGACTCCTTGGGTTGGGTGCGTTGGACACAACGCGGTTGAAAAGGCGGCAAAGACCCAAGGGGAAAGCGAGCACAGGTTCCAGCGGCGAACGGACAGCCCCCTGCGAGCGCAGGCGCAGGCGCAGGCGCTGGCACAGACTCGCAAAGCAATGCGAAGGGACGACATGAGGACACCGACAAAGACCCCTCACCGCCTTCCCCGACGGTGTTTGGGTAATGCGGCTGCGCCTGGGGCACAGCCTCCTTGTTGGCCGGTATCCGGGCTGACAGAACGTTTCCCAAAGCCTTCCCGGTGTGACCCAGTGGCGAAATTTTGAGAAATGGGGGCCTTGGCAATGCCTTGGTCCACCCGTCTGCTTACCGTTGCGGGGGCAGCGCAGGTTAGGTTCGTCCGTGTGGGACTCGCCCTCCTGCTTCCCGTTGAACTGCAATGCCTGAACAGCATCACGAGCACCAACAGCTTTTTATTCTATACCCCGAAAAACAGCTCGAGGCCTTTTGAGGGGCGACGTTGCAATCTCAGATCCCGTGCATCGGGACATAGCGCACCTGAAAGCCATTCGTCGTGGCTGACATGGGCACTCTGAATTCCAATGCTGCGATCTTGAAGCAAGGGTGCTGGGTGAGTACTGTTTCGCGGCTGAACGGAACCCTCGGGATCAGTGCCTTCACACAGGTGGGCGCAACTTGTTGGTTGCCGACGCATCGCAAGGTGAATCTCGTCTTTGGACCAGGACCGCTGAAGGTATTTGAATGACCGCCTCGTCTACCAAAGCAGTCCTGGAGCGGATACCCCCGAACCACGGCAATCGCTGCTTTGCCGCCAATGACACGGCGGCCTTGCTCCTCAGCCACCGCCCTGGAAACCTCTGACGCTACCCCGCTGCGACCGCCGCGCCTCCCGCAGCATGAACAGGTAAAGCCCCTCCACCTTCTCCCGCGCCCATGGCGTCTTGCGCAGGAACGTCAGGCTGGACTTGACGCTCGGGTCGATCGCGAAGCAGCGGATGGGGATGCGCCGCGCAAGCTCGTCCCAACCGTAGTGCGCCTCCAGTGCGCGGACCATGGCCTCGAGGGTCACGCCGTGGAGGAGGTTGCGGGGCTGTTCGGCCGGCGGTGGTGCGTCTGTCATGCCGCGATTCTGCCCGGCTGGCCACGCGCTACACTCGCTATTCCATTTTGGGATAACGATCCCCGCCACCATTCCGCTTCATACCGAGGTGCCCATGCGTCTGCTGCTCTCTGCCCTTTCCGTCCTGCTGTGCACCGCGTTCACGCACACCGCCGCCCAAGCCGCCGAAGCCCAGGTGGCCGTCGCTGCCAACTTCGCCGAGCCGATCAAGGCCATCGCCGCGGTGCTGCAGAAGACCACCGGCCACACGCTGAAGATCTCCACCGGCGCGTCGGGCGCGTTCTACACGCAGATCAAGAACGGCGCGCCGTTCGATGTGTTCCTCTCGGCCGACAACGAACGCCCCGAGATGCTGGAGAAGGACGGTCTGGCGCAGCCGGGCACGCGCTTCACCTACGCCAACGGCAAGCTGGTGCTGTGGTCGGTCAGGCCCGGCCGTGTGGACGGCCAGGGCGCGGTGCTCAAGGCGGCCGACCTGGGCAAGGTGGCTTTCGCCAACCCCAAGACCGCGCCCTACGGCGCCGCCGCGCTGCAGGTGCTGGACAAACTGGGCCTGAAGGACGCGCTGGCGCCGAAGCTGGTGCAGGGCGAGAGCATCGGCCAGACCTTCAACTTCGTGAAGACCGGCAACGCCGACGTGGGCTTTGTGGCGATGTCGCAGGTGCTGGAAGGCGGCCAACTCAAAGAAGGGTCGATGTGGGTGATTCCGCAGACCCAATACGACGCCATCCGGCAGGACGCGGTGTTGCTCAAGCGGGGAGCGAACAACGAGGCTGCGAAAGAGCTGTTCAAGCTGCTGCAGAGCCCGAACATCAAGGACCTGATCCGCAGTTACGGCTACGACCTCTGACATGTTCCTCACCCCGGACAACCTCCAGGCGCTGTGGTTGACCTTCAAAGTCGCTGCGCTGACCACGCTGATCCTGTTGCTGCTGGGCACGCCGCTGGCGTGGTGGCTGGCGCGCTCGCGCAGCTGGGTGGCCAGGCCCGTGGGCGCGCTGGTGGCGCTGCCGCTGGTGCTGCCGCCGTCGGTGCTGGGCTTTTATCTGCTGGTGGGGCTGGGGCCGAACGGGCCCATCGGCGCCTGGATGGTGTCCCTGGGTCTGCCCACCCTGCCCTTCACCTTCGCCGGGCTGGTGGTGGCCTCGGTGTTCTATTCGCTGCCGTTCATGGTGCAGCCCATCCTCAACAGCATGCAGGCCCTGGGCGAGCGGCCGCTGGAGGCAGCGGCCACGCTGCGCGCCTCGCCGCTGGACCGCTTCTTTCATGTGGTGCTGCCGCTGTGCCGGCCGGGCATCGTGACCGGCTGCATCATGAGCTTCGCGCACACGGTGGGCGAGTTCGGCGTGGTGCTGATGGTGGGCGGCAACATCCCGGGCGTGACCCGGGTGGTCTCGGTGCAGATCTTCGACCATGTCGAGGCGCTGGAATACGCCGATGCGCACCGGCTGGCGGCGGTGATGCTGGTGTTCGCCTTCACGGTGCTGATGGCGCTGCAGTTCTTCAACGCGCGGCAGGCGCGCCGGGTGCGCACCGCATGAGCAAGACCACACTGACCCTGAACGCCCGGCTGGACCGGGGCGATTTCACGCTCGACGTGCAACTGGCCCTGCCGGGCCACGGCATCACCGCGCTGTTCGGCCCTTCGGGCAGCGGCAAGACCACCTGCCTGCGCGTGCTCGCCGGGCTGGAACGCCAGGCCACCGGCGCGGTGGTGGTGGACGGCCAGACCTGGCAGGACAGCGCGCGCGGTGTGTTCCTGCCCACGCACCAGCGCGCACTGGGCTATGTGTTCCAGGAGGCCAGCCTGTTCGACCACCTGACGGTGGAGGGCAACCTGCGCTTCGGCTTCGACCGCACACCGGCCGCGCAGCGCCGGCACGACTGGCGCCACGGGCTGGAGCTGCTGGGCATCGGCCACCTGCTGCAGCGCCGGCCGCACGAGCTCTCGGGCGGCGAGCGCCAGCGCGTGGCCATTGCCCGCGCGCTGGCCACCAGCCCGCAGCTGCTGCTGATGGACGAGCCGCTGGCCGCCCTGGACACGGCGCGCAAGGCCGAGATCCTGCCCTGGCTGGAGCAGCTGCACGAGGCGCTGGACGTGCCGGTGGTCTATGTGACGCATTCGCTGGACGAGGTGGCGCGGCTGGCCGACCACGTGGTGTTGCTCGAAGAGGGCCAGGTGCTGGCCGACGGCCCGCTGGCCCAGATGCTCACGCGCAGCAACCTGCCGCTCGCGCGCGGTGACAGTGCGGTCTCGGTGCTGCAGGGCCACTGCAGCGGCTATTCGCCCGCGGACCAGCTCGCGGTCTACGACATCGACGGTGGGCAGTTGCTGCTGCCGCAGTCGCGCCAGGGTGTGCCGCAGCCTGGCACGCGTGCGCGCCTGCACATCCAGGCGCGGGATGTGAGCCTGTCGCTGGTGATGCCTGCGCAGACCAGCGTGCTCAACGTGCTGCCGGCGGTGGTGGACAGCCTGACGGACAACGCCCTGGCGCAGGTGGTGGTGAGCCTGCGCCTGGGCGCCGACGGCCAGGGCGCCACCCTGCTCTCGCGCATCAGCAGCCTGTCGGCCCGGCGCCTGGCGCTGGCGCCGGGTCAGCTGGTCTACGCCCAGATCAAGGGCGTGGCGATGGTGCGCTGAGGCGCACTGTCATTTCGTGGCGTTCGGAAAGAACAGCTGCTCGCCGCCGATCTTGTAATCGGCGATGGCCTTCTGGCCGGCGGGGCCGGTGACCCAGTCGACAAACTTCTGGCCGTCGGCCGTCTTCACCTGCGGGTGCTTGGCGGCGCTCACCAGCATCACGCCGTACTGGTTGAACAGGCGCTTGTCACCTTCCACCAGAACGGCCATGTCGGCGCGGTTCTTGAAGTTGAGCCAGGTGCCGCGGTCGGCCAGCACGTAGGCTCCGCTGCTCGCGCCAATGTTCAGCGCCGGGCCCATGCCGCAGCCGCATTCCTTGTAGCCGCTGCCCTTGTTGGCATCGGTGTCGGTCATCTTCCAGAAGCGCAGCTCGGCCGCGTGCGTGCCGCTCTTGTCGCCGCGCGAAACGAAGGGCGCATTGGCGGTGGCGATCTTCTTGAGCGCGGCCACGATGTCGTTGCCCTTGGTGCCGGCCGGGTCGGCCTTGGGGCCGATCAGCACGAAGTCGTTGTACATGACCTCCTGGCGCTTGGCCGAGAAGCCGTCGGCCACGAACTTCTCTTCGGCGGCCTTGTCGTGCACGAACAGCACGTCGGCGTCGCCGCGGCGCGCCATGTCGATGGCCTGGCCAGTACCCAGCGCCACCACCTTGACGTCGATGCCGCTGGCCTGCTTGAAGGCCGGCAGGATGTGGCCGAACAGGCCCGACTGCTCGGTGGACGTGGTCGAGGCCACGACGATGCTGCTCTGGGCCAGTGCGGAAGTGGCGCCCAGCAGGCCAGCCGACACGAGGCCGGCAGCGGTGAGCAGTTGCACGACGGTGCGACGGGAAGTGGTGAACGACTTCATGTGGTTTCTCCTTTGACAAAAGCACTGGCCTGCGGAAAGCGCTCTTCCAGCAGGGACTGATCAAAAAACTGCTGCACGGGCAGGTCGGCCAGCACGCGCCCCTGCTCCATGTAGACCACGCGGCTGGCGAGGCGCTTGACCTGACCGAGGTTGTGGCTGGCGAACACCAGCGTGGGCGGCAGGTGGCCAGGCACAGGCGCTTCGTCGCCGAAATCAGCGATGAGCGCCTCGACATCGCGTTTGGCGTGTGGGTCCAGGCTCGCGGTGGGCTCGTCCAGCAGCCACACATCGGGCCGCAGCGCCCAGGCCCGCGCCAGCGCCACGCGCTGCTGCTGCCCGCCCGACAGCGCGCGGCCGTTGCGCTCGGCCAGCGACGCCAGCTGCACGCGCTCCAGCGCCTGCCGGGCGCGTTCCTTGGTCTGTCCCCAGGGCACGCCGCTGAGCCACAGGCCCAGTTGCAGGTTGCGCCGCACCGACATGCGCAGCATGTGCGGGCGCTGGAACAGCATGGCGATGCGCGAGGCATGGGGCACCTCGCGCCGGCCCTGCGCGATGGGCAGCAGGCCGTGCAGCGTGCGCAGCAGCGTGCTCTTGCCGCAGCCGTTTGGGCCGACCAGGGCCACGCGCTCGCCCGCGTGGATGGCCAGCGTGATGTTCCGCAGCGCCTCCACCTGCGCGGCGGGCCCGAGGCTCACGTGGACCGACGCCAGCGTCAGCACGGCCGGCGCTGCGCCTGCGCGGCCGAACACCTCGCCCGTTGCGGAGAGTTCCACCTTCATGTCGTGGCCATCCGCAGATCGCCACCGTCCAGGTGTTCGCGCCAGCGGCGCAGCAGCGCCACCAGGCTGTTGAGCAGCAGCACCACCGCCAGCAGCACGATGCCCAGACCCAGCGCCAGCGGCAGGTCGCCCTTGCTGGTTTCCAGCGCGATGGCGGTGGTCATCACGCGGGTGAAGCCGTCGATGTTGCCGCCGACGATCATCACCGCGCCGACCTCGGACACCGCGCGGCCGAAGGCGGTGATCAGCACCGTGAGCAGCGCGTAGCGCTCGTCCCAGGCCATCAGCAGGCTGCGCAGGCCCAGACCCGCTCCCAGCGAAGACAGCTGCTCGCCGTGGCTGCGGTCGGCGTCTTCGACCACCTGGCGCGTGAGCGCAGTGACCAGCGGCAGCACCAGGATCGCCTGCGCCAGCACCATGGCCTGGAAGCTGAACAGCCAGCCCAGGAAACCCAGCGGGCCGGAGCGCGAGAGCAGCAGGTAGATCACCAGACCCACCACCACCGACGGAATGGCCAGGAAGGTGTTGAGCACGGTCAGCACCATCGGCCGACCCGGGAACCGCGCCACCGCCAGCCAGGCGCCGAGCAAGAGCCCCAGGCCGCAGGCAAACAGGCAGGCCGTGGCGCTCACGGCGAGGGAGCGCGTCACGATTGCCCAGAGACTGGCATCGCCCGAGAGGATGAGTTCGAGCGCGGTGACTGCGCTATCGGAAAAGGTGTTCATACGTTGCGTCGCAGCATAAGCGGGCGCTACGGGTTTGGGAGTACGTGGCAACTCGGTATGAACGGAACAACATAGGAAATTGTTTGCATATGAAAGCTCTCAGGCACACTCGACGCCCATGAAACGGATTGCGATGTCCTATTCGCTGATGGCCGAACGCCCGGAGCGCGGGCGGGGCTCGGCGTTGCTGAGCAACCCGATGATGGATGTGCTGCACGCCGTGCACGAGCAGGGTTCGATTTCCGCGGCGGCCCGGCAGCTGGGCCTCTCGTACCGCCATGTCTGGGGCCAGCTCAAGGAGTGGGAACAGCAACTGGGACGCGAGCTGCTGGTCTGGGAACGCGGGCAATCCGCCCTGCTCTCGCCCTTTGGCCAGCGCCTGCTGATGGCCGAGCGGCTGGCCCAGGCACGGCTGGGCCCGCAGATGGAGAGCCTGCGCGCGGAGCTGGAACGGGCCTTTGCCTTGGCTTTCGACGACGCGCAGCGCCCCCGCGAGGTCCTGACGCTGTACGCCAGCCACGACCATGCGCTGGCCGAGCTGCAGGAACTGGCCGCCTCGTCGCAGACGGCGAACGAGCCCGGCGTGCATCTGGACATCCGCTTCACCGGCAGCGTCGACGCGATCCGCGCCCTCAACGAAGGCCGCTGCCTGCTGGCGGGCTTCCACACCCAGCCCTTTGCGGACGCCGACAGCCGCAGCGCCCGCACCTACCGCCCGCTGCTCAAGCCCGGCACACACAAGATCATCGGTTTTGCGCGCCGCTCGCAGGGGTTGATGGTGGCGCCGGGCAACCCCTTGCGCTTGCGCGATCTGCGCGATGTGTCTCTGCAGCGCGCCCGCTTCGTCAACCGCGCCATCGGCACCGGCACCCGGCTGCTGCTGGAAGAGCTGCTGAGCCAGGACGGCCTGAGCAGCGCCGACCTCAACGGCTTCGACCGCGAGGAAAGCTCCCATGCGGCGGTGGCCCAGGCCGTGGCCAGTGGCGACGCCGACGTGGGCCTGGGCACCGAGTACACAGCGCGCATCCAGGGACTCGGCTTTGTGCCGCTGACGGACGAGCGCTACCTGCTGGTGTGCCTGAAATCGGCACTGGAGCAGGCGCCGGTGCAGAACCTGCTCAGGCTGCTGCACAGCACGCGCTGGCAACAGCGCCTGCAGTCGATGGCCGGCTACCTGCCGGATCACCCGGGTGAAGTCGCCGCGATGAAGCGGCTGCTGCCCTGGTGGCGCTGAAAATCAGAACGCCTCTTTCTCCGCCTCCAGGTAGGCCAGGCTGGTGTATTTGCCGATGTTGCTGTCGAAGCCGTCCATGGTCTTCGCGCGGCTGGCGACACGGGGGTCTTTCATCACCAGCGCCTTGGCGCCATCCAGCGGAATGCCGTCCTTGACCGCCTGCACACACGGTTCCCAGATGCCCCGCATGAAAGTGCCATAGGTGTCCAGCAGGTCCTTGCTGCCCCGGCCGTGGCCGGGCACCCAGAGCTGGTCGCCCGCGGCGCTCCTGAGCGCCTCGTAGTACTTGAAGGTGCCCGGGTAGGAACCGTCGTCGATGTTGGCGATACGGTTCGCCATCGCGATGTCGCCCACATAAGTCAGCTTGTCCTGCACGACTTCGAAACACAGGTCCGACGGCGTGTGGGCCCGACCGTAGTGGTGCAGCCGGATCTGCACGTCGCCGTAGTCGAACACCTGTCCGTGCTCGACGGTCTGGTTGGGCGCCACCACCTTGGTGCCCAGGGTGGCCTGGTTGGTCCAGCGCTCCATCAGGCTGCGCCAGAGGTTGCCCTCCTGACCGGCGATCTGCTCGCGCGTGTACGCCAGCGCATGGATGGGGAGGTCCTTGCCATACGCGTCGGCGAAGGCGTGGTTGCCCAGCCAGTGATCGCCGTGGTAGTGGCTGTTGAACACCGCGATCACCGGCTTGGGCGTAACGGTCCTGATCATGCGGATCGCCATCTGACCGATCTGCAGCGAAGCGCCGCTGTCCAGCACCACCACGCCCTTCTGCGTCACCACGAAGATGACGCTCGCCATCAGGCCCTGGTTCTCCTGCGTCGGAAAGCCTTCCTTGGCGTACACCATCCAGACGTGGGGCGACAGCTGCTCTGGTTTGACGTCCGGCACCGGCGGGCCTTCGATGAACTCCTGGACCTGCTGGGCGAACACCCGCACTTCGGGCACCAGGGCCAGACCCAGCCCGGCGGCCCCCAGGCCGGCAGCGGCACGCAGCCAGTGGCGCCGGGATTCGTTGGCAGCGCCGGACGGGGCCCCTGGGACCGGAGATCGGCGGGTCGGAATTCGGGATGGCATGGGCGTCTCCTCCAAATCATCGAATAAGCAATTGCTTATTCGATGATAGCGAGTGTGCCTGCACCGGGCAACCGGCGTTACCAGGTCAGGTCGTGGCTGGCAGCGGCGAGGGGTTGGGCAGACGCCGCGCGATCTCCGCCACAAGCTGCCGCGCCAGCTGCAGCTTGGACGCCCGGGGCAGCTCCGAACTGCCCTGCTCATCCACCAGCAGCAGGGCGTTGTCGTCCTGGCCAAAGGTGTCGGGACCGATGTTGCCCACCAGCAGCGGCACGCCCTTGCGCACGCGCTTGGCCTGCGCATGGGCCAGCAGGTCCTCGCTTTCGGCGGCGAACCCGACGCAGTACAGCGCCCGGCTCTGCGCGCGGGCGGTCTGGGCAATGCCAGCCAGGATGTCGGGGTTCTCGACGAAGCCCAGGGTCGGCACCTGGCCGGAACCGTCTTTCTTGATCTTCTGCACGGCGATGTCGGCCGGACGCCAGTCGGCCACCGCGGCGGCCGAGATGAACACCGTGGCGTTCTGGCTCAGTACGCCGAGCGTCTTCTGCATGTTCAGCGCGGACTTGACGTTGATGCGCCCCACGCCTCGGGGGGTCGGCAGGCTCACCGGCCCAGCCACCAGCGTCACATGGGCGCCCGCCTCGTGCGCGGCCCTGGCAATGGCAAAACCCATCTTGCCGCTGGACAGGTTGGTCAGACCCCGCACCGGGTCGATCGCCTCGAAGGTCGGGCCGGCGCTGACCAGCACCTGCTGGCCGGCCAGCAGCTTGGGCGTGAAAAAGCGGATGAGCTCGTACAGCAGTTCGTCCGGTTCGAGCATGCGCCCGTCGCCAATCTCGCCACAGGCCTGATCACCCACGCCCACGTCCAGCACCGTGGCGCCATCGGCTTTGAGCTGGGCCACATTGCGCTGCGTGGCCGGGTGGGCCCACATCTCGCGGTTCATGGCGGGCGCCAGGATGAGTGGAACCTTGTCGATCGGGCGCGCCAGGCACATCAGGCTGAGCAGGTCGTCGGCCCGGCCGTGCAGCAGCTTGGCCATGAAGTCGGCGCTGGCGGGGGCCACCACGATCGCGTCGGCTTCCCGGCTCAGGTTGATGTGGGGCATGTTGTTGTCCACGCCCGCTGCGTTGCGGTTGTCCCACTGGGACGAGAACACCGTGCGACCTGACAGGGCCTGCATCGTGACCGGTGTGATGAACTGGGTGGCCGCTTCGGTCATGACCACCTGGACGGAGGCACCGGCCTTGATCAGGGCGCGACAGAATTCGGCCGCCTTGTAGCAGGCGATCCCGCCCGACAGCCCCAGGACAATGTGTTTGCCGGCGAGTTCGCTCATGGCCGCAATGTAGCAGTTTGAAACGCCTGCCAGCAGGCCACGACCGCGCGAACCCATAATCTGCGCTTTGACCAACCTTCCATATCAGGACACCCTTGGCCATGCACTTGACCCGCCTTCCCATGCTCCTCAGCGCCAGCCTTGTCCTGGCCTCCCTTGCAGCCTGTGGAGGAGGCTCCGACGGACCGGAAGGCGAAGCGCCCACGGGGGGTGCCCTGGCCAACGTCTGGTTTGCCGACAGCGACAGCTACCACCCGCTGGACAAGATCAGACCCGATGGCAGCTTCTACTCGGGCAACGAGGCCGACTTCGGCCCGGTCAATCCCGCGTACGCCGGCAGCACCGCCACCCAGTCGCGCTGGGCCATCGACACCTCGGCCACCCCGCCCGCCGGCGAAACCCTGAGCTACTCGTTCAAGCTGGACGGCGTCAGCGCCTCGGGCAGCGCGGTGGCGGCACTGCTGACCAATCTGCGCATCAACAGCAGCACCGGCCTCATCACCCAGACGTGCAAGGGCTTTCCCGAGTGCTACGACAACACCTCTGGCCAGGACGAGGACTTCCTTGTGACGGTGACGGCCCAGGCCAGTGGCGGCGGCAAGCTGGAGAGGAATTTCCTGCTGCGGGTGCGCGGCAACCGCTGAGCACCACAGCCCGCGGACCGACCGTGTCGTGACCGGTCCGTGCGGCCGGGCCAACAGGGGGGTGGCGCCTATAATCGCCATTTCCACCTCCTGCGAGCGCCCGGCTCGCCCGAGTCATGACCAAATTCGTGTTCGTCACCGGCGGTGTGGTGTCCTCTCTTGGCAAGGGCATTGCTTCTGCTTCCCTGGCTGCGATCCTTGAATCGCGCGGCCTCAAAGTCACCCTCATCAAGCTCGACCCGTACATCAACGTGGACCCGGGCACCATGTCGCCCTTCCAGCACGGCGAGGTGTTCGTCACCGACGACGGCGCCGAAACCGACCTGGACCTTGGTCACTATGAGCGTTTCATCGAAACGCGCATGAAGAAGACCAACAACTTCACCACCGGCAAGATCTACCAGTCGGTGCTGGAGAAGGAACGCCGCGGCGACTACCTCGGCAAGACCGTGCAGGTCATCCCGCACGTCACCAACGAGATCCAGGAGTTCATCAAGCGCGGCGCCGGCATCGGCACGCCCGATGCCGTGGACGTGGCCATCGTCGAGATCGGCGGCACGGTGGGCGACATCGAGTCCCTGCCCTTCCTCGAAGCCGTGCGCCAGATGAGCCTGCGCATGGGCCCGAACAACTCGGCCTTCGTGCACCTGACCTACCTGCCGTGGATTGCCGCGGCCGGTGAGCTCAAAACCAAACCGACCCAGCACACGGTGCAGAAACTTCGCGAGATCGGCATCTCGGCCGACGCCCTGCTGTGCCGTGCCGACCGCCGCATTCCCGAAGAGGAGCGCGCCAAGATTTCGCTGTTCACCAACGTGCCCGAGTGGGGCGTGATCAGCATGTGGGACGTGGACACGATCTACAAGGTGCCGCGCATGCTGCACGAGCAGGGCCTGGACGGCCTGATCTGCGACAAGCTGCGCCTGAACACCCCACCCACCAGCCTCAAGCGCTGGGACGACCTGGTTTACGAGACCGAACACCCGCAAGGCGAGGTGAAGATCGCCATGGTCGGCAAGTACGTCGACCTCTCGGACAGCTACAAATCGGTCAACGAGGCCCTGCGCCACGCCGGCATGCGCAACCATGTGCGCGTCAAGATCGACCACGTCGACTCCGAAACCATGGAGGGTGCCGATGTGGCGACCAAGCTGGCACAGTACGACGCCATCCTGGTGCCCGGCGGTTTCGGTCAGCGCGGCGTGGAAGGCAAGATCGCCACCGCCCGCTTCGCGCGTGAGCACAAGGTTCCCTATCTCGGCATCTGCCTGGGCATGCAGGTTGCGACCATCGAGTACGCGCGCCACGTCGCGGGCCTCGAAGGTGCCAACAGCACCGAGTTCGATGCCGCCACGCCGCACCCGGTGATCGCACTGATCGAGGAATGGAAAGACGCGGACGGCAGCATCCAGAAGCGCGACGCCAGCTCCGACCTGGGCGGCACCATGCGCCTGGGCGCGCAGAGCTCCGACGTGGCCAAGGGCACCCTGGCGCACAGCATCTACGGCGACGTGGTGACCGAGCGCCATCGCCACCGCTACGAAGCCAACGTGAACTACCTCGATCGGCTGCGCCAGTCCGGTCTGGTGATCTCGGCGCTGACGCAGCGCGAGCAGCTGACCGAGATCGTCGAGCTGCCGCAGACGGTGCACCCCTGGTTCATCGGCGTGCAGTTCCACCCCGAATTCAAATCCACCCCCTGGGCCGGCCACCCGCTGTTCAACGCCTTCGTCAAGGCGGCGGTCGAGCACCAGAAGGCCGCCAAGGCCTGACCGGAGCCCCCATGAAACTCTGCGGATTCGACGTCGGCCTGGACCAGCGCTTCTTCCTGATCGCAGGCACCTGTTCCATCGAAGGTCTGCAGATGTCGCTCGATGTCGCTGGCCAGCTCAAGGAAATTTGCAGTGCGCTGGGCATTCCACTGATCTACAAGGGCTCGTTCGACAAGGCCAACCGCTCGTCTGGCAGCAGCCAGCGCGGCGTTGGACTGGATGCGGGACTGAAGATCCTCGACGAAGTGCGCCGCCAGCTGCAGCTGCCCGTGCTGACCGACGTGCACGACGAGTCGCAGGTGGCCGAGGTCGCAGCCGTGGTGGACGTGCTGCAGACGCCGGCCTTCCTGTGCCGCCAGACCGACTTCATCCGCGCCGTGGCCCAGTCGGGCAAGCCGGTGAACATCAAGAAGGGCCAGTTCCTCGCCCCCTGGGACATGAAGAACGTGATCGACAAGGCCCGCGCCGCCGCGAAGGACGCAGGCCTGTCGGAAGACCGTTTCCTGGCCTGCGAGCGCGGCGTGAGCTTCGGCTACAACAACCTCGTGGCCGACATGACCAGCCTGGCCGAGATGCGCAAGTCCGGCGCACCGGTGGTGTTCGACGTCACCCACTCGGTGCAGAAGCCCGGCGGCCTGGGCGCCGTCAGCGGCGGTGCGCGCGAGATGGTGCCGGTGCTGGCCCGCGCGGGTGTCGCCGTGGGTGTGGCCGGCCTGTTCATGGAAACGCACCCGAAGCCGGCCGAGGCCTGGTCCGACGGACCGAACGCGGTTCCGCTGGGCCGCATGAAGGCGCTGCTGGAAACCCTGGTCGCGCTCGATTCCGTAACCAAAACAAATCCGCTGCTGGAGAACGATTTCCAATGAGCGCGTACATCATTGCGGATGTGACCGTCACCGACGAAGCGCAGATGAAGGTCTACCGCGAGTGGAGCACCCGCGCCATGCAGGAGTTTGGCGCCGAGGTGCTGGTGCGCGGTGGCCGTATCGAGCCGCTCGAAGGTGGCTGGCATCCGCAGCGGGTTGTGGTGCTGAAGTTCAAGGACATCGCCACCGCACAGGCCTACTACCACTCCGAAACCTACACCCACGCGCGCACCCTGCGTGAGGGTGCAGGCTCGATCCGCATGTTTGCCGTAGAGGGCGTCTGAGCGCCCCGTTCCGATTTCTTTTTTGACTTGTTCCAAAGGTAGAAACCATGAGTGCAATCGTTGATATCGTCGGCCGCGAAGTCCTGGACAGCCGTGGCAACCCCACCGTCGAATGCGACGTGCTGCTGGAGTCGGGTGTGATGGGTCGTGCGGCCGTGCCGTCGGGCGCCTCCACCGGCTCGCGCGAGGCCATCGAGCTGCGCGACGGCGACAAGAAGCGCTACCTCGGCAAGGGCGTGCTCAAGGCCGTCGAGAACATCAACACCGAGATCAGCGAAGCCGTGCTGGGACTGGACGCCTCCGAGCAGGCCTTCCTGGACAAGACCTTGATCGACCTGGACGGCACCGAGAACAAGGGCCGCCTGGGCGCCAACGCCATGCTGGCCGTGTCGATGGCCGTGGCCCGCGCTGCGGCTGAAGAAGCCGGCCTGCCGCTGTACCGCTACTTCGGCGGCATGAGCGCGGTGCAGATGCCCGTGCCCATGATGAACATCATCAACGGCGGCGCACACGCCAACAACTCGCTCGACCTTCAAGAGCTGATGATCATCCCCGTGGGCGCCCCGAGCTTCCGCGAAGCCCTGCGCTGGGGCGCCGAGGTGTTCCATGCCCTCAAGGCCATCCTGCACGACAAGCACATCAGCACCGCCGTGGGCGACGAAGGCGGGTTTGCCCCCTCGGTCGAGAACCACGAAGCCGCGCTGCAGCTGATCCTGCAGGCCATCGACAAGGCCGGCTACACCGCCGGCGACCAGATCGCCCTGGGCCTGGACTGCGCCGCCAGCGAGTTCTACAAGGACGGCAAGTACGTGCTCGAAGGCGAAGGCGGCATCCAACTCACCGCCGAGCAGTGGACCGACATGCTGGCCACCTGGGTCGACAAGTACCCCATCGTCTCCATCGAAGACGGCATGGCCGAAGGCGACTGGGACGGCTGGAAGCATCTGACCGAGCGCCTGGGCCAGAAGGTCCAGCTCGTGGGCGACGACCTGTACGTCACCAACACCAAGATCCTCAAGGAAGGCATCGAGAAGGGCATTGCCAACTCGATCCTGATCAAGATCAACCAGATCGGCACCCTGACCGAAACCTTCGCCGCCATCGAGATGGCCAAGCGTGCCGGTTACACCGCCGTCATCAGCCACCGCTCGGGTGAAACCGAAGACAGCACCATCTCCGACATCGCGGTGGGCACCAACGCCGGCCAGATCAAGACCGGTTCGCTGTCGCGCTCGGACCGAATGGCCAAGTACAACCAGCTGCTGCGCATCGAGGAAGACCTGGGCGACGTGGCCGTGTACCCCGGTCGTGCGGCCTTCTACAACCTGAAGTGATCAGGACTGGCGGCTCCAGGGTCGCCAGACCAACCCATCCAGTCCAATGGCACATCGCATCGTCCCCGGCCTGCTGATCACGCTGCTGCTCGTGCTGCACGCGCAGCTGTGGTTCGGCCGGGGCAGCGTGCCCAAGGTCTCTCGCATGAAGACCGAACTGGCCGTGCTGGAGTCGGTCAACCAGGAAGCGCGGCAGCGCAACGAGCGGCTGGCCAACGAGGTGCGCGACCTCGAAGAAGGCTTGGGCATGGTCGAAGAACTGGCCCGCAACGATCTGGGCATGGTCCGGCCCAACGAGATCTTCGTGCAGATCGCCCACAAGAAGCCCTGAGCTGCGCCGTGGCACTTGTGGTCACGCTGCTCGGCGGCGAATCCACCGGCAAGACCTCCCTGGCCCGTGCCTTGTGCGGGCACCTCATGGCAAGGGGTCTGACCACCGAGCTGGTGTCCGAGCATCTGCGCCACTGGTGCGAACAGCAGGGCCGTGCGCCCCACTCGCACGAGCAGGCCGCCGTGGCCCGCGAGCAGGCCCGCCTCACCGACGAGATGGCTTCCCTGCATGGGGTGGACATCGTCGTCGCCGACACCTCTCCGCTCGTGATCGCGGCCTACAGCGAGCTCTATTTCAAGGACCACTCGCTCTGGCACGAGGCCCTGGCCTGGCAGCGCTGTGTGGACCTGACCCTGCTCATGGGTCTGGACCTGGCCTGGGTCGCCGATGGATTCTTCCGCGACAGCCCCGCCGTGCGCGATGCGGTGGACGCAGCGATCCGGCGCGAACTGCAGGCCGCGGGACTGGCCTTCCAGACCATCCACGGCCACGGGCAGACCCGAACCGAACAAGCCCTGCGCGCCATCGGCCGCTGCCTGGGGCAGGACCTCACCACCACCGAACCGTCCCTGACCAGCGGCCGCCGCGCCTGGAGCTGCGACAAATGCAGCGACCCGGCCTGCGAACACCGGCTGTTCAGCGGCCTGCTGGCACGCAACCACACTGGAGACGCACGCCCATGATTCCTGCAACACCCCTGCCCGACTTCCGCTCGCCGGCATTCCTGCGCAACCACATCGAAGACACGCTGTCGTTCTACCTGCCGCGCGCCATCGACCCCAACGGCGGGCTGTTCCATTTCCTGCGCGACGACGGCAGCGTCTACGACGCCCACACCCGGCACCTGGTGAGCAGCACGCGCTACGTGGTCACCCTGGCGATGGCCGCGCGCCGCGGGCTGGGCGGCGAAGAGGTGCGCCGTGCGCTGCAGCAGGCCTTCGACTTCCTGCCGGTGCACCGCAACCCGGACACCGGCGGCTACGCATGGCTGCTCGACTGGCGGGACGGCCAGGCCCGGGTGCTGGACGCCACCAACCACGCCTATGGCCTGGCCTTCGTGCTGCTGGCCCACGCCCACGCGCACATGGCCGGCGTGACCGGCGCACAAGCCGGCATCGCGCAGACCTACGACCTGCTGGAGCAGCGCTTCTGGGAGCCGGCCCACGGTCTGTACGCCGACGAAGCAACGGCCGACTGGCGCGTGCTGCCCTACCGCGGGCAGAACGCCAACATGCACCTGTGCGAGGCCCTGCTGGCGGCTTACGACGCCACCGGCGAGGCGCGCTACCTGGACCGCGCCGCGCTGCTGGCCGAACACATCACCATCCGGCAGGCGGGCCTGGCCGACGGCCTGGTCTGGGAGCACTACAAAGCCGACTGGTCGGTGGACTGGGACTACAACAAGGACGACAAGACCAACATCTTCCGGCCCTGGGGCTTCCAGCCCGGCCACCTGACCGAGTGGACCAAGCTGCTGCTGCAGCTGCATGAGCGCCGCCCCGATGCGGCCCTGATCGACCGCGCGCGCCATTTCTTCGACACCGCGATGCACAAGGCCTGGGATGGCGAGCACGGCGGCCTCTACTACGGCTTCGCGCCCGACGGCAGCATTTGCGACAGCGACAAGTACTTCTGGGTCCAGGCCGAGTCGCTGGCCGCCGCGGCCCGGCTGGCCACCGTCACCGGCGAGCCGCGCTACTGGGCGGCCTACGAGCACCTCTGGGCCTACTCATGGCGCCATTTCGTGGACCACGAACACGGCGCCTGGTGGCGCATCCTGACGGCCGACAACCGCAAGTACAGCGACGAAAAGAGCCCGGCCGGCAAGGTCGACTACCACACCATGGGCGCCTGCCACGATGTGCTCGATGCTCTGAAGTAAAGGCTCAGTGCGTGCCGCCCGCGACGGGTGGCTGCGCCGCCGCCTGCAGGAAGACCTGCGCGGCGTCGACCGGATCGAAGTGGTACTGCGCGCCGCAGAAGTCGCAACCCACCTCCACCTGTCCCTGCTCGGCAATGATGGACTCGACCTCCTCGCGCCCCAGCGACTTGAGCATGCCCGCCACGCGCTCGCGCGAGCAGGTGCAGGCAAAACGCGGACCTTCGGCGCCGATCTGCGGCTCGAAGCGGCGCACATCCTCTTCCCAGAACAGGCGGTGCAGGATGGTGTCGGCATCCAGCGTCAGCAGTTCCTCGCGCTTGAGACTCGCGGCCAGGATGGCGATGCGGTTGTAGTCCTCGTTACGGCCGATCTGGTCCTCGTCGCGCGCCACCGCGCCCGCACCAGCCAGGTTGGATTCGCCCTGCAGCGGCAGGCGCTGGATCAGCAGGCCAGCCGCGACCTGGTCGTTGGCGGCCAGCACCAGGCGCGTATCGAGCTGCTCGCTCTGCAGCATGTAGTGCTCGATCACCTCGCTGAGCTTCTCCAGCTTTTCGTGACGATCGCCGAACAGCGGCACCACCCCCTGGTAGGGCTGCTGCCCGGGCAGGCGGTCCTTGGGGTCGAGCGTGATGGCGCAGCGGCCGAGATTGTTCACATTGACCATGTGCGACAGCGGCGCCTCGGCCGCCACCTCGCCGGTCACGGTGGCGGTGGCGCGCAGGGCCAGGTCGGGCTGCACCTCGGCCACGGCCAGCTTGACCGGACCATCGCCCTGGATCTGCAGGATCAGCGCGCCATTGAACTTGATGTTGGCCTGCATCAGCGTGGCCGCTGCCGCCATTTCGCCCAGCAGCTCGGTCACGGCTTCGGGGTAGCCACCGGCTTGCTGGCGACGGCGGAGGATTTCCTGCCAGCTGTCGGTCAGGCGCACCAGCATGCCGCGCACCGGCAGGCCTTCAAACAGGAATTTGTGGAGTTCGGACACTCTGTGCTTTCAGAAAAAGAACGTTGGCAGATCGGGGTCAGCCGATTATTTTCAAGCCCTGGCGGTAGCGCTCGGCGTTCTCCATGTAGTGCAAGGCACTGCGGCGCAAGCCCTCGATCTGCTCGGGCGTGAGCTGGCGCATGGCCTTGGCCGGACTGCCGATGATCATGGAGCCGTCGGGGAACTCCTTGCCTTCGGTGACCAGCGCACCCGCACCGACCAGGCAGTTTTTGCCGATCTTCGCGCCGTTGAGCACGATGGCGCCGATGCCGATCAGCGACTCGTCGCCGATGGTGCAGCCGTGCAGCATGACCTGGTGACCCACGGTGACGTGGCGACCGATGGTCAGCGGCAGGTTCTTGTCGGTGTGCAGCACCGAGCCGTCCTGGATGTTGCTGCCCTCGCCCACCACGATGGGCTCGGTGTCGCCCCGCAGCGTGGCGCCGAACCACACGCTGCTGCCGGGCGCGAGCTGGACGTCGCCGATCACCTGCGCGTTCTCGGCCACCCAGGCCGATTCGGCCACCTGCGGGCGGGTGCCATCGAGTTCATAGATCGCCATGCGGGGGTCTCCTGTGGGCTGCGGGGCAAACCTAGAATTGTAGGGATGCCCACTGTCCCCAGCACCGAACCCAGCCTGCGCGAGGCAGTGCTCGACGCCCTGTGCCTGCCGGACCCTCAGGCCAAGATGCAGGCGGCCCATGCGCTGTGGCAGCGGCTGCTGGCGCTGCCCGACGAGGCCGCGCGCGAGCAGGCGCTGGCGCCAGCCCAGTCCATCCTTGCGCCCGATGACCGGGTGTTGCCCGGCCGCCCGGCCCAGCCGGTGCTGGTGCCCCCCATGGCGGTGGCGCAGCGCTCACCGTTCACGCCGGAAGGCCTGGCCGCCCTGCTGCACGCGGTCTGCCACATCGAGTTCAATGCCATCAATCTGGCGCTCGACGCGGTCTGGCGCTTCCCCGGCATGCCCGCCGACTTCTACCGCGACTGGCTGCTCGTGGCCGATGAAGAGGCCACCCACTTCGGGCTGCTGCGCGATCACCTGCAGAGCCTGGGCCACGACTACGGCGACTTTCCCGCTCACAACGGCCTGTGGGAAATGTGCGTGAAGACGCAGCACGACATCACCGCCCGCATGGCCCTGGTCCCGCGCACGCTGGAAGCGCGCGGACTGGACGCCACGCCGCTGATCCAGGCCCGGCTGCGCAAGGTCGGCACCCCGGCCGCTCTGCGCGCCGTGGACATCCTGGACATCATCCTGCGCGACGAGGTCGGGCATGTGGCGATTGGCAACCGCTGGTATGGCTGGCTGTGCGAACGGCAGGGCCTGGAACCGCTGTCTCACTACCGGCACCTGGCGCGCGTGCACACGGCGCCCCGGCTGCGCCCGCCTTTCAACAATGAGGCCCGCCGGGCGGCGGGTTTCAGTCAGGCCGAACTCGACTATCTGCTCAGCGCCTGAGCCGAAAACGAATTCGTTTGTATCAAGCGAGGGTGCGACGCGCGCCCGGACGGTGTTTTTCCCCGCGCAGCGTGGCCCATTCCCCTTTATGCTGGGCCACCACCTGGCATCACTCCCGCACGTTGGCCATGAGCACACGAAACATCCAGCTGGACGAATACCTCGGACAGGCGTTTGACCGCATTCCGGTGGCCATGGTCGTGGTCACGCAGCAAGGCATGATCACCCGCGTGAACCGGCTCGCCGAGGCCACCTTCGGCTACACGAGCGAAGAGATGCTGGGACAGCCGGTGGAAATGCTGGTGCCAGAACGCTACCGGCACGCACACCCCGGGTACCGGCGCGGCTTCCAGACCGAGGCCACCGCGAGACCGATGGGCGCGGGACGCGATCTGAGCGGACTGCGCAAGGACGGCAGCGAGTTCCCGGTGGAGATCGGCATCAACCCGGTGGACACCGGTGAGGGCCCGATGATCCTGTCGGTGATCCTGGACCTGAGCGAGCGCAAGCAGAACGAACGCCGCATCAGCGACGCACTGCGCGAGAAGGAGCTGCTGCTCGAAGAGGTGCACCACCGGGTCAAGAACAACCTGCAGGTGATCCACAGCCTGCTCGACCTGCAAATGCTCAAGATCGGCGACCCGGATCTGGTGGCCATGCTGCGCGACAGCCAGAACCGCATCCGCTCGATGTCGATGATCCATCAGACGCTGTACCAGTCGCACGACTTTGCCCGGGTCGACTTCCAGCAGTTCCTGGGCGAGCTGCTGCCCAGCCTGATGGACTCCTACGGCATGGTGGCGGGTCATGTTGCGATCAACATCGAGTCGACCCACGTCAAGCTGCCGATCAACGAGGCGATACCCTGTGGCCTGATCGTCAACGAGCTGGTGAGCAACGCGCTCAAACACGGGTTTCCCGGCCAGCGGCGCGGCACCATCCAGGTGGTGCTGGAGCAGGCAGAGGATGGCAGTGTCAGTCTCTCCATCAGCAACGACGGCGTCGCCATCCCGGAGGATCAGAATCTGGAGCGAACCGGTTCGCTGGGCCTGCAGCTCGTGCGGCTGCTGACGCGCCAGTTGCAGGGCACGCTGGAGGTGCAGCGCGCCGACCCCACCCGGTTCACCGTCCACATCCCTCCCGGAGGCCCGCCATGAACCAGCCTGCCCGCATCCTCGTGGTGGAAGACGAGAGCATCGTGGCCTTCAACCTGCAGCAGCGCCTGTCGATGCTGGGGTACGACGTGCCCGCCATCGCGGTCTCGGGCCAGGAGAGCATTGATCTGGTGTCGCAGATGCGGCCCGACCTGGTGCTGATGGACATCCACATCCAGGGCGACATGGACGGCATCGAGGTGGCCGCGAAGCTGCGCGAGACGCACGCTGTCCCGGTGATCTACCTGACGGCCTACTCCGAGGACTCGACCCTGGAGCGTGCCCGCAGGACACGACCCTACGGCTACCTGCTCAAGCCCTTTTCGGAGCGCGAGCTGCACGCCACCATCCAGATGGCGTTCGAGCGCCAGCGACTGGAGAACGAGCTGAACGACAGCCGCCGCCTGCTGCAGCAGGCACTCGATGCCGCCAGCCTGGGGGTCATGGAGCTGGACAAGACCACCACCACCATCACCCCTTCGCCCCGCACCGCCGACCTGATCGGCTGGCCACACGACCAGCCGCTGACACTGCCCGACCTGCTCGCGCGCGTGGACGCCACCGAACGGGACGCCATCGCGGCCAAACTCCACCACTGCCTGAAAGACCTCAGGCATTTCAGCGAAGAGTTCCGTGTGCTCGCAGAAGGCAGCACGCCCCGGTGGATCAAGATCGACGCCGGCCACGTCTCCGACCAGCGCGTGACCGGGGTGGTGCAGGACGTGTCGGAGCGCAAGCAGAGCGAACTGCGGCTCAAGACCCTGAACGAGAGCCTGGAGCATCTGGTCACGGCGCGCACCGATCAGCTCCACCAGAGTCTCAAGGAGCTGGAGGCGTTCAGCTATTCGGTGGCGCACGATCTGCGAGCGCCGGTGCGCGCCATCATCGGCCTGAGCGAAATGCTGCTGCAGACACAGCCGACCCGCTTCGACCAGGACGGGATCGACCTGGTCCAGCGGATTGCCGCCACCGGCCAGCGCATGAGGGCGCTGATCGACGCCCTGCTGCACATGGCCCGCCTGAACCAGGTGCCCATGCAGCTGCGGTTGGTCGACATCAGCGGCATCGCCGGCGAGATCGCCAGCCAGCTGATGGAGTCCGAGCCGCAACGTGTCGCCGAGATCCGGATTTCACCCAAGCTCGAGGCCATGGCGGACCCGACGCTGGTGCGCGCCCTGCTCGACAACCTGATGCGCAACGCCTGGAAGTTCAGCGCCCACAGCAAGATCACGCGCATCGACGTCGGTGCCAAGACGCTCGGCGGGGAAACGGTGTTCTTCGTGCGCGACAACGGCTGCGGCTTCGACATGGCCTCGGCCGACCGCCTGTTCGGCCCCTTCCAGCGCCTGCACCGGGAGGATGAATACACCGGCACCGGCATCGGGCTGACCATCGTGCAGCGCATCGTCATGCGCCACGGCGGTCGCGTGTGGGCGTTTTCCGAGCCCGGGCTGGGGGCGGCCTTCCACTTCACCCTGAGCGCCTGAACACCCAGCAGCCGGCATGTGCGGATAATCGCGGATGACCTCCGCCTCCCCCGCCGCATCCTCCGACGCCGGTTTCAGCCAGCTTCCGCTCTCACCCGCCACCCTGGCCAACCTGGAGCAACTGGGCTACCTGCGCATGACGCCGATCCAGGCGGCCTGCCTGCCCCCTGCGCTGCTCGGCAAGGACCTCATCGCCCAGGCCCAAACCGGCAGCGGCAAGACCGCCGCATTCGCCCTGGCCCTGCTGGCCAACCTGAACCCGCGGCGCTTCGCGGTGCAGACCCTGGTGCTCTGCCCCACGCGCGAGCTGGCCGACCAGGTGACCACCGAAATCCGGCGCCTGGCGCGCGCGGAGGACAACATCAAGGTTGTCACGCTCTGCGGCGGCGTGCCGCTGCGCGGTCAGCTGGCGACGCTGGAACACGGTGCACACATCGTGGTTGGTACTCCGGGCCGCATCATGGACCACCTGGAACGCGGCAGCCTGCAACTGGACGCGCTCAACACCCTGGTGCTGGACGAGGCCGACCGCATGCTGGACATGGGTTTCTTCGACGACATCGTCAAAGTCGCCAAGCAGTGCCCCAAAGAGCGCCAGACCCTGCTGTTCTCGGCCACCTACCCTGAAGGCATCGCCAAGCTGGCGGCGCAGTTCATGCGCGATCCGCAGACGATTGCCGTGCAGGCCCAGCACAGCAGCGCGCAGATCGAACAGCGCTGGTACGAGGTGAGCGACAAGGAGCGCCTGCACGTGGTGGGCCAGCTGCTGCTGCACTTCCGCCCGGCCAGCACCATCGCCTTCTGCAACACCAAGGCCCAGTGCCGCGACCTGGTGGCCGTGCTGCAGGCCCAGGGCTTCAGCGCGCTGGCCCTGTTCGGTGAACTGGAGCAGCGCGAGCGCGACCAGGTGCTGGTGCGCTTTGCCAACCGCAGCTGCAGCGTGCTGGTGGCCACCGACGTGGCTGCGCGCGGGCTGGACATCGCCAGCCTGGCCGCCGTCATCAACGTGGATGTGACGCCCGACCCCGAGGTGCACATCCACCGCATCGGCCGCACCGGCCGCGCAGGCGAGAGCGGTCTGGCGCTGAACCTGGTGAGCATGGACGAGATGGGCTACGTGGGCCGCATCGAACAGCTGCAGAAACGCGAGTCCGAATGGCACCCGGTGAGCGAACTCGTGCCCGCCAGCGCCGAGCCGCTGCAGCCCCCCATGGCAACACTGCACATCCAGGGCGGGCGCAAGGAGAAGATCCGCCCCGGTGACGTGCTGGGTGCGCTCACCGCCGACCTGGGCTACACGCGGGAACAGGTGGGCAAGATCAACGTGAACGAATGGTCCACCTACGTGGCGGTGGACCGCGCCATCGCGCAGCAGGTGGCCAGCCGGCTGGCCACCACCAAGGTCAAGGGTAAAAGCGTGAAGGTGCGCGTGCTGGAGGACTGAACGCCGGCCGTGATGCGGGACAATCGCGCTTTATCGATTCCCGCACGCCGCCGCCATGTCCGACACCGCCCGCCCCGAACTCCCCGACCACCTGAGCATCGACCCGCGCAGCCCCCACCATGTGGCCGCCGTGTTCGAACACGACATCGGCATCCGCTTCAACGGCAAGGAGCGCTTCGATGTCGCCGAGTACTGCATCAGCGAAGGCTGGGTCAAGGTGCAGTCGAGCAAGACGGTGGACCGCCGTGGCCAGCCTGTGCTGATCCAGCTCAAGGGCCCGGTCGAGGTGTTCTACCGCTGAGCGGAGTCCGCATGCGCCGCCGCCTGCTTCTTTCGTTGGTGACGGTGGGCCTGTGCGGGCACAGCCTGGCGCAGACCACCGGCGCCGCGTCGGCCGAACCGCCCCCCGCCCTGCCCCGCATCACCGTGCCGCAGGATCTGCTGCAGACCGAGGTGGCCAAACGCTTTCCGGTGCGCTACCCGATCGCCGGCCTGGTGAACCTGGACCTCGGCGCACCGCGCCTGGGCCTGCTGCCGGCACAGAACCGGCTGCGCGCCGAGATGCCGGTGACCGCCGCCGGCGCGGCACTGGCCCGCACCCAGCAAGGCAGCTTCACGGTCGACTTCGCGCTGCGCTACGAACACAGCGACCGCTCGCTGCGGGCCCACCAGCTCAAGGTCTACCGCTTCCGGTTCCCCGGCCTGCAGCCCGAGGCGGTGGACCTCCTCAACACCTACGCCCCCGCGCTGGCCGAGCAGTCGCTGCGCGAAGTGGTGCTCTACCAGCTGCAGCAGAAGGAAGCCGCCATGGCCGACCTGCTGGGCCTGCGGCCTGGCCAGATCACGGTCACCGAGCAGGGGCTGCTGGTGGAGCTGGTGCAGCGACCGCCCCAGTAGCTGAAAACACGATCCGGCGCCGGGCCGCCCCAAGACGGATCAGCCCCCTCGGGGGGCAGCGACCCGCGCAACGGCGGAGCGTGGGGGCTTGCCAAATGTTTCGCCAAAGCGGCGCATGAGCATGCCCTGCACCTGCGCCGGCGACAGGCCCTGCGGGGCGTGCTTCGAGGCGAACGCCAGCGCCGCCACCTCGTCCGGGTCGAACTTCAGGTAGAGCCGCCGCAGCTGCTCTTCGTCACAGGCGCCCAGTTCCACCCGCTCGTCGATGCGCCCGGCGCGGATCAGCGCCTCGTCCAGACGCTCGGCGTGGTTGGTCGTCATGAATAGCACATTGCCCTCCTGCGTCGCCACACCGTCCAGCGCGTTGAGGAAGCCGGAGAACGACAGCCGCACCTGGGCGTGCGCCGCGTCGCGCTGGCGGAAGAAGGCGTCGACGTCCTCAATCAGCAGCAGCGAGCGCTGCGGCACGGCCGCCAGCAGGGTGTGGATCTTCTCGTCGGTCACGATGGGCGAAGCCAGGCTGAGCGTGCAGACGTTCAGGTGCAGCTCGGACGCCAGCGCGGTGACCAGCGAGGTCTTGCCGGTGCCCGGAGGCCCGTAGAGCAGGTAGCCGCGGCGCCAGGGAATGCCCAGTTCCGCGTAGCGCTCGTGGGCAGCGTAGAACGATTGCAGGTCGGCCAGCAGCGCCTCGGCCTGCCCGGCCTTGAGCACCACAGACGACAGCGGGCGGCGCGAGCCCAGCCGTGCCCGCATCCAGTCCCCGCCGTGGAACGGGTTGGGGATATAGACCGAGAGCGTGTCGCTCTCGCGGCTTGCGCGCGCGTCGATGGCGCGCTGCAGGAAGGCCGACAGCCAGTCACCGGAGCGACCGAAGTGCGACAGGCTGATGCGCTCGAACACGCTTTGCGTCACCTGCAGTTCGCGGCGTATCCAGACCAGCCGGCCGTCGATCCAGAGGATGTGCAGGCCTTCGCCAGGCGACAGATAGGCCCGGGGCGCCTGGCCGGCCCGCAGGTCCTCGGCCAGGCTCTGGTATTCCGTGCCCTGGCGCACGCTGCGGGCCGTGAACTGGTTGACCTGCCGCAGCGAGGGATGGGTGTCCATGTACTCCACGAGCGCCGAAAACAGGAACTCGTCGCGCGAGTCGATGGAGAGGGTGGAGATGAAGAAGCGCTTGCCCCAGGAGACCACCAGCCCGGGCACGTCTCTCAGCCAGAACGCCAGCGCGCCCGCCGCCGCCAGCATCGCGGCCTGCGCCACGGGGGTTTGCAAGAAGCCATCCATATCCGGGTTATACCCCCAGGACCATCCCCTCAGCCGCGCGGATGGTGCTGCGCCACGACCGATTTGAGCCGCTCGCGCGCGACATGGGTGTAGATGGTGGTGGTCGAAATGTCGGCGTGCCCCAGCAGCATCTGCACGGCACGCAGGTCGGCGCCGTGGTTGAGCAGATGGGTGGCGAAGGCATGGCGCAGCGTGTGGGGCGACAGCGGCGAGGTGATGCCGGCGGCCAGCGCGTAGCGCTTGACCAGGTTCCAGAACATCACCCGGCTCATGGCTTCGCCGGCCTTGCTGCCGCGCGCGGTGACGAACAGGTCTTCGCTGGCTTGCCCACCGAGGATCTCGGGGCGCCCTTCCCTCAGATAACGCTGCAGCCACTCACCAGCGATCTGCCCGAACGGCACCAGCCGCTCCTTGTTGCCCTTGCCGGTGACCCGCAGCACGTGGTCCTGGTGGCCCACCTGAAAGGTGCGCAGCGTCACCAGCTCGCTCACCCGCAGCCCGCTGGCGTACATCAGCTCCAGCATGGCGCGGTCGCGCAGGCCGAGCGGTGTGGCGGTGTCGGGTGCGTTCAGCAGCGCCTCGACCTGGGCTTCGGACAGCGTCTTGGGCACGCGCAGCGGCTGACGCGCCGCGGTCAACCGCAGGGTCGGATCGGCGTCGATGAGGCGCTCGCGCAGTGCCCAGCGGAAATAGCGCTTGAACACCGTGAGGCGCCGGTTGGCGGTGGTCGCCCGGGTCTCGGCGTGGCGGCTGGCGAAGTAGGCATGGATGTCGGCCTCGCCCGCCTGCGGCAGGGAACGCGCGCCATGGGCCGCCAGCCACTGGCCGAACAGCACGAGGTCGCGCCGGTATGCGTCGAGCGTGTTGCGCGAGAGGCCCTCCTCCAGCCAGAGGGCATCGACAAAGGCGCCCGCGCTCTCTTCGCTGCGCGCGAGCGCCGTGGGGTCCATCAGTCCAGCGAGAGCTTCTGCTTGGTGACGACTTCCTTGTACACCTCGTACTCGGCCTTGATCTGGGCCGTGAACTGCTCGGGTGTGTTGGCCACGATCAGCGAACCGGTGTCCTCGATGCGCTTGCGGACCGCCGGGTCCGTCAGCGCCGTCTTGGTGGTGTTGTAGAGCTTGTCCACCACGTCCTTCGGCATGCCCTTGGGGCCGATGAGGCCGTAGTAGGCCATGCGGTTCACAGGCTCCAGCCCCACTTCCTTGAAGGTCGGCACGTCGGGCAGCACCGGCAGGCGCTGCGGCGCGGCCACCACGATGGGCACCAGGCGACCAGCCTTGATGTGCGGCAGGGCCGACGGCAGGTTGTCAAAGATGATGGGCACCTGGCCGCCCACGGTGTCGTTCAGGGCCGGACCGGCGCCACGGTAGGGAATGTGGGTCATGAACACACCCGCAAGGCTCTTGAACAGCTCGGTCTGCAGGTGGCCGATGCCACCGGTGCCGGAGCTGGCGTAGCTGTACTTGCCAGGGCTCTTCTTGAGCTCGGCGATGAAGGCCTTGTAGTCCTTGGCCGGGAAGCTGGGGTGCACCGCGATCACGTTGGGCGTGGCGGCGATGTTGGTGATGGGGGTGAAGTCGGTGAGCGTGTTGTACGGGATCTTGGGGTTGATCGCCGGGTTCGCCGCCGTGGTGGACACCGTGGCCATGCCGATGATGTAACCGTCGGCGGCGGCACGTGCCAGCTCGGTGGCGCCGATCACACCGCCGCCACCAGCCTTGTTCTCGACCACCACGCTCTGGCCCAGCGATTTGCCCAGCGGCTCGGACATGACGCGCGCGACGATGTCGGTCGTACCGCCTGGTGCGAACGGCACCTGCAGGCGGATGACCTTGGTCGGGTAGGCCTGCGCCCAGGCCACTCCGGTCGCACCCAGCGACATGGCAACCAGACCCAGCCCCATCAGGGAACGGCGAGCAAACATGCGATCTCTCCTTCGTTGTACACAAAACAATAGCAACGGTCATATTACCCCTGCCAGCCCCCCGGGACTGTAGACAGGCTGCACCCGGTTGACCATGGGGAGACTACATAAGTACAAACCCCCGGAAGCAGGCACGTCCGGGCGCTATGCTCGCCCGGTGAACTTTGCCCAACTGCTCTTTCCGGACTTTTCGCTGATCCTCTGCGGCTACCTGGTCTGCCGCTTCACCGCCCTGAACCGGACGGTGTGGGAGCCACTGGAAAGCCTGGTGTATTTCTTCCTGTTCCCGGTCCTGCTCTTCCACTCGATCGTCAAGAGCCCGCTGGACATAGGTGCCGCCTCCAGCCTTATGGCGGCCGGCCTGGCACTGGGCATCTGTGGCATCGCGCTGTCCTATTCGCTGCCTCACTGGCCCTGGCTGGGGCGGCGGCTGGACCCGCGGTTGCACGCCGCCAGCGCACAGGTGGGGTTCCGGTTCAACTCCTTCATCGCCCTGGCACTGGCCGACAAGATCGCCGGCCCCCAGGGGCTGCTGATGATTGCGGTGCTGATCGGGGTCTGCGTGCCATTGTTCAACGTGGGCGCCGTATGGCCGATGGCCCGCCGCGCCAACAAGGGCTTCGCCCGCGAGCTGGTGCGAAACCCGCTGATCATTGCCACCGCCAGCGGGCTCGTCGCCAATTTGCTCGGCTTCACGGTTCCGTCCTGGCTGGAACCGACGGTCAACCGCATCGGGCAGGCCTCGCTGGCCCTGGGTTTGATGGCCGCTGGCGCGGGTATGCGGCTGGGCAGCCTGACCAAGGCCAAGCAACTCGGCGCGATGGTGCTGTGCGTCAAGCACCTGGGCATGCCGCTGCTCGCCTTCGGGCTGGCCATGGCCTTCCGCCTCGACACGGCACAGACCACCATCTTGCTGATGTTCTCTGCCGTGCCGACGGCCTCCAGCTGCTACGTGCTGGCGGCCCGGATGGGCTACGACGGGCCCTATGTGGCCGGTCTGGTGACCCTGTCCACACTGCTGGGCATGGCCAGCCTTCCGTTCGCGCTGGGAATCCTGGCCTAAGGAACCCATAAGGGTTTCAGAGGCCCCTATGGCAAAATTCCAAGGTTTTAGGCCTAGCTCTTTCACAAGGTTTCCCATGAAGATTGCGGTTGCTGGCACCGGCTACGTCGGGCTGTCCAACGCCGTGCTGCTGTCCCAGCACCACGAAGTCGTCGCTCTGGACATCGTTCCCGAGAAGGTGGCGCTGATCAATGCGCGCAAGAGTCCGATCGTCGACGCGGACATCGAAGACTTCCTGGCCCACCAGCCGCTGAACCTGCGCGCCACGCTGGACAAGCACGAAGCCTACGAAGGCGCCAGCTTCGTCATCATTGCGACGCCCACCGACTACGACCCCGAGACCAACTACTTCAACACGCGCTCGGTCGAGGCGGTGATCCGTGACGTGATGCAGATCAACCCGCAGGCAGTGATGGTGATCAAGTCCACGGTGCCCGTGGGCTATACCGCCAAGCTGCGCGAGCAGACCGGCTGCCAGAACCTGCTCTTCTCGCCCGAGTTCCTGCGCGAAGGCAAGGCCCTGCACGACAACCTGTACCCGTCGCGCATCATCGTGGGCGAGCGTTCGGAGCGGGCTGAGACCTTCGCCGGGCTGCTCAAGGAAGGTGCGCGCAAGCAGGACATTCCGGTGCTGTTCGTCGATTCGACCGAAGCCGAGGCGGTCAAGCTGTTCTCCAACACCTATCTGGCCATGCGGGTGGCTTACTTCAACGAGCTCGACACCTACGCTGCTGCGCACAACCTGGACTCGCGCCAGATCATCGAGGGCGTAGGACTCGATCCGCGCATCGGCAACCACTACAACAACCCGTCCTTCGGCTACGGTGGCTACTGCTTGCCCAAGGACACCAAGCAGATGCTGGCCAACTACCAGCACGTGCCGCAAAACCTGATCCAGGCGATCGTCCAGTCCAACACCACGCGCAAGGACTTCATCGCCGAGAGCATCCTGAAGCAGAAGCCCAAGACGGTCGGCGTGTTCCGCCTGATCATGAAGGCGGGCTCGGACAACTTCCGGTCCTCCAGCATCCAGGGCATCATGAAACGGATCAAGGCCAAAGGCGTCCGCGTCATCATCTACGAACCCGCCCTGCAGGAAGACGAGTTCTTCCACTCGCCGGTGGTCAACGACCTCGAAACCTTCAAGAAGGAATCGGACGTGATCATCACCAACCGCCTCACGCCAGTGCTGGCCGATGTGCAGGGCAAGGTCTACACGCGCGACCTGTTCGGCAGCGACTGACCCACCAGACACTTTTCGGGGAGAACCTTCATGAAGTCCCACCACGCGCTGTCAGCCATGACCTTGGCGGTCACAGCCCTGATCACCGGCTGTGCCAGCTCCGGCGGATCCACCCCTGCGGTCGCCAACCCCTACAGCAGCAGCGGCGGCAGCTCGCTGGGCGAGGTGCATGTGAACACCATGCGGGTGTTCGGCGACAGCTACTCCGATCCGCGCTTCACGAACTCCATCGGCACCATCAACTGGGCCACGCAGATGCAGGGCCGTGGCACGGTCACGAAATCCGACATCTACGCGCTGGGTGGTGCACGCGCCAGCTACGGCGAAGCCCGCGCCTTCGACAAGCAGATCGACAACTGGCAGAGCCGGGGCAGCGCGATTGGCGACGGCGACCTGACCGTGGTCTACCTGGGCCACAACGACATGGGCCGCAACGGCTCTCCGGACAACAACCTCACCAACGCCAAAAAAGGCTACTCCGACGGCGTGGCCCGCCTGATCGCGGCCGGCGCCGCGGCCGACAATCGCCGACTGTTTGTCACCCAGCTGCACGACTGGGGCCGCGGACCGGGCGTGTCGTCGCTGGCCTCCCAGCAGGTGATTGGCTGGAACAACTACATCGCTTCGGTGGCCAACGCCACACCCAACGTGATCGCGGTGGACATGTACACCGTGTTCCAGCGCGTCTTCAACGAACCCGGCAAGTTCGGCTTCAACAACGTCTCGACGGCCGACGCCTCCCGCTCGGCCACCGACACGCTCTACCACGACGCCACCCACTTCGGCAACCGTGGTCAGGACATCATCACCCGCGTCTATCAGCACTACCTGACCCGCGGCTGGGACTGGGCCAACAGCGTGAGCGCCGGCGCCGACTCGGCCGGGCGCATCAACCAGGACATCGACAACGGCACGCTGGTGCTGTCCATGGCCGAACAGAAGACCCTGCAGCCTGGCTTCAGGTTGCTGCCGCTGGGCCTGCGAGAGGGCGATGCCTTCCAGTTCAACGCACGCAACAGCCGGGTGTTCCAGCCGTTCGCCCAGACGCCGCAAGGCTCTGCGCCGACCGGCCTGGCCTTCGACATGCGCGTCGGATCGGCCGACAACGCCCAGAGCAGCCGCATGGGCATCGCCGTGTTCCAGCAGGACCAGGCCAAGTACCTGTCCACCACCGAGATGCGCAACTCCAAGCAGTACACCTCCGACGCCGTGTCGCTGTACTGGAACAAGCCGGTGTCGGGCTGGGTGATGAGCAGCCAGGTCTCCCACCTGGACCTGAGTTTTTCCAGCCACGCACAAGACGGTCTGGTCCGCCGCACGCTGGAAAACCGCCAGCGCGGCAGCACCTGGTCGTTCGAGAACAAGATGCGTTACCCGATGCGTGGCGACTTCTTCAGCGTCACACCCTGGGTGTCTCTGACCAACCAGTCGCACAGTCTCGACCCTGCCCTGACCTCCACCCTCTACACAACCGACGTGCTGTTCAGCTCCAACCGGGTCAACGAGTGGCTCTCGGGGATCGGCGTGGACCTGCAGACCGACCCGATCAGCCTGAGCGGCCAGCGCAAGCTGCGTTTCGGCGGCAGCCTGCACCACACCTCCAGCCTGTCGCGCGACACCGTGACCGTGTCGATGCGCGAGTCGGGCTCTCCCAACGTCGTGCAGCGCGAGATTTTCCCGCTGTCCAAGGTCGAGCGCACGCAGCTGGGTCTGCAGGCCACCATGGACGTGGCTCGCCACCTCCAGTTCAGCGCCACCTACGGCGCCCAATTGCAGGACGTGCGCAAGACACAGAGCGTGGTGTTCAAGGCCAACCTCCGCTTCTGATCCGCCCTTGATGAAAATCCTGTATGTCGCCGGACGGGAGGCCGCCTACTCACGCACCCGCATCGTGCTCAACGCCATGCGCCAGAACGGCTTTGACGTGATCGAATGCCTGCCGCCCAACAAGTCGTTCAAGCACTACCCGGGCCTGTTGCTCAAGACCCTGCTCAACGCCCCCCGCTGCGATGCGGTCGTGGTGGGTTTCTACGGTCAACTGCTGGCGCCGCTGGTGCGGCTGCTGACCTGGAAGCCCATTCTGTTCGACATGTACATCACCACGTACGACACGATGGTGTTCGACCGGGAGAAGGCGGCCCCCGGCTCGTTCAAGGCCCGCATCTATGGCCTCAGCGACTGGCTGTCCTACAAGATGACGAAGCTGTCCATCCTGGACAGCCACCACGTCATCGGCCATTTCGGGCGCACCATCCACACCGAGACCAGCAAGTTCCGCCGGCTCTTCCTGGCCGTGGACGACAGCGTGATCAAGCCGGGGCCTTTGCGGCCCGCCGATGGCGAGTTCCTCGTGCACTTCCATGGCGAATACATCCCGTTCCATGGCGTGCGTCACATCCTCAAGGCCGCCAAGCTGCTGGAACCACATGGTGTGAAGTTCCAGATAGTGGGCAAAGGACTGACCTACGAAGAGGACATGCAACTGGCCCGCGAGCTTGGCCTGCCGCATGTGAAGTTTCTGGACCCAGTGCCATATGCCAAGCTGGCCGAGCTGATGTCCCGGGCCGATGTGTGCCTGGGGATCTTCGGCGACAACGAGCGCGCCAAGCTGGTGCTGACCAACAAGGTCGTCGAGGCGATCGGCGTGGGCAAACCCCTGATCACCAGCCGCAACGAGCCCGTCCAGGAGCTGCTCAAGGACGGCGAAAGCGTGCTGCTGGTGAACCCCGCCGATCCTCAGGCGCTGGCCGATGCCATCCTGCGCCTCAAGAACGACGAGCCGCTGCGCCATCGCATCGCGGCCGCCGGCCACAAGGTGTTCAGGCAGCAGTGCGCCACCGAGACCTTCGGAAAACGCTTCACCGCGATCCTGCACGAGGTGCTGGGTACGCGACGCACCGCCGAATGAGTGAAGCGTCCGGTGCCGCGCCCTGCGTTCATGTGCTGCTGGCGTCCTACCAAGGTGGCAGGTACATCCGTGAGCAGCTGGAGTCGATCGCCGGCCAGACCCACCCCAACTGGACGCTGACCGTCAGCGACGACGGATCGACGGACGACACCGTGCGTCTGTGCGAAGCCTTCGCGGACAAGCACGGGGACCACCGCATCCGGCTCGTCAAAGGACCCGGGCGGCGCTCCACCGCCAACTTCTTCCACCTCCTGCGCACCGTCGAACCCACGTCCAACCACGACCTGATCGCGTTCAGCGACCAGGACGACGTCTGGCTACCGGAAAAGCTCTCCCGCGCCGTGCACGCACTGCGGGCCCTGCGGCCGACCACGGGCCAGCCGGCGCTGTATGCGGCGCGCACCCGCCTGGTCAACGAGCGACTGGAGCCCATCGGCGTGAGCCGCCTGCCACAACGCCCCCTGGGCTTCGGCAACGCCCTGCTGCAGAACGTCGCCAGCGGCAACACCATGGTGTTCAACCAGCCCCTGCTGCGGCTCATGCGCCGGGTCAAACCCGAGCATTCGGTCCTGCACGACTGGACGGCATACCAGGTCGTTACCGGCTGCGGCGGGCAGATGCACTTCGATCCGGAGCCCTGTCTGCTCTACCGCCAGCATGCCGACAACCTGATCGGATCGCAGGGCCGCTCCTGGGACAAGGTGCTGCGCATGGGCATGCTGTTCAAGGGGCAGTACCGCACCTGGGGCGATCAGACGGAAGCGGCCATGAACGACATCGCCAATGAACTGCAGCCCAAGGCGCTGGATGTGCTGCGCAAGTTCCAGGACATGCGCCGCCGCCCCGATCTGATCGGGCGCATGCAAGCCGGACGCCACAGCGGCCTCTGGCGGCAGACCCGTTCCGGCCGCGCCTCGTTCTGGCTGGGCCTGGCCCTCAACCAGCTTTGACCTGGCCCCGGCGGTCCACCCATCACTCTCCATGAGCCAGTCTCCCGTTCCTACTTTTTCTGACCCTGCTTCACCCTGGGTGCTGGTGCTGCTGCCGGTGTACAACGGCCAGCGCTTCCTCACGCAACAGGTGGAGTCCATCCTGAACCAGAGCGGCGTGAGCACCCACCTCCTGTGCCGAGACGACGGCTCTGGCGATGGATCACCCGGACTGCTGCACGAACTCCGGCTGCGCTGGCCCGAGCGCATCACGGTGGTCGAGGACGATCTGGGCAACCTGGGCGCCAGCGGCAATTTCTCATGCCTCATGCGACAGGCACTGGACCTGGAGCCAAACGGCCTCGGAAGAGCGAACTACATTGCACTCTCCGATCAGGACGATGTCTGGCACCACGACAAACTGCTCATCGGACTCGGAGCCATTCAATCGCTTGAGCACGCACGCCCAGGAGCACCCGCCCTCGTGCACAGCGACCTGCGCGTCATTGAAGAAGACGGACGTGAGATCGCTCCTTCGATGGCCCGCTACCAGGGCCTGCGCCCCGACCTCAGCAGCCTCTCGGCCCAGCTCCTGAGCAACACACTGACCGGCTGCACCAGCCTGATGAACCGGGCTCTGCTGGAGAAAGCCCTGCCGGTCCCTCCCGAAGCCATCATGCACGACTGGTGGCTGTCGCTGGTGGCCAGCGCCTTGGGCAGCCGCATCTACCTGGACCAGTCGCTGATCGACTACCGCCAGCACGCCACCAATGCCATCGGCGCCAAGGCGCGAGACAAGCCCGTGGCCTTCAAAACCATCATGCACCGCTTGTTCGACGACCGGCACGGCGAGATCTTTCGCCTCAACGCCCGCCAGGCGCGTGGCTTCTTGGTACGTTTCGGCGGTGAGCTGACCGCCCGCCAACGGCTTACCACCTGGCTCGCATCCCAGCTGTCGCTGCCTTTTCCGCCCCTGCAGCGCCTGATCTACCGAGTGCTGAGGCGCCTGTGAGCATCCGCCTGTCCATGGTCAGCCACGGCCAGGCCCGGCTGGCCAACCAGTTCCTGCAGGACCTGACCGGAACACACGAAGTGGCTGAACTGGTGGTCACGGAAAACATCCCGGACGCGCCCATGCACCCACCACCCGGCTTGACTGTCCTCGCGCACCACAACCCGTTGCCGTTGGGGTTTGCGGGCAACCACAACCAGGCCTTTGAGGGATGCGAACAAGCGTTCTACTGCGTAGCGAATCCCGACATCCGTTTGCCGATCAATCCGTTCCCGGGCCTCCTGGCAGCAATGCAAGACCCTACAGTGGGGCTGGTGGCTCCGCTGGTGCTCGGCCCGGCCGGACAGCCTGAGGACAACGCGCGGCGCTTTCCCACCCCCTGGAACCTGGCGCAGAAACTCGCTGGCGTGAACGATGGTCGCTACCACCTCATGCCCCAGTCGGATGCCCGCCCGGTCGAATGGGTCGCAGGAATGTTCCTGCTGTTTCGCGCCCAGGCGTTTCGGGATGTGGGAGGTTTTGATGCTAAATTCCACCTCTACTATGAAGATGTGGACATCTGCGCCCGGCTGTGGAAATCGGGCTGGAAAGTGATGTGCGATCCGGGGGTCACGGTGGTGCATGAGGCCCAGCGCGCCAGCCGGCACAGCTTCCGGTACATGCGCTGGCATGCTGCGAGCATGGCACGCTACTTTGGCAAGCACCTGGGCCGCCTGCCACTGGTATAGCCACCCCTTCAAGACACAAGCCCTTCAGAGCCGCTCCATCCCGATGGGTGGGTGACGGACTTCCACGATCTCGCCCGACACACCAAGCAGGAGAAAAGATGATTCTGGTTACCGGCGCCGCAGGCTTTATTGGCGCGAACTTCGTGCTCGACTGGGTCGCACAGTCCCAGGAACCCGTCGTGAATCTGGACAAGCTGACCTATGCCGGCAACCCCGAGAACCTGGCCAGCCTGCAGGGCAACCCCGGACACATCTTCGTTCAGGGTGACATCGGCGATCGCTCCCTTGTTGACCGCCTGCTGGCCGAACACAAGCCCAGGGCAGTGGTGAACTTCGCTGCAGAAAGCCACGTCGACCGATCCATTCACGGACCGGAGGACTTCATCCAGACCAACGTCGTCGGCACCTTCCACCTGCTGGAGTCTGTGCGTGCGTATTGGGGTTCTCTTGAAGGTGAAGCCAGGGCTGCTTTCCGGTTCCTGCACGTCTCGACCGACGAGGTCTACGGCACGCTCGGCCCGAACGATGCTCCGTTCACCGAGACCACACCCTACACGCCCAACAGCCCCTACTCGGCCTCCAAGGCGGCCAGCGACCACCTGGTGCGCGCCTACCACCACACCTACGGTCTGCCGGTGCTGACCACCAACTGTTCGAACAATTACGGTCCCTACCACTTCCCCGAGAAGCTGATCCCGCTGATGATCGTCAACGCCCTGGCCGGCAAGCCACTGCCGGTCTACGGCGACGGCATGCAGGTGCGCGACTGGTTGTTCGTCAAGGACCACTGCAGTGCGATCCGCCGCGTGCTCGAAGCCGGAGCGACTGGTGAAACCTACAACGTGGGCGGCTGGAACGAAAAGCCGAACATCGAGATCGTCAAGACGGTCTGCGCGTTGCTGGACGATCTGCGCCCCCGTGCCGACGGCCAGTCCTATGCCACGCAGATCACCTACGTGAAGGACCGGCCGGGCCACGACCGCCGCTACGCCATCGACGCAACCAAGATTCACCGCGAACTGGGCTGGAAGCCTGCCGAAACCTTCGACACCGGCATCCGCAAGACCGTGCAGTGGTACCTGGACCATCCCGACTGGGTGGCGCACGTGCAAAGCGGCGACTACCGGAACTGGATCGGCCAGCAGTACGGAGCGCTTGCATGAAGATTCTCCTGACCGGCAAGAACGGCCAGGTCGGGTTTGAGTTGCAGAGAGCCCTGGCGCCACTGGGCACCGTTCATGCAGTGGATTCAAGCGACTGCGACCTGGCCGACGAACAGGCGCTGCGAGCCCTGATCAGGGCCTCGTGCCCGGACCTCATCGTCAATCCTGCCGCGTACACCGCGGTGGATCGTGCCGAAGATGAAGCCGGCGGGCAACTCGCCACCGCGGTCAATGCCATCGCCCCCGGCGTCATGGGTGAGGAAGCCGCGCGTCTGGGCGCCGCAGTCATCCACTACTCCACCGACTACGTTTTTGACGGCCACAAGGCCACGCCATACGTGGAAACGGATCCGACCGCCCCTCTGGGGGCCTATGGGCGCAGCAAGCGCGATGGCGAGCTGGCCTTGATGCGCAGCACTCCGCGGCACATCGTGCTGCGCACCAGCTGGGTGGTCGGAGCTCACGGAAACAACTTCGCCAAAACCATGCTCCGCCTGGCGGCCGAGCGCGACGAGTTGCGCGTGGTCAGCGACCAATTCGGTGCACCCACCTCTGCCGCGCTGATCGCCGATGTGACCGCGCATCTGGTGCGCCAGCTGCAACGTACGGGCACGGAGCCTTTCCCCTACGGCCTCTACCACGCAACGGCCGGAGGGGAAACCAGCTGGTGCGACTACGCCCGCTTCGTGATCGGGTACGCACTGCGCACGGGACACGCCCTGCGCGTCACTCCCAACGAAGTACACCCCATCGGCTCCGACCAGTACCCCACGGCAGCCCGACGCCCGACGAATTCGCGCTTGGACACCACCCTGTTTCGCTCCACCTTTGGCTTTGAACTGCCGCACTGGCAGGAAGGCCTGGGCCACATCCTGCAACAGATCCTGAGAACGCCATGAACAGAAAAGGCATCATCCTGGCCGGCGGTTCCGGCACGCGCCTGTACCCCGTGACGCAGGCAGTGAGCAAGCAGCTCATGCCCGTGTACGACAAGCCGATGATCTACTACCCGCTGAGCACCCTCATGCTCGCCGGCATCCGCGACATCCTGGTCATCTCCACCCCGCAGGACACCCCTCGCTTCACCGACCTGCTGGGCGATGGCAGCCAGTGGGGCCTGAACCTGCAGTACGCCGTGCAGCCCAGCCCCGACGGCCTGGCGCAGGCCTTCATCATCGGCGAGCAGTTCATCGGCAACGATCCTTCGTCTCTGGTGCTGGGCGACAACATCTTCTACGGCCACGACTTCGCGGCCCTGCTGGGCAACGCCACGCGGCGCCCGGACGGCGCCACCGTCTTCGCCTACCACGTGCACGACCCAGAGCGCTACGGCGTGGCCGAGTTCGACCCCTCGGGCAAGGTGCTCAGCCTGGAAGAAAAACCGACCAAGCCCAAGAGTAACTACGCGGTCACCGGCCTGTACTTCTACGACAACCAGGTGGTGGAGCTGGCCAAGAACCTCAAGCCTTCTGCCCGCGGCGAGCTGGAGATCACCGACCTCAACCGCCTGTACCTGGAGGCCGGCTCGCTGCAGGTGGAGGTGATGGGTCGCGGCTACGCCTGGCTGGACACCGGCACCCACGACAGCCTGCTGGAAGCCGGCCAGTTCATCGCCACCCTGGAAAAGCGCCAGGGCCTGAAGGTGGCCTGCCCGGAGGAGATCGCCTACCGCAGCAAGTGGATCGACGTCGAGCAGGTGCAGCGCCTGATCAAGCCGCTGGCCAAGAACGGCTACGGCCAGTACCTGCAACAGATCATCAAAGACGAGCTGCGCTGAGCCATGAAAGCGACCCCACAGTCCATCCCCGAGGTCATCCTGTTCGAGCCCAAGGTGTTCGGCGATGAGCGCGGCTTCTTCTTCGAGAGCTTCAACCACGCCCGCTTTGAAGAAGCGGTGGGGCGCCCCGTGCGCTTCGTGCAGGACAACCACTCCAAATCAACAAAGGGCGTGCTGCGCGGGCTGCACTACCAGGTCCAGCAGGCCCAGGGCAAGCTGGTGCGAGTGGTCCAGGGCGAGGTGTTCGATGTCGCGGTCGACATCCGCCGCTCATCGCCCACCTTCGGGAAATGGGTGGGCGCGCACCTGACGGCTGAGAACAAGCACCAGCTGTGGGTGCCCGAGGGCTTTGCGCACGGCTTCGTCGTACTCAGCGAGACCGCCGAGTTCCTCTACAAGACGACCGACTACTACGCCCCCGCCCACGAGCGCAGCATCCTCTGGAACGACCCGGACGTGGGCATTGACTGGGGAAACATTCAGGTCCCGACCCTGTCGGCAAAAGACCAGGCAGCCAAGCTGCTCAAGCACGCCGACGTGTTCAATTAAGTGTCCATGAAACTCGTTTCCGTTGTTCTATCCGGCGGTGCAGGTACCCGCCTGTGGCCGGCATCGCGCCAGGCCTACCCCAAGCCTTTCATGAAGCTGGGCGGTCGAACCCTGCTGGAACAGGCCATCAGCAGGGGGCAGGCGTGCGGCACCGACCACCTGATCGTGGTGACCAACCAGGATCACCTGTTCCTGACCCAGGGTCTGTTGGCCGAGATGGCAGACCCTCCCGCTCCGCACTACCTGCTGGAACCCAAGGGCCGGAACACGGCCCCAGCGATCGCTCTCGCCGCCCTGGCCTGCCGGCAACAGCACGGCGACGATGCGGTGATGCTGGTACTTCCAGCCGACCACCTGATTCCAGACACGGAGTCCTTCGTGGCCAACGCGCTGGAAGCAGCGCGTCATGCGCTGGACGGCCACCTGATGGTATTCGGCATCCAGCCCACCGGACCTGAAACCGGCTTTGGCTACATCGAAGTGGCGAAGGTCGGGCGCCAGACGCAGACAGTGCTGCAATTTGTGGAGAAGCCCGACCTGGCCACCGCCCAAGAGTACCTAGCCACTGGTCGATACTACTGGAACAGCGGCATGTTCTGCTTCACTGCAGGCACCTTGCTGACAGCGCTGGAGCAGCTCGCGCCCGATGTGCTGTCGGCTGCGCAACAAGCAATGGAGTACGCGCAGACCAAACCGATGTCGCTGCCGGATGGCGCAGCGACGCCGCTAGTGACACGCTTCGAGACGCACTCCTTCGGCAAACAACCCGACATCAGCATCGACTACGCCGTCATGGAACGCGCCAAGAACGTGATGCTGGTGCCAGCCCGCTTTGGCTGGAGCGATGTGGGAGCGTGGCCCGCAGTGGCCCAAGCCCACACCCCTGACGCCAGTGGCAACACCCTGGGTGCGGCCGAGCACATCGACTGGGTGGCGGTGAACACGACGGGAACGCACGTGCACATCGACAGCCATGGGCACAAGGTGGTCGCCACCGTGGGGGTCAAGGATCTGGTGGTGGTCGACACGCCCGACGCCCTTCTGGTCACGAGCAAGCAGGAAGCGCAAAACGTCAAACGTGTGGTCGATGCGCTCAAGGAACGTCACGCCAACAGCCCGCAGTACCAGAGCACCGTGCTACCCCCAGAGGTGCACCGCCCTTGGGGAACCTACGCGACCCTCAAGGAAGAAGAGGGCTACAAGGTCAAACGCATCACCGTCCGACCAGGACAGAGCCTTAGCCTTCAGTACCACCATCAGCGCGCCGAGCACTGGGTGGTGGTGCGCGGTCGTGGCCTTGTCCAGATCGGCGATGTCGAATACCCGACCCGACCCGGCGAATACCGCCACATCCCGCTGCAGGAGAAGCACCGACTGACCAACACGGGTCACGATGAACTGGTGCTGATCGAAGTGCAATGCGGGGACTATCTGGGCGAAGACGACATCGTTCGACTGTCGGACACCTACGGGCGGGTGTGATGGGCGCCATTCGAGCCTTGTGGGCCTACCGCGGCTTCATCCTGGGCAACGTCAAGCGGGAGTTTCAGACCAAATACCGCAACTCCTTGCTGGGCGCAGCCTGGAACATCATCAATCCGCTGTCGATGATCCTGGTCTACACCGTGATCTTCTCCAACCTCATGCGTGCAAGACTTCCGGGGACTCAGGATCCGTTTTCCTTCAGCATCTATCTGTGTGCGGGGATCCTCACCTGGGGCCTGTTTGCGGAGATCACCAACCGGGCCACTGGCATGTTCATCGAACACGCCAACCTGCTCAAGAAGCTGAGTTTTCCGAGACTGTGCCTGCCCGTGGTGGTGGTTGCCAATTCCCTGGTCAATTTCGGCATCCTGTTCGGCTTGTTCCTTATCTTCCTGATGGCCACCGGCAACCTGCATGCCGCGGCGCTGCCGGCCATGCTGCCGCTGCTGGTGCTTCAGGTAGCGTTCGCCATTGGCATGGGCATCAGCCTTGGGGTGCTCAACGTGTTCTTCCGCGATGTGGGGCAGTTCTTCACGCTGTTTCTCTCCTTCTGGTTCTGGTTCACCCCCATCGTGTATCCGGTGGGCATTCTTCCGGAGAACGTGCAGTCACTGATGTCCTACAACCCGATGGCGCGGCTGGTGCACGGGTATCAGCAGATTCTGCTGCGCGGCGAAATGCCCGACTGGGCCAGCTTGCTGCCCGTCGCGGTGCTCGCGGCGCTGTTTTGTCTGTACGGGCTCTGGCAGTTTCGCCGCCACGCCGGTGAAATGGTCGACGAACTCTAATCAAGAACCAGACTGACATGGGTTCCATCACTGTTTCGGGCGTCGGGAAGGCGTACAAGTTTTATTCAAGCCGCTGGGCACGTCTGGCAGAGTGGCTCAGCCCGTTCCACAAACGCCGCCACACCCTCAAATGGGTTCTGCAGGACATCAATGTCTCCATCGGACAAGGCGAGTCGGTTGGTGTACTGGGCGTCAATGGCGCCGGCAAGAGCACCCTGCTGAAGATGATCACCGGGACCACTCAACCCACGACCGGTTCCATATCGATCAACGGAAGGATGGCCGCGCTTCTGGAACTGGGCATGGGCTTCCACCCGGATTTCACTGGGCGGCAGAACGTCTTCATGGCTGGTCAGTTGCTGGGGTACCAAGCCGGAGAGATCGCCGAGCTGATGCCGGAGATCGAGGCGTTTGCAGAGATTGGCGACTACATCGATCAGCCTGTGCGGGTGTACTCCAGCGGCATGCAGGTCCGACTGGCCTTCAGCGTGGCGACCATGAAGAAGCCCGACATCCTGATCGTTGACGAGGCCCTTTCGGTCGGGGACGCCTACTTCCAGGCCAAGTGCTTTCAACGCATCAACAACTTCAGGCAGAACGGAACCACCCTGCTGCTGGTCTCCCACAGTCCTGGCGACGTGGTCAAGCACTGCGACCGCGCCATCCTGCTCAAGGGAGGCCGCGTCGCCATGGACAGCTCATCTCGAGAAGTCACCAATCGCTATCTGGACGAGCTGTTCGGAAAGCCCGATGAAGCCCCCGCAGATGCCGAAGCATCAATTCCGACCGATAGCGCCGCGGCCCATGGCCTCAGTCAACACGACGACGTGTTCCACTCCCGGCCCGGTTACCACCCGTCCGAGCACCGGTGGGGCCACGGTGGCGCATCGATCATCGATTTTTTGGTGTCAACCCCGGATGCGTCGTATCCGTCCCGCATCGAAAGCAACACCCAGACGGAGTTCTACTTCACCGTCCGCTTCGACAGCGACTTCGACCAGGTGGTGCCCGGTTTTCTGCTCAAGACGCTGGAAGGCATTTTTCTGTACGGTACGAACTCCTACCTGTCGTCTCGAGGCACCGCGCACCATTCGGCCCAGGCCGGCAGTGTCCAGACGTACCGCTTCTCCATGCCCATGGCGCTGAACGAAGGGCACTATCTGGTGTCGTTCGGGATTTCGTCGGGCGACCCCAGGCAGGATCTTGTTCCGCTGGATCGCCGGTACGACTCAGTGCTCATCCACGTGGGGCGCGACGTCCAGTTCTGGGGCATTGCAGACCTGCGCGCAACCTATCAACAGCTCAACGCCTGATCCGCCCTGTTTGGCGATCCACCAGATGATTCGAAACCTCGTTGCCCAGCTACCGGAGATCTACCAGCCGATTTTTGATCACCCCGAGCTGTCCACACAGACATCCCGACCGTGCGAAGACCGTCTGCAAAAGATTGCGGTGGTCTACAAGTCCCTTGAAGACCACCTGGGCCGGCCGTTGTCGGTGCTGGATCTCGGGTGTTCACAGGGATTCTTCTGTCTGAATCTGGCACAACTTGGCGCCACGGTCCATGGAGTTGACTTTCTCGACAAGAACATCGCGGTTTGCGAGGCGCTTGCAGCAGAACACCCATCGTGGAAGCTGTCGTTCCAGGTGGGTCGGGTCGAGGACTTCATCGAACAACTCACGCCAGGCCGCTACGATCTGGTGCTAGGACTGAGCGTCTTCCACCATGTGGCCTATGCCAGCGGCGCGGACAGCGTGAAACGCCTGCTCAAGCGCTTGGCCGAAGCGACGGGCGCACAGATTTTTGAGCTTGCACTGCGTGAAGAGCCGCTGTACTGGGGGCCGGCCCAACCGGAAGACCCCTTCGAGTTGGTGAACCAGATCGGATTTGTGCACCTGCTCGGAAAAATCCCCACGCACCTGTCCCACATCAGCCGGCCGTTGTACGTCACCAGCGACCGGTATTCCATCGTCGATGAAACGGTGATCCCGTTCTCGCACTGGACTTCGCACGCCCACGCGTTTGCAGCACCGTCCTCGCAAGCCAGCCGACGTTATTACTTCGCGGAACACCAGTTGGTGAAGTACTACCGGCTAGACCAAGAACAACGGGTTCTCAACCAGACCGAGCAAGCCCAGGAGGTGCACTTTCTGAAGTCGGCGCCGCCCGGATTCAAGGCTCCTCGCTTGCTGGCGAGCGGCGGCACAGCCACCGCCGCCTGGACGGTGATGGATCGCCTGCCCGGACGGACTCTGCTGGAACTCGAACAGCACAAGCTGGACTTCGACCGCCATGCAGCGCTGAAGGCGGTGCTGGACCAACTAGTGATTCTGGAATCAGCCGGTCTGTACCACGCAGACGTCCGCACTTGGAATGTGCTGAGATCGGACGATGGAACGGTGCGACTCATCGACTACGGCTCGATTTCGCCCACCCCCCAAGACTGTGGCAGGCCATCTGACATTTTCCTTGCGTTTCTGCAGTTTGCTCAAGACCTGCTTAGTGGAAAGACAGCGGGCGCCAAGCCTGCCCAACGCGTTTTTCTCAGCCCTGCCAGACTCGAGGAACCGCTGAAGACTGCATTCCAGTCGCTCTGGGAGTTGCCGCGCCAGGACTGGTCCTTCCGCGGTCTGCGCGCCTTGATGGACAGCACTGCGGAGCCCTCTTTGCCGCACCAGCCGATCAAGGGCGCTGATGTCTGGGCCATGGCCATTGAGGATGTACTGACGCATTTGCAACATTTCGCTGACATCGTGGATGCGCATGAGCACAGGCTGCGCGACAGCTCAAACCGCCTCTTTCGCGCCGAAAACCTGCTCGAACATTCTGAGGCCCGGCTACTGCAGGCCGAGAACCGGATCGACAATCTGCAGCGACAACTCGACGACGTGCGCCAACGGGCAGAAGCGGCCACTAGCCACATCGAACAGAACATCGCAAGGCCCCATGCTGCGTTGCCCTTGGCAAACGAAGGGACGGCGTCCCTGGAGAGGCGGTTGAAGAACATCGAGGTCGAGGTCCAAACCAACGCCGCTTGGCGAGACCAGGTCAGCGCCACGTTCTCCAACGCCGTGGAGCGTCTGGGTCGCCTGGAAGCCTTCAGTCCGCGGCGACTCGTCACCAATCGCTTTGCGCTCGCCCTGCGGCGCCGTGTAGGAAGCCTGCTCTCACGCTACGCGCCCGGCCTGCACCAGCAACTGGTGACGCGTCTGCGCGGCGTTCCAACAGTGGCCGATGCACCGGCGTCGGAGACCGCCGGCACTGCGCCGCAGAACAGCGTTTCGCCGGCATCGGCAGCGCCAGAGGTCGCTCGGGGTGCTTTCCGCAGGACTGCAGTGCCCCGGGCCAGCGAACTGTTGGCAGACCCCAGACTGGCGCACCTGGCACGCCCCAGAGATCTGGATCGCTTCGTTCGTCCGCTCCACGAGGTGCAGCAGAACGAAGCGCTCGAGCCGGTTACCGCCTTGTCACAAACGAGACGCAGTGCCTCGTCGGTGGCATTCGTGATCACGGTCTCCAACGATGACACGGCGGCTTTGGAGCGGAGCATTCAGTCGGTGTTGCGGCAGACGGATCCCGCCTGGGAGCTCTTGCTGTGCGCACCCGATGACCGGCAGTCGTTGGTGGAAGGATGGCTGGACATCGACTGGCGTATCCGGCGAATCACCGGCGGAACCCCGGACGAGGTTCTGAACCTGATCGTCGCCAGTTGGCAATCGACCACCGAATACATTGGGCTGCTAAGCCCCGGCGATGTGGTCGACGACGATCTGGTCAAGCACATCAGCAAGCGGTGCAGCGCGCTGCCGCCATGTGATCTGCTTTACACCGACGAGGCCTCGCTGCTGCCCGACGGCTCGATAAGCTCGGCCTTCTACAAGCCCGACTGGTCACCCGAACATCACCACTCGGTCAACCTCATGGGTCGCTTTCTGGCGGTCCGCAAGTCGCTGCTGCTGAACCTGGGCATGGACGCTGGCGATCCGGGTGCGGCGCGCGAATACGCGCTGAGTCTGAAGCTCGCTGCGAGGGCCCGCTCAATTGGCCATATCGATGAAGTGCTGTATGTGCGTCGTCGCGAGGCGGAGTGGCCCGCAGGCGGTTTCTTCGAGGCGAAGGACCTCGAAGCCGCTCGCCAAGTGCTCCAAGCCCACCTGTCGGGCCAAGACCCCGCGGTCGAAGTGGTCGCACACCACTCCCCCGGCTCCCTGGAGGTGCGCTGGCCGATTCCGAAGGACACCGAAGTCACACTGCTGATCCTGACCAACATGCAGGAGCGCCAGGTTGCGGGGCGGGGCAACATCGTGCTGGCCACGAATTTCGTGAAGTCGATTCTGGAGAAGTCGACGTTCAAGGGCTACAAGATCATCGTGGTGGACGACGGCCATGTTCCCGACGACCTCCAGAAGCTTCTGGCCGACCACGGCCACCGCTCGGTTAGCTACCCCAGAAACGGCGAGTTCTCGTTCGCCAACAAGTCCAACTTCGCCACCTCGCTGGTCTCCTCGGGCGTGGTGCTGCTGCTCAACGACGACTTGGAGGTCATCGCGCCGGACTGGATCGAAGCGCTGGTCGGTCATGCGCTGCGGCCGGAGATTGCCGTGGTCGGCGGCAAGCTCCTATTCCCGGACCACCGCATCCAGCACGCCGGCATCTCCACCGGCCTGAATGGCTCGGCTGGGCACGTTTTCATGAACAGCGCGTCGGATCAGCTCGAATACGGCGGCTATGCCTCGGTGATCAGGAACTATGGCGCGGTCACCGGTGCGGTGATGGCCTACCGCAAGGAGCTGTTCGACCAGATGGGTGGGTTCGACGAGTTCTTCCGGGTGGACTACAACGACATCGACTTCTGCCTGCGCTGCATCCAGGCGGGCTACCGGGTGGTGTTCACACCCCACGCTCAGCTGTTCCACTTTCACAATTCGAGCTTCAAGCGCAAGCACGACCGCAGCGCCGAGCGCAAGGAGTTCCTCGCCCGCTGGCACGACGTCGTGGAACGGGACCCCTATTGCGGAACGCAATTGCGGGTGATCAGCGCCGAGCAAAAGAGCGAGCAGGCAGCATGAATTCCACGCAACAGGATCCTCAGACCGACCTGCCCGATCCCTACGATCGGGCCACGTACGAGTCGGTCCTGGATCGGCTTGAAGACGAAGCGCGCCAGACGGCCGAACGGCAGGGATGGGACTGGAACGCCGTGATGGGCGGCCCTCTGGATCATGCCACCGTCCAACAACAGGCGCTCACGCTACTGCTCCTCGGGCTCTTCGACGCCCAGCACTACCGCAGCACCTACCCCGACATCGCCAACAGCGGGGCCGATCCGCTGCTGCACTATGTCGAATACGGAGACCGTGAAGGGCGCTGGCCGAACGCCTACTTCAACCCCAGCACCTACCGGCAACACTTCGAACCCGGCGCCCTGGACGCGGTGTGCTCGCTCTATCACTACGCGGTGTTCGGCGAGGACTTGGGTGTTGACGTGCCCACGACGTTCAGCCCGAGGCGTTATTTCGACTCGAATCCAGAACTGCGGACCTGGGTGGACCGGCCGCTCACCCACTTCCTGCACCTGGGCAAACCCGCCGGTCTGGTGCTGCACCACCGCATCCGCTTGTCGAACGAGCAGAAAGTGAGCCTGCCTGAGAAACAACGCGCCCGACCTTCCGAGCGGTTGGATATCTCCAGCGGCATCAATGTGATCGGACCGCTGGACAAGGTCTCGGGGTTGGGTGTGAGCGCGCGCGGCTACCTAGAAGGCTTGCGAAGGGCTGGAGCTCCTCTGCTGGGAACCCTTGCACGGCAGTTGGAGTTTCCCCGGCAAACCAGCCTTGGTGCCGACCAGCTTCAGCTGCCGCCCTGGGTCAAGGATGCAGCCGTCAACGTGTTTCACATGAACGGCGACACCCTGCCGTTGATGCTGGAACACGGCGGTGAGACTCTTTTTTGTGGCGCCTACAACATCGCGGTCTGGTACTGGGAACTGCCCACTCTGCGGCCCGAGTGGCAAGTGTCGATGAAATACTTTGACGAGTTCTGGGCGCCCACGCCGTTCATTGCGGAGACGCTCCGGCGTTCGACTTCCAAACGGGTCACCCTGCTGCCGCCTTATCTTGCCTACCTCGCCGACATGGAGGAGGTCCGTCCGGTCGAGGGCCCCCACAATATCCTCTATTGCTTCGACGCCAACAGCATTCTGGAGCGGAAGAACCCGGGGGCACTGCTCGACGCGTTCCAGATGGCGTTTCCCCGCCAAGCCGCGACGCCTGAGGTTCGGCTGACGCTCAAGATCACCTATCCGGACAAAACCAATCCGGAAGTCCAGCGGGTCTACGAAGCCGCAGCCGACGACGATCGCATCCACATCGTCGACCACCTCCTTTCGGACCAGGAACTGCACCAACTGATCGCGTCGGCCGCCGCCTACGTCTCCCCGCACCGGTCCGAGGGCCTGGGCTTGACCGTGGTGGAAGCCATGGGCGCCGGCATTCCGGTCATCAGTACCACATTCAGCGGACTGGGCAGCCTGATTAGGGACGATACGGCGCTGCCGGTGCGCTACGACCGCGTCGAGCTGCCGGACGACTATTTCCCCTACCCCCGAGGGTTCGTCTGGGGGAACCCGGACGTGGCCTCGCTGGCTCAGCGCCTTCGCGAGGCGGTGGACCGGCCAAAGGATGTCCGGTCGCGAACCGAACAGGCGCGCCATGAGGTGACTGACTACTTCTGCTCAGACCGTCTGGTGGAAGCCTATCGCGCCGAACTCGATCGCCTCGAACACCTTGCCGGGTAGTCCCCGTCTCTGGCCACACCGCTTACAGCTTGCAGAATGGAGAAACGCATGAAAAAAGCAATCATCACCGGCATCACAGGGCAAGACGGTGCCTACCTCGCCGAACTGCTGCTCGGCAAGGGTTACGCCGTGCACGGCACCTACCGCCGCACAAGTTCCGTCAACTTCTGGCGCATCGAGGAACTGGGCATCCAGAACCACCCCAACCTGCACCTGGTCGAGTACGACCTGACCGACTTGGGCGCCAGCATCGCGCTGGTGCAAAAGGTCCAACCCGACGAGATCTACAACCTCGCTGCGCAGAGCTTCGTCGGCGTGAGCTTCGACCAGCCCACCACAACGGCCCAGATCACCGGCCTCGGAGCCGTCAACCTGCTCGAAGCGATCCGCCTCATCAACCGAAAGATCCGCTTCTACCAGGCCAGCACCTCCGAAATGTTCGGCAAGGTGCAGACGATTCCGCAGACCGAAAGCACGCCGTTCTACCCGCGCAGCCCCTACGGTGTGGCCAAGCTCTATGCGCACTGGATGACCATCAACTACCGCGAGAGCTACGACATCTTCGGCAGCAGCGGCATCCTGTTCAACCACGAAAGCCCGCTTCGCGGCCGCGAATTCGTCACCCGCAAGATCACCGATGCAGTGGCCAAGATCAAGCTCGGACAGCTTGACTGCGTGGAACTGGGCAATCTGGACGCCAAGCGCGACTGGGGCTATGCCAAAGAGTATGTCGAGGGCATGTGGCGCATGCTGCAAGCGGACCAGCCCGACACCTTCGTTCTGGCCACCAACCGCACGGAAACCGTGCGCGACTTCGTGCGCATGGCCTTCAAGGGTGCCGGGATCGAGGTGGATTTCCACGGGCAGGCCGAGGGTGAAACGGCGGTGGATGCAGCGACCGGCAAGACCGTGATGCGCGTCAACCCCAGGTTCTACCGCCCAGCCGAAGTGGAGCTGCTGATCGGCGATCCTGCGCATGCGAAGGCCACGCTGGGCTGGGCTCCCACAACCACACTGGAGCAACTCTGCCAGATGATGGTGGAGGCGGATCTGCGCCGCAACCGGACCGGGATGTCGTTCTGATGCGCATTCTGCTGACAGGTGCGTCCGGATTCACGGGGCTGCATTTCGGTCAACTGGCGAAACAGCACGGACACGAGGTCGTCGACTGTCCCGTCGACCTGACCGACGCTTCTGCAGTGAAGCGCGCCATCGAATGCACCGACCCCTGTGATGCGCTTGTGCACCTGGCCGCCATCAGCTTTGTTGGGCATGCCGACGAATCGGCCTTTTACGGGGTCAATACCGTGGGCACGACGAACCTGCTCAAGGCATTCGATGCACTGCCGGCCTCGGCTCGCCCGCGGAAGCTGCTCCTTGCGAGCAGCGCCAACGTCTACGGCAACTGCCTCCAGTCGCCCATCTCCGAAAACCAGCCAACCGCACCTGTGAACCACTACGCCGCGAGCAAGCTGGCCATGGAGCAGATGGCGCAGGCGTATGCCGACCGCCTCCCCATCGTCATCACCCGTCCCTTCAACTACACCGGCCCCGGACAAGCCACGTCATTCCTTGTCCCCAAGCTGGTTGATCATTTCGCGCGCCGCGCGCCGGTCATTGAACTGGGCAACCTTCACGTAGAGAGGGAGTTCAACGACGTGCGCATGGTCTGCGAAGCCTACCTCCGGTTGCTTGACCACGGTGAGTCGGGACAGATCTACAACGTGTGCACGGGCACTGTGTTCAGTCTGCAGCAGGTGCTTGACACGCTCAAGCACCTCACCGGTCATGACATCGCAGTCCGGGTCAACCCGGCCTTCGTACGCGCGAGCGAGGTGCACCGCCTGTGCGGCGCTCCCGACAAGCTGATCGGGTGCATCGGCCCGTTGCCGGTCTACCCACTCACCGAGTGCCTGTCCGCCATGATCCAGGCACACGCCACCCAAGCTCGGCCTGCGCCACTCTGAAGCCTGGAGCCGGCTTACAGGCTCGCACAGGTGCGCAACCTATAATTGCGGGTTGGCCGCTGGTTGGTGTGGTCATGTCTATGCGCCCCTTACAGGATCCCCCAGTGTCTTCTCATACCGCGTGGTCAGCACGGGCTCCCTCGGACCAAACTGACCGGCACTTGAGCGTGCCTGCGGGACTCCAGGCCATGGCGGCGATCCGCCCTGACCTGCGGCATCTGGATCTCGCCCGCCTGACAGACCGCATAGCCCTCTATGCCTTTTGGGAAAGCAGGCTTCACCGCGAATACCCGGAGCTGGAGTGGCGCCTGACCACAGGGGACATGACTCACCTGGGTGAATACGACGTCTCCCGGTTTCTTGCAGACGGCGGCACCGGGCTGTCCAGCGCTCTTCAGGGAAACTGGCCCACCCAGCTCGACCTGATGCCGGGATTCGAGGCATACAGCCGCCATGCAGACATTGACACAGCCGCGTTCAAAGAGGCGCTGCCGCTTCCACTGCAACTGATCTGGAACGACCGCCCGGATCTGCAGGCTTCTCATGACATCCGCTCCGACGAGGGCCGCATCGGGTTCCTTCGTTGGTGGTTCCACTTCGGACACCTCGAACACTTGCGCGTCCGATGGAGTCTGGCCAGTGACCTGAATGCACTCGACTGGCATGTGCAGGGCCGTCTGCCCTGGCCACGCTTTCTGTCCCTGATCGTGGATGGACGCAGCGACCTGGACAAATCCCGCTTCGCGCCCCTCACTGAAGACAACTGGTTCAACGGTCTGGCGTGGTGGCTGCGCAGTGGTTGTGCGGAGTTTGGCGTCCCCTCCTGGTCTTTGATGTGGCTGACTGACCTGAGGCAACACCTCCATCAGGTGGCCACCTCGTTCGATGCCTGCGCGCCCGAAAATGGCCGCTGCGCCAAGCCTCTGCCCTACGTGCCTTTCCGTGTCTTCTCGTCGCGAGCCGACCTTCGACAGGCGTTCGATCTCAGCCAGCCGACGGGGTGCGATGCCCTGCTGGCGTGGTGGGCTGCTCACGGGGTCCGCGAGTACGGCCCTCTGGAATCGTTGTTCCATAACCCGCTGGACGAGCAACCGGGAATGAACATCGTCGGGTATGCGCGCAGTGTGATCGGTATCGCAGAGGACGTTCGCATGGCAGCCCAGTCTGCCCGCCTTGCCGGTATCCCGTTCGCCGTGATCGATGCCCCGATGCCTGGCCCGCAGAAGGCGGATTTTTCCCTTGACGACCACATCGTCGAGCGACCTCAGTGGCCGGTCTCCCTGTACTGCCTACCACCCACCGAGACCATCCGGCTGGGGATGGAGGGCGGCCGCACGCTGCTGGACTCTGGCACCTACAACATCGGTGGCTGGCACTGGGAACTGCCGGTCTGGCCGGACCACCTGGCGGGGGTGATCGACTCGGTGGACGAGCTGTGGGTGTACAGCGATTTCGTCCGGCAAGCGTTCGCAAACAGGACGGACAAACCAGTCCGCAAGATGCCCCTGGCCGTCGAACTGCCCGACAGCCCTGCGCCGAACCGCTCGTTGTTTGGCCTGCCCAACCACCGCTTTCTTTTCCTGGTCATGTTCGACGGGAACTCGTGGCTGTCCAGGAAGAACCCTCTGGCAGCGGTGCAAGCATTCAAGAAAGCCTTCCGGACCGACCAGGGAGTCGGACTGGTGATCAAGGCCATCACACTCGACAGAGGTTCGGAGGCTTGGCAGGCCATCGAGCAGGAAATCGGTGGCGACCCGCGAGTGTCCGTGATTGACCGGACCATGCAGCGTGTCGAACTCGTGCAGCTTATGTCGTCCTGCAACGCCTACGTGTCCCTGCACCGATCTGAAGGCTTCGGCCGCATCATTGCCGAATCGATGCTCCTGGGAATACCCACGGTCACCACGGCGTTCTCGGGCAACGCCGACTTCTGCACCCCGGAGACCAGCTACCTGGTTCAGGGGCCGCTGGTGGCGCTCACCTCCAAGGACTACATCTTTCACCAAGGGCAGTACTGGTGCGATCCGGACGTCACCCAGGCCGCCGAGCAGATGCAGCGGCTGGTCGAGCACAGGCAGGAGGCAGCTCGCCTGGTGCAGAAGGCACAGGACAATATCCGCCAGCACTACTCCTCGCGCGCGGTGGCAGAGGCCTACCGCCTTCGATTGCGCGAGCTGCGCCAAGCCCATCTGATCTGAAGAAACCACAATGTCCGAACACGACACGTCCACCATGACCGAGTCTTCCAAACTGCTGTCGCTGGAAGACGAGTGCACCAGGCTTGCCGAAGAACTCAAGGACCGCGAGCAGCAGCTCGTGGACCTGCTGCAGGATTACACCGACCGCAACCTGCAGTTGGTGTCCGCACAGCACCAGGTCATGACGCTGACCCAACGCGTGCTGGCGCACGAAGAAGCAGCCAAGGTGCACGCAGACCACATCGACAACCTCTACCAGTCCACCAGCTGGCGAGTCACCGCTCCTCTAAGGCGCCTGAGTGTCATGGCACAGGACGTGAAGTACTCGGTTCGAGTGTTCCAGGAAGCGCTGGCAGCGGGCAAAGGAATGGGCCTGGCTTTCAGGCAAGCACTGCACTCGCACGCAGCCGATGCCACTGTGGTGGCAGCAGAAGTGGCGGACCACGCGCCCAAGACAATGGACGTCCGCGACTACAAGGAGTGGGTGCGGCGGTACGACACCCTGGACTCCGCGACGGTGGAGCAACTCAGGCAGGAGGCGGCCTCGATGACCGAAGGCCCGCTCGTGTCGGTCGTCATGCCGACCTACAACGCCAACCTCGACTGGCTGGGACAGGCCATCAGATCCGTCAGGGAGCAGCTGTATCCGCGCTGGGAGCTGTGCATCGCCGACGATGCGTCGACCGACCCCGAGGTCCGCCCCTTCCTGGAACAGTGGGTGGCCAAAGACCCACGCATCAAGGTCACCTTCCGTGACACCAACGGGCACATCTCGGCGGCCACCAACAGCGCACTGGCCCTGGCGTCCGGCGGCTGGATCACCTTTCTGGACCACGACGATGTGCTGCCAGCGCACGCCCTGCTGTACATGGTCAAGGCCATCGCCCGCCATCCCGACGCGCGGATGCTGTATTCGGACGAAGACAAGCTCGACGAGAACGGCAAGCGGTACGACCCTTACTTCAAGACCGACTGGAACCCGGACCTGTTCTATTCGCACAACCTGGTCACTCACCTGGCCTTCTATCGCGGCGATCTCATGCGCGAGGTGGGCGGCCTGCGGGACGCCTACGCAGGCGCACAGGACTACGACCTCGTCCTGCGGGTGATCGAGAAGGTGAAGGCCGAACAGATCGTCCATGTGCCGTTCATCCTGTACCACTGGCGTGCCCATGCCGGCAGCACCGCCACGGCCGACCTGAACATCAAGCCCTACGCCATGCTCGCCGGCGAGCGGGCGCTCAACGACCATTACAAGCGGATGGGCATCAACGCCCGGGCGCAGTTCATCGGCCACGGGTACCGCGCGCGCCACCGACTGCCCAAGCCGGCGCCCAAGGTCAGCATCATCATCCCGACCCGCAACGCGGTGGACCTCGTCAGGACCTGCGTGGAGAGCATCCGGGAAAAGTCCACCTACAAGAACTACGAAATCCTGCTGATGGACAACGGCTCAGACGACCCCGAGGCGCTGGCGTACTTTGCCGAACAGGCCCAGACGCCCAACTTCCGGGTCATCCGCGACGATTCTCCGTTCAGCTACTCGGCCATCAACAACCTGGGCGCCTCACAGGCCACCGGGGACGTGCTGTGCTTCCTCAACAACGACATTGAGGTGATCTCGCACGACTGGCTGGAGGAACTGGTGAGCCAGGCCTGCCGTCCGGGCATCGGCGCCGTGGGTGCCAAGCTGCTGTATCCGAATACCACCATCCAGCACGCCGGTGTCGTGCTGGGCATCGGCGGCTGGGCCGGGCATGCCCACAAGGGTTTCTCCCTGTACGCGCACGGCTACGTCGGCCGTGCATCGCTGGCAAGCAACTTCAGCGCCGTCACCGGCGCCTGCATGGCGGTGCAGAAACAGCACTTCGACCAGGTCGGCGGGTTCGACGAGGTCAACCTCAAGGTCGCCTGCAACGACGTGGACCTCTGCCTGCGGTTCGCCGAAATGGGCCTGCGCAACCTGTTCACGCCGCACGCCCTGCTTTTCCACCACGAGTCGGCCACCCGGGGCTACGAAGACACCCCGGAGAAGAAAGCCCGATTCCAGAAGGAAGTGGACTACATGTGGAAGCGCTGGCCCGTCATGATGGCCCGCGACCCGGCCTACAGCCCTTATCTCTCGCTGGATCACGAGGACTTCGGTCTCGCCTGGCCTCCCCGCGTTCGCCACGGCGAGCCGGTCTGACCTCAGGGGCACCCGCGCATGTTCCAACGCATCCACCGCAGCCTCCGCCAAGGTCTGAACACCTGGGCGGGCATGCCGCTGGCTTTGTTCATGCTCGTGTTCGTGATCCTGCAAGGCGTGGTCATGGCCAGCCATTCGCCGCTGAGCTATCCGCCGGACGAGATGCCCCACCTGTCCTACATCAACGACAGCATCCGCTCGCCGCAGGCACTGCCGAACTACAGCGACGGCAAGATCATGGGGTTCACCCAGACCAACTACCTGGGCCATCCACCGCTGTACTACAGCGCGCTGGGCGTGGTTGGCAAGCTGTTCTCGCTGAACCCGAAAGCGGACTACCTGATCTTCCGGCTGATCGGTGTCGGTTTCGTGGGACTGGGACTGGCCTTCGTGGTGCTGATGGCCCGGGAGCTGCGCCTGACGCAGACCACCACCTCGCTGCTGCTGTTTGCATGCGCCAGCGTCCCCATGTTCTCGTACATCGCCGGCAGTGTCTCCAACGACACCCTGCTGTACCTGGGCATGACCATGGGCTTCTACGGACTGGCGCGCATGGCCAATCCCGCCCGCAATGGGCCAGATGCCTTGGCGCCGGTCGTGCTGCTGGTCGGCCTGTTGATTGTGTTCCTCACCAAGGCCACAGGCATCGTCTTCATGATCCTGCTCCTCGGCGCCTGGGGAATGCGCAATTTCCGGCGCATCCATCCGGTGGTGCTGGTCCGCAGCTACTGGCCCCACCTGGCTGTCTTCTCCGTTGTTGTGGGCGGCTACTACGTCTACACCCTGCTCCAGCACGGGGGTGTTTTCCCATCGCCCGGCAGGCTCTATGGCAGCACGCCACCCGCCGAACCGCTCGATCTGGCCGGTTATGTCAGGGAATATGTCGGTTCGATGTGGCGGCGGCTGCACGGCATCATGTCGCACCTGAGCATCACCCCCATCGGAGACCGCTGGCAGCCGGTGTTCTACACGATGGCCTGCCTGCCCATCGTGGGCTGGCTGGTGGCTCGATTCAGCACGCCCCTGTTGACCTCCAACCGCATGGCCGTCCGGCTGTTCGATGCCATGGCCCTGGCCACCTTGGGCACCGTCGTTGTCCACGTGGTGTTCGGCTACCGCGCCTACCTCGTCAATGGCGTGCTCTCGGGTCTGCAGCCGCGCTACTACATGTACCTGCTGCCGGTGTTGTGGTTACCGTTCTTCGTGCTCTGCCAGCCCGGCTGGTTCAAACAGACGGTCACCACACTCTTTGCAGCCAGTGCTCTTGTGGTGTTCTGGGCCTCTGCTCCGCAGGTGCTGCTCAAACAGCACCAGGCCCTGCAAGAACTGCCCCGCAACATCGGATACGCCGACCGCGACGGGCTCGAAGCGATGTCGGTCCGCCTCCCCCGCCGCCTCACCACCGAAGGCAATGTGGAAACGCTCACGCTGACCAATGGGGAGTTGCGGGCCAAAGGCTGGGTCTATGACACCAAACTGGGCGATCAGGCCCAGCGCCTCTGGATCCTGGCCGGAGACGAGTTTGTTTCGTCCGTTCCGGTGCTGATCAAACGCGACGATGTCGCCGCCGCCCTGGGCACGCAACGAGCACTGAACACCGGGTTCGCCTTCACCGCCCGACACTTGCCGACCACCCTGACACCCTGCGATGTCCGGCTGCTGGCCGAGTACCGCGACGGCAGCGTGGGCCCACTGAAGAACGACCTGTGCCCGCAATGACCTGCCGGCACGACACCGACACACGTCGTCAACCTCCACGGAGTTCCTCTTGAAACTCATCATCCAGATCCCCTGCTACAACGAAGCCGCCACCCTGGGCATCGCCCTGGCAGCCCTGCCGCGCGAAGTGCCCGGCTTCGACAAGGTCGAGTGGCTCATCATCGACGACGGCTGCACCGACAACACGGTCGAGGTGGCCCTGGCCCACGGCGTCGACCACGTGGTGCGGCACACCCGCAACCAGGGTCTCGCACGCGGCTTCATGAACGGCCTGCAGGCCTGCCTGGAGCACGGCGCCGACGTGATCGTCAACACCGACGCCGACAACCAGTACAACGCCGACGACATCCCGGCGCTCACCCGACCGATCCTGGAAGGCAAGGCCGACATCGTGATCGGCGCACGGCCCATCGCCGCTATCGAGCACTTCAGCCCGATCAAAAAGCTCCTCCAGAAGCTGGGCAGCTGGGTGGTGCGGGTGGCCAGCAAGACCAGCATCCCCGACGCGCCCAGCGGCTTCCGCGCCATGAGCCGGTCCGCAGCACGCAGGCTCACGGTGTTCTCCGACTACACCTACACCCTGGAAACCATCATCCAGGCGGGCCAGAAAAACATGGCCATCACCTCGGTGCCGATCCGCGTCAACGGCGATCTCCGCCCGTCTCGCTTGGTCAAGAGCATCGCCTCCTACATCCAGCGCAGCATCGTCACGATCATCCGGGTGTTCGTGATCTACCGTCCGTTTCGCTTCTTCGCCAGCATAGGCATCGCCCTGTTCACGCTGGGCTTTATCATTGGCCTGCGGTTCCTCTACAAATGGCTGACCATGGACTACGATGGCCACATCCAGTCCCTGATCCTGGCCAGTTCGCTGCTGATCATCGGCTTCCAGACCATCCTGATCGCTTTTGTGGCCGACCTGCTGTCGGCCAACCGCAAGCTGATGGAAGAGGTCCGCTCGCTGACGCTGGAGAACCGGGACCGCCGGCCGCAATGACCGTGATCGTGGCCGTCACCGGCGCCCACGGTTTTGTCGGGCGCGCCCTTTGCCAGCACCTGAAGGCCTGCGGATTCTCTGTCCGGGCCATCACACGCTCCGCGTCCGGCGAAGAAGACACCTGGGCCGTTGGAGACCTGGGACCAGGAACCGACTGGGGCCAGAGCCTGCAGGGGGTCGACTGCGTGGTCCATTGCGCCGCCCGGGTACACATGGTGCAGGACACCGACCCTGACCCGTTGCAGTCCTACCGGCGGGTCAATGTGGAGGGCAGCCGGTCCCTGGCCATCGCTGCGGCGGCTGCGGGCGTTCGCCGGCTGGTGTTCCTGAGTTCACTCAAGGTGCATGGAGAGCGCACTGTGCCGGGTCACCCGTTCATGTCTGGCATGGCGCCAGCCCCCGAAGATGCCTACGGCCAGTCGAAATGGGAGGCCGAACAGGCCCTTCACGAGGTGGCCGGAAGAACCGGCCTTGAACTGGTGGTGGTCCGGCCACCCCTGGTCTACGGCCCCGGGGTGAAGGCCAACTTCCTCAAACTCATGAACGCGGTGGCCCGCGGCACGCCGCTTCCGCTGGGCGCTGTAGACAACCGGCGCTCGCTTCTGGCGCTGGACAACCTGACCGATCTGCTGCTCCGCTGTGTGGAACAGCCGGCCGCCGCAGGACACACCTTCCTGGCATCGGACGGTCAGGATCTTTCAACGCCGGACCTGGTGCGCGCACTTGCGCGTGCGATGGGCCGGCCCGCACGGCTGTGGCCGGTGCCTGTTGCCTGGTTGCGCATGGCGGGAAAATTGCTGGGTCGGGGCCCTCAAATCGACAGACTGATCGGATCGCTGCAGGTCGACATCGGGCATACTAGACAGGTCTTAGGCTGGACGCCCCGGTTGACGGTGGAGCAGGGCCTGCGTCTCGCGGTACAGGATGTGATGGCATGAAACGCGCCTTCGACCTGTTCTTTGCGCTGTGCGCGGCCGCCATCCTGCTGCTGCCCATCGGGTTGATCGCCTTGGTGGTTCGTTGGACCTCACCCGGTCCCGCCCTCTACTGGAGTGATCGCATCGGCCGGGACAACCGCATTTTCAAGATGCCCAAATTTCGCAGCATGCGACTGGACACGCCCGCCGTGGCCACCCACCTGCTGTCAGATCCCGACCGGTATCTGACGCCAGTGGGATCCTTTCTGCGAAAAACCAGTCTGGACGAGCTTCCACAGCTCTGGAGCATCCTGAAAGGCGACATGAGTCTGGTGGGGCCTCGCCCCGCCCTGTTCAACCAGGACGATCTGATCGCCTTGCGCACCGAGGCCGGTGTTCACCGGCTGGTCCCCGGCTTGACGGGCTGGGCCCAGATCCACGGTCGGGACGAGTTGCCGATTCCCGAGAAAGTCCGGCTGGATGCCGAGTACCTGCAGAAGAGGTCGCTGGGACTGGACCTGAAGATCATTTTCCTCACGGCGTGGCGCGTGCTGCGCCGCGACGGGGTGACCCACTGACACACGATTCGACGCCCACACGATGCTGAACCGATTCGCACAGCCCATTCTGGCCATGCCCCGCCCTGCCAAGCGGGTGGTGGTGCTGTCGGTGGACGCTGCACTGTGCATTCTCACAGTCTGGCTGTCGTACTACCTGCGCCTGGGCGAGTGGGTCAAGCTGTCGGGCGACAGCTACTGGCAACCCATGTGGGCCGTTGGCGTGTCGCTGCTGCTCGCGCTGCCCATCTTTGTGGTCAATGGTTTCTACCGGGCCATTTTCCGCTACACCGGTCTCTCCGCACTGCAGACCATCCTGAAAGCGACAGCGGTATACGGTCTGCTGTTTGCCACGGTGTTCACCGCCTACGGTGTGGACGGCGTGCCCCGAACGGTGGGTCTGATCCAACCGATGCTGCTGCTGCTGACCGTCGGCGCGTCGCGCATGCTTGCACGTTTCTGGCTCGGAGGTCTCTACCGCAATCAGTTGCGGATGGTGGCTCTGCCCAGGGTGCTGATTTACGGCGCCGGCAACGCCGGGCGCCAGCTGGCGGCGGCCATGACCAACAGCCACGAGATGCGGGTGGTGGGGTTTCTGGACGACGACGACCGGCTGCATGGTCATGTGCTCAACGGTCTGTCGATCTACAGCCCCGCCGACCTGCCGGGCCTGGTGACCTCGCTGCAAGTCAGCACTGTCCTGCTCGCCATCCCCTCGGTCAGCCGCCACCGGCGCAACGAAATGATCGCGCAGATGTTGCGGGCCCACGTTCAGGTGCGCACCCTGCCTGCGGTCAGCGAACTGGCGCAGGGCATGGTCAGCACGTCCGATCTGCGCGAACTGGACATCGACGATCTGCTCGGTCGCGAACCGGTCGCGCCCAACCACATCCTGCTGGGACGCAACATCACTGACAAGGTGGTGCTGGTGACCGGGGCCGGCGGCTCCATCGGCAGTGAGCTGTGCCGTCAGATCCTCTCGGTCAATCCGAGCACGCTGGTGCTGATCGAACAGAGCGAATTCGCACTGTACGAAATCCAGCAGGAACTGCAGGAGAAGATCGAAGACAACGCCACCCTGCTGGTGCCGGTACTGGCCTCGGTGCGGGACGCGCAGCGGCTCAACGAGATCTTCGCCGACTGGAAACCCGACACTGTTTACCACGCGGCTGCCTACAAGCACGTGCCCCTGGTGGAGCACAACCCGATCGAGGGCATCCGCAACAACACGCTGGGCACCCTCACGGCCGCTAGGGCGGCGGCGGAGCACGGCGTGAGCGACTTCGTGCTCATCAGCACCGACAAGGCGGTGCGCCCGACCAACATCATGGGCGCATCCAAGCGCCTGGCGGAAATGGCGCTGCAGGCGCTGGCCGCCACAGCTCCGAAAACGCGTTTCTCGATGGTGCGTTTCGGCAACGTGCTAGGCTCCTCCGGCTCGGTGGTTCCCAAGTTCCGGCGCCAGATCCGCGATGGAGGTCCCATCACGCTGACCCACCCGGACATCACGCGCTATTTCATGACCATTCCCGAGGCCGCCCAGCTGGTGATCCAGGCAGGTGCCATGGCCAAGGGCGGCGACGTGTTCGTGCTGGATATGGGCGATCCCGTCAAGATCATGGACCTGGCCACCCGGATGATCGAGCTCTCGGGCCTCTGCGTGCGCGACGAGAACAACCCCGAAGGCGACATCGAGATCGAGATCACTGGCCTGCGCCCGGGCGAGAAGCTGTTCGAGGAACTCCTGATCGGAAACAACCCGCGCCCGACCTCCCATCCCCGCATCATGAAGGCCCACGAAGAATTCGTCGCCTGGCCTGTCCTGCTGGAGAAACTGCAGCAGCTGGAGTCCTTGCTCGAACAGCGGAACGTCGAAGGCACCAAGGAACTCCTTACCGAGCTGGTGTCCGGCTACGCGCCGCAAGAGCCGGGGCAGGAATCCGACAGCCGCCTGCGCTACAGCGTCTGAGCGGCCTCACAAACCATTGTCATCACACACCATGAACAGCCCCCAAAAACGCATCGGTCTGGTTGGAACCGGCTTCATTGCCAGCGGCTTTGCCAGGCTGCTGCACAACCACGCCACCGACCTGACCCTGAGCGCCGTGCTCACCCGGCGCCCTGCTGCCAGCGTCGAAGGATTTCCCTGCACCGACCGCTTCACGCACTCGGAGCAGGAACTCCTGGACAAGTCCGACCTGATTGTCGAATGCAGCGGTGACGTGCTGCACGCCACACGCATCATCGACATCGCGTTGAAGGCCGGCAAGCCGGTCGTCACGATGAACTCCGAGTTCCACGTCACCACCGGCTCCTACTTCGCCGACAAGGGTCTGCTCACCGAGGCGGAAGGCGACCAGCCCGGCTCGATCGCCGCCCTGCGCGAAGAGGCGGTGATGATGGGCTTCAAGCCCCTCGTGTACGGCAACATGAAGGGCTTCCTGAACCACCACCCGACGCCCGAAGAAATGGCGTACTGGGCCGGCAAGCAGGGCATCAGCGTCGAGCAGACCACCTCGTTCACCGACGGCACCAAGATCCAGATCGAACAGGCCCTGGTGGCCAACGGCTTCGGCGGCACGATCACGCGCCAGGGCATGGAAGGCCCCAAGGCCACCGACGTCACCAAGGCGGCTATCGAACTGGCACGCGGGGCGGCCGAGCGGGGACAAGCTATTTCGGACTACGTGCTGGCACCGGGCAACGCGGGTGTCTTCGTGGTCGGCACGCACGACAAGTCCGAGTGGAAGGCGCTGAACTACCTCAAACTGGGCGACGGTCCCTACTACGTGCTGGTGCGTCCGTTCCACCTCTGCCAGTACGAAATCATCAAGACCGTGCGACGGGTGCTCCACGGCGGTGGCGTGCTGCTGAACAACTCCAGCAGCCCGACGGTCTCCATCGTGGGCATCGCCAAACACGACATGCCCGCGGGCACGCGCATCGACCGCGCTATCGGCGGGTTTCAGGTGCGTGGCGAGGCCGCCCGCATCGCCGACGTCAAGGGCCACGTCCCCATCGGCATGATCCAGGACGCGGTACTGACCCGCGCGGTGAGTGCCGGGCAGACGCTGATGTTCGACGATGTCGAGTTGCCCGACTCCCTGGCGCACACCATCGCCCGCCAGCTGTACGCGTGATCGCCGGGCATCCGGGTCTCTTAAGGCCTGGATGCAGATCACCTCGGCCCGTGCCGTTCCCCGGCGCCACCGGTGCAGCCGCCAGCCCATGTCTGCCGAAGCCCGTATCGCCCCGCTCCGCCCCGACCTTGATGGCCTGAAGGCGGTTGCAGTGGTGTCCGTGGTGCTCCACCAGGCCTTTCCCGACGTCCTCGCTGGGGGTTTTGCAGGCCTCGGCGTCTTTTTTGTCGTTTCCGGCTATCTGATCTGCTCAAGCGTCCTGTCAGAGCTGCAGAGCCCGAGGTTCAGCCTTGGCGATTTCTGCGCACGGCGCATCAGACACCTCGTCCCAGCGCTGCTTCTGGTGCTGGCCGCGGTGCTGGTCGCTGGCTGGTTCCTGTTGGCGCCGACCGACTACCGCCAACTGGGCCAGCAGGTCGTGACAGGCAGCACCTTCGTTCCCAACCTGACGGCAGAGGCTGGCTCTTTTGCTGCAGGGTCTGCCAGCAAGCCGCTGCTGCATCTCTGGCCACTGAGCATGTGGGTTCCGTTCTGCCTGCTGTGGCCTCTCGCAATGTGGGCGCTTCACCGCTGGCACATGAACGCGATGCGCTGGACCTTTGCTGCGCTGCTGCTGTACGTCCTCCTGCATCTGGCGCACGACCAGACCGCAGCCGGGTTCGACCGATCAGCGGCCCTGCTCCTGGCGCTGCTGGTCGGGGCGCTGCTGGCCACATGGCAGAAAGAAGTGCCTGGAGGGCGCACGAATGCACTCGCCTGGATCGGCGCGGCGCTGCTGACACTGGCGCTGATGAACATCGCGCCAGAGACAACATCCGTTGCTGGCTGGTGGGCATTGCTGCCCACCCTGGGAACGGCGCTGCTGATCGCAGCGGGCGCCTCGGCCTGGCTCAACCGGGTCGTGCTGTCGAGCAAGCCCTTGGTGGAGATCGGCCTCATCAGCTACCCGCTGTACCTGTGGCACTGGCCGCTGCAGTCCTTTGCACACCTCAAGTCCACGGGCGATCCTGGCTGGGAGCAGCCGCTGTCCTGGATGGCACTGGCCTTCGTGCTGGCGTGGACGACCCACCGTTTCATCGAGAAGCCGATCCGCATCGGGCGCATGAATGGGACGGTGGTCATCACCGCCCTCTGCGTGGGCCTGTGCCTGGTTGCGGTCGCCGGCTTCGCCATCCACCGCAACAACGGATTCGAGCAGCGCATTCCCGAGCTGGTGCGCCACCTCATGTCCACAGGCGGCCGGTCGGCCGTGGTCGATGGATGGCGGGACAAGGACTGCATGCTGGACTACCGCCTGCCTCCGTCTCACTACAAGCCTTTCTGCATCGAACAGAAACGGCCGCTGGTCTTCCTCTGGGGGGATTCGCATGCGGGCTCGCTGTACCCGGGCTTCAAGGCGCTGAAAGAATCTGGCCGCCACGAGTTCGGCCTGGCGGAACGCACCGCCGCCATCTGTCCATCGGTGCTGGGCATCGAGCCCCGGCCGCTGTGCAGAAGCATCAACGATGCCAACATCCAGGCGATCCGGGACACCAAGCCCGACATCGTGATCCTCTACTCGTGGTGGCACAACAAGCGCTACGACCTGCGCAACCTCGAAGCCACAGTGGAGCAGATTCAACAGGCGGGCGTGCCCCGCATCATCTTGCTGGGCGCCGTCCCCTACTGGAGGAAGCACCTGCCGCAGATCCTGCTGGAGGAATGGAAGAAAGGGCCTGTGCAGGCCCTTCCGCCGTTGCGGCTGGATGACGTGTTTCTGGACCCGGAGGTGCGCAGGGCGACCGAGATCATGCGCGAGCGTGCCCAAAGAATGGGTATCGAGTTCATCTCGGGGATGGACTTCTTCTGCAACGCCCAGGGCTGCCTGACCCGGCTGTCCGAAGACGCCACGCAGCCACTCTCCTACGACTACGGGCACCTGTCCACAGGTGCCGCTGCGTTCTACATCGAGCGGCTGGCGCCGCTGATGTTCAACAAAACGCGCTGACCGCGCTCAGCGCGGTTGGCGGCGCGGGCCGGCCGGGCGGGACGCGCCGGCGTCACCGCGCCCCCAGTTGCCCGCCCCACCCTGGGGCTTGCCGAAGCCACGCGCAGGTGCGTGATCGCGGCGCTGGTCCGGACGGCTGTCGAAACGCACATCGCCGCGCGGCGCGGCGTCGCGGCCTTCGAAGCGGGGGGCGTCGAAGCGCCCTTCGACGCGGGGACCACGCGGCGCCGGACGGCGGTCGCCGCCGAAACGGTCACCACCAAAGCGGTCACCGGAGGGGCGCTGGAAACGGTCGTTGCCCGGACGGCCACCACCTGGGCGACCGCGGCCATTGAACTCGGGTTGCGGCGGGCGCTGGCGCGGCTCCAGACCGGGCACCACCTCCACAGCGATGCGCTGGCGGGTGTAGGCCTCGATGTCACCGATCTTGCGGCGGTCGCGGAATTCGGCGAACGTCACGGCCAAACCATCGCGGCCGGCGCGGCCGGTGCGGCCGATGCGGTGGGTGTAGTCCTCTGCCTTCATGGGCAGGCCGAAGTTGAAGACGTGCGTGATGGTCGGCACGTCGATGCCGCGAGCGGCGACATCGGTGGCCACCAGGATCTGGACCTGTCCGCTGCGCAGGGCCATCAGGCGCCGGTTGCGCAGCCCCTGGCTCAGGGCACCGTGCAGGGCCACGGCATGGAAGCCAGTCTGCTGGAGGTCGGTGGCCAGGCCATCGCACTCCACCTGGGTGCTGCAGAACACTACCGCCTGGTTGATCGAAGCGTCGCGCAGCCAGTGGTCCAGCAGCTTGCGCTTGTGCTCGGCGTTGTCGGCCCAGAACAGAACCTGCTTGATGTTGGCGTGCTTTTCCTGCGGGCTGTCGATCTGCACCTTCTGCACGTGTTTACCACCGTCGTGCATCACGCGCAGTGCCAGCTGCTGGATGCGCGGCGCAAAGGTGGCCGAGAACATCATGGTCTGGTCGCGCTGGCTGGTCAGTTGGTTGACTTCGGCCAGGTCGTCCGAAAAGCCCAGGTCGAGCATGCGGTCGGCCTCGTCGACCACCAGGAACTGCACCTGGTCCAGCTTGAGCTGCTGCGATCGCTGCAGGTCCAGCAGACGGCCCGGCGTGGCGACCACGAGGTCGGCGTTCTGCAGCCGTGCGATCTGCAACTGGTACGGCATGCCTCCGACCACGTTGGCGATGCGCAGGCCACGGCAGTGGCGCACCAGGTCGATGGCATCGTGAGCCACCTGCTGCGCGAGCTCGCGGGTCGGGCACAACACGAGCGCGCCGGGCGTGGCGGCCTTGAAGTTGCGGGGGTTGGTCGGATCCTTGCGTTTGGCGCGCTTGGGGGCGGGCTTGCCGGCGGCCAGCGCCTCGGCGGTTTCCTTCTCGAACGCCAGGCGCTCGGCCTCGGCCCGCGCATCCTGCTGCTGGAGCAGGGTGTGCAGTACCGGCAGCAGGAAGGCCGCGGTCTTGCCACTGCCCGTCTGGCTGGAAACCATCAGGTCGGCATAACGCTCGTCGGCCTGGTGCTCCTGACGGATGGCCTTGGGAATGACCATCGACTGCACCTGGGTGGGCTGGGTGTAGCCCAGATCGGCCACCGCGCGCACCAGTTCCGGAGCCAGCCCCAGCAGCTCGAAAGCATTGGGTTCCGTGGCCACGGGCGCTTCGGCCAGCAGTTCGTTGGAGGAAATGTCGGGCGTGAATTCGCCGCGATCTTCAAAAGCGTCGCTCATGTTCGTCCTGGCGCCACAAGGGGCGTCATTGAACAGAACAGGCCATCGGAAATGCCGGCCATTGGCCGGAACCCGCAGGTGTCTGATCCGTTCGTGGTTACAAAACATCAACCACAAACGGTACCGCGCGGGACAGGCCGGAGGGTCTCCGGCGAGCTCAGCGAGTGGCCTCGTCCGTGTCCGGCCTTGGCGTCGTTTGACGATGCCGGCGGGCATTCGGGAGGCCTCTTGTGTGAGGCAGATGCACAAATCCGCCCTTCTCGTGGAAGGGCAGCCTGCAATTATGGCACGAATCGGGGTTTTCCCCAAGTTATTGGGACGCGCCGGTGCTGCGCGGGCCCCACGCGTGTCCTTTGGCAAAAGTGCCGGCGGCTAAAATCTTCCGATTCGACGCCTGTGCGTCACATCTCTTTCACATTCCACCACCGGAGACGCCATGTTTTTTGGCAAGCTGTTGCCCAAAGAGGGCAATTTTTTTGAGCTGTTCAACCAGCACGCCGAACAGATCGTCAAGGCCGCGCATGCGTTTTCGCAGCTGGTGGCCCACTACAGCGACCCGCTCCTGAGGGACAAATACAACCAGGAGGTGGACCACGCCGAACGCGCGGCCGACCGCATCACCCACGAGGTCAACCGCCTGCTGCACACCACCTTCATCACGCCGATCGACCGCGAGCAGATTCACTCGCTGATCAACACCATGGACGACGTGGCCGACCTGATCCAGGACTCGGCAGAAACCATGGCGCTGTACGACGTGCGGCACATGACCGACGAGATCTCGCGGCTGACCGACCTGAGCGTCAAGTGCTGCGAACGGCTCAAGCACGCCATCAGCCTGCTCAAGGACGTCAACGAGCCCAAGACAGCCGAAGCCGCCGTCAAGACCTGCGAAGAGATCGACCGCCTCGAATCGGACGCCGACCGCGTCATGCGCTCGGCCATGAGCAAGCTGTTCCGAGAGGAGCCGGAAGTGCGCGAGGTGATCAAGCTCAAGGCGATCTACGAGTTGCTGGAAACCATCACCGACAAGTGCGAGGACGTCGCCAACCTCATCGAGGGCATCGTCCTCGAAAACTCCTGATCGGAAGGGTCCTGCCATGACGACCGTTCAGGCGGCCCTCTGGGTCGTGGTCATGCTGGTGGCGCTGGCGCTGATCTTCGACTTCATGAACGGGTTTCATGATGCCGCCAACTCGATCGCGACCATCGTCTCCACCGGCGTGCTCAAACCCGGGCAAGCGGTGGTGTTCGCCGCCTTTTTCAACTTCGTTGCCATCTTCATCTTCAAGCTCAGCGTGGCAGCCACCGTGGGCAAGGGCATCGCCGACCCCTCAGTGATCGATACGCACGTGGTGTTCGGCGCCCTCAGCGGGGCGATCACCTGGAACCTGATCACCTGGTACTACGGCATTCCCAGCAGCTCCTCTCACGCGCTCATCGGCGGCATCGTTGGCGCCGTGATTGCCAAGGCCGGCGCTGGTGCGCTGATCGCCACCGGCGTGCTGCGCACCGTGGCGTTCATCTTCGTCTCGCCGCTGCTGGGTTTCATCCTGGGCTCGCTGATGATGGTCCTGGTGGCCTGGGTATTCCGCCGCACGCGGCCGCTCAAGGTCGATGGCTGGTTCCGGCGGTTGCAGCTGGTCTCGGCCGGCGCCTACAGCCTCGGCCACGGCGGCAACGATGCGCAGAAGACGATCGGCATCATCTGGATGCTTCTTATAGCCACCGGCTACGCGTCATCGGCCGACAAGTCGCCGCCGACCTGGACCATCGTGTCGTGCTACGCGGCCATCGGCCTGGGCACCATGTTCGGTGGCTGGCGCATTGTGCGCACCATGGGCCAGAAGATCACCAAGCTCAAGCCGGTGGGCGGCTTCTGTGCCGAAACCGGGGGCGCAATGACGCTATTCCTCGCTACAGCGCTGGGCATCCCCGTGTCGACCACCCACACCATCACCGGCGCGATCGTTGGCGTGGGTTCGGTGCAGCGCGCCAGCGCAGTGCGCTGGGGGGTGGCGGGCAACATCGTCTGGGCCTGGGTGCTGACCATCCCGGCGTCGGCCTTCGTGGCTGCGGTGGCCTACTGGTTCAGCCTCACGGTGTTCTGAGCCTGCTCGGAGTCCTCCGGCAGAAAACAAAAAAAGGGCCGGAGGCCCTTTTTTTGTTTTCTGCCGCTGATCAGTCCACCCGGAGGAAGTGCTCGCGGTAGTGGGCCAGTTCGTCGATGGACTCGTGCACATCGGCCAGCGCCGTGTGCCTCTGGTGTTTCTTGAAGCTGTCGTAGACCGCAGGCTTCCAGCGCTTGGCCAGTTCCTTGATGGTGCTCACGTCCAGGTTGCGGTAGTGGAAGTACGCCTCCAGCTTGGGCATGTACTTCACCAGAAAACGCCGGTCCTGTCCGATGCTGTTGCCGCACATGGGAGAACCATTTTTCGGCACGTACTGGCCGATGAAGGCCAGGAGCTCGGCCTGGGCCTGCTCCTCGTCGACGGTGCTGGCCTTGACCTTGTCGATCAGGCCGCTCTTGCCGTGGGTGCCCTTGTTCCAGGCGTCCATGCCATTGAGGACCGCGTCGCTCTGGTGGATGGCAAACACCGGGCCTTCCACCCGGGGCTCCAGGTTGGGGCCCGTGACCACCACAGCGATCTCCAGCAGGCGTTCCTTTTCAGGGTCAAGCCCACTCATCTCGCAGTCGAGCCAGACCAGGTTCTGGTCGCTCTTGCTCAGGGTAGGCACAGGGGTGTCGGCGGCCACGGCGGCCGTGTTGAGGTGGTCTTGGCTCATGCGCCGATTTTCACCCATGACCGCCATGCCCCTGCGCGGCAGCGGTGGCGCGGCTTCGATAGACTCTCGCCATGGACAGCAGCGCCCTCGCCTTCACCTACCTATTCTGTGCCTTGCTCGTGGGCGGACTGATCGTCCGCACGGTGCTCGCCAGCCGGCAGATCCGCCACGTGGTCCGCCACCGCGACCGGGTCCCCGATCCGTTCGCGGCCACCATCGGGCTGGATGCCCACCGCAAGGCCGCCGACTACACCGTCGCCAAGGCCCGCTTTGGCATCCTCGAATCAGCCGTTGAAGCCGCCCTGCTGCTGGGCTGGACCTTGCTGGGTGGACTGCATGCGCTCAACCAGCTGCTGCTGCAGTGGATGGCGCCCGGCATGTGGCAGCAGCTCGCCTTGCTGGGCGCGTTCACGCTCATCGGCGCGGTGCTGACCCTGCCCCTTGGCTGGTGGTCCACGTTCCGGCTGGAAGAGCGTTTCGGATTCAACAAGATGAGTCTGGGTCTGTGGCTCGGCGATCTGCTCAAGGGTGCCGTGGTCGGCGGGCTGATCGGACTGCCCATTGCGGCGCTGGTGCTGTGGCTCATGGGCGCCGCCGGCCCCTCCTGGTGGCTCTGGGCCTGGGGGGCATGGATGGTGTTCAACCTGCTGCTGCTCGTGCTCTACCCCACGCTGATCGCGCCGTTGTTCAACAAGTTCGAACCGCTGCAGGACGAGACGCTCAAGACCCGCGTGAACGACCTGATGAAGCGCTGCGGCTTCGCGGCCAAGGGCCTGTTCGTGATGGATGGCAGCAAGCGCAGCGCCCACGCCAACGCCTACTTCACCGGTTTCGGCGCCGCGAAACGCGTGGTCTTCTTCGACACCCTGCTCAAGCAACTCGCGCCGCCGGAGATCGACGCGGTGCTGGCGCATGAGCTGGGCCATTACAAGCGGCGCCACATCCTCCAGCGCACCGTGCTGATGTTCGCGCTCAGCCTGGTGGGCTTTGCGGTGCTGGGGTGGGTGTCACGCCAAGCCTGGTTCTACACCGGCCTGGGCGTGGTGCCGTCGCTGGAGGCCCCCAACAACGCGCTGGCGCTGCTGCTGTTCCTGATGGTGGTGCCGCTGTTCACCTACTTCCTCTCGCCGCTGCTGGCGCAGCTCTCGCGCCGCCACGAATTCGAGGCCGACGCCTACGCCTGCGCCCATACCGACGGCCACGACCTGGCCAGCGCGCTGCTCAAGCTCTACAAGGACAACGCCAGCACCCTCACCCCCGACCCGGTGTTCGCCCGCTTCTATTACTCGCACCCGCCCGCCAGCGAACGCATCGCGCGCCTGCAGGGTGCGGCCGCATGAACCACTCGCCCCACTCCCGCTCGCGTGCGGATGCCGCGGGCCGGGCGCCGGAGTCCGAGGGTTCCATCGACATCGGACTGGTGGTTGCCGCCCACGGACGGCACTGCCTGGTCGAGAGCCCGGACGGGCAACGCCGCATCTGCCATCCCCGAGGCAAAAAGAGCCAGGCCGTGGTGGGCGACCGGGTGCGCTGGATGCCCACCGGTGACGAAGGCAGCATCGAGCAGATCGAGCCACGGAACAACCTCTTCTACCGCCAGGACGAGCTGCGCACCAAGTCGTTCGCCGCCAACCTCGATCAGGTGCTGGTGCTGCTGGCGGCCGAGCCGGAGTTCTCCGAACATCAGCTGGCGCGCGCACTGGTCGCCGCCGAAGCCGAGGGCATCGCACCTCTGATCGTGCTCAACAAGGCCGATCTCGGCACCTTGTTCGAGCGCGCCTGGGATCGGCTGGCACCGTACCGGGCCATGGGCCTGACCGTGCTGCCGCTGCGGCTCAAGGGCGAAGACGATGCCTCGTCTGGCCTGGATGCGCTCGTGCAGCGGCTGGAGGGCAAGACTACCCTGGTGCTCGGCCCGTCCGGTGTCGGCAAGAGCACCCTCGTCAACCGCCTGGTGCCTCAGGCCCAGGCACAGACGGGTGAGATCTCGCGCGCCCTGAACTCGGGCAAACACACGACCACCAGCACCACCTGGTACTGGGTCGACACGGCGCGCACCACCGCACTGATCGATTCGCCCGGCTTCCAGGAATTCGGCTTGAACCATATCGAGGCGACCCGGTTGGCCAGCCTCATGCCCGATCTGCGCGCAGCGCTCGGTGCCTGCAGGTTCTACAACTGCACCCACCTGCACGAACCCGGCTGCGGCGTGCGCGCAAAGGTTCAGGGCGAGGGCTGCGGCGACGACGGCATCGCCGCCACCCGCTACCGAATCTACGAAGACCTGTTCGCCGAACTCTCCGCCAAACGGAGCTACTGAGCTCAGCCGAGCAGACGGGCCAGCGTCAACAGGGCCAGCAGGAGCATCCAGAGCACCACGCTGCGCCACACCAGTCCCACCGCGCTGGCCAGATGGGCGAGCTGGGGTTCGGGCCGGGTCGCGACTCCTTCGGCCTCTTCCGGTTTTCCTTCGCGGGCGTTCAGACGCACGTTGATCGCGCCGGACGTGGCGGCCAGGACCACGCCATCGGTGCCCGGACCGAACTGTTCGGCCTCACCCCGCCAGCTCGCCACAGCCTCCTCGAAGTTGCCCACCACCGCGAAACCCAGCGCCGTCGCACGGGCAGGCAGGTGGTCCACCCACTGCCACCCGGTGACCGCCGCCTGCTGGGTGGCCTGGCTGGGCGTGCCATCGGGGCGCCCCCGCCAGTTGCGCGAAAGGTACTCGGCCATCCGGTAGAACACAGCCCCCGCTGGCCCCAGTCCGAGCAGCCAGCACACGACAAACGCCGCCAGCACACCAAAGACATGGCGGTGCGCGGCCAGCACCGACTGTTCGATCACCTGCCGCAGCACCTCGGCCCGGGGCAGGCTGCTGGTTTCCACATGCAGCCACTGCGCCAGCTTCTCGCGGGCGAGCAGGTCGTCGCCCACCTCCAGCGCCTGACGGATGTCGGTGAAGTGGTGGCTGAACTGGCGAAAGCCCAGTGTCACGTAGAGCACCAGCACCAGCCAGACGAACGACAGCACGTTGCTGAACTGCCAGAGCCCCCAGTACACCAGGGTCGCCAGCAGGGCCGGCACCATGGTGGCCAGGCCCCAGGCCAGCCATCCGTGCACCGCCTGGCCGGTGTCCAGGTTGCGGCGCACCAGCCGGGCCCAGCTCCGCAGACCAGCAAACACAGGGTTGTCGATCGACAGAGGACGCGCCTGTTCGATCAGGAAAGCCAGCAGGATGGCAAAAAAGATCATGGCCCGATGATAGCGAGCGCCCCGCGGGACCGGCGCCTCAGGCGGTGAGGAAACGATACAGGTTGCGCAGCATGCCGGCGGTGGCGCCCCAGATGAAGCGCTCTGTCGCGCCCTCCTGGTACGGCATCGAGTACCACTCCCGCATCTCGCCGTTCCACTCGAAACCATGGCGGCGATGGTTCACCGGGTCCATGAGAAAGTCCAGCGGCACCTCGAACACGTCGTCCACCTCACCTGGGTTGGGCAGAAGCGTGAAACCGGGCTGCACCAGCGCCACCACCGGTGTGATGTGGAACTGCGTGCCCGTCACGTATTCCGGCAGGCGGCCCAGCACCTCCACATGCGCCGGTTCGAGACCGATTTCCTCCTGGGCCTCTCGCAACGCCGCTGCAGTGGCGTCCCGGTCCTCGGCATCGACCTTGCCGCCCGGAAACGCGATCTGCCCCGAGTGGGTGGACAGGTGGGCCGTGCGTTGCGTCAGCAACAGCCCCAGGCGCTCACGCACCACCAGCGGGATCAGCACGGCTGCTGGCGCTGGTGCCCGGTCGGTGAAACGGCGCTCGCGCACCAGCTCCGGGGTCCAGACCGGCGGGCGCGCAAAACGCTCCCGCAGCCCTTCTGGAGTGAGGCGTCCGGCCGGCGCTGCTGCCAGCCCCTCGGCACCGTGCAGCACGGGCACCTGGCGTGGATCAAAGGTGGGTGGATAGCGCGTTGGCGCAGAGGAAGACATGGGGACGAGTATGGAACAGGCACAAAAAAGCCGCTCGGGTGAGCGGCTTTTCGAGGTGGGCCATCAGGCGCCCGGCTTCTGACCGAAGCTGTGCGCTTTTACGCGCCCAGCTTTTCCTTGATGCGGGCCGACTTGCCGCTGCGCTGGCGCAGGTAGTACAGCTTGGCACGGCGCACGTCACCGCGGCGCTTGACTTCGATCGAAGCGATCAGCGGGCTGTACAGAGGGAAAGTGCGCTCGACGCCTTCGCCGTTGGAGATCTTGCGCACGATGAAGCTGGAGTTCAGACCGCGGTTGCGACGGGCCACCACCACGCCTTCGTAGGCCTGCACGCGCTTGCGGGTACCTTCGATCACGTTCACGCTGACGATCACGGTGTCGCCAGGGGCGAACGCGGGGATGGTCTTGCCAAGGCGAGCAATTTCTTCCTGCTCAAGGGTCTGGATGAGGTTCATGGTTTCCTGTTTACCGATCATGGCCGCGCTACACAAGAGGCTGCAATTCCCTGACCTCCGCAGTGGTGGTCACCGGTCACAACGGCCGGCCAGAGGATCGAAAAGCCTTGGATTATAGCTTTTTCAAGGAGCGCAGGAAAACTTCGTCGACCGGCGTGAGCCGCCCAGCCTCCCGCGCCTGCGCCAGCAGGTCCGGCCGCTGGCGTGCAGTGAGCGCCAGACTCTGCTCCCGGCGGTAGCGCGCGATGCGCTCGTGGTGCCCGCCCATGAGCACTTCAGGGGCCGCCGCGGGGCCTTGTGGCCCTTCCCACACCTCGGGCCGCGTGTGGTGCGGGCTGTCCAGCAGGCCGTCCAGCGCCGGATTGAAGCTGTCCTGCTGGTGGCTGCCCTCGTCGCCCAGCACGCCCGGCATCAGGCGCGCCACCGAGTCCAGCAAGGCCATGGCGGCGATCTCGCCGCCCGAAAGCACGAAATCGCCCAGGCTGATCTGTCGGTCCACGCAGGCGTCGATGAAGCGCTGGTCGACGCCTTCGTAGCGCCCGCAGACCAGCACCGCGCCCGCGCTTTGCGAATAGCCGACAGCCAAGGCGTGATCCAGCCGCTGGCCGATGGGCGAGAACAGCACCACCGGCGCACGGGCGCCCTCTGGTTCGGCGCGGTCGGCGCGGATGGCCTGCAGGCAGCGCCACAGGGGCTCGGCCATCATGACCATGCCGGGTCCGCCGCCGAAAGGCCGGTCGTCCACACGGCGGTAGTTGCCCTCTGCAAAGTCACGCGGGTTCCAGAGGCGCACGTCGACCTGCTTCGATTCAAACGCCCGGCGGTTGATGCCGCTGCGGAAGAAGGGCTCGAAGAGTTCGGGGAAAAGCGTGATGACGTCAAAGCGCATGGCGCGCTCCGGTCAGTAGTCGGTCTGCCAGTCGGCGGTGATGCGGCGGGCGTTCAGGTCCACATCGTCGATGTAGGCCGCCACAAAGGGCACCATGCGCTCGGCCGTCTTTTCGACACCGTCCACAGTCTCGGTGTAATCCATCACCAGCACCGAGGTCGGGCCGGTGGGTATGAGGTCGCGCACCACACCCAGGTGCACGCCCTCGCGGTTGACCACGTCAAGACCGATCAGATCGACCCAGTAGTACTCACCGTCGGCGGCGGCGGGAAAGGCGCTGCGCGGCACATGGATGCGCGCCCCCTTGAGCGCTTCGGCACCACTGCGATCCACCACACCCTCCAGGCGGGCGACGATGCCATCGGAGTGCACCTTGATTTCGGCCACGTGCACACGCACCGGGCCCGGAAACGCCGAAAAACCGCGCGCGAAACGGGCTTCGGGCGGCAGCAGGAACCAGTCGGGTGATTCGAACAGCGCACGGGTGTCGGCGCTGTGCGGCTGGATGTGGACCCAGCCTTTGACGCCCCAGGCGTCAAGAAAACGGCCCAGTTCGACCGCATCCGCCGGCAGGGGCGATGCTTCGAACGGGCCGCTCGAGGGGATCACTGCGAACGCAGGGAGATCAGGCAGCGGCCTTGGCGGCGGCTTGCTTGACCAGACGGGCCACGGTGTCCGACGGCTCGGCGCCGACGCCGGTCCAGTAGGTCAGACGGTCCTGGGCGATGCGCAGGGGCTCTTCGCCACCCCTGGCCAGAGGGTTGTAGAAGCCGATGCGCTCGATGAAGCGGCCGTCGCGGCGGTTGCGCTTGTCGGCGACCACGATGTTGTAGAACGGACGGGCCTTGGAGCCGCCGCGGGAGAGTCGAATGACGACCATGATTTATCCTTCGGGTGGTGGTGAACACCGGCACAACGCGTGACAGTGTTTTCTCGCAGCGCTTGAGACACACGACTGACCACCCGGCCAGCGAAACGCTGCAAAGCCTGCCATTATAACCAGCCGGCTCAAGAACCCAAGCCCTCATTTCCTGCCCCTTCCATGCCCCTGATCCGCCCCAGCACCGAGCACGACCTGCCCGCCATCACCCGCATCTACGCACACCACGTGCTGCACGGCACAGGCACCTTTGAGACCACGCCCCCCACCCTGGAAGAGATGACCGCCCGCCGGGCCGACGTTCTGTCCAAGGGGCTGCCCTGGCTGGTGGCCGAAGAGGCTGGCGAGGTGCTGGGCTATGCCTACGGCAACTGGTTCAAGCCGCGGCCGGCCTACCGCTTTTCGGTGGAGGATTCGATCTATCTCGCCCCCGAAGCCGCCGGCAAGGGCCTGGGCCGCGCGCTGCTGGCCGAACTGCTGGCCACGCTGGAGCGCAGCGGCATCCGCAAGGTGATGGCGGTGATCGGTGATTCGGCCAACGCAGGCTCCATCGGCGTGCACAAGGCCCTGGGCTTCGAGCAGGTCGGCGTGGTCCAGGCCTGCGGCTGGAAGTTCGGGCGCTGGCTGGACATCGTGATGATGCAGCGCGCCATCGGCGAAGGCGACCGCACACCGCCCGAGGGCGAGGCATGAGCCGTCAGAAGAGCAAAACCCTTACCGTCTGGCTGGCCGTGCTGGGCGGCCACCTGGGTCTGCACCGCTTCTACCTGCGCGGCCTGGGCGACTGGATCGGCTGGCTGCACCCCATCGCGTCGGCGCTGGGCTGGTGGGGCGTCGAGCGGGTGCGCGCCTTCGGGCAGGACGACGTGCTGTCGTGGCTGCTGATCCCGTTTCTGGGCATGAGCATCGCCACCAGCTGCCTGGCCGGCATCGTCTACGCGCTGAGCGACCGGCCGCGCTGGAACGGCTGGTTCAACCCGCAGGCACAGCCCGAAGACAGCGCGGGCGCCACGAACTGGCTGACCATCGGTGCTCTGGTGCTGAGCCTGCTGGTGGGCACCATCGCCTTCATGGGCAGCCTGGCCTTCGGCATCCAGCGCTACTTCGAGTACCAGGTCGAAGAGGCCCGCAAGATCAGCCAGTAGGCTGGCCCACCCCGCGCCGCGCTGCGCGCGTCACCCCTCAAGGGGCAACACCTGCGGCCCGGCGAAGCCGGTTCTGCGGTGTTCTTGGCCAATTCCCCCGCTCCGACCGGATCAGTTCACGTATGTCATCAGGAGCATCACGGCACTGAGCGTGAACAGCGCCAGCACCGTCGACAGGCCCATGGCGGCGGTCGTGAGGCCCTGGGCGACCTCGTAGCGCTGCGCGAACAGGAACACGTTGGCGCCCATCGGCAGCGCCGCGGCCACGACCATCACCGTCAGCGGCAGGCCGGTGATGCCCCAGGCCCAGGCCGACACGCCGACCAGCAGCGGCAGCAGCAGGTTCTTGGACGCCGTGATCCACAGCGCGGGCTTCAGGTGCCCGCCCAGCGGCGTGCGCGCCAGCGTGACGCCCACCAGCACCAGCGCCAGCGGGCCGAAGGCGCTGCCCAGCAGCTGCAGCGGCTTGTCGACCACTGCGGGCAGGCTCCAGCCGGTCTGCGCGAACAGCAGGCCACTGATGATGGGCAGCGGGATGGGGTGGATCAGCGCGCCCTTGAAGGCCGACCAGGCGGTCTCCAGCACATGGGGCGCACGCTCGCCGCCTTCGCGCGCCTCGCGGGCGACCACCAGCTCCAGCACCACCGAGCCCACGGTGAGCAGGATCAGCGCATGCACCGACACCAGGGTCAGCAGGGTCACCAGCGCTGCCTTGCCATAGGCCAGCTCGACCAGGGTGATGCCGATCATCACCATGTTGGAGAACACCCCGCCCAGGGCCATGACGACGCTGGAGCGGTTGAAGCCCCGCCAGGCGATGGACACGATGAGCAGCAGCAACGCCGCCGGGAAATACGCGGCGAGTGGCCGCAGGTCCAGCGTCTCGACGTGCACGCCGCTCATGGTGCGGAACAGCAGCGCCGGAATCAGCAGCAGGAAGACCAGGTTGGAGAGGTCCCGCACCGCCGACTCGCGGATCCAGTCGCGCCGCCCGGCGAAGTAGCCCAGGGCGATCAGCAGGAAGACGGGGGTGAGGGAGGCGACGACGGGGTGGCTGGCGAGGTTCACCCGGGCGATCGTACCCCGCCCGTCATTTCGTACCGACCGCCTCGGTCATGCGGTAGTACAGGCCGTAGGGGTCGTTCTGCAGCACGTGGAACGTGCCCTCGACCACCACCGCGTTGAGGCTGTATTTGACCGGCGCCTTGGTGCGGACCTCGATCATGCTTTCCGGCCCACCAGGCGTGCAGAACGAGCAGGTCGGCGGCACCGAGGCCAGCAGGAAGTGGCGCTGCTGCTCGCCCGGTCCCAGCGGCAGCATGAAGCCCTGCACCTTCTGCGTCTTCTGGTTCAGCGCCTGCACGGCCGGCGTGTAGACCGGCGTGATGCGCTTGTTCTTCACCTCGGTCTTGATGTCGGTCAGCAGCGACCAGGGCACCACATCCTCGCGCGGCTTGAGCGGCGCAAACGGCGACAGCGGGCTGTGCACACCCGCCCCCTGCCCCTGCACATGCGGCGGCACGGCGGGATCGGCTGCAGCCCCGGCAGCCGGCGCCGCAGGCGTGCCAATCGGCGACGTCAGCTGCGCAAACGCCAGCCCAGACCCACAGACGAGCGGCAACAAGAGACAACGAAAAAGAAGATTCATGACAAGAGAAGTGACTGCTTCCAGAACGCGGCGGAACCGGCTCCGCCGGGCCGCACGCGTTGCCCCCTTGAGGGGGTGACGCGCGAAGCGCGGCGCGGGGGTGGGCCATCAATGTGCGTGTTTCATCCCGCAGTATTTGCCAATCGCCAGACCCCGGCACGCGGCCTGAAGTTCCGCCATGCAGACCTTCTCGTCCTTCTTGGTCTCCAGGCACTTGGCCGCGCCTTCGTGGGCCGCGGCCATGGCGCGGTGGCGCTGGACGTCCTGCTGCAACTCCTTGTCGGAATGCTGCGCCAGTGCAGCCGTGGTCATGCAGGCGGACAGGGCCAGCCAGAGCGCGATCTTCTTCATCGGTTTCACCTTGTGTTCAACAACGGGGTCACGTCGACCCGATAGGCGCTGATGGCCGGCACCAGCGCCGCCACCACCGCCACTCCGAATGCCAGCAGCGGCACCCAGCCTTCGGCGGGCACCCACTGCCAGCCCGTGATGGCCAGCGACTGCTGCTCCATCAACATCTGTCCCATCAGGGCGGTCAGCCCATGCGCCGCCAGCAGGCCCAGCGCGCAGGCCAGCAGCGCCAGCCACAGCGATTCGCACAGCACCAGCGCGCCCACGCGGGTCGGCGGCGCGCCGAGCATGCGCAGCATCGCCAGGTCGTGGCGGCGCTCGCGCACCGCACCCCAGAGCGCGATGAACACCGACAGCCCGGCCACCGCGAGCAGCACCGCGCCCAGGCCCTGCAGCACCCGCGTGCCCACACCCACCATGCTCAGCAAGCGCGTGATCTCCACCGCCGGCGAGGCCGCCTGCATCGGCGTGCTGTCGTTGATGAAGCGCGGGAAGCTTGCGGCGGCCAGCGGCGTGCGGTAGCGGATCAGGGCCAGCGTCACCTCGCGGTCGGCCTCGATGGCCGCGCGGTCTTCCTCGTCCATGTCGTCGGTCGCGTGCATGTCGTCGTGCACCTTCCAGACCGATTCGGTGGCGGTGAGCGCCAGGCGATCGAGCACGCAACCGCAGGGCGCGAACACGCCGCTCACCGCATAGAGCGCCTCGCCGTGCATGGCACCGCCGCTGCCCAGGCCGTGCGCGCCGACGAAGCTCTGGCCGATGGTCAGCCCGGTGACGCGCGCCACCTGCGCGCCGAGCACGGCCTGCATCGGTGCGGTCCAGAACGCGCCCTGCGCGAGGGCAACGCCGTAGTGCGCCGCGTAGTCCGGCGTGGTGCCGACGATGCGGAAGCCCGCGAGGTTGTCGCCCAGGCTCAGCGGGATCAGCTGCGCCACCTGCGGGTGCGCCTGCAGCCTCTTCACCTCGTCCAGCGGGATGTTGCCCGGCGGCACGTCGATGTGGAACACGCCCGCCAGGATCAGCTGCATCGGGCTGCCCTTGGCGCCGACCACCGCGTCGATGCCCTGCAGGTCGCGCTCGAAGGCGCGGTCCACCTGGTGCTGTGCGATCAGCACGAAGGCCATCGACGCCAGGCCCAGCGTCAGCAGCAGCAGGTTCAGCGCCGTCGACAAAGGGCGAGACCAGAGGTAGCGCCAGGACAGGGACAACACGTTCATGCAAAACCCTCCCGCGCCAGCCGCAGCGTCTGCGCGTCCGGCAGCGCCTGCACCACGCGCGCATCGTGGGTCGAGATCACCAGCGTCGCCCCGGCCCCGGCGGCGCAGCGCCGCAGCAGGTCCAGCGCGGCCGCGCAGGCCTCGTCGTCCAGGCTCGCGGTGGGCTCATCGACCAGCAGCACCCGGGGCCGCAGCAGCAGCGCCCGCGCCAGGGCCACCCGCTGCGCCTGACCGCCCGAGAGCTGCGAGGGCTTGCGACCGGCCAGCGCGGCCAGGTCCAGCGCGGCCAGCGCGTGGTGAATGGCGCCGCGGTCCACCGGCAGGCCGGCGGCGAAGAACACCAGCGCCAGGTTGTCGGCCACCGACAGCGCCTCGCTCAGGAACAGCTTCTGCGGCAGAAAACCCAGGCAACGCGCGCGCCAGCGGTCGCGCGGCGCGCCGGCCAGCGCCTGCACCGCCTGCCCGGCCACCACCACCTCGCCCGACGAAAGCGTGAGCAGACCGGCCACCAGGGCCAGCCAGGTCGACTTGCCGCTGCCCGAGGGCCCGCGCAGCAACAGCGTGCCGCCCTGCGGCACCGCCACATCGGGGAAGCGCAGGACGGGCGCCTGCGGGTAGGCAAAGCCCAGGCCTCGGGTCTCGATCACCGTGACGGCTCCATCGCCGTGCCGTCCGAGGGGTCGGCGCAATCGGCGCAGGTGCCGTGCACCGCCATGTCCAGCCGCAGGCCGCGGTGGCCCATACCGGCCAGCGTGCGCATGAGCTCGTCGGCCACCGCCCGCGCCGGCTCGCTCGCCCCGGTCAGGCGGAACTGGCGGTGGCAGGCGTCGCATTCGAAGCGCGGCGCCGCGCCATCGTCGCCCAGGTCGGCCAGGCGGAAGCGCCAGGTGCGCGCGTCGTCGTCGGTCTGGCGCTGCAGCACGCCGCAGGCGGCCAGGCGTTCCAGCAGCCGGTAGAGGGTGACGCGGTTGATGTCCAGCCCGCGCGTCTGCAGCGAGGCCAGGGCCTGGGCGTGGCTGAGCGTGCCCTGCGGGTTCGCCAGGAACAGGCCCAGCACCGCGCGCGTGGCCAGGGTGCGGCGCAGGCCGGCGGCTTCCAGACGGGTCTGGATCTCGGCCGGCACGGTCACCGGTTCTTTGGGGCTGGATCGGGTCGCCATGGCAGGCCTCCATTACTGCAACAATGTTGCGTTAACATCTCCGCTATCGCAATTGAGTTGCAACAGTGTACACAGCACCCCACCCCATGCCCGGCCCCCAAGCCCCCACCATCACCTTTCGCGACCTGACGCTGGGCTACGAGCGCCACCCGGCCGTGCACCACCTGAGCCTGCAGATCGAACCCGGCGCGCTGGTGGCCGTGGTCGGCCCCAACGGCGCCGGCAAGAGCAGCCTCATCAAGGCCCTGGCCGGTGTGCTGGCGCCGCTGTCGGGCCACATCGAAGGCCTGCGGCGCGGGCACATCGCCTGGCTACCCCAGCACAGCGAGCTCGACGCCAGCTTTCCCATCGACGTGCGCGGCATGGTCGCCAGCGGCCTGTGGCGCCGCGTCGGCGCGCTCGGACGCTTCAACGCGGAACACCGGCGGCAGTGCGACGCGGCGCTGGCCGCGGTCGGCCTCTCGGGCTTCGAATCGCGCGGGCTGGACACACTCTCGGGCGGGCAGCTGCAGCGCGCGCGGTTCGCGCGGTTGATCCTGCAGGACGCGCCAGTGGTGCTGCTGGACGAGCCCTTTGCCGCGGTGGACCAGCGCACCACCGCCGACCTGCTGGCCCTGTTGCACCAATGGCAGCGCCAGGGCCGCACGGTGATCGCCGTGCTGCACGACACCGCCCAGGTGCGCGCACACTTTCCGCGGACCCTGCTGCTGGCGCGCGAGCCGGTGGCCTGGGGCGCCACCGCCGAGGTGCTGACCGACGCGAACTGGGCGCGTGCGCAGTTGCTGCGCGAACCCTTCGACGATCGGGCCGATGAATGCGAGACCGGCTCGCGCGACGCCGACTCACAGGCAGTGAACCGCCACGCCCACAGGCCGGCGCTGGAGGCCACACCATGAGCGACGACCTCCTCGTCTTCGGCCCCTTCGTCGAGTTCGCCTTCATGCGCCAGGCCCTGCTGGGCTGCATCGCGCTGGCGCTGTCGGCGGCGCCGGTGGGCGTGTTCCTGATGCTGCGGCGCATGAGCCTGACCGGCGACGCCATGGCCCATGCCATCCTGCCGGGCGCGGCCATCGGCTACCTGCTGTTCGGCCTGTCGCTGACGGCGATGACCGTGGGCGGCATCGTCGCCGGCCTGGCGGTGGCCATCGGCTCCGGCCTGGTGGCGCGCCACACGCTGATCCGCGAAGACACCAGCCTGGCCGCCTTCTACCTGATCTCGCTTTCGCTGGGCGTGCTCATCGTCTCGGTGCGCGGCAACAACGTGGACCTGCTGCACGTGCTCTTCGGCAGCGTGCTGGCACTGGACGGCGCGGCGCTGGCGCTGCTGTGGGCCATCACCGGCGTGACGCTGGCAACGCTGCTGCTGATCCGCCGGCCGCTGATCCTGGACTGCCTGGACCCGGGCTTTCTGCGCCAGGTCAGCGGGCTGGGCAGCGTCGCGCATGTCGGCTTCCTGGCCCTGCTGGTGATCAACCTGGTGGCCGGCTTCCATGCGTTGGGCACGCTGATGGCCGTGGGCATCATGGTGCTGCCGGCCGCCAGCGCGCGCTTCTGGGTGCGGCGCGTCGGCCCGCTGGTGGCCGTGGCCACCGGCATCGCGCTGTTCACATCCGTCGCCGGCCTGCTGCTGTCCTACCACGCCGACTGGCCCACCAGCCCGGTCATCGTGCTCGGACTGGGCGCGGTCTACCTGCTGTCCATGGCCTTTGCGCCGCGCGGCCTGCTGCGCCAGCGCCGTCCCCATCCGCGCCACCTGCGCGCCTGACCCCTTCCCCTGTCTCACCCATTCAAGGACTACCGCCATGAACCTGCGCCGTCGCCACCACCTCCTCGCTGCTGCCGCCACCGTCGGCGCCCTGAGCTTCGGCCTGCCCGGCCACGCCCAGACCACCGCCACACCGGTCAAGGCGGTGGCCAGCTTCAGCATCCTGGGCGACCTGGTGCGCCAGGTCGGCGGCGAGCGCGTGCAGGTGGACGTGCTGGTCGGCCCGGGTGCCGACGCCCACGTGTTCCAGCCCTCACCCTCGCACGCGAAACAGGTGGCACAGGCGCAGGTGGTGTTCGCCAACGGGCTGGGCTTCGAGGGCTGGATGCAGCGCCTGCTGAAGACCGCTGGCTACAAGGGCCGGCCGGTGGTGGTGAGCCAGGGCATACAACCCATCCAGACCGAAGAGGACGAGCACGACCACAAGGCAGAAAAACACGGTCACCACGACCACGGCGAGGCCGACCCGCACGCCTGGCAATCGGTGTCCAACGTGATCACCTACGTGGCCCACATCGCCAAAGGCCTGTGCGCGGCCGACGCCGCCGGCTGCGACACCTACAGGAAGAACGCCGCCGCCTACACCGGCCAGCTCCAGGCGCTGGACACCGAGATCAGGGCCGCCTGGGCCGCGATTCCGGCCGCGCAGCGCAAGCTCATCACCTCGCACGACGCCTTCGGCTACTACGCCCAGTCCTACGGCGTGCAGTTCCTGGCGCCGCAGGGCGTGAGCACGAACAGCGAAGCCTCGGCCAAGGGGGTGGCACAGCTGGTGCGCCAAATCAAACAGGAGCGCATCAAAGCGCTGTTCGTCGAGAGCATCTCCGACCCGCGACTGATCGAGCAGATCGGCCGCGAGACGGGCGTCAAGCCGGCCGGCGCGCTGTTCTCCGACTCGCTGTCGGACGCCAGCGGCCCGGCCAGCACCTATGTGGCCCTGATGCGCGCCAACACCCAGACCATGACCCGGGCCGTGCTCGGGCACTGATCGCCAGCCCGCCTCAGGCGCGGACGGCGGCGCGCTCCAGAACTCGGGACACCGGAGCTGCCAGATACACTGCCCTCCCCACCGTCCGCGGAGCTCCGATTGCCCCCCTCCCACCTTCTGCTCGCCCTCGCAGTCGTCTTTGTATGGGGCACGAATTTCGTCGTCATCCGCTGGGGACTGGACGGGCTGCCGCCCTTCCTGTTCGCCACGCTGCGTTTTGCCTTGTCGGCCCTGCCCTGGCTGCTGTTCATTCCGCGCCCCACCGCGCCGTGGCGCAAGCTGGCCGCGTTCGGTGTGCTGCTGGGCGTGGGCCAGTTCGGCCTGCTGTTCCTCGCCATCCAGGGCCGCATCTCGCCCGGGCTGGCCTCGCTGGTCGTCCAGATCCAGGTGTTCTTCACCATCGGGATGTCCCTGGTGCTGATGCGCGAGCGGGTGCGCGGTTTCCAGGTCATGGGCCTGCTGCTGGCGCTGGCGGGGCTGGCTGTCATCGCCGCGCATCTGGACGCCACCGTCACCCTGTTGGGTCTGATGCTGGTGATCGGTGCGGCCTTCTTCTGGGCCTGCGCCAACCTGGTCGTGAAGTCGCTCGGGCCGGTCAACATGCTGCACTTCATGGTCTGGAGCAGCGCGTTCGCGGTGCCGCCGCTGCTGGTCATCTCCGTGCTGACCGAAGGGGTGCCAGCCATCACTGCGGCCCTGCAAGGCGCCGACGCGGTGGTGTGGGGCAGCGTGCTGTGGCAGGCGCTGGGCAACACCCTGTTCGGCTACGGCGTCTGGAACTGGCTGCTCGCCCGGCACCCCGCCGCCACCGTCACGCCCCTGGCCCTGCTGGTGCCCGTGTTCGGCATGGGCGCCTCGGCGCTGTCGCTGGGCGAGCCCCTGCCGGGCTGGAAGCTGGGTGCGGGCGCCCTGGTGCTCAGCGGGCTGGCCGTGATCGTGCTCTGGCCCCGACTTCAGACGAAGCTGGCCCGCGGCTGAGCCTCAACGGGCAAGGCGTGCAAACGTCTTGCGGAACTTCGCCACCTTGGGCGCCGCCACCGCCATGCAGTAACCCTGGTGCGGGTTGCGCTCGAAGAAGTCCTGGTGATAGTCCTCGGCGGGCCAGTAGTTCGCCAGTGGCAGCACCTCGGTGACGATGGGGCGGCCGAAGGCGTTGTCGGCCTTCAGCTCGTCGATCAGCGCCTGCGCGGTGGCGCGCTGTTCCTCGGTGGTGAAGTAGATGCCGCTGCGGTACTGCGTGCCCACGTCGTTGCCCTGGCGGTTCAGGGTGGTCGGGTCGTGCACCACGAAGAAGATCTCCAGCAGCTCGCGCGTGCTCACCTGCTCGGGGTCGTATTCGAGTCTGACCACCTCGTTGCAGCCGGTCAGGCCGGTGCACACGTCTTCGTAGCTGGGCCGCGGTGCCTGGCCGTTGCTGTAGCCCGACTCGACGTCGGTCACGCCGCGCACTTCCTTGTAGACGCTCTCGGTGCACCAGAAGCAGCCACCGCCCAGTACCAGCGTTTCCATCGATGTGTCCTTTCCGTAGGTTCGTTGCAGCGACGACGAGTGTCGCACCCGCCTTGGTCGCGCGCTGGCGGCGGGTCTTACACCCTCACGCGGGTGCGGCCGCGCGCTGGACCGCCGCCAGGAACGCGCCCAGCGCCGACTGGTCGCGCCCGGTGCGCCAGAGGCAGTGCGTGTCGTAGGGCGCCAGCGGCTGCTCCAGCGGCAGGAACATCACGCCCGGCAGCCCGGCCTGCTGCAGCGCCGCGGGCACCAGCCCCACGCCCAGACCCTGCGCGATGACCGACACCACGCTCAGCCAGTGCCGCAGCTCGAAGCCCAGCGCGGGCTCGAACCCAGCGTCGGCACAGGCGGCGAGGATGCGGTCGTGGTAGTCGGGCGAGACGGCGCGCATGACGATGGCGAAGGACTCGTCTTTCAACGCTTGCAGCGGCAGCTTGCGCTTCTTCGCCATCGGATGGCTGACAGGCAGACAGGCCATGAAAGGCTGGCTGGACACCAGGATCTGCGAGAAGCCGGCCGGCACGCGCGTGGTGTGGACGAAACCCAGGTCCAGCCGGTCGTGCACCAGTTCCACCAGCTGCTCGCTGCTGCTGAGTTCGCGAAGCGCCAGCCGCAGCTTGGGGTGCGCGGCGGCGAACGCGCGCAGCACCTGCGGCAGGCCGCGGTACAGCACCGTGCCGGCAAAGCCGATCTGCAGCTGCCCCGCCAGCCCCTGCCCCACATCGCGCGCCTCGCGCGCGGCCAGCGCCGCCTGCTCCAGCAGCGCCTGCGCGCGCGGCAGAAACGCCAGGCCGGCGGCGGTGAGCGCCACGCCGCGGCTGTTGCGCTCGAACAGGCGCGCGCCCACATCGGCTTCGAGCTGCTGGATGGCCATGGACAGCGGCGGCTGGGTCATGGCCAGGCGCTGGGCCGCGCGGCCGAAGTGCAATTCCTCGGCGAGCACGGTGAAACAGCGCAGGTGGCGGAACTCCATGAATCTGCTTGACGTATTGATCAATCGGCAATCAATATTAGACAGCTATTCATGGTCGCCCGACAATCTCACCCAACCAACACCTTCCACCCTTTCCAACGGAGACCCGCACCATGGCCACGAGCAAGAACACCTTCAGCTGGGAAGACCCCTTCCACCTCAGCGCCCAGCTCACCGACGACGAGCGCCAGGTGCAGGACGCCGCCCGCGCCTACTGCCAGGAAAAGCTGCTGCCGCGCGTGCAGCTGGCCTTCCGCAACGAGACCACCGACGCGTCCATCTTCCGCGAGATGGGCGAGCTGGGCCTGCTGGGCCCGACGATCCCCGAGCAGTACGGCGGCGCCGGCCTGAACTATGTCTGCTACGGCCTGGTGGCGCGCGAAGTGGAGCGTGTGGACTCCGGCTACCGCTCCATGATGAGCGTGCAGAGTTCGCTGGTGATGGTGCCGATCAACGAATTCGGCAGCGAGGCACAGAAGCAGAAGTACCTGCCCAAGCTGGCCACCGGTGAATGGATCGGCTGCTTCGGCCTGACCGAACCCAACCATGGCAGCGACCCCGGCAGCATGATCACCCGCGCCCGCAAGGTCGACGGCGGCTACAGCCTGTCCGGCGCCAAGATGTGGATCACCAACAGCCCGATCGCCGACGTGTTCGTGGTCTGGGCCAAGGACGATGGCGGCCAGATCCGCGGCTTCATTCTGGAAAAGGGCTGGAAGGGCCTGTCCGCCCCGGCCGTGCATGGCAAGGTCGGTCTGCGCGCTTCCATCACCGGTGAAATCGTCATGGACGAGGTGTTCGTGCCGGAAGAAAACGCCTTCCCCGAGGTGCGTGGCCTCAAGGGCCCGTTCACCTGCCTGAACAGCGCCCGCTACGGCATCGCCTGGGGCGCGCTGGGCGCCGCCGAAGACTGCTACTTCCGCGCCCGCCAGTACGTGCTGGACCGCCAGCAGTTCGGCCGCCCGCTGGCCGCCAACCAGCTGATCCAGAAGAAGCTGGCCGACATGCTGACCGAGATCAGCCTGGGCCTGCAGGGCTGCCTGCGCCTGGGCCGCATGAAGGACGAAGGCACCGCCGCGGTGGAGATCACCAGCATCCTCAAGCGCAACAGCTGCGGCAAGGCGCTGGACATTGCCCGCATGGCGCGCGACATGATGGGCGGCAACGGCATCAGCGACGAATACGGCGTGGCGCGCCATCTGGTGAACCTGGAGGTGGTGAACACCTACGAAGGCACGCACGATGTGCATGCGCTGATCCTGGGCCGTGCGATCACCGGGATTGCGGCGTTTGCGAACTGACTGGGTTGTCGCTCAATAGAAAGTAGAAAGGGCTGCCAGAGGCAGCCCTTCTTGTTGTCACGGACAGGAAGCAAACCTGAATGTCAACGAATAGGTCAGATCCTGCTTCGTCGGCACCCTCAACTGCATCATCAGCACGCCGGAGTCCACCAGTCCGTCGAACAAGGTTGCGGCGTTTGGAGAGTCTGTTCTGAAGCTAAGCCGTTGGGCTTCCAGCCGATAGCTCGCGCCCTTGGACCAGTGAGGTGCCTCCAGTTCAGGCTTGAACCACTCACACACACGCTCCTGCCTGGCTGGCATTGAAACGTGCGATAGAAACACGCGCCCGTCTGCGGCGAATCGCAACAGGCTGATGTAGTCCACACCATCCGCATTGGTTTGCACTTCACTGCGATAGATGCCATCGGTGCGCAAACTCTCAGACGCCGATGCTGCATGGGTCGCGCACATTGCGAACAGCAATGGAAGCAGTCGTTGAAAGACTCTCAGGTCGACAGTCATGAGGACTCCACTACAAAGAAGAACGCTGGGAGGTGCGGCCCGTCGCGCCCATTCCGCCTGAATCGTGCACGGTAAGCCGCTGCCCGACCAAAGACCTCAACAAGTACCGCACCAGCCCGATGCGCCCTGCCCTGGGTTCCGCGTACTCGGTGAACCCCGCCACGTCGTAGGCGCGCCGGGCTGCCAGGTTCTGGTCGTCCACGCACAGTGCGAGCTTGCTGCAGGACACCCAGTGTTCCGACACCCATGCAGCCACCAGTGCCAGCGAAGCGCGTCCGTGGCCTTTCCCCTGTTCCCGGCTGTCGATGCGCATGGCCCTGAGCGCGGCAGCCCCTGCGGGCGCCCAGTCCGGCAACCGGGCACCCCGGCTGAGAAGCACAAAGCCGATGGGCGTTTCCGATTCCAGAATGGCCAGGCCGGCCACCTCGTCCGGCGAGGCGCCTTCGCACACCGAAACGGCCTGCGCGGTGGTGCCGGCGAACTCGATCTGCTCGGGCGAGATGTGCAGGGCCAGCACGCGCTCGCGCTGATCTCCGGTGAGCGACTGCCAGCGCTGGAGTTGAAGCCGGGTGGGTGTCATGGGGCAGGTCTCGCCTGCCAGTACCGGCGAGCCTCAGGTGGCAGCTGCGCCAGCACCCTCTCAAATGCCACCACATCCACATGCCGCCGCAATGCCGTTGCCACGGACACCACCGAGTCGGCGGGCGAGAAGTTGTGCTCCGTGCGCACGGCGCGCACGTCTGCCAGCCACTCGTCCGGCCCACCAAAGGGCACCGGCGCCTGGTCAAAGGGCCAGTCTTCGATGAAGATCGCCCGGATCACAGGCGGCAGCACGGCCGCAAAAGCGAGGGCCTGCGGCACGGTCAGTCGCCGGCGGAACGCGTGCAGCACACCCACCACCATGTTCCAGGCCATGTTGGTGGTGGGCAACCCGGCACAGTCGCGGGCGTCGACCATGAAGCGCTCGAACTGGAGCGTGGGGTTCTGGTATTCGAAGGGCAGCGTCATGGGAACAGGTGGGATGTCTGCGGAAATGTGATCCGCCTGGCGACGTACACGCCATAGCCGAAGTACATCGAGTTTGCTTCGTACAGCGCAATCTCCTGCTCGTGTTCCGCCACCAGCGCCCGTGCGGCCTCGCTGTTTCCGTGGCGGCAAAGGAAGTCATTGAAGCCCGCCTGCAGCGGGCGGTAGTAGGCGTCGCGCCAGCAGGTCTCGGGCAGCACGAAATAGCCCAGTGGCGAATAGCCGTGCCGCTCCAGCACGCGGATCTTGTCCGCTGCGGTGGCGACTTCGGAGTAGGCGGCGTCCCAGAAGGCCTGCAGTTCGACCGGGCGGGTATTCGTGGTCCAGGTGAGTTCGGAGGCGACGAGCACACCACCGGGCTTGAGAAAGCGCCGCCAGTTTTTCACGCCGTTCTCGAAGCCCATGTTGTAGATCGCGCCCTCGGACCAGAGCAGGTCGAACTGCGCGTCGGCAAACGGCAGTTCGCTCATGGACGCCGCCAGTGGTGTGACTTGATCGGCCACCCCGGCAGCTTTGTTGCGCTGCTGCAGCGTCGTCAGGAACGGTGGCAGAAAGTCCACCGCGGTGATCTGCGCCTGCGGCAGCAGCCGGGCCAGCGCGAGCGTGGCGGCGCCGGTGCCGCAGCCGATGTCGGCCACGGTCAGCGGCGCCGCCGGGTCAAGCCCGGTCAGGCGCAGCGCCAGTTCGGTCTGTGCGTCGCCGCCCGGCCCCTGGCGGGGGTTGGGCTGGTGCAGGTCGATGAGGAGGTCGAGCTTGTCCTGGGTCATGGATGAGCATGGTAGTTCCAGCCATGCCCACACCACCCGGTGGGGGCCACTGGCGCCGGGGTCGCCTCAGGCCTATGCTGGTGCGCCGGCCCGGTGTGGCCTGGCGGGCGCCAGGCGCCGCGAACGCGGCCGGATCGAGCGAAAGGACCAGCCATGTTGTCCACTGCTTCTGTCACCACCATGCTGCCCGTGAAAGACATCGACCGCGCGCGGGCGTTCTACGAAGGCTGTCTCGGCCTGACACCGGGCGGGTTCAAACCCGACGGCAAGTTCGTCTATTCGGTCGGTGGCACCACGCTGGCCCTGTTCCCCAAACCCGACGGCACCAAGGCCGACCATACCGCCGTCAGCTTCCAGGTCAGCGACATCGCCGCCAGCATCGCGCAGTTGAAGCGCGCGGGCGTGGTGTTCGAGGACTACGACTTTCCCGGGCTGAAGACGGTGAACCACGTCTGCGTGCTCGGGGCCGAGAAGGCCGCCTGGTTCAAGGACACCGAAGGCAACTACCTCTGCCTGCACGAAGACCTGCCGGCGTAGTGCACCGGGTTCATGGCACGAGGCAGCGCTTGATGCCGTCCTCGTTCCAGCGGATGCCGCTGCCGGGCACATCGGGCGGGGTGACGTGGCCGGCCTCCACCCGCAGCGGCTCCTGCAGCACCGGGTCGGCCCAGTCGACATATTCCAGCCAGTGCGCGGTGGGCGTGACGGCCAGCAGGTGGCTACTGATCTCCGGAAACAGGTGGCTGGACAGCGGCAGGCCAGCGGTCTCGCCGATGGCGGCGGCGCGCAGCCAGCCGGTCACGCCACCGATCTTCATGGCGTCGGGCATACCAAAGTCCGAGGCGCCGGCGGCCACGCAGACCGCCATCTCGTGCGGGCCCCACCAGTTCTCGCCCATCTGGATGCGCGAACGTGTCCGCGAGCGGATCTGGGCGTGGCCGGCATGGTCGTCGGCCGAGGTCGGCTCTTCCACCCAGTACAGCCCTTCGCCGTCGAGCGCCTGGATGCGCGCGGACGCGTCGGCCACGGACAGCGCCTGGTTGTAGTCCGACATCAGGTGCACGCCGTCCCCAATGGCGCGCCTCACGGCGCGCACCACCGCGAGGTCGGTGGCCGGGTCGGCATAGCCCAGGCGCACCTTGATGGCGGGAAAGCCGGGCGCCGCAAGCTGCTGGGCCTCGGCCGCGGCGCGCTCGGCACCGATCATGCCCAGGCCGCAGCTGTTGTAGGCCGGGATGCGCCGCAGCTCACCGCCCAGCGCCCGTGCCAGGGGCAGGCCCTGCGCCTTGGAGAGCGCGTCCCAGGCGGCCATGTCGATGCCCGCCAGCGCCATGCCCACCACGCCCTTGACCCCGAGCAGCCGGAACCGGGCGCGCAGCTTGCGGTCGAGTTCCAGCGGCGCCACCGCATCACCCTTGACCACGGGCAGCAACTCGTTGAGCAGTTGCACCACCGGCTTGAGCACCAGCGGCGTGTAGCAGAACAGGTAGGTGGAGCCGGTGACGCCCTCGTCGGTGAGCAGGTCGATGAGGGCCAGCGGCGCGATGTGAATGGTGCCGCTGCTGGTCTGCAGCGGGATGCGCAGCGGCACATGCGCGGCGCGCACACGCAGGTCCCGGATCGTGAGCGGAGGATGGGCATTCATGGCGTTCTCCTTTCTGCGGCTTCAGACCCCCGACAGCCCAAGCACCCACCAGACGGCGATCGCCACCTGCACCGCGAACGCGGTGAACCGCGCAGTAACGGCGGCGGGCGAAGTCGAGACCAGATGGATCAGAGACTGCACGATGCGCGCACCGAGCAGCACCCAGGCCAGCGGGTCGGTGACGGTCGCGCGCCCGGCCACCACGGCGACCAGCATGAGCCCGCCAAAGAGGGGCAACCCCTCCAGGCAGTTCGCGTGCGCCCGGGCCAGCCGCTGCATGAAGGGCGAGAGGTTGGCGTTGTCGGGGGTGAAGCCATTGGCGGGCACGGCGCCCGAGAGGACGAGCCAGGACCGGATGGCTTCCATGAGGACCAGCAGGCACAGGGTCCAGGCGATGAATCCGAGAAGCGCTTGCAGCGTGGCGGTCATGGTGCGGACTCCCGGCTGCAGGCGTGGGCGACCTGCCACGGGTTGACCATGCAGCCAGACGTAATGTAGTCCTCAGCCCCACCGCTGGCACACATTCTGTTAGCTTGCGGCCATGGCCCTGTCGCTGGACTTTCTCGCCCTGCCCCTGCTCGTCGCCGCCGCGCTGGTGTTCGTCAGCGTGCTCGCGGGCGTGGTCTCGACGCGGGTGGGGTTTTCCTTCCTGCTGGTGTTCCTGCTGGCGGGCATCCTGGCCGGCCAGGACGGGCCCGGCGGGCTGGTGTTCAACGACTTCCGGCTGAGCTTCTGGGTCGGCAACATCGCGCTGGCGGTGATCCTGCTCGACGGCGGGTTGCGCACCGACTTCGACACCTTCCGCACCGGCCTGAAGCCCTCGCTGCTGCTGGCCACGCTGGGCGTGGTGCTCAGTGCGGGCATCACCGGCGCGGCGGCGCGCTGGCTGCTGGACCTGTCCTGGCCGATGGCACTGCTGGTGGGCGCCATCGTCGGTTCGACCGACGCGGCCGCGGTGTTCGCGCTGCTCAAGTCCTCGGGCGTGCGGCTGAACGAGCGTGTGGCTGCGACGCTGGAGATCGAGTCGGGCATGAACGACCCGATGGCGGTGTACCTGACGCTGGCGCTCATCGGCGTGGTGCTGGCGGCGTCCACCGCAGGGTCTGGCGCCGGGCTGTCGGCGCTGGAGGTGCTGCGCTCGCTGGCCCTGCAGTTCGGCTGGGGCGGGGCACTGGGGCTGGGCGCCGGCTTCGCGATGGCCGAACTGCTCAAGCGGCTGGGGCGCGGCGAGGACGGTGGCGGCGGCATCCGCGCGCTGCTGCTGGTCTCGGGCGGGCTGACGGTGTTCGCGGCCACCACTTGGCTGGGCGGCTCGGGCTTTCTGGCGGTGTACGCCATGGGCGTGATCGCGGGCAACCGGGCGCGGCGGCAGGTGCGGTCCACGCTCTCGGCCATGGACGGCTACGCCTGGCTGTCGCAGGCGGGCATGTTCCTGCTGCTGGGCCTGCTGGCCACGCCGTCGCAGCTGCTGCCCACCCTGCTGCCCGGGCTGGGGGTGTCGCTGGTGCTGATGCTGGTGGCCCGACCGCTGGCGGTGGCGCTGTGCCTGGTGCCGCTGCGCTTTCCGCCGCGCGAGATCGTGTTCATCTCATGGGTGGGTCTGCGCGGTGCGGTGCCCATCGTGCTGGCCATGTTCCCGTTGATGGCCGGTGTGCCCGGCGCGCAGACCTTCTTCAATGTCGCCTTCGTCGTCGTGCTCACCTCGCTGCTGCTGCAGGGTTCGACCATCGCCTGGAGCGCGCGGCGACTGGGCCTGGCGCTGCCCGAACCGGACGACCTGCAGGCCAACCGGCTGGTGTTCGGCGATTTCGTGATCGACGGCGCGACGCCGATGGACACGCTGTGCGCCTTCTATGGCCTGCCCGTGCCGCCCGATGCGCCGACCGACGTGGCCACCTGGATGCGCGAGGAGCTGCGGCGCCCGGCCGTCGAAGGCGACAGCGCCATGCTGGGCGCGGCGGAGCTGAGCGTGCGCGCGCTGGAGGGCGGCCGCATCACGCGCGTGGGCATCCGGCTGGGCTGAGGGCGGTGCCGCACAGGCATCAGGTCGGCGCCAGCGGCAGCGCCGTCTTGTAGCGCACCTGCTTGAGCGCGAACGACGAGCGGATCTTCTCGACCTGGGCGATGGGCGAGAGCTGTTCGAGGATGAAGCGCTCCAGCGCCGGCATGTCCGGCACGGCCACGCGCAGCAGGTAGTCGGCGTCGCCGGACATCAGGTAGCACTCCATCACCTCCTCGCGCAGCGTGATGCGCTCCTCGAAGGCCTGCAGCGCCTTGCGGCTCTGCTGCTTGAGGCTGATGGAGACGAACACGTTCAGGTGCAGCCCGAGCTGGCCGGCGTCCAGCAGGGCCACGTACTGGCGGATCAGCCCGCTGGCCTCCATGGCGCGCACCCGCGCCAGGCAGGGCGAGGGCGAGAGGTGCACGCGACGCGCGAGCTCGACGTTGGACAGGCTGGCGTCCCGCTGGAGCTCTTCCAGAATCCGGCGGTCGGTGGCGTCGAGGTGGTTTGTGCTGCTTTTCATTGGTTTGGCGGTGCATCGTGCTGCAGAGGCGCCCATTGTTCAGCAAGTCCGGCAACAAATGCGCGTGCGCCCTGCCTACAGTGCTGCGCTCACCCGGAGAATTTCCCTTGAACAGCAGCCCCGACCTCGACCCGGCCGAAACGCAGGAATGGCGCGACGCCCTGCGCTCGCTCATTGACACCCAGGGGCCGGCGCGCGCCCGCGCCGTGCTGGACGAGCTGGCCCGCCTGGCGCACGAACACCACGTGGGCTGGCAGCCCGAGCGCAACACGCCATATGTGAACACCATCGCGGTCGACGACCAGCCGCCGTTCCCGGGCGACCTGGCCATCGAGGAACGCCTGGCCTCGCTGATGCGCTGGAACGCCCTGGCCATGGTGGTGCGCGCCAACAAGGCCTATGGCGAACTGGGCGGCCACATCGCCAGCTACGCCAGCGCGGCCGACCTGTTCGAGGCCGGCTTCAACCACTTCTTCCACGCGCGGAGCCACGGCCATGGCGGCGACCTGGTGTTCTTCCAGCCCCACAGCGCGCCCGGCGTCTACGCCCGCGCGTTCCTCGAAGGCCGCCTGAGCGAGGCCGACCTGGCGCACTACCGGCAGGAAATCGTGGCGCCCGAACACGGCGCGCGCGGCCTCTCCAGCTACCCGCACCCCTGGCTGATGCCGGACTTCTGGCAGTTCCCCACCGGCTCCATGGGCCTGGGGCCGATCAGCTCGATCTACCACGCGCGCTTCATGCACTACCTGAGCGACCGGAACCTGCTCGACTGCGCCGGCCGCAAGGTCTGGGGCGTGTTCGGCGACGGCGAGATGGACGAGCCCGAGAGCATGAGCGCGCTCACCCTGGCCGCGCGCGAGCGGCTGGACAACCTGGTCTGGGTGGTCAACTGCAACCTGCAGCGGCTGGACGGCCCGGTGCGCGGCAACGGTCGCATCATCGACGAGCTCGAACGCCTGTTCGCCGGCGCCGGCTGGAACGTGATCAAGCTGGTCTGGGGCAGCGACTGGGATGGCCTGTTCGCCCGCGACCGCAGCGGCGCCCTGGTGCGCGCGCTCCAGGGCACGGTGGACGGCCAGATGCAGACCTTCGCGGCCAAGAACGGCCGCTTCAACCGAGAACACTTCTTCGGTCAGAACCCCGAGCTGGCCGCCCTGGCCCAGGGCATGACCGACGAGCAGATCGACCGCCTCAAACGGGGCGGACACGATCTCGTCAAGATTCACGCCGCCTACGCCGCCGCTGCCGCCCACAAGGGGCAACCGACGGTGATCCTGGCCCACACCAAAAAGGGCTATGGCATGGGACAAGCGGGGCAGGGCAAGATGACGACGCACAGCCAGAAAAAACTGGACGACGCCGACCTCATCGAGTTCCGCAACCGCTTCAACCTGCCGCTGACGGATGAGCAGGCCACAAGCCTCAGCTTCTACAAACCCGCGGCCGACAGCCCCGAGATGCAGTACCTGCACGCGCGCCGCGCCGCCCTGGGCGGCCCCCTGCCGCGCCGCGACACCGCCTGCGAGCCGGTGGCCGTGCCGCCGCTGGCGGGCTACGGCCAGTTCGCCCTCGCCGCCGGCGGCAAGGAGATGAGCACCACCATGGCCTTTGTGCGCATGCTGGGCAACCTGCTCAAGGACGCCGCGCTCGGCCCTCGCATCGTGCCCATCGTCGCCGACGAGGCGCGCACCTTCGGCATGGCCAACCTGTTCAAGCAGGTCGGCATCTACAGCAGCGTGGGCCAGCGCTACGCGCCGGAAGACATCGGCTCGGTGCTGAGCTACCGCGAGGCCAAGGACGGGCAGATCCTGGAAGAAGGCATCAGCGAGGCCGGCGCCATCGCCAGCTGGACGGCGGCGGCCACCAGCTACAGCGTGCACGGCCTGGCCATGCTGCCCTTCTATATCTACTACTCGATGTTCGGCTTCCAGCGCGTCGGCGACGCCATCTGGGCCGCCGCCGACCAGCGCGCCCGCGGCTTCCTGCTGGGCGCGACCTCGGGCCGCACCACGCTGGGCGGCGAAGGCCTGCAGCACCAGGACGGCAGCAGCCACCTGGTGGCCGCCACCATCCCCAACTGCAGGGCCTACGACCCGGCCTACGCGGGCGAACTGGCGGTCATCCTCGACCACGGCATGCGCGAGATGCTGGAGCGGCAGCAGGACGTCTTCTATTACGTCACGCTGATGAACGAGAACTACGCCCAGCCCGACCTGCCCGAGGGCGCGGCGGCCGGCGTGATCGCCGGGGCCTACCTGTTCGAGCGCCTGGGCCCGGCCAGCGGCCCCGGCGTCACGCTGATGGGCTCGGGCGCCATCCTGGGCGAGGTGCGGCAAGCCGCGCAGCAACTGGCCGCACAGGGTCTGGGCGTCGACGTGGTCAGCGTCACCAGCTGGAGCGAACTGGCGCGCGAAGGCGCCGCCGCAGGCGCAGCCGAGCCCTACATCGCGCGCCTGCTGGGCCAGACCCGCGGGCCCATCGTGGCCGCCTCCGACTACGTGCGCGCCGTGCCCGACAGCGTGCGCGCCTACCTGCCCGCCAGACGCGCCTGCGCCACCCTGGGCACCGATGGTTTCGGCCGCAGCGACACGCGCGCCGCGCTGCGGCGCTTCTTCGCGGTCGACGCTGCCAGCATCGTGGAGCGGGCGCTGGCCCTGAGCGCGGCGGCCTCCTGACGGCGGCGGTCGTTTTATTACCCGGGTAAAAATGAGCTATACTTTTACCCGGGTAATATTCGGACGCCGCTCACATGCCATTGCTTTCTCCACACTGGATCGCTTTTGAACACCACCGCCGGCTCGCCCGCGGCGAGCCGGCCGGCGTGATCGCCGCCGTGCAGCTGCACCTGGCGGCACAGCCCGAGGCGCTGCCGCTCGTGCTCGACGCCGTCTCCAGCGAACGCATCGAACTGGACTGGCAAACACCCGCCGCCCAGCTGCTGGCGCAGCTGCCGCCCACCCCGGCATCCGACGCCCCGGACGAAGCACCCGGCAGCGACGCGCCGCGCGGCCCCGGCCGACCCAAGCTGGGCGTGACCGCCCGCGAAGTGACCCTACTGCCGCGCCACTGGGACTGGCTCTCGCGCCAGCCCGGCGGCGCCTCGGTCGCGCTGCGCAAGCTGGTGCAGTCGGCCATGCGCGAAGGCGGCTCGGCACAGGCCCAGCGGCGCGCCACCGAGGCGGCCTACCGCTTCATGTCCATCGTGTGCGGCGACCTGCCGCAGTACGAAGAGGTCAGCCGCGCGCTGTTCGCGGGCGATCTGGCGCGGGTGGAGGCGCTGGCGGCGGACTGGCCGACCGATGTGACGGCCCACCTGCGCACGCTGCTGGCCCAGATTGACGCTGCGGGGGTGCGGAACTAAACTACTGACCAGTCAGTCATTAGAAGATGAATTCCGCACTCTCCCCCACCAAACGCGAACGCCGCAAGGAAGCCCGCCCGGGCGAACTGCTGGACGCCGCGCTCGCCCTGTTCGTTGAAAAAGGCTTCGCCGCCACCCGCGTCGAGGAGGTCGCCGCGCGCGCGGGCGTCTCCAAAGGCACCCTCTTCCTCTACTTTCCCAGCAAGGAAGAACTCTTCAAGGCCGTGGTGCGCGAAACCATCGCCGGCCGCTTCGGCGAGTGGAACGACGAGCTGGACGCCTTCCAGGGCGACAGCGCCGAACTGCTGCGCTACACCATGAACGCCTGGTGGGAACGCATCGGCATGACCGCCGCCTCGGGGATCACCAAGCTGGTGATGAGCGAGGCCGGCACCTTCCCCGAAATCGCCAGCTTCTACCAGCACGAGGTGATCGACCCCGGCCGGGCCCTGCTCAAGCGGGTGCTGCAGCGCGGCATCGACCGCGGCGACTTCCGGCCGATGGACCTGGACAGCGCGGTCTACAGCCTCATCGCACCCATGATCTTCCTGCTGATGTGGAAACACTCGATGGCGCCCTGCTGTCCGCCCGCCGACCGGCTGGACCCGCAGGCCTTCCTCGGCACGCAGGTCGGCCTGCTGCTGGATGGCATGCGCGTGCGCCCCTGAACACCAGACCTCTTCCGAGAACCCCCATGAACGCACCCGCTTCCCGTTCCGGCTGGATCAAATGGCTGCTGCTCGCCCTGCTCGTGATCGCCATCGCCCTGGGCGTGACCCGCGCCCTGGGCAAGCGCAAGGCGCAGAACGAGGCCGCCACGGCGGCCGCCGTCGCCGCGCAGAAGGCGCCGGTGTACGAACTGCCGCCGCAGGACGTGGCCACGGTCGAAGCGCTGGAGCTGGCGCAGTCGGTCGGCGTCTCGGGGTCGCTGCGGGCGCTGCAGACCGCCGCCATCAAGGCCCGCGTGGCGGGTGAGGTGCAGGGCATCACCAAGCGCGAGGGCGATGCCGTCCAGGCGGGCGAAGTGGTCGCGCGCATCGACAGCACCGAGGCCCAGGCCCGCGTGCGCCAGGCCGAGCAGCAGGCGAAATCGGCGCTGGCCCAGGTGGCGATCGCCAGGCGCGCGCAGGACAACAACCAGTCGCTGGTGCAGCAGGGTTTCATCTCGGCCACCGCGCTGGAGACCTCGACCAACAACCTCGCGGCCGCCGAGGCCAACCACCAGGCCGCCGTGGCGGCGCTGGACATCGCGCGCAAGGCGCTGGGCGACACCACGCTGCGCGCGCCGCTGTCGGGCCAGGTCTCGGCGCGGCTGGTGCAGAACGGCGAGCGCGTCGGCGTGGACGCCCGCATCCTGGAGGTGGTGGATCTCAGCGGCTTCGAGCTGGAAGCCGCGCTGGCCCCGGCCGACGCTGCGAGCGTGGCGGTGGGCCAGAAGGCGCGGCTCAAGATTGAAGGTCTGGACAAACCGGTGGACGCCACAGTGGCGCGCATCAACCCCAGCGTGCAGGCCGGCAGCCGCAGCGTGCTGGTCTACCTGCGCCTGCCCGCCGCAGCCGGCATGCGCCAGGGCCTGTTCGCACAGGGCGAGATCGTCACCGGCCAGATCCAGGCGCTGGCCGTGCCGCTCTCGGCGGTGCGCAACGACAAGCCCCAGCCCTACATCCAGGTGATCCAGAGCGGCAAGATCGCCCACGTGCCGGTCCCCCTGGGCCGACAGGGGCAGCACGGCGGTGAGGCCATGCTGGTGGTCGACGGCGTGACCGCCGCACCCGCGGGCACGCAGCTGCTGCGCGTGCAGGCCGGCCTGATCCGAGAGGGCACCGAGGTGAAGCTCGCGGCGCCCGCCGCCACGCCCCCGGTCACCGCCGCCACCAACTGAGCGCCGCACCATGTGGTTCACCCGCGTTTCGCTGCGCAACCCGGTCTTCGCGACCATGGTCATGCTGGCCCTGCTGGTGCTGGGGCTGTTCGCCTTCCAGCGCCTGAAGGTCGACCAGTTCCCCAACATCGACTTCCCGGTGGTCGTGGTCACCACCGAGTACCCCGGCGCCTCGCCCGAGATCGTCGAATCCGAGGTCACGAAGAAGGTTGAAGAAGCCGTCAACGCCATCGCCGGCGTCAACGCCCTCACCTCGCGCAGCTACGAAGGCCAGTCCGTCGTCATCATCGAGTTCCAGCTGCATATCGACGGCCGCAAGGCCGCCGACGACGTGCGCGAGAAGATCGCCATCCTCAAGCCGAGCTTCCGCACCGACGTGAAGGAACCGCGCGTGCTGCGCTTCGACCCCGCCAGCCGGGCGATCTGGTCGGTGGCGGTGCTCCCTGAAGCAGTCAACGGAAAGGCGCTCAGCGCGGTCGAGCTGACCACCTGGGCCGAGCAGACGCTCAAGAAGCGCCTCGAGAACGTGCGCGGCGTGGGTTCGGTCACCCTGGTGGGCGGCACCCGGCGCGCCGTCAACATCCACCTCGACCCGGCCGCGATGGAGGCGCTGGGCGTCACCGCCGACCAGGTCACTACGGCGGTGCGCAACGAGAACCAGGACCTGCCGGTGGGCACGCTCAAAACCAGCGAGCGCGACCGCGTGGTGCAGGTGCTCTCGCGCCTGAAGAACCCGCAGGACTTCGGCCAGATCATCGTGGCGCGGCGCGGCGGCAGCCCCGTGCACCTGTCGCAGGTCGCGCGCGTGAGCGACGGCACGCAGGAGGTCGAGAGCCTGGCGCTCTACAACGGCCAGCGCACCCTGCTGCTGCAGGTGCAGAAGGCGCAGGACGAGAACACCATCGCGGTCACCGATGGCCTGAAGGTCGCCGTCGAATCGCTCAAGGCCGAGCTGCCACCGGGCGTGAAGCTGGAGCCGATCGCCGACGGCTCGCGGCCGATCCGCGTCTCGGTCGAGAACGTGCGCCAGACGCTGATCGAGGGCGCGCTGCTCACCGTGCTGATCGTGTTCCTGTTCCTGAACTCGTGGCGCTCGACGGTGATCACCGGCCTGACGCTGCCGATCTCGGTGATCGGCACCTTCTTCTTCATGAACCTGCTCGGGTTCACCATCAACATGATCACGCTGATGGCGCTGACGCTGTCGGTGGGCCTGCTGATCGACGATGCCATCGTGGTGCGCGAGAACATCGTGCGCCACGTGCAGATGGGCAAGCGCCCGTTCGATGCGGCCATGGATGGCACGGCGGAAATCGGGCTGGCGGTGCTGGCCACCACGCTGTCCATCGTCGCGGTGTTCCTGCCCATCGGCTTCATGGGCGGCATCATCGGCAAGTTCTTCCACGAGTTCGGCATCACCATGGTCGCGGCCGTGCTGATCTCGATGTTCGTGAGTTTCACGCTCGACCCCATGCTGTCCTCGGTCTGGCACGACCCCGAGATCGAAAAGCACGGCCAGCACCGCGCGCCGGTGACGCTGTACGACAGGACCATCGGCCGCATCACCGGCTGGTTCGACCACATCCAGGACCGGCTGGCCGACATCTACCAGGGTGCGCTGCGCTGGTCGCTGGCGCACAAGCTGTCCACCATGGGGCTGGCGATCGCGGTGTTCGTCGGAAGCATCTTCATGCTGCCGCTGCTGGGCACCGAGTTCGTGCCCAAGGCCGACTTCTCCGAAACCTCGCTGTCCTTCCACACGCCAGTCGGCTCCTCGCTGCAGGCCACCGAGGCCAAGACGAAGCAGGTGGAAGCCGTCCTGCGCGAGTTCCCCGACGTGAAGTACACGCTCTCGACCATCAACACCGGCAACGCCCAGGGCACCATGTACGCCAGCGTCTACGTGAGGCTGGTCGACCGTCAGCTGCGCACCCTCAACGCCGACGCCATGGCCGCGAAGCTGCGCGACCGGCTGCGCACCGTGCCCGGCATCACCGTCACCCACGCGGGCCTGCTCGACCCGGTGGGCGGCAACAAGCAGATCGAGTTCTCTCTGCAGGGCGACGACCTGGCCGAGCTGGAGCGGCTGACCGCCCAGGTGACGGAGCGCGTGCGGCCCATCGTCGGCCTGGTCGATCTGGACGCCAGCATCAAGCCCAACAAGCCCACGGTGGACATCGTGATGCGGCGCGAGATCGCCTCTGACGCGGGCCTCAACAGCGCAGCCGTGGCCAGCAGCCTGCGCACCTTCGTGGCCGGGCAGACGGTGGGCAACTGGCGTGCCACCGACGGCGAGAGCTACGACGTGAACGTGCGCCTGGCGCCGGAGCAGCGCGCCCGCGCCGACGACCTGGAACAACTGCCCTTCGTGGTCGGCAACAACGCCGACGGCAGCGCGCGCGTGGTGCGGCTGGGCCAGATCGCCGAGGTGGTCGAGTCCACCGGTCCGAACCAGATCAACCGCCGCAACCTCAACCGCGAGGTCGCGATCAGCGCCAACGTCTACGGCCGTTCGGCCGGCGAGGTCTCGGGCGAGATCCGCCAGGTGCTCGACCAGATGAGCTTCCCGCCGGGTTACCGCTACGAGTTCGGCGGCTCGACCAAGAACATGCAGGAATCCTTTGCCTATGCGGTCTCGGCGCTGGCGCTGGCGATCATCTTCATCTACATGATCCTGGCCAGCCAGTTCCAGAGCTTTCTGCAGCCGCTGGCGCTGATGACCTCGCTGCCGCTGACCCTGATCGGCGTGGTGCTGGCGCTGCTGATGTTCGGCTCGACGATGAGCATGTTCTCGGTCATCGGCATCGTGCTGCTGATGGGCCTGGTGACCAAGAACGCCATCCTGCTGGTCGACTTCGCGATCCGGGCCAGGGAAGGTTTTGAAGGCCAACCGCCGCTGGACCGCGAGAACGCCCTGCTGCTGGCGGCCAAGGTGCGGCTGCGCCCGATCCTGATGACCACCCTGGCCATGGTGTTCGGCATGGTGCCGCTGGCCTTTGCGCTCAGCGAAGGCTCGGAGCAGCGCGCCCCCATGGGCCAGGCCGTGATCGGCGGTGTCATCACCTCTTCCATCCTGACCCTGGTCGTGGTGCCAGTCGTCTACTGCTACATGGACGATCTGGCAACCTGGGTGCGGCGCCGGCTGGGCTTCGCGCCCGCGGCGTCAGCGGCCCGATGAGCCCCGCTCGGTAAAATCGGAACAGATCGGCTAACATACCCACCGGAGTATCAAAAATGACCTCTTCGACGCCCCTGAGCCTCGACCGTGCCCGCTTCAATATGATCGAACAGCAAGTCCGCCCCTGGGAGGTGCTGGACCCGGCCGTGCTGGAGCTGCTCGACCGCGTCAGGCGCGACCAGTTCGTCTCGCGCGCGCAGAAGGCGCTGGCCTATGTCGACATGGAACTGCCCCTGGGCCACGGCGCCGACCAGGTCATGCTCGCCCCGCGTGTGCAGGCCCGCATGGTGCAGGACCTGGCACTGAAAGCCACCGACAAGGTGCTGGAGATCGGCACCGGCAGCGGGTACACCACCGCGCTGCTGGCCAGCCTGGCCCAGCGCGTGGTCTCGCTGGAAATCGACGACGCCATCGCCAGCGCCGCGCGCAAGAACCTGCAGCAGGCCGGCATCACCAACGCCGAGGTGCGGGTGGCCGACGCCGCAGCCAACGGCTTTGCCGCCTGCGCCGCCGAAGGCCCCTGGGACGCCATCCTGGTGGCCGGCTCGGTCGCCGAAGTGCCGGCCGGTCTCCTGGCCTTGCTGACCAAGGGTGGCCGTCTGATCGCCATCGTCGGCCACGAGCCGGTGATGCGTGCCACCGTCGTCACCCGCGTGGACGACGCAGGTTTCAGCACCCAGCAGCCCTGGGACACGATCGCGCCCCGCTTGCGGAACTTTGCCGAGCCCTCGCGCTTCTCTTTCTGAGCCGCGACGCCATGCAAGCCATCCACCCCGCCCAACTCGACGACTGGCTGCAGCACGCCAGCGCACAGAAACCCGGCGCACTGCCGGTGGTGCTGGACGTGCGCGAGCCCTGGGAGCTGCAGACCGCCTCGGTGCGGCCCGACGGCTTCGAGCTGGTGGCCATGCCGATGCGCAGCGTCCCCGCCCGCTACCTCGAACTCGAACGCGACCGCCCCATCGCCTGCCTGTGCCACCACGGCGCACGCAGCGCCCAGGTGGCGCACTTCCTGATCCAGAACGGCTTCACCGCCGTCGTCAACGTCCACGGCGGCATCGACGCCTGGTCCCAGCAACGCGATCCCGGGGTTCCCACCTACTGACCCCGCCGGCGCCCCGTTCCCAAGGAAACCCCATGACCGCTCCGTCTCTCGCCCCCCGCCGTTCTGCCCTGACCCGCCTGTCCTTCGCGGTCGCCCTCGCGCTGGGTGCGGCGGGCGCCCAGGCCCAGAGCCTGGTGGAGCTGTACGAGGCGGCACGGGGCTACGACACCACGCTGCAGTCGGCGCGCGCCCAGTACGACGCCAGTCTCGCCAAGGCCGACCAGGCGAAGGCCGGCCTGCGTCCGCAGGCGGGGCTGGGCGCTGGCGCCAACTGGACCAACAGCCGCAACGACGTGACGGACACGGGCCGCACCAGCAACTCGCAAAACGTCACCCTTTCGGCCAGCCAGCCGCTGTACCGCCCGGTCAACCGCTACAACGATGAGCAAGGCCAGCTCTCGGTGGAGATTGCCCGTGCCCAGCTGGAAGCGGCCGAACAGGACCTGATGGTGCGCACCGCCCAGGCCTACTTCGACGTGCTGGCCGCGCAGGACACGCTGACCTTCGTGCAGGCCCAGAAGACCGCCGTGGCCGAGCAGCTCGCCGCCGCCAAACGCAATTTCGAGGTCGGCACCTCCACCGTCACCGACTCGCGCGAAGCCCAGGCCCGCTACGACCTGGTGCTGGCCCAGGAGATCGCCGCCAGCAACGACCTGCTGGTCAAGAAGCTCGCCCTCGACCAGCTGGTGGGTCGCAGCGGTGCCAGCCCGAAGCCGCTGGCCGCCCCGGTGAACCTGCCCGCGGTGCAGCCCGCCAGCGCCGAGGCCTGGGTGGAACAGGCGCTGACGCAGCATCCCGCGGTGCGCCAGGCCGACAAGGCCTTCGAGATCGCCGAGGTCGAGGTGCAGAAGGCGCAGGCCGGGCACAAGCCCACGCTGGACCTGGTCGGCCAGTACCAGGTGGCGCGCGGCCCCAACTCGAACTTCCCGACCGCCGGCAACGTGCGCACCAACAACGCCAGCGTCGGCCTGCAGTTCAACCTGCCGCTGTACGCCGGCAACGCGATCGAGAACCGGGTCCGCGAAGCGCTCGCACTGGTCGAGAAGTCGCGCGCCGACCGCGAGACCGCGCTGCGCAACATCTCGCAGGCCATCCGCAGCGCCTACTTCGGCGTGGTCTCGGGCACCAGCCAGGTCAAGGCCCTGGAAGCGGCCGAGGCGTCCAGCCAGAGCGCGCTGGACGCGAACAAGCTGGGCTACCAGGTGGGCGTGCGCATCAACATCGACGTGCTCAACGCCCAGAGCCAGCTGTTCCAGACCAAGCGCGACCTGGCTGTGGCACGCTACAACGTGCTGGTGGGCCAGCTGCGCCTTAAGCAGGCCGGCGGCGTGCTCAAGGCCGACGACCTGCAGCCGGTCAACGCCTTGCTGAAGTGATCCCCCTGCTGGGATAAACTGCCGGGTCGGCCGCTGGGGACATACCGTCCGCGGCGGCAAGACAGAGCCAAAGGTGATTCATGCAAGCGGTCAATGTGCTGTGCATCAAGTGGGGCAAGAAGTACGGCCCCGAGTACGTCAACAAGCTGCACAGCATGGTCCGCCGCCACCTGCACCGGCCGTTCCGTTTTGTCTGCCTGACCGATGACGGCGCCGGCATCGACCCCGCCGTCGAGGTCAAATCCATCCCCATGGTCGGCTTCGAAGAGTTCGACCAGCGCAAGCCCTGGACCTTCGGACACGGCTGGCTCAAGCTGACCTCGTTCGCGAATCCGCTGTACGACCTGCAGGGCCGCACCCTGTTCCTCGACCTGGACATCGTCATCCTCGACAGCCTGGACCCGTTCTTCGAGCAGAAGGGCGAGTTCATCGTGATCAAGGAATGGGACAAGAAGGACGGTACGGGCAACACCTCGTGCTACCTCTACACCATCGGCGCGCACGCCGACGCGCTGGAGCACCTGAAGAACGATTACCCCGCCTCGATCGCGCCGGTGCGCAACGAGCAGGAGTTCATCACGCTGTATCTCGCGCGCCAGGGCAAGCTCAGCTACTGGCCCGAGGAGTGGTGCCGCAGCTTCAAGCGACACTGCCTGCAGCCGGGCATCATGGGCTGGTTCAAGCCGCCCACCATCCCCAAAGGTGCCCGCCTCATCGCCTTCCACGGCAAGCCCAACCCGCCCGACGCCATCGCCGGCGTCAGTGGCAAGTGGTACCGCCGTGTCCTGCCGACCCAGTGGGTCGCCGACCATTGGCGCTGAACAAGGCCAGCCTGGCCCAGCGCGGCTACCGGCTGCTGCTGCGTGGTCTGACGCTGCCCCTGCTGGGCTGGCTGTGGCTGCGCGGCCGCAAGGACGCCGGCTACCGTGAACGGCTGCGCGAGCGACTGGGCTTCATCCGCATCGAGCCCGCGTCCATGGGCGGCCTCTGGATTCACGCCGCGTCCGTGGGCGAGGTGCAGGCGGCGCGCCCGCTGATCGCGGCGTTGCGCGAAACCTGGCCCGACCATGCGATCACGGTCAGCACCCAGTCGCCCACGGGCGCACGCACGCTGCGCTCCCACTGGGGCGACGACATCCGCCACGTCTTCGCGCCCATCGATACACCCGGTGCCACGCGCCGCTTCCTGGACCGGCTGCAACCGTCCCTGCTGGTGCTGATCGAGCGCGAGATCTGGCCGGAGATGCTCTGGCAGTGCCGCCAGCGGCTCACGCCCGTGGCCCTGGTCAATGCCCGGCTGTCGGCCGATTCGGCCCAGTTCTACCAGCGCTGGCGCGCCCTGATGGCGCCCGTCTGGTCGCAGATGGCCGTGGTGGCTGCCGCCGACGCGCCCAGCGTGGAGCACTACGCGGCCCTGGGCGTGCCCGCCGACCGCCTGGTGCTCACCGGCAACCTCAAGTTCGACCAGCGCGACACGCCCGAGAGCCCGGACCGCCTGCCCTGGTTGGCGGGACGGCCCATCGTGGTCGCCGGCAGCACGCACGACGGCGAAGAAGCGGCCCTGCTGCTGGCCTGGCCCGAGCTGGCGCGCCAGCACCCCGGCGCGCTGCTGATCCTCGTGCCGCGTCACCCGGAGCGCTTCGACGAGGTGGCCGAACAGATCACCGCCAGCGGCCTGAGCTTCGTGCGGCGCAGCCGTGGCGAAACGCCGGCGGCCGGCACCGCGGTGCTGCTGGCCGACACCATGGGCGAACTGGGCACCTGGTACCTGCACGCCAGCGTGTGCTTCATCGGTGGCAGCCTGGTGCCCATCGGCGGTCACAACGCGCTGGAGGCCATGGCCTGTGCCCGGCCGGTGCTGTTCGGCCCGCACACCCACCACTTCCAGGAGCTGTACCAGGACGTCGAGGCCTGCGGCGCCGGCGAACGCGTCGACTCGGCCCGCCTGATGCTGCACACCGCCGCTCAGTGGATGCGCGACAAGGCCTTGTTGCAGCGCAAGGGCCAGCAGGCGCGCGATTTCGTGCTGCGCCAGCAGGGCAGCAGCCAGCGCAGCCTGCAGGCGCTGCGCCAGGTCTGGGCCCCCATGCGGCCCGAGCGCCTGGCACCGGCCCGGGCCTCGACGCCGGCCGGCCAGACCATCTGGTTCGACCCCACCCAGGTTGTCGAGGCTCTGCCGGCCCTGTTCACGCCGCCACCCGACGACAGCGCAGCGCTGGCGACGGGCAGCGGCCGTGGCCAGGCCCACCGCGTGGCGCTGGACCACGGCGAGGGCGTGCTGCGCCACTACCGGCGCGGTGGCCTGATGGCCCGGCTCAGCCCCGACCGCTACCTGGGCCGTTCGCCGCTGTCCAGCCGGGCCATGAACGAATTCACCCTGCTGCGCCGCCTGCGCGCCTGGGACCTCCCGGTGCCGGCGCCCGTGGCCGCGCGACAGGTGCGCGGCCTGATCGGCCACACCGCCGACATCGTGGTCGCGATGATCCCGCAGACCCGCAACGTGGCCCAGGCGCTGTCCGAAGGACCGTTACCGGCCACGGACTGGATCGCACACGGAAGCGCCATCCGCCAGTTGCACGACCGCCAGGTGTTCCACTCCGACCTGAACTGCCACAACCTGTTGCTGGACGCGCAGGGCCGCGCCTGGATCGTGGACTTCGACAAATGCGGCGTGCGACCGGGCGAGGCCTGGAAGCAGGAGAACCTGGAGCGCCTGCGCCGTTCGCTGCGCAAGGAACAGGGCCGGCGCCACCCGTTCCACTGGGACGAAGCCCGCTGGGACGACCTGCTGAAGGGCTACGCCGGCGAGGCCTGAACCGCCGATGATGGCGGGCGACGGCCCGCCGAGGCCATCAGCAGCGCGGTCATCAGGATGAAAAAGTGGCTCTCGGTCGACAGCCACAGCGAGCTGTGGGTCATGTTCGAGGTCAGCATGATGCTCACGAAGGCCAGCATCAGCGCCCGGTGTGTCGAACGGTAGCGCAACCCCTGCCGCACGATGGTGCCCATGAACCAGAGGATCAGCACGAAGCCGGGCAGCCCCTGCTCGAAATAGAACAGGATGAACTGGTTGTGCGGGTGCGGGCAGATGGCGTCGCAGAACTTCGGATCCTTGAAGTACGAACGCGCCAGCACCGGGTAGGACGCGGTTCCGGCGCCCATCAGCTTGGCGTTGTCAAAGTCGGTCTGGCGGACCATGAAGCGCCAGACCTCGATGCGCGCGCCGATCGAGGTCACGGTCCCCGCACTGTGGTTCTGCGCCTCCTGCCAGGCCAGGTTGGTGCGGTGCTGGAACTGCGGCGAGAGCGTGTAGGCCGACATCAGGGCCAGCGCGCCGGCCAGCACCACGCCCAGCAGCATCTGCGGGCGGCGCCAGAGCATCGCCAGCGAGAACACGACAGTGGCCAGCAACAGGCTGAGGTAACCGGTGCGGCCCTGCGTCAGCACCAGGATGCTCACTGCGGCCAGCCCGGCCACCAGCCAGCAGAGGACCTTCTTCCAGTTTGAAGTGGCCTTGATCGCCCAGTGCGCGCACAGGACGGTGAACAACGACATCATGATGCCCTGCGAGATGTGGTCCTTGAACACGGTGTGGTCGGCACCGAAGCCCTGGTTGTAGGTGCGCGACCAGGGCAGCTGGAACCACACGTTCAGCCAGGTGGACACCAGCGTGAACAGCAGCGCCAGACCGAACGCGGTCCAGCAGTGGGCCCGGTCTTCGCGGCGCGCCAGCAGGAAGATGAACACCGGCAGCAGCAGGAACTTCACGTATTTCTTGTAGTAGCCCCCGATCTCCGCCCAGCTGGCGGGCGACCAGAACGAGGCCAGGACGATCAGCAGCACCAGCGCCAGCGCCGGACGCACCACCGGGTTGGCCCAGGAACTGCGCAGGAACTCGCGCAAGTCGGTGCCGTCGAGGCTCAGCGCCCACAGCAGGACGACGATCAGCATCAGGCTGTTGGCCAGCGCCACCGACATCGGAAAGGCGCCGAACAGCAGCGCCAGGCTGTAGATGGCGGCCCTGCGGGCAAACGTTCGGAAACTCATTGCAGACTTGTCGTGGGAAGAAGTGCCGGTTCAGGAGGTCGGCAGCGGCTCAGCGCTTGACCATGGTGTCGCCGGGCACAGGCCGGTCGTAGCGGATGATGGCGTAGCGGAAGAAGCACTCCAGTGCCACCAGCAGGCAGAACAGGAAGCCTTCCGCGCCACACAGGAATCCGCGCCGGAAGATGTACAGACGGATGAAGTTGCTGGTGGCCGAGGCCAGGCCGCGCAGCACGCCACCGCGGCGCCCGGCCTGCACGCGGCGCACCGCGCCGAGCTGGGCGTACTGCGCCATCTTGAGCAGGCCGCCATAGACCGACTCGCGCGAGTGGTGCAGCAGGCGGGTGCGGAAGGTCCTGACCGGCGTGGCCGGGTCGCGCAGCACCGCGTGTTCGTGCACAACGCCCTCGTAGCGCAGCAGCTGGTCGGTGCGGAACAGGCGCCACACGCCACCTTCGGTCTTGGCCATGCGGTGCAGGGTGCGGCCGAAAGCCACCTGGTCCCAGTAGATCTTCCACACCGCGTTCTCACCGGAGGCCACCGCAGCCCTGATCTCGTCCTGCAGGCCGTGCGGAATCACCTCGTCGGCGTCCAGGAAGAAGATCCAGTCCGCCTTCACATGGGTCATGAGCCGGTTGCGCTGCTCGGCGAAACCGCGCCAGTCCGGATACAGGTGCACCTGGGCCCCCATCTCCTGGGCGATCTCACGCGTGCGGTCCTCGCTGCCGCTGTCAATCACCACCACCTGGTCGGCGAACGACGCACTCTGGATGCAGCGCGCGATGCGGTGCGCTTCGTTGAGCGTGAGGATGCCGATGCACAGCGTCGGCTTGCGATGTTCAGCCACGGGCCCTCCAGCCGATGAGCCCGCGCCAGCGGCCGAACATGCGGGCCAGCAGCTTGGGCGAAAACACGATGGCCCGCAGGGGCAGTCCCAGGGTGGTGGTCACCAGCAGCCATCGGCGCAGGCGCTGCGCCTCCTCGCGCGAGCGGTACTTGGTGGCGAACTGCAGCTTGGACTGCGCGTGGTGGAAGCCCCGTGCGTACTCGTGGCGCCAGGGCGACGCGCCGCGCACCGAGCCGCGCGAATGGTGGATGGCCAGCACCGCGGGCACGACGACGATGTTCTGTTTCGCGTTGAACAGGCGCAGGCACAGGTCGTCGTCCTCGTAGTAGAGGAAGAACTGCTCGTCGAAAAACCCGACCTCGCGGAACGAGGCCATGCGCAGCAGCATCGCCGCGCCACAGACGAAGCCCACGCAGGTGGGGCCGGAAGCGCCCGGACCGCGCGGTGCCCACCAGGTCTGGGGAAAGCGGTAGTTGATCTCGGGCTTGCCGGAGGCGCTGACCAGCTGCGGCGCCAGCACGGCGGCCTGGGGCATCGCGGCCGCGGTTGCGAGCAGGGCTTCCAGGCCCGGGCCGTCGATCTCGCAGTCCGGGTTCAGCAGGAAGGCGAACGGGGTCTGCACCCGGGCCAGCGCACGGTTGTTGGCCGCACCGAACCCCAGGTTGCGACCATGGTCGAGCACGATCGCGTGCGGCCAGAGACGGCGCGCCGAGGCGGCCGTGCCGTCGGCGCTGCCGTTGTCCGAGACGATGACGTTCGGGCACCGCGACAGGAGCGTGTTCAGGGCGGGCAGGCAGTGCGCGCTCTCGCGCGTGACCACGATGATGGTGACCGCCGCCAGGGCCCCGCCGCTCAGGCGCGCAGGGTCCGGGGACACGTCGTGACTGCTGGGCACCGGCGGGTCCTCAGTGCGCGCTCGCGCCCACCACCGCGTCGGGCTTGGCCTGGCGCAGCAGATCCAGCATGGTGTGTTCGATGCGGTGCAGGGCCTCGGCCGAATGGCCCTCGAAGCGCAGCACCAGCACGGGCGTTGTGTTGGAGGCACGGATCAGGCCAAAACCGTCGGGCCAGTCGACCCGCAGGCCGTCGATGGTCGAGACCTTGGCCGGCACCTCGAAGCGCGCCAGGGTCAGCAACTGTTCCACCACCGCGTGGGGTTCGCCTTCCGCGCAGGCCACGTTGAGCTCCGGCGTGCTGTGCGAGGTGGGCAGCGCGTTGAGCACCGCGTTGGCGTCGGGGCTTCGGCTGAGGATCTCCAGCAGGCGCGCACCGGCGTAGCTGCCGTCGTCGAAGCCGAACCAGCGCTCCTTGAAGAAAATGTGGCCGCTCATCTCGCCGCCCAGCGGGCTGTCCAGCTCCTTCATGCGCGCCTTGATCAGCGAGTGGCCGGTCTTGTAGATGTTGGCCACACCGCCGGCCGCCTCGATGGCCGGCGCCAGGCGCTGCGAGCACTTGACGTCAAAGATGATCTGGCCGCCCGGCACGCGCGACAGCACGTCCTGAGAGAACAGGATCATCTGGCGGTCGGGGAAGATGTTCTGACCGTCCTTGGTCACGATGCCCAGGCGGTCGCCATCGCCATCAAACGCCATGCCCAGCTCGGCATCGGTCTCTCGCAGCACGCGGATCACGTCCTGCAGGTTCTCAGGCTTGCTCGGGTCCGGGTGGTGGTTCGGAAACTCGCCATCGACCTCGCTGAACAGCTCGATCACCTCGCAGCCCAGCGCTCGGAACAACGCCGGGGCCGAGGCGCCAGCGACGCCGTTGCCGCAGTCGACCACGACCTTCATCGGGCGCGAGAGCTTCACGTCGCCGACGATGCGGTCGGTATAGGGTTTCAGCACATTGACATGCCGCACCCGACCGCCGTCCTGGCGCACATGGGTTTCGGTCTCCATCATCCGGCGCAGGGCCTGGATGTCCTCGCCATAGATCGCCCGGCCGCCCATGACCATCTTGAAGCCGTTGTAGTCTTTGGGATTGTGGCTGCCGGTGACCTGGATGCCGCTGCTGCACAGCGTGCTGGCCGCAAAGTACAGCATGGGGGTGGTCGCCATGCCGATGTCGATCACGTCGATGCCTGCGGCCACCAGGCCCCGGATCAGCGCCGCCGACAGGCCGGGGCCGCTGAGCCGCCCGTCGCGGCCCACGGCCACCGAGCGCTCGCCCTGCTGCAGGGCCACCGTGCCGAAGGCAAGCCCCAAAGCTTCCGCCACCGTCTCGTTGAGGGCGCCGGGAACGATGCCCCGGATGTCGTAGGCCTTGAAGATGGAGGCGGTCACTTGCATGGTCGTCGCTCGGGGGAACAAACCCGCGATTGTAGGTGGCCGGGCCATGCTTCCCGGCCCGGGACATGTCCGGAAATGGCCAGTCTCAACTCGGAATAACACCTACCATGCCAGCCATGAACCGCCCTGCCCCGCTCGACGCCGACGCCCTCTACCGGGCGCTGGGCGCGCGCGACGCCCGTTTTGACGGGCGCTTCTTCACCGGCGTCACCTCCACCGGCATCTACTGCCGCCCGATCTGCCGGGTCCGCACCCCCAAGCGAGACAACTGCCAGTTCTTTGAACACGCCGCCCAGGCCGAACAGGCCGGCTTCCGCCCCTGCCTGCGCTGCCGGCCGGAGCTGGCGCCGCGCGACCGCCACTGGTCGACCGAGGACGCCGGGGACATCCTGATCCGCCAGGCCACCGCCCTGCTCGACACGCCGGAGACCTGGAACACAGGCGCGAATGAACCACCGCTGGAGCAGCTGGCGGCTCGGCTGGGAGTGAGCGGACGTCACATCCGCCGCCTGTTCGAAAACCGACTGGGCGTCTCGCCCCTGCAGTACCTGCAGACGCGGCGCCTGCTCGCCGCCAAACAGATGCTGGCCGACACCGACCTGCCGGTGGCCCAGGTGGCCCTTGCCGCCGGATTCAGCAGCCTGCGCCGCTTCAACGACGCGTTCGTGGGCCGCTACGGCCTCAATCCGACCCAGTTGCGGCGCAGCCGGTCCACCGACTCGCCCAACGCCCCGCGGGCGCCGGCCGAGGTGCGACTCTCCTGGCGGCCGCCCTACCGGGTGCAGGACGTGCTGCGCTTCTTCGCCGACCGTGCCCTGCCGGGACTCGAGGCAGTCGACACGGTGCAAGAGAACCTGGTGCGAACGCTGCGCCTCTCGGTGCGCGGCACGGTTGCGTGCGGCTGGATGCTCATCCGATTCCTTCCGGACGAGCACCGCATCGGTCTGCGGGTCAGCGAGGGCCTGCTGCCGGCACTGCCCGCGGTCATCGACCGAGTGCGCGCGGCCCTGGACCTGGACGCCGACCCGCTGGCCATCGACAGCGTGCTGCACCCTGATTTCCCCCACAGCGACGGCATGCGCGTGCCCGGCACCTTCGACGGCTTCGAACTGGCGGTGAGGGCTGTGCTGGGTCAGCAGGTGACGGTGGCTGCGGCACGCACCCTGTGTGGCCGCCTGGTGGACCGGCTGGGCACACCGTTGACCGACGGTCCACCGGGTCTGCAGCGCCTGTTCCCCACGCCCGAGGCGCTCGCCGAGGTCGAAGGGCAGGTGCTGGGCGAGATCGGGATCGTGCGCCAGCGCCAGCAGGCGATCCTAGCGCTGGCGCGCGCAGTGGCGGACGGCCACCTGGTGCTCGACGGTCGTGCCGACCCGGCATCGACCCTGAAGAGCCTCGAGGCCCTGCCCGGCATCGGCCCCTGGACAGCCCAATACATCGCAATGCGGGCCCTGCGTTGGCCCGACGCCTGGCCCAGCGGCGACGTCGTGCTCCTGCAGGCGCTGGGTCTGCGGGGCCTGCCCGCCGCCGCGGCACGCCGGGAAGCCGATCGCATCGCCCGGCGCTGGCAGCCCTGGCGCAGCTACGCCGTGATACGCGCCTGGGCCACACCCCCAATGTTTCCACGCTCCTGAGGAGATCCCCGATGAACACCGCCCCTCACCACCGTGTCCAGACCATCGTGGGCAGCCCGCTGGGCGATCTGCGTCTGGTAGCCAGCACCAACGGACTGGCCGGCCTCTGGTTCGTGCAGCGGCAACGCCACGAGCCACCCGTGGAGCGCCTGGCTGCCTGGCCCACCGTGGCGTCGCACCCGGTTTTCGAAGCGGCTTCGCGGCAACTGGACGAGTACTTTCACGGGCGCCGCCAGCACTTCGACCTGCCACTGGATCTGGGGCAAGGCACAGCGTTCCAGCGCGCCGTCTGGCAAGCCCTGCTGGCGATCCCGGCCGGCGCCACCACGAGTTACGGCGCTCTGGCCTCCGGCCTGGGCAAGCCCCAGGCGGTGCGCGCGGTGGGCGCTGCTGTCGGTCGCAATCCACTGAGCATCGTGGTGCCCTGCCACCGGGTGGTTGGCGGCAACGGTTCACTGACGGGGTACGCCGGCGGTCTGGACCGCAAGCAGGCTCTGCTGCAGCTCGAGGGCGCATTGATCGACAAACCGCATCAATGACCAGAGCGAACATCATCAACGCTTCAGCCCGCCGCACGGCCTTTGCCTGCACACTGAATCCATGTCGCCCACACTCGCTCTCGAATTTTTCCTGCTCGCCGCCCTCTGGGGCTCGTCTTTTCTCTTCATGAGACTGGGGGCGGCAGAGTTCGGCGCCCTGCCCACGGCAGGCATGCGGGTGGCGCTGGCGGCGCTGTTCCTGCTGCCGGTGTTTCTGCTCAAAGGCGTCTGGGCCGACTTCCGCCAGCGCGCCCGGCTCATCCTCTTTGTGGGCCTGCTCAACTCGGGCATCCCGTTCGCCCTGTTCGCGTATGCGGTCATGCACATCAGCACCGGCCTGACCTCGATCCTGAACGCCACGGTGCCGCTGACGGGGGCCCTGGTGGCCTGGGCATGGCTCAAGGACCGGCCCGATGCCTGGCGCGCCACCGGCCTGGCCATCGGCTTTGTGGGCGTCTGCCTGCTGGTGATCGGCAAGTCGGGTTTCAGCCTGGCACCGGGAGCCGCCTCCGCTGGACAAGCCCTGTTGGCCATGCTGGCCTGTCTCGTGGCCACGTTCTGCTACGGGCTGGCGGCCAGCTTCACCAAACGCCACCTCACCGGCGTCCACCCGCTGGCCACCGCTTCGGGTAGCCAGATCGGCGCTGCCCTGGGGCTGGCCCTGCCCACGCTGTGGCTGTGGCCTGACCAGCCAGTCAGCACCGGCGCCTGGGGCGCGCTGGTCGCCGTGGCCCTGCTGTGTACATCGCTCGCTTACGTCCTGTTCTTTCGCATCATTGCCCAGGCAGGCCCCAGCAAGGCGCTCACCGTGACCTTCCTGGTACCCGTGTTCGCGCTGATCTACGGGCGCATCTTTCTCGACGAAGCCATCACCCCGTGGATGATCGGCTGCGGCCTCGTCATCATGGCGGGCACGGCCCTGTCGACGGGCCTGGTGAGGCGACGCCCACAGGTCGGCAGCGCATAAAAGCAGACACGCCGGCGTGCGTGTTGCGGAAATGAAAAAGCCGTTCAGACCAGAGATCTGAACGGCTTATCAAAACTGGCGGAGTGGACGGGGCTCGAACCCGCGACCCCCGGCGTGACAGGCCGGTATTCTAACCAACTGAACTACCACTCCGCAGTGGTGCAGCTTCTGCCTTCTGCTCTCGCATCAGGCCAAGTGCCACAAACTTGGCGACCCTACGGGGATTCGAACCCCGGTACTCACCGTGAAAGGGTGATGTCCTAGGCCTCTAGACGATAGGGTCAAAACCTAAGAACCGAACTGTGCATTGTAGCAAAACCACGCTGCCCAATTCTTCAATTTTTGGTGGAGGTAAGCGGGATCGAACCGCTGACCTCTTGCATGCCATGCAAGCGCTCTCCCAGCTGAGCTATACCCCCACGAAATCCATTTCTGGGATGCCGACCCTGCTTTGTTGCGAGCAACTCAGTGTGAATCAGCAAGACTCAAATTATAGACCATTTTTCAGGCTTTCTGCAACCTCGTCAAAACTGTTTGTCGATTTTGCAGTTCCAGCACCGCATCAAGCGACGGTGTCTGTGCTGTGCCCATCACGAGCACGCGCACCGGCATGGCCAGTTGCGGCATCTTCAGACCATGCGCCGTGATGGTCTCCTTGATCGCTGCTGAAAGGCTGGCCTTGTCCCAGGCACAGTCGACCAGTTTGCTGGCCAGGGTCTGCAGCGCGGGACGGACGACGTCGGTGATGTGTTGCGTGCGCTCGGCGTCTGACGGTGTCACGTCGGTGTAGAAGGCCGCTGCCCAGTCGGCCAGCGCCACGGTGGTGTCGCAGCGGTCCTTGAAAAGACCACAGATGCGCGGCAGGCGCTCGTCGGCGGCGATGCCACGCTTGGCCAGTTGCTCAGCCACCAGCACCGACAGTGCAGCGTCGTCCATGGCCTTGAGGTGTTGCGCGTTGACCCAGCGCAGCTTGGCTTCGTCGAAGCGGCCTGCGCTGCTGCCCAGATGGTCGAGGTTGAACCACTGCAGGAACTGCTCGCGGCTGAAGATCTCGTCATCACCGTGGCTCCAGCCCAGGCGGGCGAGGTAGTTCACCATCGCGTCGGGCAGGTAGCCTTCGTCGCGGTACTGCGTCACCGGCTTGGCGCCATTGCGCTTGCTCATCTTCTCGCCCTGCTCGTTGAGCACGGTGGGCAGATGGGCGTAGACCGGCGGTTCCTTGCCCAGGGCACGGAAGATGTTGATCTGGCGCGGCGTGTTGTTGACATGGTCGTCGCCACGGATCACGTGCGTGATGGCCATGTCGATATCGTCCACCACCACGCAGAAGTTGTAGGTGGGCGTGCCATCGGGGCGCGCGATCACCAGATCATCGAGTTCGTCGTTGCTGAACTCGACACGGCCTTTGACCTTGTCCTCCCAGACCACCGACCCGCCCTGCGGGTTCCTGAAGCGCAGCACAGGCTTCACACCTTCCGGGATGGGCGGCAGGGTCTTGCCAGGCTCCGGGCGCCAGGTGCCGTCGTAGCGCGGCTTCTCCTTGTTGGCCATCTGGCGCTCGCGCAGCGCATCCAGCTCTGCCACGCTCATGTAGCAGGGGTAGACAAGCCCTTTTTCAACCATCTCGGCCAGCACCGCCTTGTAGCGGTCCATGCGCTGCATCTGGTAGAACGGCCCTTCGTCGTGGTCCAGGCCCAGCCACTTCATGCCTTCGATGATCACGTCCACCGCGGCCTGGCTAGAGCGCTCCAGATCGGTGTCTTCGATGCGCAGGATGAAGGTGCCGCCGGTGGCGCGGGCAAAGGCCCACGGGTACAGCGCCGAGCGGATGTTGCCCAGGTGGATGAAGCCGGTGGGCGATGGTGCGAAGCGGGTGCGAACGGTCATGTGAGGGAAAAGAAGATTCAAAGACTGGAGAGGCCGCGATCCAGGTCGCTGCGGATGTCGTCCAGATGTTCAAGGCCGACGGCCACGCGGATCAGGCCCTGACCGATGCCGGCGGCCTGGCGCTGCGCTTCGGACAGCTTGCCGTGCGAGGTGCTGGCGGGGTGGGTGCACAGGGTCTTGGTGTCGCCGAGATTCGTGCACAGCGACAGCACTTGCAGCGCATCAAGCACATGAAAGGCGCGTTGGCGCGCCTGCTCGGGGCTGGCTGCTTTCACATCGAAGGACAGCACGGCACCACCGATGCCGTTCATCTGGCGCATGGCCAGTTCGTGCTGCGGATGGCTCGCCAGGCCGGGGTAGTACACGCGGCCCACGGCGGGGTGTGCCTCCAGCCAGTGAGCCAGTGCCAAGGTCTGCGCGCTCTGGGCTTTCATGCGAAGGTCCAGCGTTTCCAGGCCCTTGAGCACCACCCAGGCGTTGAACGGCGAAAGCACCATGCCGGAGTTCTTCTGCACCGGCAGGAACTTCTCGTGCACCATGGCTTCGCGGGCACACAGGGCACCGGCCATCACGCGGCCCTGCCCGTCGAGGTACTTGGTGCCAGAGTGCATCACGATGTCGGCACCCAGAGCGATGGGGCGCTGCAGCACCGGGGTGGCAAAGCAGTTGTCCACCGCCAGCAAAGCGCCGGCGTTGTGGGCCAGATCGGCCAGGGCCTGGATGTCGCACACCTCACCCAGCGGGTTGGTGGGTGTTTCGGCAAACAGCAGGCGGGTCGTGGGCCGCATGGCCGCGCGCCAGGCCGCCAGATCGGTCTGCGGCACCACCGAGGTTTCCACGCCGAAGCGCCCGAACTCCGAGCCAATCAGCTTGAGCGTGGAGCCGAACATGGACTGCGAAATGATGACGTGGTCGCCCGCCTTGAGCAGGCTGAAGCACATCAGCATGACCGCGGCCATGCCCGAGGCGGTGGCCATGCAGGCCTCGGCACCTTCCATCGCGGCCAGGCGCATCTCGAAGCTGGTGACCGTCGGATTGCCTGAGCGGCCGTAGGTGTAGCCGTCGTCTTCGCCGGCAAAGCGGCGTGCGGAGTCTTCGGCGGACGGCTGCACATAACCGCTGGTAAGGAACAGCGCCTCGGAGTTCTCGCCGTACTGGCTGCGCTCGGTCGCCAGCCGAACCGCCAGGGTTTCGCGATGCAGAGCGTCAGCGGATTTCGCGTTCGATGACATGGCGGATCAGGCGGTCTGGGCGTTGGGCAGAGCCAGGCGCGAGCTGTCTTCCTGCCCTTCTTCGGTCTGGTCGCGGCCCTGGTTCATGCGGGCAATGGTCTCGGGCGTGATGTCGCCCGTGACATAGACGCCATCGAAGCACGATGCGTCGAAACCCGCCAGCTTCGGATTGAGCGCGGCGATGGCCTGCTTCATCGCATCCACGTCCTGGTAGATCAGCGCGTCGCAACCAATGAGTTCGCGGATCTGCTCAACCGTGCGGTCGTGCGCCACCAGCTCCGTCGCGGTGGGCATGTCGATGCCATACACGTTGGGGAAACGCACCGGCGGCGCGGCGCTGGCCATGTAGACCTTGCGCGCGCCGGCGTCGCGCGCCATCTGCACGATCTCCTTGGAGGTGGTGCCGCGCACGATGGAGTCGTCCACCAGCAGCACGTTGCGGCCCTTGAACTCGCTGGCGATCACGTTGAGCTTCTGGCGCACCGACTTCTTGCGAACACCCTGACCGGGCATGATGAAGGTACGGCCGACGTAGCGGTTCTTCACGAAGCCTTCGCGGTACGGCAGGCCCAGGAGTTGTGCCAGTTCCATGGCACTCGGGCGCGAGGACTCCGGGATCGGGATGACCACGTCGATTTCAGTCGGTGGCACGGTGGACACCAGCCGCTTGGCCAGGGTCTTGCCCATGTTCAGGCGCGCCTGGTACACCGAGATGCCGTCGAGCACCGAGTCCGGCCGGGCCAGGTAGACATATTCGAAGATGCAGGGGTTGTGGCTGACCTTGTCCGCACATTGCTCGAAGCTGGCCTTGCCATCCAGGTCGATGAACACGGCCTCGCCGGGCGCCACATCGCGTTCCAGTTCAAAGCCGTTGCCCTCAAGCGTGACCGATTCGCTGGCGACCATGCGGGCGCCATCGGCGTTGCGACCGATGCACAGCGGACGGATGCCGAAAGGATCGCGGAAGGCCAGCAGGCCGTGGCCGGCGATCAGCGCGATCACGGCATACGAGCCCTTGATGCGCCGGTGCACGCCACGCACCGCGGCAAACACGTCGGCCGGCTTGAGCGATGCCCCGCGGGTGGACTTTTCCAGTTCGTGCGCGAGCACGTTGAGCAGCACCTCGGAGTCGCTCTCGGTGTTGATGTGGCGGTGGTCGGTCTGGAACAGCTCCTGCTTCAGACCCTGGGCATTGGTCAGGTTGCCGTTGTGCACCATCACCAGGCCAAACGGCGCGTTGACGTAGAACGGCTGGGCCTCTTCCTCGCTGAAGGCGTTGCCCGCGGTGGGGTAACGCACCTGACCGAGCCCGACATTGCCCGGCAGCGCGCGCATGTTGCGCGTGCGAAAGACGTCGCGCACCATGCCCTTGGCCTTGTGCATGAAGAACTTGCGCCCTTGCTGGGTGACGATGCCGGCGGCATCCTGTCCCCGGTGCTGCAGTAGCAGCAGAGCGTCGTAGATCAGCTGATTGACAGGCGCCTGGCTCACCACGCCCACGATTCCACACATGATTGGATCCTCAACGAAACAAAGACTGTCGACTCAGGCCAGGTAACGGGCCACCGGCTCGGGCAGCAGCGGCCTGAGGGCCTGCAGGCTGTCACCCAGCACCTGGGCCACCGCTGACGTCTGCCAGGCTTGTTGCGACTGGAGCGGTGTCATTCCCACCACCACCGCCACCGCCAGCAGCACCACCGCGCCACGCAGCAGGCCAAACACACCACCCAGCACGCGGTCAATGGGACGCAAACCCACGGCCGCCACCATCTTTTTCACCAGCCACGCCACAAACCCGCCGGCGAACGCGCTGGCCACAAACACCAGGACGAATGCCACCGCAATGCGCAGTGCCGCGGAGAGGCCGTCCAGCGGCAGCAGGCGCGCCACATCTCCTGCATAGGCCTGGGCCAGCAAGAACGCCGCCACCCAGACCATCAAAGAAAGCACTTCGTACACCAGACCCCGCCACATGCCGACCACGGCCGACAGCAGCAGCACGAACAGCAACAACCCATCCACTGCGTTCATGTCGCCGCCCCCAGGCCCCGGGCCAACGCCGTCACAGCCAGAGCAGGGCCGTCGACAGACCCAGCGCCTTGGCGCGCTCTGCGGCCTTTTCGGCCTCCGCGCGCGTGGCGAAAGGTCCCAGGCGCACCCGGATGCGACGCCCCTGCGGCGTCTCGGCCACATGGGTGTAGGTCTTGAGTCCGGCCCGCTCCAGCTTCAAACGGGCCTCGCGGGCACGTTCGGCCTCCGAAAACGCCCCCACCTGCACGACGATGCGCTCGTTGCCGGTAGCGGTTTTTTCAGAGGGCTTCTCAGGTGGTTTTTCGGTGGTGTTCCCCGCCGCAGCCTTGTCGGCAACGGGCTTCTCAAGCGGAGGCTTCTCTGCGGGCTTTTCAACGGGTTTGTCGGCCGGCTTGGCCACAGCCTTCGGCTCGACCACCTCCTCGCGCGCGGCAAGGCTGTCGGCCGTGGCCACCGGCGCCGGCCTGGCCGCGGCAGGAGCCTCGGTCTTGGGTGCAGGCGTTGCAGGCGTGTTGCGGGAGGGAATCTCGATCGGCACGTCGACCGCAATGGGGCGGGGTTGCGTATCGAACAGCAGCGGGAACCCGAGCACCCCCACCAGCACCAGCACGGCCGCCCCGATCAGGCGGTGCCGGGCCCGACGACGCACGGCCTCGATGCTTTGCGGCGGCGGTGGGGCGGTGTGGCCCGCAGAACCGGAACGGGATGTGAGCATGCGGAAATGGGTCCGGCGGAGATCGCGGAGAGGATCAGTTCGCGAGGTGCCTGGCCGCCAGACGCGGCACGCCATCCTTCAGAACACCCCCCACCGTGTGGAAGGAACCAAAGACAACGATTCTATCAGTGGGGTCCGCTTCCAGCACCGCCGCGCGCAGCGCCTCCAGCGGCGACGGATGGCATCCGGCCACCCGCGAACGCCCGCCAGAGGCCTGGCCGGCGCCGCTGTCGAGCACGGCCGCCAGATCGGTCGCCCGGCTGGCGCGCGGCAGTGGCAGATCGGTGAGGTGCCAGCGGTCGATCAGCGATGAAATGCGCTCCAGCATGGCGGGCAAGTCCTTGTCGGCCATGGCACCGAACACCGCGTGCGTGACCGGGTAGTAGCCCATGGCGTCGAGGTTCTCGGCCAACGCGGCCACGGAATGGGGGTTGTGGGCGACATCGAGCACGAGCGCGGGCTCTCCGGGCACGATCTGGAAACGGCCGGGCAGCTCGACCATGGCCAGCCCGTTTCGGACGGCCTGTGCCGTCACGGGCAGGCGGGGCCGCAGCGCCTCGATGGCGGCCAGGACGCCCGAGGCGTTCACCAGCTGGTTGGCGCCGCGCAGGGCCGGGTAGGCCAGACCACTGAACTTGCGCCCACCCTGTGAAGGGTGCATGGCCCAGCCCCACTGCTGCTTGTCACCGGCGAAATGGAAGTCCTTGCCGATGCGCCAGAGCTGGGCGCCGACTTCGAGCGCCCGGTCCAGCACGCTTTGCGGCGGCACCGGATCGCTGACCACCACCGGCCGGCCGGTGCGCATGATGCCGGCTTTCTCGTAGCCGATGGCCTCGCGGTCGTTGCCCAGCAGGGCCATGTGGTCCAGCGCGATGCAGGTGATGACCGCGCAGTCCGGGTCGACGATGTTCACCGCGTCCAGCCGCCCGCCCAGTCCCACCTCCAGGATGGCCACATCCAGCCCGCTGAGCGACAGCGTGCGCAGGATGGCGAGTGTGGTGAACTCGAAATAGGTCAGTACCACGACGCCGTCATCACCCGATCCACCGTCCCCGAGCCTCGCACGCTCGACCTCGGCGAACGCCGGCAAAAGGGCATCAGCAGCGACCGGCTCGCGCCCGATGCGGCAACGTTCCTCGAAATGCACCAGGTGGGGCGAGGTGTAGACCCCGGTCCGGTACCCGGCCTCGCTGTAGATGGCCTCCAGCATGGCGCAGGTCGAGCCTTTGCCGTTGGTGCCGGCCACGGTGATCACCGGGCAGGGCATGGACAGGCGCATGCGCTGCGCCACCCGCTGCACCCGGTCCAGCCCAAGCTCGATGCCGCTGATGCCCTGGGGATGCTGGCGCTCGCAATGGGCCAGCCACTCGTCTAAGGTGTTCATGACCGGGATTATCCCGGCCATCACAAAGCCCCGTGCTCAGCCCGCGAAACGGTCGGTGGCTTCGATCAGCCGGTCCAGGATGCCGGGTTCGTTGAACGCGTGGCCAGCATCGGGCACGATGTGGAAGTCGGCCTGCGGCCAGGCGCGATGCAGATCCCAGGCGGTGCGGGCCGGGGTGCAGGCGTCGTAGCGCCCCTGCACGATCACCCCCGGCACGCCGGCCAGCCTGTGCGCGTCGCGGATGAGCTGCCCTTCCTCGAGCCAGCCGTCGTGCACGAAATAATGGTTCTCGATGCGTGCGAAGGCCAGCGAGAAGGCGTCGTCAGAGTGTTTGGCGGTGTTGGCCGCGTCGGGCAGCAGGCGGATGGTCTGACCCTCCCACAGGCTCCAGGCACGCGCGCAGGCCAGTTGGGCCACCGGGTCGTCGCCGGCCAGCCGCTTCCGGTAGGCGGTGAGCAGGTCGCCGCGTTCGGCCTCGGGGATCGGTGCGAGGAAGCCCTCCCACAAGTCGGGAAAGAGCCACGAAGCCCCCTCCTGGTAGTACCAGCGCACCTCGTCGCGGCGCAGGGTGAAGATGCCGCGCACGACCAGTTCGGACACGCGCTCCGTGTGCGTCTGCGCATAGGCCAGCGCCAGCGTGCTGCCCCAGGAACCACCGAACACCAGCCAGCGATCGAAGCCCAGCAGAGCGCGCAGCCGCTCCATGTCAGCCACCAGGTGCCAGGTGGTGTTGTTCTCCAGCGAAGCCGCCGGCTTCGACCGGCCGCAGCCGCGCTGGTCGAACAGCAGCACGCAGTACTTCTGCGGGTCGAACAGGCGGCGGTGGTCGGGCGAGCAGCCCGAGCCCGGCCCACCGTGCAGGAACACCGCCGGCTTGCCCTGCGGGTTGCCGCAGAGCTCCCAGTAGATCTGATGGCCGTCGCCGGTGTCGAGCACGCCGGTCTTGAAGGGTTCGATGGGGGGATAGAAGCGGCGCAGGGTCATGGTGAAGCGCGACCTTCACCAAGAGGCCGCGTGACAGAATTCGGGGATGACCACACTCTACGGCATCCCCAACTGCGACACCGTCAAAAAGGCCCGGGCCTGGCTGAACGAGCATGGCGTGGCACACAGCTTCCACGACTTCAAGAAGCAGGGTGTGCCCGAGGCCGCACTGGACCGGTGGCTGGCTGCGGCGGGCTGGGAAACGCTGGTCAACCGCAAAGGCACCACCTGGCGCGGGCTGGACGAGGCCACCCGCTCGGCGGTTTTGGACAGCGCAAGCGCACGCGCCGTGCTGCTGCAGCACCCCAGCCTGATCAAACGCCCGGTGGTCGGCTGGACGGACGGCTCGGTCACCGTGGGCTTCGACCCGGGCGCCTGGAGCGACCGGCTTGACCGCGAGCGCTGAGCGCGGCTGGCGGTGATCGAATTCACTCCGATCTCCCGGCGCCACGCATTCAACTTTTACAATACGAAAATTGCTCAGAAGGAATGCGCATGCGCTCAACACGCACGTTTCAAAGACATTGGCTTGCTGCCCTGCTGGCCAGCCTGGTGCTGGCGGCCTGTGGCGGTTCGGGGGAATCGCCTGGCAGTTCCGACGAATCGGTGTCAAGGGGCAGTGAGGTTGCCGCCAGCCAGCAGCGCGCATCCAGCATCAATTCGACCGATGCCGTGGTTCAGAGCCCTGCCTCCAGTGAGACGGGCGCGCAGGCCAATCCGGTCCACAAGGTGAGCGTCGACCGCCGGGCCGCACCCTCCCCTGCCATCAGCGTGGATCTGGGCCCGCCGGAAGCCTCGGCCATCGAGAAGATGGAACGGCACAACCGCAAAGGAAATGGCCTTGAGAGGGCCAAGCGCGTCCAGATCGGCTTTGGCCGTGACATGGCCACCACCAGCTCGCGCAAGAATTTGCAGCAAATGGCCTGGAACACCACAGCCAGCGGCGTGCAGCGGGCCAGCCTGCGCTTCAGCTCCACCGGGGCGGCCGGCCTGCGCCTGGGCGTGCTGGTCCAGGCCTTGCCCGACGACGCGGTCCTGCGGGTGTATGCCGAAGGCAGCACCGACGCCCGGGAGACCACGGGCGCCCACATCAATTCCTCGATCGCGGCCAACGTGCAGGCCGACGGCAACTCGGACGCTGCCCGCACGTACTGGACCCCGACGACGGAGGGCGAAGCCACGGTTCTGGAAATCGACCTGCCTGCGGGGCGCCCGACCGCCTCCACCGTGTTCACCGTGCCCAAACTCATGCACCAGACCGTGCTCGCACCCAAGGCCAGTCTGGGCCAGATCGAGCAGAAGTCTGAATGTCCCGGCGTGACACCCGACGTTGTGTGCACTGACCCCCTCCCGCCGGTGACCAATGCCGTGGGTTCGATGGACTTCGTCGACGGCGGCTTGTCGTGGGTCTGCACCGGAACGCTGATCGCCAACCGCGGCGCCACACAGCAAGGCTACTTTCTGACGGCCAACCACTGCATCAACAACCAGTCTGCGGCCAGCTCGCTGCATGTCTTCTGGTTCTACCGCTCCAGCGCCTGCGACAGCACCACCGTCAACCCGGGCACCGTGCCGAGCTTCAGCGGAGCAGACCTGCGCTACAACAAGACCGAGTTCTCGGGCAGCCTGCGCACCCCCGTGGGCACCGACACCTCGCTGCTGGACCTAAGAGACACACCGCCCGCAGGAACGATCTACGCCGGCTGGTCCTTCCAGCGCGAAGTCGTGGGTGGCAGCGCGAACTACGTCGGCGTGCACAGCCCGGGTGGCGGATTCCTTCGCCGCTCCGACGGACGGCTGATCGGGTACGGGTCCGTGCTGAACACCTACGTTTTCGATGGCGACGAATATTTCAATGTCGACACCTCCCCCAACCCGCAGTCTCCGATGTACCAGGTCCGCTGGACCACCGGCATCACCGAAGGCGGCAGCAGCGGCTCGGGCCTGTTCGCCGGCGGCACGACCAGCACCCCCCGCATCGTCGGCCAGCTGTGGGGCGGCGCTTCCAGCTGCAGCAACACCACCGCGAGCGACTACTTCGGCCGATTCGACCTCGCCTACGAAAGCGGTTTGGTCAACTGGCTGAACCCGGGCTATAAATTCGTCTTCCGCTTCTACCGCCCCAGCAACGGCACCCATTTCTTCAGTGCCCATGTGCCGGAGAGAGATGCAGTTCGAGCCAGCAACTCGGCGCTGTCGTACGAAGGTCCGGTGTTCATGGTGGCACCAGCACCTGGCAACGGCCTCAGCCCGGTTTATCGCTTCGTCAACCGGCAAACCGGGGCGCACTTCTACACCATCAATGAAAGCGAAAGGGCCTCAGTTGCCGCGAACCTGTCGCATGTCTTCACGAACGAAGGCATCGCCTGGTACGCGCGTCAGGCGAATTCTCCCGCCAGCGGCACGGTAGAGGTGTACAGGTTCTTCCGTAGGTCGGCGGGCACCCACCTGTACACCGTCAGCGTGGCGGAACGGGACAACATCATCGCCACCCGCGCGGCGGAATACACCTACGAAGGTGTGGCCTACCTCGCGTGGGCAGCCAACTGACCGGGCGCTGACCTTCAGCGCGGCAGGAACACCAGCCAGTACACCAGCAGCAGGTTCAGCAGCGCGCTGAACCCCAGCAGCAGCTTCCAGAGCATGGCCGGGTCGCGCTGGATCAGCGGGGTGGCAGGCGGTGCGGTGAGCGGGCGCGACGCGCCACGCTCCAGTGCCAGCAGCAGCTCTTCGGCGGTTTCGAAGCGCTGCTTCTGGTCGCGGCTGACGGCCTTGAGCACGATGTGGTCGAGCCAGATCGGCACCTCGGGGTGGTGGCGGCTGGGCGCGACCGGGTCGCGGTAGTAGCGGCCGGCCTGGTAGGGCAGCACCTCGCCATAGGGCAGCTTGCCCGTCAGCAGCTGGTAGAGCGTGACGCCGAGCGCGAACAGGTCGCTGCGCGCGTCGGCGGCTTGTGGCTCCGCGTCGGTGTCCACGCCGCCGCTGCGCAGCCGGAAGCCCCACTGCTCTGGATTGATGAAGCTGGGCGTGCCGGCGTGCAGCGCGCGCGCCGACGCGGGCTCACGCCCGCTGAGCGCCACGCCCAGGTCGAGCAGGCGCAGCACGCCGTCTTCCCCCTGGTGCAGGTTGGCGGGTTTCACGTCTCGGTGGATCACGCCCTGGCGGTGCAGGTGGCCCAGGGCCCGGGCGGCCTGGGTGGCCATGGCGATGGTCTGGGCCACGCCAGGTCGGTGCTGCCGGTCCAGCATGTGCTGCAGCGATTCGCCGGCATGCCAGTCGTAGAGCAGGTAGAAGGCGCTGGCGCCCTGCCCCGCGGGCAGCGTGGGCGGTGCGTCGTGCACGGCCACCAGGTGTTCGGCCGCGCGGCTGGTGGCCATGCGGCGCGCCAGCCAGGCCTCGTGCGCGAGCATGGCGCGCTCTTCGGCATCGTGAGCGCGCTGGGGGTGCAGGGTCTTGAGCGCGTAGAGCCTGTGCGTGACTGGGTCGCGCGCCTGGTAGACGAGGTTGATGCCGTTGTCGGCCACCACGGCGGTGATGGCCAGGCCGTCGATCTGTTCGCCCAGCCTGAGCCTGGGCGGGATGGGCAGCTGTGCGGCCAGGCGGTTCTGGTCCTGCAGGGTGGCGCTGTCGAGCCCGCGCACGCGCACGGCCAGCGCGGTGGCGTTGTCGGGGCTGCCGCGTTGCAGGGCCGCGGCCACCAGGGCTTCGCACAGGCCCTGGGCGTCGGCGGTGTCCGGTTGTTCGTCGATCAGGGCCTTCAGCCGCGCCTCGTTCAGCACGTTGTGCACGCCATCGGACATGAGCAGGAACAGGTCGCCCACCAGCAGATCACCCTGTGAGTAGTCCACCACCACGCGGTCTTCCACGCCGATGCAGCGCAGCAACTGGTGGCTGAGGTCGGGGTGGTCGGCCACGTGATCGTGCGTGAGCTGGGTCAGCTGGCCGCCGCGCAGCAGGCAGGCGCGCGTGTCGCCCACGTGGGCCAGGGTGTAGCTGTGGCCGCGCAGCACCATGGCCGTGAGCGTGGTCAGGCCCATGGCCGGATGGCGACGCCGGTTGACGCCCGCCAGCCAGGTGTTCTGCGCGCCGATGACGCGGTCCATGGCCACCGTGGTGTCCCAGGTCTCGGGTGTGCCGTAGTAGTCGCGCACCAGGCTGGTCACCGTGGTCTGCGCCGCTTCCCTGCCCAGCCCGCCCGCACTCACGCCGTCGGCGATGGCGACGATGGAACCCATGTCCGCCTGCCCAGGGGGCGGCAGCATGGCGGCGCAGAAGTCCTCGTTGGTGTCCTTGCGGCCGGCCTGGCTGGCGTAGCCGATGTCAATGTCAAAAGCCATGCACCACCTCAAGCAAGAACAGCGCCCAACGTTGGTGCGGCGCAGGGGCTAGCCCATCAGCATCTGCATGCTGCGCTCGTAGTGGGTGGACAGGCTTTCAAACTGGGCCAGCAGACCCTCGCTGGCATGGGCCACGGTCTCCAGCCGCGCCAGCCGGTCGCGTCCCGCCGGACGGTGGCCTTGCGGCGTGGCGGCCAGCATCTGCCGCCAGCCGGTGGTGGCCTGGTCCAGGGCGGTGCGGATGTCGGGCGTGGTCAGCGGCAGGCCGTTGAGGTAGGCCAGTGCGCGCTCGAAATCGTGCTGCACCTCGGTCATGGCGGCGCTGCGGCTGGCGCTGCCCTCTTCCAGATCGAGCAGGTCCATCAGCGCCATCTTGGCGAAACGCTGCGAGAGCATGCGCTGGCGGCCGGCGGCGTTGAGCACCTGCAGCGAGGCCATGGCACCGGCGTGCTGCAGGCTGGCGGTCAGGCGCTCGGCGTCCTGCAGCAGGCGGTCGGCCAGCTCGTCCACCCGGGGCACCTGCGCCGGGGCGGGCTTGCCCTTGAGCGAGGCCTTCAGCGCCTGCCAGGTGGCGCCCAGCAGGCCCAGCAGGTCGCCGAAGCTGGGTTGCGACAGGCCCTTGCCCAGCCAGGCCAGGTTGGCGTCCACCCGCTGGATCGACTCGTCCAGCAGGGCCTGCTGCTGGCGCGACTGCACGTCGGCCAGCCGCAGCAGGTGCAGCTTCACCAGGCGCTGCGAGAACATGCGCAGCTGGCCCGCGCGGTTGACGGCCTCGGCGAAATGGGCCGACTGGATGATCTGTTCCGACACCTGGCCCAGGCGCTGGTTGGTGTGCATGGAGGCGGTGCGCAGGATCTGGAAGGCGTCGTCGTCGGTCAGCGCGCGCGCCCGCATGAGGATGCCCTTGGCGCGCTCGACCAGCTTGCGCTCCTCGAAGCGCTGCGACACGTCGCGCAGCTGTTCCAGCAGCGCCTGTTCGCGCTCGAAACGCGCCTGCGCCAGCTGCACCAGTGGCCGCAGGCGCGCCGCCCCGTACCCGTTCACCACCCAGGCATGCACGCCGGCGCCCGTGGCGCGCTCGATGTGGGCGGCGTCGGCATCGGACGTGAACAGCAGCACTGGCCGGGGCAGCACCTCCGCCAGCGTCTGCGTGGCCTTGAACAGGGCTTCATCGGGGCGCGCGACCTCACCGACCACCAGATCTGGTGCGTGCTGCACGGCGACCTGCACCAGTTTGCTGCAGTCCTCGACGATGGCCAGGACCTGGCATCCCGCGGCGGGCAGGTCGTCCTGCAACGGCAGAAGGGCCCGGGAACCGGGGCGAAGAAGCAGCACGGAAGTCATAAGAATCAAGCACTTGTGATCAGTGAGCGCCCTGCCCGCTGTGGCCGGAACCGGCGCGGCGCCAGGGGTGCGGCAAAGGCCCGCGAATGGGGCGCCGATCATATGGCACACCTCTTGCATTGAACAGGCCAGACGTGACGACGCGTCCCACCCCGACCGCAGCGTCGGGGCCTGCCCACAACGACGTGTGCAGCGACTGAAACGGTGCTGGCCCTGTGCCTGCGCCACCCCGGCAGACCTGCCGGGTTTCGAACATTCCCTACCCCTGAGTTCCGGCCCACCCGCCGCTGTGCGATCGCCCGCGTGCGTCCGCCGGAGCCAGCCACAACCCCCGTGATCTTCAGACAGGAGTCGCCGCAATGAAAAAGATGAAACTCGTGATGGTGGGCAACGGCATGGCCGGTGTGCGCACGCTCGAAGAGCTGCTGAAGATCGCACCCGAGTTCTACGACATCACCGTTTTCGGTGCCGAGCCGCACCCCAACTACAACCGCATCCTGCTCTCGCCCGTGCTGGCGGGCGAACAGACCATCGACGAGATCATCCTCAACGACTGGTCCTGGTACACCGACAACGGCATCACGCTGCACGCGGGCTACAAGGTGACCGAGGTGGACCGCGTCAGGCGCGTGGTGCACTCGGTCGGCCCCAATGGCGAGAAAGTGTCGGCCGAGTACGACCGCCTGATCATGGCGACCGGATCCAACCCCTTCATCCTGCCCATCCCCGGCAAGGACCTGCAGGGCGTGCTGGCCTACCGCGACATCGCCGACACGCAGGCCATGATCGACGCCGCCGCCACCTACAAGCACGCGGTCGTCATCGGCGGCGGTCTGCTGGGCCTGGAAGCGGCCAACGGCCTGATGAAGCGCGGCATGACGGTGAGCGTGGTGCATGTCGCGCCCTGGCTGATGGAGCGCCAGCTGGACGACGTGGCGGGCAAGCTGCTGCAGAAGTCGCTGGAGGAGCGCGGCATGCAGTTCCTGATCGGCGCGCAGACGCAGGAGCTGGTGGGCGGTGACGATGGCCGCGTGAAAGCCATCCGTTTCAAGGACGGCAGCGAGGTGCCGGCCGACCTGGTGGTGATGGCCGTGGGCATCCGCCCCAACACCGCGCTGGCCGAAAGCATGCGCCTGCACGTCAACCGCGGCATCGTGGTCAGCGACACGATGCAGACCGTGACCGACCCGCGCATCTACGCGGTGGGTGAGTGCGCGGCGCACCGCGGCATCGCCTACGGCCTGGTGGCGCCGCTGTTCGAGCAGGGCAAGGTGCTGGCCACGCACCTGGCCGAGTTCGGCATCGGCCGCTACACCGGCTCGCTCACCTCCACCAAGCTCAAGGTCACGGGCATCGACCTGTTCTCCGCCGGCGAGTTCATGGGCGGCGACGGCACGGAAGAGATCGTGATGAGCGACCCCTTCGGCGGCGTCTACAAGAAGCTGGTGATCAAGGACGACAAGCTGGTCGGCGCCTGCCTGTATGGCGACACGGTGGACGGCAGCTGGTACTTCAAGCTGCTGCGCGAAGGCCGCACGGTCGGCGACATCCGGGACAGGCTGATGTTCGGCGAGTCCAACATCGGCGACACCGGCCACCAGGGCCATAACAAGGCCGCGGCCATGGCCGACAGCGACGAGGTCTGCGGCTGCAACGGCGTGACCAAGGGCGCCATCTGCAAGGCCATCAAAGAGAAAGGCCTGTTCACACTGGACGAGGTGAAGAAGCACACCAAGGCCAGCGCCAGCTGCGGCTCCTGCACCGGTCTGGTGGAGCAGATCCTGATGTTCACGGCCGGCGGCGACTACTCGGCCACGCCGAAGAAAAAGGCCATCTGCGGCTGCACCGAGCACAGCCACCAGGACGTGCGCGACGCGATCCGCAACGACAAGCTGCTGACCATCGCCGACACCTTCAACGCCCTGGGCTGGAAGACGCCCAACGGCTGCGCCACCTGCCGACCGGCCATCAACTACTACCTCATCAGCACCTGGCCCAAGCAGGCCAAGGACGATCCGCAGAGCCGCTTCATCAACGAGCGCTCGCACGCCAACATCCAGAAGGACGGCACCTACTCCGTCATTCCGCGCATGTGGGGTGGCGAGACCACGGCCGACGAGCTGCGCCGCATCGCCGACGCGGTGGACAAGTACAAGATCCCGACCGTCAAGGTGACCGGCGGCCAGCGCATCGACCTGCTGGGCGTGAAGAAGGAAGACCTGGTCAACGTCTGGAAAGACATCGGCATGCCCAGTGGCCACGCCTACGCCAAGGCGCTGCGCACGGTGAAAACCTGCGTGGGCAGCGAGTGGTGCCGCATGGGTACGCAGGACTCTACCCAGATGGGCAAGGACCTCGAAAAAGCCATGTGGCGCATGTACGCGCCGCACAAGGTGAAGTTCGCCGTCAGCGGCTGCCCGCGCAACTGCGCCGAAGCCGGCATCAAAGATGTGGGCGTGATCGGTGTCGATTCGGGCTGGGAGATGTACATCGCCGGCAACGGCGGCATCAAGACCGAGGTCGCGCACTTCCTGGTCAAGGTGAAGACGGCCGAGGAGGTCATGGAATACACCGGCGCCTTCTGCGAGCTCTACCGCCAGGAGGGCTGGTACCTGGAGCGCACGGTGCACTACGTCAACCGCGTGGGCCTGGACTACATCAAGAAGCGCATCCTGGACGACGCGGCCGGCCGCAAGGCACTGTGGGAACAGCTGCAGTTCGCGCTCGACGGCGAGCCCGACCCCTGGTTCGACTTCCCAGAAGCGGCCGTGGACACGCGCCAGTTTGAACCCGTCGCCATCGTCAAGGCCTGAGGAGCGCTCATGAAACGACGCGACGTGCTCATCCTGGCAGGCTCCCTGCCCCTGGGTGTGAACGCCCAGGTCAGCGACCTCGCCGATGCGATCAACAAGGCCGGGCGTCAGCGCATGCTCTCGCAGCGCATGGGCAAGGCCTGGCTCGCAATGGTGCACAAGACCGAGGACCGGTCGGCCCAGGCCGTGCTCGACAAGTCGATGGCGCTGTTCGACCGCCAGCTGGTCGAGCTCAAGGCCTACGCGCCGTCGCCCGAGATCCGCGAGACCTACACCACGCTGGAAGCCGCCTGGAGCGACTACAAGACCGCGCTCGTCGGCGCCGCGCCCAGCAAGGCCGGTTCTGCCGCGCTGCTCAAGGCGGACTCCCGTGTGCTGGCACTGGCCCACCAGGGCACGGTGCAGTACGAGGCCGCCATGGGCCAGCCCGTCGGCAAGCTGGTCAACGTCGCGGGCCGCCAGCGAATGCTTTCGCAGCGCATGGCCAAGTTCTACTTCGCAGCCGCGTTGCCGGTGGACGCTTCGACAGCGCTCGCCGAGATCGGCAAGGCCCGCACCGAGTTCCTGGCAGCCATGACCACGCTGCGCGAGGCGCCCGAAGCCACGTCCCGCATCCGCGACGAACTCAGCCTGGCCGATGGCCAGTGGTTCTTCTTCGACCAGGCCCTGCAGCGTGTGCAGTCCGGTGCCGCGGCCACGGCCAAACCGCTGTCCGACGTGTTCGTGACCAGCGAGAACCTGCTCAGCGTGATGGACCGCGTCACCAATCTCTACGCCAACCTGAAGTCCTGATTACAGAGAAAGCCCCATGAACATGAGCCAATGGACCCCCATCTGCCAGGTTGACGACATCCCCGTGCTCGGCTCGCGCCGCGTGGCGCGCGAGCAGGGCCTGGACGTCGCGATCTTCCGCAACGACCAGGACGAGGTGTTCGCCCTGCTCGACCGCTGCCCGCACAAGGGCGGCCCGCTGAGCCAGGGCATCGTCTTCGGCACCCACGTGGCCTGCCCGCTGCACAACTGGACCATCGGCCTGTGCGACGGCCAGGCGTCGGCGCCCGACGAGGGCTGCACGCCCAAGTTCAGCGTGAAGGTGGAGAACGGTCAGGTGTTCCTGGACGCCACGCAGCTCGCGTCGCACGCGACCGACCTTGCCCGCCCAATCGCTGGCCCTGCCCGCCGTTCAACTTCCGCCTGAGCACCATGACCGAAACCCGCTCCACCTGCCCCTACTGCGGCGTCGGCTGCGGGGTGCTCATCCAGAGCGAGGGCGGCCAGATCACCGGTGTGCGCGGCGACCCGGACCACCCCGCCAACTTCGGCAAGCTCTGCACCAAGGGCAGCACGCTGCACCTGACGGCCGCGCCCGCCATCACGCGACAGGCGCGTCTGCTGCAACCCATGCAGCGGCTGCAGCGCGGCCAGGCGCCGGTGGCCCTGGGCTGGGACGCCGCGCTGGACCGTGTGGCCGGCGAGTTCGGCCGCATCGTGCGGGACCACGGCCCCGACGCGGTGGGCTTCTACATCAGCGGCCAGCTACTGACCGAGGACTACTACGTCTTCAACAAGCTGGCCAAGGGCCTGATCGGCACCAACAACGTCGACACCAACTCGCGCCTGTGCATGAGCAGCGCGGTGGCCGGCTACAAGCTCACGCTGGGCGCCGACGCGCCGCCCGCCTGCTACGACGACGTGAACCACGCCGCCTGCCTGTTCATCGTGGGCAGCAACGCTGCCTACGCCCACCCCATCCTGTTCCGCCGCATCGAGGCCGCGAAGCAGAAGAACCCGGGCATGAAGGTGATCGTGGCCGACCCGCGCCGCACCGACACCGCCGAGCTGGCCGACCTGTATTTGCCCCTGCAGCCGGGCACCGACGTGATGCTGTTCCACGGCCTGCTGCACGTGATGCTGTGGGAAGGCTGGACCGACAACGCCTACATCGCTGCGCACACGAACGGCTTCGACGAGCTGAAGGCGCTGGTGCGCGACTGCACGCCCGACTTGGTGGCGCAGACCTGCGGCATCTCCAAGGAAGACCTGTTCAAAGCCGCAAGGTGGTTCGCTGGCCTTGACGGCCAGGGGTTCGCACATCGCCGACCGACGCTCAGCCTGTATTGCCAGGGCCTGAACCAGAGCAGCAGCGGCACCGCCAAGAACGCCAGCCTGATCAACCTGCACCTGGCCACCGGCCAGATCGGCAAGCCCGGCGCTGGCCCCTTTAGCCTGACTGGCCAACCCAACGCCATGGGCGGGCGCGAGGTCGGTGGCCTGGCCAACCTGCTGTCCGCCCACCGCGACCTGGCCAACCCGGCGCACCGCGCCGAAGTGGCCGCGCTCTGGGGCGTGGCCGATGTGCCATCGAAACCCGGCAAGACCGCGGTCGAGATGTTCCAGGCCGCGGCCGATGGCGAGATCAAGGCGCTGTGGATCGCCTGCACCAACCCGGCGCAGTCCATGCCCGACCAGGCCACCGTGCGCCGCGCGCTGCAGCGCGCCGAGTTCGTGGTGGTGCAGGAAGCCTTTGCAACAGCCTCGACCTGCGACTTCGCCGACATCCTGCTGCCCGCCACCACCTGGGGCGAGAAGGAAGGCACGGTGACCAACAGCGAGCGCCGCATCAGCCGCGTGCGTGCCGCCGTGCCTGCCGCGGGTGAAGCACGGCACGACTGGCGCATCGCGGTGGACGTGGCGCGCCGGCTCGAAGCGCAGCTGCGCCCGGGCCAGGCTTCGCTCTTTCCCTACGAGACGCCCGAAGCGATCTGGAACGAACACCGCGAATCCACCCGCAGCCGCGACCTGGACATCACCGGCCTGTCCTACGCCATGCTGGAAGCCGATGGCCCGCAGCAGTGGCCGCTGCGCGAGGGCGACCAGGCCGGCAAGACCCGGCTCTACGAAGACGGCATCTTCCCCACCACCGACGGCAAGGCCAGATTCGCCGCCCTGCCCTACAGGCCCACCGCCGAGCAGCGCGAATCGCGCTTCCCGTTCTCGCTGACCACCGGCCGCCTGCGCGACCACTGGCACGGCATGACGCGCACCGGTACCCTGGGCCGCCTGTTCGGTCACGTGGCCGAGCCGTCGGTGCAGATGAACCCGCAGGACATGGAGCGCCGAGGCCTCAAGGACGGCGAGCTGGTGCACGTGACCAGCAAACGCGGCTCCATCGTGCTGCCGGCGCAGGGCTCGCGCACCGTCCACACCACGCAGGCCTTCATCGCCATGCACTGGGGCCCCGAATACCTGAGCGGCCGCAGCAGCCAGGGCGAGCCGCTGGCGGGTGTCAACGCCATCACCACCTCGGCCTGTTGCCCCACGTCCAAACAGCCCGAACTCAAGCACGCGGCGGTCAAGGTCCTCAAGGCCGAACTGCCCTGGACCCTGCTGGGCGTGGCCTGGTTGCCCGAAGCCTCGGCGCTGACGGCGCTGACCGAACTGCGCGCGCTGATGCCGTCGTTCGAGTTCGCGTCCTGCGTGCCGTTCGGCCGCGAACGCACCGGCGTCCTGTTCCGCGCCGCCGCGCACGAAGCACCGGAGCCCGCGCTGGTGGAGCGCATCGAGGCGCTGCTGGGCCTGTCCACCCCGGACACCCTGCGCTACGCCGACAAGCGCCGCCAGCAGCGCCGCAGTGCCCGCCTGCAGCGCTGCGGTGACGACATCACGCTCGAAGCCTTCTTGCTCGCCGGCGACACCAGCGCCGAGGGCTGGATCAAGACCCTGCTGCAGGACGAGCTGCCCGCCGGCCGCTACGGCCGCCTGCTGCTGATGCCCGGCGCCGCGGCCCCGGTGGCGGTGGTCGCGAAAAGCCCCCAGGTCTGCACCTGCTTCAATGTCGGCGAAGACGCGATCCGGGGTGCGCTGCCGCGCTGCGGCGGCACCGACGACCAGCGCCTGGCGCAGTTGCAGGGCCAGCTCAAGTGCGGCACCAACTGCGGCTCCTGCATCCCGGAACTGCGGCGGCTGGTGAAGGCCGTGCCCGCATCCCTGGTAGCCATATAACCCGCAGTCATCTGACCTCGCGGACAATGGCGGCCCATGAGCATCAGCCACTACATCAAGGAGATCGGGCGCGGCAAGGATGGCGCCCGTTCGCTCAGCCGTGAGCAAGCCACCGACCTGTTCGGCCAGGTGCTGGACGGCGCCGTGACCGACCTGGAGGTCGGCGGCTTCTGCCTGGCGATGCGCATCAAGGGCGAGACGCCGGACGAGATGGCCGGCTTCCTCGACGCCACGCACGCCCGCCTGCGGCGCCTGCCGGACAACGGCCTCACCACCGTGGTGCTGCCGAGCTACAACGGTGCGCGCAAGCTGCCGGTGCTCACCCCCCTGCTGGCCCTGCTGCTGGCGCGCGAAGGCGCGGCGGTGCTGGTGCACGGCACCGCAACCGAGGACAAACGTATGAGCAGCGAAGCGGTGTTCGCCGCGCTGGGCCAGCCGGCCTGGACGGCCGTCGAGCCGCTGTCTGCCGGCCAGTGCGCCTTTGTGCCCACCGAGGTGCTGCACACCGGCCTCAAGCGCCTGCTGGACGTGCGCCGCGCGGTCGGCCTGCGCAACCCGGCGCACAGCCTGGTCAAGCTGATGAATCCCTGCGAAGGCCGCGCGCTGATCGTGGGCAGCTACACCCACCCCGAATACGCGGTGTCCATGGCCGACACCTTCGCCCTGGTCGGCGCGCACGCCCTGCTGCTGCGCGGCACCGAAGGCGAGCCGGTGGCCGACGCGCGCCGCACGCCGCAGATGGACGCCTTCCGCGATGGCCAACGCCACCTGCTGCAGCCCGCACAGGAGGGTTCGCTGGCCGCCCTGCCCGATCTGCCCAAGGACATCTCGGCCGACGCCACCGCCGCCTACATCCGCGGCGTGCTGAGCGGCCGCCTGCCCGTGCCCGCCCCCATCGCCCTGCAGGTGGCACACATCCTGCAAGAAGTCTCTCGCCCTGCCACACCAGAGACAAACCGCGTCGCCGCGGTCAGCACACCATGAACATGCCCGCCGCCATCATCACCTCCGAAAGCCAGTTCCACCCCGGCACCGTCACCCTCGTGGGCGCCGGACCGGGTGACCCGGATCTGCTCACCATCAAGGCCGCCAAGGCGATTGCCGCGGCCACAGTGCTGCTGGTGGACGACCTGGTGGGCGACGGCGTGCTGGCCCATGCATCCCCGAGCGCGCGCATCGTGTACGTGGGCAAGCGCGGTGGTTGCAAGAGCACACCGCAGGCTTTCATCGAGAAGCTGATGATCATGGCCGCACGCGAAGGCGAGGTGGTGGTGCGCCTCAAGGGCGGCGACCCCTTCATCTTCGGCCGCGGCGGTGAAGAGGTCGAACACCTGCGCGAAGCCGGCATCGCGGTGCAGGTCATCAACGGCATCACGTCCGGCCTGGCCGGCCTGACCTCGCTGGGCGTTCCGCTGACGCACCGCGATCACGCGCACGGCGTGGTGTTCATCACCGGCCACGCCAAACCCGGCATCACACACGAATCTCGCGGCACCGACTGGCAGCAGCTCGCCGCCACCGCGCGCGACGCGAAGCTGACCCTGGTGATCTACATGGGCGTCTCCAGTGCCGCGCAGATCCAGGCCGACCTGCTGACCGGCCTGCCGGCCGACACCCCGCTGGCCATCGTCCAGCACGCCAGCCTGCCGCAGCAGCGCCACGCGGTGGGCACGCTGGGCACCCTCACCGACACGCTGGCGCGCGAAGGCCTGGGCAGCCCCTCGGTGATCGTGGTCGGCGACGTGGTGCGCGGCATCGCGGCCGTGGCGCAGCCGGCGGGCGCGCAGGCCCTGCGCGCCGCCTGAGCACCGGCCGCGGGGGCCTGCCTCGCTACACTCCGCGCACACCAATACAAGTGCGGCGAAGGCCGCCGGCGGAGGATGCCCGTGATCAACAAACTCAAGCGTTTCGTGGACAGCCACGGCAGCCTGCACACGGGCCGCGGCATGGTCACCGGCGTCATCGCCTTGACCCTGGCCTGCCTGTGCTTCCTCGGCGTGATGGCCTTCCACTTCCCCGAGTACCTGACCACACCCGAGCTGCGCAAGAGCTACGACGTGGCGCTGATGCGCCAGCTGCTGTTCTGGTCGCTGGTGGTCGCGGGCGCTCTGAGCCTGGTGAACCTGGTGTTCCGTCGCGCGCCCTGGCTGGCCGCCTCGGCATTTGCCCTGGTGCTGGTGTCGGCCCTGCTGGGCGGCCACCAGGTGGAGGTGGACCCCAACTTCCCCGACCACACGCCCTACATCGGCCTGGACTGGTTCATCCTCGACCTGCTGGGCTCGGCGCTGATCTTCATCTTCATCGAGAAGCTGTTCGGCCTGCGCAAGGACCAGCCGGTGTTCCGCCCCGAGTGGCAGACCGACTTCCAGCACTTCATCGTCAACCACATGCTGATCGGCTTCATGCTGCTGGCCACCAACCTGCTGGTGCACAAGCTGTTCGGCTGGGCCGCCAGCGACGGCATCCGCGGCTGGGTCGCGGCGCTGCCGTTCTGGGTCGCGTTGCCACTGATCATCCTGGTGGCCGACCTGGTGCAGTACTGGACGCACCGCGCCTACCACGAGGTGCCTCTGCTCTGGCGCCTGCACGCGGTGCACCACAGCGCCAAGCACATGGACTGGATGGCCGGCTCGCGCCAGCACGTGATCGAGATCCTGATCACCCGCACCCTGGTGCTGGCGCCCATCTTCACCCTGGGTTTCTCCAAGGACGTGATCGACGCCTACATCATCGTGGTCGGCTTCCAGGCCGTGTTCAACCACGCCAACGTCAGCGTGCGCCTGGGGCCGCTGCGCCACCTGATCGTGACGCCCAACTTCCACCACTGGCACCACAGCCAGGACCAGGAGGCGCTGGACCGCAACTACGCCGCGCACTACGCCTTCCTCGACCACCTGTTCGGCACGGCCGTCAAGAGCGACCGCGAATGGCCGGCCCAGTACGGCGTCCTGGGCGACTACGTGCCCGACGGGTTCTGGAAGCAGGTGAAGTTCCCCTTTGTCTGGAAAGGCTGACCCGGTGCAGTCTTTCGATGTGGTGATCGTCGGCGCGGGTGCGGCTGGCCTGTTCTGCGCGGGCCTCGCGGGCCAGCGCGGCCTGAAGGTGCTGCTGCTGGACCACAGCGAGAAGGTGGCCGAGAAGGTGCGCATCTCGGGCGGCGGCCGGGCCAACTTCACCAACCGCGACATCGACGTGCGCCAGCCGCACAAGCACTTTGTCGGCGAGAACCCGAACTTCTGCCGCTCGGCGCTCTCGCGCTACACCCCGACCGACTTCATCGCCCTGGTGCAGAAGCACGGCATCGCCTTCCACGAAAAGCACAAGGGACAGCTCTTCTGCGACCGCTCGGCCGGCGACCTGATCGACATGCTGCTGGCCGAATGCGCAACCGGCGGCGTGGCGCGCTGGCAGCCCTGCGGCGTGAAGGACCTGCGCACCACGGCCGGCGGCGGCTACGAACTCGATACCGACCGCGGGCCGGTGCAGGCGCGCAAGGTGGTGATCGCCACCGGCGGCCTGTCGATCCCGGCCATAGGGGCCACCGACTTCGGCTTCCGGGTGGCACAGCAGTTCGGCCTGCGCACCGTCGAACCGAGACCTGGCCTGGTGCCGCTGACCTTTGACGGTGCCGGCTGGGCGCCCTACGCGGGTCTGGCAGGCCTCGCATTGCCCGTTCTCATCGAAACCGGCGACAAAAAACACCGCACCGTCTTCGCCGAAGACCTGCTGTTCACCCACCGCGGCCTCTCCGGCCCGGCGGTGCTGCAGATCTCCAGCTACTGGCGGCCCGGCACGCCGATCCGCATCAACCTGGCACCCGAGGTGGACCTGCCCGCGGCGCTGGCCGAGGCCAAGCAGCGCTCGCGCAAGCTGCTGGTCAACGAACTCGCGCAGTGGGTGCCGTCCCGCCTGGCCGAGGCCTGGGTGGCGCAGGACGCCGACTGGCAGCGCCCGGTGGCCGAATGCAGCGACAAGGCGCTGGCCCGGCTGGCCGAGCGCCTGGCGCGCTGGGAACTGGTGCCCACCGGCACCGAGGGCTACAAGAAGGCCGAAGTGACGCTGGGCGGCGTGGACACCCGCGACCTGTCGCAGCAGACCATGGAGTCGAAGCAGCCGGGCCTGTACTTCATCGGCGAGGTGGTAGACGTGACCGGCTGGCTGGGCGGTTACAACTTCCAGTGGGCCTGGGCCAGCGCACACGCCTGCGCTTCCAGCTTGTGAAGAGCATCCAAAACGCTATAATCCAAGGCTTTGCTGGCAAAACCCCGTCGGCCAATACTAGTTTTCAGACGGGGAAAACCGCTGGTACGAAGGCCGGGCCCGATCTTCCCGTCCATCCTCTGCCCGCACATTTGGAACCATTAGCTAATGACCACCATCCGCGTTAAAGACAACGAGCCGTTTGACGTCGCCCTGCGCCGCTTCAAGCGCACCATCGAAAAACTGGGTCTGCTGACCGACCTGCGCGCCCGCGAGTTCTACGAAAAGCCGACCGCCGAGCGCAAGCGCAAGAAGGCCGCCGCCGTCAAGCGCCATTACAAGCGCGTGCGCAGCATGCAGCTGCCCAAGAAGCTGTACTGATCCTCACGTCAGTCGCTTCGACAAGAACCCGCCCGGGACGCCGCGCGGGTTTTTTTACGTCTGTGCGGCGAACGCCAAGCGGGTTTTCAGGGCGCCGGCCGCCTCGGCCAGAGCGGCCTCGAAGTCTGGCCGCAGCGGGTGCTCGGTGCGCCAGCTCGGCCGGATCAGCGCCACATGGAACGGGATGCTCACAGCCAGCGGCCGCACCACCAGACCACCCTCGACCCCATTCCCAGCGAGCTCCAGCGCCGTCAGCGGGTTGACGATGCCCAGCCCCAGACCCTGTCGCACCAGGGCGCAGACCGACACCGCGCTGGGGGTTTCCAGCTTCAGGACGCGTTCGACGCTCGCTGCGGCGAACAGCGCATCCACCTGCTGCCGGTAGGGGTCGGCAGGCGCGAAGCTGATGAAGGGCTGGTCCGCAAAATCGGCCGGAGCCAGCACCGCCTTCTGCGCCAGCGCATGCCCCGCCGGCAGCACCGCCACCTCGTCGGCCACCAGCAGCGTGTCCAGCGTGCAGGCGGCCGGCGCCTCGTGACGCTCGGAGAGGCCGAGGTCGAAACGCTGCTCGGACAGCGCGGCCTCCAGTTGCGGCGACTCGATGGGCGTCAGGGCCACCGCCGCTTCGGGCTGTTTCAGGGCGAAGCGGCGCACCGCATCGGGCAGCAGGGCGTGCGAGAGCGCGGGCAGGCAGGCCAGCTGAAGTCGCCCGTGGGCGTAGCCCTTGAGCGCCACGGCCGTGGCGGCGATGCGCTCCAGCCCCACGTAGGACTGCTCCACCTCGTCCATCAGCGCCAGCGCCCGCACGGTGGGTTTCAGGCGCCCCCTCACCCGCTCGAACAGCGCGAAGCCCAGCACCTGCTCCAGCCGCGCCAGTTCGCGGCTGACCGTAGGCTGCGAGGTGTGCAGCAGCTCGGCCGCGCGCGTGACGTGGCCCGTGCCCATGACGGCTCGGAAGAAGTCGATCTGGCGGTGGCTGAGTTTCATATCAATTTTGAATTGATATCGAATTATCTGGCATTGATCAATATGACCATAACCGGGATCATCGACGCCCATGAACCCCTTTTCCGATGCCCTCCTCCTGTCCCTCGCCCGCGAGCACGGTACCCCGCTCTGGGTCTACGACGCCGCCACCATCCGCACCCGCATCGCCGAACTGCGCGCCTTCGACACCATCCGCTTCGCGCAGAAGGCCAACTCCAACATCCATCTGCTGCGCCTGATGCGCGAGCAGGGTGTGGTGGTCGATGCGGTCTCGCGCGGCGAGATCCTGCGCGCCCTGGCCGCCGGCTACACCGCCGACCTGGACGCGCAGGGCGCCTCGGGCATCGTCTTCACCGCCGATCTGTTCGACCACGCCACCCTGGCCACCGTGGTCGAGCACCGCGTGCCGGTCAACGCCGGCTCCATCGACATGCTGCACCAGCTGGGCGCGGTCTCGCCCGGCCACGCGGTCTGGCTGCGCATCAACCCCGGTTTCGGCCACGGCCACAGCAACAAGACCAACACCGGCGGCGAGCACAGCAAGCACGGCATCTGGCACGCCGAGCTGGACGATGCGCTGGCGGCCGTGAAGCAGCACGGCCTGACGCTGGTGGGTCTGCACATGCACATCGGCTCCGGCGTGGACTACGCCCACCTGCAGGAGGTCTGCCAGGCCATGGTGCAGCTCGTGAAGCGTGCCGGCACGGACCTGCAAGCCATCTCGGCGGGCGGCGGCCTGTCCATCCCCTACCGCGAAGGCGAGCCGCGCATCGACACCGCGCACTACTTCAGCCTCTGGGACCATGCGCGCCGCTCCATCGCCGCCCACCTGGGCCACGCGGTGCACCTGGAACTGGAGCCCGGCCGCTTCCTGGTGGCCGAGGCCGGCGTGCTGGTGACCGAGGTGCGAGCCACCAAGCCCATGGGGTCGAACCGATTCACCCTGGTGGATGCCGGCTTCTCCGACCTGATGCGTCCCTCCATGTACGGCGCCTTCCACGGCATGGGCCTGATCCCCGCCGACGACACGCCGCGCGCCACGGTCGAGACCGTGGTGGCCGGCCCGCTGTGCGAATCGGGCGATGTGTTCACCCAAGCCGAGGGCGGTGTGGTGCTGACGCGCGCGCTGCCGCAAGCGAAGGTCGGCGACCTGCTGGTGCTGCACGACGCCGGCGCCTACGGCGCCTCCATGTCCAGCAACTACAACAGCCGTCCGCTGGCGGCCGAGGTGCTGGTGGACGGCGACAGCCACCGCCTGATCCGCCGCCGCCAGACGGTCGACGAGCTGCTGGCGCTGGAACAGGTTTGAGAGAATCACGGGTTTTCCAGAACATCCACGGGAACACACCATGAGCCTCAAAGAGAAGATCACCGACGACATGAAGGCCGCGATGCGCGCCAAGGACAGCGAGCGCCTGGGCACCATCCGCCTGCTGACCGCGGCCATGAAGCAGAAGGAAGTGGACGAGCGCATCGAGCTGGACGACGCGGCCGTGATCGCCGTCATCGACAAGATGGTCAAGCAGCGCAAGGACTCGATCACCGCCTTCGAACAGGGCGGCCGCGCCGACCTGGCGGCCAAGGAAGCGGCCGAGCTGGTGGTGCTGGAGGCCTACCTGCCGGCCCGCCTGTCGGCCGACGAAATCGCCGCCGAGGTCCAGGCCATCGTGAGCGCGCTGGGCGCGAAGGGCCCGGGCGACATGGGCAAGGTCATGGGTGCCGTCAAGGCCAAGCTGGCCGGCAAGGCCGACATGGGCCAGGTGTCCGCCGCCGTCAAGGCCGCGCTGGCAAGCTGACAGGACGCTGAACACCCGGCGGCCTTTCAGGGTAAACCGGGTCAGGCTGGCGACAGCTGCGTTCCTACACTCGCGGCACTTTTCCGGAGGTGCCCCATGCGAGTTCTGTTCTCCCGTCTGACCCTGGCCCTCGGCCTGTGCGCCGCCGGCTTGGCGCTGGCCCAGGCGCCAACCGCCCAGCCGGTGCGCATTGGCGTCATCGGCCCGTTCAGCGGCCCCTCGTCCGACTTCGGCAACCCCATGCTGCACGGCGTGCAGCTGGCGGTCGAAGAGATCAACGCCGTCGGCGGCTACCTGGGCCGCCCGCTGGAGCTGGTGGTCAAGGACGACCAGGGCAACCCGGACGTGGGCCTGAAGGGCTCGCAGGAGCTGGCCAAGGAAGGCGTGATCGCCACCATCGGCTTCTGCAACACCGGCGTGGCCGCCAAGTCGCTGGACGTATTCCAGAACGGTCAGCTGCCGCTGATCATCCCCTGCGCCACCGGCACGCCGCTGACAGCCAAGTTCCCGGCGCCGCAGAGCTACATCTTCCGCACTTCCGCGCGCGACGCGATCCAGGCGCCCTTTGTGGTCGGCGATCTGGTCAAACGCGGCTGGACCAAGGTCGCGATTTTTGCCGACACCACCGGCTACGGCGAAGCCGGCATGAAGGACGTGGAGGCGGCGCTGGCGGCCAAGCAGCTCAAGCCGGTGCATGTGGCGCGCTTCCCGCTGGGCGTGAAGGACCTGGACAAGGAGCTGGCCGCCGCGCGCGACGCCGGCGCCAATGTGGTGTTCAGCTACACCGTCGGACCGGAGAACGCGACCATCGCCAACGGCATGCGCGACCTCAAGTGGGACGCGCCGCAGGTCGGCGCCTGGCCGCTGTCCTTTCCGTTCTTCATCGACGGCGCCAAGGCCGCGGCCGACGGTGCGCTGATGGCCCAGACCTTCATCGCCGAGCCGAGCAACGAGCGCCGGGCCGCCTTCCTCACCGCCTACCAGCGCAAGTACAAGCACAAGATCGCCGTGCCCATGGCGGCGGCGCAGTCCTACGACAGCACCTACCTGCTGACCTACGCGCTGTTCTCGATCCGCGACGGCAAGTTCACCGGCCCGGCCGTCAAGTCCGCGCTGGAAAACATCACGCGCGTGTACTACGGCGTGGTCTCGACCTACGAGAAGCCCTTCAGCACCGACGACAAGGACGCGGTCACGCCCAACATGCTGGTCATGGGCAAGGTGAAGAACGGCGCCGTGACCTTCGCCTACCCGGAAGACGCGCGCCGCAACCTGGTGGTGCAGCGCAAGAAGTGACATCGGACCGCTAGGATCGGGCGAGGATCAGCGCCGTGCCGGCCACCGCCAGCGCCGCCCCGAGCCAGGCCCTCGCGGCCGGCCGCCGGCGGTAGACCGCCCACAGCAGGGGCAGCAGCAACACCGGCGTGACCGACGAGAAGATCGCGACCAGGCCGGCCTGGCCGTGGCGCATGGCATAGAGGATCAGGGTCATACCCAGCGCCATCGCCACGGCAGCACTCAGGAAGGTCAGCAGTGCATCGCGCACACGCAGTGGCTGTTTGGCCCGAGCGCCCGGCCAGCCCGAGGCCAGCAGCAGGCCGTGCGCCGCCAGCGCCAGGCTCATGCGCACCGCCGAGGCGCTGACCGCGTCGATGCCGGTGGCCATCAGCGGCTTGAGCATCAGCGTCGCGACCGACTGGCACAGGGCCGCGACCAGGCCCAGCCCCACGCCGATCAGCAAGCGGCCGCGCGTCTGTTCCCAGCCGTGCGACTCGTCCTCGCGTTTGCCCCAGAGCACGGCCATCATCACGCCGCCCACCAGCAGCGCACTGCCCACCAGTGCCCAGCCCTGGATCAGCTCGCCGAGGAACAACCAGGCCAGCAGCGCCGAGAACATCGCGTGGGTGGCGAACAGCACGCCCGAGCGGCGCGGGCCGAGGCGGTTCATGCAGGCGAACAGCGCGGTGTCGCCGATGAAGATGCCGACCACACCCGAGAGGCCCAGCAGGCCGACCGCAGCGGCGTCCAGATCGCGCCAGCCGCCACCGGCCAAGGCCAGCGCCCAGAGGATCGCGCTGGCGAACAGCATGCGCCAGCGGCTGAAGGCAAACGCCCCCAGGCGCTGCGCCGGCGGCGCGGAGAAGAGACTGGACACCGCCCAGCTGGCGGCGGCCACGACCGCGAGCGCCTCGGGCCTCAAGCGATGCAGCGCAGGGCCGCCCCAAGCTGTATCAGCCCACTCGGGGGGCAGCGACCCGCGCAGCGGCAGAGCGTGGGGGCCATGGCCTAGCTCCCGGCGACCTTCATGCGGTTGATCAGGATCGAGCCGACCGTCTTGGAACCGTAGTTGTAGGCATCGGCGCCCACCGCCTCGATGCCCTTGAGCATGTCCTTGAGGTTGCCGGCGATGGTGATTTCCTGCACCGGGAACGCAATCTCGCCGTTCTCGACCCAGTAGCCCGACGCGCCGCGCGAGTAATCGCCGGTCACGTAGTTCACACCCTGGCCCATCAGCTCGGTGACGAACAGGCCGCGACCCAGCTTCTTCAGCATGGCGTCCAGGGTGTCGCCCGACTGCGTCAGGCGGCTGGACAGCGTGAGGTTGTGCGATCCGCCGGCGTTGCCAGTGGTGCGCATGCCCAGCTTGCGCGCCGAGTAGGTGGAGAGGAAGTAGCCCTGCACCTTGCCGGCCGACAGCACCTTGCGGCGCACCGTCTTCACGCCTTCGTCGTCGAACGGCGCACTGCCCTTGCCGCCCACGATGTGCGGGTCCTCGACGATGTCCAGGTGCGGCGCCATCACCTTCTTGCCCAGGCTGTCGGCCAGGAAGGTGGTCTTGCGGTAGAGCGCACCGCCGCTGGTGGCCTGCACGTAGGCGCCCAGCAGTCCGGCGGCCAGCGGCGACTCGAACAGCACCGGGCATTCGATGGTCGGGATCTTGCGGGCGTTCAGGCGCGAGAGAGCACGCTCGGCGGCGTAGCGGCCCACGGCTTCGGGCGTGGCCAGGTCCTGCGGCGCGCGCACCGAGCTGTACCAGTAGTCGCGCTGCATGTGGGCGCCCCGGCCGGCGATCGGCGCCACCGACAGGCTGTGGCGCGAGCTGGCGTAGCCGCCGCTGAAGATGCCGGGCTTGCCGCGCTCGCCGCCGCGCATGTGGGCGGTGAAGAAGTGCGACTGCTGGGCCGAGACGCTCGCGCCCTCGCTGTTGCTGATCTTCTTGCTGGTGGCGAACGCCGCCTGTTCGCAGGCCAGCGCGAGGCGCACCGCCTCATCGGACGTGATGGCCCAGGGGTGGAACAGGTCCAGGTCGGGGTAGCGGTCGGCGATGTCCTCGGGGTCGGGCAGGCCGGCCACCGGGTCCTCGGCGGTGAAGCGCGCAATGTCGTAGGCGGCCTGCACCGTCTGGCGCACCGCCCCGGGCGAGAAGTCGGAGGTCGAGGCGTTGCCGCGGCGGCGGCCCAGATAGACCGTCACGCCCAGCGACTTGTCGCGGTTGCGTTCGACATTCTCCAGCTCGCCCTTGCGCACGCTGACGTTCAGGCCAGCGCCTTCCGAGACCTCGGCGGCCGCGTCCGCCGCCCCGAGACGCTTCGCTTCGGCCAGCGCAAGGTCCACCACCTCCTCGAAGCGGCTGCGCGAATACTGGAACCCGGCCAACGGTGCGGAGGGATCGGACGGGGTGGAAACGGGAGCGGTGGGGGTGTTTTTCATGTCGGCGGCTATGATACTTGCCGCCCTCTTTCCCCCTTCCCCATGTCCCGCAAACCCACAAAAGGCTACTTCGTCCGCGGCCATTTCGTCGCCATCGGCAGCGAACTGGACCTCGAACTCAAACGCGAACTCAAGGGTTCGGTCGACATGAGCAAGACCGACCTCAAGAAGCACAGCGACCACCTGCAGTCGCTGGGCGAGAGCCTGCTGACGCTGCGCAGCGACCTCATGACCCGGCTGCGCGAGCAGCACGAGGGCATCGACGACAAGCTGATCGACGCGCTGGTCGAGGCCAAGCGCATCACCAACTTCGAGGGCAAGCGCCGCCAGATGCAGTTCATCGGCAAGCTCATGCGCAAGCTGGACGAGGGCACGGTCGCCGCCATCGAAGCGGCGCTCGAAGAACAGCGCAAACCCTCGGCCCGCGAAACCCTGGCCCTGCACCAGGCCGAGCAGTGGCGCGACCGCCTGATCGCCGACGACGGCGCGCTCACCGACTGGATGCAGGCCGCGCCCGAAACCGACGTGCAGCCGCTGCGCGCCCTGATCCGCCAGGCCCGCAAGGATGCCCAGGGCGTGACCGAACGCCCCGGCGAGGCCCAGCGCCACGGCAAGGCCTACCGCGAGATCTTCCAGCTGGTGCGCGCCGCGCTGAGCCGCGACGACACCGACGAACCCACCTCTTCAGAAGACGACCATGAGTGAATCCTTCGACCCGGTGCGCATCGGCATCGTCTCCATCAGCGACCGCGCCAGCACCGGCGTCTACGAAGACAAGGGGCTGCCGGCCCTGCGCGAGTGGCTGGGCAAGGCGCTGAAGAACCCGATCACCTTCGAAGAACGCCTGATCCCCGACGAGCAGGCGACCATCAGCCAGACCCTGATCGAACTGGTCGACGCCGGCTGCGCCCTGGTGCTGACCACCGGCGGCACCGGCCCCGCCAAACGCGACGTGACGCCCGAGGCCACCCTGGCCGTGGCGCACAAGGAAATGCCCGGTTTCGGCGAACAGATGCGCCAGATCAGCCTGGCCTTCGTGCCCACGGCGATTCTCTCGCGCCAGGTCGCGGTGATCCGCGACAGCAGCCTGATCATCAACCTGCCGGGCCAGCCCAAGGCCATCGCCGAGACGCTGGAAGGCGCGAAAAACGCCGACGGCAGCACGCGCGTCAACGGCATCTTCGCCGCCGTGCCCTATTGCATCGACCTGATCGGCGGGCCTTACCTCGAAACCAACGATGACGTGATCAAGGGTTGGCGTCCGAAAACCGCCGTTCGCCCGGCGCGCTGACATCCATCGCGGGGCCCATCACGCCCCGCAGACAACAACGCTTCGGGGGGAAGCATGCCGGTTTATCGCTGCAACAAATGCGGCCACGTGAGCGAATCGGGTGTCGCCGGGACGCAGGTGGCCTGCGCCGTCTGCCAGGCGCCGTGTTCGGTGTTCGACACGGTGTTCTATGTTCAGAAGCTGATCGAACGCTACGCCGCCGCCATGCGGGAGATCCGGGCCCTGCAGGCAGATGAGCGGCAGGCCGCCGACGGTGACCCGAATGCGGGCCAGCCCGCTCAGCAGGAAGAACCTGACGGGGACACCGACACGGAAAACTTTGCAACGGCCGCCCAGCACGCGCCCATCGAGCGCTGGCTCAAGGCCAAACAGATTGAAGCCCGCTTCGATCACAGCAATGTGGACACCAGCGGGTATTTCGATGAAGCCGCCCAGCAACTGGGGAAAAACCATGCGCTGTTTGGCGAGCTGATCCAGCGCGTCACCTGGTCCTACCGCAAGAGCCACACCGGGCTGAACATCGATCTGACCGGCGTCGCGCAGAAAGACGTGCTGGCACTCACGACGCTCTGCCGCCAGTTCTACAGCCACACCCTGTTTGCCCGATACCAGTATCAGAAGCAGGAAAAGGTCATCCGGCTTTCACTCCAGCCCGCGCCCAAGGTCAGGCAGTTCTTTGAAGGCGCCTGGCTCGAGTGGTTCGCGCTGCTGGAGCTGGTGGACCACCTCAAAGCGAGAAAGCTGGGTTTTTCCTGCGCCCGTGGTGTGGAGGTCCTTTTCCCCAACGAGGACATGCACGAACTGGATGTCGTGGTGCTGCCCTCCGGTCAGAATCCCATCTGCATCGAGTGCAAGACAGGTGAGTTCCGGCGCGAGATCGACAAGTACCAGCGCCTTCGCAAGCGTCTGGGAGTGGAACGGAGCCGCTTCATCATCTGCGCCACCGACATCACGGAAGAACAGGCTGTCAGCCTCACGGCCATGTACGACCTCACCTTTGTGAACCCGGCCTCTCTTGCGCGCCATCTGAACAGCCTTGTCTGAAACCCTGCCATTCCATCCCATGAACATCACCAAAGACACCGTCGTCACCCTCACCTTCCGCGCCAGCGATGCCAGCGGCAAGCTGCTCGAAGATGGCAAGACGCCGCGCAGCTACCTGCATGGCGGCTATGGCAACACGCTGCCGGGCATCGAGACGGCGCTCGAGGGCCAGGCGGCCGGTTACCAGACCACCGTGAAGCTCGCGCCGGCCGATGCCTTCGGCGAACGCGACGAGTCGCTGGTCACCACCATTCCGAAGAAGGACTTCCCGCCCGGCGTCAAGGTGGGCGGCCAGCTCGAAGGCCACGACGACCAGGGCCGGCACCAGGTGTTCACGGTCGTGAAGATCAAGGGCGACACCGTGCACCTGGACGGAAACCACCCGCTGGCCGGCCAGACGCTGACCTTCCAGCTCAAGGTGCTGGACGTCAAGGCTGCGAGCGCCGAAGAGATCGCCCACGGCCACGCCCACGGTGCGCACGGCCACCACCATTGAGTCGCCGATCCCCGCTGACCGCCTCCCTCGATTTCCCGGACACCGCGCCGGGAGCCCTGCCCGGCGCCCGGCTGCGGCTGCGTTTTGAACAACCGCTCGCGGTGATCGAGGCCTGGTCGCTGGACCAGGTGCGGCCAGCCATCGAGCAAGTGCAGGCTCATGCGGCGGCGGGTCGCTGGTGCGTCGGCGGGCTGGCCTACGAAGCAGCACCGGCGTTCGACCCGGCACTGCCCGTGTGGCCCGCCGACCCCCGCTGGCCGCTGGTCTGGTTCGGCGTCTACGACGCCCCTCTGGATGTCCCCGCCGGTGAACCACCAGCCCCGGTCCCGGTGGACTGGCGCATGGACTGGGACCGCCCGCGCTACCTGAAGCAGGCCGACACCGCTCGCCAGGCCATGGCGGCCGGCGAGTGTTACCAGATCAACCTCACCACGGTCCAGCAGGGCACTCTGGGAGGAGACCCCGCGGGCTGGATGGATGCGCTGCGGCACCACCAGGGCAGCGGCTACCTGCTGCGGCTGGGCGATGGGGAGCGCCAGGTGCTCAGCGCCTCGCCCGAGCTGTTCTTTGACTGGCAACCCGGCCCGCAGGGCGGGCGCCTGTGCTGCCGCCCGATGAAGGGCACGGCCGCGCGCGAGAGCGACCCGGTGCTCGACCGGGCCGCGCGCGAGGCGCTGCAGGCCAGCGACAAGGAGCGGGCCGAGAACGTGATGATCGTGGACCTGCTGCGCAACGACATGGGCCGCCTGGCCCAGACCGGCAGCGTGCGCGTGGACCGCCTGCTGGAGGTGGAGGCCTGGCCCACCGTGTGGCAAATGACCTCCACCCTCACCGCCTCCGCCCTGCCCGACACCACCCTCGGTGATGTGCTGACCGCACTCTTTCCCTGCGGCAGCGTCACAGGCGCGCCCAAGCGCCGCGCCATGCACCACATCGCCGCGCTGGAAGACGCGCCACGTGGCTTCTACTGCGGCGCCCTCGGCGTGGTGCGGCCGGGCGGCCACGCCACCTTCAACGTGCCAATCCGCACCGTCTGCCTGCACCGGCCGGGCTCCGGAGCCAGCGACGACGGCTGGCACGCCCGCTACGGCGTCGGCAGCGGACTGACCGTGTGCGCCGACCCGGCTGCCGAATGGAGAGAACTCATGACCAAGAGCCGCCACCTGCACCGCATCGGCGAGCCGTTCGATCTGCTGGAAACCCTGCGCCTGGAGCACGGCCGCTACTGGCTGCTGCCGCACCACCTCGACCGCCTGCGCGAGAGTGCGGCCCACTTCGGCCACGTGTTCGATCCGTCGGCGGTGGACAGCGCGCTGGAAGCCGTGCGCCAGGCGCATCCCCAGGGTCTGTGGCGCGTGCGCCTGCTGCTGGATGCTTCGGGCCGGGTCGAGGCGCAGGCCTACGCCATGATCGAGACCGCGTCGCCCGTGCGGGTGGGGCTGGCACCCTCGCCGCTGAACACCGAAGAAGCGCTGCAGGAGTTCATCCTGCACAAGACCACGCGGCGCGCGCACTACGAGGCGCTGGCGCCCACCGACCCCGCCGTGTTCGACCACCTGCTGTTCAACCAGCGCGGCGAGCTCACCGAGTTCACCCGCGGCAATGTGGCCATTCAGCTGGACGGGCAGTGGTGGACGCCGTCACTGGACTGCGGCCTGCTGCCCGGCACCTACCGGCGCGAGCTGCTGGCCCAGGGCCGGCTGCAGGAGGCGGTGATTCCGGTGCAGCAGCTGGCGCAGGCCCAGGGCCTGGCCTTCTTCAACGGCCTGCGCGGCTGGCTGGACGCAGCACTCGACCCGGCGCCGACACCCGGCTGATCACTTGCCGACCAGCTGGTTGAGCTTCTCGGCCTCGAAACACTCGGTCTTGGCGGCGTCGGCCGGCACACAGTCCTTCTGAGCCAGCGACAGCTTCTCAATCGCCTGCCACAGCAGCGCGATCTGGTGCTCCTGCCCGGCGGCACTGTCGATCAGGCTGCGCATGGCCTGCGACAGCGGGTCGTCTTCCTGCGTGATGCCGTAGGCGCTGAACTTGGGTTTGGCCTCTTCGGTCACGTCGGCGCTGGCGCCCTGCTTGCTCTGGATGATGCGCGCCGGGATGCCCACGGCGGTGGCACCCGCCGGCACCGGCTTGATCACCACCGCGTTGCTGCCGATCTTGGCGCCGTCGCCCACCTCGAAGCCGCCCAGCACCTTGGCGCCGGCGCTGACCACCACGTCCCGGCCCAGCGTCGGGTGGCGCTTGGTGCCCTTGTACAGCGAGGTGCCGCCCAGGGTCACGCCCTGGTAGATGGTGCAGCCGTCGCCAATCTCGGCGGTCTCGCCCACCACCACGCCCATCGCGTGGTCGAAGAACACGCGCTCGCCCAGCTTTGCGCCGGGGTGGATCTCGATCCCGGTGAGGAAGCGCGCGATGTGCGAGATGAACCGCCCCGGCCACTTGAGGCCGTGCGTCCAGCACCAATGCGCCGGGCGGTGCAGCCAGACGGCGTGCAGGCCCGGGTAACAGGTGATCACTTCCCAGGTGCTGCGCGCGGCGGGGTCGCGCTCGAGGATGCACTGGATGTCGGATCGGATTCTGGCAAACATGGGGCCGGGAGTATGTAAACGGGGAATCAGTCTAGCGCTTCGCGCGCTCGGCCGTTTGCAGCATCGCCTTGGCGACACCGCGCAGGATGTGGATTTCCTCCGGTGTCGGTTGCGCCCGGTTGAACAGCGCGTTCAGCCGCGGCATCAGCTTTTTGGGCGCGGCGGGGTCGAGGAAATCGACCGCCACCAGGGCCTGCTCCAGGTGGCCCAGCATGCCGGCCACCGCCGCCGCATCGGCGGCCGGGCGCTGGGGCGTGGTCGCCGGCAGCGCAAAACCGCCCAGCGCCTGGCGCCAGTCGTAGGCGATCAGCTGCACCGCGGCGGCGAGGTTGAGCGAGCCGAAGCCTTCGCTGGTGGGGATCGACAGGCAGGCGTGGCAGCGGTAGACGTCCTCGTTGCGCATGCCGAAGCGCTCCGACCCGAACAGGAAGGCCACGCCTTCGGGCTGCACCGCGTCCGGCGCGGCGGTCCCGGCCAGGAACTGCGCAAAGTGTTCGCGCGGCGCCCTGGTGGGCGGGCCGAAGTCGCGCGGTGTCATGGCCGTGGCGCAGAGGTGGCTCACGCCCTCAAGCGCCTCGTCCAGCGTCTCGACGATGCGCGCTTTGGCCAGCACGTCGTTGGCGCCGCTGGCGCGCTGGATGGTCTCGTCCTTGCGCAGCACATTCGGCCAGCGCGGCGCCACCAGCACCAGATCGTCGAAGCCCATCACCTTCATGGCGCGGGCGGCGCCGCCCACATTGCCGGCATGGCTGGTCTGGATCAGGATGAAGCGGGTGCGCATGTCGGGTGAGCCGGTAAAATGACGGGTATTGTCGCCGCCCGCATCGCCGGACACCGCGCTCCCGTTCTTCCCCCTGCCCACGGCCGCTTTCTGCGGCGCCGTCAAGGAACACAATTCATGTCGTCCAACCTCCACCCCATGCTGAACGTGGCCATCAAGGCCGCCCGCGCCGCCGGCGCCATCATCAACCGCGCCGCCCTCGATGTCGAAACCGTGCGCGTGACCACCAAGCAGACCAACGATTTCGTGACCGAGATCGACCATGCGGCGGAGGCCGCGATCATCGAGACCCTGCTGACGGCCTACCCCGACCACGGCATCTGGGCCGAAGAATCCGGACGACGCGAAGGCAAGGGCCGCGACAAGAACCACGTCTGGATCATCGATCCGTTGGACGGCACCACCAACTTCATCCACGGCTTCCCGGTCTACTGCGTGAGCATCGCGCTCATGGTGAACGGCCGCATCGAGCAGGCTGTGGTCTACGACCCGACCCGCAACGACCTGTTCTGCGCGACCAAGGGCCGCGGCGCCTACCTCAACGACCGGCGCATCCGCGTCGCCAAGCGCACCACGCTGCGCGACTGCCTGATCTCCACCGGCTTTCCGTTCCGCCCGGGCGACGCGTTCCAGACCTACCTGCAGATGCTGGCCGACGTGATGCCCAAGTGCGCCGGCGTGCGACGCCCCGGCTCTGCCGCGCTGGACCTGGCCTATGTGGCGGCCGGTTTCTCTGACGGCTTCTTCGAGATGGGCCTCTCGCCCTGGGACGTGGCCGCGGGGGCGCTGCTGGTGACCGAGGCCGGTGGCCTGATCGGCAATTTCACCGGCGAGGCCGATTTCCTGGAGCAGCGCGAGTGCCTCGCCGCCAACCCGCGCATCTACGGGCAGTTGGTGGGCCTGACCGGCAAGTACAGCAAGTTCGCCAGCGCCGGCGACAAGGCCTCGGTGCGGCAGGCGGTTGCCAAGGCCCCGGAAGCCGCGAGCGAAGACACCCCGCCCTCGGAGCCCTCCGCACCGTTCTGACCGGGCCTCAGTCCATCGGCAGGGTCCACCAGAAGGTGGCCCCATGGCCAGGCCGGGCCTCGGCCCAGATGCGGCCGCCATGGCGCTCCAGCGTGCGCGCCACGATGGCCAGCCCCACGCCGGTGCCGCCCGGTGCATTGGCACCGGCGTGCAGGCGCTGGAACAATCCGAACAGTTTCTGGGCGTGTGCCATGTCGAAGCCCATGCCGTTGTCCCGGAGATAGAACGCCCGGCGCGCCGCATCGAAGCCCAGTTCGATCAGCGGCGACTCCAGGTGGCGCGAGTATTTCAGCGCGTTGTCCATCAGGTTGGACAGCAGCTGGCGCAGCAGCTTGGCATCACCCATCACCCGCGGCAGGGGATGCAACTGGACCCTGGCGTGGGGCACGCCCGGTGCCAGCGCCTCGGCCACCGAACGGGCCAGCGCGTTCATGTCGACCGACACCGGCTCGATCTCGACCCGCACCACGCGCAGCAGCTCCAGCATGTCCGTGATCATCTGGCCCATGTTGCGCGAGGCGCTGACGATGCGCTCGAACATCAGCCGCCCTTCCGGGCTCAGGCGCTCGCCGTCGGTTTCGCCGACGAGCGATGCGAACCCGTTGACCGAGCGCAGTGGCGCCCGCAGGTCGTGGGCGATCGAGTACGAGATGACCTCCATGTCGCGCATCGAGCGCTCCAGCTCGGCGGTGCGCTCGGCCACGCGCCGCTCCAGGCTGGCGTTGAGCGCGCGCACCTCCTCCTGCGCCGTGACCCGTTCGTGGATGTCCAGCAGCGTGCCCGACATGTAGAGCGGCCGGCCGGCCTCGTCGCGACGGTGCACCCGGCCGCGGTCGTTGAACCAGAGCCATGCGCCCCTTTTGTGGCGCATGCGCAGGTCGCAGTCGTAGACCGGTGTTCCGCCCCGCAGGTGGGCCTGCAGCAGCGACTGCGCCCGGCCAAGGTCGTCGGGGTGCACCAGCGCCTGCCAGGTCTCGCGCGTGGGCGGTTGCAGCTCCTCCAGGCGGTAGCCCAGCAGACCTGCCCAACGGTCGCTGTAGTGCGTGAGGCCGGTGGTGATGTCGAGTTCCCAGATGCCGGGGCCGGTGGCCTCCAGCACCCACTCCAGGCGCTGGCGCTCATCCCTCAGCGCCTCTTCGGCCTCGATGTAGGACGTGACGTCCGAGTAGGTGCGCACCATGCCACCGTCGGGCAGTGGCCGGTTGTGTATTTCCAGCGCACGGCCGTCAGATGTGCGGCGCATGTAGCGGTCGGGCACAGGTCCGGCATCGGCCTCGACATAGCGGCGCGCCCCTGGCTCAACCAGGCCGTAGTCCACACCAAAATCTCCGCGCGCCGTCTGGAAAGCGACGACCTCGTCCTGCGTGGGCTGCCGGGACATCAGCTCGTCGGGCAGGTCGAGCATCTCCAGCAGGCGCCGGTTGTAGACGGTCACCCGCCCCTGGGCATCCATCTTGGACAGGCCCTGGCTCATGGTGTCGAGCGTGACCTGCAGGGCCGAAGTCTTGTCGGCCAGCAAGGCGCTGGTGGCCTGCAGCTGCTGGCGGGAGCGCTGGCGCTCGTCGTGTCCGCGCCGGGCCAGCACCAGTTGCCGCACCGTGCCCAGCAGCGGCTGCAGGAACTCCACATCGTCCTCGCGGTAGCCGTCGGTGGCGTTGGCCAACCCCACCATGGCGATCAGCCGGCCACCGACCTCCAGCGGAATCCCCAGGAACGAGTGCATGGGCGGGTGGCCGTGCGGCAGCCCCCCCCGGCGCGCGTCGGTTTCCGGGTGGTTGGTGAGCACGGTCTCGCCGGTCAGCAGCGCGTGCCCGAACAGGGTCTTCAGATTGCGGAACTCCATGCCCGAGTCCATCTGCTCGGCGAACACACGCCTGGACGCCTCGTCCCAGGAGATGTCGGTGATCGCATGCGACTTGAGGTACGGCTGCCCTTGCGGGTCGTACAGCACCTCGCCCACGAAGCCGTAAGCGCTGTTCGTCACCGACAGGAAGGCCTTGAGCAGCCCTTCGAAGGCCTGCCGCTTGTCGTCGGCTTCGATGTAGGCGGCCTGCGCCTGCCGCACAGCGTCCAGCATCCGGTGCTGCCGGTCGAGCGCCTGCGCGGCCTGGCGGGCCTCGGTCACATCGTGGACATAGCCGTGCCACAGCACCGAACCATCCGGCTGCGCCTGCGGCAGGCCTTCCGCACTGCACCAGCGCGTGCCCTTGCCCGGATGGCTGACCCGGAACGCCGTGCGCCAGGGAACCAGCCGTTTCGTGGAATCCCATATCGAGTGCGCCATGGCCTGCTGGTCGTCCGCATGCACCCGGCTGAACAGGATTCGTCCGTCCCGGTACAGCCGCTCGGGCGTCAGGTCGAACAGGTCGCGCACCATGTCGCTGACAAACTCGAAGCTGCCCCAGCCCTTGACGGGCATGCGCGACTGGAACACCACGCCGGGCACCCGGGCCGTGATGTGCTGCAGCAACTGCAGCTGCTTCACATGGGCGTCGATGGCCTCGCGCTGGGCCGTGATGTCCTGCACCACACCAAAGTCGGTCTGGGGAATGCCCTTGACGGCGGTCTGGCTGATGCGGGTGCGCATCCAGCGCATCGCGCCATCCGGCCGGGTCCACCGGAAATCCAGCTCGCGCCCGTCGCGCGCCGCTCGGGCCTCCAGCCAGGCCGGCATGTCGTCGGGATGGATGCCGCCACGTCCCACGGTGCGCTCCAGCGTCGTGGCCGGTGCAAGACCGGTGATCTCGAACAGACCGGGTGAGAAGTTCACCGTGTCGTCGTCGTGTGCATTGGTCCAGTGACCGACCATGGCCAGCTTCTCGATGGCGGCATGCAGCTCCACCTGGTGCTGCAGGTCCAGGTTGGCGGCCCGCAGCTCCTTCTGGGTCCGGTCGCGCTCCTTTTCAGGCGCCACCTCATGGCTGATGTCCAGCAGGTACACCAGCAGCAGCTCGTCCCCGCCGAGCATCGAGGTGTGCAGGCGCAGGTGGCGCGCGCGGCCGTCGATCATCACCGTGCAACGGGGTTTGTCCTGCTCCTTGAGCGAGTCGAGATAGGCTTGGCGCTGGGTGGCGTCGGGCCACAGCCCCAGTTCGATGGTGGAGCGTCCGATGGCCTGGTCACGGGCGATGCCCGAAAGGGCTTCCCACGCCTGATTGACCGCCACCAGACGGCCATCCGCGCGCCGGGACAGCGAGGCAGCGAACGGGGCGTCTTCGAACATCTGCTCGAACGGCAGGGGCATGACCGCAGCGGACAAACCGGTTCCGGACGGGTACGCGCTGGTGGACGGCGGCATGTTCAAAAAGACAGGGCTCTGCGGACAGACAATGGCCCATTGTGGGTCACAAGGTCGCACTGCGGGAAGACCCCGAACTGCTAAAGTAGGTCGCTTTTGTGCACTGTTTCCCGGACTTGCCTTGACCGCCCCGCTGGACCGCCACACCCCCATGATGCAGCAGTACCTGGCCCTCAAGGCCGGGCACCCCGACACGCTGCTGTTCTACCGCATGGGCGACTTCTACGAGATGTTCTACGCCGATGCGGAAAAGGCCGCGCGGCTGCTGGACATCACACTCACGCAGCGCGGCCAGTCGGCCGGCGAGCCGGTCATCATGGCCGGCGTGCCCTTCCATTCGGTCGAGAGCTACCTGGCGCGCCTGATCAAGCTGGGCGAGTCGGTCGCGATTTGCGAGCAGGTGGGCGACGTGGCCACCGCCAAGGGGCCGGTGGAGCGCAAGGTGGTGCGCGTGGTCACCCCCGGCACGCTGACCGACACCGAGCTGCTGTCCGACAAGACCGAGGCGCTGGTGATGGCGGTACACCCCGGTGCCCGCACCGGCCTGGGCCTGGCCTGGCTGTCGGTGACGCAGGGCATCGTGTTCCTGGCGCAGTGCGCCAGCGACGAGCTGGCCGACTGGATCGCCCGCGTCGGCCCCGGCGAGGTGCTCTACAGCGCCGAGGTGACCCCCGCGTTCGAGAAATCGCTGCAGCAGATCAGCGCCCAGCCCCTGCCCAGCGGCGCGCGCTGCGTGGCCGTGGTGCGGCCGGCCTGGGCCTTTGACGCCGGGCTGGGTGAGCGCAAGCTGCTCGAACAACTCCAGGCCGCCAGCCTGGGCGCCTGGGACGCGCAGGACCTGAAGGACGCGCACGCCGCGGCCGCCGCGCTGCTGGCCTACGCCGAACACACGCAGGGCCGCGCGCTCACCCACATCAGGAGCCTGCAGGTGGCGCGCAGCGGCGAGCTGATCGACCTGCCGGTCAACACGCGGCGCAACCTCGAACTCACCCACACCCTGCGCGGCGAGACCAGCCCGACGCTGTTCTCGCTGCTGGACACCTGCCACACGGGCATGGGCAGCCGCGCGCTGCGCCACTGGCTGCTGTCGCCGAGGCGCGAGCGCACCGAGGCGCGGGAACGGCTGGCCGCCATCGACCGGCTGCGTGGTGGGTTGTGGCAAACGCTGCGTGTTGAACTCAAGGGGTCGAGCGACGTCGAGCGCATCACCGCCCGAACCGCACTGCGCCAGGTGCGCCCGCGCGAGCTGGTGGGTCTGACGGCGACGCTGGGCCGGTCGTTGCAGCTGTCGAAGGCGCTGGCCACCGGCCTGGGCGCCACGCCACCCGCGCTGCTGCAGCGCATCGCCGCCGACCTGACACCACCCGCGGGCTGTGCCGAGCTGCTGGCCCAGGCCATCGCGCCCGAGCCGGCCGCCCTGGTGCGCGACGGTGGCGTGATCGCCGACGGCTTCGACGCCGAACTCGACGAGCTGCGCGCCATCCAGACCAACTGCGACGGCTTCCTGATCGACCTCGAAACCCGCGAACGCGCGCGCACCGGCATCGCCAACCTGCGCGTGCAGTTCAACAAGGTGCACGGCTTCTACATCGAGGTCACGCAGGGCCAGCTGGACAAGGTGCCCGACGACTACCGCCGGCGCCAGACGCTCAAGAACGCCGAGCGCTTCATCACGCCCGAGCTCAAGGCCTTTGAAGACAAGGCGCTCAGCGCGCAAGACCGTGCCCTGGCGCGCGAGAAATATCTCTACGAGCTGCTGCTCGACGAGATGCAGTCCTGGATCGACCCGCTGACGAAACTGGCCCGTGCCATGGCCGCGCTGGACGCGCTGTGTGCGCTGGCCGAACGCTCGCTGACGCTGAACTGGGCCGAGCCCACGTTCGCGCCCGAGCCCTGCATCGAGATCCGCGGCGGCCGCCACCCGGTGGTGGAAGCGCGCCTGAACGAAACCACCGGCGGCAGTTTCATTGCCAACGACACCGTGCTGGGCGGCAAGCAGCGCATGCAGGTCATCACCGGCCCCAACATGGGCGGCAAGAGCACCTACATGCGCCAGGTCGCGGTGATCGTGCTGCTGGCCAGCATGGGCTCGTACGTGCCCGCCGCCAGCTGCCGCCTCGGCCCGATCGACGCCATCCACACCCGCATCGGTGCGGCCGACGACCTGGCCAACGCGCAGTCGACCTTCATGGTCGAGATGACCGAGGCGGCGCAGATCCTGCACGCCGCCACGCCCGAAAGCCTGGTGCTGATGGACGAGATCGGCCGCGGCACCTCCACCTTCGACGGCCTGGCCCTGGCCGGTGGCATCGCCGCCCACCTGCACGACAAGGCGCGCTGCTTCACGCTGTTCGCCACCCACTACTTCGAGCTCACCGAGTTTCCGGCCACCCACCACGGCGCGGTGAACGTGCACGTGAGCGCGGTCGAGGGCGGCGGCAAGAGCGGCATCGTGTTCCTGCACCAGATCGAGCCCGGTCCGGCCAGCCGCAGCTACGGCATCCAGGTCGCTCGCCTGGCCGGCGTGCCCGGCGCGGTGGTACAGCACGCCAAGCACGCGCTGGCCGCGCTGGAGGCGCACAGCGAAAGCAGCCGTGTGCAGGTGGACCTGTTCGCCCCGCCACCGGCCCCACCCGAACCTGAAACGCCCCCGGTGCTGGCCGCCCTGGCCACCATCGACCCCGATGCGCTGAGCCCACGCGAGGCGCTGGACCAGCTCTACGCCCTCAAGAAACTCGCCACGAAACCATGACTTACTGCGTCGCCGTCAAACTCAAGGCCGGACTGGTCTTTCTCTCCGATTCCCGCACCAACGCGGGCCTGGACCAGATCAGCACCTTCCGCAAGATGATCGTCTACGAGAAGCCGGGTGACCGCTTCATGTGCCTGCTCTCGGCCGGCAACCTGAGCATCTCGCAGTCGGTGCGCGAGATCCTGCAGGTCGAGCAGCTGGCCGACCACGAGGGCGGCGACCCGGTCACCATCTGGAACGCCAGGAGCATGTTCGACGCCGCGCGCGTGCTGGGATCGGCCGTGCGGCATGTGTTCGAACGCGATGGCGAGGCGCTCAAGCGCGCCGGCGTGGACTTCAACGTGTCCATGATCTTCGGCGGGCAGATCGGCAGCGAGGGCATGCGCCTGTTCCAGGTCTACTCGGCCGGCAACTTCATCGAGGCCACGCCCGAGACGCCCTTCTTCCAGATCGGCGAATCCAAGTACGGCAAACCCGTGCTGGACCGTGTGATCACACCCGACACACCGCTGGACGAGGCCGCCAAGTGCGCGCTGGTGTCGATGGACAGCACGCTCAAGTCGAACCTGTCGGTGGGCCTGCCGCTGGACCTGGTGGTCTACGAGGCCGACGCGCTCAAGACCGACCGGATCACCTGCATCGACGAAAACAACCCCTACTTCCGCATGGTGCGCAACACCTGGGGCCAGAAGCTGCGCGAGGTGTTCGACGCCATCGAGCATCCGGTCTGGGACGGTTCGCCGACCACCGTGCCGCTGATGGGCTGCAGCACGCGCAGCCAGCCCCTCAAGAAGATCACGAACCCGAAAGAGAAGCTGATCTGATGTCCCTGATCGTTTTCTCCCACGCCAACAGCTTCCCGGCCAGCACCTACGGCGTGCTGTTCAAGTCGTTGCGGGCGCGCGGCCACGCGGTGCGTGCGGTGGAGAAGTTCGGCCACGACCCGAAGTACCCGGTCACCAGCAACTGGCCGCACCTGGTGCAGCAGCTCGCCGACTTCGCCGGCCCGGAAATCGAGAAGCACGGCAAGCCCGCCTGGCTGGTCGGGCACTCGCTCGGCGGCTTCCTGAGCATCATGTGCGCCGCGCGCCACCCCCGGCTCGGCGGCCACGGCGTGCAGGGCGTGCTGCTGATCGACTCGCCGGTGCTGGGCGGCTGGCGGGCGCGGGCGCTGGAGCTGGCCAAGCGCGCGCAGCTGGTGGGATCGATCTCGCCCGGCAAGATCAGCCGCATCCGCCGCCACAGCTGGCCCGATGCCCAGGCGGCCTTCGACCACTTTGCCCGCAAGAAGGCCTTCGCCGCCTGGGACCCCCAGGTGCTGCGCGACTACATCGAACACGGCACGCTGGATGCGACCACGCCCCAGGGGCCACGCCGCGTGCTGGCGTTCGACCGCGACATCGAGACCGCGATCTACAACACCCTGCCGCACAACCTCGACCGCCTGCTGCGGCGCCACCCGCTGCAGTGCCCGGTGGGCTTCCTGGGTGGCCACGACTCGCAGGAGATGAAACAGGTCGGCATGGCCATGACGCACAAGCTGGTGGGCCCCCATCCCGGGCGCCTGCGCATGCTCCCGGGCAGCCACCTGTTCCCCATGGAACGCCCGCACGAGACCGCTGCGGCCATCGACGCCTGCCTGCAGGCGCTGAAAAATCCGGGCTTTTCCGGCGCTTGATCCCGGGTACCCGGGGTAGGATGCTTCAAGCACCATGAGCGCTGCGTCCAACCCACACACGGCCACTGCCGGCCGTGCCCTCCTCGACTGGACCGATCACCCGGCCTGGCTGCGCTATGGAGCGGCCATCGTGCTGACGCTGATCGCGGTCTGGGCGCGCGTCGCACTGGCGCCGGCCGACTCCGGCGGGCGCTTCATCACCCCTGCGCTCGCGGTGGCGCTTTCGGCCCTCTACGGCGGGCTCGGCCCCGGACTGGTCAGCCTCGCACTGGGCATGCTGCTGGTCAATTTCTTCATGGTGCCGCCCTACGGGTCCTTCGTGTTCCAGAACCTGGAGGAAGCCTTCTGGCTCAACACCTGGCACCTGATCACCCAGCTGGTGGTGGTCGGGGCGATTGCGCTGATGCAGTCGCGCAACCGGCAGCTGCAGGCAGCGGACCGGCAGATCCGGCTGGCGCAGCAGCACCTCCTGGACACCTTCGAGCACGCGGCATCGGGCATCACCCACGTCGACACCCGAGGCCGGCTGCTCCGCGCCAACCAGACCTTCTGCAACATGGTCGGCTACAGCAAGGACGAGCTGGCGCACCTGAGCTTCCAGGACATCACCGTCGCCGAGGACATCGGCCCCGACCTGCGCATGCTCGACGAGGCGCTGACCGGCGCACGGATCAGCTACATGCTGGAGAAGCGCTACCGGCACAAGCACGGACACATCGTGTGGGTCCAGCTGACGGTGGCGCTGGTGCGCAAATCCAGCGGCGAGCCCGATTACCTCATAGCGGTGGTGCAGGACATCAGCGCCCAGAAGGCCGCGGAAGAGGCCCTGCGCACCAGCCAGAACCTCATGAGCCAGGCACAGAAGCTGGCGAACATCGGCGCCTGGCAGGCCGACCTCGCCACCGGCCGGATCGGCAACCTCACCAAGAGCGAGTCCTTCCTCTCCTTCCCGTCCAACGAATACGGCATCAAGGACATGCTGGACATGATCCACCCCGACGACCGCCTGCGGGTGATGGCGCTGTGGCCACGGGCCGTCAAGGGAGAGGCCGTCTACGAGATCGAGTACCGGGTCGTTCTTGACGGGCACGAGTACTGGCATTCGGTGAAGGCGGAGTTCGAACGCGACCCCCAGGGCCGCGCGATCCGGGCCCTGGGCGTGACGCAGGACATCACCGAACGCAAACGCATCGAACTGGAGTTCCAGCAGCTCAACGCGACGCTGGAGCAGCGCATCCGCGACCGCACACGCGCGCTGCGAGACGCCTACGACGAGCTGGAGAGCTACTCGTACGCGGTGGCGCACGACCTGCGGTCGCCGCTGCGCATCATCAATGGCTTCGCGCAGGCCCTGCGGGAAGACAACCCGGGCCTGGACACCGCCAGCCAGGAACACCTCGGCCGCATCATGGGCGCGAGCAAGAAGATGGGCGAGCTGATCGACGGGCTGCTCAAGCTCTCGCAGTACTCACGCGGCGAGGTGCAACGCGAGAACGTGAACCTGAGCGCCATCGCCACCCGCATCCTCGAGGAGCTGTCGGTGGCCGAACCCCAGCGCGCGGTCGAGTGGGAGATCGAGCCCGGCCTGCTCGTGCAGGCCGATCCGGCGCTGATCGAGGCGCTGATGCAGAACCTGCTGAACAACGCCTGGAAGTACACCTCCGGTGTGGCACCGGCCCGCATCCGGGTGTTCTCGCGCAAGGCCGATGGCGGGCGCGAGTTCTGCGTCAGCGACAACGGCACGGGTTTCGACATGGCGCGCGCCAGCAAGCTGTTCCAGCCCTTCCAGCGCCTGCACGGACCGAGCGAGTTCGCCGGTCTGGGCATCGGCCTGGCCACGGCGCGCCGCATCGTGCAGCGCCATGGCGGGGAATTGCGGGCCGAAGCCCGTCCGGGCGCGGGAGCCACATTCGGATTCACGCTGGGCGATCCCGCCTGACCCCGCCTGGGACGTTCAGTGGGGCGGCGTGCTGGCGGACGCCGCATCGTCCGGGCCTGTTGCCCCGGACTGGCGCGGGTCCATCTGCAGCACCGCCTGGGATCCTCCGCCCATGAGCACGAACTGCGCCTTGTCCTCGGCAGGCACCGGGCCGGCGACCCCCAGGCGCTTGAGGGTGTAGATCGCCAGCCCGCCCAGCACCGCAGCGAAGCACAGCATCAGGCTGTCGGAACCGGCCACCTCCATCACCGTACCGGCCAGGGCCGGTCCCAGCGCCGCGCCGGCGCCGTGCAGCAGCAGGAGGCCTCCGGTGAACTCCACCAGCCGGCTGGAGTCGATCACGTCGTTCACGTGCGCCACACCCAGGCCATAGATCGCGAAGATCAGGCCGCCGAGCAGCGGCGCCAGCGCCAGCAGCCAGGGCGCCGCGATGCCCGCCACCAGCCAGCCCAGGCCGCACAGGCCTGCACCGAGCAGGCACACCCACAGCAGCACCAGGCGCCGGTCGTGGGTGTCCGAGAAATGCCCGACCGGCCACTGGAACACCGCTCCACCCAGGATGGTCGCGGCCATGAAACTGGCCACAGCGCCATCGCCCAGCCCGGCGCCCTGCGCGAACGACGCCGCCAGCCCGTAGAACGACCCGGTGACCAGCCCCGAACAGAGCGCCGCCGCCATGCCCATGGGCGACGCGTCGTAGAGGCTGCGCATGCTCAGCCGGGGCGCCTGCACCGGCTCGGGTTCGTCCACCGGCGTCATGGTGATCGGCAGCAGTGCGAACGAGAACATCACAGAGACCAACGCGAACGGCACGAAGCCCAGCCGGTCACCCACCAGGATGAGCCACTGCCCCAACGCCAGCGCCACGAAATTGATCGCCATGTAGACCGCGAACAGCTTGCCGCGGTGTTCGCTGGGTGCCAGCGCGTTCAGCCAGCTCTCCACCACGATGTACAGACCCACCATGCACACGCCGGTGACCAGGCGCAACAGGCCCCAGAACCAGGGGTCGATCCACAGCGCGTGCAGGATCGGCATGGTCGATGCCAGCGAGGCCATGGCCGCGAAGGCACGGATGTGGCCCACCCGGCGGATCACCTTCGGGCAGAGGTAGGTGCCCAGCACGAAGCCAGCGAAGTAGGCCGATGTCACCAGGCCCAGCGCCAGGCGCGAGAAGTCGGCCGCCCCCGCACGCAAGCCCAGCACCGAGAACAGCAGGCCCACGCCCACCACCAGCAGCCCGACGCCACCGAGCAGCGTGGACAGCCGCCAGAGCAGCGAACCCATGGTGGTCACCGGGCCGTGTTCTCCGCCCTCAGGCCGACCAGTCGACCCAGCCGAAGTGGGCGGTCAGCAGGATCAGCACACCGAAGGCGATCCGGTACCAGGCGAAGGGCACGAAGCTGTGGCTGGCCACATAGCGCAGCAGCCAGCGGATGCAGACCCAGGCGCTGAGGAAGGCGAACAGCAGACCGACCGCGAACATGGGGATGTCGGCGGCCGACAGCAGCGCGCGCTCCTTGTAGAGGCTGTAGCCCCCGGCGCCGATCAGGATCGGGATGCCCAGGAAGAAGCTGAAGTCGGTCGCCACCTGGCGCGAGAGGCCGAACAGCATGCCACCGATGATGGTGGAGCCCGAGCGGCTGGTGCCCGGCACCAGGCCGAAGCATTGCGCCAGCCCGACCTTGAGCGCGTCCAGCGGCGTCAGCTCGTCCAGCGACTGCACGCGCGCGGCCGACGGCGGGCGCCGCTCGGCCCAGAGGATCACGAAGGCGCCGGCGATGAAGGCCAGCGCCACCACCGTGGGCGTGAACAGGTGGGCCTTGATGGCCTTGCCCAGCAGCAGGCCCAGCACCACGGCGGGCACGCAGCCGATCACCACGTTGAGCGCGAAGCGCTGCGCGTCCCGCTCGGACGGCAGGCCGACGATGGTGGCCCGGATGCGCTGCCAGAACACGATGATCACCGCGAAGATGGCGCCGGTCTGGATCGCGATCTCGAACACCTTGGCGCGTTCGTCGTGGAAGTCCAGCAGCGTGCCGGCCAGGATGAGGTGGCCGGTCGACGAAATCGGAAGGAACTCGGTCAGCCCTTCCACCACGCCCATGATGGCGGCCTTGATCAGCAGCAGGAGGTCCATGGTGAGGCCCTCAGCGCGGCAGGGGTTCGAGGGTGAGCTGCAGCCCGCCGGGCACGACGCGCAGCGCGCCGGGCCGGTAGCCGCGGCCGGCCAGCGACTCCAGGTCTTCCTTCTTGAAGCGGTGCACCACCGCCTCGTTCAGCAGGTCCTCGGCGAGCAGGCCGCCGACCTTCTTCACCTGCGCCGCCTGGGCGGCGTTCATCCCGTCCACGTCCAGCCGCTCCACCCGCGCCTGCGTCAGCCGCAGCGTGGTGTCCGAGGGCTCGAAGCGCAGGCCGTAGCTCAGCTCCAGCTGGCCCTTGATGTCCGACTGCCCGGGCAGGGGCAGCGCGATCAGATAGTTCACCAGGGTGCCGACCCGGTTCTCCTCGGGCCGCAGGCGCAGCCGGGGCTGGTCCAGCGTGGTCTCCAGCAGGCCCAGGTAGCGCTGCTTGACCGGGAAGCGCGTGGCGATGCGTTCGAGCAGCTGGGCTTCGCTGATGTTCACCTGGCGCGGGCCGGTGGGCAGGGCGTTGCAGCCGGCCAGGGCCAGCAGGGTCAGCGATGCGGCGGCCAGGCGGCGCCGGGGAAGCACGGGAAGCGTCATGAAGTCGGTGTCCTCGAAGGCCGCCACCCCGGGCGGGGAGCGGTCGGTCGATTGTAGGAAGCCTGCATTTCGCTCCCCGCTGGCCGCACTTCGCGAAGGTTTCCAGATGTTCCGTCTCGCGGCACTGGCCGGGCACGCGGGCGACCGGCACAGTGCGCCCATCGCCACCCGACGGAGAACCCCATGCTGATCCAGTTGCTCATGAACCACCCCGAAGCCGGCACCGAGATCCTGCGGCGCACCCCGACCTGGGTCTGGGGCCTGCTGGCCAGCCTGCTGCTGCTGGGCGCGATCCAGCTGCGCACCCGCCACATCGGCCTGCGCCGCGCGGCCGCTCCGGCGATGGGCCTGACCGCGTTCTCGCTGATCAGCCTGGTCGGCGACCTGGCCGCCGGCCCCTGGCTGGCCCCTGGCCTGCTGGTGTGGCTGGCCGCGGGTGCCCTGGTGCTGGCCTGGCGAGGCCCGCGCGCCCTGCCGACCGGCACCGCCCGCGACCCCGCCACCGGCCTGTTCACCCTGCCCGGCAGCGCCCTGCCCCTGCTGACCATCGCCGCCATCTTCCTGCTCAAGTACGGCGTGGGCGTCGAGCTGTCCATGCAGCCCGGCCTGCGCCTGGACCCGCTCTTTGCCCTCTCGATGGCCGCCGGCTACGGCGCCCTCACCGGACTGTTCTCGGCCCGGCCCGTGGCGCTCTGGCTCATGGCCGGCCGCCGCACATGACAGAATCGTTGCCGCTCCGCCCGCCACCGAATCAGCCATGAATTCCGCCGTCGCCCACCGCCTGTTCGGCTGGCTGCCTGCCGATGCACGCGAGCGGGCGCTGCGGCGTTTGCTGGTGATCTGGTGCTTCGCATTCGCCATCGGCCTCATCCTCTGGGGCATCGGGGCACGCAGCCACCCGCTGGACATCTCGCTGGTCTACAGCTACGCGATCAGCACCTCGATCTGGTTCTTCAGCGACCCGCTGCGCATCGCGCTGCATGGCTGGCTGCGAACACCGCCGCCGCACTACTGGGCGTCCAACCTGCGTGTGTTCGCCTACATGCTGGTGGCGGCGACACTGGGCTACACCCTGGGCACCGCCATCGGCGACGCCTATGCCGGCCGCTCGACCTGGGAGATGGTCAGCCAGTCGCCCAAACGGCTGTTCGGCATCTGGTTCTCGGGCATGGTGATCTCGGGCTTCTTCGTGCTGGGCTTCTACCAGCGCGCCAAGGCCGAGGATTTGCGCCGCCAGGCCACCGAAGCGCGGCTGAAGCTGCTGGAGACGCAGCTCGAGCCGCACATGCTGTTCAACACCCTGGCCAACCTGCGGGTGCTGATCCAGACCGACCCGCCGCGTGCGGTCCAGATGCTGGACCGGCTCAACGACTACCTGCGCGCCACGCTGCGCGGTTCGCGCGCCGACGCCCACACACTGGCCGACGAGTGTGCGCGGCTGGGCGACTACCTGGAGCTGATGGCGGTGCGCATGGGGCCGCGGCTGGTCTTCGGCTTCGACCTGCCGGCCGAACTGCAGGCGCATCCGGTGCCACCGCTGCTGCTGCAGCCGCTGGTGGAAAACGCGATCCGCCATGGGCTGGAGCCGCGCGTCGAGGGCGGCCGCATCGATGTGGTCGCCCGCCGCGAAGGCCAGACGCTGCGGATCGATATCACCGACACCGGCGTGGGCATGGCGCCCGACACGCAGCGCACCGACACCGATGGCGGCTTCGGCCTGGCCCAGGTGCGCGAGCGCATGGCCAGCCTGCCCGGTGGCGCGGGGTCGGTGCAGGTCTCCAGCCAGCCCGGTCAGGGCACCACGGTGCGGCTCACGCTACCCCTTCAGATCACCCCATGACATCCATCACCGCCCTGATCGCCGAAGACGAACCGCTGCTGGCCGCCGCGCTGCGGGCCGAGCTGGCGCGTGTCTGGCCCGAACTGTGCATAGCGGCGCAGGTGGGGGACGGTGCGAGCGCGGTGCGCCAGGCGCTGGCACTGCGGCCGGAGGTGCTGTTCCTGGACATCCGCATGCCCGGCATGACCGGCCTGGAGGCGGCCGCCGAGCTGGCCGAAGAGTGGCCGGACGATCACCCCTTTCCCTCGCTGGTGTTCGTGACGGCCTACGACCAGTACGCGGTGCAGGCCTTCGAGGCGCAGGCGGCGGACTATGTGCTCAAGCCGGTGGTGCCGGAACGGCTGGCGCGCACGGTGCAGCGGGTGCAGGCGCGGCTGCAGCAACGGATGGACGGGCAGGCGTCACCCGCGCCGATGGCGGGCGCGGACGACGCGACCTTCGAGCGCCTGCGCGCCCTGCTAGCGGCCCCGGCGGCACCCGCGCTGAAGGTGATCCAGGCCGGTGTGGGCAGCACGATCCGGCTGGTGCCGGTGGACGAAGTGCTGGTGTTCGAGGCCGCCGACAAGTACGTGCGGGTGCTGACGGGCGAGGCCGAGCTGCTGATCCGCACGCCGCTGAAGGACCTGTTGCCGCAGCTGGACGGCAGCGTGTTCTGGCAGGTGCACCGGGGCACGGTGGTGCGTGCCACCGCGGTCCGAACGGTGCACCGGGACGAGGCCGGCAAGCTGAGTCTGGAAGTGGCGGGGTTGATGGAGCGGGTGCCGGTGAGTCGGCTCTATGCGGGGCGGTTTCGGGCGATGTGAGCTGGGTGGCTGGCGTTCGGGCGGTTTCGCTCATCCACCTCGCGTCATGCGGGTGGTGAGGCCGGCGTTCTCCGGCTCACGCTCGCGGGCGACGCGCCTCGACCCGCCTGCATGCCTTCGTCAACCATGTCACTGGCGCGCCAACTCTGTGGCAACCGCGAATGGAGCCTACGCCCGCCGACCTCACCACCCCCATGCAGTGCGACCCGGACACTCGAAGAGAGACATGGCGTTTGATTCTTGGCGCGCCAACCCGTCTGCGGGGCTGGGGCGTGGGGAGCCCGGGCGCAGGCTCCATTCGCGGTTGCCCCCACAGCCGCGCACAGGTCCGGTGTTGACGAAGTGGCACCGGCAAACAGGCACCGACGCCCGCGAGGTGAGCCGGAGAACGGGCACCCCACGTCCCAGCCCACCCAACACAGCAGGCAAAAAAGAAGTCAAAAACTCCCCGTGAACTGGTACCGGGAAGCCGGATGCCACATAGCAGCGACAGAAGCCACCTTGCCCATCGACCGCGTCTGCCGCCGCAGCACCAGACAAGGCTCCCCCGCCTGCATCGCCAGCATCTCGGCCACAGCCTGCGGTGGATGCAGCGCCTCGATCTCGAACGACACGCCCTGCAGCGGCGCCACCCGCATCAGGTAGGCGTTCGGCGTCTGCGAGGTGAAATCCTGCGTCAGGTAGTCCGGCGCCACCTCCGGGTTCACATGCCGGTCCTCTACCTGGATCGGCTGGTCGTTCTCGAAGTGCACCACCACCGAATGGAACAGCGTGTGGCCCGGTGACACGCCGAACGCGCGCCCCAGCGCCTCGCCCGCCTTCACCCGCTCCAGCTTGTGCAACTCGCTGCGGTGCCGGTGGCCACGCGCCGCGATCTCCTCGGCGATGTTGCGGATCTCCACCAGCGTCGCCTGGTACTTCTGCTGCGCCACATAGGTGCCCGAGCCCTGCACCCGCTCGACGATCTGCTCCTCGCTCAGCTCGCGGATCGCGCGGTTCACCGTCATGCGCGAGACGCCGAACTCGCGCGCCAGCGCTTCCTCGCCCGGGATCGCGTCGCCCTCTTTCCAGGTGCCGTCGTGGATGCGCGCGAGCACGTGGCGCTTGATGGTTTGGTAGGCGGGCAGCTTGTCGGACATAGGGTTTTCCCGGGTACGCCACGCGATCAATGGCATTGACAGACCGGATTCTGGCCCATAAAGTTGTATATACATTTCAACAAGACAGCTTTAAAAGCTGTCTGTCAGACCAGGAGACACCGCATGAACACCAGCGCCGCCGCTGCCAGCGCCCCCAACCCCACCGCCGCCCTGCGCATGCTGGCCTACAGCAGCCTCGGGCTGGTGATGTTTTTCCTGCCGGTGGAGATCGCCGGCAAGACCACCATCCTGTTCGATCACGCCGCCACCTGGCTGGCCACGCAGCAGCGCCCGCTGGCGATTGCCTTCGTGCTCGCGCTCATGGCCTGGGGCGCGGCCTCGCCCTTCATCAAAGGCAGCTGGCGTGCCAGCACCACCGCCACCGTGTTCAGCGCGCTCAAGGTGCTGGGCCTGGTGCTGGCGCTGATGTACCTCACCGGCACCGGTCCGGCCGTACTGTTCCAGAAGGACATGCTGCCCTTCCTGTTCGACAAGCTCGCGCTCACCGTGGGCCTGATCGTGCCGCTGGGCGCGGTCGCGCTGGCCTTCCTGGTCGGCTTCGGCCTGCTGGAGCTGGTGGGCGTGCTGATGCAGCCCGTCATGCGCCCGATCTGGCGCACGCCCGGCCACTCGGCCATCGACGCCGTGGCCTCCTTCGTCGGCAGCTACTCGGTGGGCCTGCTCATCACCAACCGCGTGTACCTTGAAGGCAAGTACACGGCGCGCGAGGCCGCCATCATCGCCACGGGCTTTTCCACAGTCTCGGCAGCTTTCATGATCATCGTGGCCAAGACGCTGAACCTGATGGACGCGTGGAACTTCTACTTCTGGTCCACCTTCGTCATCGCCTTCGCTGTCACCGCCATCACCGCCTGGATTCCGCCGATCTCGCGCATGGACAACAGCGGCGGCGTGAGCGACACGCTGCCCGTCGGCCGCAGCCGCTGGCAGGCCGCGTGGGACGCCGGCATGCACCAGGCCCGCAGCGCGCCGTCGCTCTGGCGCGTGCTCTCCGAGAACCTGCGCGACGGCATCGCCATGGCCAGCGCCGTGGTGCCCACCATCCTCGCCGTCGGCCTGATCGGCCTGCTGCTGGCGCGCTACACGCCGGTGTTCGACCTGCTGGGCCTGCTGCTCGTGCCCTTCGTGTGGATCGCCGGTCTGGCCGAACCCATGCTGACCGCCAAGGCCCTGGCCTCGGGCCTGGCCGAGATGTTCCTGCCCGCCATCCAGCTCAAGGGCGCCGACCCGGTGGTGCGCTACGTCGCCGCCGTGGTCTCGGTCAGCTCGGTGCTGTTCTTCTCGGGTTCCATCCCCTGCGTGCTCGCCACGCGCATCCCGCTGTCGCTGCGCCAGATGGTCGCCGTCTGGTTCGTGCGCACCGTGCTCAGCCTGCTGATGGCCGCCGCCATCGGCCACTTCGCCCTCGCCCAAGGCTGGATCGCCTGATCCCGCCCCTCACCACAGCTTGTTCCTCAGGAGTCACCCCATGTCCACCAACACCGATCCCCGCCTCGACCCCACCCGCGTGATCCGCGCCCCGCGCGGCAGCCAGCTGAGCTGCAAGAATTGGATCGCCGAAGCCGCGTTCCGCATGATCCAGAACAACCTCGACCCCGAGGTGGCCGAAAACCCGCAACACCTCGTGGTGTATGGCGGCATCGGTCGCGCCGCGCGCGACTGGGCCTGTTTCGACCAGATCCTGGCCTCGCTCAAGGACCTGAACGAGGACGAGACCCTGCTGGTGCAGTCGGGCAAGCCGGTGGGCGTGTTCAAGACCCACAGCAACGCCCCGCGCGTGCTGCTGGCCAACAGCAACCTGGTGCCCAAGTGGGCCAACTGGGAACACTTCAACGAGCTGGACCGCAAGGGCCTGTTCATGTACGGCCAGATGACCGCCGGCAGCTGGATCTACATCGGCAGCCAGGGCATCGTGCAGGGCACCTTCGAGACCTTCGTCGAGGCCGGCAAGCAGCACTACAACAATGATCTGTCGGGCCGCTGGATTCTCACCGCCGGTCTCGGCGGCATGGGCGGCGCACAGCCCCTGGCCGCCACGCTGGCCGGCGCCTGCTCGCTCAACATCGAGTGCCAGCAGAGCAGCATCGACTTCCGCCTGCGCACGCGCTATGTGGACAAGCAGGCGCGCGACATCGACCACGCGCTGGAACTCATCAAGGAACACACCGCCAAGAAAGAAGCCATCTCCATCGCCCTGCTGGGCAACGCGGCCGAGGTGCTGCCCGAGCTGGTGAAGCGCGCGAAGGCCGGCGGCATCAAGCCCGACCTGGTGACCGACCAGACCTCGGCGCACGACCTGATCAACGGCTACCTGCCCGTCGGCTGGACCGTGGAACAGTGGAAGGCCGCGCAGCGCGACCCGTCGCAACACGCTCGCCTGAGCGCCGAAGCCGCACAAGGCTGTGCGGTGCACGTGCAGGCCATGCTGGACTTCCAGGCCATGGGCATTCCCACGGTGGACTACGGCAACAACATCCGCCAGGTCGCGTTCGACCAGGGCGTGAAGAACGCCTTCGACTTCCCCGGCTTCGTGCCCGCCTACATCCGCCCCATGTTCTGCGAGGGCAAGGGCCCGTTCCGCTGGGTCGCGCTCTCGGGCGACCCGGAGGACATCTACAAGACCGACGCCAAGATCAAGGAACTGTTCCCGAACAACAAGCACACCCACCGCTGGCTCGACATGGCGCGCGAGCGCATCAGCTTCCAGGGTCTGCCCGCGCGCATCTGCTGGCTGGGCCTGGGCGAGCGCCACCTGGCCGGCCTGGCCTTCAACGAGATGGTGAAAAACGGCGAACTCAAGGCGCCCATCGTCATCGGCCGCGATCACCTGGACACTGGCTCGGTCGCCAGTCCCAACCGCGAAACCGAAGCCATGAAGGACGGCACCGACGCCGTGAGCGACTGGCCGCTGCTCAACGCCCTGCTCAACACCGCCGGCGGCGCCAGCTGGGTCAGCCTGCACCATGGCGGCGGCGTGGGCATGGGCTACTCGCAACACTCGGGCATGGTCATCGTGGCCGACGGCACCGACGCCGCCGCCGAGCGGCTGGCGCGTGTGCTGGTGAACGACTGCGGCTCGGGCGTGATGCGCCATGCGGATGCGGGTTACGAGCTGGCGATTGCGACCGCCAAGAAGCAGGGCCTCAAACTCCCCATGATTGGCTGATCAACAGACACACTCCACTCATGAGCACCACCCTCACCCTGAACCCCGGCCAGATGACCCTGGCCGACCTGCGCGCCGTCTGGCAGCGGCCCGTCACCGTCGCACTGAACGGAGACGCTCGCGCCGCCATCGACGCCTCGGCCGCCGCGATCCACGCCATCGTCGCCAAGGGCGATGCGGCCTACGGCATCAACACCGGCTTCGGCAAACTCGCCAAGACCCGCATTCCCGACGAGCAACTGGAGCAGTTGCAACGCAACCTGATCCTGTCGCACTCGGTCGGCACCGGCGAACCCATGAGCGACGCCACCGTGCGCCTGGTGATGCTGATGAAGGCGGTGAGCCTGGCGCGCGGCTACTCGGGCGTTCGCCCGGTGGTCATCGACACCCTGCTCGCACTGCTCAACGCGGGCGTGATGCCGGTGATCCCGGTCAAGGGTTCGGTAGGCGCCTCGGGCGACCTCGCGCCGCTGTCGCACATGACACTGGCGCTGATGGGCGAAGGCCCGGTGCGCGTGAACGGCGAGATATGCCCCGCCGCCGAGGCGCTGAAGGCGGCCGGCATCGCGCCGCTGACGCTCGCCGCCAAGGAAGGCCTGGCCCTCATCAACGGCACCCAGGTCTCGACCGCACTCGCACTGCATGGTCTGTTCATGGCCGAGCGACTGCTCGAGGCCGGCACCACCATCGGCGCACTTTGCGTGGACGCCGCCAAGGGCAGCGACGCGCCCTTCGATCCGCGCATCCACGCCGCGCGCGGTCAGCCCGGCCAGATTGCCCAGGCCGCCGTCACGCGCACGCTGCTGCAGGGCAGCCAGATCCGCCTCTCCCACATGGACAACGACGAGCGCGTGCAGGACCCCTACAGCCTGCGCTGCCAGCCCCAGGTCATGGGCGCCTGCCGCGACCTGATCGCCAACGCCGCGCGCACCCTGCTGACCGAGGCCAACGCCGTCACCGACAACCCGCTGGTGTTCACCGACACCAACGAGGTGCTCTCGGGCGGCAACTTCCACGCCGAGCCGGTCGCCTTCGCCGCCGACACGCTGGCGCTGGCCATCAGCGAGATCGGTGCCATTTCCGAGCGCCGCATCGCACTGCTGATCGACAGCACGCTCTCGGGCCTGCCACCCTTCCTGGTGGACAACCCGGGCCTGAACAGCGGCTTCATGATCGCCCACGTCACCGCCGCCGCGCTGGCCTCGGAAAACAAGTCGCACGCCCACCCCGCCAGCGTCGACAGCCTGCCCACCAGCGCGAATCAGGAAGACCACGTGAGCATGGCCACCTACGCCGGCCGCCGCCTGGCCGAGATGGCCGACAACACCGCCACCATCCTCGGCATCGAGTGGCTGGCCGCGGCCCAGGGCGTGGACTTTCACCGTCCGCTGGCCACCTCGCCGCGCCTGCAGGCCACGCACGCCACCCTGCGCGAGCGCGTGCCGTTCTACGACCAGGACCGCCTGTTCGCGCCCGACATCGAGGCCGCGCGCAGCCTGGTGCTGCAGGGCCACGCCACCGACGGCAACGCCGACGCGCTGGCCGGCCTCTGGACGCACTGAGCGCCATGCGGCAGCTCTGCGCGCTCGACATCTCCCCGGTGCCCTGGCGCAACGGCGGTGGCCTCACGCGCGAGCTCCTGGCCTGGCCTTCGCCGCAGGACTGGCGCTGCCGCCTCAGCGTGGCGGACATCGCCAGCGACGGCCCGTTTTCGGCCTTTCCCGGCGTGGTCCGCCACTTCGTGGTGCTCGAAGGCGATGGCGTGGTCCTGGGCTTCGCCGGCCGCGAGGTCGAGCAGCGCCCCGGTGACGCACCGCGGGTGTTCGACGGCGCTTCGGCGCCCGGCTGCCGCCTGCTGGGCGGCCCGGTGCGCGACCTCAACCTGATGTGCCGCGGCGGCTCGGGAGGCCTGGCCGCCGTGTTGCCCGGCACCCCTTGGCAAGCCCCCGTCGGTGCCCAGGCCGGCCTGTTCGCGCAGGTACCAGGCCGCTGGCGCAACGGAACGGAAGAACTCACCCTGCCCGCCCTCGGCTTGCTCTGGTTCGACACACCACCGCCGGGCGACTGGCACTTCGAACCCGACGCCCCCGCAACACCCGAAGCGCCCGTTGGCTGGTGGCTGCACCACATTCCCGAAGGCATCACCCCATGACCACCACCCTCTGGCACAACGCCCGCCTCGCCACGTTGGACCCCAGCCACGGCGCCGACGGCTGGGGCCTGGTCGAAGACGGCGCCTTGCTCACCGTCGGCGACCGGATCACCTGGGTCGGCCCGAACCGGGGCCTGCCCGCCCACGCCCGGCCCGCACACGGGGTGGACCTCGGCGGCCTGCTGGTCACGCCCGGCCTGGTCGACTGCCACACCCACCTGGTCTACGGCGGCCACCGCGCGGCCGAGGCCGAGATGCGGCTCAACGGTGCCAGCTACGAGGCCATCGCCCGCGCGGGCGGCGGCATCCGGTCCACCGTGGCGGCCACGCGCGCCGCCAGCGAAGACCAGCTGTTCGCCAGCGCCGCCCGGCGCCTGCGGGCGCTGATGGCCGAAGGCGTGACCACGCTGGAGATCAAGTCGGGCTACGGCCTGTCGCTGGAGGCCGAGGCGCGCTGCCTGCGCGTCGCACGCCAGCTCGGCAGCGACCGCCGCGTCGACGTGCGCACCACCTTCCTCGGCGCGCACGCGCTGCCGCCGGAGTTCGAAGGCCGGCCCGACGACTACATCACGGCCGTCTGCGAGTGGCTGCCGGCGCTGCACGCCCAGGGCCTGGTCGACGCGGTCGACGCCTTCTGCGAGAACATCGGCTTCACACCCGCCCAGACCCGGCGCGTGTTCGAGGCCGCGCGGGCGCTGGGCCTGCCGGTCAAGCTGCACGCCGAACAGCTGTCCGACCAGGGCGGCGCCGCGCTCGCGGCCTCGTACGGCGCTCTGTCGTGCGACCACCTGGAACACCTGAGCAGCGAAGGCATCGCCGCCATGAGGGCCGCCGGCACCGTCGCCGTGCTGCTGCCGGGCGCCTTTTACATGCTGCGCGAAATCAAACTCCCTCCGATTGCAGCGCTGCGCGAGGCCGGGGTGCCGATGGCCGTCTCCACCGACCACAACCCCGGCACCTCGCCCGGCCTGTCGCTGCTGCTGGCGGCCCACATGGCCTGCAGCTTCTTCCGCCTCACGCCGCTGGAAGCCGTGCGCGGCATCACCGTGCAGGCCGCGCGGGCACTCGGCCTGCACGACCGCGGCCTGCTCGCCGCCGGCCAGCGCGCCGACTTCGTGGCCTGGGACCTCGATCACCCGAACGAGCTGACCTACTGGTTCGGCCACAACCCCTGCCGCCGCGTCGTGGTGGCGGGCCTGGAGCGCCCATGAACACCCCTGAGCACAACCCCTTCGTCTGGCAAGGCCGGACCGACAGCGAAGAAGTCGGCGACAGCCGCCGCTGGCACCACATGGTGCGCCCCTTCGACGCCGCCTCGCAGGACGGCGTGGCCCTGATCGGCTTCGCGGTCGACGAAGGCGTGCGCCGCAACGGCGGCCGGCCCGGTGCCGCCGAGGGGCCGCGCGCGCTGCGCGGCGCGCTGGCCAGCCTGCCGCTGCTGGGTGAACCGGCGCTGTGGGACGCGGGCGATGTGGACGGCAGCCGCCTCGGCCTGGAAGACGCGCAACAGGCGCTGGCCGGTCGCATCGCCGACGTGGTGGCCCAAGGCTGCCGGCCACTGGTGCTGGGCGGCGGCCATGAAATCGCCTGGGGCACGTTCCAGGGCATCGCGCGCGCTCACCCCGACCGGCAGCGCGTGCTGATCGTCAACCTGGACGCACATTTCGACCTGCGCATGGCCGCCCAGGGCAACTCGGGCACACCATTCCGCCAGATCGCCGACTGGTGCCATGCACAGGGCCGGCCGTTCGACTACCACGTGCTGGGCATCAGCCGCTTTGCCAACACGCAGGCGCTGTTCGACCGCGCGGCGGCGCTGGGCGTGCGCCACCGGCTGGACGAAGAACTGCAGTCCGCCAGGCAGCTGGCGCAGGCGCAGGCCGCACTGGCCGACGACCTGGCGCGCTGCGACGGGGTCTATCTGACGCTCTGTCTGGATGTGCTGCCGGCACCGTGGGCGCCCGGCGTGTCGGCCCCGGCCCCGCTGGGCCTGCCGCTGGCCCATGTGGAAGCGCTGGTGGACCAGGTGATGACCAGTGGCCGCGTGCTGGCGGCCGACCTGGCAGAACTCAACCCCCCGCTCGACGAAGGGGGGCGCACCGCGCGCGTGGCCGCCCGGCTGGCGGCGCGCATCGCGCGCGGCTTCGCGGCCCGCTGAGGGCCGCGGCGGCCACCGTCAGTCGCGGTCCTTGTGGTGACCGCGGCCGTGACCGCGACCGCGATCGTGCCAGTGCCCGTGACCATGACCGCGGTCGTCCCAGCGGCCCGGGCGGTCGCGCCAGTGGCCACCGATCACCACCGGGCGCGGGGGTGCGTAGACCACCGGCGGGCCGTACACCACGGCCGGCGGGCGGTGGTAGTACACCGGGGCGGGCTGCACCACCACGGGCGGCGGCGCGTAGTAATAGGCGGGCGGCTGGTGCACCACCACCGGCGCGTTCGAGGCGCCGATGCTGACGCCCGGGCTGTTCACGCCCACCGACCAGTACACATCGCGGGCATGCGCCTGGCTGGCGGCTGTGGACAGCGCCCAGGCGCCGGCCACCAGGCTCACGGCGGCCAGGCCACGGGCCCAGGCCGAGGTGCGTCGCAGGCTGGGTGAAAGGGTGTTCATCGTGAGGTTCTCCATGTGTCGGGGCCTGGATTCGGACCCGGTGCCCGAATTACAGGCCGAATCCCGGTAACCTGCACCTCACGCTCGGTCAATCTCGTAGCCATTCGTAACAGCAGCCCCTTGGTTTACCCGCATGTCTGCACAACCCAAAGACATTCTCGATTTCTGGTTCGGCGACGGCCTGTCGACCGGCTGGCCCAGCGACGACCGCAGCGCGCTCTGGTTCGGTGGCGGCCCCGCGCTGGACCGGCAGATCAGCGAACGCTTCGGCAGCCGCGTGGAGCAGGCGCTGGACGGCCAGCTCGTGGAGTGGGAGAACGACCTGCTGGAGCGGCTGGCGCTGGTCATCCTGCTGGACCAGTTCACCCGCAATGTGCACCGGGGCCAGGCGCGCGCCTTTGCCGGCGACGGCCGGGCGCAGCGGCTGGTGCTGCAGAGCCTGGCGCTCGACCAGGACGCCGATCTGCCGGCCATCGGCCGGGTCTTTCTCTACATGCCGCTGATGCACGCCGAAAGCCCGGCGCTGCAGGGCGAGTGTGTGCTGAAGTTCGAGGCCCTGGTTCGCCAGAGCCCGCCCGCGCTGCAGCAGAAGCTGCAGGGCAACCTCAAGGCCGCGCGCGAGCACGCCGACATCGTCCTGCGCTTCGGCCGCTTCCCGCACCGCAACGCCGTGCTCGGCCGCGACAGCACGCCCGAAGAAACCGCGTTCCTCACCCACGGCCCGCGCTTCGGCCAGTGAGGGCGCGCGTTCAGGTCCCCAGCACGAACATCAGCGCGGCACCCGCCAACGCGCCGACCAGCAGCATCACCACCTGCTTCATGCCACCGCCCTGGTGCGCGGGCGGCAACTCGTCGGGCAGATCATCCGCCACGGTGTCTTCCACCTGGGTCGGAAGGTAGGACGGGTCCACCGCCGCGCCGCCGCGCCGCAGCGGGCTGCCCGGCGCCGCCCAGGCGGCCCACAGGCCGTGCGCCTCGGAAGGCACCACCGCGCCGCTCTCCACCGCCGCCTCCACGTCGCTCCAGCGGATCAGCACCTGGACCGAAGGCAGGAACACGTCGTCCACCTGCGTGGATTGCCACTCGGACTGTTCGTCCATCACGAACGTGTCCGGGTTGTCCTGGTCCTTGTTCATCGTCGGTTCCCTCGGTCGGCGTGGCGCGTCGGTCTGTTTTGAAAGTGGCGCCAACGATATCGGAAACCCTTTGCCGCTGACACCCCCCAAACGCTCCCCCTGTCGGCTTGCGGGCCGAACCGCCCCGGAATCCGCGCGGGGCGCCGCCCTAGAATGGCCGGATGAGCTCGAACACCCCCAAAAACGCCCCTTCCGGCCCCTCTAAAAACAACGTTCCCGCCACCGCAGACGGCGAGGAACACAAGGTCTCCAACTTCCTGCGCCAGGTCATCGAGAAAGACCTCGCCACCGGCACCTACGCCCAGCGCCAATGGGGCGGCGGCCCGGGTGATGCCGCCTTCCACGACGCCGGCCAGCCCGACCCGGCCAAGATCCGCACCCGCTTCCCGCCCGAGCCCAACGGCTACCTGCACGTGGGCCACGCCAAGAGCATCTGCCTGAACTTCGGCCTGGCGCGCGACTACGGCGGCGTCTGCCACATGCGCTTTGACGACACCAACCCCGAGAAGGAAGAAAAGGAGTACGTGGACTCCATCCTCGACGCGGTGCAGTGGCTGGGCTTCAACTGGCAGAGCAACTTCGGCGCTCAAGACGGAAGACCCCCTGAGTCACATCTTTACTACGCGTCGAACTACTTCGACTTCATGTACCGCGCGGCCGAACACCTCATCACCGCCGGCCTGGCTTATGTGGACGAGCAGACCGCCGAAGAAATGCGCGTCAACCGCGGCGACTTCGGCAAGCCCGGCGTGGACAGCCCCTTCCGCAGCCGCAGCCCGGAAGAGAACCTGGCCCGCTTCCGCGAGATGCGCGACGGCCAGCTCGCCGACGGCGCCGCCGTGCTGCGCGCCAAGATCGACATGGCCTCGCCCAACATCAACATGCGCGACCCGGCCATCTACCGCATCCGCCGCGCCACGCACCACAACACGGGCGACGCCTGGTGCATCTACCCCATGTACACCTTCGCGCACCCCATCGAGGACGCGCTGGAGCAGATCACCCACTCCATCTGCACGCTGGAGTTTGAAGACCAGCGCCCCTTCTACGACTGGCTGCTGGAACGCCTGTGCGAAGGCGGCCTGCTCAAGGCCCCGCCGCCGCGGCAGTATGAATTTGCGCGCCTGAACCTGACCTACGTCATCACCAGCAAGCGCAAGCTGGCGCAGCTGGTGAACGAAAAGAAAGTCAGCGGCTGGGACGACCCGCGCATGCCCACCATCGTCGGCCTGCGCCGCCGCGGCTACACGCCCGAGGCCATCCAGCTGTTTGCCGAACGCATTGGCGTGACCAAGAGCGATTCCTGGATCGACTACAGCACGCTCGACGGCTGCCTGCGCGAAGACCTGGAAAACAAGGCCCACCGCGGCATGGCCGTGCTCGACCCCGTCAAGCTGGTGCTCACCAACTGGGCCGAGGTGTTCGGGTCTGACGGCTACACCGAAGACTGCACCCAGCCCGCCCTGCCCCACAGCGCCATCGCCGAGGGGCAAACGCCCCCGCCCGACCGCGTGTTCAAGATCGGCAAGGACGTGTGGATCGAACGCGATGACTTTGAAGAAGTGCCGCCCAAGGGCTACAAGCGCCTGTTCCCTGGCAACGTGGTGCGCCTCAAAGGCGGCTACGTCATCGAATGCACGGGTTGCGCCAAAGACGCGGACGGCAAAGTGACCGAAGTGCACGCCAAAGTGATTGCCGGCACCAAGAGCGGCACCCCCGGCGCCGACAGCGTCAAGGCCAAAGCCGCCATCACCTGGGTGGGCGCCGCCGACGGCGTGAGCGCCGAAGTGCGCCTGTACGACCGCCTGTTCACCGACCCGCAACCCGACGCAGGCGGCAAGAACTTCCTGGACGCACTCAACCCCGACAGCCTGAAGGTAGTGACGGCGGTTGTGGAGCCGTCACTGGCCGCCGCGAAGCCAGACCAGAAGTTCCAGTTCGAACGGCACGGCTACTTTGTGGCCGACCGGGCGGACCACGGGGTGGGCGGGAAGGTTGTGTTCAACCGGGTGACGGGGTTGAAGGATAGTTGGGGGAAGTAATCGTTAAACCGTTTAGAACAAAAAAGGGCAGCTCAGTGAGCTGCCCTTTTTTTGCCATCCCGAACCAAATCTCTCACGCCCAGATCTTTTTTGCCATAACAGTCAATTCCGGCACAGCGATAGCAGTTGAGCAAACTTCCAAATTCACATTTCTTTTGACAATCTTTTGCAGCTTCCCCTCCAACACGCCAAGCACTCTTTTACTATATCTAAATCTCTCCAAATTATCGTCGTATCTGCTCTCAAGCTCAGCAAGCGTTTTCGCATATGCATTGTTTTCTGGACGATTATTCGAAAAGTAGTGATCTATCATTCGAGCAAGAGATTGCTTTCGCACTTCAAGAGTAGCCTCGGAGATTAACACATCGATTTCTTCGCGAGGATGATCAATTCCCAGTGCAATCACATGCCCTGCATTGAGCAGATGGCTTTCCGCATCAACGCCTTCTGTACAGAAAAACCCAATGCCATCTTTCAAGAAGGGCGCTATCAGCTTTTCTACCTCATCGTCAGACATATAGTCCCGATCCCGATGGACCAAGACAAACACTTCGGGACGTCGCTGCTTTAAGTATCTAGCCAGTATCAACGCACCCTTTACTTGATCCTTCCCCTTATAAGAGAAAAACTCAGTCTGACTCATTACAAATCCACTAGCCTCTAGGATTGCCTTAAGTCCCACAGGATGTTCATCCTCAGTAATGACCAGGCAACGATTTGAACCAACCGCTGCCTCAATCTTTTCTTCGAGCAGACGAATTTTTTGCTCGGCCTCAAATACACTTTTCAAGTAGGGGGTAATTATTGGAAGCAACCCCATCTTGTCATGCAGATCCATGATTTGACCATCTCGACCGAATTCAACTCTATTTATGGTTGAGCACAAGTCCGACTGGCGCCTCACTAAAAAAGTGCGTACATTCTCGTCATGATCAGCACCCAAAGAATAAAATGCCGGAGAATGAGTTGTTACAAATATCTGAATCTCTTTCGAGTAAGTCTTAAACGCACCAGCCAACTCGAAAGCATACCTTAGCTCCAGATTATTTTCCGGCTCCTCAAAACCCCAAATAGTGTCAGGCTTAACATATCCGGATATCGTAATACTCTTCTCTTGATCAGCCATGTATTTGAGAATTACAGGAATGTGTCGAACCTTGATTCCATCTCCACGCTGTTTTAAGTGGTATGTAACACCTCCAGCAGAAGCCCCAAAATCAAGATTAGAAAAAAGAATTCGAAAGTCCGACGGTATCTGAATTGCACTCGGAACTCCAATCTGGGCATCCAACTCCTTCGTTATCGACTTAGTAACCTCCTGTATACCCTCAATAAATCCCGCCCCTTGCCCAGACATTACACCATCGTGCGCCTCCAAAAGAACATCATGCAAATCCCCCATTAGTGAGTTAAAGTATTCCTTACCCTTAATTGCAGGAACATAGCGATATTTAAGTTTATCCAACCACTTTGACACGTTATCTTTCGAGGATAGAGGCTTACCACTTTCAAGGTAGATCCGATCCTCGAGAACGGACCCATCACGCTTCCACCTCTTTGTCCACCTCACAAGTTGCGCATTCTTAAATCTATGCACTGGCGGGTCAATGATCAAATCAATTCGTATTTCTCGACGAATACCCGTACCAGACTCTGCGTGATAGCAATAATCCTCATCAAACCGAAAAGCTTGCCCAACATCAGTTTCCGCATTAAAGAAAAGATTTAGAGCACGAAGAACATTTGATTTTCCATTGTCATTCTGACCAACCAAGACATTTAGATCCGCACAATCTAAATCTTTTGTAGATGACTTGATAGAACGAAACTTCCTAATTTCTATTTGCCTGATTATTTTCATACCAATCCCACGTCAAATAACTAAGCACTACCAAAGCACACTAAGCATTAGCGCGAGATACGCTTCATCCGAATCTGCGGGTTGTTCAGAACCACGCCGTCGGGCCGCGTCACTGGAATGTCCTTAACCTCCACATAGTTCAAGGTGCGCACTAGATCGCTCAGCTTCTTGAATCCGTAGTTCCGCGCATCGAATGACGGGTGAACCTTGCCAATGTGCCCACCCACGCCGCCCAAGGGTGCCCAACCGTCCTCACGGGCGTTCGCGTCGATAGCGGCAATCATCAACGGCTGGAGCTGCACCAGCTCCTTGACAGGCACCTCAACGGGTTCGGCTGCGGCCGCTTGGGGGTCCGCCGGCTTCTGCCGCAGGATCTCCAGATAGATGAACTTGTCGCAAGCTGCCACGAATGGCTCCGGCGTGTGTCGCTCACCAAACCCGTAGACCTCCAGACCCGCCTCACGAATACGTGTTGCCAGTCGGGTGAAGTCGCTGTCGGACGACACCAGGCAGAAGCCATCCACGACTCCTGCATGCAGAACATCCATGGCGTCGATGATCAATGCAGAGTCGGTCGCGTTCTTGCCCGTCGTGTATCGGAACTGCTGGATCGGCTGTACCGCATTCGCATGAAGAACAGTCTTCCAGGGCGTCAGGTTCGTGGTCGTCCAGTCACCGTATGCGCGTTTGATTGTTGCGGTGCCATAGCGGGAAATCTCGGACATCAGCTCCTGTACCAGCGCCGCCTGTGCGTTGTCGGCGTCGATCATCACCGCGAGGCGGCTGCTGTTTTGTTTGTTGGCCATTGGTCCTCCTGTTCGTGTTTACGGTGCAAGGCGGCTGGCAAATCCACCTGAACCACTCGCCCCAATCACTAACCGCTGCGTCGCCCGCGTGGCCCCCACATAGAACAGCCGGGCCTCCTCGCGCTCGTCTTCGCCCTCGGCGGGCATGCGCCCGGCCCCCACCAGCGCCACCACCGGGAACTCCAGCCCTTTGCTGACGTGCAGCGTCATCACCTTGATGCTGTCGTGCGCGGGATCGAACACGCTGGATGAGTTGCGGCGCAGCTGGTGCGGCAGCTTGCGTTTGCGCAGGAATTCGGCGCACATGTCCATTTCGCTGTGGTGGCGGCAGAGGATGGCCATGTCGGCCCAGGCGTGGCCTTCGCGGTGGGCGGTGGCCAGCAGCTCGGCCACCTGGGCCACCTCTTCGCGCAGGGTGGGCAGGCGCACGATGAGTGGCGCCTCGCCGTCGCGCCCGCAGCTGACGGGCTTGAGCAGGGGCACGCCGTCGTCGTCCTTGTCTTCGGCGGTCAACAGATCAGCGGCGACCAGGCTGGCGGTTTGCAGGATCTGCCGCGTGTTGCGGTAGTTGATCTTGAGGATGGTGGTGCGCCCCTGCGCCTGGATGCCCACGCTCTTGAAGCTGAAGTTTTTGCTCTTCTGCGTGCGGTCGTAAATGCTCTGCGCGTCGTCGTACAGCACGAGCAGGCTGTTGGTGGCGGGGTCTACCATCTGCACCACCAGGCGCAGCCATTCGGGCGCGAAGTCGTGGCCTTCGTCAATCAGCACGGCCTGGTATTGCCCGCTGGGGATCTGGCGGCGGTCCACGCCGGTGATGACGCGCTGGACCATGTCTTCAAAGAAGGCGTCCCAAGGCAGGTTCTGCGGGGGCAGGTCTTGCCCGTAGGCCACCAGTTGCTGACGACACCATTTGTGGAAGTGCACGGCGTGCACGCGGTCGGCAATGCCTTTGGCGGCCATCACGCGGGCAATCTGCCGGGCCAGCGGTTCGTTGTAGCAGAGGATGAGGATGGGTTTGCTGGCGGCGGTCTGCGCCTTGGCCAGGTGTTCGGCGCGGTAGCCCAGCAGCATGGTCTTGCCAGAACCGGCCACGCCGTGGATGACGCGGTGCCCGTCGCCAAGGCTCCTTGCAAGCTGCTCCTGCTGCAGGTACATCACCCGCATGATGCTGGGCAGTTCGGCGCCTTCATCGAAATTTTGGTCGGCGCCGTCAAACAGCTCACCATTCACCTGCACGCGCACCTCGGGGAACATGATCCAGCGCACCCGGTCCATCTGCGGCAGCGACATGACGCCGCCCATCATGAAGGGGAACATGTCCCACAGCCGACTTTGCAGCGCCTCGGGCTCCACCTGTTCGCCCATTTCGTCCTGGCAGATGACGCGGTGCGGTTCGATGGCGTGGGCGAGTTCGGCTATGTCGAACTGCGCGCGGGTGATGTTGGGCAGCACCACGCCGTAGCTCCACGGAAAGGCCAGCTTGCCCTGGTGCCGGCCTTCGGGCTGCACCAGCTGCGGGTCGCGCTCCAGCGCGTTGACCACCTGGTGCGCGTACTGCCGGGCCTGCTCCAGCGGGTTGGGAATGGTCTTGGGGCCGAGTTCGCCGTGAATGTCCCAGGTCTGCTTGTTGGCCTGGATGAGGGTGGAGAGCCGGAAGTCCTTGACCTCCAGGATCAGGATGCCCCGGCGCGGGTGCATCACCACAAAGTCCGGGTGCTGGTGCTTGGGGCCGACGGCCACGTCGTACCAGAGCAGGTAGTCGGCGTCGAGCTTCTGTTCAAGCCGCTCGGCGGTGCGGCGTTCGCCGGGCGTCATGCGTGCAACGCGACTGCCCAGGGCGGGTATCAGTGTGGCCATCTGACTTGTGTCTTTTTGTTTCCCTGGGCGGCATGATGCACGCTTTTGGCAGGAACGTGCTCTTTTACCTGCCAACGTCGGCCACCTCCTATGCGCCATTCGTGTTTCCGCCAGCAGCCACTACTCCAACCCAATAATTCCCTTTATGGGTATGATTAAACCCAATATGGGTATAAATCAGCCGTCATCCCTTTCGTCCACCGCCGACGCCCTCTTCCCCAAGGTGCGCCAGCGCGTGCTGGCCGTGCTGTTCGGCGCGCCGGACCGCAGCTTCTACACGAACGAGGTGATCGGCCTGGCGCAGTCGGGTGCGGGCGCCGTCCAGCGTGAGCTGGCCGACCTGGCCGCCGCGGGTTTGCTCACGGTGCGCAGGCAAGGCAACCAGAAGCACTTTCAGGCCAATCCGGCGTCGCCGGTGTTTGCCGAGTTGCGCGGGCTGGTGCTCAAGACGATGGGGCTGGCCGATGTGCTGCGCGCTGCGCTGGCACCGCTGGCGCCGCAGATCGAGCGGGCGTTCGTGTTCGGCTCCATCGCCAAACAGCAGGACACCGCGGCCAGCGATGTGGACCTGCTGGTGGTGAGCGACACGCTGGGCTATGGCGAGGTGTTTGGCGCGCTGGAAAGCGCCAGCCAGACATTGGGCCGCACGATCAACCCGGCGCTGTACGCCGCCGCCGATTTCCGAGCCCGGCTGCAGGGCGACAATGCGTTCATCAACCGCGTGATGCAACAGCCAAAGATATGGCTGATCGGCCAGGAGGAATCACCGCAGCATGAGCCCACTCCACCCACTTGAAAACCTGAGCCGCATGGGCGGCTCGCTCAAACCGGAACCGCCCGACGCGGCCGAGATCGCCGGCTTGCTGCGCACAGGCCGCGCCCGTCTGGCGGATGCAGGCAACACCACGTTGGCGTTGGAGAGCCGCTTCGACCTGGCCTACAACGCGGCACATGCGCTGTGCCTGGCCGCGCTGCGCGCCAAGGGCTACCGCGCCGCCAACCGCTACATCGTCTTTCAGGTGCTACCGCACACGCTGGGGCTGGGGCCCGAGGTCTGGCGCGTGCTGGACCTGTGCCACAACAAGCGCAACCAGGGCGAGTACGAGGGCTTGCTGGAGGTGGACGAGCGGCTGGTGAAGGATCTGATCACGGCCACGCAGAAAGTGGCCGACGCGCTCGGCGCAGGGTGACTCCGACCTTATTGCGCTTGTCTTCGCCCTCTGCGGGCAGGCGCCCGGCGCCGACCAGCGCCACCACCTGGAACTCCGGCCCTTTGCTGACGTGCAGCGTCAACACCTTGATGCTGTCGTGCGCGGGGTCGTACACGCCCAAGTGCTTGATGGCTCACATGGCCCAGATAAAAAAAGTGTTTCCCATAGTTGACATTTCAGCCATATTAAACAGAATGGGAAACAAATGCCAGCCAAACCACCCCTTCCGACCGCCCAAAGCACCGCCCAGCTGCAAGCCTTGGGCACACAGCTTCGCGCGCGCCGCAAGGCCTTGCGGGTGAGCAGCACAGCGGCAGCGGAGGCAGCAGGAATGTCGCGGGTAACGCTGCATCGCATCGAAAAGGGAGAGCCTTCTGTGGCGGCCGGCGCCTGGGCCAACGCCATGGCGGCGCTGGGTATGTCGCTGGTGGCGCTGAACGCCGAAGACGCCCAAGCCACGCGCCCCGAAGATGTCAATGGGCCGAATCTGGCCAACTGGATACCCGTGCGTGTGCGCCTGGCGGACTACCCGCAGCTCAAGGCACTGGCCTGGCAGGTACACGGCACCGAAGCGCTCACGCCCGTCGAGGCGCTGGGCATTTACGAGCGCAACGCGCGCCATCTGGATACGGCGGCCATGTCGCCCGCCGAGCAGGCGCTGCTTCTGGCCTTGCAAACGGGTCTGGGCAAGGGCCTGGGCCAGGGATTGGGGGATGCGGCAGCAGTGGGTACGCCCGATGTTTGAACGCCCGCACCACCAGCGCATAGCGCATGTGCTGGCCGCGCTGGACGGCGATGTGCTGCGCCAGCACGGCTGCCTGTTTGGCGGGGGCACCTGCATCGCTATGCGACATGGCGAGTACCGCGAATCGGTGGACATCGACTTTCTGGTATCCGACGCAGCGGGTTATCGGGAGCTGCGCCAATTGCTCACCGGGCCAGCCGGGCTCAACGCGGTGATGCGGCCCGGAGCGCAGCCATTGACCATGCTGCGCGAGGTGCGTGCCGATCAGTACGGCTTGCGAACGGTGGTGCAGATGGACGGCCAGGCGATCAAGTTTGAAATCGTCCGCGAGGCCCGGATCGCACTGGAGGCGCCCGGCCCGGACGATGTGGTGTGCGGCATCGCCACGCTGACGCGGCTCGACTTGGCGACGTCCAAACTGCTGGCCAACTCAGACCGTCAGGCGGACGATGGCGTGTTCAGCCGCGATGTGATCGATCTGGCGATGATGGACCTGCGCCTGCCCTTGTTGCGCACGGCACTGACCAAGGCCACACAAGCCTATGGACCTGCCGTAGCGCGCGACCTGACCAAGGCAATTGACCGCCTGCAAGAGCGCCAGGGCTGGCTGGATCGGTGCATGCAAGCCATGGCGATGACGATGCCCAAGGCGGTGCTGTGGCAAAAGATCCGGACCCTGCGCAGGGTGTTGAAGACCCGCTGAGTTCGGGGAATCCGCTGGCGCACCGCCCGCGTAACCCCTGCACAAAACAGCCGCGCTGCCTCCCGCCTGTCTTCGCACTTGACGTTCCTGGCGCCGTTCAGACAGGATCGGCCCTCTCAGGCTGCCGCCGCCTTCGCCCGCATCTTGGCGGCGATGTACTCGCCATGGGTCACGTGCAGCAGGCCGGCGATCTTGCTGATGACGTAGTTTTCGTGCGCGTCCAGGTGGGCGTCGGCATAGGCCACGTGCCACAGCGATTCGACCAGTTCGATCTTTTGCGGATGCGTCAGGCGGTCGTTGACCCGGCTGGTGAAGGCATGGAAGTCGTTGGCGGTGCGGGCGGTGTCCTGCGCGAGCGCCATCAGGTCGTCCACGGACGCGGGCTGCAGCGCAAAGCGGTCACTGAGCGCACGGATCACGGCCTGGTGCTCGGCCACGGTGTGGCCGTGGTCGGCGCGCATCACCTCTACCAGCAGCACGGCGGTGGCCAGGTGCAGCGCCTGCTCGGCCTCGGCGGCCGAGTGGGCGGGGTCGATGTCGAGGAAGGTATCGAGCAGGTGCCGGAAGGCTTTGAGCATGGGCGGGGTCGTTTTTTTTTCAGGGCCTACTTCTTCACCAGATGCCCGCGGATGTCGGCCAGCTTGGCCTGCAGGCGGCGCTGGTTGTCCGCGCCGACACGCAGCAGGATCTTGCGCCCGGCCGACAGGTTCTGCAGCTGCGGGTCGGCAAACTCGTAGCGCACCCAGGGCAGTTGCGAAGGCACGGAACCTTTGACTTCCACCAGATGCACAGCCGGCGCCTGCGCGGGCACGGGTGTGTCGATGAGGTGGTCGATCACCTGCACCAGCCGGTCGTTGAAGTAGCGCCCCGGGAAGCCCTGCTCCGCGTAGGCCTGCTGGACCAGCGGGTAGAGGCGGCGGTACATGCCCACCGCCTGGGCGGTGTCGACCGACTCGATCAGGCTCACCAGCGGCTGGTAGCGCCGGCTGTTGTCGGGGTGGATGGTCTCGGCGCCGTCGGCGCTGTTGCGCTGGGTGGTGAAGCGTTGCGGCGTGGGGCTGACGGGCCAGACGGTGACCGGCGCGTGCGGCCGCGCGAGGTTGTCCACGGTGGCTACCACGTGAGGAAGAAAGCCGTCGATCTGCAGGAAGTTGAGCACGTTCTTGCGGCCGATCAGTCGCTCCAGCATCTGGTTCACCTGCGGCCCGGCGTCGGCCAGCGCAGGCAAGGGCTCTTTGTCGGCCTGGCCGTCGGCGCCGGGTTCGGCGGCGTCGATGGGGTGTTCGACGGCGGGTGTGGTGGGTGCGGCGGCGGGAGCGGCTGGCTGTACGGGCTCGGCGGGTGCGGCAGGTGCGGCGGCAACCGGTGCGGCTTCGGGTGCGGGCACCGCCTGGTTGCGCTTCCAGGCGTAGTAGCCGCCTGCGGCCACCAGGGCGAGCACGATGGCCACCACGAGCAGGGAGGGAGTGCGGGAAGGTTCGGGGGGACGGTACTCGTCGCGATCCAGTTCAGGTTCCATGGGCCTCATCTGCGCCGTAGCGGGTGGACAGGCGGACCATCCTACGCGTCTGGAGGGGTCAGGTCCACCCTGCGCCCCGACCTCCCGCCCTGCCCGGCCACAGCACCAGCCACACCACCCCCACCAGCCCCAGCCACTTCAGCAGCGCGAGCAGCGACATCAGCGCGCCGGTGATGGCCGCGACGAAAAAGTACTCGCTGTGGGTGAGCGTGACCGTGAGCCAGGTGAACAGGTTTTCGCCGACGTCGGAAAACACCATCAGCGGCAGTGCCCAGCCCAGGCGGTTGAGCCAGCGCGAAACGGGCTGCCCGACGCGCCGCAACCCGGCGCCGCGCGCAAACCCGGCCACGCAGAAGCGCGACAGCACCTGGGCGTAGGCCACGATGAGCCCCAGGTCCCACAGCAGCGACCAGCGCGGTGAGCCGAACAGGTTCACTTGCTGCAACCCCGTGATCAGGCCCTCCCAGATCTGTCCCCTTTGGACAGCGGCCAGACCGTCGTAGAACCAGAACATCTGCCAGCGCACAAAGTCCAGGTTGGTGGCCAGGAACGCCGGGTAACTGGAGACCGCCTGCCACAGGTCGGCCCGGAAGCTCAGTTGCGCATAGTGTTCGGACTTCAGCAGCATCTGCCCGATGCCGCCGTACAGCACCAGGAAGGCCAGGCACCAGCCGAGGATGGGCAGCCAGGGCCGGGGCCGCGCCCAGTCGGTGTCTTTCGGGAAGGCCACGGCAAGGGACTGGACGCTGGGGTGTTCTTCGGCGGGGATGGTCTGCCGGCCGCCGGCGCCGTCGTCGACCCGGCCCGGCGTGCGCACCGCCATGCCGGTGACGGCCCACAACGGGGTGCGGTGCAGTTCGCTGTGGGCCACGGGCACCAGCGGCTTGGGGCTGGGCAGGTCGGCGTACAGCGCTTCCAGCACCTGCTGGTCGCTCATCGGCTGGCCGTCCGCCGTGTTCAGGCGAAGGCCGCATTGCACGGCCTCGCCCACCAGCCAGCCCATGGCGCGGTCGGCCAGCGCCAGCCGGTCGGGCGCGTAGCCGCCCCCCACATCGCAGTGGGCGCCGGAGAACCAGAGCTGTTTGAGCGACACGGGCAGGCCGCGATCGGACCGGTACTGGCCGTTGGGGTCGACGTACTGCCGGGGAGCGAACTGCGCGCGGTATTCGTCCAGGGCCAGCGCCTGCCGGACGTTGAGGAAGCGCTTGCCGCCCACGTCGGCGCGCGCGGTGAACTGTTTGGAAAACGGCGGCATGCCCACGGACGCCACCGTGTCCCAGACGCCCACGAAATGGATGTTGACGTGCTGTTCGAAGGGGTCGGCGAACAGTTGCGTGGCCTGCCGGGCGATGCGGCGCGCGCTGTCGCCGCGGCTGTCGCGGTCCGAGAAGTAGACGTGCAGCAGCGACGGCACCATCGAGACCATGTGCGGCTGCAGGATGCCGAACATGTTGACCAGCCCCGCCACGCTGCGCGCCGTGAAGGCCCCGCGGGAAAAGCCGAAGACGTAGAGCTCGTCGCCGGGCTGGTAGCTCGACATGAGGAACTGGTAGCACTCGGCCATGTTCTCGTAGACCCCGCGGCCGAAGGCCAGGCCGGCCAGCCGCTCGCCGTAGCGGTTGATGCTGTCCCACACGGTGGCGCCGGGCAGCTCGCCCGGGTTGCCGACGCCGGGGTCGTAGAACACCAGCTGCTGCTCATCGCCGTGGGTGCGGAGCAATTGGCACAGCCGCACGACGTTGGTGTCGTTCTCGCCACCAGTGAGGTTGTTGTTGGTCCCGTCGCAGCAGAGCACGATCTGGCGTGGCGTCGAAGCGTTCATGGGTCTGCTCCTTCACAAGCCGTGGGAGCTGCAAGTGTGATCCGAAAAATGACCGGCCACTCCCCCCTGAATGAGGGAGGCGCAGGCCTGCGTTGAGGAGTAGCTTGGCAGCACCTCTCACCAACCATTCGGAGGTTTCCATGGGCGACACGAACGACAAGCCACCGGCCAAAGAGGGCTGGCTGGTCAAGCTGAATCTGGTGCTGACGATGGTGCTGGCGGCACTGGGTTTCTGGCTGAACTTCAACTCCCAGCAGCAGAAGCTGGCCTTCGACGAGCAGAAGCTGGCCATCGAAAAGCTGCAGTCCCTGCTGGCCACGAACCGCGATCAGCGCGAGGAGCGCGGCTCGCGCGAGCAGATGCGGCTGCAGCTGTTCGACAAGGTGTCGGTCTCCCTGCAGAAAGGCGAGGACCGGCATGTCGAGGCGGCGCGCGCGCTGGTCGAAAGCCTGCTGTCCACGAACGACCCGGTCGAGTCCGAGCTCCGGGTGGGCCTGATCCGCGCGCTGTCCCTGGGCGCGCCGCCGGCCAAGCAACAGGAGCTGATCGAGGCCGCCAACAAGGAAGCGACTTTCAGGACCGAGCAGAAGGCACTGGAAGCCGACGTGCTGCGGCGGGCGGAAAAGCCCTTTGCACGGGAGAGCCCCCTGGCTGCATACCGGGTGGATGTCTTCTACTGCGCCGGGGTGTCGGCGGCCGCCAATGAAAGCAAGGCCCAGTGGGTCCAGAAAACGCTCAGGGAACGCATCGCTGGCATACAGGTGCGGGTCAGGGAACTGGCGCCGTCCATCAACGCCAGTCCGGGCTATGGCATCACCCGCAGCGAGGTGCGGTATGAAACCGCCACGGAAGCCCGCGCCGCCGAAGAGCTGGCCAGCATCCTCTCCACCGGCGGCACCCGGCTGCCGCTGAGGCCCGTGAACAACGCCACGCCCCTGTACCTGAGCGTGTTTGCCTGCTGACCTGCGGCTTTGTCCTACACGCGCCTCAGGCTTCGTCGGACGCGCGGGCTCTGCGGGTTCAGGGATGATCGGTCCACCATCACAGGAGACCCACCATGAATGCACTGGCTTGCAGCGTTTTCTCCGTCGCCCTCTGTGGATCCCTCGTCCCTGCGTGGGCCGCGGGCGACCGGCCGTCCGTGCAGGCGCAATACCAGGCCGACCGCCAGGCCTGCCTGTTGCTCACCGATCCCGTGGCGCGGCAGGACTGCCTGCGAGAAGCCGGAGCGGTGCGCCAGGAGGCGCTGCAGGGTCAGCGTGCGCCCACACCCGATGCCGCCACCCTGACCCGCAACGCCTTGGTGCGCTGCCAGGTGCACCCGGCGGGCACCGAGCGCGACATGTGCGAACGCATGGTGCGGGGCGAAGGCCGGGTGCAGGGTGATGTGGCCAGCGGCGGTGTGTTGCGCGAGCTCACGGTGACGGTGCCCGCCCCGACGCCGGTCGACGCCGCGCGTTGACTCCGAAGCACCGCTGGCGGGGCCGCTTCAGTGCCGCTCGGGCACCTGCCCTGCCTCGTCGCCCCACACGCGGTTGATGCGGCGGCCACGCTGCACCGCCGGGCGCTCGCCAATGGTTTTCGCCCAGCGCAGCACGTGCGTGTACTCGTGCACCGAGAGGAACTCGCCCGCGTTGTAGATCTTGCCCTCGACCAGGGCGCCGTACCACGGGTAGATGGCGATGTCGGCGATGCTGTATTCGTCACCCGCCATGAAGGTGTGCGTGGCCAGGTGGCGGTTGAGCACGTCGAGCTGGCGCTTGGTTTCCATCGCGAAGCGGTTGATGGGGTACTCGAACTTCTCGGGCGCGTAGGCGTAGAAATGCCCGAAACCGCCGCCCAGGTAGGGTGCAGAGCCCATCTGCCAGAACAGCCAGTTCAGCGCCTCGGTGCGCGGCCCGTGCGCCTTGGGCAAAAGAGCGCCGAACTTCTCGGCCAGGTACAGCAGGATGGAGCCGGACTCGAACACGCGCGTCGGCGGTTCGGTGCTGCGGTCCAGCAGGGCCGGGATCTTGGAGTTGGGGTTGACCTCGACGAAGCCGCTGGAGAACTGGTCGCCCTCGCTGATCTTGATCAGCCAGGCGTCGTATTCGGCGCCGCTGTGGCCCAGGGCCAGCAGCTCTTCGAGCATCACCGTCACCTTCACGCCGTTGGGCGTGGCCATCGAATACAGCTGCAGCGGGTGTTTGCCCACCGGCAGGGCCTTGTCGTGCGTGGGGCCGGCGATGGGGCGGTTGATGTTGGCGAACTGACCGCCATTGGCCTGGTCCCAGGTCCAGACAGCGGGGGGGGTGTAAGGGGTGTTGGTGCTCATGAGCCCATGCTAGTCCAGCGGCAGAAACCCTGCCATGGCACAACCCCAAAGAGGTGTGGCATGCGCAGAGGCCCTGTGATAGCCTGCTCCGGGAAGATCCGCCACCGACCTGACCAGACGCCCGGGTCCATGCTGTCCACCCTCCACCACACCGTTCTGCAAAGCATCATCGACCACCTGCCCAGCGGGGTCACGATGTTCGATGCCGGGCAGCGTCTGGTGGCCTACAACCAGCAGGCGCGCAAGCTGCTGGATTTTCCGGACGAGCTGTTCGCCCACGGCATGCCCACGCTGTACGACTTTGCCCTGTTCAACGCACGGCGGGGTGAATACGGACCAGGCGACCCCGAACAGCAGGCACAGGCGGTGAGTGATCGCGCCAGGTCACTGCAACCGCATGTGTTCGAACGCCAGCGGCCCGACGGCACCGTGATCGAAATTCGCGGCACCCCCTTACCCACCGGCGGATTCGTCTCGATCTACACCGACGTCACCGAACGCAAGCGCTCCGAGCAGGAAGCCCGCCGCCTGGCGGTCTATCTGGACGCCGTGATCAACGCGCTGCCGCAGGGTGTGACGGTGATCGACGAGCACTTGGTGATCCGGCTGTGGAACCGCAGTTTCGAGCAGTTGCTGGACCTGCCCGAGGGTCTGATGAAACCGGGGGTGACCTTCGAGGATGTGGCCCGCAGCAACGCCCAGCGCGGCGAGTACGGTGAAGTGGACGTGGAGGCCAAGGTGGTCGAAGCGGCTGCGCTGGCGCGCCAGTTCCTGCCGCACCGGCTGATCCGCCAGCGCCCGAACGGGCGCACGCTGGAGATCGTGGGCAGCGCCCTGAGCATCGACGGGCAGATCCGCGGCTTTGTCACCACCTACACCGACGTCACCGAGCTGCGCGAAGCCCAGCAAGCCCTGGAGCGACTGAACGCCGAGCTGGACCAGCGGGTGACCGAGCGCACACGGGCGCTGCAGGACCTCAACAAGGAGCTGGAGTCGTTCACCTACTCGGTGTCGCACGACCTGCGCACGCCGCTGCGCAGCATCCAGGGCTTTTCCACGCTGCTGCTGGAGACCGAGGCGGAGAAGCTCAGCGAGCAAGGCCGCACTTCGCTCCAGCGCATCCAGTCCAACGCCGGCCGCATGGGCTCGCTGATCACCGATCTGCTGTCCATGGCCCAGCACAGCCGGGGGGATCTGGACCTGCAGCAGGTGAACCTGAGCGCCATGGCGCAGGGGGTCGCCAACGAGCTGCAGCGGGCCGACCCGGACCGTCAGGCCGACTGGCGCATCGTGCCCGGGTTGTGGGTGCAGGCCGATCCGGGGCTGCTGCGGCTGGTGCTGCAGAACCTGCTGGGCAACGCATGGAAGTACACCGCGCGGCGGGACATGGCGGTGATCGAACTGAGTGGCAGCGGCGAGATCGACCGCATGTGCTGGTTCGAGCTGCAGGACAACGGCGCCGGGTTCGACATGCAGTACGCCGACCAGCTGTTCCAGCCCTTCCAGCGGCTGCACCGTCCGCACGAGTTCGAGGGCACGGGCATCGGGCTGGCAATCGTGCAGCGCATCCTGCAGCGCCACGGGGGCTCGATCAACGGACAGGCCGAGATCGGCCAGGGTGCACTCTTCCGCTTCTGCCTGCCCTGCGTGCAGGCCCAGGCGCCCCAGGGACTCTGAACCGCCCGGGACCTGGGGCTCAGTGCACGAGCACCTTTCTCAGGGCCGACGCCAGCTCCGAAGCCACGAACTTGGCCACGTAGGCGTCGGCGCCCACGGACTGCACATGGGCCTCGTTGGTCGAACCGGTGAGGGAGGAATGGATGACCACCGGGATGGACTTGAACCGCGGGTCCTGCTTGATGTTGCGCGTGAGTGTGAAGCCGTCCATGACCGGCATCTCCAGGTCGGTCAGCACCAGGGCCACACGGTCGGCGGCCGAACGACCCTCGGCGCGGGCTTCGTCGTCGATCGACTGCAGCCGGTCCCAGGCCTCCTGCCCGGTCTTGGTCATGACAAAGCTCACCCCCATGGCACCCAGCCCCTGCTCGATCAGCATGCGCGCGACCGGCGAATCGTCGGCGGCCAGCACGATCGAACCGGGGGGCAGGACCACCTGGTCGCCCACGGCGTCGAGGGCGGTCTCGTTGGCAGCTGCCGGCATCACGCTGCGCAGAATCTGCTCCACGTCCAGCACCTGCACCAGACGCGTGCTGCCGTTCTCGCCCGCCAGCTTGGCAATGCTGGTCACCAGGTCACCGCCATTGCCTTCGGCGGCCAGCACGTCGCTCCACTCCAGCCGCACGATCTCATCCACTTCCTCCACGGCAAAGGCCTGGGTGGTGCGGGCGTACTCGGTGACCATCAGGATGCTGTGCCCGCGCTTGGGCGTGCAGCCGACCATGGCGGGCAGGTCGATCACAGGAATGATCTGGCCACGGATGTTGGCCACGCCCAGCACCTGTGGCGGTGCGTTGGCGATGCCCGTGATCTTGGGCATGACCAGGATTTCGCGCACCTTGAAGACGTTGATGCCGAACAGCTCGCGGCGGTCGCTGCCGGGCGCCTCGCCCAGGCGGAACAGCATCAGCTCGAACTGGTTGTTGCTGGTGAGCTGCGCGCGCTCGTTGACGTCGTGCAGCGTGGTACTCAGGCTCATGGGGGCTCCGGAGGGAATATCACTTGCAGGATACGAAGCAAGCGCCCAAGCCTAAGTCCGGATCAGCGCGGCGAAAACCCGCTTATTCACTCGCCCTGTGCACCAGCCGCAAAACGGAGGACACTTGATTCACAGTTCATGCCCGCCGCCAACCCACCCGCTCCCGCCATGACCCGACGCCCCCGAAAAGCCATCGACGCGGAACCCGCCAGCATTCCGGACGCTTCGCCCATCGGTCGGGCGCTGCTGTCGCTGATCGGCAAGGTGCCCTCCTCCCGGGAGCCGGTGAGCAGCGCACCCATGGACGACGCCCGCAAGGCGGCCAACGCGGCGGCGGCCAAGGCCGCGCTGGCCGCAGGCGCGCTGGCGCTGCCGCCCGGCGTGGTGGGCTGGCTGACCATCCTGCCGGAGATGATGGGCGTCTGGAAGATCCAGCGGCAGATGGTGGCCGACATCGCAGCGCTCTACGGCAAACACGCCACGCTCACGCCCGAGCAGGTGGTGTACTGCCTGTTCCAGCACACAGCGGCGCAAGGGGTGCGCGACCTGGTGGTCCGTGTCGGTCAGCGCACGCTGGTGCGGCGCGCCTCGCCGGTGCTGATCCGCACGATCACGCGGCGGATCGGCGCCAGGCTGGCCCAGAAGGCCGCGGGCAGAGGCGTGGCGCGCTGGATTCCGGTGATCGGCGCCGTCGGCATGGGCGCGTATGCCTACTACGACACCGCGCAGGTGGCGGCCACAGCCATCGACCTGTTCGAAGGGGTGATCGAGGTGGAAGCGGTGGAAGTCGGCGCTTAGCCACCCCAGCTTGCGAGTGCGAAGCCGATCGCGGCGCGGACCGCCGCGGTCTGCGCCAGATTGCATTGGGACGGTGTCGCCCGCGGACTGTCCGGGTACACCTCGGTGGTCGTGGTGTAGCGCGCTCCCGTGATGCTGGCGCACAGGCCGAGCTCGCGCAACGGATACCGGATCACACCGGGCGCCACCATGGGCGAGCCAATGATGCCGCCGGCCGTGTCGGCGGGCGCGATGTGCGTGACCCTGGAGACCTCGTCGATGATGGCCTGCTGGAACCCGGGTTGGGGGTTCTCGGTGTCGTCCACCAGATAGAAGCCATCGGGAATCGTGCCGGGTTCGAAGGCCTCGCCGTCGCGGGCCGCCTTGGCCGGCCGGAACTCGGATTCGTCGCTGTCGGTGGTTTCGTGCAGGTCGATGTGAGCGATGAACCGCCCTTTGAACGGCGCGACCAGACGCATCAGCGCCGCCGACTCGGGCGCCGGGCTCGGCTCGCGGAACGAGCGGTTGGGGTCGACGGCATCGTGGTTCCAGCGCTGGACGCGCTCATAGGCCCATGGACTGACGCAAGGCACCACCAGCAGGTTGACCCGGTCACTGAACGCCGCGGCATCCTGCGCCAGGAACTGCAGGGCGCCATGAACGCCACTGGTCTCGTAGCCATGCACACCGCCGGTGACCAGGACGACCGGCAAGTCGCTGCCCCACCCCCGACTGCGAACGGCCAGCAACGGCAGACGCCCGTCGCCGGACTCCACCTCTCCATAGGTCTGCACGTCGAAATGACCGCGCAACCGGTCCACCGCCGCCACCACGTCGTCGCGGTGGGAGCGCTGTCGCCGCTGGCGCGAGCGCCAGAGGGCCCGCTCTTCCGGGCCCCAGGGCTTGCCCGGCGTTCCGATGGGATAGAAGGATGTGGTGGCCTCTGAAGACGTCATGGACGGACTTTCTGTGGTGCGGTGGCACAGCGACAATGCAGCCATGAATTTTGCCGAACGCCTCAGATCCCTTCCGTCGGTCGCCCACCTTGCGTCGCTGGACCTGCTCGACGCCAGCGGCGCCCTGGTGGCCAGCATCCACAACCAGCCTGGTCAGACCGGCTCGCTGGCGGTCTACCACGCGCTCGCCAAGCAGTACGGCGGCACCATCACGCCCGAAGCCGCGGCACTGGGCCTGCAGTGGTACGGAGAACACACGGCGGACGCCCTGGCGAACCCCGGCAAGCACCCCAACATCGACCGGCTGCTGGCCTGGTCGCAGGGAACGGCCATCTATCTGGTGCGGCCACACAACGCCTGACCGGCGGTCAGATTCACGTCAAGGGGCGTGAACTACAATTGCGGGCTATGTTTGACGCCAGCCCGTTCTCCCTGAACACCGCACCCGCCGCCATGGCCGGTGTTGCTGCGCGCGCGATCTCCATCAAAACCACGACCATTAAGGGCTGATCCAGCCTGGTTCGTCGTGCGCCCTCCCCGGCCAGACGAGCCGGGCAAGTCGGTCTGGTCTGGACCTGTTTATTCACTTGAAAGGGCATTCTCAATGAGCAAGTTGGTTGGTCTGGTCGGCTGGCGCGGCATGGTCGGCTCCGTTTTGATGGATCGCATGGTCGAGGAAAAGGACTTCGACCTGATCGAGCCGCTGTTCTTCTCCACCTCCAACGCCGGCGGCAAGGCGCCTGCCATGGCGAAGAACGAAACCACGCTGCAGGACGCGAACAACATCGACGCCCTCAAGCGCTGCGAAATCATCATCACCGCACAGGGTGGCGACTACACCAACGAGGTCTACCCCAAGCTGCGCGCCGCCGGCTGGAACGGCCACTGGATCGACGCCGCCTCCGCCCTGCGCATGGAAAAGGACGCCGTCATCGTGCTCGACCCGGTCAACATGCCGGTGATCAAGAACGCCTTGGCCAAGGGCGGCAAGGAATGGATCGGCGGCAACTGCACCGTCTCCTGCATGCTGATGGGCGTGGGCGCGCTGTACAAGGCCGGTCTGGTCGAGTGGATGAGCACCCAGACCTACCAGGCCGCCTCGGGCGGCGGCGCCCAGCACATGCGCGAACTGCTGACGCAGTACGGCACGCTGAACGCCGAGGTGAAGGCCCTGCTGGACGACCCCAAGAGCGCCATCCTGGAAATCGACCGCAAGGTCATCGCCAAGCAGCGCAGCCTGAGCGGCGCCGAGACCGCCAATTTCGGCGTGCCGCTGGGCGGTTCGCTGATCCCCTGGATCGACAAGGACCTGGGCAACGGCATGTCCAAGGAAGAGTGGAAGGGCATGGCCGAGACCAACAAGATCCTGGGCATGGGCGAAGGTTTCGGCTCGGCGCCGATCCCGGTGGACGGGTTCTGCGTGCGCGTGGGCGCCATGCGCTGCCACAGCCAGGCCCTGACCTTCAAGTTGAAGAAGGATGTGCCGGTGGCCGACATTGAGGCCATGATCGCCGCCGACAACCCCTGGGCCAAGGTGGTGCCGAACACCCGCGAAGCCACCATCAGGGACCTGACGCCGGTGGCCGTGACCGGCACCATGAGCATCCCGGTCGGCCGCATCCGCAAACTGGCCATGGGCCCCGAGTACGTGGGCGCCTTCACCATCGGCGACCAGCTCCTGTGGGGCGCCGCCGAGCCGCTGCGCCGCATGCTGCGCATCCTGCTCGACGCCTGATTCGTCACTACTTCTTACTTACATTCACAAAAAAGCCGGCCTGCGCGCCGGCTTTGTCGTTGTGACGCCGCAACGCGAACAACGCCCGTGGGCCGACCAAAGGCCACCCCGGAAACTCAAGCGGATTCTCAGCTTGTCACCGTAATGCGTTGATGTTAAGGTCAATTCTCGGTTTTTTACGTCGAGGTTCAAGTGCCCAAATCCACCCGCCATACCCCCTTGTTCGGGACCATGACCACCCTCGGGGGCGTCGGTCGCAGAGGAACTTCGCGGTTACATGCCGTGGCAGCAGCTGCACTGCTGTCTGCCGGCCTCATGCAGCACGACGACGCGCTCGCTCTCGCGCTTGGTCGCGTGGCGGTGCAGTCCTCGTTGGGCGAGCCTTTGCGGGCCGAGGTGGATGTGCTCGAAATCACGCCCGAAGAGGCCTCCAGCCTGCGCGTCGGACTGGCGGCACCGGAAGCCTTCAGGTCCTCGGGTATGGACCTCAGTTCGGCCATCGCCGGACTCCAGATCACCCTGCAGCGCCGGGCGGACGGCCGTGCATACCTGAGCGTGGTGGGCTCGCGCCCTGTCAACGAGCCCTTCGTGGACATGGTGCTAGAGGCCAATTGGTCGTCCGGCCGGCTGGTGCGGGAATACACACTGCTGCTGGACCCACCCAAGACCACGGCGGCGCCACCAGCACCGCTCAACGCTGCCGCGGCAGCACCTGCGCCAGCCCCGGCGGCTCGCAGCAATGCCGCCGCAGCACCCGCTGCCCCGAGCCGAGCGGCCACCCCATCGGCGGCCGCAACCCCCAAGGCAGACAAGCCCGCTGCGGCAGCCCCTGCGGCGGCCAAGCCGGCAGCAGCGCCCTCCGCCGACGGCCCGTCCAAACAGGTCACCACCAAGGCTGGCGACACCGCTGGCCGCATCGCAGCGGCCAACCTGCCCGCCAATGCATCGCTTGACCAGATGCTGGTGGCCATGCTCCGCGCCAATCCGCAGGCGTTCATCGGCAACAACGTCAACCGGATGAAAGCCGGCGCGATCCTGAACCTGCCGACCGAAGCAGCATCCATCGGCGTCTCTGCCGGAGAAGCCAAGCGCATCGTGGCGGCCCAGAGCCGCGACTTCAACGAGTTCCGTCGCCGGCTGGCGGGTGCAGTCCCCGAAGCACCTGTGGCGGCCGCCGACCGCCAGGCGTCCGGCAAGGTGCAAACCGAAGTCGAAGACAAGAAGCCGGCCCAGTCGGCTCAGGACAAGCTGACGCTGTCCAAGGGCGCGGTTGCGGGCCAGGATGCCAAGGAAGACAAGATCGCCCAGGAACGCCAGGCCAAGGAAGCATCGACCCGGGTGGCAGAGCTTTCTCGCAACATCGACGAGCTGTCCAAGCTGGGACCGGCCGCGGCATCGGGTGCGCCAGCGGCTCCTGCAGCCAAACCCGCCGCCAGCACCCCGGCCCCGTCTCTGCCTGTGGGGGCTCCAACCGCACCAGCTGCGGCGCCCGCACCTGTGGCCGCCACACCTGCCGCCCCCTCCCCGGAACCGGCCGCAGCCCCGGCCCCCCCAACCCCTACCGCGGAATCTGCACCTGCTCCGGCGCCCGAGGCGCCTGCCGCCGCTGAGCCTCCTGCTCCCCCTCCGGCACCAGCCCCAGCTCCTGCACCGAAACCACGTCCAGCGCCTGCCCCCGCGCCTGTCGAAGAGCCGTCGTTTGTCGGCCAGCTGATGGACAACCCCATGGTGCTGCCTGGCGCGGCCGCCCTGCTGGCGTTGCTCGGAGGCTTCGCGTTCTACCGCACGCGCCAGAAGAAGAAGGGCAGCGGCGTCGACAGCTCCTTCCTGGAAAGCCGCCTGCAGCCCGACTCGTTCTTTGGCTCCAGCGGGGGGCAACGCATCGACACCAACGAAGCCGCGGCGTCCGGATCGTCCATGGTGTATTCGCCCAGTCAGCTGGACGCCGCCGGTGATGTCGATCCCGTGGCGGAGGCCGACGTCTACCTCGCCTACGGCAGGGACCTGCAAGCCGAGGAGATCCTCAAAGAAGCCATGCGCAGCGCACCCACCAGGGTCGCCATTCACAACAAGCTGCTCGAGATCTATGCCAAGCGCCGCGACTCGAAGGCTTTCGAGGTGGTCGCCACGGAGGCCTATGCACTCACGCAAGGCCAGGGACCGGAGTGGGAGCACGCCTGCGAACTGGGCAAGGAACTGGATCCTGCCAACCCGCTGTACCAGCCCGGAGGAAGTCCGGCGGTCAAACCCGGCGCGGCCGTGCCGATGGCCACCGGCGCCACCATCCCGTTTGGCAGCAGCACGCTGGGAGACAACGCCAAGTCGGGAGACGCAGGCGACCTGGATCTCGATCTGGACTTCATGGAAGAGTCCTCGCGCTCGCCGCTGGCTGCCGCCAACGGCAAGGCCGACGCTCCGGTGTCGGCAATGGATGACCTTTCCCAGACCGACGCCCTGACCCCTGAGCCAGCCCAGTTGGCCGACCCGGCGTCGCGGCCCATGGATTTCGATCTTGACTTCCCGTCAGACCCCATGCCGCTGACCTCAATGCCCGCGGCAGAGCAGCCTACTTTCGACCATGCGGAAGTCCTGCCCGACTTCGACATCGAGACACCGGCGAGTGCGCCCGCAGCTGCACCAGCCTCTCCGGAACTGATGTCCTTTGATCTGGGCGACCTGAGCCTCGACCTCAATGGCAAACCCGAGGCGGGCGATCCGCTGGCGGGCAACGAGCTGGGCGCGGAAAGCCCGCTGGAAACCAAGCTCTCGCTGGCAGAGGAGTTCCGCGCCATCGGCGATCTGGAAGGCGCGCGCTCCCTGGCCGAAGAGGTGCTGGCAGAAGCATCGGGCTCTCTCAAGACCAAGGCCAGCGCTTTCCTGGCAGACCTCTCCTGACCCCCGCATCCTCCGCTCCTCTCCCCGACGCGCCCACTCCGGCCCCGATGCCGGCCGGTGGGCGCATCGCATTGGGCGTGTCCTACAACGGCCGGAACTACGACGGCTGGCAGAGCCAGCCCAGCGGCCAAACGGTCCAGGACAAGCTCGAAAGGGCCCTGGCCCGCTTTCTGGATGTGCCTGCGGTGAATACCCTTTGCGCCGGGCGCACCGATGCTGGCGTGCACGGACTGAACCAGGTGGTGCATTTCGACAGCCCGCTGGTGCGGCCTGAAAACGCCTGGGTGCGCGGCACCAACAGCTTCCTGCCGCCCGACATCGCCGTGCAATGGGCGCGCAAGGTGCCACCAGGCTTTCACGCACGGGCCAGCGCCACCGGCCGGCGCTATGCCTACGTACTGCTCGAATCGCCCGTGCGCCCCAGTGTGGACCAGGGACAGGTGGGCTGGGTGTTCCGCCCGCTGGACCTGGCCGCCATGCAAAGCGCTGCCAACGCGCTGCTGGGCGAACACGACTTCACGTCGTTCCGAGCGTCGTCCTGCCAGGCTCACAGCCCGGTCAAGGACATGCGCCGCATCGAGATCGCCCGGCGCGGTGCCTACTGGCGCTTCGAATTCGAAGCCTCGGCCTTCCTGCACCACATGATCCGCAACATCATGGGCTGCCTGATTGCTGTCGGAACCGGGAACCGCCCGCCGTCGTGGATGGCCGAGGTGCTGGCCGCCCAAAGCCGCGACGCCGCCGCGCCCACCTTTGCACCCGACGGCTTGTATTTCCTGGGTCCGGTCTACGATCCGTCCTGGAACATCCCGGACCGCACACCCGCTTTCGACTGGTTGCCCTGAGCCCCATGCCCCACCGCACCCGCATCAAGATCTGCGGCCTCACGCGCGAGGCCGATGTGGACGCCGCCGTCCATGCCGGGGCCGACGCCATCGGCTTCGTGCTCTACCCGCAGAGCCCGCGCTTTGTCAGTCCGGAACGAGCGGGCGAACTGGCTCGCCGGCTACCGCCCTTCGTCACACCCGTGCTGCTGTTCGTCAACGCCAGCCCCGAGTTCATCGCCCAGGGTCTGGCCGCTGTGCCCAACGCCCTCCTGCAATTCCACGGCGACGAAACGCCGGCCGACTGCACAGCCGCCTGCCGACCGTTCGTCCGCGCCGCGCGCATTCCCCCTGGCCCGGCCGGCGCGGGCTTCGATCTCCTAAAATACGCGTCCGACTTCACCGCAGCCCAGGCCATCCTGCTCGACGCCCACGTCGAGGGCTACGGTGGCGGCGGTCAATCTTTCGACTGGACGGCTTTCCCTTGGTCACACCCCACACTAAACGCCAGCTCTCGCCTCGTTTTGTCTGGTGGACTCACGCCTGCAAACGTGACCGATGGCATTCGCCTCGTGCGGCCTTGGGCCGTTGACGTGAGCTCCGGGGTCGAAGCCGCCAAAGGCATCAAGGACCCAGACAAGATGCTCGCCTTCGTGGCCGCCGTGCGCGCGGCCGATGCACAGAACCCCCGCCCCAGCTGACCCGTCTTCGGGTGGCTCGGGCCCAGCAACGAGACACCCCACATGGACACCAGCACCTACCAGCAACCCGACGCCCGCGGCCACTTCGGCATCTACGGTGGCAGCTTCGTGAGCGAGACGCTCACCCACGCCATCAACGAGCTCAAGGCCGCGTACGCCAAGTACCAGCACGACCCCGCCTTTCTGGCCGAATTCCGCAAGGAACTGGCCCACTTCGTCGGCCGGCCCAGCCCGGTCTACCACGCCGAGCGCATGAGCCGCGAAGTCGGCGGCGCGCAGATCTTTCTCAAGCGCGAGGACCTCAACCACACCGGCGCGCACAAGATCAACAACGTGATCGGCCAGGCCATGCTCGCCAAGCGCATGGGCAAGCCGCGCGTGATCGCCGAGACCGGCGCCGGACAACACGGCGTGGCCACCGCCACCATCTGCGCCCGCTACGGCCTGGAGTGCGTGGTCTACATGGGCAGCGAGGACGTCAAGCGCCAGAGCCCCAACGTCTACCGAATGAAGCTGCTGGGCGCGACCGTCGTGCCCGTCGAGTCGGGCAGCAAGACGCTGAAGGACGCGCTCAACGAAGCCATGCGCGACTGGGTCGCCAACGTGGACAACACCTTCTACATCATCGGCACCGTGGCCGGCCCGCACCCCTACCCGATGATGGTGCGCGACTTCCAGAGCGTGATCGGCAACGAATGCCTGGTGCAGATGCCGCAGATGCTGAAAGAAGCCGGCTGTGTGGGCGAGCAGCCCGACGCCGTGGTCGCCTGCGTGGGCGGTGGCAGCAACGCCATGGGTATCTTCTATCCCTACATCAACCACACCGGCACGCGCCTGATCGGCGTGGAGGCGGCGGGGGAAGGCCTGGACAGCGGCAAACATTCTGCGTCGCTGCAGAAGGGCAGCCCCGGCGTGCTGCACGGCAACCGCACCTACGTGCTGCAGGACGACAACGGCCAGGTGACCGAAACGCACAGCGTCAGCGCGGGCCTCGACTATCCCGGCGTCGGCCCCGAGCATGCCTTCCTCAAGGACATCGGACGCGCAGAGTACGTCGGCATCACCGACAAGGAGGCGCTGGAGGCCTTCCACTACCTCTGCCGCACCGAGGGCATCATCCCCGCGCTGGAATCGAGCCATGCGGTGGCCTACGGCATGAAGCTGGCCAAAACGATGAAGCCCACGCAGTCGGTGCTGGTCAACCTCTCCGGCCGCGGCGACAAGGACATCGGCACCGTGGCCGACCTGTCCAACGCCGACTTCTACTGCCGCCCCAGCTGCCGCGGCCAGTCCGTCAAGGGCGGCGCCGATTCCGTTGTGAAGGTGTCCAAATGAGCCGCATCGAAAAAACTCTGGCCGACCTGAAGGCCCAGAACCGCAAGACCCTGATTCCGTTCGTCACCGCTGGCTTCCCGTATGCCGACATCACGCCCAAGCTGATGCACGGCATGGTCGAAGGCGGTGCCGACATCATCGAACTGGGCGTCCCGTTCTCCGACCCGTCCGCCGACGGCCCGGTGATCCAGAAAGCGGGCGACCGCGCGCTGTCGCTGGGCATCGGCCTGGCGCAGGTGATCGCCATGGTGCGCGAGTTCCGCAAGGAGAACGACCGCACGCCGGTGGTGCTGATGGGGTATGCCAACCCGATCGAGCGCTACGACCAGAAGCACGGTGCGGGCAGCTTCGTGCGCGACGCCTCGGCCGCCGGCGTGGATGGCGTGCTGGTGGTGGATTACCCGCCCGAAGAATGCGAGGAGTTCGCCGCCGCCCTGCGCGCGGCGAACATGGACCTCATCTTCCTGCTGGCCCCCACCAGCACCGACGAGCGCATGGCGCAGGTGGCGCGCGTGGCCAGCGGCTACGTCTACTACGTCTCGCTCAAGGGTGTGACCGGTGCTGGCTCGCTGGACGTGGGCCAGGTGGAGGCGATGCTGCCGCGCATCCGCACGCATGTGAGCATCCCCGTGGGTGTGGGCTTCGGCATCCGCGACGCCGAGACCGCCAAGGCCATTGGCAAGACCGCCGACGCGGTGGTGATCGGCAGCAAGATCATCCAGCTGATCGAGGATGAGCCCTTCGAGAAGGTGGTGCCGGTGGCGGCCCACTTCATGCGCACCATCCGGAAAGCGCTGGACGCATAATCCGCCATCTTTAAGCCGGCCCCAGAGTCCGGCCCATCGTTAGGAGTTTCCGATGTCCTGGCTTGAAAAACTGCTGCCGCCCAAGATCACGCACACCGACCCGGCCGAGCGCCGCAGCGTGCCCGAGGGTCTGTGGATCAAGTGCCCCAGCTGTGAGGCCGTGCTCTACAAGACGGATCTCGAGAAGAACCAGAACGTCTGTCCGCACTGCAGCCACCATCACCGCATCGGCGCCCGCGCGCGCCTGAACGCCTTCCTGGACGCCGAAGGCCGCTACGAACTGGCGCAGGAGGTCCTGCCGGTGGACGCGCTGAAGTTCAAGGACAGCCGAAAGTACCCCGAACGCCTGAAGGAAGCCCTGGAAGCCACGGGCGAGACCGACGCGCTCATCGTCATGGGTGGTGCGGTGCAGGGCATCAGCCTGGTCGTCGCCTGCTTCGAGTTCGACTTTATGGGCGGCTCCATGGGCTCGGTGGTCGGTGAGCGTTTCGTGCGCGGCGTCGAGGAAGCCATCGCCCAGAAGGTGCCCTTTGTCTGCTTCACCGCCACCGGCGGCGCGCGCATGCAAGAGGGCCTGCTGTCGCTGATGCAGATGGCCAAGACCAACGCATCGCTCACGCGCCTGGCCAAGAAGAATCTGCCCTACATCAGCGTGTTGACCGACCCGACCATGGGCGGTGTGTCCGCCGGCTTCGCCTTCGTGGGCGACGTGGTGATCGCCGAACCCAAGGCACTGATCGGTTTCGCCGGCCCACGCGTGATCGAGAACACCGTGCGCGTGAAGCTGCCAGAAGGCTTCCAGCGCGCCGAGTTCCTGCAGAGCAAGGGCGCGGTGGACTTCATCTGCGACCGCCGCGAGCTGCGCAAAACCGTGGCCAGCACCTTGGCCATGCTGCAGCGCCAGAGCGCCGACGCGGTGGTGCCGGATTGAGCGAAACGCCGCTGACGCTGAACCAGCTGCCGCTGTTCCCGCTGCAGACCGTTCTGTTTCCCGGCGGCTGGATGCCGCTGCGCATCTTCGAGGTGCGCTACCTGGACATGATCAAGCGTTGCCACGCGGCGGGAGCGCCGTTCGGTGTGGTCTGCCTCAGCGAAGGCAGCGAGGTGCGGCGCGCCGACCCGGCTTCGCCCGACGGCTTTGCGCACGAGGCGTTTCACCAGGTCGGCACCATCGCCCGCATCGAGCAGATCGAGCACCCGCAGGCCGGCCTGATGCTCATCCACTGCCGCGGCCAGCAGCGCTTTCACATCACCGCCAGCCGTCGCCTGCCCCACGGCCTGTGGGTGGCCGACGTGCGGCTCGATGAGCCCGAGCGGGTCGTGGCGGTGCCGGAACACCTGCGCAGCACGCGGGACGCCCTGCAACGCGTGCTGGCCAACCTGCGCGAGCGCGAACCCGGATCCATGAACGAGCTGCCGCTGCAGCCGCCCTACCAGTGGGACGACAGCGGCTGGGTCGCCAACCGCTGGGCCGAACTGCTGCCCGCACCCGCCGAACTCAAACAACGGTTGATGGCGCTGGACAACCCGATGCTGCGGCTGGAGCTGATTTCGGATCTGCTGGACAAGCTCGGCGTCGAGCGGTAGTCAGGGGATCAGCGACAGCGCCTGCATGTAGCGCGCGCTGACCATCAGACGGTCCCAGTCCATGGCCGGGCCCTGCGGCAGCAGGGCCTGCCGCCGCTCTTCGCTGGCGGGGTTGGGCACCCAGTCGCCCTGCACCAGCGCCTTGGACAATGCCTCGATCGCTTCGTCGATGGGCGCGCCGCCATCCACCACGCTCTGGTTGCACAGCAGCACCATGTCGCCCCCCGCACCGAGCGCTGCCAGCGCCGCCTCGGTGAAGCTCACGCCCCGACCGTCGATGTGGCGCGCGGCTTCCATGCTCAGGTCGTCGCTGAAGATCGCGCCGGTGAATCCCAGGCGGTGCCGCAGCACCTCCTGCAGCCAGCGTGCTGAAAAGCCCGCAGGCCGGCTGTCCACCTTCGGGTAGATCACATGCGCAGGCATCACCGCGTCCAGGCTGGCCGAGAGCCAGCCGTAGGGCGCCGCATCGTCGGCCAGGATGGCCTTGAGGCTGCGCCGGTCGACGGGAATGGCCAGGTGCGAATCGGCCTTCACAAAGCCGTGGCCCGGGAAGTGTTTGCCACAGTTGCCCATGCCACTGGTGCGCAGGCCATGCATCAGCGCCTGTGCCAGCACCGCCACCATGCGCGGGTCGCGGCCGAACGAGCGGTCGCCGATCACCGAACTTTCGCCGTGGTCCAGATCGAGTACCGGCGTGAAGCTCAGGTCGACACCGCAGGCGCGCAGTTCTGCGCCGAGCACGTAGCCGGCGGCGGTGGCCGCGTTGGTGGCCCGCATCGCAGGACCACCCTCGCCTTCGCCCCGCGCCGGGGCCGAGAGCCACAGCTGTCCGAACGCCGCCATGGGGGGCAGGTGGGTGAATCCGTCGGTGCGGAAACGCTGCACGCGGCCGCCCTCGTGGTCGACCGCGATCAGCAGGTCCTCTCGCACCGACTTGACCTGTTCACACAGCGCCGTCAGCTGCTCCCGGCTGTGCCAGTTGCGTCCGAAGAGGATGATTCCGCCGACCAAGGGGTGTGCCAGGCGCTGGCGGTCGGTGTCGGTCAGCTCGAATCCGGCGACATCGATGATCAACGGGGCGTGTGTGTGCATGTCAGTCTCTCTCCACCACCACGAAGCTCGCGGCGTAGTCGGTCTCGTCGGTCACGGTCACGTGGGCGCGCAGGCCCTGGGCCTCGAACCAGGTTTTCAGCGCGCCATGAAGCACGATCACCGGCTGGCCGCTGGGCTGGTTGAGGATTTCGCAGGCTCGCCAAGTCATGGGCATGCGCATACCCAGGCCGATGGCCTTGGAGAACGCCTCCTTGGCGGAAAACCGGGTCGCCAGGTAGCGCAGCCCGCGCCCGGGCCAGCGTTCGCTGCGGCGCTGCCAGATCGCCAGCTCCTGATCGCCCAGCACCTTCCGCACGAAGCGCTCGCCCTGGCGCTCGAAGGTCGCTTCGATGCGCCGGATATCGCAGACGTCGGTGCCGATGCCGAAGATCATCGGAACGCTTCGGCGACGCAGCGGTTGTAGTCGGTCACGGTGGCGGCGTAGCCCAGCTCCAGCGCATCGGCGATGAGCGCGTGACCGATCGACACCTCGGCCACACCCGGCACCGTGCGCAGAAACTCGGTGAGGTTCTCGCGGTTGAGGTCATGGCCCGCGTTCACACCCAGCCCTGCTTCCAGGGCCGCCTGCGCCGCAGAGCGGTAGCGTTCGAGCTGCTGCCCACGGTCAGGGGTGTGCCAGGCGGCGGCATAGGGCTCGGTGTAGAGCTCCACTCGGTCAGCCCCCACGGCCCGGGCCGCCGCCATCTGTCCGGGCTCCGGGTCCATGAACAGACTCACACGAGCGCCCAGGGCTTGGGCCTGCGCGATCACGGGCTGCAGCCGGTCGGCGTCCTGAGGAAAGCTCCAGCCGTGGTCGCTGGTGAACTGGCCTTCGCTGTCGGGCACGAAGGTCAGCTGGTGCAGCGGCAGGCCACGCGCCCGGACCTCGCGCGCGACATCCATGAGGTTGTGGAACGGATTGCCTTCGATGTTGTATTCGCGGTCCGGCCAGTCCTGCATCAGCTCGGCGAGATCGAACACGTCGTGGCTGCGGATGTGGCGCTCGTCCGGCCGGGGATGCACCGTGATGCCTCGCGCACCGGCTTCGAGGCACAGGGTGGCCGCGCGGGTGACGGAAGGAATGCCCAGGTGGCGCGTGTTGCGCACCAGCGCGACCTTGTTGAGATTGACCGACAGCGCGGTCGGGTGGTGAGCAGCGTGGGCCATGGTCAGGAGGATGTGGGGCCGGAAGAAGCAACCGGATCAGGAACCGCTTTCGGCCGGACCAGCGACTGCAGGTCCAGCAACAGCTGGCGGGTCCGGAACACCCGGACGCCACTATGGTAGTGCAGCAGTGCGCGCAACTGAGGCTGCAGGCTCTGCTGGCAGCCAGAGCAGGCGCGCAGGCTGGCTATCAGCGGGTCACGGTCATTCAGCGCGGTCTGCAACAGCAGCCACTGGCTGGCTTCGAGCGAGTGCACATCGTCGCCGTGCGCCACACGCAGTCCGGACTCGGCGCCCAGCACATAGGAAGTCCCCTCCTGCAGAGGCGCCAGCGTGCTGCCTTCGCAAGACAGATCGGGCAGCAGTCCGGTGTCGCGCAACAGCAGCAGCTCGAAGGCGCGCAGCACCAGCTGCTGCGCATCGGACCGCTCGGCCAGCAGCTGCACCGCCAGCGTGTAGTGGTCGAACAGACCGGGGTGCGGATCATCGCGCGCCAGCAGGCGCATCAGCAGCTCGTTGAGGTAGCTGCCCGAGAGCAGCGCATCGCCGGTGGGCATGACGTGCCCGCCCTGCCACTGTGCCGCCTTGAGCGTGCGCACTTCTGCGTCGCCACCCCAACTCAGGGCCAGCGGCTGCAAGGGCAGCAGCACAGGACGGAACTGCGAAGTCGGCTTCTTGACCCCCTTGGCCACCAGGGCGATGCGTCCGTGGTGGCGGGTGAAGACTTCCAGGATGAGACTGGACTCGCTCCAGTCGTAGCGGTGCAGGACGAATGCGGGTTCTTCAGAAGTCCGGCGCGTGGCCATGACCCGTCACTCGTAACCGAACGACCGGACGCGCGCGTCGTCGTCGGCCCAGCCGGAGCGCACCTTGACCCACAGCTCCAGGAACACCTTGCAATCCCAGATCTTTTCGAGCTCCTGGCGGGCCTCGGTGCCGATGCGCTTGAGCTTCTCGCCCTTTTCGCCGATCACCATGCCCTTGTGTCCCTCGCGCTCGACCACGATGGTGGCCGCGATGCGCTTGAGCCCGCCCTCTTCCTCGAACTTGTCGATCACCACGGTCGAGGTGTAGGGCAGTTCGTCGCCGGTCAGCCGGAACAGCTTCTCGCGCACCATCTCGGCCGCCATGAAGCGCTCGCTGCGGTCGGTCAGCTCCTCGGGATCGTGCATCCAGGCCTGTTGCGGCAGGTACTTGGCACAGATCGCGAACAGGCGCTCGACATCCCGGGCGTTCTTGGCCGACATCGGCACGAACTCGGCAAACGGGTGTTTCTCCTGCATGGACTTGAGCCAAGGGGCCAACTCGCCACGCCTGTGCACCAGATCGAACTTGTTGGCCAGCAACACCACAGGCACGTTCGAGGGCAGCAGCTCCATCACCTTGGCGTCCGCCGGATGGAAATGCCCCGCCTCGACAACAAACAGGATCAGATCGACATCGGTCACCGCGCCGAGCACGGTCTTGTTGAGCGCACGGTTCAGCGCGTTGCCGTGCCGCGTCTGGAAGCCAGGTGTGTCGACGAACACGAACTGGTTCGGGCCCACGGTGCGGTAACCCGTGATGCGGTGGCGCGTGGTCTGCGCCTTGCGCGAGGTGATGCTGATCTTCTGTCCCACCAGCGCATTGAGCAGCGTGGACTTGCCCACGTTGGGCTTGCCGACGATGGCCACATAGCCACAGTGCTGCTGCTCCGGCGCCACAGGTTCGTGCTCCTGTGCCGGGTCGGCGACGGCCTCTGCTGGCGTCTTGCGCAAGGCCTTGGCCAGCATGGCCTCGAGCGATGCGTCGGTGGGAACAGGGGCCGCAGGGGCACTGGAGGGAGGACGGGAGGATTTGCTCATGAATGGATCCGGACAGAAACCGGCCAAGCGCCGAGATCGTCAGCCGCCCGCCTTGGTGGGTGCGGGCTCGGCGGCCCGCAAAAACGTCAGCATCGCAGCCGCTGCCGCCTGCTCTCCAGCCCGCCGCGACGCACCGATGCCGCGCTCGCTGCGACCGGCCTCCGGGACCGTGCACTCGACGTCGAAGGTCTGTCGATGCGCCTCACCCATGGTGGCCACCACCCGGTACTGAGGCAGTTGCATCTTGCGCGCCTGCAACCACTCCTGCAAATCGGTTTTGGGATCCTTGCCCATGGCCCCCATCTGGGCACTGAGTTCGATATCACCATACAGGCGCCGCACCAGCAGCGAAGCAGTCTCGAAACCGGCGTCCAGATACACCGCCCCGATCAAGGCCTCCAGGGCGTCCGCGAGAATGGAGGGGCGCTTGTGTCCTCCGGACCGCTTTTCGCCGTCACCCAGCCGCAAACAGGCCGAAAGACCCAGGCGTGTCGCGATCTGATGCAACGTGTCCTGCTTGACCAGGTTGGCCCGCACACGTGAGAGATCACCCTCTGGCAACTGACTGAGTTTTTCGAACAGCAGACCAGACACAGCCAGACTCAGCACCGAATCGCCCAGAAACTCCAGCCGCTCGTTGTGGTCCGCCGAAAAGCTGCGGTGAGTCAACGCGCGTTCAATCAGGCGCGGACTGGAAAACACATGTCCCAGGCGTTTTTGCAACGCCGTCAATTCCTGGCTCAAAGGCGTGCGCCCGCGGCCGGACAGCCACCCAGTGTCATTGAGAGGATCCGTTGTACTTCATCACCAGGTAGGCAGGACCCGCCAGCGGAATTTCACGAACATAGTCGAACGACACCACCACTTTGTCACCCTGCTTGCCGATCTCCAGATCCTTGCCAGAGATGCTGCTGATGTCATCAATCTGGGCGGCCTTGTCGAACAGGGAGCGCACCTCGGCAACGGTCGATCCGTCCGCAGCCTTCTTCACCGCCTTCTGCACCGCCAGATATTCGATGTAGGTGGGCACCACCTGGGCGACCACCACACCAGCGAAGGCCAGCAAAATGCCCACGAACAACAACCCGAAAAACGTCAGGCCGCGTTGCCGCTGTTTCTGCTTCATCACCCCACCTCCAGTAGTTGCGTGTCTTACTCGAACGAACCGATCCGCCCGAAATCGCCAAAATTCATCCAGACAAAGAAGGCCTTGCCCACAATGTTGGACTCTGGGACAAAACCCCAGAAACGCGAATCGAGCGAGTTGTCCCGATTGTCACCCATCATGAAATAGTGCCCAGGGGGTACTTTGCACACGACGCCTTCGGCCGGATAGCGACAATTTTCACGGAACGCAAAATCCGTGATGGGCGACACGAACGGCGGCCGCATGTCGTCGTTGAGGGTGTTGTAGCGCCGACCACCCAGCTCCTCACCGAACTGTTTGGTATAGCGCATCTGCTCGCCATCAAAATAGTCGGGCTGGTTGATGCGGGGCACGGGCTGGCCGTTGACCGTGAGGCGCTTGTTCAGATAGGCCACCTCGTCGCCTGGCACGCCAATCACCCGCTTGATGTAGTCCAGGCTCGGTTGCGGGGGATAGCGAAACACCATGACGTCCCCACGCTGCGGTTCGTTGTTGGCAATCACCTTGGTGTTGATCACCGGCAGCCGCACGCCGTAGTGAAACTTGTTCACCAGAATCAAGTCCCCGACCTGAAGTGTCGGAATCATCGAGCCCGACGGGATCTTGAACGGTTCGAACAGAAAGCTCCGCAGCACAAACACCGCCAGGATCACCGGGAACAGGCCGGCGGTCCAGTCCAGCCACCAGGGTTGCGCCAGCAGCTTGTGGCGCGCCATCGACAAATCTTCGTCCGAGGACTGTGCAAAACCTTGGCGAGCCAGTTCAGCCGCACGTTCGTTGAGCGTCGACACCAGCCGCTCCGCGTCTCGCCTACGCTTCGGGAAGAAATAGAACTTTTCGGCCAGCCAGTAAACACCCGTGACCGCCGTGGCCAGAAAAAGCAGCAGCGCAAAGTTCCCCTCGATGGCGCCAAAGAAAAACGCCGCCGCGTAGGCCCCGAAAGCCGCCAGGATCACCGCGGTGATCGCGCCCATGGTCTGTTGCATCACTCCTCCACCTGCAGGATGGCCAGAAAAGCCTCCTGGGGCACTTCGACCGAGCCGATCTGTTTCATGCGTTTCTTGCCTGCCTTCTGCTTTTCGAGGAGCTTGCGTTTGCGGGTGATGTCACCGCCGTAGCATTTTGCCAGCACGTTCTTGCGCAGCGCCTTGATGGTCTCGCGTGCGATCACGTTGCCACCAATGGCCGCCTGGATCGCCACGTCGAACTGCTGGCGGCTGATGATCTCGCGCATCTTGGCCGCCACGGCTCGGCCGCGGTACTGGGACTGGGAGCGGTGCACAATGATGGACAGCGCGTCCACCTTCTCGCCGTTGAGCAGGATGTCGACCTTCACCACGTCGGACGGCCGGTATTCCTTGAACTCGTAGTCCATCGACGCATAGCCGCGGCTGACCGACTTGAGCTTGTCGAAGAAGTCCAGCACGATCTCGCCCAGCGGCATGTCGTAGGTCAGCATGACCTGCTTGCCGTGGTAGGCCATGTTCAGCTGCACCCCGCGCTTCTGGTTGGCCAGCGTCATCACCGCACCCACGTATTCCTGCGGCATGTACAGGTGCACGGTCACGATGGGTTCGCGAATCTCTTCGATGCGGCCCTGGTCCGGCATCTTGGACGGGTTCTCCACCATGATGACTTCGCCGTCGGGCTTGACCACCTGGTAGACCACGCTGGGCGCGGTGGTGATCAGGTCCTGGTCGAACTCGCGCTCCAGCCGCTCCTGCACGATCTCCATGTGCAGCAGCCCCAAGAAGCCACAACGGAAACCAAAGCCCAGTGCCTGCGACACCTCGGGTTCGTAGTGCAGCGCGGCGTCGTTGAGCTTGAGCTTTTCGAGCGCGTCGCGCAGCGCGTCGTACTCGCTGGCCTCGGTCGGGTACAGGCCGGCAAACACCTGCGGCTGCACCTCCTTGAAGCCGGGCAACGCTTCCTCGGCAGGGCCGAGGTTGTTGGGCAGCTTCTTTTCCAGCGTGATGGTGTCGCCCACCTTGGCGGCCTGCAGCTCCTTGATACCGGCAATGATGTAGCCCACCTCGCCCGCCTCCAGCGACTCGCGCGGCTGGTTGGCCGGCGTGAACACGCCCAGGTTGTCGGCGTTGTAGGCGGCGTTGGTCGCCATCATCTTGAAACGCTCGCCCTTTCGCAGGCGGCCATCGACCACGCGCACCAGCATCACCACGCCCACATAGGTGTCGAACCAGCTGTCCACGATCATGGCGCGCAGCGGTGCGTCCGGGTTGCCCTTGGGGTGGGGAATGCGCGCGACCACGGCCTCGAGGATGTCCTCAACACCCATGCCCGTCTTGGCCGAGCAGGGAATCGCATCCGTCGCATCGATGCCGATCACATCCTCGATCTCGGCCTTGGCGTTGTCCGGATCGGCGTTGGGCAGATCCATCTTGTTCAGCACCGGCACCACCTCGACACCCAGGTCCAGCGCCGTGTAGCAGTTGGCCACGGTCTGCGCCTCCACCCCTTGGCTCGCGTCCACCACCAGCAGCGCGCCTTCGCACGCCGACAGCGAGCGCGACACTTCATAAGAGAAGTCCACGTGGCCGGGTGTGTCGATCAGGTTGAGGTTGTAGACCTTGCCGTCGCGCGCCTTGTACTGCAACGCTGCGGTCTGCGCCTTGATGGTGATGCCGCGCTCTTTCTCGATGTCCATGGAGTCGAGCACCTGTTCGCTCATCTCGCGGTCGGACAGGCCGCCACAGCGGGAGATGATGCGGTCGGCCAGCGTGGACTTGCCATGGTCGATGTGCGCGATGATCGAAAAATTGCGGATGTGGTGCATCGGAAAACAGCCAGAAACCAGGCCCCGCCACTCTCTGGAAGGCCATAAAAAAGGGCGCGTCAACTGGTGACGCGCCCGTAACCAACAATCAATGGCAACTGCGATAGTTGGGATTTCATTGTAGGCAAAAAGCCCCGGCTGCACAGCCCGAAACCACCCTCTACCGCCTGTTGCAACGCAGCAACGGGAAACTTATTCACAGGTCGTCCACAACAAAATGAACATGTTGTGCGCCACCTGTGGAGCAAGCGAGAACAACTTGAGGGCGCTCTCACATCGTGAACGCTGAACATTGTTCGACACTGCAATCAAGGTCTTGGAGCCCCGATTTTATCGAAATCAGTCAACTTGCACCTAAAGATTGTGAGTGTTCACAAACTTTCGGTTCAAACGGAAGACCCAAACGATAGTGGGCACCCTGTGGCAAAACAACCAACTTCCGGAACAAGCCCTTAAAACCAAGCGGGATCAAGGGTTTATTCGAGGCAGCTCAGAGAATTTCGAGCTTTGTGTCGGCTCAGCGCTGAGGTCGAATCACCGCGTACTGGGCCCACTCACCGCGCCGGAAAAGAACATTCACCGGCTTGGACTTGTCCAGCTTGGCCAGCACCGCCTCCAGTTCCTTCACGCTGCCCACTTCGGTGTTCGCGACCGCCACAATCACGTCGCCCTCCTTGAGCCCGGCACGCGCCGCCACCCCTTCCGCCGTCTCGACACGCACCCCCGACTTGATGTTCAGTTCTTTTTTCTCTGCAGCATTGAGATCACCCACGGTCAGCCCCAAAGAGGGCAGGCTGCTCGAAGCGGGCGGCTTGGCCTCCGGTGCTGCAGCCTTCCGGTCGCTGCGCTCAGGCTCCAGCTCGGCCACCGTAATACTCAGATCGCGCTGGGCGCCGCGCCGGAACACCGTCATCGAACTGCGATTGCCCGGCTTTGTATTGCCGACGATGCGCGGCAGGTCGACCGACCGTTCGATATCCCGGCCATCAAATTTCAGGATCACGTCACCCGGTTCGAGTCCGGCCTTGGCGGCAGGTGAGTTCGCTTCCACCGCGTTCACCAGAGCACCACGCGCCTGCCCCAGACCGATGGATTCGGCCACCTCTTTGCTCACCTGACCGATTTGCACACCGATGCGACCGCGGGTCACACGACCACTGGAACGCAACTGATCGGAGACCCGGACGGCCTCATCAATGGGGATGGCAAAGGAGATGCCCTGAAACCCACCCGAGCGGGAATAGATCTGGCTGTTGATGCCTACCACCTCACCGCGCATGTTGATCAGAGGCCCTCCCGAGTTGCCCGGGTTGATGGCGACATCGGTCTGGATGAACGGAAGGAAATCCCCGGTGTCACGCTTCTTCGCACTCACGATACCGGCGGTCACCGTGTTCTCAAGACCGAAAGGAGAGCCGATGGCCATCACCCATTCGCCGACCTTGAGCCGGTTCACATCACCGATGCGGACAGCGGACAGCCCGCTGGCGTCGATCTTCACCACAGCCACGTCGGTTCGCTTGTCGGCGCCCACCAGCTTGGCCTTGAACTCGCGTTTGTCGGGAAGGGTGACCACCAGTTCGTCGGCGCCATCGACCACATGCGCGTTGGTCATGATGAGGCCATCGGAACTGAGAATGAACCCGGAGCCCACCCCGCGGGGCTGGGCCTCTTCACCGGATCCGCCGCGTTCCTGGCGTGGACCGCGCGGCACAGCACCGGGAGGAACCGGTATGCCGAAACGACGGAAGAACTCAAGCATCTGTTCGTCGGTGCTGCTTCCCCCATCGGCGTTGGCGCGCTCCAGCGTCCGGATGTTGACCACGGACGGCCCCACCTGATCAACAAGATCTGTGAAATCCGGCAGCCCGCGCATCTGCTGCGCATGGGCGGGGGCAGGCAATGCAGACGCCCCGACCATGACCAGCCCGATCAGTGAGGCACTCAGCAGCAACGACATCGCTCGACGGGAACGGAGGACGGTCATATTCATGTTCATCCTTGCGGTGAGAGAGTTTTTGCAGACACAGGAATCACCCGACAGCCACACCATGGTGGCTGAGTCTCAGGTTTCAACGGGCGCGTTCAAGAACAGAAGCAAACCGCATGAGCGTGGCCGGGGGCACCTCACCGAGCGCAGTCAGCCAATAGGCACCAATGCGTCTGGTGAGGGAGTGGGTCGCGCCGGTCACGGCCGACTTCTCCGCTCCATGGCGCTGCGGATCAAACGGCTCAACAAACAGCGAGACCGAAGCCAGACCGTCCGAAAACACCCACTGCATGGGAGCTGCCCCGGATGCGCCGGTGTCGTCTTCCCTGGTGTGGCAGCTCATGGACTGGAAACCGGGAACGGGTTCCTTCAATCGCCAGCCCTCCGCCTCAGGCGTGGTCTTGCGCAGGGTCTGACGGTGCACTTCATAGCCCTTGGTGTCACCCATGAGCCGTTTGAGCTTGTCCATTCGGACCGGCGCATCCAGCTGCAACTCGGAAAACGCCACCTGTTCCAGCACCGAGCCCTGCTCCCCCAGGGTCTGCAGCTTCACCACCAGGCCCGTCTTCTTTTCCGACCAGATGCGATAGCCGAAACGCAGTGCATCGCGTGGGGCGATCTGCACCACGTCGGCCAGATGACCCGCAACCCTTTCAACGCCCGATTCGCTCACACTGTAAAAGTCAGGAATGGCATTGCTGGGTGTGCGCAGCAGCTCTGGAAACACGCCCAGCGACTCGCGCTTGTCCACCCAGGCCACCTTGTGATCCGGCGCAAAGGTGATCACGTCGTTGTTGTGGCGAATGGTCGAGCGTGGCGCACCCGTCAGCGTCTCCACGCGCTCCATCTGTTGTGTGCCATCGCAGACATGCCAGATGCGCGAGGCAGACATCGCCGATCCAGCCGATACGACCAGGGTCCCCGTGTAGGCGCGCTGCCGGGAGGCCTCATGCATGCGCGTGAGCCACTCGGTGATGGACCGAGAGGACGGCGACGTTACAGGCGCGGGCTGTGCAAAGGACGACTGCCACAACCCCAAAGCCAGCAGACCCACCGCAGGCCAGCGGGTCCAGGCCTTGCGCGCCGACGACATGCCCAACGAAGCAGCACTTCCCATGTCGGCCTCAGCGCTGCGGAGCAGCATCGTAGGTTGCGTTGCGAAGGAATCCGGCGGGAGCCTGAAGCGCAGACATCCCGCCAAACTGGCGGTGCTCGGACAGCAACTGTTCCAGCCGGGCATCGCGCAGCACCTGACCCTGCGCAGTCTGCACAACCACCGGTTGAATTGTCGACGCGGACTCGGACATCGGGGTGGCGCTGGCCATCTGGGGACCGGCCAACTGACCGTCCTGCCCCCCTGTTCCGATGGTCCAGGTCACGGCGACGACGGCGGCAAGCGAAGCGAGGCCCGCCACCAGCTTCCAGCGAAACACCGCATCATTGGCCGCCACGGGCCGGCCTACTCCAGCCTGTCGCACCACAGGCTGAGGCAGCGCCAAAGGTTCATCGCGCAAACGGGCCATGACCGCCCCAGCAAACGCCGCTCCGCCGACCGAGCCCTGCACGGGTCGCCCACGCAGAGCGTCGCCAATCAGCTCGTAGGTATGCCCATCGGACAGCAGGGCTGCCATCTCCTCAGAGCCAGGCGCGAGCAGCAAATCCAAGTCGTCTGTGCGCACCTCTCCGTCCAGCAGTGCGGAGAGCGCCTCGCGGCTGCGCTCCCGGACAAGCATCTGCCCTGAATCTGTGGTTTCATGGATTGGGACGGCATTCATGTTCGACATCCGATACGGTGTTCCGGCATCAACAAATCAATCTCACCAGCGCTTGCCGGATTGACGCTCCAGCATGGGCTTGATTCGGGAAGAGATCGCTTCGCGGGCTCGGAAGATCCGGGAACGCACCGTTCCGATCGGACAATCGAGCGCCAGGGCAATCTCTTCATAACTCAACCCTTCGATTTCACGCAAAGTGATGGCCATTCGCAACTCGTCTGGCAATGCGTCCATCACCGCGTTCACTGCCTGGGCAATCTCTTTGCTGGCCAACACCGCCTCAGGGGTCTCGGTGTCGGCCACGCTGCTGTTTAGTTCGCGTTCCGCCGAAGAAGTTTCGTCTTCGTCCGCGGAATTGAGCTGGGACTGGAATACCAGTGGGTCCCGCTTGAGCTCCAGCAGCTGCTTCTTGGCGGTGTTGACGGCAATCCGGTAGAGCCAGGTGTAGAACTGGGCATCCCCCCGGAACTGGGCCAGTGCCCGGTAGGCACGGATGAACGTCTCCTGGGCGATGTCCTGAACGAGATCGCTGTCGCGGACCATGCGCCCGATCAGGCGTTCCACACGGCGCTGGTATTTGATGACCAAGAGCTCATAAGCCCGCATTTCCCCGGCCAGTGTGCGCTGGACCAGCATGGCATCGCTGTCGGGAGAGGGTGGGGCTGAGTGGTCGTCGGAAGAAGTCATGCAGAGGGTGTGAGGGCCGCGGAAATATACCCCAAAGGTTCGAGCCGACGCTCGCCGTCAGGCATGGGCCAGGAGCGCCCGCCGGAGATCCAGCCATCGGGACGGCTCCGCCAACCGCTCCACCCAGATCCAGGTGCGCGCACCGTCGGGATTGTGCAGGCGCAGCAACATGGCCCGTTGCAGGTCATACACGCGCTCTACCCTTTTCAGTTCCACACCTTCCCGATACGCCTCACTGGCCCAAGACCAGACACCCGACGAGCCCTGAGGAGCCTCGGGCTGCATCCGATCCGACTGCCATGCGAGCTTTCCTCGCGGCATCCGCCGCCAAGCCCACATCGACCCCAACAGCCACACGCACCAGACCACGCCACAGAACACGGCCGTCCGCCATGATCCGTAGAGGAAGCTCATGAGCACGCCCAGCAAGCCCGACACGCCGGCACCCCACATCAGACGGGCGCAAAAAGACGAACGCCCCACCGGGTACGTGACCGATGGGGCGTTGCGCATGTTCGGGAAGGACCGCGTCCGAACAGAGTTCGTCAGACGCGCTTGAACACCAGGGTGCCGTTGGTACCGCCGAAGCCGAAGTTGTTCTTCACCGCGACATCAATCTTCATGTCCCGCGCAGTATTGGCGCAGTAGTCGAGATCGCACTCGGGATCCTGATTGAAGATGTTGATGGTCGGAGGGCTCTTCTGATGATGCAACGCCAGCACCGTGAACACGCTTTCAATGCCGCCAGCCCCGCCCAGCAAATGACCCGTCATGGACTTGGTCGAGTTCACGACGATCTTGCTGGCATGGTCACCGAGCGCCGCCTTGATCGCATTGCTCTCGTTCACATCGCCCAGCGGCGTCGAGGTTCCGTGGGCATTCAGGTAGTCCACCTGGTCGGCATTGATCCCCGCGTTGCGCAGCGCATTGACCATCGCGCGACGGGGCCCGTCCATGTTCGGCGCCGTCATGTGGCCGGCATCGGCGCTCATGCCATACCCGATCACTTCGGCGTATATCTTGGCACCGCGCGCCTTGGCGTGCTCGTATTCTTCGAGCACCATCACCCCGGCGCCCTCTCCGAGCACGAAACCGTCGCGGTCCTTGTCCCAGGGTCGTGAGGCCGTTTTGGGATCGTCGTTGCGGGTGGAAAGCGCCCGCATGGCGGCGAAGCCACCCACACCCAGAGGAGAGACCGTGGCTTCGGAGCCACCAGCGACGATCACATCAGCATCCCCATATTCAATCTTGCGAGCGCCTTCGCCAATGCAGTGCAAGCCCGTGGTGCAGGCCGTCACCACAGCCAGGTTCGGCCCCTTGAACCCAAAGCGCATCGAGACATGTCCAGAGATCATGTTGATGATCGATGCGGGGACAAAGAACGGCGAGATCCGCCGTGCGCCACGGTTGACATACTCGGCGTGGGTTTCTTCGATCAGCGGAAGCCCGCCGATACCGGACCCGACGATGCAGCCGATGCGCGTGGCCAGTTCGTCATCCAGCGCCTCGCCCGTAGGCAGGCCCGAGTCGACCACGGCCTGGTGGGCTGCGGCGATTCCGTAATGGATGAAGGTGTCCATCGACCGCGCCTCTTTGGCACTGATGTAGGACTCCAGATCAAACCCCTTGACCTCACCAGCGATCTTGCAGGACATGCCCGAGGCATCGAACTTGGTGATCAGGTCAATGCCGGACTGTCCGGCGACAAGGTTAGCCCAGGCTTCTGGCACCGTGTTACCCACGGGCGAGACACAACCCAGGCCGGTCACGACAACGCGACGACGGCTCATGGATGCATCAGGCCTTCTGGTGCGACATCGCGTAGTCGATGGCGTTCTTCACCGTGGTGATCTTCTCGGCGTCTTCGTCGGGGATCTCGATACCGAATTCGTCTTCCAGGGCCATCACCAGTTCCACCGTGTCCAGGGAGTCGGCGCCCAGGTCGGCCACAAAAGCCTTCTCAGGGGTCACTTGCCCTTCTTCCACGCCGAGTTGCTCGGCAATGATTTTCTTCACACGTGCTTCGATATCGCTCATAAGTCCCTCTGAGGGTGGTTGGATGACAAACCGCCATTTTAGCCGGGCTAGGAAGTAGCCCCTAGGTGGCCCGCCGGACGGCTCCGCGGCGGTAAGAGTGGATCAGGCCATGAACATGCCACCGTTGACGTGCAGTTCCTGCCCCGTCACGTAGCCGGCCTGCGGGCTGGCCAGGTAGGCCACTGCATGCGCGATGTCAGAAGGTTTGCCCAGATGCCCCAAGGGAATCTGGCCCAGCAGGGCCTTTTGCTGTTCTTCGGGCAGCGAGGCCGTCATGTCGGTCTCAATAAAGCCAGGCGCCACACAGTTGACCGTGATGTTGCGGCTGCCGAGTTCGCGCGCCAACGCGCGGGTCATGCCCGCAACGCCAGCCTTCGCAGCGGCGTAGTTCGCCTGGCCAGGGTTGCCAGAGGCGCCGACCACACTGGTGATGCTGATGATGCGCCCATAGCGCTGCTTCATCATGGGTCGGATCACCGCCCGGCTCATACGGAATACTGCCTTGAGGTTGGTGTCGAGCACCGCATCCCAGTCCTCATCTTTGAGGCGCATGGCAAGCATGTCGCGCGTGATGCCGGCGTTGTTGACCAGCACGTGCAGGGCGCCATGGGCTTTGGTCATTTCGTCGATCAAGGCCTCGGCGGCAGCGCCATCGTTCACGTCAAGCTTCACCCCTCGGCAGCCCTCAGCCGCTCCAGGCACCGCCTTCAGCGCATTCGAGATCTTGGCTGCCCCCTCATCGGAAGTGGCCGTGCCGACGACGATCAGCCCCTTCGACACCAGTTCGGCCGCGATGGACGCGCCAATGCCACGGGAAGCACCGGTCACCAGGGCCACTTGGCCCGCAAATTTCACTTCGGACATACCAGTCTCTCCCTTCAGGCCAGCAGGTTTTTCACTTCGGCCAGCGTGGCCGGGTCGTAGAGCGCCGCGCCGGTCAGCTCGCCGTCGATGCGCTTGGTCATGCCAGCCAGCACCTTGCCAGGGCCGCATTCGACCAGCGTGGTGATGCCACGTGCTTTGATTGCACGCACGCACTCCACCCATCGAACCGGACCGAACGCCTGGCGAAACAGTGCATCGCGGATGCCATTCACATCGGACTCCACCGACACATCAATGTTGTTGAGCACCGGAATCCGGGGTGCCGCCAGTGGCGTGGTCGCGAGCTTCTCGCGCAGCTTGTAGGCCGCAGGTTTCATCAGGCTGGAATGGAACGGCGCCGACACTGGCAACGGCAGGGCCCGCTTGGCGCCGTTGGCCTTGAGCACCTCGCAAGCCTTCTCAACCGCAGCCTTGCTGCCAGCGATCACGGTCTGAGCCGGGTCGTTGAAATTGACCGCCTCCACGACCTCGCCACTGCCCGGGGGGAAGAAAGCCTGCGCCTCGGCGCAACCCGCGATCACCTTGTCCGAGTCCATGCCCAGGATGGCGGCCATGGCCCCAGTTCCGACCGGCACCGCTTCCTGCATGGCCGCCGCACGAAAACGCACCAGCGGCGCCGCTTGCGCCAGAGTCAGCACGCCAGACGCCACCAGGGCGCTGTATTCACCCAGCGAATGCCCAGCCACCACGGACGGAGCTGCCCCGCCTTCGGCGCACCAGACACGCCAGGCAGCGACACCCGCCACCAGCATCACGGGCTGGGTGTTGGTGGTCAGCGCCAGCGCTTCCTTGGGGCCTTCCTTGATCAGAAAGCCAACGTCTTCACCCAGGGCATCGGAAGCCTCCTGGACGGCCAGGGCCACCTCCGGATGGTCGCCCCAGGCGTCGAGCATGCCGACTGACTGAGAACCTTGGCCGGGAAAGACGAATGCAAATTCGGTCATGGACGTATCAGCAATGAATCAACAAGAAACGGGGAAAGGAGCCAACCGCCAAAGCGGCGTCAGAAGTCCAGCAGCACCGAACCCCAGGTAAAACCTCCGCCCACACCTTCCAGCAACAAGGTGTCGCCTTTCTTGACCTGGCCGTTGCGGACCGCATGATCCAGCGCCAGTGGGATCGAAGCCGCAGAGGTGTTGCCATGCTGGTCAACAGTGACCACCACCTTGTCCATGGGCAGCTTCAGCTTGCGCGCCGTGCCGGTCATGATGCGGATGTTCGCCTGATGGGGAATCAGCCAGTCGATGTCGGCCTCGGTGCGGCCAGCCTTCGCCAGCACAGCACGCGCGGTCTCCTCCAATACACCAACAGCCAGCTTGAAGACGGCCTGACCATCCATCTTCAGCAAAGGATCACCCAGGGTCTGGCCACCGCTGACGTGCCCCGGCACACACAGAATGCCCACGTGCTTGCCGTCCGCATGGATATCGGTCGCCAAGATCCCCGGCACATCGCTGGCTTCGAATACCACAGCACCGGCACCATCGCCAAACAGCACACAGGTGGTACGGTCATTGAAGTCCAGCAGGCGCGAAAACACTTCGGCCCCCACCACCAGCGCCTTGCTGGCAGATCCTGTGCGGATCATTGCATCGGCAACCGTGAGCGCATAGATGAAGCCGCTGCAAACGGCCTGCACATCGAACACCGGGCAGCCTGCAATGCCCAGTTTGTGCTGGAGGATGGCGGCCGTCGAAGGAAACACCATGTCGGGTGTCGATGTGGCCACGATGATCAGATCAATATCGCCCGGCCCAACCTGGGCGGCCGACAATGCCTTGCGGCAGGCTTCAGCGGCCAGATCGCTCGAGAAGACGCCGTCGCCCACAAAATGCCGCGCCCGGATCCCCGTGCGCTCAACGATCCACTCGTCACTCGTTTCAACACCCCGCGATTTCAAAAGACCCACCATGTCGGCATTGGTCAGGCGCTGAGGCGGCAGGCAACTACCGGTGCCAGTGATGCGGGCAAAACGTGTCATGCGGGCGGGGGAGAAGGTCTCAGATCGTCGGAATGCTCTTGAGATCGCTGGGGATCGCTTCTGGATCGATGAGCGGTGCTGCGTGTGCAATACGCTCCCGGACTTTCTCGAGCAACTGATTGTGGGCTGCATCATAAGCCCGGGCCAAGGCCTGCTCAAAAGCGAAAGCGTCGGCCGACCCGTGGCTCTTGAACACCAGCCCACGCAAACCCAGCAGTGCTGCGCCGTTGTAGCGGCGATAGTCCATCCGCTTCTTGAATGCAGATATCACTGGATAAGCAAACAATGCCCCCAGTTTCGTGAAAATGCTGCGCGAAAACTCGGCCTTGATGAAACCACCAATCATGGTCGCCAGCCCTTCGCTGGCCTTGAGCGCCACATTGCCGACAAATCCATCGCACACCACGATGTCTGTCGTGCCCTTGAAGATGTCGTTGCCCTCGACATTGCCGAAAAAGTTCAGATCACCGGTGTTGGCCGCGTTTCGCAACAGAACGCCGGCCTGCTTGATGACCTCGCTACCCTTGATCACCTCCTCACCAACGTTGAGCAACCCCACCGTCGGATCTTCCCTGCCCGAGATCGCCACGACCAAGGCAGATCCCATGACGGCAAACTGGAGCAGGTGCTCGGCGGTGCAATCCACGTTGGCCCCCAGGTCCAGCACGGTGGTCGCTCCACCACGGGCGTTGGGCATCTGGCTGGCGATGGCTGGGCGGTCAATGCCTTCCATCGTCTTGAGCAGGTACCTGGAGATGGCCATCAGGGCGCCGGTGTTTCCGGCGGACACCGCCGCCTGCGCCACGCCATCCTTGACGTGCTGGATTGCCACGCGCATGGAAGAATCCTTCTTCCGGCGCATGGCCACCTCGACCGGGTCGTCCATCGTGACCACCTCGGACGCATGCACAACCCGGCAACGGACGTTGTTGAGCAACTGGGGCCAAGATTTGAATGCCTCCGGCTGCCCCACCAGAAGCAACTGGGCCTGCGGGTGGCTGGCAAGAAAGGCCGCGCAGGCCGGCAAGGTGGCCGCCGGACCGACGTCTCCTCCCATGCAATCCACGGCAACGGTAATCATGTCAATGTCCCGATGCGGGCACTGCAACGCAGCGCCACCAACAAGAAAAAAGCCCGCATGGTGCTCATGCGGGCCCGTACTGGACCTGTTTGCAGGCGGCAATCACGGCATCCGGCGCTCAGACGCGGCAGGATGGAGCCGCCCAGAACTCAAGCCTCGGACTTGTTCTTCAGCACCTGGCGACCACGGTAGAAGCCGTTGGGGCTGATGTGGTGGCGCAGATGGGTTTCGCCGGTGGTCGGCTCCACGGCGATGCCGGGCACGGTCAGGGCATTGTGCGAACGGTGCATGCCGCGCTTGGAAGGGGACTTTTTGTTTTGCTGGACGGCCATGATGGGCTCCTGGAATCGGTTGGGTGTCGGTGGGTTGCGCCAATCAGCAGTCCTGCCCTCTGATCCGGGCGGCAGCGCAAAGCCAAGGATTATAGCCTGAATGACAGGCGGTGCAAAACTCCGACTGCGATCACTTCTTAAGGCGGCTCAGGGTGGCGAACGGATTGGGGCGCACTTCCGACGCAGCCTCGTCACCGTTCACCGTCCCCGCAGAAAGCAGCAAGGGCTGAGGGCAGACGTCATGCATCGGCACCAGAGGCATCGCCATCAACAACTCGTCTTCGATCAGCGCCAGCAGGTCCGGCTTGGGCTCCAAAGCCAGGACATCCTCCTCGCTCTGGTCATCCTCGGCCTCGGCCTTGGATTCGTCGGCAACGAACCTGAACCAGCGATCCACCTCCAGCGGAACAACCACCGGACCGAGGCATCGCTGACACCCCACAGGCAAATCAAGCGCCGCACGCAGGCGCATCCAGACAGACGACTGGCCGGCAGCGTCCGGGCGAATCTCTCCCTGCACCGACCATCGAACCAGAGCGCCGACCTCGCCGTCAGCATGAATCTCGGCAGACAGACGATCAAAGGATGCCAATGAATCCTCGCTCTCCAGCACACCGCCCGCCTCGGCGAAGGCACGGGCATCGAATCGACGAGGGTTCCAGGACCTGTGGGGAGACACTTTCATACGGCCAGTGTAAAAGATGACACCAGAAAGCCGCGGACAATAGGGCGATGAGCGCTCCTTCCTCTCAAATTCCTGCGCCGCCCCAACGCAAGATCATCCTCGGCTCGACTTCTCGCTACAGACGGGAACTGCTCGAGCGCCTGCGCGTGCCGTTCGACACTGAGCGCCCGAACGTGGACGAAACCCCGCTGCCAGGCGAGGCGCCAGCGACTCTGGCGCGGCGGCTCGCTCTGGCCAAGGCCCGGGAGGTGTCCCAGCGCTTTCCGGAAGCAGTGGTGATCGGCAGCGATCAGGTGGCCGACCTCGGTGGCGAACCGCTTGGCAAGCCCGGCACCCATGATCGGGCGATCGCTCAATTGCGGCGCATGCGCGGGCAAACCGTGGTGTTCCAGACCGCGGTTGCCGTGGTCTGCGCGGCCACGGGCTTCGAACAACTGGACCTGGCTGCAGTCAACGTGGTGTTCCGCGACCTCGACGACCAGGAAATCGAACGCTATCTTCGGGCAGAAGAACCGTACGACTGCGCCGGAAGCGCAAAAAGCGAAGGACTTGGCATCGCCCTGCTGTCCCGGATTGACAACGACGATCCCAGCGCCCTGGTCGGCCTACCGCTGATTCGCACCTGCCACATGCTGCGCGCCGCAGGCGTGTCCATCCTGTGAGCACCCCGGCTGCGCCCAAAGGCGCGCTGTTTCTCGTGCCAACGCCGCTGGACTTCGGATGCAGCCCGCAAGATCCGGTGCCATTGGGGCTGCTGTTGCCCGATGACACCATCCAGGTCGCGGCGCGCCTGGTCCACTGGGTTGCCGAGAATGCAAAGAGCACAAGGGCGTTCCTGAAGCGGGTGGACGCCGCACACGGTCTTGCCACCCCTGTGCAAAACCTTCAAATCGTCGAACTGCCCCGCCAGGCCCACAAGAAAGGGGACCATGCACCCGCCGGCACCGCGGATGCACAGGCCAAGTTGCTGCTCGGCCCCGCGCAGCAAGGACACGACATGGGCCTGGTGAGTGAGGCGGGGATGCCCGCGATTGCCGATCCAGGCAGTTCGGTGGTTCGCGCAGCACATGCCCTGGGCATCGACGTCCGCCCCCTCACGGGCCCCGTGTCCCTGATGCTCGCGCTGGCGGCCAGCGGGTTGAACGGTCAATCGTTTTCTTTCGTGGGCTACGTCCCACAAGACCCTGCCGAACGCAGCCGGCGCTTGCGCGAACTGGAGTCCACCGCCCTCAAAACAGGCCAGACCCAGATCCTGATCGAAACCCCCTATCGCAACGCAGCCCTCCTGCAGGCGCTGCTTCAAACGCTGCACCCTCACACCCGGCTGGCGGTGTCTAGCGGCCTAGGTCTTCCACAGCAACGCACCCGCAGCGCGCTGCTGAGCGAATGGAAATCAGGCGCGCTGGCAGCGCAATTGCCGCTAGATCTGCCGTCGGTGTTCCTGCTAGGGCGCTAATAACGCTCCCGGTCAGGCCGCCAGAGCAGCCTGCATGTGCGCGCGCACCGCAGCGCTCAGAGCCGGGTTGGCCAGCGCCAGGTCGATGGTGGCCTGGAGAAAGCCCTCCTTGCTGCCACAGTCGTAGCGCTTGCCGTCGTAGCGGAAGGCATAGACCTTCTCCTCGCCGATGAGCGCTGCGATGCCATCGGTCAGCTGGATTTCGCCGCCTGCACCACGGGGCTGGCGACGGATGCTCTCGAAAACGCCGGGTGTGAGGATGTAGCGTCCCGCCACTGCGAGCGTGGAAGGCGCCACGGCCGGTTTCGGCTTCTCGACCATGGCGAACACTTCGGCGATCTCGGCGTGGGCGCCATGCACGTCCACCACCCCATACCGCCCAGTCTCTTCCTTGGGAACGTCCTGCACCGCCAGCACCGTGCCGGGATGCGACCGGTATGCCTCCACCATCTGCTGAAGCACCGTCGGTCCGCCCGCGTTCTGGCGAGCTCCCAACATCAGGTCGTCGGCCAGCAGCACCGCAAACGGCTCGTTGCCGACCACCCGCTCCGCACAAAGCACCGCGTGCCCGAGACCCAATGGGCGCGGCTGGCGGATGAAGACGCAGTCCATGTCTTCCGGTTTGATGTCGTGCACCAGCTTGAGCAGCTCGGTCTTGTTGCCCCGTTCCAGTTCGTATTCCAGCTCGAAAGCCGCATCGAAATGATCTCCGATGGCGCGCTTGTGGCGCCCGGTGATGAAGATCATCTCGCGGATCCCGGCCGCATAAGCTTCTTCGACCGCGTACTGGATCAGCGGCTTGTCCACCACCGGCAGCATCTCTTTGGGAATCGCCTTGGTGGCTGGCAGAAACCGGGTGCCGAGCCCGCCAACCGGGAACACCGCTTTTTGAATGCGCATTGCCATTTCCTCTCTTAATTTAACTATCACCGCAGTTCAATGCCTGCTCCGCGGGCAGCTTTGAAGATGCCTTCGCCCATGTGCACACCCAGCTCGCGAGCCAGTCTCAGCCCCACGTTTTCTCGCTGGGTGTAGTCCACGATTTCCTCGGCCTTCACCAATTCGCGCGCCACATAGTCCAGACTGCCCAGGCCGTCGGCCAACCCCTGCTGCACGGCCTGCTGGCCGCTCCAGACCAGCCCCGTGAAAGTGTCCGGCGTTTCCTTGAGTCGCGCGCCCCGCCCCTTCTTGACCACCTCGATGAACTGCGCGTGGATCTCGCCAAGCATCGACTGGATATAGGCCCGTTGCGCCTCGTCCTGCGGACTGAAAGGGTCAAGCATGGCCTTGTTCTGGCCCGCCACCATCAGGCGACGCTCCACCCCCACCTTGTCCATCAACCCGGTGAACCCGAACCCTTCCATCAACACGCCAATACTGCCCACGAGACTGGCTTTGTCGACATAGATTTCGTCGGCCGCTGCGGCGATGTAATAGGCAGCCGAGGCGCAGGTCTCCTCCACCACGGCATAGACTTTCTTCTGGTGCAAGGCCTTCAGTCGCGTGATCTCGTCGTTGATGATGCCCGCCTGCACGGGACTGCCACCCGGGGAGTCGATCAACAACACCACCGCCTGGGCGCCTTCGTCGTCGAACGCCGCCCGCACCGAACTGAGCACGTTGTCGGCGCTGGCTTCTGCACCCGACGCGATCTCGCCCTTGACTTCGATCAGCGCGGTGTGCGGTGCGCTCACGGCCCCAGCCATTTCCGCCTGCTGAAACCAGAGCCAGACCACCGAGCCCACGATCGCCAGCCATACCAGCCGGAAAAACAGCTTCCAGCGGCGTGCGGCCCGCTGTTCGCGCAGCGTCTCGAACATCAGCCTTTCAAGGGTTTCCCGTTCCCAGGATCCCTCTTGACGGGAAGGTGCCGATGCGGGCACCGGGTTGTCCAGTGGATCGAGGTTCATGATGGTCTTGGTCAAAACGCCAGCGGCGCAAAAGGATATTGTGCCTGCCAGTACACAACGCCCTCCCGCTCCTGCAGAGGGACCGTCACCAGCCCACCGCGACAAGGCCCGCCCTTGCAGGCACCGGTGGCAGGGTCATAGGCGGCGCCGTGGGTAGAGCACAGCAGCCACTGCCCGCTGTCGTCGAAAAAGCGGTTGGGCTGCCAGTCCATTTCCATGGCCACGTGGGAGCAACGGTTCAGATACGCGTGGACCACACCCCGGAACCGGATGGCGAACGCCCTGCAGGTCTGCCCGGCGTACATCACGTCAAAGGGCACGGCCAGCCCGCCATCCAGCAGGTCGCGGCTGTTGCACAGGGCATGGAGGTCGCTTTCACCGCTCATCGCCATCCCTCAGGCATGTGCCTTCAACCAATCGCTCAGCTCTCCGACCGAGTGGGCGACAAACCTGGGTGACAACGACGCAAACGCGGCGGGTTCGTGGGCGCCATAGCTCACTCCGACGCTGTCACATCCGGCATTGACCGCCATCTGCAGATCGTGGGTCGTGTCACCGATCATCAGGGTGCGGCCAGGGTCGACACCGAACTCGCGCATCAGTTGCTCCAGCATCAGCGGACTGGGCTTGCCGGCTGTTTCATCGGCCGTGCGGGAACCATCAAACACGCCCCGAAGCTCCACGGCATCCAGCGCCTCATCCAGCCCCCGCCGGCTTTTGCCCGTCGCCACCACCAGCCAGTGGTGACGTTCCTTGAGGGATGCCAGCATGGGCAGCACGCCATCGAACAGGCTGATGTCGTGCTGATGGGACAGGTAGTGATGGCGGTAACGCTCACCCAGCCGGGGATACAACTCAGGAGGCACGTCGGGCGCCGCGTGGGCAAGGGCCTGCATCAGGCCCATGCCAATCACGTAGCTGGCCGCCGCCTCGCTCGGAACCGCCCCCCCCACGTCCCGCACCGCTGCCTGGATGCTGCGCACGATGATGGCGGTGGAGTCGAACAGGGTGCCGTCCCAGTCGAAGGCGATGAGGTCGTATTGGCGTAGGCGCATGGAAAGGGAGTCGAAAGCAGTCGATTATTGCTGCGGCTCAACAAAAAAGGCACCCGCAGGTGCCCTGTGTGCGTTGGGGCTCTTACACCCTCAAATGCGGTAATCCTCAAGGCTCTTGCCCGCAGCCAGCACCGCGCGCACCCACTCCGGCTTGCGGCCCGGGCCGCCGGCCCACAGCTCCCCGTTGGGGCCACGGTACTTGGCGACAGCCTTGGATTTCGACTTGGCGGCCTTTTTGGCGCCAGCCGCTGCACCACCCAAATCAGTCACCGTGATGCCATATTCCTTCATCTTCGCTTTGATGTCGGCGATAGCGGCGGCCAGTTCGTTCTTGCGCGCCTGCTCGGCCTGACTCATCAATGCCTGCGCCTGTGCCATCAGTTCAGAATAGGTTGCCATTGCGTTTCCTTTGGTATTGGTAAATTTCAGCGATATGGACATCCCAACGATGCCGGCAGAAATTCTAATGGGATTTTCAGGAGTCTGCCCAAGACCCAAGCTCGGAAGGCAATTCAGAATGTAACTCCATCGACTGACCAGAAATAGGATGAGTCAGGCGCAATCGCCATGCATGAAGAAACATGCGGCGCAAACCAGCCTTCGCCAACAGCCGGTTGAAATCAAAATCCCCGTACTTGTCGTCCCCAACGATTGGATAGCCGGCATGGGACAGATGGACACGAATCTGATGGGTGCGCCCGGTCTTGATCGTGACTTCCAGCAAACTCAATCCATCCGGGCAAACCGCCTCCAGCCCAGAGGGCGCGGGCAGATGTTTACGCACCGCCACGAGCGTAACAGCGCGCATCGCATCGGGATGGGCAGATTCGACCACCCGTACCCGCCGCTCCCCATCGGGCAGCAGGTATTTGTGCAGCGGCTGGTCTAAAACTTTCAGTTTGGAAGGCCAGCGCCCCCGGACCAGAGCCAAATAGGTTTTACCGGTTTCACGCTCGCGGAACTGATCCTGCAGCGACTTCAGGGCACTTTTCTTTTTTGCGATCAACAGCAGACCGCTGGTTTCGCGATCCAGCCGATGGACCAACTCAAGGAAACGGGCATCCGGACGTGACCTGCGCAACTGTTCAATCACCCCGAAACTGACCCCGCTGCCCCCATGCACAGCCACACCCGCCGGTTTGTCTAGCGCCAGAAATGCGTCGTCTTCATGGATGACCGGGAAATCGCGCACAGGAACCGGCTGCGCCGCTTTCTCGGCCGGACGCTCGGACAGCCGGATGGGAGGAATGCGCAACACATCCCCGGCCTGCACCCGGTCGTCTGCCGAAATCCTGCCTTTGTTGCGCCGCACCTCACCCGAACGGATGATCCGGTAGATGTGGGTCTTGGGAACACCCTTGAGCTCACGAAACAGGTAGTTGTCCAGCCGTTGCCCGGCCGAATCCTCGTCCACAAGGAGATGTCGCACGGCCACAGGACCGTCAGAAACTGGAGAATTCAAGGGAAAAACACCATCAGACCTGCGCCATCATCAGGGGCAGCCCCCTATAATGTGTCACGCCAGTCGTGCGTTGTAAGTGATTGATTTTCCTGAGTTTAAGGCAGTCACGTCCAGCGACCCGGAACAGCAAGGCTGAAACCGGATGCGATTGACGACCCGTGCCACCTGTGGCACCCGGCTCGAACCATCCTGCGCACGGCGTCCCTGACGTCACCATGGCGGGAAGCGATCCGGACGGAAGCCGCAGGAGAGCCGACAAAAGAATAGCGAACCAGATTACGGAATACCCCAATCGGTCAGCCCTTCTTGCAACGCCACAGGCGGGCAGGGGCGGCTGACCGAGGACAAAGTGAAGACAGTGACCGAAACGGCAAGATCCATGTCAACGACATCCGTCATGCCCTGCCTGCTCACCCACATCCACGCGCCTACGCCCTGACCCGGCCGCAGGGCCTTGGCGCGCCGCTGTGCGCACAGCCCCTGCCGACAGACCACCCGATGCAGTCGGGACATCACCGGGTCAACGGCTCTCCGGCAATTCCTCCCGTTCGCGTTCTTTCGCTGGCTCACGGCATCCTGGTGTGCGGCCTGTCCGCGCGCCTTGTCAGCGACAGTGAAAAGGAAACGCAACATGAAGCGCATGCTGATCAACGCCACGCAGGCCGAAGAGCGCCGCCTGGCGATCGTGGACGGGCAGAAACTGCTCGACTACGAAATCGAAATCGAAGGGCGCGAACAGCGCAAGGGCAACATCTACAAGGCCGTCGTCACCCGCGTCGAGCCCTCGCTCGAAGCCTGCTTCGTCGACTACGGCGAAGACCGCCACGGCTTCTTGCCGTTCAAGGAAATCTCCAAGCAGTACTTCCAGGGCAATGCCTCGCCCTCCCAGGCCCGCATCAACGACGTGATCAAGGAAGGCCAGGAACTGCTGGTCCAGGTCGAGAAGGAAGAACGCGGCAACAAGGGCGCAGCCCTCACCACCTTCGTGAGCCTGGCCGGCCGCTATGTGGTGCTGATGCCCAACAACCCGCGCGGCGGTGGCGTCAGCCGCCGCATCGAGGGCGAAGACCGCCAGGAACTCAAGCAGGCACTGGACCAGCTGGAGTATCCCAACGGCATGAGCATCATCGCCCGTACCGCCGGCATCGGCCGTGAGGCGGCCGAACTGCAGTGGGACCTGAACTACCTGCTCAAGCTGTGGAACGCCATCGACGGCGCGGCCAAGGGTGGCAAGGGCGCCTTCTTGATCTACCAGGAATCGAGCCTGGTGATTCGCGCCATCCGCGACTACTTCAACAGCGACATCGGCGAGATCCTGATCGACACCGACGACATCTACGAGCAGGCTCACCAGTTCATGAGCCACGTGATGCCCGAGCACGGTCACCGCGTCAAGCGCTACCGCGACGACGCGCCGCTGTTCAGCCGCTTCCAGATCGAGCACCAGATCGAGACCGCCTACAGCCGCGTCGTGCAGCTGCCCAGCGGCGGCGCCATCGTGATCGACCAGACCGAAGCGCTGGTGGCGGTGGACGTGAACTCGGCGCGCGCCATCAAGGGCGGTGACATCGAGGAAACCGCGACCCGCACCAACCTGGAAGCCGCCGACGAGGTGGCGCGCCAGGCCCGCCTGCGCGACCTGGGTGGCCTGATCGTGATCGACTTCATCGACATGGAAGAGTCGAAGAACCGCCGCGAGGTCGAGAACCGCCTGCGCGACGCGCTGCGCCAGGACCGCGCCCGCGTGCAGTTCGGCTCCATCAGTAAGTTCGGCCTGCTCGAAATGAGCCGCCAGCGCCTGAAGCCCACGCTCAGCGAAGGCTCGTCCATCCCCTGCCCGCGCTGCGGCGGTTCCGGCCACATCCGCGACACCGAAAGCTCGGCGCTGCAGATCCTGCGCGTGATCCAGGAGGAGTCGCTCAAGGACAGCACGGCCGCCGTGCTGGTGCAGGTGCCTGTTGAAGTGGCCAGCTTCCTGCTCAACGAGAAGCGCACCGAGATCACCAAGATCGAACTCAAGCAGCGCATCAACGTGCTGTTGGTGCCCAACAAGTCGCTGGACACGCCGAACTACAAGCTCGAGCGTCTCAAGCACGACGATCCGCGCCTGGACAACCTCGACTCCAGCTACAAGCTGGCCGAGGAAGTGGACGATGTGGCCAGCTTCACGCGCCGAAGTCAGGAGCGCACCAACAAGCAGGAGCCGGTGATCAAGGGTGTGCTGCCCGACGGCCCGGCACCAGTGGCTGCGCCCAAGCCCGAGGTGGCTGCGCCCGCACCGGTGGTCGCGTCCCCTGCGGTGGTGGTCGAGCCCGCGCCAGCGCGTGCCGCCGCCCCCGCCGAAAAAGGCTTCTTTGGCTGGCTCAAGAGCCTGTTCGGCATGGCACCCGCTGCAGTACCAGTGACGCCTGCTCCGGCACCGGCCGCTGCTGAGGCGCCGAAGACAGATCGCGGCGAAGGCAAGTCGTCCAGGGACGGCCGTGGTCGTGGTGGCCGCAATGGCGAAGGTCGCGGTGACCGCGGCGAGCGCCAGGGCAACCGCCCGCCCCGCAGCGAAAACCGGGGAGAGCGCACCGAGATCCAGGGCCGCGGCAATGGTGAAGGCCGCCGTGGTGACCACCGCGCCGAGGGTCGCAGCGGCGAACCGCGGGGCGAGCGCGTCGAGGGACAGGGTCGCAACGGAGGTCGTCGCGACAACCGCCGGGACAACCGCCAGGACCAGGTCGCCGACAGCACCGCACTGGAAGGACAGGTCTCCACCACGCCGGCAGGTGAAGCACCTGAGGCCGCCGCCGAAGGCGCTCGCCGCGAACGCCGTGGTGGCCGTGGTGACAACCGCCGGCGCCAGGGGCAGGAGCCCGGCGACAACGCATCACAAGGCGTGGCGGACACCGCGCTGCTCAACGCAGCCCCTGCTGACGCGATGACCTCGGAGCCGTCCGAGGCAGCGCCCGCAGAGATGGCGGAAGGCGATGCCGCCGCACCCCGCGCGCCGCGCGAACGCCGCAGCCGCGACCGCTATGGCCGCGACCGCCGCGAGCGCGCGCCTCGTGACGGTGAAAACAGGGAAGAAGTCCCCGCAGGTGCGGAGCCGGTGGCCCTGGTGACCGCCGACCAGCAGGACGAGCAACGCCCGGTGCGCAGCTACTTCACCCAGCCCGCCAGCCCAGCGCCGTCACAGGTCGAGCCCGCGCCCGTGGTGGTGGCCGAACCGGTCGCGGTGATTCCTGATGTGGTGGCTCCCGCCGCCCCCGCGCCTTCGGTCGCGGCGGCAACCGCCGGCATGCCCAAGGTCGTGCCGTACACGTTGTCGATGGACGACCTGCACCGCGTGGCACAGGCCAGCGGGCTCGAATGGGTCAATTCGGATGCAGCAAAGGTCGCCGAGATCCAGGCCGCCATCGCTGCAGAGCCCAGGCCGATCCATGTGCCCCGCGAACCCAGGCCGGTGGTGCTGGTCGATGAAGGCCCGCTGGTGCTGGTGGAGACCCGCAAGGACCTGCGCGATGTGAGCCTCCCGTTCGAGAACCGCTGATCACGGACTCAGGTTCCCAGCAAAGAAAAAGCCGACCCTGAGGTCGGCTTTTTCTTTGTGTCAATGGTGGCTGCAAGGCAGCGGGCAAACCAGCCCGCCGGCAGTTCAGTCGCCCAGCAGCGCCGCCCGCTTCCACGCGGCCTGGGCACCCGCCTGGTCCTGGCGTTCCTCCGCCAGCAACGCCAGGGCACACCAGGTGCGGCGCAGCAGGGCCGGTTCGCGCAGGCTGTGGCTGGCCTGGCCCAGCAACTGGGACGCCTTGCCCCAGAGCTGGCGCTGCCGGCAGGCCTGACCGGTGAGGTACTGCAGGTAGGCGTTGTTGGGCCACTGCCGCTGGCTCTGTTCGAGACGCGCCAGCCCCGTGGCGTCCAGCCGCATCAGCCCGGGTTCCATTGCCAGCGCCAGCTTGTGCTGCAAGCCCTCATCCAGTGCAGCAAATCCCTGCCAGACGGGTTCCAGCCAGCCACCGGTCAATTCGTGGGCCTGTGCTGCCATGTCTTCGTCAGGCGCCAGGGCCACCAGCCGATGGGCACGCTCCACTGCCGCCAGGATCAGCTCGGGCATGGCGCGCTCGGACGCATCCAGGCGCGACCACACGGATTGCAGCTGGGCCAGGTCGTGCGCCTCGCGCAGCGCGTCCAGCGCCAGACCGCGCACGATGCTGCGCGAGGCCTCTGGCGAAAAGGCGCGGTGCTTGGCGAGCAGACGCGCTGCTTCCAGTGCCTCGGCGGTCGCTCCCCCCAGACGCGCCACCCGAAGCTTCAGGCGCAGCGTCTGGATGCGGCGGGACGCTCCCTGGGGAAGTTCGTCCAGGTGGCTGCGGGCCGCCTGGAGGTCACGGTCTTCGACCGCCCAGCGGACCGCCCGCATCAGGGCACCCTCACGGGCCTCGGTCGACTCCTTGGCCAGTTTCGGATGCAGCGCCGCCTGCAGGTGCTCGTCGCGGGCGCTGCGGTTCTGCAGCGATTGAGCCGCTTCGGCCACCAGCAGGTGGGCCAGTTGCTGGAGTTGTCCACGCCGTGGCCACTGGGCCGCCGGGTGGCTGTTGAGCTGTTCCAGCGCCGCAAGCCCGGCCGCCTGCGCACGGACGAAGCGGCCAGCGATCTGGTTGGACAAGGCGTCCATCAGCGCGCCGACCGCCGCCCGCTCCATCTGCTGGCTGCGCCAGCGCTGCGCCTGGCGGGGCAGCTCGCGGAACATGCTCAATGCCCTCAGGGCCAGGTACAGCAGCACGAAACCCGCCACCAGGCAGAACAGGACAAAGTTGAACGAGACATCGAACCGGTAGGGCGGCCAGAACAGGCTCACCATGGCCTGGTTGTGTCCGGTCAGCAGTGCCAGGGCCACAGCCAGAGCGGCCAGACCCAGCAACCAGAAGACATTGCGCATCGCACCCCGCTGGCGCCGCGGCCCGTTCATCAGCGTCCTCCCGCGGCCACCGCGAGCGCCGCCAGACTCTCTTCGGGCCGGGGCCATTCCGTGAGCACCAGTTCGGCGCGCAGCTGCGTCACTGCGGCCTGGGCCGCCGCGACGTCGGGAGCGGTGGTGTCGAAGTGGCGAGCGAGTGCCGCATCGATGGTCTTGAGGTCGTCCTGCACCGCGTCCATCTGGCGGGCCAGCAGGCCGAGCCGCGCGTTGAGCAGCCGCAGCTTGAGGTTCTCCCGGAGGAAGAACGCCTGCTCCGGCGCCAGCAACACCGCTTCAGGCCGGTCGATGCGGCTCACCCGCACCAGCTCCCGTCCGCTGCGGGTGGTTTCCTCCCACACGCGCGACCAGAAGCCGGACCAGGTCTGCACCGCGCGGTCCCAGCCGCCGGCCGCGGGCGCGACAGGTTCGGCAGGGTTCGCGGATGCTGTCGAGGCGCTGCCGGAGCCAGACGCCTTGCGTGCCGCCGGTGAACGGGGGCCGACGTCGTTGGGCACCGGCCACTGATCCACCCGTTGCACCAGCTCGTCCAGCCGCTGTACCAGCGAGGGCACATCGGCCACCGAGGTGCTGCGGATGCGCTGCACATCGCGCGCAATGGCGCGCTGGACCGGGTTCAGCCGCGGCTGCGCGGCCCGGGCGATGCGCTCATCGGCCGACTGCAGGGCCGCGAGCAACGGCTGCACGCTGCCGGTGAGCTGAGACTGTTGCTGGGCCAGGCGCAGGGAGGACTCCAGATCCTGCACCAGGTTGTCGTCCCGGGACCGGGACAGCGCCAGCATCAGCTCTTCGAGCTGGGAGCGCTGCAGACTGACCTCGGACAGGCGGACCTCGGCCACCGCCAGACGCGCCTGCAGTTCCTTGACCTGGGCCTCGGCCTGCGCCGCCACCGTCCGTGTTTCCGACGACTGGGTTTCGCTGACCTGGGTGCGGCGCGCCAGTTCCTTCTGGGTGAAATCCACCTTCTGCCACAGCAGGCCGGCCATCATCAGCGTCAGCACTGCCAGCAGCAGCGCCAGCGCGCCCAGCCAGACCCCACCGCGCCGGGCAGGTGCAGGGGAGCCTGAGCCGGTGGTCACCACGGGAAGAACCGGGGTCGGCGCAGCGGGGGAAGGTTCGGGAGTGTCGTTGCTCATATCGGGCTCCGCACCGATTCTAGGGCGACCAACACATCGGGCAATGACGGGCGGCTGGTGTACACGTGTACAAAGCCCGCCGCCCGCGCCGCCGCCGCGATCCGTTCGTGGGTGCACAAGGCCCCGGCGCGGGACCAGTCGGCCGCTGGCATCGCCGTCCGCAGATGGGCCACCGCCTCTGAACTGCTGAAGAGCCAGAGGGCATCCTGCTCTGCCAGGGCCCGGTCAGACGGGGTCCACCGGTGCGCATGCCGTTCGTAGGCGGCGCAGGCCTCAACCGCGGCCCCGCGTGCGCGGCACTGCTCCATCAGCCACTCGCGCCCACTGCCCTCGGTCCCACCCATGGGCACGCCGTCGGCCGAGGTGGACACGCCCCGCACCACCAGCAAACGGGCACCAGGCTTCGCCTGAGACGACACCACAGGCCACAGATGCTCGGAATCGAACTGCAGTGCATCGGCCGGTGGCTGGTCGATCCGCTCGGGCCCCAGGCCGAGACGCTGCAAGGCCACCGAGAGCGTTCGCGCCGTGCCCGGCCCCGGCGCCCAGAACCGTGTGCCTGCCCGATGCGTCCCGGCATCAGGAACCACACCGTCGAAAAAGTGCTGCACCGCCGCGGTGCTCACGAACATCAGGGCGTCCCAGTGGCTCCAGCGGGCCTGGACATCGCGCAGCCGCGCGAGGACCTGCGGATCGCGCGGCGCGCCGATGTCGATCAGGGGCAGGCTGTGCGCCTCCCATCCCCGGGCCTGCAGCGCCGCCACCCATGCACCGGCTTCGCCGGCGGGCCGCGTCACGATCACCCGGGACCAGCGGGACGGCACGGCCGCGTGCCCGGCCAAGGCTCAGCCTCCCGCTGCGCGGGCACCACCGGCGCGCAGGGCCTGCGCCACCCGGTGACCCAGGGACTCCGCCTGTTCGAGCGTCTCGACGCGCGCCTGCTCCTGCACCCTCACCACCGCCAAGCGCCCCTCGGGATCGCCCCAGGCGGCGTCCAGGCGCAGGGTCTGCGGCGCCTCGGCGTCCCAGCGGGCATAGGCGGCCAGCGGCATCGAGCAGCTGCCGCCCATGGCGCGGGAAACCGTGCGTTCGGCCGCCACGCGCAACCAAGTGGGCATATGCACCAGCGGCGCAAGGGCCTGCATCAGATCGGTGCGGTCGCTGCGAATCTCGATGCCCAGCGCGCCCTGCCCGGCGGCGGGCAGCGACTGTTCGGGGTCGAAGATGCCGCGGATGCGCGAAGACAGGCCCAGACGCTTGAGACCAGCGGCCGCCAGCACAATGGCGTGGTACTGGCCTTCGTCGAGTTTGCGCAGGCGGGTGTCGAGGTTGCCGCGCAGCGGTTCGATGCGCACGTCCTGCCGGCCCAGACGGTCCAGCGCCTCGCGCAGCAACACCAGACGGCGCAGGCTGGACGTACCGACCACCCCGTCCCTGGGCAGGTCGGCCAGCGAGGCACAGGTGGCGGACACCCAGGCATCGCGCGGGTCTTCGCGCTCCATCACACAGGCCAGGGCGAACCCGTCGGGCAGGTCCATCGGCACGTCCTTGAGCGAGTGCACGGCGATGTCGGCCCGCCGCTCTTGCAGCGCCACCTCCAGCTCCTTCACGAACAAACCCTTGCCACCCACCTTGGACAGGCTGCGATCCAGGATCTGGTCGCCCTGGGTCGTCATGCCCAGCAGCGTCACGCGGTGGCCCAGAGATTGCAAGAGCGCCTTGACGTGCTCGGCCTGCCACAGCGCCAGACGGCTCTCCCGCGTGGCGATCGTGATGTCAAGCGGGGCGGGCGGGATTGAAATGGACACGGTGCACTATCAAAAAAAGATCAGGCCGGAACCGGCGTTTTCGTACCCCGTTGGTAACGGTGCGGGGAACTTTGGATGCTAGCATGCCCCCTGCCCAAATTTTCAGCAATACCTCTCTCGGCATCCCCTCGCCACCACCCCGCATGAGCCCCTCCCCCGCCCGCAAAGCCGCCCCCGCATCCCGCAGCCGTGCCAGCGCCGACAAGGACCTGCCCCTGGTCGAAGACATTCGCCTGCTGGGCCGCATCCTGGGTGATGTGATCCGGGAACAGGAGGGCAAGGCGATGTTCGAACTGATCGAGCTGATCCGCCAGCTCTCGGTGGCGTTTCGCCGGCACGCCGACGAATCGGCCGACAAGACGCTCAAAAAGCTGCTCAAGGGCCTGTCGGGCCAGCAGACGGTCAGCGTGATCCGCGCCTTCACCTACTTCAGCCACCTGGCCAACCTGGCCGAGGACCGCCACCACATCCGCCGCCGCGCCATCCACGAACGCGCAGGCGATGTGCAGCCCGGCAGCCTGGCCATGACGCTGCAACGCCTGCACAAGGCCGGCATCGCGCCGCCGCAGATCGTGCAGACCCTGGCCGAAGCGCACATTTCCCCCGTGCTTACAGCCCACCCCACCGAGGTGCAGCGCAAGAGCATCCTGGACGCCGAGCGCGACATCGCCCGCCTGCTGGCCGAGCGCGACCACCTGCTGCCGCGCGAGCTGGCCGACAACGAACTGCAGCTGCGCGCCCGCGTCACGCAGCTGTGGCAGACCCGCCTGTTGCGCTACACCAAGCTCACCGTGGCCGACGAGATCGAGAACGCGCTCAGCTACTACCAGGCCACCTTCCTGAGCGAGATCCCGCGCCTGTACCGCGAGCTCGAAGAGGGGCTCGGCGAGGCCGCGGCCGAGGGCCTCGCGCCCTTCCTGCGCATGGGTCAGTGGATCGGCGGTGACCGCGATGGCAACCCCAACGTCACCGCCCCCACACTGGACCTCGCCCTGCGCAGCCAGTGCGAGATGGTGCTGCGCCACCACCTGACCCAGATCCACCTGCTCGGCGCCGAGCTCTCGGTCTCGGCCATCCTCACGCAGGTCTCGCCCGCGATGCAGGCGCTGGCCGAGCGCTCGCCCGATCGCAACGCCCACCGCCAGGACGAACCCTACCGCCGCGCCCTCACCGGCATGTACGCCCGTCTGGCCGCCACCCTGCAGACGCTCACCGGCGGCGAAGCGGCACGGCATGCCATCGCACCGCAGGACCCCTACAGCGGCCCCGAAGAGCTGCTGGCCGACCTGCGCACCATCGAAGCCTCGCTGCTGGCGCACCACGGCGCCCACCTGGTGCGCGGCCGCCTGCGGCCGCTGATCCGTGCGGTGGAGGTGTTCGGTTTTCACCTCGCCACGGTGGACCTCCGCCAGAGCTCGGACAAACACGAAGAGGTGGTGGCCGAACTGCTGGCCACGGCCCGCATCGAGCCGGACTACAGCGCCCTCGACGAAAACGCCAAACGCACCCTGCTGCTGAAACAGCTCAACGACGCGCGGCCGCTGCGGGTGCCTGGCGTCGACTACTCGGCCCACGCGCAGAGCGAGCTGGCCATCTTCGAAACCGCGCGCCTGGCACGACAGCGCTACGGCAATGCGGCGATCCGACACGCCATCATCAGCCACACCGAAACAGTCAGCGACCTGCTCGAAGTCCTGCTGCTGCAGAAGGAAGTGGGATTGGTCCACGGGTTGCTTGGCGAGGACGCCGTGGCCGACCTGATCGTGGTACCGCTGTTCGAGACCATCGAAGACCTGCGCAACGCCGCACCCATCATGCGCGAGTACTACGCACTGCCGGGCGTGCGCGAGATGGTGCTGCGCGGCGCGGCCGACGGCTATGGCGAGCAGGACATCATGCTCGGCTACTCCGACAGCAACAAGGACGGCGGCATCTTCACCAGCAACTGGGAGCTCTACCGCGCCGAGATCGCGCTGGTCGAGCTGTTCGACCACCTCAACGCGGGGGCCGAGAAGACCATCGGTCTGCGCATGTTCCACGGCCGCGGCGGCACCGTCGGTCGCGGCGGTGGCCCGAGCTACCAGGCTATCCTGGCCCAGCCGCCGGGCACGGTGCGCGGCCAGATCCGGCTGACCGAACAGGGCGAGGTGATCGGCTCGAAATATGCCAACCCCGAGATCGGTCGGCGCAACCTCGAAACCTTGGTCGCTGCCACGCTGGAGGCCACGCTGCTGCAGCCCACGCGCAACGCGCCCAAGGCCTTCCTGGACGCCGCCGCCGAGCTGTCCATCGCCAGCATGAAGGCCTACCGCGCGCTGGTTTACGACACGCCGCGCTTCCCCGAGTACTTCTTCGCCGCGACACCGATCCGCGAAATCGCCGAACTCAACATCGGCTCGCGCCCCGCTTCGCGCAAGGCGACGCAGAAGATCGAAGACCTGCGGGCCATCCCCTGGGGCTTCAGCTGGGGCCAGTGCCGCCTGACGCTGCCTGGCTGGTACGGTTTCGGCTCGGCGGTCCAGGCTTTCCTCAAGGGCGGCGGCGCCAAGGGCCAGACCCAGCGCAAGGAGCTGCTGCAGAAGATGTTCAAGCAATGGCCCTTCTTCAGCACCCTGCTGTCCAACATGGACATGGTGATGGCCAAGAGCGACCTGGCCTTGGCCACGCGCTACGCCGAGCTGGTCGAGGACAAGAAGCTGCGCAAGAAGGTGTTCGACGCCATCGAGGCCGAGTGGCACCGCACGGCCGAAGCCCTGACCCTGATCACCGGCGAGAAGCAGCGGCTGGCCAACAACGAAGCCCTGCAACGCTCGGTGCGCCACCGCTTCCCCTACATCGACCCGCTGCACCACCTGCAGGTCGAACTGGTACAACGCCACCGGTCGGGTGATCTGGACAACGAGGATGAGAAGGTGCGCCGGGGTATCCACCTCTCGATCAACGGCATCGCAGCTGGTCTGCGGAACACCGGCTGAGGCCATCCCCGCGACGACAGCGGGGGCAGAGGGCGGCCACTAAAATGATCAGGTGACCCATTTGACCAACGCCGACCTGCACTGCCACTCCGTTGTCTCGGATGGCACGCTCATGCCCGAGGAGCTCGCGCCCCGGGCCAAGACCAATGGCGTCGAACTCTGGGCGCTGACCGACCACGACGAGGTCGGCGGTCAGGAGCGCGCGGCAGCGGCGGCCCGGCAGGTGGGTCTGCCCTACCTCACCGGCACCGAAATCTCGGTCACGTTCGCCAACGTCACGGTGCACATCGTCGGGCTGGGCTTCGATCCCACCGATCGGGCGCTGGTCAACGGGCTGCGCCAGACCCGTGGCGGCCGCGAGGAACGCGCCCGGCAGATGGGTGTGGAGCTGGCGCGCGCGGGCATTCCCGGCGCCTTCGAAGGCGCGATGAAATACGTCGGCAACCCCGACCTGATCTCGCGCAGCCACTTCGCCCGCTATATCGTCGAGTCAGGCCATTGCCCCGACACCAACGCCGTGTTCCGCAAGTACCTGGCAGAGGGCAAGCCCGGGTTCGTGCCGCACCGTTGGGCCAACCTGGGTGATGCGGTGAAGTGGATCACCGGCGCCGGTGGTGTCGCAGTGATCGCTCATCCCGCCCGCTACAAGTTCACCGCCAACGAAGAATTCGCGCTGTTCAACGAGTTCCGCACGCACGGGGGCCGTGGTGTCGAGGTGGTCACTGGCGCCCACAGCCAGGCCGACTATGTGAAATACGCCGAGTTCTGCAGCGAGTTCGATCTGCTGGCCTCGCGCGGCAGCGACTTCCACAGCCCCGACGAAAGCCACACCGACCTGGGCAAGCTGCCCGACCTGCCGGGCGGCGTCACGCCGGTCTGGTCCCTGCTCGAATCGCGCATCCAGTGACGGCTGCGCTTCCGGTTGTCCACGGCCATTGCGCCGTTGTGGGCTTGGCCTGGCTGCCACCGCAAGGCTGAAACCACGCTCTGTCCAGCGCACAATCGCGTCATGTCCCAGTTCTTTGAAGTCCACCCCGACAACCCCCAGCCGCGACTGCTCAAGCAGGCGGTGCAATTGCTTGAACGGGGCGGCGTGCTCGCCGTGCCGACCGACTCCAGCTACGCCCTGGCCTGCCACCTGGACGACAAGGCCGCGGCCGACCGGCTGCGCCGCATCCGCCAGGTCGACGACAAGCACCACCTGACCCTGCTCTGCCGCGACCTGAGCCAGCTCTCCAGCTACGCCAAGGTTGACAACCGGCAGTACCGGCTGCTGAAGCTGGCCACGCCGGGGCCCTACACCTTCATCCTCGAAGCCAGCAAGGAGGTGCCCCGGCGGGTGAGCCACCCCTCGCGCAAGACCATCGGGCTGCGTGTGCCGCAGCACGCTGCCCTGCTGGCGCTGCTGGACCTGCACAACGCCCCGCTGCTGGCCACCACGCTGATCGCACCGGGCGAAAGCGACCCGATGAACGACGCCAGCGAGATCCGCGAGCGCTTTGAACGCGAGGTCGACGGCGTGATCGATGCGGGCGCTTGCGCTCTGGAACCCACCACCGTGATCGACCTGACCGCGATGGGCGCCGGTGGCGAGCCCGAGGTGGTGCGCGAGGGCCGCGGGGAGCTGCAAATCCTGGGTCTGGGACAATAGGCCGATGGATTTCGCCCAGATCGTTCAAACCGTCGCCATCTACGCCCTGCCCGTGCTGTTCGCCATCACGGTGCACGAGGCGGCCCACGGCTACGCCGCCCGGCACTTCGGCGATGACACCGCCTGGAAGCTGGGCCGCATCACGCTCAACCCGATCAAACACATCGACCCGATCGGCACGATCCTCATGCCACTGGTGCTGTATTTCGCGACGTCCGGGGCCTTCCTGTTCGGCTACGCCAAGCCGGTGCCGGTGCAGTTCGGGCGTCTGAGGAACCCCAAGCGGGACATGGTCTGGGTGGCGCTGGCCGGGCCAGGCGCCAACCTGGCGCAGGCCATCGGCTGGACCCTGGCGCTGTACCTGATGATCTTCTTAGGTGTGGACGAGCGGTTTTTTCTGGAAATGGGCCGCGCTGGCGTGCTGGTGAACCTCGTGATGTTCGCCTTCAACCTGTTTCCAGTGCCGCCCCTGGATGGTGGCCGCATCCTGGTCGGCCTGCTGCCCTGGAAGCAGGCCGTGATGGTCTCGCGCATCGAACCCTGGGGATTCTTCATCGTGATGGGTCTGGTCATCATGGGCGTGATCGGCTCGCTCTGGATGTACCCGCTGATGGGTTTGACCAACTCGCTGATTGAGCTGCTGCTGACACCCGTGCGCGCCCTGCTGTTCTGATTTTTTCCCCGACTGTCCATGAGCCTCCAACGCGTCCTGACCGGCATCACCACGTCCGGCACTCCCCACCTTGGCAACTACGTCGGCGCCGTGCGCCCCACGGTGCGCGCCAGCCGCCTGCCCGACACCCAGAATTTCTACTTCCTGGCCGACTACCACGCGCTCATCAAGACTGGCGGCGACCCGGAACGCGTGCAGCGCTCCACGCTGGAGATCGCGGCTACCTGGCTGGCCTGCGGCCTGGACCCCGAGAAGGTGACCTTTTACCGCCAGTCCGACATCCCCGAGATTCCGGAGCTGACCTGGCTGCTGACCTGTGTCACGGGCAAGGGTCTGCTCAACCGCGCCCATGCCTACAAGGCTTCGGTCGACAAGAACCACGCAGCCGGCGAGGACCCGGATGCGGGCGTGACCGCCGGCCTGTTCATGTACCCGGTGCTGATGGCGGCCGACATCCTGATGTTCAACGCCCACCAGGTGCCGGTGGGCCGCGACCAGATCCAGCACATCGAGATGGCGCGCGACATCGCCTCCAGCTTCAACCACCTCTATGGCGAGCACTTCACGCTGCCAGAAGCGGTGACCGAGGACCATGTGGCCCTGCTGCCCGGCCTGGACGGCCGCAAGATGAGCAAGAGCTACGACAACACGATTCCGCTGTTCGCCCCGAAGGAGCAGTTGCGCAAGCTCATCATGGGCATCCTGACCGACTCGCGGGCGCCGGGCGAGCCCAAGGACACAGCAGGCTCGGCCCTGTTCCAGCTCTACCAGGCCTTCGCCAGCGCCGAAGAAACCGCAGCCCTCGCCCAGGCCTACGCCGACGGCATCGCCTGGGGGGAAGCCAAGCAGGTGCTGTTCGACCGGCTGGAGCGCGAGATCGCGCCGATGCGCGAGGTCTACGACGCCCTCATCCAGAACCCGGCACAGATTGAGAAGACCCTCAAGGCGGGTGCCGAGAAGGCCCGTGCCATCGCGACGCCATTCACCGCCCGGCTGCGCCACGCGGTGGGCCTGCGCTCGCTGGCGGATCTGCCCAGCGGATCGACCACCAAGGCGACCAAGGCGGCTGCGCCAGCCTTCAAGCAGTACCGCGAAAAAGACGGACAGTTCTACTTCAAGCTGGTCGACGCACAAGGCAAACTGCTGATCCAGAGCGCCGGTTTCCCGGCTCCGAGGGACGCGGCGGACGCCATCCGGCAGTTGCAATCGCAGGGAGAGGCCGCACTTGGGGCTCTTCAGGACCGGCTGTCGGTGACCGGGAGCCCCTCCGAGGTCGCCTCGGCCCTGCAGCATTTCGCGGCAACCGTGACCTGAGTCCGGGTTTGGCCGCCCATCCAACCCTCGTCTTTCCCCATGAAATGACCCCGGTGAGACAATGCAGCATGAGGACTGGAGTTTCACGTACAGCGCCTTGAGCCGGGGAAAACTAAAAACAAGGACTGCAACGGGGCGCAAATTGGTATCGCCAAGTACCGTCGATATCTATATGCTGGATCCTCGAAGCACCTATTCCTACCGCATTTGCCATGAGTATCTTTGTCATTGACGACCATCCCCTGATGCGCGAGGCCGTCGTCATGCTGCTTCGCCGCCTGCGGACCTCGACCCAGGTGATTGAACTGGAGCGTCTGGCGACCGTCAGCCGTGCCATCGCCGAACACGGCGAGCCCGAACTGGTGTGCCTGGACCTCAAGCTGCCCGACACCCATGGTGTGTCGGGTGTGCGGGAAATCCGCCAGATGCTGCCCGACACCTCGCTCATCGTGCTCTCGGCTTCCCCGGCTTCCGACTACGAGGACCTGGCCCGCGAAGCCGGCGCCGACGCCTATGTGGAGAAGTCGGCCGGAGCGGCGCAGATCGGTCGCGTGCTGCGCGAATTTCTGGCCGATGAGCCGGAAGACGAGAACGCCCCGACGATTCCCGAGAAGCTATCCAAGCGCCAGAAACAGTTGCTGGTCATGCTCGACCGGGGTCTGTCCAACCGCGACATCGCCGAGCAGCTGCAGATCAGCGAGCACACGGTCAAGGTGCACCTGTGGCGCCTGTTCCGCCGCCTGAACGTCAAGAGCCGCTCGCAGGCCAGCCACCTCGCCCGTACCGCCGGCCTTCTGGACATGTGATTCAGGTCGGCACGTCCGGCACACCCTGCTGCTGGGTGTAGAGCGGGATCATCACCCGGAACACGCTGCCCCGGTTGGCCTCGGAGGAAAGGGCCAGCTGGTAACCCATCATCGTCGCCAGCTTGGAGACGATGGTGAGCCCCAGACCCAGGCTGTCCTCGGTGCCATGGTGCTGCGAAACCCGGAAGAACTCCTGGAAGATGGCCTGCTGGTGCTCGCGGGCGATGCCCACACCGGTGTCCCACACCTCGAACAGCAGCATGTCCTCGCGGTAGCGCAGGCCCAGCAACACGCCCCCCTTGCTCGTGTGCTTGAGGGCATTGGACAGCAGGTTGCCCAGGATGCGCCGCAACACCACAGGATCGGCCCAGATCACGGCAGGACGGGTGTGGGTGCGCAACCGGATCGACTTGCCCGCAGCAACCGGTGCGAATTGCAGCGACAGATCGGCGAACAATTGCTGGACATTCACGTGCTGGAGCCGCACCTTGTAGTTGCCTGCGTCGATGCGTGTGAGGTCGAACAGCGAGTCGAACAGCTCGTTGATCGCCCGGGTGGACTGCAGGATGCGCGGTGAGATGTCGCGCGCCATCTCCGGCTCGGTGGCCAGCCAGTCGGCGTACAGGCTGAGCGCATGCACCGGCTGGCGCAGGTCGTGTGCGGCAGAGGCCAGGAAGCGGTTCTTGGTTGCCACGGCGCGCAGGGAAGCCCGGGTTTGCTGCGTCAGGGAGTCGATCAGCTCCTGGTTTGAAAACTGGAGCTCGAAGCTGGAACGGTAGACCTCGTTGAGGCGTTTGCCGGCAGACATCAGCAACCACCAGAACAGCACCAGCAAGACCAGCAGACCCGCGCTGGTGTCAATGGGCATCGCATTGGGCGACTGCTGGGACACCGTGAAAGGCGCCGCGACCAGAGCGCCCGCAACCACCAGCACCACGGTGTTGGCGTAGACGCGGAACACGGGCAGATAGGGGCTGAACGAAACCAGCGAAATCAGTCCCTGGCCCATCACCAGCATCCCGCAGATGAACTGCACCCCGACACCCGATCGTCCGTAGCTCATTGGCACGACACTGGCCCAGAGGAAGGCGATGGCCACCCAGGACCACTGGTAGCGCCTGATGAAGGTCTTGCGCCGCGAGCCTTCCTGAATGTCAAACTTGAGGCGGTAGACGCCCAGCATGCGGTAGCGGAACCCGATCATGAAGAGCAGCGCGATCACCCAGCCCAGGAGCACGAACAGGTTGACCTCGTTCCACAGCATGAAGACCACCAGGGGAATGGCCATGAGGGCGGCCCCGAGGGTGGGCATCACGTTGTCCATGAGCACGGCAATCAACCGTGAATTCACCCACTGGTCTCGCACCTCGGCGGTGGCCGGTACGTGCTGGTAGGTGGCGGGCTGGGTGTCGACAAGCATGTGATGCGCTCTGGGTGGGTGGCATTGTCGCACCGCGCCCGGGTCGGTGAGTCGCGGAAAAAGCGACACCCAAGCTGCTGCTAGAATGCAGGGCTTGACCGCGGAGAGGTGGCAGAGTGGTCGAATGCACCGGATTCGAAATCCGGCGTACAGGTTCTCCTGTACCGAGGGTTCGAATCCCTCCTTCTCCGCCACAGATAGGTTTCAGGACTTCCACAGAAGTACAGAAACACCCCGAAAAGCCCCGCACTGCGGGGCTTTTTCGTTTGTGGACGTTCAACAGCGTCCATTTACAGCCGGGCACAACCGGGGGCATATTTGGGGGCACGAATCGGCGTTTTCCGATGCCCCCAGCAAAAATGCCCCCATGCCCCTTACAAAGCTTGAATGCGACCGGGCCACTTGTGCCCCCAGCAAGCCTTACACCCGCCTGGCCGATGGCCTGGGCATGTACCTGGAAGTCACGGCAGCGGGTGGCAAGTACTGGCGCATGAAGTACCGCCACGCCGGCAAGGAAAAGCGCCTGGCCCTGGGGGTGTACCCCGACGTCACACTGGCCGAAGCCCGCAAGCGCCGGGACAAGGCTCGCGACGCCCTGGCCACTGGTGAAGACCCTGGTCAGCTCAAGCGAGAGGCGAAGCTGAAACGCGCCCTGATGGACGCTACCACCTTCGAGGCCGTGGCCCGGCAGTGGTGGGCGCACTGGAAGGGGCCACGCAGCCCACGCCACGCGGACTATGTGATTCGGCGCCTGGAAGCCGATGTGTTCCCCGCCATCGGTGCCCGGCCGGTGGCCAGCATCACGGCCCCGCAGTTGCTGGCCATGGCAAAGGGCATCGAAGCACGGGGCGCCCTGGACATTGCAAAGCGGTCCCTGCAGACCTGCGGTCAGATCATGCGGTACGCGGTGGCGCATGGCGTGATCGAACGCAACCCGGCCGCCGACGTGCGCCCGTCCGACGCCCTCAAGCCACGCCAGAAAGAGAACTACGCCAGGCTGGACGCGAAGGACGTGCCCGAGCTGCTGCGCAAGATCGAGGCGTACCAAGGCAGCCCCTACACCCGGCTGGCCATGAAGCTGATGGCCCTTACCTTTGTGCGCACGGGCGAGCTGATCGGCGCCCGCTGGTCAGAGTTCGACCTGGAGGCGGCGGAATGGCGCATCCCGGCCGAACGCATGAAGATGCGGACCCCACACATCGTGCCCTTGGCCCCGCAGGCAGTGGAAGTGCTGCAGGCCCTGCAAACCGTATCGGGTGGCCGCGCCCTGCTGTTCCCCGGTGAACGCGACCACGAGCGGCCCATGTCCAACAACACGATCTTGGCTGCTCTCAAGCGCATGGGCTACGCCGGCCGAATGACTGGCCACGGCTTCCGGGGGCTGGCTTCGACCATCCTGCATGAGCAGGGCTACCCGCACCACGTGATCGAACTGCAACTGGCGCACCAGGAACGCGACCAGGTGGCCGCTGCCTACAACCATGCCACCTACCTGAAGGAGCGCCGCGCAATGATGAACGACTGGGCGAAACATCTAGACAGCATGAGAAAGGGTGCGGAAGTCATCACGCTACGAAATCGCCAAGCTTGAGACGAATGGTGTACGCACCAGCACGACATGCTCGACGAGTAGTAGCACTGCGAGAAGTAGACGGATAGCGAGGGCCGCTACAACCACAAGGCAATCGACAACAACTACGCCGACTACTACAAGTTCGTCGAATGCTCCGACATTCAGTTTTTCAACTGCGCAATCAGACATAAGCAGTTGATTTTGCAGGTTTTTTTTGCAGCCCCCTACGTGCGAAAGCTGTACGACCGCTTGCCTCCAAACCGGTGGCAAGTCGTTGATTTTCCAGTCCGGAGCGCCGTTTTGCCGTCTCCGCTGCACAAGGCTTCGTACCAAGCATCGCATCATTGCGCCATGTCCATTCACCTTGGAGCGCAACAAGTGCAAGCAAACCCCAACGAACTACGCGGCAAGCCCGAGCTGCTGCTTCGCCTGCCAGAAGTCGAGCGTCTGACCGGCTTGAAAAAGTCCAGCCTCTACGCCGGCATGAAAGCCGGAACGTTCCCCGCCTGCATACGGCTGTCTGTGCGCGCAGTGGCGTGGCGCGAGTCGGACATCGCCGTCTGGCAATCGCAGCGCCAACTGGCCCAGTGAGTCATTTGCCATGGCCAATGGACGCCAGGGGCGAAAACGGATCAACACCGACCGAGATCCGGGTGGATTCGTTGCATTGCCTTGGAGTGTGCTGGACAGCTCCGCCTACAAAGGCTTGGGGCTTCCAGCAAAGGCACTGCTCATGGAGATCGCCAGGCAACTCACCGGCAACAACAACGGGTGCATGCGCGCCTCTGGGGCTTACCTGAAACCACGCGGCTGGTCGAGCAACGACGTGATCACGCGAGCCTTGAAGGACCTGATCAACGCCGGGCTGGTTCATCAAACGGTGATGGGACACCGCCCCAACAAGGCGAGTTGGTATGCGGTCACCTGGCAGAGGCTGGAACGCAACCCAAAGTTCGACTACGGGGCATTTGAGACCTTTCAACGGGGTATGTACCGCGCAATGGACCCCCTGAAAATCGCACCCCTTACACCGTCTCACGGTGCAGGCAAGCCGCCCATAGCACCGTCTCACGGTGCAGCGGTTTCACCCTCTACACCGTCTCACGGTGCTATAGCCCCTGTTTCTCGGACTGGCCCTACACCGTCAGACGGTGACCATCTAGAGAAACCATTCTCTGCAATTCACTGAGTGCTGGCACCAGCACAGACCACGGAAGCCACTGGTGACCAGCGCAAAATTTCCTATTGATTTCGGAATATCAAAACGCGGGAGAACTTGACGATGGGCGGACCGAACAGCGGCCGAAGTGGCGGAAAGACATGCACCGATGACATGCGCTCACTCGACGTGAGGCGGCTGCATCGCGAAGGGCTCCTGATTGCCGGCAACACATTCGGCAGGACCTGGACCCATCGAGGCCGAGAAGTCGGAAGCATCCTGATCACTGTCGAGGAAAACCACGTGCAGCTCTGCTATCGGCAAAGCTGGCGCGGTGGCCCCTGGACCGATTGCGTGAACACAGTGATGCTCGATTGGTCAGACTGCCATTTCGGAGGTCGGAGGCCCTGGTGGTTCTGCCCCGGCTGCGGACGCAGGGTCGCCCTGCTCTACAGCGGCCGCGGCAGGTATGCGTGCCGGCACTGCTTCCAACTGGCCTACCGAAGTCAGCGAGAAACCCAGGAGGACCTGGCCGCACGGCGAGCCAACAAGGTCCGTGACCGACTGGGTTGGCCGAGAGGCGTCCTGAACCCTCAAGGAGAACGCCCCAAGGGCATGCACCTGAGCACGTACTACCGACTGCTTGACCAGCACAACCGCCACTCCATGCAGGCATTCGCAGGCATCGGGCGATCACTTGGGCTGATCAACAAACGGCTGAAAAAGATCAAATGACCTCGGTCGTGCAAGACCCGAAATCAGGCAGGGGTGCCGACAAGTTGCTCAAGCTCATCCACCGCCCGCGAAAACTCGGCGAGCAGAGAATGCGCCCAGCCCGTCGCCAATGCAGCCCGACAACCCTGGTAGTACCAAAGCTGCTTCTCAGCCGCTCCATTCGGAGTCTGGGCCATGGCTTCACGCCAGGGTTTCGCCCCCTGTGCCCGGATGTCGCGCAGCGTGTTGCTCAGGTTGTGCAGCTTGTCCGATGTCACCACCAACCGAGCGCGCGCCGGCTCGTGTTTCATGCGCTCGATGTACGCCTCCTTGCGGGGTCGCCAGGCGGGTTTCGGGTCCTCGAAGGTGTCGGTACAGCACTCGACGATGGCGGCCACATCCTCACCGAACATGACCCGCACGGTTTCCAGCATGGGCCGACCACCGCAGTCCTCAGCCGCGTCGTGCAGCAGCGCGGCGATGGCTTGGTCTTCGTCGCCACCGTATTCCAGCACCTGGGCACTGACGGCCATCAGGTGCGAGATGTACGGCGCCCCAAGTCCTTTGCGAACCTGGGTGGCGTGGATCTGATTGGCGAACTGCAGGGCCAGGGCAAACCGCGGGGACAGCAGGGGTGTTTCAGCGATGTTCATGCGCAGATCTTCCTCACGCCAGGACTTCAGGGCATGACCGACCGCGAACCTGGCTATCGCAGCCGGCCGGGAAACAATCAGAAGGGGAAAGCGTGGCAGAACAGGGCGAGAGCTCGCGGGCCACGGGCAAATTTTACCAGCCCGACAGGGCGCACAAACCCGCGTCAGAACGGTCAGATTCGTCGTGTAACCTTCCGCCAGGGAGCGCCGTCGCGCCTCAAGAACAACAGACCCGCATGTTTGAACAGACCTTCAAGAACATCGACGACATCCTGCACAAGGACGCAGGCTGCACCAGCGAGCTGGACTACACCGAGCAATCGAGCTGGCTGCTGTTCCTCAAGTACCTGGACGCGCTGGAGGCCGACAAGGCCATGGAAGCCGAGCTGGAAGGCCGGCCCTACGAATACCTGCTGGCCGAGCCCTTCCGCTGGAGTCAGTGGGCCGCGCCCAAGGGGGCGGACGGCAAGATCGACCACAACGCGGCCGCTACCGGCGATGACCTGCGCGATATGGTCAACAACCGGCTGTTCCCCTACCTGGCCGGCTTCAAGCAGCGCGCCAGCGGTCCGCAGACCATCGAATACAAGATCGGCGAGGTCTTCAGCGAGATCAAGAACAAGGTCCAGAGCGGCTACAACCTGCGCGATGTGATCGACCTGGTGGACGAACTGCGCTTCCGCTCGCAGGCTGAAAAACACGAGCTGTCCCACCTGTACGAAGTCAAGATCAAGAACATGGGCAACGCCGGGCGCAACGGCGGCGAGTACTACACACCGCGCCCGCTCATCCGCGCCATGATCCAGGTGCTCAAGCCCCGCATCGGCGAGCGCATCTACGACGGTGCCTGCGGCTCGGCCGGCTTCCTGTGCGAGGCCTACGACTACCTGGCCCCGCAGGCCACCAAGGCCGACGACCTGGAAACGCTGCAGAAGCGCACCTTCTACGGCAAGGAAAAGAAGAGTCTGGCCTATGTCATCGGGATCATGAACATGATCCTGCACGGCATCGAGGCGCCCAACATCGTGCACACCAACACACTGGGCGAAAACATCAACGACATCCAGGAGCGTGACCGCTACGACGTGATCCTCGCCAACCCGCCCTTTGGTGGCAAAGAGCGCAAAGAGGTGCAGCAGAACTTCCCCATCAAGACCGGGGAAACCGCGTTCCTGTTCATGCAGCACTTCATCAAGAGCCTGCGAGCGGGTGGTCGGGCGGCCATCGTCATCAAGAACACCTTCCTGAGCAACACCGACAACGCCAGCGTCAGCCTGCGCAAGCTGCTGCTGGAAAGCTGCAACCTGCACACGGTGCTGGACTGCCCCGGCGGCACCTTCCAGGGTGCGGGCGTCAAGACCGTGGTGCTGTTCTTTACCAAGGGCGAGCCCACGCAGCGGGTCTGGTACTACCAGCTCGACCCCGGCCGCAGCTTAGGCAAGACCAACCCGCTGAACGATGCAGACCTGGCTGAGTTCGTGGCGCTGCAGGCCACCGCCGCCACTTCGCCCAAGAGCTGGAGCGTGGACGTGGCGGGGATTGATGCCAGTACCTGGGATTTGTCGGTTAAGAACCCAGACGGCGGCGAGGTGGTGGCGCTGCGCACGCCCGCCGACATCCTGGACGAGATCGCGGCGCTGGATGCTGAGAGTGCCGAGGTGCTGGCGGTGATTCGGGGGTTGGTGGCGTGATGTCTGGTTGGCAAACAAAGCCCATTGGCGAGGTCTTTCGAGTTGTCAATGGCGGAACGCCCAAGACTGGCGTTCCAGCCTATTGGGATGGACAGCACCACTGGATCACACCGGCCGAAATGGGGGGACTGCCTTCGCCCTACCTGTCCGCGAGCCGCAGAACGCTGACCGATGAGGGGCTACGAGTTGGTGCAGAGCTGGTGCCAGCGAACTCCATCATCTTGTCGACTCGCGCGCCCATAGGCCATTTGGTAGTCAATGAAGTGCCGATGGCGTTCAACCAGGGCTGCAAGGGCTTGGTTCCTTTGTCGGGTGTCGACACAAAATTTGCCTACTACTTTCTACTGGCAAATGTCCCATTGCTGGACAGCTTGGGCACGGGCGCGACCTTCAAAGAGCTTTCAGGCGGCAAGCTCAAGGAGGTGCTTTTTAGCTTTCCTTCGGTGCAGGAACAGCACCGCATCGTCGCAATCCTCGACGAAGCGTTCGAGGGCATCGCCACCGCCAAGGCCAACGCCGAGAAGAACCTGCAGAACGCCCGCGAGTTGTTCGACGGCTACTTGCATTCGGTGTTCACTGAGCGGGGGAGCAACTGGCTCGATTCCACAGTAGGCGAGTGCATTCGCTTTATCGACTACCGTGGGAAGACACCAGTAAAAACGAACAGTGGTTTGCGCCTTATCACGGCCAAGAACGTGAAGATGGGCTTTCTCCAAAGAGCGCCCGAAGAGTTTGTCGCACCAGAGTCCTACGATGGCTGGATGACGCGAGGCATCCCGAAATTGGGCGATGTGCTGTTCACCACCGAAGCACCATTGGCAAACGTGGCACAGCTCGACACCTCGGAGAAGGTCGTGTTTGCGCAGCGGATCATCATCATGCAGCCTGATCCAAGAAGTTTGGACAGTACTTTTTTGAAGTACATGCTGTTGTCGCCGCCCATCCAGCAACGCATTCGTGAAAAGGGCACCGGTGCGACCGTGCAGGGCATCAAAGCGAGCTTGCTGAAGGGAATCAAAATCTCTTTCCCTGGGTCCCTTACTGAGCAACATCGAATTGTTGGCAAGCTCGATGCTCTTTCTGATGAGACGGAGTCTCTTAGGGCGATATACGAACGCAAACTCGCCGCCCTCGACGAACTCAAAAAGTCGCTGTTGCATCAGGCCTTCAGCGGCCAGCTATGACATGGTCTCGTACAGCAGCGCAGGTCGGGACGCGATGGCAGAGGCAGAGGTCAGTCTGCTGCTGGCCCTGCACCTAATCCGGTCAGGTCTGGCCCATGCCGACGTATCGGTCGCCTTGGACGGTGCCCAGATTCGCGTTGGCGACCAGCAGCACTTCGAAGTGCCCTCGTTCTTGTCCCGTCACGGTTGGCTGCGCTCGGAGCCGGGCCAGCGTTGGCAAGGCCGCTACCTGGCTGCCGGCTTCGAGCACGCCATTGAGGTTCATTCCAGCCCCGGTCTGGGTGATGTGACCACGACTCTGGCCGATCAAAGGCCGCTGATCGTGGAGGCCAAGAAGGGCAGCCTGAGCCCGTCAAAGTCGAGCGCCGAATACAAGTTGATGCGGGAGGCCCTAGGCCAGTTGCTGACGCTGGAGGAGGTGCCGGCCAACGCCGTGCTGGTCGTTGCGGTGCCGCACGGAGAGCGCTTTGTCAAACTGGCCGACCGATGGCGTCGGGCACCCCTGATCGCCCGATTGGGCATCCATATCGTGACGGTGGGTGTTGACGGCACCGTGCACGGGCTGGACCTCTGACCAGGGTAGGGCTGCGTCTATAGAATGGTTTCATGGACCGTATCCACGCCGTCAACCGCGAACGCATCGAATGGTGCTGTGCCGAGCAGGGCATGGCGCCAGGCGAACTGGCGGGCGTGCTGGACATGTCGGCCGACCGCTGGGAAGCGTTCTGGACTGACGAAGCGGGACTGACCTTCAACCAGTTGCGCAAGCTGGCCGAGCATTTCGGCCGGGGCGTGCTGTTCTTCCTTGAAGCTGGTCCGGTGGCAGCGGAACAGGTGCACACACCGCAGTTCCGTACCCTGGCACAGCAAAAGCCTGAGCTGTCGCAGCGTCTGCGGCTGCTGATCGAGCGGGTGGAGCGTCAAAGGGCCTTGTTCCTCAGTCTTCGCGAAGACCTGGACGATGCGCTCTGGTCGCCGTTTGAGGCGCCTGAACTGCCAGCAGGAAACGTGGCAGCGGCTGCCAGGGCCACACGGCTGTGGCTGGAGCTGGGCGAAGGCAAGAACGACTTTGAGAGCTACCGCAAGGCCGTGGAGGCTAAAGGCATCCTGGTGTTTCGCACCAACGGCTACAACGGTCCCTGGCAGATTGCCAAAGAAAGCCCTGTGGCGGGTTTCGCGCTGTACGACCCGCAGTGCCCCGTCATCGTGGTGAAAAAAATGGCCTCGGACGCGCCGCAGGCCTTCACCCTGATGCACGAACTGGCCCATGTGCTGCTGCACAAGGCGAGCTGGATCGACGACGAGGCCGACCTGCGCTCCACCCAAGGACGTGAGCAGGAAGCCAATCTGTTCGCCGGGCTGGTGCTGGTGCCCGACCATTTCCTGGCAAGTATCAGCGATGCAGATCGCCCCGACGATGTGGCGGGCTTCAACGAGTGGCTTAAACCCCAGCGCAATGCCTGGGGCGTGAGTGCCGAAGTGATCTTGCGCCGCCTGCTGGCGGTGGGGCGTTTGCCGCAGGCAACCTACCAGGCCTACAGAGCCTGGAGCCTGGAAGCCGGCAACAACATGAAAGACGAGGGAGGCACGCGCAAATACCGACATCGCGAGCCAAAACACATTTTTGGTGATCGGTATGTGCGCACCGTGCTGAACTCCCTCAGCGCTCGGCGCATCACGCTGTCCAAGGCCAGTGGCTATCTGGACGGCTTGAAGATTGCCGATGTGCATGAGCTGGAGCGGCACTATGCGGGTGCTTGACGCCTCAGCCATCATTTACGCGTGGGACAACTACCCCCCGGCTCAGTTTCCGGGGCTTTGGAGCTGGCTGGCCAACGAGCTGAAGACGCTTGAGCTGGCCATCCCGGTGGTGGCGCTGGAAGAGGTCGGACACAAGTTGCCTGAATGCGCGCAGTGGCTAAAGAACACCGAAGTGCTGAGGCTGCCGATCAGCGAGGCCGCATTGATGGCCGCCATGGCGATCAAGGATGCGATTGGGGTGGTGAATGACCAGTACCACCCGAAGGGCGTGGATGAAAACGACCTGTTCATCATCGCGGTCGCAAAGGTGCACGGGGCCGAGCTGATCACGAACGAGGCTCGGCAGTTTGGTGCTCAGATCGACACACGCAAGTACAAGATCCCCGCCGTTTGCGACATGGCAGCCGTAGGGGTAACCACCATGAACTTCCTGGAGTACATCCAGAAGTCTCAGCGGGTGTTCTGATCGCGGTGACCGTGGACATGGCCCAGGGCGAACACCAACCTGACGGAACCATCTCGACTTGGTTGGCGCTGGAGAGTTTTGGTTTTCAGCCAGACAAGAGCGTTTTTCCAAACGACGGGTCGGCCATGTCCATTGACCTCGGAAGCTTCAAGTTGTCTGCAGCCCGGATGCCCAATCTCATGTTGGTCGATGTGGTCGCCTTCACGGGCCTATACCGGTCGCCGCGAACCATTGCCTCCATTGAGTTCGACATGCCCACCACTGTTTCATCGATTGAACAGGGAGCAGCCTGGATTGCATGGCATTTGCAGAAGCAACTCCCGAGTCGCGAAACTGCGTTCTCGTTGAAGCAAGCCGCGTTTGTTTTGCTAGGGCTCAAGCACCTGGACACCCTTCCCTGGGTGCAGCGGGCAGCCAGCTATGAAAGGCGCCCACGGTGCTGGGTTGAACGATCCTGGATGCGTCAGGCCTTGCGGCAGCTCTGCAAAAACCTGGAAGGTGCTGTTGCTGAAGACATGGTCACGATCGCTTTTGATAGCCGGATACTGACTTTCAGCGGAAGGGACTGGGTCGTGCCAATGCCCGCAAAGGGTGAAACCTGGGTTTCAGAGATTCAAATCCCGGCAGTGAACCTCACATCACTTCCCGCGAGGCTGAATGACGAAGACATTCTGGTCTCAATTTGGGACGATGGCCTTTGTATCGGCAATCGCCTGTTTAAAGGGGCGGTTCCCGTGGACAAGGACACTCACGGCGAGGTCCTACCGACCTTCACGACCACCGACTCTCAGCCATGAATAAAGCCGATCCGGGTGGTGTGTCGGGAAAGCTCACCCGGCCGGGCTATGTGTCGTTCTGGGTGTGTTTTCTTGATTGGGTTTTGATTCTTGGGCTGGCTTCAGGAACGAAAGAAGAATGAAGACCATATAAATCAAAGGCTTGCGATCACTTCAGATCGCATCATTTTTTGATCCAGTTTTACTGGATCGCTGGCAAAACGAAAAGAGCGCAGGAGGAACCATGTCCACGCAACGCTATTCCGTCACCCCACATCCCATCGAAACACTGCTGACCTGGGTAAAGTCAGGCGAGATCGCCATCCCAGAGATCCAGCGCCCCTTCGTATGGGAAGCCACCCAAGTGCGCAACCTGCTGGATTCGCTGTATCAGGGCTACCCGGTGGGCTACTTGATTGCCTGGCGCAACCCGACGGTCAAGCTCAAGGATGGTTCGGCTTCGGCGGGCAAGCGCATCCTGATTGATGGGCAGCAGCGCGTAACGGCGCTGATGGCGGCTTTACTAGGCACCGAGGTGCTGACCGAGGACTACGAGACAGTACAGATCCGCATCGCCTTCAACCCCCAGGAAGAGAAGTTCGAGGTGGCCAACCCGGCCATTCGCAAAAACCCTGCGTGGCTGCCCGACGTGGCCACCGTATTCGACAGCAAGACCAGCCTGTTCCAATTGGTTGCGGCCTACTGTGACGCCAACAAGCAGTGCTCACAGGATGCGGTATTCAAGGTGATTGAGCGACTGAGGGGCATCGTGCACAACCATGTGGGGGTAATCGAGCTTGCGGAGGACCTGAGCATCGAGACCGTGACCGAGATCTTCATTCGCGTGAACTCGGCGGGTAAGGCACTGTCGCAAGCCGATTTCGCCATGTCAAAAATCGCGGTGAACGAGACCTACGGCGGCAACGTGTTGCGCAAAGCCATCGACTACTTCTGCCACTTGGCCGTGGCCCCGGAGTTCAAAGGCAAGATCGAAAAGGGCGACAAGGCCTTTGTGGAGTCGGAGTTCTACCCGAAGATGAAGTGGATCTGCGATGTCAACGACGACATCTACGACCCCGACTACACCGACATGTTGCGTGTGGCCTTCACCTCGGAGTTTGGGCGCGGCAAGCTTCAGGACTTGGTGGCGCTGCTCTCGGGACGGAACTTCGAGACCAAGGCCTACGAAGATTCCATCGCGGAGGAATCATTCGAGAAGCTGAAGCGGGGCATCTTGGCCTTCATCAACGAAACGCACTTCGACCGCATCACGATGATCCTGCGGTCGGCAGGGTTCATCACCAGCGACCTGATCAGCAGCCAGAACGCGGTGAACTTCGCATACATCATCTACTTGCGTGGCCGTAAGGAAGGAGTGCCTGCTGCAGAACTGGAGCAACTGGTGCGGCGCTGGTACGCCATGTCGGTTCTGCGTGGGCGCTACAGTGGTTCGCCGGAGTCACAGTTCGACTTCGATATCCGCCAGATCGACAGCCGAGGCGTGAAGGACTACGTGAATGCCGTGATCCCCAACGAACTCCCAGACAGTTTCTGGACCGGGATGCTGCCGCAGTTCATGGACACCTCGTCCATCAAGAGCCCGTATTTCCTCTGTTACAAGGCTGCTCAGGTCAAGTTGGGCGACAAAGGCTTCCTGTCGCGTGACATCACCGTTCGGGACCTGCTGCTGAACCGGGCCGATGTGCACCACGTCTACCCAAGGCAGTACCTCAAGGAAAAGGGCCTGACCAGCGGGTCCTACAACCAGATCGCCAACTACGTGATCGCCCAAAGCGAGATCAACATCGCCATCGGTGCGAAGGCGCCCCTTGTCTACTTTGACGAGCTGCGACAACAGGTGGAACTTGGGACCAAAAAGTACGGCGGCATCACGGACAAGAACGAACTGGAAGCCAACCTGGAGACCAACTGCATTCCAGCAGGCGTGCTGTCAGGTGACGTACCTGACTACTACGGGTTCCTTGAGATGCGCCGGCACTTGATGGCGCAGAAGATCAAGACTTGGTTTGCAGGGCTGTGATGACTGGGGAGTCAATGCCAGCAGGTGGATATATAGACTGTCAACCATGAACGAAGCCGAAACCCGCGCCGAACACATCGACCCCGCGCTCAAAGCTGCGGGCTGGGGTGTGGTTGAGGGCAGTCGCGTGCTGCGGGAACACGGCATCACCGCCGGCCGACTGCAGGGTGCAGGTCAGCGCGCCAGAGCCGAAATAGCCGACTACGTACTGGTTTACCGTAACACCAAGCTGGCTGTGATTGAGGCCAAGGCCTGGGACAAACCTTGCGCGGAAGGTGTGGCGCAGGCCAAGAGCTACGCGGCCAAGCTTTCGCTGCGCTTCGCGTTTGCGACCAACGGGCAGAGCATCTACCGCATGGACATGGCGGCCGGTGACGAATGTGACGTACCTGCTTTCCCGACGCCTGAAGCGTTGTGGGCGCTGACCTATGCCGTGGCCAATGCCTGGCGCGAGCGCTTTGCAGCCGTTCCATTTGAAGACAAGGGCGGAACTTGGCAAGGCCGGTACTACCAGGACATCGCCATTCAACGCGTGCTGGACGCCGTGGGCGAGGGGCGCGACCGTGTGCTGCTGACGCTGGCCACTGGAACAGGCAAGACCTTCATCGCCTTCCAACTGGCCTGGAAGCTCTACCAGGCGCGCTGGAACCTGACGGACTGGCGCAAGGCCGACGCAACGCCGGAAGAGCTGGGTACGCGGCGCCCGCGCATCCTGTTTCTGGCGGACCGCAACATCCTGGCAGATCAGGCCTACAACGCGTTCTCGGCGTTCCCTGACGATGCGCTGGTGCGCATCGCACCGGACGAGATCAAGCGCAAGGGTCGGGTGCCCAAGAACGGCAGCGTCTTCTTCACGATCTTCCAGACCTTCATGAGCGGTCCCGGGGACACGCCGTACTTTGGCGACTACCCGCCCGACTTCTTCGACCTGATCATCATCGACGAGTGCCACCGGGGCGGAGCGAACGACGAAAGCAGTTGGCGAGACATCCTCAACTACTTCAGCCCGGCGGTTCAACTGGGGCTGACGGCCACCCCTAAGCGGACCCTCAACACCGACACCTACGCCTACTTCGGCGAGCCGGTGTATGTTTACTCGCTCAAGGACGGCATCAACGACGGCTTTCTGACGCCGTTCCGGGTGAAGCAGATCGCCACGACGATGGACGAGTACGTCTACACCGCCGATGACGAGGTGCTGTTGGGCCAGGTGGAACAGGGCAAACGCTACGAAGAGAAGGACTTCAACCGCGTCATCGAGATCAAGGAGCGCGAGGTCCATCGGGTGAAGATGATGCTGGGCATGATCGACCAGCGTGAGAAGACCATCGTTTTCTGTGCGACACAATCGCATGCTGCCCTAGTGCGTGACCTGATCAACCAGAACGCGAGCAGCACGAACCCGCTGTACTGCGCCCGTGTCACGGCCAACGATGGTGCGTTGGGGGAGCAGTACTTGCGGGACTTCCAGGACAACGAGAAGACCATCCCGACGGTGCTAACCACGTCACAGAAGCTCTCCACCGGGGTGGACGCGCGCAATGTGCGGAACATCGTGCTGATGCGGCCTGTGAACTCGATGATCGAGTTCAAGCAGATCATCGGCCGGGGCACGCGGCTGTACGACGGCAAGGACTACTTCACGATCCTGGACTTCGTGAAGGCGCACCACCTGTTCAGTGATCCGGAATGGGATGGCGAGCCCATCGAGCCGGAGCAGCCTCAACCGCGGCCAGTACGACCTGTCGGGGGCGAGGAAGACGAGCCCCCACCGGTTGGACCTGGTCCTTTGCCTGAGCACAGGCCAGAGAAGCTGGTGATTAAGCTGGCAGACGGGAAGGCACGGCAGATTCAGCACATGTCGGTCACCACGTTCTGGGGACCTGACGGCAAGCCACTCTCTCCGGCACAGTTTCTGGAAAGCCTGTTTGGCGCGCTACCTGAGTTCTTCAAGAACGAGGACGAACTGCGCGCCATCTGGGCCGACCCGACCACGCGCAAGGGTTTGCTTGATGCGCTGGCCGAGAGAGGCTTTGGGCGGGAGCCACTGGCCGAAATGCAGCGCGTCATTGACGCAGAGAAGAGCGACCTGTTCGATGTGCTCGCGTACGTGGCGTTTGCACTGCCCACCCATACCCGGTCTGAGCGCGCAGCAAATGCCAAAGCCAAGGCCAGCGGGACCTATGGCTACAAGCAGCAGGCCTTCATTGAGTTCGTGCTGGGCCAGTACGTCGCACAAGGGGTGGATGAGCTGGCGCCGGAAAAGCTGACACCTCTGCTCCGCCTCCGTTACAACAACGCGCTGGCCGATGCGGCAACAGATCTGGGATCCCCTGAGCAGATTCGCCAGACGTTCATAGGCTTTCAACGATTTCTCTACGGACAACCGTGAGTCTGCCGCGTTCCCTTGTGCTCATGGGTTGTGGTGCTTCCCCAACGAGCGAGCGACATTCGACAGGCGGTATCCCGACAGGTTCAGCTTCAGGGGTCACACTCTCCAGCCACGCTGATCTGGGGGCATATTTGGGGGCACAAAGCATACCACCTCATCCAGAAAGTGAGGTTTTTCAATGCTTCCGGGCCATGATGTGAAGCCCTCCTTCCCGCCAGGAATTCGTTCCGCTTCAGCGCCCACTTCCGAGTGGGCGTTGTCGTTTCTGAGCGTTGTTCAGTCCCCCAGCAGGGCCGCCAGACCGCCCTCTGGCTCGAAGCGCCGGTTGCGGTAGCGCAGCCGTGTCGGCCCGATCCAGACGGGCTCGCGCACCGGGTGCGCGGGATCGCCCGGGTAGCAGATCACGCGCTCGCCGTGGTCGTCGAACGGCTGCGGCTCGATCAGGGCCGGCGGGCGCTGGCGAGCCAGGTCGAGCGCCCCGACCACATCCCGGATGCGCACCAGCTGCACCAGGCTCATGATCTGCGGCGGCGCCAGGTCGATCTCGCCGGCCCAGTAGCGCTGCAAGCCTTCGGCCGGAGGTACCCACACCACCTCGGTGGCCTCGAAGTCGTCGTGCACCGCCTCCTGGTCCGGCGGCGCGACGGCAACGAAGAAGCGGGTGTCGAAGCGCTTGCGGGTCACCGACGGCTGGCGTGGCGTGATCCAGCGTGACCAGGGCCACAACGAATCCGCAGGCAGCGCCAGCGCGCATTCCTCGCGGGTCTCGCGCAGCGCCGAGGCAAACAGGCCGCGCGCCACCACCGGCGCCAGACCGGGCTCGGCCAGCGCCTGTGCAAACCAGCCGGCGTCGTGGTCCAGGCCCGGCAGCGCCGCCTCGCTGTCCTGCTCGTCCAGCTTGCCACCCGGGAACACGTGTACGCCACCCAGCACGCCCGAATCCCCGTGGCGGCGCACCATCAGCACCTCCAGGCCGCGCGCGCCATCGCGCAACACCATCACGGTGGCGGAGTCGATTGGCGCGCAGTCGACCGCGTCGAAGTGGATCTCGATGGCCATGCGGATCAGCCGGCGGCTTTCGGTGGTGGCTGCCAGCGGAAGAACATAGGGTAGACCTTCTCGACCACCGGTCCGTCGAAGGCCCAGGCTTTGCACTGGCCCAGGTGCATGGGCGGACGTCCGTCGCCCGCAGGCGCAAACGAGGACGAGCGGGTCTGGAAAGCCGCAGTGGCCAGATTGAACAGCAGCTCGCGCAGGTGGGTGCAGCCGATGGTGCCACCCAGGTGGCGTTCAATAGTCTTGCGCCAGCCCTTGCCCAGCGTCTCGCCGATCAGGCCCTGCATCGGCGGCATGGCCTGCGGGCAGGGGTCGTGCGGATGGGCATCCATGCTGACCTGCACATCACGGATCACCATGGCCTCGTCGACCGTGACCCGGATGCTCATGTGGTGGATCGGCTCGTGGGGTGCCCATTCCCCCTCGCCCTCGATCTCGAAGGCGTGCGGCTTGGTGTCGAGCATCTCGCCCTCGATATCCCACAGGCCGTCGTCGCGGCGGAAGCCGCGGTACTCGACACGGCGGGTGTGCATGGGGGTGCGGGCAACGGGCGGCGGCAGAGGCAAGGCAGAAGCTCCATCGGGGAACAGACGAACAGACACCATTGTCTCCGCAGCGCCGGCCCGGTCATGTCACCCGAGTCGCTGCGGAGGTGGCGGCTGCTGGCCGCGGTGCAGGCGCCACTGCGCGGCGGCACCGCACAGCGCCAGGCCCAGCATCAGCCAGCCCAGGTTGACCGCGCCCTCGTGGTGGAACAGGCCAACGGCAAACCCACCGACCGCGCCCATGAGCTGCTGCGACAGGCCGGCCACGGCGGCAGCCGACCCTGCCAGCGCCGGCAGCAAGCCCACCGTGCCGGCCAGCGCCGGCGGCACCAGCAGGCCGTGGCCGATGCCCAGCAGCACCAGCGGCAGCGCGAACGCCAGCGGGTTGTTCAGCCCCGCCAGCGCCAGCAGCAGCATCAGCGCCACGCCACCAACCGTGAGCGCCTGCCCGAGCCGCATGATGCGGCGCTCGCTGATTCGGTGCGACAGGTGCATGGTCAGGTAGTTGCCCACGATGTACGAGCCCGGGATGGCCATGATGTAGAAACCGATGCCGTCGGGCCCCACCCCGTAGCTGCCCAGCACGATGGGTGCGCCGCCGAGGAAGGCGTAGAAGGTGGCGCTGATCATGGCCAGCAGCAGCACGTGCAGGCCGAACGAGGGCTCGCGCGCCAGCTGCGCGTAGGACGAGAGCATGGCCTTGAGCCAGTGCGGCTGCACGCCGGTGCCGCTCTGGTGCTCGGGCAGGCCGCGCCAGGCCGCAATGAACAGCAGCACGGCGAGCACCGCCATGACGACGAAGTTCGACTGCCAGCCCAGGCGCACATGCAGTTGCCCGCCGATGATGGTGGCCAGCGGGGGACACAGGCCCATGGCCATGCCCACGTAGGCCATCACGCGCGTGCGCTCGGGCCCGGCGAACAGGTCCTGCACCAGCGCCCGGCCAATCACCATGCAGGCCGCACTGCCGGCGCCCTGCAGCAGCCGCGCCAGCACCAGGGTCGGGAGGTCGGGTGCGAAGACCGCCATCACCGAGCCTGCGAAGGCGATGACCAGGCCGATCATCAGGATGCGCTTGCGGCCCAGCCGATCCGACAGCGGGCCGTAGACCAGCTGCAGCGAGCCGTAGGTGACGACGTAGCCGCTGAAGGTCAGCTGCACCGCCGCCTGGCTGGAGCCGAAAATCGCACCCCATTCCTGCATCGACGGCAGGCAGATGGTCATGGCCAACAGGCCGAAGGCAAGCTGAGCCAGCAGGTTGGCGATCAGCAGGCGGTGGGGAGCGGTGGGAGTGGCGGATGCGGTCATGAAGCCCCCGAGGCTACCGTGATTTGCACGCAAGTCGCGTCCGCTGCGAGATACCCCCCGCTAACATGGCGCCATGAACACCCAGTACTGGCTGATGAAGTCCGAGCCCGAGGAGTGCTCGATCGACGACGCCCTGGCCGCGCCCGGCGCCTCCGTGCCCTGGACCGGCGTGCGCAACTACCAGGCGCGCAACTTCATGCGCGACGCGATGCAGGTGGGCGACGGCGTGCTGTTCTACCACTCCAGCTGCGCCGAACCGGGCATCGTGGGCCTGGCGCGTGTGGCGTCCGAGATCCGTCCCGACCCGACACAGTTCGACCCGGCCTCACCCTACTTCGACCCCAAGTCCTCACCCGACAAACCGCGCTGGCTGCTGCGGGATGTGCAGGCGCTGAAGAAGACCCGGCTGATCGGTCTGCCCGAGCTGCGCGCCACGCCCGAGCTGGCCGAGATGGTGGTGCTGCAGCGCGGCAGCCGGCTCTCGATCACGCCGGTGAGCGAGGCGCACTGGACCTTCATCACTCGGCGGCTGTTGGGCGATTGACAACGCGCATCGGGCCGGCGCCGGCGATCACCGCCGCGCGCACGTCGCGCTGCAAACCCACCGCCATCTGCACCTCGGCCACCAGGAACATCGGGCCCACGAGCAGGCCGCGCAGGTCGTCGAAAAAGGCCGGTTTGCGGCCTTCCCACACATGCCCGACCGCCTGGAACACCCAGCCGACCACAAAGCTGCCCAGCCCCCAGGCGAGCCAGGAGGGCATGTCCGCCTCAGCGAGGGGATCGGCCAGCGCCACCATCGCCCCCAGCACCGCGAGGGTGGGCACCGTCAGCGACCAGCGCCCTTGCCTCAAGTACCAGACGCCTGTCAGCGCCCAGACCAGCCAGTGCGCGCCCGGCAGCAGGGCATCGGCCCCGCCCAGCGGCACGCGCGCCAGCATCACCGCGATGCCGAAGGCGATCAGCGGGATGCCGACAAAGTGGGTCGCGATGTTGCGCGGGTCGCGGTGGTAGCACGCGTACTCGATCAGCTGGCGGGTGGCGGTGTCCATGCGTGTCTCCTTGTCGTGGCAGCCGTGAAAGCGGCAAGGATGGCGGTACGGCGCCAGGGCGTCTGTCAAAATTTCGACAAACCCCGCCGGCACCGCACCGTCTTGCGGGCAAACCCCTAGCCGCCATGCCCGCATCCACCCCGGCCCCGCCCGGCCTGCACACTGCCCTGGCCAGCGATGAATGGTTCAGCGCCTGCGACCCGGCGCTGCAGGCCGAGTTGCTGCGCCTGGCCCGCATGCGCCACCTGGTGCCCGGTGAACCGCTTTTCGCGCGTGGCGGCGAAGCCGACGGCCTGTGTGCCGTGGTCGCGGGCGCGTTGCGCATTGGCGCCCTCAACGCCGAGGGCCACAACGCCTTGCTCGCCTACCTGGAGCCCTACCAATGGTTCGGCGAGATCTCGCTCATCGACGGTCGCCCGCGCACCCACGACGCCGTGGCCGACGGTCCCACCCAAGTGCTGGTGGTGCCGCGAGAGGCGCTGCTGGCCTGGCTGGACACCCACCCGGCGATGTGGCGCGAACTGGCTCGGCTGGCCTGCCGCAAGCTGCGTGTGCTGTTCATCGCGGTGGAAGAGCTGGCCCAGCTGCCGCTGGAAGAGCGCGTGTGGCGCCGGCTGCAGCTGGTGGCCCGCGGCTACGGCAGCCGCGACGCGCCGCGCCGGCGCATCCGCCTGTCGCAGGAGCTGCTGGCCCAGATGCTGGGCGTGAGCCGCCAGAGCATCAACAAGGCGCTCAAGGCGCTGGAAGCCGGCGGGCGGCTGCGGCTGCACTATGGGGAGATCGAGCTGCCGGCCCCTAGTGAAAATCCCGGCTCCCCGGCGCCAGCCGGCCCAGCAGCGGGTTGAGGTTTTCCAGCCGGCCGGCGATCAGGTTGCAGACCTCCCCTTCGCGCTGCCAGACGCCGTGCACAGCCAGCAGGCGGGAGCCGGTGAGCTCGGCGCGCTGGCGCTCGCGCAGCGCGCGCCAGACGATGACCTGCACCGTGCCGGTCTCGTCCTCCAGCGTCACGAAGACCACACCTTGCGAGGTGCCCGGCTGCTGGCGACAGGTGACGATGCCGCAGGCGCGCACCAGGCGGCCGTCGGGCGCGGCCTTCAGTTGTTCGGCGGTCATGAAGCGGCGCTTTTGCAGCCGCTCGCGCAGCAGGGCCAGCGGGTGCCGGCGCAGGGTCAGGCTGGTGCTCGCGTAGTCCCAGACGATGGCCTCGCCTTCGGGCGCTTCGTCGAGTGCAAGCGTGGCCTCGTTGACCGGCGCGCGGCGCAGGATGGCGGGCGCCGCCTGCAGCGCGGAGGCGTCCCAGACCTGCTGGCGGCGGTGGCCGGCCAGGCTCTGCAGCGCGTCGGCGGCGGCCAGTTGCTGCAGGGTCTGGCGGTCGAGTTGCGCGCGCAGGGCCAGATCCTCGGTGCTGGTGAAGGGCCGTTCGGCGCGGGCGGCGCTGATGCGCAAGGCCTCTTCTTTGGACAGTCCGCTCACCAGCCGAAGCCCCAGCCGCACCACCGGGTGGCCCGGTGCCTCGGGCGCGGGCATGTCTTCGAGCGTGCAGTCCCAGTCGCTGTGGCCCACGTCCACCGGTCGCACCACCACGCCGTGGCGCTGCGCGTCCTGCACCAGCTGGCTGGGGGTGTAGAAGCCCAGCGGCTGGCTGTTGAGCATGGCGGCCAGGAACTCGGCCGGGTGGTGGCGCTTGATCCAGCAGCTGTCGTAGACCAGCAGCGCAAAGCTGACCGCGTGGCTTTCTGGGAAGCCGTAGCTGGAGAAGCCCTTGACCTGTTCGACCACGCGCTGCGCGAATTCGAGCGGGTAGTCGTTGCGCGTCATGCCGTCGATCAGCCGGTGTTCGTAGGCCCCCAGGCCGCCGGTGCGCCGCCAGGCGCCCATGGCGCGGCGCAGGCCGTCGGCCTCGCCGGGGGTGAAGTCGGCCGCGATCATGGCGATCTGCATGCACTGCTCCTGGAACACCGGCACGCCCAGCGTGCGTTCCAGCGCGGCCTCCAGGCCCTTGGGGTAATCGACGTCTTCCTTGCCCTGGCGCCGCCGCAGATACGGATGCACCGCCCCGCCCTGGATCGGGCCGGGCCGCACCAGCGCGACCTCGACCACAAGGTCGTAGAAGGTGCGCGGCCGCAGGCGCGGCAGCATGGCCATCTGCGCGCGGCTCTCGATCTGGAACACGCCCACGGTGTCGGCGGCACAGATCATGTCGAAGGTGGCCTCGTCTTTGTCGGGAATGGTGTGCAGGGGCATGGGCCGGCCGCGCCGCCGGCCGATGAAGTCCAGCGACTTGCGGATGGCCGTCAGCATGCCCAGTGCCAGCACGTCGACCTTGAGCAGGCCCATGGCGTCGAGGTCGTCCTTGTCCCACTGGATGACGGTGCGGTCGGGCATGGACGCGTTTTCGATCGGCACCAGCCGCGCCAGCGGGCCGCTGGTGAGCACAAAGCCGCCGGTGTGCTGCGAGAGGTGGCGCGGGAAGCCCAGCAACTGCTTGACCAGGGTGACGAACTGGCGCGCCGCCAGGCTGTCCGGGTCCAGCCCGGCCTCGCGCAGCCGCGTGTCGGCCAGGCCGTCCTCGTCCCACCAGCGGTGGTCGCGCGCCAGCCGCTCCAGCAGCTCGTCGTCAAAGCCCAGGGCCTTGCCCACGTCGCGCACCGTGCTGCGCGGGCGGTAGCTGATGACGGTGGCGGTGAGCGCGGCGCGGTCACGGCCGTACTTGCGGTAGAGGTACTGGATGACCTCTTCGCGCCGCTCGTGTTCGAAGTCCACGTCGATGTCGGGCGGCTCGTTGCGCTCTTTCGAGAGGAAGCGCTCGAACAGCAGCGAGGAGCGCGCCGGGTCCACCGCCGTCACGCCCAGGCAATAGCAGACCGCGCTGTTGGCGGCCGAGCCACGGCCCTGGCAGAGGATGCCTTCGCCACGCGCGAAGGCCACGATGTCGTGCACGGTGAGGAAGTAGTGCTCGTAGCCCAGCTCGGTGATGAGGGCGAGTTCGTGTTCGATCTGGTCGCGCACTTTGCCCGGCACACCCGCCGGCCAGTGCGCGGCGGCGCCGGCTTCGGTGAGCGCACGCAGATGCTGCGCCGGCGTCCGGCCTTCGGGCACCACCTCGGCCGGGTACTGGTAGCGCAGCTCGTCCAGCGACCACTTCGTGCAGCGGCCGGCAATGTGCAGAGTTTCGGCCAGCAGATCGGGCGGAAAGCTCTGTGCCAGCCGCACGCGGGTGCGCAGGTGCTGCTCGGCGTTGGGCGCGAGCGCGAAGCCGCACTCTGTCAGCGGCCGGCCAATGCGGATGGCGGTCAGCACATCCTGCAGCGGCTTTCGCGAGCGCACGTGCATGTGCACATCGCCCACCGCCACCAGCGGCACGGCCGTGAGCGCGCCGGCCTCGCGCAGGCGGTGCAGGTGGATGGCGTCATCCAGCCGGCCCAGCTGCGTCACGCCCAGCCAGCAACGCCCCAGGAAGGCGCCGAGCAACCATTGCGCGGTGGCGTTGCACTGGTCTTGTGTGGTGCCGCGCGGCGGCACGGCGATGGCCAGGCAGTCGGTCAGGGCCTCTGGGTTCACATCGCCGAGCCGCAGTCGGTACGTGCCCTTGTCGGCCGAGCGGCGCAGCCGCGTGATGAGCTCGCAGAGGTTGCCGTAACCGTTGAGATTCGTGGCCAGCAGCAGCAGGGTGAAGTCGCCGCTGGGGCCGCCCTCGGCCTGCACGCGGAACTGGCTGCCCACGATGAGCGGCAGGCCGTGCTTTTTGGCGGCCACGTGCGCCCGTGCGATGCCGGCCATGGAGCATTCGTCGGTGACGGCCAGTGCGGTGTAGCCCATGGCCTGGGCGCGCAGCACCAGTTCCTCGGCGTGGCTGGCGCCGCGCAGGAAAGTGAAGTTGGAGCAGCACAGCAGCTCGGCGTAGTCGGGCAGGGACATGGCTGGTCTTCAAGCAAAAAAGCCGTGAAGAAACCAGGCCGGCTCTTGCGCCAGCCGCGTCTGGAACACCCACAGCACCCCCGCCAGCGGCGACTGGGCGACCCAGTAGTCGCGCACCGCGTGGCGGGAGTGACCTGCGGCCTCGTCGCGGTCCCACCAGCCGCCCTCCACGCGCTGGGGACCGAGCAGCAGCTGCAGCTCGCCCTGGTACAGCGGCCGGTGCTGGCGCACCAGCAGCTTCAGCGGCCGGTCCAGCAGCAAGGATGGCTGCGGCCCCGCGGGCACCACCGGCCAGGCCCCGCGCGGCAGCGCCTGCGCGGCCGGCTGCCAGCGGCCCATCGCCTCGGGCCGGTGGTCTTCGCACAGCAGCGGCCGGACCACCCGGTCCTCGCCCAGCCGCACCGCCAACCGCTCCAGCACCAGGGCCAGCGGCTCCCGGCCGCGGGCGTCGTCGGGCAGCCACGACGCGCTCTGCGGCGCCAGCGGCACCACGCCTTCGGCCGTCAGCCGCAGATCACCCACCGGGGCGGCCAGCGCGACATGCGAGAGGTGCTCGGCCAGCAGCCGCGCGAGGTGCCCGGCCTCGCGCGTGGGCTCGGCCGTGCGCACGGTCAGCTGCCCGCCCTCGCTCACCCCGCGCGAGCGCATCGCGTCGTGCGCCCAGTGCAGGGTGAACGCCGTCACGCCGCTGTGCCGCGCCGACAGCCAGGCCGCAAGCTGCAGCAGCAGGCGGCGCGCGCCGAAGACCAGGGTTTCCGCGCTGTCCACCCGGTGCGGCAGCTCCAGCCGCGCATCGAACACCGCCGGCAGCGTGACCCAGACGTGCGTCTCGGGGGCGCGGCCGTAGGCCTGGTCCAGCGCCGCCAGCAGCGCCGCATCGAACCGCCGCGCCAGCCCCGCGCGCGGCAGCCGCCGCAGATCGCCCAGCGTGCGACAGCCGATGCGCGCCAGGGTCGGCTGGTGCGGCCGCACGGCGCTCAGGGTCGCCATCGGCAGCGCGTCCAGCGCGCGCGCCAGCGGCGGCGACACCCCGTCCTCCACCTCCGCGCGCGCCAGCGCCAGCGCGGCCAGGGCGTTGGGTGCCCAGGCCAGGGCCACCGCCCCCAGTTCCTGCGCCTCGCCCCAGAGCCGTTCGCGCAGCGCCGCCCGCCCGCCGAACAGGCGCAGGCTGGCCGCCACCTCCAGCAACACGGCCTCTTCGGCGATGGCGACACGGGGCGTGAACTGCAGCGCCCAGACCGCCAGCGCCTGCAGCGCCGCGTCAGTGGGGGACGGCGGGTCGTCGGTGCTCGGCAGTCGGAGTGCGGACCACAGCATGGTCGGCCTCGCGAGGAACAGGGAAACGGTCGGCGGCTCCATGGCCCAGGTCCAGGTCCAGCAGCCGGGGCGGCAGCACCGCCGACAGCCCGGCCGGCAGCGCCGGCAGCTGCAGCGTGTGCGCCAGTGGTGGGCCCTTGCGCTTGATCACGTCGACCGCCAGGGCCCAGCCGGCACCCGGACGCACCAGCAGGCGCAGGGGCGCCGCCGACGATTCGCGCGCTGAGACTGCCGGCCGGCACAGCCACACCGGGCCTTCGTGCTCACTGGCCAGCACCTGCAGGCGCCGCAACTGCGCCGGCCGTGCCTGGGGCAGCCAGGCCAGCACCGCCCCGCAGCTGCCGGCCTTGACCAGCTGTTCGGTGGCCCAGAGGCGCTCGACCGGGGTGCCGGCCTGCACCCAGACCAGCTGCCGGGCTGTGACGCCGTACGGCAGCAGACCCGGCAGGTGCGGTGGCTGCGGCGGCCCGACCAGCACCACCTCCCGCCCGGTGGCGCAGACCCGGCCCAGCGCCGGCCCCAGCAGGCGGAACTCCAGGGCACCCGCTGGGCTCGACAACAGTTCGGTCAGCCCGAATCCGGGCCAGCCCCCGCCCGGCAAGGCTGCGTCAAGCGCCCCGAACCCGCTGGCGCAGCTGGCCGTGACCGGCCGGCCCAGCGTATCGCCGCGCCAGACGAGGGCGGACAGGCTGGCCGGCAGATCGCCGGACGGGCGGATGAACGGGGTGGGCATGGTGGCAGCAAGGACTCAAATACTGTTTTTATGTACAGTAAAAGAAATCGAACCGATTGTCCACCCCCGGATATCACGGTCATGGAACCATTCAATTAGCACTCACTCATAGAGAGTGCTAACATTTCTGCAAGACCACCTGAGGAGGTTCTTCACATGTCCACCACCCTGCTCGCCCCCGCCGCCCTGCCGACCACCACGCTGGCCATCGCCAGCCCGTGGAACCGTTCGCTGACGCTGCCGCCGCTGGGCAACCTGGACGCGTACATCTCCGCGGTCAACCGCATGCCGCTGCTGACGCTCGAAGAAGAGCAGTCGGCCGCCCGCCGCCTGCGCGACCACAACGACCTGGAAGCCGCCGGCCAGCTGGTGATGTCGCACCTGCGTCTGGTGGTGTCCATCGCCCGCCAGTACCTGGGCTACGGCCTGCCGCACGGCGACCTGATCCAGGAAGGCAACGTGGGCCTGATGAAGGCCGTCAAGCGCTTCGACCCCGACCAGGGCGTGCGCCTGGTGAGCTACGCCATCCACTGGATCAAGGCCGAGATCCACGAATACATCCTGAAGAACTGGCGCATGGTCAAGGTCGCCACGACCAAGGCCCAGCGCAAGCTGTTCTTCAACCTGCGCTCGATGAAGCAGGGCTTCCGCGCCGAGGCCGCCGAAGGCGACACCCACCGCGAGGCCCTGTCCGACAGCGAGATCGACGTGGTCGCGCGCGACCTCAAGGTCAAGCCCGAGGAAGTGCGCGAGATGGAAACCCGCCTGTCCGGCGGCGACGTGGTGCTCGACCCCTCGCCCGCCGACGACGGCGAAGAGACCTACGGCCCGATCGCCTGGCTGGCCGACGCCAACCACGAGCCGACCGCGATGATCGAATCGGCCCAGCGCGACGTGCTGGCCACCGAAGGCATTGCGCGGGCCATGGGCGAACTGGACGACCGCTCGCGCCGCATCGTGACCGAGCGCTGGCTCAAGGTGAACGACGACGGCTCGGGCGGCATGACGCTGCACGAACTGGCCGCTGAGTACGGCGTGAGCGCCGAGCGAATCCGCCAGATCGAGGTCGCGGCCATGAAGAAGATGCGCAAGGCCCTGGCCGAATTCGCCTGAGCCCGCGTGCTCAGCGCACGAGATCGATGCGGTCGATGGTCGGCCGCACCCCCAGCCGCGCCGGCAGGCCGATCGTGCCCACACCGGGCGTCACCAGCAGCTGCCCGGCCCTTGTGCCGTACAGCCCGTTCCACCAGGGCTGCAGGGAATTGGTCTTGCGCAGGAACCAGGGCGAAAAACCGGGAATCCAGATCTGCCCACCATGGGTGTGCCCGGCCATGGACAGGAACGCCGCGCCCTTCGGCAGCAGGGCCACGGTGTCGGGCTGGTGCACCACCACCAGCCGCCGGGTTGAGTCGTTGCTGAGGCCGCCTGGCCAGAGGCGCTCAATCTGCGGCTGTGGCCGCCCGCCCCACTGATCGTCCAGGCCCACCAGCTCCCAGCCCTTCAAGGGCACGGCCTGCCCTTCGATCAGGCGAACACCGTGCTGCGTCAGCGCTTCGCGCAGCGGCGCGGTGAGTTTCGGCCCCGGCGCCTGCACATCGTGGTTGCCCAGCACGCCCCAGACCGGATGACGCAGACGGGCCAGCGGTGCGAAGCCCGCACGCAGGTCCTGCGTCGGCTCGTGCGTCCAGTCGCCCGCGACGATCACCGCGTCCACATCCATGGCGTTGAGGCGGTTCACCAGATCGTCCAGCTGCCGGTCGCGGAAGAACAGGCCCCAGTGGATGTCGGCGACCAGCGCCAACTTCAGCGGCTGTGCTTCGGCCGGAATGCCGGACAGGGTGGTGTGGCGCACGCGGATCCAGTAAGGCTCGATCCACGACGACCACAGGCCCACCAGCACCAAAGCCGCATAGACCGGGTGGCGCCAGCGGCGCGCGCCACGCTCGATGCGCCAGCGCAGCCACAGGCCCACCAGCAGCGGCAGCCCCGCCAGGCGCGGCGCCCAGTAGAGCCAGAGCATGACGAAGTTGCGCACTTCCAGGCGCGGGGTGTGCCAGCGCCCCCAGTGGTCCCAGGCCGTGATGGCCAGCGACAGCAGCAGCGCCCCGCCGACCAGCCACCAGACGCGGCGGTCCAGGCGCTGCAGGTCGCTCACGGTGGCGTCAGTGTTCGCGGCGCAGCGCGGGGAACAGGATCACGTCGCGGATGCTGGGCGAGTCGGTCAGCAGCATCATCAGGCGGTCGATGCCGATGCCGCAGCCACCGGCCGGCGGCATGCCGTATTCGAGCGCGCGGATGAAGTCGGCGTCGTAGTACATCGCCTCTTCGTCGCCGCCGTCCTTTGCCGCGACCTGGGCGTGGAAGCGCGCGGCCTGGTCCTCGGCGTCGTTCAGCTCGGAGAAGGCGTTGCCGAACTCGCGGCCGGTGATGTAGAGCTCGAAGCGCTCGGTCACCTCGGGCCGGTCGTCGTTGGCCCGGGCCAGCGGCGAAATCTCGGTCGGGTGCTCCATGATGAAGGTCGGGTTCCAGAGCTTCTCTTCCACCGTCTCCTCGAAATACAGCACCTGCAGGCTGGCGAGCGAGCGGGTCGAGAGCTGGTGCTTCTCTTCGCTCATGCCCAGCTTGCGCAGGGCCGGGATCAGCCAGGCCGGGTCGTCCACGCCGGCGCCGGCGTCGGTGTACTTGAGGATGGCTTCTCGTATGGTCAGGCGCTCGAAGGGCGAGAACACGTCCACCGGCTGGCCGTTGTAGGTCAGTGGCGTGTCGCCATGCACTTGCTTCACGACATGACGGATCAGCTGCTCGTTGAAGTCCATCAGGTCCTGGTAGTTCCAGTACGCCGCGTAGAACTCCATCATGGTGAATTCGGGGTTGTGGCGGACCGAGATACCTTCGTTGCGGAAGTTGCGGTTGATCTCGAACACACGCTCGAAGCCGCCGACCAGCAGGCGCTTGAGGTAGAGCTCAGGCGCGATGCGCAGGAACATCTCCTGGTCCAGCGCGTTGTGGTGCGTCTTGAACGGCTTGGCATTGGCGCCGCCGGGGATGGGGTGCAGCATGGGTGTTTCGACTTCGAGGAAGCCGTGACCGACCATGAAGTCGCGGATGCTGGCCAGGGCCTTGCTGCGCGTGACGAAGCGCTTGCGGGCGCCTTCGTCGGTCATCAGGTCCACATAGCGCTGGCGGTATTTGATTTCCTGGTCGGCCACGCCGTGGAACTTGTCGGGCAGCGGGCGCAGGCTCTTGGTGATCAGGCGGATCTGGTCGGCGTGGATGGACAGCTCGCCGGTGCGGGTGCGCATCAGCACACCTTCGGCCGCCACGATGTCGCCCAGGTCCCAGTGCTTGAAGGCGGCCAGCTTCTCTTCACCCACGCTGTCGGTGTTCAGGTAGAGCTGGATGCGGCCGCCGCTGGGGCCGAAGGACGAATCCTGGATGGTCGCAAAACAGGCCTTGCCCATCACGCGCTTGAGCATCATGCGGCCCGAGACACAGGCGCGCACCGGGTTCGCCTCCAGCGCTTCCTTGCTCGATTCGCCGTGCGCGGCGAACAGCGCCTCGGCCGTGTCGCGCGGTTTGAAATCGTTGGGAAACGCCACGCCCTCGCCGCGCTGCTGCGCCTCGCGCAGGCCTTTGAGTTTCTCGCGCCGCTCCGCAATCAGCTGGTTGTCGTCGGCGGCGGGGATGGCGTGGGCGTGTTCGGTGGTCATGGTGTTGGACAAATAAAAACGGGTTGCGCCACAAAAGCGCAACCCGTCATTGTAGTTTTCCGCGAAACGGTCAATGACCGAGGTAGGCCTCTCGCACCTTCGGATCCACCAGCAGGTCCTTGCCGGCGCCCGTCATGGTGATCAGACCGGAGTCCATCACATAGCCGCGGTCGGCGATCTGCAGCGCGCGCTGGGCGTTCTGCTCCACCAGCACGATGGTCACGCCCTGGGCGGAGACGTCGCGCACCACCTCGAAGATCTTGTCGACCATGATCGGCGACAGCCCCATCGATGGCTCGTCCAGCAGCAGCACCTTGGGCTGGCTCATCAGCGCGCGGGCCATCGCCAGCATCTGCTGCTCGCCGCCCGACATGGTGCCCGCCAGCTGGTCCTTGCGCTCTTTCAGGCGCGGGAAGATGCCGAACATGCGCTCGATGTCGGCCTCGATGCCGGCCTTGTCGGTGCGGATGTAGGCGCCCATCAGCAGGTTCTCGGTGATGGTCATGCGGGTGAAGACGCCGCGGCCTTCCGGCACCATCGCTAGGCCCTGCTTGACCAGATCCCAGGCGCCACGGCCCTTGATGCTCTGGCCCAGGTACTCGATGTCGCCGCCTTCGAAGCCCAGAGAGCCGGTGATGGCTTTCATGGTGGTGGTCTTGCCGGCGCCGTTGGAGCCGATCAGGGAAATCAGTTCGCCTTCGCGCACTTCCAGGTCGACGCCTTTGACGGCCTTGATGCCGCCATACGCCACCTTCAGGCCGCTGACTTTGAGGAGTGTGTTTGCCATGTTGTTCTCGCTCTCTCTTTCAGTGGCCGCCCGTGCCCAGATACGCCTCGATCACCTTGGGATCGCTCTGCACCTCGGCCGGCGTGCCGGACGAGAGCTGCTTGCCGTAGTCGAGCACGGTCACGCGGTCGCACAGGCCCATCACCAGCTTCACGTCGTGTTCGATCAGCAGGATGGTGCGGTTGTCGTTGCGGATGCGGTCGATCAGCTCGCGCAGCTGCACCTTTTCAGTGGCGTTCATGCCGGCCGCCGGCTCGTCCAGCGCGATCAGCTGCGGGTCGGTCGCCAGCGCGCGTGCAATCTCCAGCCGGCGCTGGTCGCCGTAGCTCAGGGTGCGCGACTTGTAGTCGGCCAGCTTGCCGATGCCCACGTAGTCGAGCAGTTCCTTCGCACGGGCGGCGATTTCTGCCTCTTCCTTCTTGAAGCCAGGGGTGCGCAGCACGGCCCCCAGGATGCCCGAGTGGGTGCGCACGTGGCGCCCGACCATCACGTTCTCCAGCGCCGTCATTTCTGCGAACAGGCGGATGTTCTGGAAGGTGCGGGCAATGCCGGCCTTGGCCACTTCGTGCACGGCCGTCGGCGTGTAGGGCTTGCCGGCCAGCTCGAAGGTGCCGCTGTCGGGCGTGTAGAGGCCGGTCAGCACGTTGAAAAAGGTGGTCTTGCCGGCGCCGTTGGGGCCGATCAGGCCATAGACCTGGCCACGCTGGATGGTGATGCCCACATCGCTGAGGGCCTGCAGACCGCCAAAGCGCTTGGAGACGTTGGCGACTTTGAGAATGGTTTCGCTCATGTTCGTGTCCTCTCGCTCACTTGGCCAACGACTTGCCGTGTTCGGGCGCGGGCCAGAGTCCCTTCGGACGCAACAGCATCACCACCACCATCGCCAGGGCGATCAGGAGTTGGCGCAGGATTTCAGGGCCGAGGCGGCCACCGGTCAGTTCGGTCAGCGGGCCGGCCACGTGGCGCAGCACCTCGGGCAGACCAGCCAGCAGCAGCGCCCCCAGGATCACGCCCGGGATGTGGCCGATGCCGCCCACCACCACCATCGCCACCACCATCACCGACTCCATCAGCGAGAAGGATTCGGGCGACACGAAACGCTGGAACGAGGCAAACAGCACACCCGACATGCCGCCGAAGGTGGCGCCCATGCCAAAGGCCAGCAGCTTGAGGTTGCGGGTGTTCAGGCCCATGGCCTTGGCGGCGATCTCGTCTTCGCGGATGGCCATCCAGGCGCGGCCGACGCGGGAGTCCTGCAGGCGGTAGGACAGGACGATCGACAGGATCACGAAGAACAGGAACAGGTAGTAATAGAGCGTCACCGGCTGAATGGTGTAGCTCCAGTCGCCAATGGTGAGCGTGTGGCGCTGTCCCATGTTGAAACCGAACACGGTGAGCGGATCGATCTGCGCGATGCCCTTGGGTCCGTTGGTGATGTTCACCGGGCGATCCAGGTTGAGCATGAAGATGCGGATGATTTCACCGAACCCCAGCGTGATGATGGCCAGGTAGTCGCCGCGCAGCTTCAGCGTCGGTGCTCCGAGCAGCATGCCGACCACGCCGGCCACGACGGCCGCCAGGAGCATGACCAGCCAGATGTTGACGTGCAGCCCGTTGGGGAACATCGCCTGGATGGCCGGGAAGGTCTCGGCCAGGTGCGGCGAGGCCAGCAGGCCATAGAGATAGGCGCCGACCGCGAAGAACGCGATGTAGCCCAGGTCCAGCAGGCCGGCGTAACCGACCACGATGTTCAGGCCCAGGGCCAGCAGCACATAGAGCAGTGCCAGGTCCACGATGCGGACCCAGGAATTGCTGCCTGTGGCCTGCAGCAGCAGCGGCAGCATGAACAGCGCGATGGCGGCCAGGGCCCAGACTGCAAGTTTGCCGGGAGTGGTCTTCGTCATGATGGTTCTCCCGGGGTCAGGCGCGGTCGGCCACACGCTCACCCAGCAGGCCCGAGGGGCGCAGCGTGAGCACCAGGGCCAGCACGATGAAGGCAAAGATGTCGACGTACTGGCTGCCCAGCACGCCGCCGGTCAGCTGGCCCAGGTAACCGGCGCCCAGCGACTCGATCAGGCCCAGCGCGACGCCGCCCACCACGGCACCGGCCAGGTTGCCGATGCCGCCCATCACCGCGGCCACGAAGGCCTTGAGGCCGGGCATGAAGCCCATGGCGTGCTGCACCGTGCCGTAGTTGGAAGCCCACATCACGCCGGCGATGGCGGCCAGCATGGCACCGATGATGAAGGTGGCGGAGATGACCACGTCGGGCTTGATGCCCATCAGCGCGGCGACCCGGGGGTTCTCGGCGGTGGCCCGCATGGCACGGCCCAGGTTGGTCTTGTTCACCAGCCACATCAGGAAGGCCAGCGTGATGGCCGTCGCGGCCAGGATGACGATCTGCGTCACCGAGATCACGGCGCCGGCAAACTCGATCGGCTCACGCGACAGGGTCGCGGGATAGGCCTTGGGGTTGGGTTCCCAGATGATCATCGCGAAAGTCTGCAGCAGCAGCGACATGCCGATGGCGGTGATCAGCGGCGCCAGCCGGGGCGAGTTGCGAAGCGGCCGGTAGGCCAGCTTCTCGATCGTGTAGTTCAGCGCACCGCACACCACCATCGCAATGACCGTGGCCAGCAGCAGCACCATCCAGCCCGGCAGGCCGGGCGAGGCGTTGCTCATCCAGCCGATGATGGTCCAGCTGGTCAGCGCGCCGACCATGAGCACATCACCGTGCGCGAAGTTGATGAGACCGATGATGCCGTACACCATCGTGTACCCAAGCGCCACCAGCGCATACATACTGCCCAGGACCAGACCGTTGATGATCTGCTGCAGCAAGACGTCCATGAAGTTTTCTCCGTGTTTTTGACAGGCCGGGACACCAGACCGGGAAATCCGATCCCGCGCCGTTGTGCAGCGCGGGGTCCCGTGTTCAGACCCGCTTCAACTTAGCAAAAAACCCGCCAGGCCAGACCCTGAAACAGGGCAGACTGCGGGTTGGAGGCGGATTGTAGCCAAGGGTCGGCACACACCTGATGCGGGCGAGCCCTGATTCCGCGCGGGTTTTCCCTCGGTTTTGGCGCTCCAAAAGTGCTGCATCAGCGCGTCAGGCTCTTCATTAGTCTTTTTGATTGTTGAGCCGCTTGAGCTCCCGCAACTTATCACCGATGCGGATCTCCAGTCCCCGGTCGACGGGTCGGTAGAACTGCGTGCCTGCCATGCCGTCGGGCAGATAGGTCTCGCCTGCCGCAAAACCTCCTGCCTCGTCGTGCGCATAGCGGTAGCCCTTGCCGTAGTCGAGATCCTTCATCAGTTTCGTGGGGGCATTGCGCAGATGCATGGGCACCGGGCGGCTGCCGTCTTTCTTGACAAAGGCCTTGGCCTCGTTGAAAGCCTTGTAGACCGCGTTGGACTTGGGTGCCACCGCCAGGTAGACCACACATTCGGCCAGCGCCAGTTCGCCCTCCGGCGACCCCAGGCGTTCGTAGACCTCGGCCGAGTCCAGTGCCAGGCGCAGGGCCCGAGGATCGGCCAGGCCGATGTCCTCGGCCGCCATGCGGATCAGCCGTCGCGCCATGTAGCGCGGGTCCGCACCACCATCGAGCATGCGCACGAACCAGTACAGCGACGCGTCCGGATCAGAGCCGCGCACGCTTTTGTGCAGCGCGCTGATGGTGTCGTAGAACTGCTCGCCGCCCTTGTCGTAGCGGCGCATGCGCTCACCCAGCACGCGCAGCAGCCACACGTCCGTCACCTGCTCCAGCTTTTCACGCTGGGCGGCGACCGCCAGGGTTTCCAGGGTGTTCAGAAGACGCCGTGCATCGCCATCGGCGTAAGCGATCAGACGGTCCTCGGCCGCCTTTTCAATGGCCGGCACGGCACCGATGCCCTGCGCACGTGTCACCAATTGGCGCAGATCGTCCTCACCCAGCGGCTGCAACACATAGACCGCTGCCCGCGACAGCAGCGCGGAATTGACCTCGAACGAGGGGTTCTCGGTGGTGGCACCGATGAAAGTGAACAGGCCGCTCTCGACATGCGGCAGGAACGCATCCTGCTGACTCTTGTTGAAGCGGTGCACCTCGTCGACGAAGACGATGGTGCGCTGGGCGTGCAGGCCATCGCGGGCCGCCTCCGCGCGCTCCACCGCCTCCCGGATGTCCTTCACGCCGCCCAGCACCGCGCTGATGGTGATGAACTGGGCGTCGAAGGCATCGGCCATGAGCCGCGCGATGGTGGTTTTGCCCACCCCTGGCGGCCCCCAGAGGATGCAGCTGTGCGGCTGACCGGACTCGAAGGCCAGGCGCAGCGCCATGCCCTCCCCCAGCAGGTGCTGCTGACCGATCACCTCACCCAGCGTGCGCGGGCGCAGGCGCTCGGCCAGCGGTTGGTGGGCGGCAGCGGTGACCACGCGACTCCGTTCAGGGGCGGATGACGTCGGCACCGGCCGGCGGCTGGAAGCGGAAACGCTCGGGTTTGACCGCCACATTGCCTTGCCATTGCGCAAAGCTCAGCACCGAGCGCTGGCCGAGTCCGTCGACGATCTCCAGCACCGCCAGCTGCCCCTGGCGGAATCCGACCTTCACGCTCTGCAGTTGCCCGTCCTTCGCCTTGGGCTGGGCGTCGACCCACTCCATCCCGTCCCGGGCTGCTCCGGCCTTGAGATCGAACGCCTCGGACAGACCCTTGATGTCGGTGCCTGAGGCGATCAGCGCGGCGGGCGTGCTGCCCAACGCATCCTGCTGCTTGCGCGCCGTGACCTGGTTGAGGTCCACGTCGTACAGCCACAGGGTCTGGCCGTCGGCCACAATGGTCTGCTCGAACGGCTTGGTGTACTCGAAGCGGAATCGCCCGGGGCGCTGGAACTCGAACCGGCCGCTGGACGTCTTGCTGCGTGCCGTGGCTTCGCCCTCGCGTTTGGGTGAAGTCACCACCTGGGTGAAACTGGCCTGCGCACTCTTCACCTCGCGCAGAAAGGTTTCGAGATCCTGCAGACCGTCGGCATGAGCAAGCGACGCCGCCAGGGACAGCACGATGGCAAAAATAGTTCTGTGGTTCATGAGCGTATGGGAGCCGCAGGCCCCGCAAAGGTTTCCGTGCGAGCGTCAGTCGCCGCGCGGCGCCACCAGGATGTCGCGCTGGCCGCTGCTGGTGAGCGCACTCACCAGCCCGGCGTTTTCCATGTCTTCGAGCAGCCGGGCCGCGCGGTTGTAGCCGATCTTGAGCTTGCGCTGGACGTAGGAAATGCTTGCCTTGCGGTCCTGCAGCACGATGGCCACCGCCTGGTCGTACAGCGGGTCCTTCTCGCCGCCCTCGCCGCCACCTTCACCAAACATGTCGCCACCCTCGCCATCACCCGCAGCCGACTCCAGCACGCCGTCGATGTAGTTGGGCTCGCCATACTGCTCCTTGAGGTAAGAAGCCACCCGGTGCACCTCGTCGTCGCTGACGAAGGCGCCGTGCACGCGGATCGGGAAACCGGTGCCCGAAGGCATGTAGAGCATGTCGCCCATGCCCAGCAGGCTCTCGGCGCCCATCTGGTCGAGGATGGTGCGGCTGTCGATCTTGCTGCTGACCTGGAAGGAGATGCGGGTCGGGATGTTGGCCTTGATCAGGCCGGTGATCACGTCCACGCTGGGCCGCTGCGTCGCCAGAATCAGGTGGATGCCGGCGGCGCGCGCCTTCTGCGCCAGGCGCGCGATCAGCTCCTCGATCTTCTTGCCCACCACCATCATCAGGTCGGCCAGTTCGTCGATCACCACCACGATGTGCGGCAGGCGCTCCAGTGGCTCGGGCTGTTCGGGCGTGAGGCTGAAGGGGTTGCCGATGTGCTCGCCGCGCGCCTTGGCCTCGTCGATCTTGGCATTGAAGCCGGCCAGGTTGCGCACACCCATCTTGCTCATGAGCTTGTAACGCTTCTCCATCTCGGCCACGCACCAGTTCAGGCCGTTGGCCGCCTGCTTCATGTCGGTCACCACCGGGCACAGCAGGTGCGGAATGCCTTCGTAGACGCTCAGTTCCAGCATCTTCGGGTCGATCAGCAGCAGCCGCACGTCCTTGGCGTCGGCCTTGTAGAGCAGCGACAGGATCATGGCGTTGATGCCCACCGACTTGCCCGAACCGGTGGTGCCGGCCACCAGACAGTGCGGCATCTTGGCCAGGTCGGCCACCACCGGCAGGCCGGCGATGTCTTTGCCCAAGCCCATGGTCAGCAGGCTCCTGGCGTCGTTGTAGACCTGCGAACCCAGGATCTCGCTGAGCTTGATGGTCTGGCGCTTGGCGTTGGGCAGCTCCAGCGCCATCAGGTTCTTGCCCGGTATGGTCTCGATCACGCGGATCGACACCAGCGACAGCGAACGCGCCAGGTCGCGGCTCAGGTTGACAATCTGCGAACCTTTGACACCCGTGGCCGGCTCGATTTCGTAGCGCGTGATCACCGGGCCCGGCGCAGCCGCCACCACCCGCACCTCGACGCCAAAGTCCTTGAGCTTCTTTTCGATCAGGCGGCTGGTCATCTCCAGCGTCTGAGCGTCCACCCCTTGCTGATGGGACGGCGCGCTGTCCAGCAGGTCCACCTGCGGCAGCTTGCTGTCGGGCATTTCGGTGAACAGCGGCTTCTGGCGCTCCTTGGCCACGCGCTCGCTCTTGGGTACCTCGACCCGCGCAGGTTCGATCACCACCGGGGTCGGGTGCTGCTCCTCGATCACGTCGCGCTCCACCTGGACCACCACCTCGCGTTCGCGCGCAGCCTGCTCGCCGATGCGCTGGTCCTCCACGGCCTCTCGCTGTTCCCTCCGTGACTGGAACCAATCGTCGAACTGGGCACCCAGGCGCTCTGCCCAGTGGCCCCACGAAAACTGGAACACTCTGGGCGCACTCACGACCATCAAGGCCAGAGCGACCAGTGCCGAGCCGGTGAACCCCAGCCAGCGCACACCCCATGGCCCCAAAAGATGTCCCAGCACGCCCCCACCGTGTCCAGGCAGCAGGGATTCAAACCGGTACAGACGACTCCATTCCAACACCACGCTGCCGACCATCAGCGTCACCAGCGCAAGCCCGTAGAGCGCGCGCTGAACAGCGGGGTTGCGCCAGAAAGAGGGCTCGTCGGCGTCGACCGGTTCGACACGCTCCGCATCCTGCCCCCGCAAACGATCGGCCAGAGCCGACAGCCACACGCGCCAGCCCGCCAGCAACAGCCACCAGACAGAGAAGCCGAACAGGTAGTAGCTGGCATCGGACAGCCAGGCACCCAGCTGCCCTCCCCAGTTGTGGACATCGCCCTCATTGCCCGTGGTGCTCCAGGCAGGATCGTTCAGGCTGTGGCTGAGCAGAGCGATCAGCCAGAACCCGAGCAGAGCGGCCCCCAGCACCAGGGCCAGCTCATGGGCGAACCGGGAGACGCCACTTGCAGGCGGATTCGCCCGGTCGGCATTGAGCGTGTTGATGGAATACGTCATAGACCTCGACAGATTGCGGCAACGAGCTTACCGCACCGGGTTGCCCAATCCGCGTGGCCGCAGACCGGAATGTGACCAGTCGTGAGTCGACGAAATGTATGGGCGATAGAAGGATCAGCCCAGCGACGTCAGGCGGTCCTTGATGATGGTGCTGCCGTCCTCACCCACCTCGATGAAGCCCCGATCCTCCAGATCCTTCATCACCCGGCTGACCATTTCTCGCGATGCGCCGATCATCTTGGCCACATCCTGGCGCGAGACCCGCTCGCGGATCACCAGACGACCATCCTTGTCCGGAACCGCAAATTCGAGCAGTGCCCTGGCCACGCGCCCATACACATCCATCAGCGCCAGGGACTCGATCTTGCGGTCGGCGTGCCGCAGCCGCAGCACCAAGCCCTTCATGACCGCATAGGCCATCGACGTGTTCTCAGGCAGGCAGCGTGCGAACTCCACCCGCCCCAGAATCAGCACATCGGTCTGCACTTCGGCGCGCACCGTGGCCGAATGGGGCTGGTTGTCGATCAGGCTCATCTCGCCCACGTAGTCGCCCGGGTTCATGGTTGCCAGGATCACCTCCCGCCCCCTTGAATCGGTGGTGACCACCCGGGCACGCCCGGTGAGCACGATGGCGAGGAAGTTCGATTTCTTGCCCTGCTCCACGATCACCTCTCCGCGCTTGTAGCGCCGCTTGACCACGGCTTCGGCGACAGATTCGGCCTGGGCCTGCGTGAGCGTCGAAAACAGGGGAACCCGACGGATCAGATCCAGATTGGACAGGATGGCCATGTCTAAAACCTTTGTGTCGAATGCGCCCAAGGCGCGTTTCATACAATGCCGATCAATCCTCAGCGCGGCGATGTGACCACCGGACATCACGACTCTGAGCACACCCACCGACTCTAAACCACTTGCCCTGAAGATCGATGGGCCTCCGAAATGAAGCATACGAAAGTTCTTATTCTGGGATCCGGCCCTGCCGGATATACGGCGGCGGTCTATGCCGCCCGCGCCAACCTGGCCCCTGTGCTGGTCACCGGCATTGCGCAAGGCGGTCAGCTCATGACCACCACCGAGGTGGACAACTGGCCCGCGGACGTGCACGGGGTGCAAGGGCCGGATCTGATGCAGCGCTTCCTGGAGCACGCCGAGCGCTTCAAGACCGAGATCGTGTTCGATCACATCAACGCTGTGGACCTGTCCAAGCGTCCGTTCGTCCTCACGGGTGACAGTGGCCAATACAGCTGCGACACACTGATCATCGCCACCGGCGCATCGGCCCGTTACCTGGGCCTACCCTCCGAAGAGACCTTCATGGGCAAAGGGGTGAGTGCCTGCGCCACCTGCGACGGCTTCTTCTACCGTGGCCAGGAGGTGGCCGTGGTCGGCGGCGGAAACACCGCTGTCGAAGAAGCGCTGTACCTGTCCAACATCGCCAGCAAGGTCACTCTGGTGCACCGGCGCGACAGCTTCCGGGCCGAGGCCATCATGATCGACAAGCTGATGGACAAGGTGAAGGAAGGCAAGATTGAGCTCAAGCTGCACAGCGTGCTTGACGAGGTGCTAGGCGATGCCAGCGGCGTGACCGGGGTGCGGCTGAAGAACGTGAAGGACGGAAGCACCCAGGATGTGGCCGTCAAGGGGTGCTTCATTGCCATCGGACACAGCCCGAACACCGGGATCTTCCAAGGCCAGCTGGCCATGAAGGATGGTTACCTCGTCACCCAGTCGGGCAACAACGGCATGGCCACAATGACCAGCGTCCCCGGGGTGTTCGCTGCGGGTGACGTGCAGGACCACGTCTATCGGCAGGCCATCACCAGCGCGGGCACCGGGTGCATGGCGGCGCTGGACGCGCAGCGCTTCCTGGAACAGAACCCGGCCTGAAACACCAGACCTCGCCCCCGCAAGCCGACTGACGGTGGACCGCCATCCATCGGTCGGTCTATAATGTGCGGCTTTGCTGAGTGGACCGAGCCTGTTTGACTTGGTTTGAGGCAATTTCCCGGGTTACCGCCACCCTTTCCTGGCGAGGTGAGGCTCAACCGCCAGTCGGTCGTTTCTGACGCATCAGATCGGCCGACCCGCTGCGGCAGCTGTATAGAAGTATCGGAGTGTCCTCATGGCACGCGTCTGCGACGTCACGGGCAAGAAGCCCATGGTCGGGAACAACGTTTCCCACGCCAACAACAAAACCAAGCGCCGGTTCCTGCCGAACCTGCAATACCGCCGTTTCTGGGTCGAGAGCGAGAACCGCTGGGTTCGTCTGCGCGTGTCGGGCGCTGCCCTGCGCCTGATCGACAAGAACGGTATCGACGCTGTGCTCGCCGACCTGCGCGCACGTGGCCAGGCTTAAGGAGTCACGACATGGCAACCAAAGGCGCACGCGAGAAGATCAAGCTGGAATCCACTGCTGGAACCGGCCACTTCTACACCACCACCAAGAACAAGAAGACCACGCCCGAGAAGATGCTGATCAAGAAATTTGATCCCAAGGCTCGCAAGCATGTGGACTACAAGGAAATCAAGCTGAAGTGATTCGGCCCTGATTCCGGTTCGACCCAACAAAAAAGCCGCTGTTTCCACAGCGGCTTTTTTGTTGCCCGCGCCACGTCGTGGCACGGGCCGCTCGATTCCGTCAGGCGCGCGCGGAGCGCAGCTGGATCGAAAAATCGCGCAGGGCGGCGATGCCGCTCTCTTCGGCACGGCGGCACCAGGCCTGCAGGTCGGCGGCCAGCTGTTCACGTGTGGCGTTCGTACCGGTCCAGAGCGAGCGCAGCTCTTCCCGCATGGTGACCATCTTGTCCAGCACAGGGTGCTCGGCACGGGCCTGTGCCAGCTGGGGCTTCACCGCCGCCGGCACCTTGTCTTCATCTCGGTGCAGCCAGCGGCGGGCCGCTTCGAGCGCGGACACATCGCCACTGCGGCTCTTGAGTGCCTCGACCTCGCGCTGGCAGGCCACACGCAGTTCGCGGGCATAGCCGGCCATGACCTCATAGCGGTTGGCGATGATCGCTTCCAGGGTCTTTTCATCCGCCACCGGCTTGACGGCACCGAAGGCCATCTTGGGCGGCAGCTTCTTCACCGAGGCCAGCCCGAAAGTCTTCAGGATGGTGATGTACATCCAGCCGATGTCGAACTCGTAGGGCTTGACCGAGAGCTTGGCGGACGTCGGGTAGGTGTGATGGTTGTTGTGCAACTCCTCACCACCAATGATGATGCCCCAGGGCGACACGTTGGTGCTGGCATCCGCCGCCTCGAAGTTGCGATAGCCCCACCAGTGACCAATGCCGTTGATGATGCCGGCGGCAGTGATGGGGATCCACGCCATCTGGATCGCCCACACCGTCAGCCCGAGTGCACCGAAAAGTGCCACATCGATGATCAGCATCAGGCTCACGCCCAGCCGCGAGCGACCCGTGTAGAGGTTTCGCTCGATCCAGTCGTCCGGGGTGTTGTGGCCATAGCGGGCCAGGGTCTCCTGGTTCTTGGCCTCGGCACGGTACAGCTCGCTGCCTTCGAAAAACACCTTCTTGATGCCGAACACAACCGGGCTGTGCGGATCGCCCTCGTGTTCACATTTCGCGTGATGCTTGCGGTGGATCGCGGTCCACTCCTTGGTGACCATACCCGTGGTCATCCACAGCCAGAAGCGGAAGAAGTGGGAGGCGATCGGGTGCAGGTCCAGCGAGCGGTGCGCCGAGTGGCGGTGCAGGTAGATCGTGACACTGGCGATGGTGATGTGCGTCATCACCAGCGCCGCGATGATGGCTTGCCACCAGGTGGCCTGGGTAAGGCCGTCGGCCAGAAACTGAATCAGCCCGTCCCAGAGATAGGACAGGAGGCCGTAATCGGAAGAAAACATTGATTTCCTATGTGCGCGCCCGGCGTAACAACATGAAGATCCCGCTGCGGGCGCCTGGCGGGATAGCCTTCAATTTTACTGGTGGGGGTGAAATTCCCCAAGCCGCACACCACAATATGAAATCAACGCGGTCGTGTCAGCCTTTTTTCTGCCATGCGGCGGCGAAGAAGCCGTCCGTGCCGTGCCGGTGCGGCCACAACCTCATGTGCAGCCCATCCGGACTGCACAGGGACGCGGCCTCTCCGACCTGGGCCACGGCGAGCAGATCGGCCACCGACAGAGGCTCGAATTCGGGATGCGCCAACCCGAAGGCCCTCGCCACGGCTTCGTTCTCCTGAAGCAGCAGGCTGCAGGTCGCGTAGACCAGCCGCCCACCGGGTTTGAGCAGACGGGCCGCGCTGAGCAGAATGCGCTGCTGGAGATCCGCCTGCGCCGCCACGGTCTCGGTCGTCTGGCGCCACTTCAGATCCGGGCTGCGGCGCAACGTCCCCAGCCCGGAACACGGTGCGTCGACCAGCACCCGGTCCATTTTCCCGGCCAGCCGCTTGATGCGTTCGTCACGTTCGTGGGCAATCGCCACCGGGTGCACGTTCGACAGACCGCTGCGCGCCAGCCGGGGCTTGATGGCATCAAGTCGGTGGGCCGAGGTATCAAAGGCATAGAGGCGGCCGGTGTTCTTCATGGACGCCCCGATCGCCAGCGTCTTGCCCCCTGCGCCAGCGCAGAAGTCGGCCACCATCTCCCCGCGCTTGGCCCCGAGCAACAGGGCCAGAAGCTGCGAACCCTCGTCTTGCACCTCCACCTCGCCCGCAGTGAACAGAGGCAGCTTGGCCAGATTGGGCTTGCCCTCCAGCCGAATGCCCAGCGGTGAATACGGCGTCGGCTCGGCAGGCCATCCGGCACTGCGCACACCCGCCAATGCAGCGTCGCGCTTTTGTTTGAGCGCATTCACCCGCAGGTCCAGCGGTGCCGGACGCAGCAGGCTTGCGGCCAGGGCATCGAACTCGTCGCCCAACTGCTCTCGAAGCGCCTGCGCCAGCCACTCGGGCAAGTTGTGGCGATGCGGAGCCAGCAACTGCGCATCGCCCACTTTCCCGCAGGCGTTCCACCATTCCTTCTCCGCATCCGTCAGCGCGCTCTTGAGATAGTCGTGCTCCCCGGGAAACCCCAGAATGGCCAGCCGCCGCCATTTGGACCCGCTGCCGGAACGGGCCAGCCACTCGAACTTCAGACGTTCGCGCAACACGGCAAACACGGTGTCCGAGAGTGTGGCCCGCTCACGCGGACCGAGCGACCTGTTCTCGCGGAAATGGCGCGCGACGACGGCATCGGCCGGGTAGTCGAACTTGAAGACTTTCTCGATCAGGCTGGCGCTTTCGTCCAGAAGGGCTTTCGGGTGCATGGCCAGTATTGTCCCACCGGGGATAATCGAGGGTTATGTCCGACATCGCCCAACAGGTGCAGCGCCGCCGCACCTTCGCCATCATTTCGCACCCCGACGCGGGTAAGACCACCCTGACCGAGAAGCTGCTGCTGTTCTCGGGCGCCATCAACATCGCCGGTTCGGTCAAGGCGCGCAAGGCCGCACGCCACGCCACCTCCGACTGGATGGAGATCGAAAAGCAGCGCGGCATTTCCGTCGCATCGTCCGTCATGCAGATGGAATACCGCGATTGCGTCATCAACCTGCTGGACACCCCGGGCCACCAGGACTTCTCGGAAGACACCTACCGCGTGCTCACCGCGGTGGACGCGGCGCTGATGGTGATCGACGCCGGCAACGGCGTGGAACCGCAGACCCGGCGCCTGCTGCAGGTCTGCCGTGCGCGTAACACGCCCATCCTCACCTTCGTCAACAAGATGGACCGCGAGGTCAAGGCCCCGCTGGACCTGATGGATGAGATCGAACGCGAGCTGGGCATGACCGTGGTGCCCTTCACCTGGCCGGTGGGCATGGGTAAGACCTTCCGCGGCGTGTACGACCGCCGCGAAGACCAGATGCGCGTGTTCGCCGCCGGTGAAGACCGCCGTGGTGGCGACGAGGAAGTGCTGGCCGGCCTGGACAACGTCGAGAGCGCCCGCCGCTTCGGCATGGAGTGGAGCACCGCCAAGGACGAACTGGAGCTGGTCGAGGGCGCCTCACCCGCCTTCGACAAGCAGGCCTTTCTCGACGGTCATCAGACGCCCATGCTGTTCGGCTCGGCCGTCAACAACTTCGGCGTGCGCGAGGTGCTGGACGCATTGGTCGACCTGGCGCCGTCTCCGGGCGCCAAAGCCGCCATACAGCGCACGGTGGAGCCTACCGAGCCCAAGTTCAGCGGCGTGGTCTTCAAGATCCAGGCCAACATGGACCCGGCGCACCGCGACCGCATCGCCTTCGTGCGCTGCGCCAGCGGCCACTTCGAGCGCGGCATGCGCCTGAAGGTGGTGCGCAGCGGCAAGGAACTGCGCCCGAACACTGTGGTGAGCTTCCTGAGCCAACGCCGCGAACTGCTGGACGAAGCCTTTGCCGGTGACATCATCGGTATCCCCAACCACGGCGTGCTGCAGCTGGGCGACACGCTGACCGAAGGCGAAGCCCTGCAGTTCACCGGCCTGCCCTTCTTTGCGCCGGAAATCATCCGCAGCGTGGAAGTGGCCGACCCGCTCAAAACCAAGCAGCTGCGCGCCGGCCTGACCCAGCTGGGTGAAGAAGGTGCGATCCAGGTGTTCCGCCCCATCGCCGGCACGGTGCTGCTGCTCGGCGCGGTCGGTCAGTTGCAGTTCGAGGTGGTGGCCCACCGGCTGGAGCACGAGTACGGCGTCAAGGCGCGCATCATGGGCAGCAACTACAACGTCGCGCGCTGGGTGACCTGTGCACCCGAGGACGGCGGCGAACAGGAGCTCAAGCGCTTCATGGACGCCAACGCCCACCGCGTGGCGCTGGACGCCGTGGATGCCCCCACCGTGCTGCTGGACCACATGGCAACGCTGCGCGCGGTCGAGGCCAACTGGCCCAAGATCAGGTTCCACGCCATGCGCGAGCACGCAGGCCTGGTGTTCCACAAGTCGATGTGATCAGCTGATCAGTCGCTCGACCACCCGCGGATAGATCAGGTGTTCCTGCGTGAGCACGCGGGCGGCGAGGGTCTGGGCGGTGTCGCCCGGCAGGATGGGCACCACCGCCTGGTCCAGGTACTCACCGTGGTCCAGCTCGGCCGTCACGCGGTGCACGGTGCAGCCGCCGAACCGGCAGCCGGCGTCGATGGCGCGCTGGTGGGTGTGCAGGCCAGGGAAAGCCGGCAGCAGGCTGGGGTGGATGTTGACCAGCCGGCCGTCATAGTGCTGCACAAAACCGGGCGTGAGGATGCGCATGAAGCCAGCCAGCACCACCAGCGCCGGCTGGTGGCGGTCGATTTCGGTCATCAGGGCCGCATCGAAGGCCTCGCGCGAGGCGTAGGCCTTGTGGTCGAAACTGGCCGTCGGGATGTGGTGTTCGCGGGCCCAGGCCAGCCCACCGGCCTCGGCCTTGTTGCTGATGACGGCCGCCACCTGGGCACCAAAGCGCTCACGCCAGCGGCCCTTTTGGGCCGCCTGGACGATGGCGGCCATGTTGGAGCCGCTGCCTGAGATGAGAATGACGATGTTCTTGTTCACGACCCGATGTACCGACCGATTCAGCGCCCGCTGGGGCCGCCAAGTGTAATGAACCACGATTTCCGCACCCGCCCCCTGTCGCCAGTCGAAGCCCGCGTATTGGCCACCCTGATGGAAAAGGCCCGCACCGTGCCCGACAGCTACCCGCTCTCGCTCAACAGCCTGCACGGCGGCTGCAACCAGAAGACCGCACGGGAACCGGTGATGAGCCTCAGCGAGGCCCAGATCAGCGACGCCATCGATGTGCTGCGCGACTACAGCATGGTCATCGAGTCCAGCGGCTCGCGCGTGCCGCGCTATGAACACAACTTCCCGCGCGCGGCCGGCGTGCCAGACCAGTCGGCCACCTTGCTGGGCCTGCTGATGCTGCGCGGCCCGCAGACGGCGGGCGAACTGCGCATCAACGCCGACCGCTGGTACAAGTTTCTTGACATCGCCTCGGTGGAGGGCTTCCTGGAAGAAATGCAGGACCGCAGCGACGAGAAGGGTGGCCCGCTGGTCGTCAAGCTGCCGCGCGCGCCCGGTGCCCGCGAGCAACGCTGGACGCACCTGCTGTGTGGCCCGGTGGACATGTCGGCCCCGGCGGTACCCGAAAGCTCACCCGGCGACAGTGCCCTGGTGGAGCGCGTCGCCACTCTGGAAGCCACGGTGGCGACCCTCCAGGCCCAGCTGGCCGACCTTCGGGACCAGCTGGGTTTGTCGCAGCCCGGACAGCCATAAAACGAACGGTCGTGCGAAACTTCGTGGATCGGGCCGCCGCCCCCGGCGACCACCGATCACCCGACCACGGAGACAAGCATGGATTTGGCATTCACGCCGCAAGAGCTGGCGTTCCGCGACGAGATTCGCGGCTGGGTCAAGGACAACCTGCCCGCCGACATCGCCCACAAGGTCCACAACGCGCTGCGCCTCTCGCGCGACGACATGCAGCGCTGGGCCAAGATCCTCGGCAAGAAGGGCTGGCTGGGCTACGGCTGGCCCAAGGAGTTCGGCGGCCCGGGCTGGACCGCCGTGCAGAAGCACCTGTTCGAAGAAGAATGCGCCCTGGCCGGCGCGCCGCGCATCGTGCCCTTCGGCCCGGTGATGGTGGCGCCGGTGATCATGGCGTTCGGCAACAAGGAACAGCAGGAACGTTTCCTGCCCGGCATTGCCAGCGGTGAAGTGTGGTGGAGCCAGGGCTACAGCGAACCCGGCTCGGGCTCGGACCTGGCCTCGGTCAAGACCCGCGCCGAGCGCCAGGGTGACCACTACCTAGTCAACGGCCAGAAGACCTGGACCACGCTGGGCCAATACGGCGAGTGGATCTTCTGCCTCGTGCGCACCAGCACCGAAGGCAAACCGCAGACCGGCATCAGTTTCCTGCTGGTGGACATGAAGTCGCCCGGCGTGACGGTGCGCCCGATCAAGCTGCTGGACGGTGAGTGCGAGGTCAACGAGGTCTTCTTCGACAACGTCAAGGTGCCGGTGGAGAACCTGATCGGCGAAGAGAACAAGGGCTGGACCTACGCCAAGCACCTGCTCTCGCACGAACGCACCAACATCGCCGACGTCAACCGCGCCAAACGCGAGCTGGAACGCCTCAAACGCATCGCCAAAGCCGAAGGCATGTGGGACGACCTGCGCTTCCGCGACCAGATTGCGCTGCTGGAAGTGGACATCGTGGCGCTGGAGATGCTGGTGCTGCGCGTGCTGTCGGCCGAGAAATCGGGCAAGCAGTCGCTGGACATCGCCGGCCTGCTCAAGATCAAGGGCAGCGAGATCCAGCAGCGCTACGCGGAGCTGATGATGCTGGCCGCCGGCCCGTTCAGCCTGCCCTTCATCGAGGAAGCCATGGAGGCCGGCTGGCAGGGCAACTTCCCGGGCGGGGTGGTGGCCAACGCACCGCTCGCGTCGACCTACTTCAACATGCGCAAGACCACCATCTATGGTGGCTCCAACGAAGTGCAGCGCAACATCGTCGCCCAGACGGTCCTCGGCTAAGGAGACAGACATGGATTTCGATTTCAGCGACGACCAGGAACAGTTGCGCGACGCGGTTCGCAAGTGGGTGGACAAGGGCTACGACTTCGAGCGCCGGCGGGCCATCGTGAAGGCCGGCGGCTTTGACCGCGCGGCCTACAGCGAACTGGCCGAACTCGGGCTGGGCGGCCTGTACATCAGCGAAGCCGACGGAGGCCTGGGCATGGGACCGGTCGAAGGCATGGTGGTTATGGAGGAGCTGGGCCGCGGCATCGTGCTTGAACCGTTGGCGCAGACCTTGGTCACCAGCGGCGTGATCGGCGCCTACGGTGGCGCCGAGGTGAAGGCGGCCTGGCTGCCGAAGATCGCAGCGGGCGAGGCCCTGGTGGTGCTGGCGCAGCAGGAGCGCGGTGCGCGCTACCAGCTCGACCTCTGCAAGACCACCGCCGCGCAGGCGGGCAGCGGCTGGACCCTCAGCGGCACCAAAAGCGTGGTGCCCGCGGGCGACCACGCCGACGCCTTCCTCGTGCCGGCCATGGCCAACGGCCAGATCGCACTCTTCCTGGTCGAGCGCAACGCCGATGGCGTGTCCACTCAAGGGTATGGCACCCAGGATGGCGGCCGTGCGGCCGAGGTGAGCTTGCAGAACGCCGCGGCCACGCTGGTCACGGCGGATGGCCTGGCCGCGCTGGAACACGCGGTGGACATCGGCATCGCCTGCGTCTGCGCCGAGGCGGTGGGCGTGATGGACAAGACGGTGGCCGTGACGGCCGAGTACCTGAACACACGCAAACAGTTCGGCGTCGCCATCGGCACCTTCCAGGCCCTGCGCCACCGCATGGCCGACATGAAGATGCAGCTGGAGCTGGCGCGTTCGATGAGCTACTACGCCAGCCTCAAGCTCAATGCCTCGGCGGACGAACGCCGCCGCGCGCTCTCGCGCGCCAAGGTGCAGCTGGGGCAATCGATGCGCTATGTGGGCCAGCAGGCGGTGCAGCTGCACGGCGGCATCGGCGTGACCGACGAGTACATCGTCAGCCACTACTTCAAGAAACTCACGCAGCTGGAAATGACCTACGGCGACACCTTGCACCACCTGGGCGAGGTGTCGGCGCGGATGGAGGATTCGGCGGGTGTGTTCGCCTGATCGCCTCGGACGCCTCACCAAAAGCCCCGCCAAGCGGGGCTTTTTCATTCAGGCATGCAACCTGGAGGTCTTGGGCAGGTGCGACATCAGGAACTCCATCTGGTCCGCCAGGATGCGGCGGTTGCGCAGGATGAAGTCTTCCCAGAGGCTGGGCACGTAGGGGGCGTACAGCAGCGGCATGTTCGCCTGCTCGGGGGTGCGGTTGCCCTTGCGGTGGTTGCAGGACCTGCAGGCCGTGACCACGTTCATCCAGATGTCGCGGCCGTTCTGGGCCATGGGCAGGATGTGCTCGCGCGTCAGTTCGTCCTCGTGGAACTGGTGGCCACAGTAGCCGCAGAGGCAGCGGTCGCGGGCGAACAGCTTGGCATTGGTCAGGGTGGGCCGCAGCTCGAAGGGGTTGATGTTGGGAACACCCTTGGTGCCGATGATCGAGTTGACAGTGATGATCGACTGGCGCCCGGTGACCGCGTTGTGCCCGCCATGGAACACCGCGACCTCGGCGCCCATTTCCCAGCGCACCTCGTCCGCGGCGTAGTGCAGCACGGCTTCCTCCAGGCTGATCCACGATTGCGGCAGCCCCTGGGCAGACAGCTTCAAGACCTTCAAGACCTGGCTCCTTCAACGGAAACTGAAGAGGCCAGCCGCACCGTCACCTGCGGCTGGTGCGCCCACAGGCCGGTGCCCGCGGGGCTGTGTCAATATAGCGTGCTTTTGTGACGCCCTCGCGAACCCCGCGCAATCCCTCATGAAAATCCTCCGCGGCCTCTGGAACCGCCCCCTCCCCGCGACCCAGGGTTGTGCGCTCACCATCGGCAACTTCGACGGTGTGCACCGTGGCCACCAGGCCATGCTGGCGCTGCTGCAGAACGAGGCGCGCCACCGGGGCGTGCCCACCTGCGCGATGACCTTCGAGCCCCACCCGCGCGACTTCTTCGCCGCGGTGCACCGCAAACCCGAGCTGGCGCCCGCCCGCATCGCCACCCTGCGCGACAAGCTGGAAGAACTGGAACGCTGCGGCGTGGACCAGTGCGTGGTGCTGCCGTTCAACCAGCGCCTGGCTTCGCTGCCGCCACAGGCCTTCATCGAGGACATCCTGGTGCACGCGCTGGGGGTCAAGTACGTGCTGGTGGGCGACGATTTCCGCTTCGGTGCCCAGCGGGCCGGTGACTATCGCCTCCTCGACGCCGCCGGGTCGGCCATGGGTTTCGATGTGGCGCGCATGCAGAGCTACGAGGTGCACGGCACCCGTGTCAGCAGTTCGGCGGTGCGCGAGGCCCTGGCGGCCGGCGACATGGAGCGCACCGCCGCCCTGCTGGGCCGGCCCTACGCCATCAGCGGCCACGTGGTCCATGGGCGCAAGCTGGGCCGCCAGCTGGCCGAGTCGGCCCCTGGGCGCAGCGACGGCTTCCGCACGCTGAACCTGCGCTTCTCGCACTGGAAACCCGCCGCCAGCGGCATCTTCGCGGTCCATGTGCACGGCCTCACGCCGCCCGGAGAGCCCCTCGCGGGCGTGGCCAACCTGGGCGTGCGCCCCTCGCTGGACCCGAACGACGTCAACGGCGGCCGCGTGCTGCTGGAAACCCATTGCCTGGACTGGCCCGACGGGCTCTCGGCCGCCCTGCCCGGCGGAGAGGCCTACGGTAAAATCATCCGGGTGGAACTGCTGCACAAACTGCACGACGAGCTGAAATACGACAGCCTGGACGCCCTGACCCAAGGGATCGCCAAGGACTGCGACGACGCTCGCACGTTTTTTGCCTCGCTGCACGCCCAGACGCGCCGCCAGACCACGCGCGACCGAATTCAAGGCTGACCGCCGTCCGGTCGCCGCCCCTGCACAGGCTCGGGGCGCCCTGCCCCACCCCCTGCGGCCACCGCGCCGCCCACCGAGCCTGCAAGCCCCACCACCGAAAGCCGAACACCATGGCTGAAAAGAACGAGAACGCCAGCGGCGGCGCCTACCGCGCCACGCTGAACATGCCCGACACCGCCTTCCCGATGCGCGGCGACCTGCCCAAGCGCGAGCCGGGCTGGGTGGCCGACTGGAACAGCGGCGGCCTGTACAAACGCCTGCGCGACGCCCGCCAGGGCGCGCCGCTGTTCGTGCTGCACGACGGCCCGCCCTACGCCAACGGCAAGCTGCACATCGGCCATGCGCTGAACAAGGTGCTCAAGGACATGATCGTCAAGAGCCGCCAACTGGCCGGCTTCGACGCGCAGTACATCCCCGGCTGGGACTGCCACGGCCTGCCGATCGAGAACGCCATCGAGAAGCTGCACGGCCGCAACCTCAGCCGCGACGACATGCAGGCCAAGAGCCGTGCCTACGCCACCGAGCAGATCAACCAGCAGCGCGAGGACTTCAAGCGCCTGGGTGTGCTGGGCGACTGGGAGCGCCCCTACCGCACCATGGACCCGGCCAACGAGGCCGGCCAGATCCGCGCCTTCAAGCGCGTGATCGAGCGCGGCTTCGTCTACCGGGGCCTCAAGCCGGTCTACTGGTGCTTCGACTGCGGGTCATCGCTGGCCGAATTCGAGATCGAATACGCCGACAAGAAGAGCGACACGCTGGACGTGGCTTTCGAGTCCAACGACGCCGCCGGTCTGGCCCAAGCCTTCGGCCTGAGCGCCCTGCCTGACGGCAAGCAGGCCTTTGCCGTCATCTGGACCACCACCGCCTGGACCATCCCGGCCAACCAGGCCCTGAACGCCCACCCCGAGCTGGAGTACGCCCTGGTCGACACACCCAAAGGCGTGCTGCTGCTGGGCGCCAGCCTGGTCGAGAAGTGCCTGGAGCGCTTCGGCCTGAGCGGCAACGTGCTGGCCACGGCCCAGGGTGAAGCCCTGCGCGGCCAGGTGTTCCGTCACCCGCTGTATGACCTGCCGGATGACATCAACGTCCCAGGCAACGAATACAGCTACAAGCGCCTCTCGCCGCTGTACCTGGCCGACTACGTCAGCGACGGCGACGGCACCGGCATCGTGCACTCGGCCCCTGCCTACGGCGTGGACGACTTCAACAGCTGTGTCGCGCACGGCCTGCGCTACGACCAGATCCTCAACCCGGTGCTGGGCAACGGCGTCTACGCAGAAGAACTGCCGCTGTTCGGCGGCCAGCACATCTGGAAGGCCTGCCCGGTCATCATCGAGACCCTGCGCGAGCACGGCCGCCTGATGGCCACGCAGGCCATCACCCACAGCTACCCGCACTGCTGGCGCCACAAGACGCCCGTCATCTACCGCGCCGCCGCCCAGTGGTTCGTGCGCATGGACGAGGGCGAAGGCGTGTTCACCAAGGACAAGGCGCCCAAGACGCTGCGCCAGCTGGCCCTGGACGCGATCGACCACACCAGCTTCTACCCCGAGAATGGCAAGGCCCGCCTGCGCGACATGATCGCCAACCGGCCCGACTGGTGCATCTCGCGCCAGCGGTCGTGGGGCGTGCCGGTGCCCTTCTTCCTGCACAAGGATTCGGGCGAACTGCACCCCAACACCATGGCCATCCTCGACCAGGCGGCCGACATCGTCGAGAAGGGCGGTATCGAGGCCTGGAGCCGCGTGACGGCCGAGGACATCCTGGGCGCCGATGCGCCGCAGTACACCAAGAGCACCGACATCCTCGAAGTCTGGTTCGACTCGGGCTCGACCTTCTGGCACGTGCTGCGCGGCAGCCACGCCAAGGCCTACCCGAACGGCGCCAGCCACGCGCAAGGCCCCGAGGCCGACCTGTACCTGGAAGGCCACGACCAGCACCGCGGCTGGTTCCACAGCTCGCTGCTGCTGGGCTGCGCCATCTACGACCGCGCGCCCTATCGTGGCCTGCTGACCCACGGTTTCGCCACCGACGGCCAGGGCCGCAAGATGAGCAAGTCGCTGGGCAACACGGTGGAGCCGCAGTCGGTGACCACCAAGCTGGGGGCCGAGATCGTGCGCCTGTGGGTGGGTGCGACCGACTACTCTGGCGACCTGAACATCGACGACAAGATCCTGGCCCGCGTGGTGGACGCGTACCGCCGCATCCGCAACACGCTGCGCTTCCTGATGGCCAACACGGTCGATTTCGACCCGACCACCGACGCCGTGCCGCTGGACCAGATGCTGGAGATCGACCGCTACGCGCTGGCCCGCGCCAGCGAACTGCAGGCCGAGATCCTGAAGCACTTCGACGTCTACGAGTTCCACCCCGTGGTCGCCAAGCTGCAGGTCTATTGCTCGGAAGACCTGGGTGCGTTCTACCTCGACGTGCTCAAGGACCGGCTCTACACCACCGCCCCCAAGAGCCTGGCGCGCCGCTCGGCCCAGACCGCCCTGCACCAGATCACGCACGCCATGCTGCGCTGGATGGCGCCCATCCTCAGCTTCACCGCCGAAGAAGCCTGGGCCGTGTTCGCCAAGGACTCGACGCAGGGCTCGATCTTCTTCGAGACCTTCAGCGCCCTGCCCTCAGCCAACGAAGCGCTGCTGGCCAAGTGGGCCCGCATCCGCGAGATCCGCGACGTGGCCAACAAGGCGATCGAAGACCTGCGCACCGAAGGCAAGGTGGGCGCGTCGCTGCAGGCGACGCTGACCATCACCGCCGGTGCGGACGATGCGGCCCTGCTGCGCGCGCTGGGCGCGGACCTGAAGTTCGTGACCATCACCTCGGCCGTGACCGTGGTGGACGGCGCCGAACTGGCGGTGACCGTGACCCCCAGCACCGCCACCAAATGCGAGCGCTGCTGGCACTACGCCGACGATGTGGGCGCACACGCCGAGCACCCCACGCTGTGCGGCCGCTGCGTGGGCAACCTGGCCGAAGCAGCCGGCACCGGCACTGGTGAAACGAGGAGCATCGCCTGATGGCCAAAACCAAGGCAAGCCTCTGGCCATGGCTCGGTCTGGCCGCTGTTGTCTTCCTGCTGGACCAGTTCACCAAGACCCTGATCCTGGGCTACTACCAGCTGGGCGACAGCACCTACGTCACCAGCTTCTTCAACATCGTGCGGGTGCACAACACCGGCGCGGCCTTCTCGTTCCTGGCGTCCGCTGGCGGCTGGCAGCGCTGGCTGTTCACCGGCATCGGCATCGCGGCGGCCGTATTCATTGTGTGGATGTTGCGCTCTCACCCCGGACAGAAGCTGTTCGCCTTCGCTCTGTCCTGCATCCTGGGCGGCGCCATCGGCAACGTGGTGGATCGCGTGCTGCACGGCTACGTGGTCGACATGTTGGATTTCCACTGGTCCTTCCTGTCGGGCCTGTTCCCCGGCGGCCATTTCCCGGCGTTCAACCTGGCCGATGCGGGTATCACTGTCGGCGCGGTCGCACTGATCCTCGACGAAATCCTGCGGGTGAAGAAGAGCCGTTAAACCGATGGCACTCCGGGTATAGTTTTCCCGGACATGAAACACCTGCTGAATCTGCTGGCCGCCATCGCGCTGCTGGTCTGGGGGACCCACCTGGTGCGCACCGGCGTGCTGCGCGTGCTGGGCAGCAAGCTGCGCCAGGTGCTGGCGGCCAGCATGGGCAACCGCCTCACCGCGGCGCTGTCGGGACTGGGCGTCACCGCCCTGGTGCAGTCCAGCACCGCCACCGCCCTCATCACCGCGTCCTTCGTCGGCCGCGGCCTGATCACCCTGCCCGCGGCCCTGGCCGTGATGCTGGGCGCCGACATCGGCACCAGCGTGATGGCGGTGGTGTTCTCCTTCGACCTGTCATGGCTCTCGCCGCTGTTCATCTTTGTGGGCGTTACGCTGTTCATCCTGCGCCAGGGCACCCAGGTCGGTGACGTGGGGCGCGTGCTGATCGGCCTGGGCCTGATGCTGCTGGCCCTGCAGCTGGTGAGCCAGGCCACGCACGTGCTGACCGCCAACCCCGCGGTGCAGCTGATGCTGGAATCGCTGACCAGCGACCGCATGCTGGAGATCCTGGTCGGCGCCACGCTGGCAGTGCTGTCGTACTCCAGCCTGGCCGTGGTGCTGCTGACCGCGACGCTGGCCATCAATGTGGTGGGCATCGACGTGGCGCTGGGCCTGGTGCTGGGAGCCAACCTGGGCAGCGGCCTGCTGGCGGTGCTGACCACGGCCAAAGCCAACCGCGCCACGCGCCAGGTGCCGCTGGGCAACCTGCTTTTCAAGCTGATGGGCGTGGCCATCGCGCCGGCGCTCATTCCGTTCTGGCTGCGCTGGGTGCCGCCCTGGGTACCGGACCCGGCGGCGCAGACCGTGCTGTTCCACCTGTGCTTCAACCTGATGGTCGGCCTGGTCTTCATCGGCCTGACCGGCACCGTGGCCCACTGGGTGGAGAAGCTGCTGCCGCTGCAGAAAGCCGGCAGCGCGCTCGAACGCCCCAATCACCTCGACCCCTCCGCCCTGGCCACGCCATCGCTGGCGATCTCGTGTGCGGCGCGCGAGGCCCTGCACCAGGCCGATGTGGTGGAAACCATGCTGCGTGGCGTGATGACGGTCATCCGGACCAACGACCTGCAGCTGTCGCAGGACCTGCGCAAGATGGACGACACGGTGGACGACCTGTATTCGGCCATCAAGTACTACCTGACCAAGATCTCGCGCGAGCAGCTCAACGAGAAGGAAGGCCGGCGCTGGACCGACATCATCAGCTTCACCATCAACATGGAGCAGATCGGCGACACCGTCGAGCGCGTGCTGCTGGACATCGAGGACAAGAAGATCCGCAAGGGCCGCGAGTTCTCCGAAGCCGGCATGACCGAGATCAGCGCGATGCACGCGCGGCTGCTGGACAACCTGCGCCTGGGCATGAGCGTCTTCCTTGACGGCGACGTGCGGGACGCGCAGCGCCTGCTGGAAGAAAAGGTGCGCTTTCGCGAGATGGAGCGCGAATACGCCAGCAGCCACCTTGAGCGCCTGACCGAACGCGCGGCCCCCAGCATGGAAAGCAGCTCGCTGCACATTGACCTGATCAGCGACCTCAAGCGCATCAACTCGCACATCTGTTCGATCGCCTATCCCATCCTCGACTCGGCCGGCGCGCTGGCGCCCAGCCGCCTGCGCGAAAGCCGGTTGCAGAGCCTGGAGACACCGCACGGCCGGCACTGAACATCCGCCCCACGCTCCGCCGCCACGCGGGTCGCTGCCCCCAAGGGGCTACTTTCATCTTGGGGCGGCCCTGCGATGAAAGTGCTGGGTGCTGTGCTAATCTGGCCGGCACACCTGTTGACGGAGACACCCTCATGCCCGGACTGCTGCCCCACATCGACCCCGACGGACTGCTGGAATTTTCGGTGGTCTACACCGACCGCGCGCTCAACCACATGTCGCGGCGCTTCCAGGGTGTGATGACCGACATCTCGGCCATGCTCAAGCAGGTCTATGGCGCGCACTCGGCGGTGCTGGTGCCCGGCAGTGGCACCTTCGGCATGGAGTCCGTCGCGCGCCAGTTCGCGCACGGAAAACACGTCATGGTGATCCGCAACGGCTGGTTCAGCTACCGCTGGACGCAGATCTTCGACATGGGCTCGATTCCCGCCAGCCACACCGTGCTCAAGGCGCGCAAGACCGCTGACGGTGCGCAGTCGCCCTGGACGCCCTGCCCGATCGAGGAGGTGACCGCAGCGATCGCCAAAGAGAAGCCGGCGCTGGTGTTCGCACCGCACGTGGAGACGGCCGCCGGCATGATGCTGCCCGACGACTACCTGCAGGCGGTGGCCGAGGCCGTGCACGCCGTGGGCGGCCTGTTCGTGCTGGACTGCATCGCCTCCGGCGCCATGTGGGTCGACATGAAGACCACCGGCGTCGACATCCTGATCTCCGCACCGCAGAAGGGCTGGAGCAGCTCGCCCTGCTGCGCCATGGTGATGCTCAGCGAGCGCGCCCGACAGGCCATCGACACCACCCAGAGCACGACCTTCGCCATGGATCTGAAGAAGTGGCTGCAGATCATGGAGACCTACGAAGGCGGCGGCCATGCGTACCACACCACCCTGCCGACCGATGCGCTGCAACGCCTGCGCGACACCATGAAAGAGACCGAGGCCTACGGCTTTGCCAAGGTGCGCGATGAACAGGTCGCTCTGGGCCGCGAGGTGCGTGCGCTGCTGGAGTCGAACGGTTTTGCCAGCGTGGCCGCGCCCAGCTTCCAGGCGCCCGGCGTGGTGGTCAGCTACACCAGCGATCCGGACGTCCAGAACAGCAAGAAGTTCCTCGCCGCCGGCCTGCAGACCGCCGCCGGCGTGCCGCTGCAGTGCGACGAAGGCGCCGACTTCAAGACCTTCCGCATCGGCCTGTTCGGCCTGGACAAGTGGCACGACGTGGCGGGCACCCTCTCGCACCTGCAGGATGCGCTGAAGACGGTAAGTCCAAAGATATAATCCCGCCGCTTTCCACCAGGAAAAGGAGCCCGACAACGGGCTCCTTTTTTCTTGTGTGCCGCCCGTCAAGCGGAAGAAGGCGACCCAGCGTTTTTTTGTTTTTTCAGGGAGTTCCCATGCAAACGATGAAGAAGCTCATCGCGCTCGGCGCGATGGCTGTGATGACCTGCGCCGCCTCGGCGCAGACCGTTCAGAAGAAGGCCAGTGCCGGCGCCGCCAAAGGCGAGGCCTATGTGGAAAAAAGTCTGGCCTCGCAAGGCCTGGACGGACAGGTGTACGGAGAGCTCGGCCTGAGCTTTCTGCACTACAAGATCGCCCGCGCAGGCATCTCGGCCAAGCCCATCATGCTGCGCGCTGTCGCCGGCTACGACTACCACCCCAACCTGGCCGCCGAAGCCATGCTGGGCCTGGGCCTGCGTGGCGCCGATGCCGTGGGGCCCTGGGGCACCGCCTACAGCGTGAGCGCCGGCACCCTGCTGGGCGCCTACGCCAAGCCGCGGCTGCGCATCGGTGGTGAGACCGAGTTCTTCGCCCGCCTGGGCATCGCCAACGCCGGCACCAGCGTCGGCGGCTACACCGGCACCGACGGCGGCGCCGGCCTGTCCTACGGGCTGGGATTCAAGACGGTGACGCCCTGGAAGTCCTTCGGCAACCGCCCGGTCAGCGTGGCCGCCGACTACATGAGCTACTACAGCGGCAGCGGCGTGAAGCTCACCGGCTTCACGCTGGGCGCCGGCGTGGCCTTCTGAAACAAGCGCGCCTTGAGTCCAAGGGCCACCTTCCGGTGGCCTTTTTTGTTGTGCCCACGGCCTACATTTCATTACCTCGTTTGCGCAGCGTTGTCCCAATCACCGGAACCCGCTGTCCCGCGCGTCCCTCCTACTGGGCGTTGGCCTGTCCGGGTCAGCGATCTTCACAACCAGGAGGTTTCATGAAACGACGTCTGCAAACAGTGCTCATCGGCTCCGCTTCGCTGCTCGCCCTCGGCGCGCAGGCCCAGGGGGTGTACGGCGAGGTGGGCTACAGCCAGTTCAACCTCAAGCAGGACAGCCGGGGCTTCGACGCCAAGGTCAAGCCGACCGCCGCCCGCGCCATCGTGGGCGTGGAACTCGCGCCGCACCTGGCCATCGAGGGCCACGCCGCCACCGGCCTGAAGGACGACTCGGTGCGCATCGGGCCGGCCAGGGCCACGGGTGAGGTCGACAACATGCTGGGGGCGTTCGTCAAACCCAAGGTGATGCTGGGCGACACCGTGGAGCTGTACGGCCGGGCCGGCGTGGCCAGCACCAAGGTGAGCACCTCGGCGTTCGGCGTCGGCGACTCGAACCGCACCACCGGCTTCGCCTATGGCGGTGGCGCGAGCTTCAGCCTCACGCCGCAGCTCTCGCTGAACGCCGACTACATGAACTACCTGGACCGCCGCGGGACCAAGGTCGACGGCGTCACCTTCGGCGTCGGCTTCAAGTTCTGACCGTTGCCGGCTCACCATTGAAAAAACCCCGGGGCTGCTGGCTCCGGGGCTTTTTTTATGGCTCTCTGGCTCAGGGCAGGAGCACGGTGCACCCAGTGGTCTGGCGCGCTTCCAGGCTTTCGTGCGCCTTCCTCACATCGGTCAGTGCGAAGCGCTGGTCGATGCGGATCTTCACCGCGCCGCTGCCCACCACGTCGAACAGGTCGTCGGCCATGGCCTGCGTGCGCTCGCGGCTGCTGATGTGGGTGAACAGAGTTTGGCGCGTGACGTAGATCGAGCCCTTGGGACCCAGGATGCCCGGCGCGAACGGCGCCACCGGGCCGCTGGCGTTGCCGAAGCTGACCATCAGGCCGAACGGCCGCAGGCAGTCCAGCGACTTGTCGAAGGTGTCCTTGCCGACCGAGTCGTAGACCACCTTCACGCCCTGGCCGCTGGTGATCTCCTTCACGCGCGCGGCGAAGTCTTCGGTGCGGTAGTTGATGGTGAACTCGGCGCCGTGCTCGCGCGCCAGTGCACACTTTTCGTCGCTGCCGGCCGTGCCGATCAGGCGCAAGCCCAGGGCCTTGGCCCACTGGCAGGCGATCAGTCCGACGCCGCCGGCCGCGGCATGGAACAGCACGAAGTCGCCCTTCTCCAGACCTTCCACCGGCTTGCAGCGCTTGAGCAGGTACTGCGCGGTCAGACCCTTGAGCATCATGGCTGCACCGGTCTCGAACGAGATGCCGTCGGGCAGCTGGCAGACGTTCATCGCCGGCATCACGCGCACATCGCAGTAGCTGCCGGGCTTGCCCGCCGCGTAGGCCGCGCGGTCGCCGACCTTGAGATGGGTCACGCCCTCGCCCACCGCCTCGATCACTCCCGCACCTTCCATGCCCAGTGCCAGTGGCATGGGGTTGGGGTAGAGGCCGGTGCGCTGGTAGACGTCGATGAAGTTCAGGCCGATGGCGTGGTGGCGGATGCGGATCTCGCCCGGGCCGGGATCGCCGACCTCGACGGTGTCGACAACAAGCTGTTCGGGGCCGCCATGGGCGTGGATGCGCACGGCGCGGCTGGTCTGGGTCATGCAGGTCTCCTCAGGTTGGCAATGCCGCACATGCTGCCACGATTCGCGACCGTCCCGAGGGAGTCAGGCCGTCAGCCCCAGGCCAGCCAGGGGATGCCACCGGTCGCTACAGTGCAGGCATGTCGAACCCCTCCCAGCGCCTGACCCCGGCCACCGCGGCCCTGCTCCTGATACCGCCGCTGCTGTGGGCCGGCAACGCCGTGGTCGGCCGGCTGATGCAGGGCAGCATCCCGCCCATCACCTTCAACTTCCTGCGCTGGGTGCTGGCCTTCGTGATGCTGCTGCCGCTGGCCGCCTGGGTGCTGGCACCGCGCAGCCCGGTGTGGGCGCATGGCCGGCGCTTCGCCGTGCTGGGCCTGACCAGCGTGGCGCTCTACAACGCGTTGCAGTACATGGCGCTCAAGACCTCGACGCCGATCAACGTCACGCTGGTCGCCGCGAGCATGCCAGTGTGGATGATCCTACTGGGACGGCTGTTCTACGGCGTGCCGGTGACGAGGCGCGCCGCCCTGGGTGCGGCGCTGTCGCTGGCCGGGGTGGTCGTGGTGCTGGTGCGCGGCGACTGGCACCAGCTGGGCGCCCTGCAGCTGGTGCCGGGCGACGCCTGGATGCTCGCTGCCTCCATCACCTGGGCCTGGTACAGCTGGATGCTCGCCCGCCCGGCGCCCGGCAGCGAGCCGCCCGAGGTGCGGCGCGACTGGGCCGCCTTCCTGCTCGCCCAGGTGGCCTTCGGACTCACCTGGTCCGCCGCCATGACCACCGGGGAGTGGCTGATGCTGCCGTCCCTGCCCGAGGGCGAACACCACCTGCGCTGGGGCTGGCCGCTGGTGCTGTCGCTGCTGTACGTGGCCATCGGCCCCTCGCTGCTGGCCTACCGGGCCTGGGGCGCGGGTGTGACCCGGGTCGGTCCGACCGTGGCCGGCTTCTTCAGCAACCTCACCCCGCTGTTCGCCGCGCTGATGTCGGCGACCCTGCTGGGTGAGCCGCCGCACCTCTACCACCTGGCCGGCTTCGTGCTGATCGTGGGCGGGATTCTGGTCAGTTCCCGGCGCTGATCAGTAGGTTCCGGGGTACAGCCCGCCGTCGGGCAGGATGTTCTGGCCGTTGAGGTAGCCCGCCTGCCGGCTGCAGAGGAAGGCGCAGATGGCGCCGAACTCCTCGGGCGTGCCGAAGCGCCGGGCCGGTACCAGCGCCAGCTGCGCGGCGCGCACTTCGTCCACGGTCTGGCCGGTCTTGGACGCCGTGCCCGCGATCGTGCCCTGCAGGCGCTCGGTGGCGAACTTGCCGGGCAACAGGTTGTTGATCGTCACGCCCTTGGCCGCGATGCCACTGCGCGCGACACCGGCCACAAAACCCGTGAGGCCGCTGCGCGCGCCGTTGGAGAGGCCCAGGATGTCGATCGGCGCCTTCACCGCGCTGCTGGTGATGTTGACGATGCGGCCAAAACCGCGCGCCGCCATGCCGTCCACGGTGGCCTTGATGAGCTCGATGGGCGTGAGCATGTTGGCGTCCACCGCCTTGATCCAGGCCTCGCGGTCCCACGAGCGGAAATCGCCGGGTGGCGGGCCACCGGCGTTGGTGACCACGATGTCAAAGGCCGTGCCCGGCCCGTCCGGCGCAGCGAACGCGGCGTCGCGCCCCTCCGGCGTGGTGATGTCGGCGGCCACCGCAATCACGGCAACGCCCGGCGAGGCCGCCCGCAGCGCGGCGGCCGAGGCGTCCAGCACCTCGCGGCCACGCGCCACCATCACCACGTTCACGCCCTCGGCCGCCAGCGCCTGCGCGCAGCCCAGCCCGAGGCCCTTGCTCGCGCCGCACACCAGCGCCCATTTGCCTGCAATGCCCAGATCCATGTTTGATTTCTCCTAGTCCTGTTTGGGTTGCGCCGCCTGGCCGCCGAAGCGCGTCACCAGGAACACGCCCGAGACCACCAGCACCGTGCCGGCCACGATCCAGCCGTTGAAAGGCTCTTCCAGAATCAGCACCCCCATGGCGATGGTCGACATCGGCCCGATCATGCCGGTCTGCGCCGCGAGCCCCGCGCCGATGCGCTCGATGGCCATCATCACCATGATCACCGGAGCGAAGGTGCAGGCGGTGGCGTTGAGCACCGACAGCCAGATCACCTCGGGCGCCACCTCGGCGGCGCTCAGTGGCCGCAGCAGCACGAACTGCAGCAGGCACAGCAGACAGGCCACGCTGGTCGCCAGCCCCACCAGCCGCATCGATCCCAGGCGCTTGACCATCTCGCCGCTGTAGACCAGGTAGATCGCGTAGCTGATCGCGCTCAGGAACACCAGCAGCGCGCCCAGCGCCGCGCCCGGGCCGGCGAAGTCGGCCTCGTGGCCGAACACCAGCAGCACCCCCGCGTAGCTCACCGCCATCGCCACCGCCTGCGTCGCGCTGATGCGCCGCCCGTACAGCAGCCAGCCCAGCAGCAGCACCAGCGTGGGGTTGAGGTAGAGGATCAGGCGCTCCAGGCTGGCACTGATGAAGCTCAGGCCCCAGAAGTCCAGGAAGCTGGCGAGGTAGTAGCCCGTCACGCCCAGGCCCAGGATGCCCAGCCAGTCCTTGCGGCTCAGCGGGGGCTTCGCACCGCCGCCCTGCCGGTAGGTGGCCCACCAGGCCAGGGCCAGGAACATCGGCAGCGCGAACAGCATGCGGTACATGATCAGCGTCACCGCGTCGACCCCGTGGCGGTACGCGAGCTTGACGATGATGGCCTTGCCACTGAAGGCGATGGAGCCGGCGCAGGCCAGCAGCAGTCCGGAAACGAGGTGGGGCGGGCGGGTGGCGGTGGCCGTCATCCGGGAATTATCGGCAGGCCACGCCAGGGCCGCTGTCGTGTTCGGCGAAGGGAGCCTTCGCGCTCAGTCTTTGGGAGACGACAGGCGCTCGGCGTCGACGATGCGGTAGGCGCGGCCGATGCGGTCCATCGGCTCGATCAGACCCTCGCGCACGAAGGCGTTGAGCGTGCGGCTGACCGTCTCCAGCTTGAGGTCGAGCATGGCCCCCATGTCCTCGCGCGAGAACAGCGTGCAGAGCGCGGGGTCCTGGTCGGTGCGCATCTTGAGGATCAGGCCGGCCAGGCGCTGGCGCGCGTTGCCGAAGTTGAGGTCGGCCAGCCAGTCGTCGGCTTCTTTGAGGCTGCGGTGCCAGCGCTCCAGCAGGCGCTGGTGCAGGCGCGGTGTCTCGCGGTTCAGGCGCTGGATCACCTGCAGCGGCAGGCGGCAGACCCGCACATTGGTCAGCGCGATGGCGTCGGAATCGTAGGTCGGCCCCATCAGCGCCTCCAGGCCGATCACGTCGCCGCTGCGCAGCACCCGCACGATGCGCTGGCGGCCGTCCACCGTGTTGCGCACCAGCTTGACCATGCCGGCCCGCAGCGTGAACAGCGAGGTGGCGGTTTCGCCCATGCGCACCAGTGCGTGTCCCGGCGCGTATTCGAGGTCGTCGATGGGCGCGTGGATCAGGTTGAAGTCGTCTTCGTGCAGGTCGGCGAACAGCACCATGTCGCGGATGCCGCAGGCGCGGCAGTCGGCGGTGCCGCGCCAGGCCGACTCGGTCTTGATGGGAATCATGGTTCTCAGGGTGTCATTGCACCGGCGGTGTGCAGGCCAGCACCTCGTCCAGCGTGGTCAGGCCTTCGGCGACCCGGGCGGCCCCGGCCAGGCGCAGCGGCCGCATGCCGTCGGTCACGCCCTGGCGGCGCAGGCTCTCCATCTTCGGCTCGCGGTTGACCTTGTCCTTGAAGGCCTCGGTGATGGTCAGCAGTTCGTATAGGCCGGTGCGGCCGCGGAAACCGGTCATGCGGCACTCCACGCAGCCCACCGGCTGGTAGGGCCGATACTTGCCGCTCACCTGCCAGGGCTTGACCAGCTCGGCCAGCGACGAGAGCGAGGCCTCGGTCGCCGCATCATCCTCGCGCACCTTGCACGACGGGCAGAGCGTGCGCACCAGGCGCTGGGCCAGCACCCCGAGCACCGTGGCGTTGATCAGATAAGGCGGAATGCCCAGTTCCATCAGCCGCATGATGGCGCTGGGCGCGTCGTTGGTGTGCAGGGTCGAGAAGACCAGGTGGCCGGTCAGCGCCGCCTGCACCGCCATCTCGGCGGTGGGCAGGTCGCGGATTTCGCCCACCATGATGATGTCCGGGTCCTGGCGCATCAGCGAGCGCAGCCCCTGCGCGAAGTCCAGGTCAAGGTGCGGCTGCACCTGGGTCTGGTTGAAGGCGGGCTCGATCATTTCGATCGGGTCCTCCACCGTGCTGACATTCACCTCTTCGGTCGCCAGCCGCTTGAGTGTGGCGTACAGCGTGGTGGTCTTGCCCGAACCGGTCGGGCCGGTCACCAGGATGATGCCGTGCGGCCGTTTGGTCAGCGCCTCCCAGCGCGGGGCGTCGGTGGACGAGAAACCCAGTGCGGCCAGGTCCTTGACGGTCGCGTCGGGGTCGAAGATGCGCATCACCAGCTTCTCGCCGAAGGCGGTGGGCAGGGTCGAGAGGCGCATTTCCACCTCGTCGCCCTTGCCGCTGCCGCGCTCAGGCCGTAGGGTCTTGATGCGGCCGTCCTGCGGGCGGCGGCGCTCGACCACGTCCATGCGGCCCAGCAGCTTGATGCGTGCGGTCATGGCGTTCATCACCGTCATCGGCATCTGGTAGACCGGGTGCAGCACGCCGTCGATGCGAAAACGGATCACGCCTTGGTCGCGGCGCGGTTCGAGGTGGATGTCGCTGGCGCGCTGGTCGAAGGCGTACTGCCAGAGCCAGTCGACCACCTGCACCACGTGCTGGTCGTTGGCGTCCAGCTTGTTGGCCTTGCCCAGTTCGACCAGCTGCTCGAAGGTGCCGAAGGGGTTGCTCTGGTTGCCCATCTTGCTGGCCGCCCGGACGGACTTGGCCAGGGCAAAGAACTCGGCGGTGTAGCGGGTGACGTCCTGCGGGTTGGACACCACCAGGCGCACGCTCTTGCGCGTCTGGCGTTCGACCTCGGGAATCCAGTCGCGCACGAACGGCTCGGGCGTGGCCACCACCACCTCTGCGGGCCCCACCTGCACCGGCAGCACCTTGTGGCGCTCGGCGTAGGCCGCGCTCATCACGTCGCCCACCTTGCCCACATCGACCTTGAGCGGGTCGATGCGGAAGAACTCCAGACCGCTGCGCACGGCCAGCCACTGCGTGAGCATCTCCACGTCGAGCACCTGGCCGTCCGACTGGCGCGACATGCCCACCACCGCCAGCCGCACCAGCGGATGCTGGGCGCTGTGGGCCGAAGCGCAGCGGGCGATGGTGCGTGCGGCCTCGTCGGCCGAGATCACGGCGTCCTCCCGCAGCCATCCCACCAGAACACGCCAGTCCAGCGGACCGGCGTCGGCGGTTTTCGGGGCGGCGGGCTTGTGGGTGGTTTTCATGCGGGTCTCATTCAACCGGTTTGAAGATGCGCAGCCATTTCACCGCGGGCAGGTCCCAGCGCGTGCGGATCTCTTCCGCGCGGGCCAGCAGTTCCATGCGCGTGGGTCGCTGGGGGGTGCGCTGCGCCAGAACGATGGTATTGCCTTCGCGCGTGGGCTTGAAGGCCCAGACCGCGTCGCGCCCGAACGCGGCGCAGATGCTTTCCAGCGAGCGTTCGTAGCTGGCATCGCGGCCGAACAGGTTCACCGTCATCGCGCCCTCGTCGGTCAGCAGGGCGCGGCAGTCGGTGTAGAAGTCGGGGCTGTCCAGCACCGGCGCCGCCGCCTCGTGGTCATACAGGTCCACCTGCAGCGCATCAATGCGGCCCAGGTGCACGGCCTGGCGAACCTCCTGCGCCGCGTCGGCCAGCAGCACGCGCAGGCGCGGCCCGTCGGGCGGCAGCTTGAACCAGCCGCGGCAGGCGGCGACCACCTGCGGGTTGATCTCCACCGCGGTGGTGTCCATGCGCAACTTTTTGTAATGGAACTTGGTCAGCGCGGCCGAGCCCAGGCCCAGCTGCATGGCACGGCGTCTGGACACCGAATCCGGGTCGACGAACAGCAGCCAGGCCATCATGCGCTGCACATAGTCCAGCTCGATGGCGAAGGGGTCGTCGATGATCATCGAGCCCTGGATCCACTCGGTGCCCAGGTGCAGGAAGCGCACCTCGCCATCCTCGGAGAGCGTGACGTCCGGCAAGGCCCCTGCTGCGGCGCGTGAAGAACTCCTCATCGGGATGCCCCCCACTCACAGGAATGCCACAGCGGCGGCGCAAACGACACATCGTTGCGCGTCAAGGCGCCGGCCGGTCGAAAAAAGTTCGCATGGGCGAAGGAAGATCGCATCGGGACAAGGTGTTCCAGGAGAAAGGATTCATTATGAACATGGAAGTGGTCTGGAATTTCCTCAGCACCCAGGGGGCCGACTTCGGCCTGAAGATCCTGGGCGCGATTGCCGCCTGGGTGGTCGGGCGCTGGCTGATCTCGGTGGCGGTGCGGCTGATTGGCGCCGCCCTGGAAAAGGGCAAAAAAATCGATGCCACCCTCACGCAGTACCTCAAGTCCATCATCTCGGTGCTGCTGACCCTGGTGCTGGTGCTGGCCATTCTGGACATCTTCGGCATCAAGACCACCTCGTTCGCGGCCCTGCTGGCCGGTGCGGGACTGGCCATCGGTGCGGCCTGGAGCGGCATGCTGGGCAACTTCGCGGCCGGGCTGTTCCTGCAGGTGCTGCGCCCCTACAAGGTGGGCGACTTCATCAACGCCGGCGGCACGCTGGGCACGGTGAAGGAGCTCGGCCTGTTCGCCACCACGGTGCTGACGCCGGACAACGTGCTGACCGTGGTGGGCAACAACAAGGTGTTTTCGGACAACGTGCAGAACTTCAGCGCCGAGCCGTACCGGCGCGTGGACTGCGTGGCCAAGGTGGCGAACAGCGTGGACGTGCTGGATGCGATGGCGCGCCTGCGCCCGGTGATCGCCGCGATTCCGAACGTCAAGGCGTCGCCGGCTCCGGACATCGAGATCCTGCAGTTCACGCCCGAAGGCCCGCTGCTGTGCGTGCGTCCGTACACGCACACCGACCACTACTGGCAGGTCTACTTCGACACCCACAAGGCCATCGTGTTGACCTTCGGGGCGGCGGGCTACCCGGTGCCTGAGACGCCCATGGCGCATCGTTCGGTCGGCTGATCTTTTCGTCTGTTTTTTTGCCTGCACCTCGCGGGGAGGTCATCGCACGCCCACAGTGGAGCGGAACTGTGCCTTGGATCGCAGCGGCGGTGCGTTCTGCAAAGCGAGGTCAAGGAGGAGGACCGGGCGCAGCCCGGTCCGGGGGACACGAGCGGCGCAGAGCGCACCGCCGCTGCGAGCCCGCGAGGTATACGCCAGAACAAACTCAAACAAGCCCGTACAGACGAAACACCTCACCCCAAGCCGCCAGCTTGCGATCCAACGACCAACTGGCATTCGCAGGACTCGTCGACGGCAGCTTGTGCACCGGCAGCCCCAGCGCCAGGGTGTGCTTGGCGTGGCGGAAGCTCTCGCCACCGTTGTGGGCGATGGCCACCAGGTTCGGGCACTCGCGGAGCACAAGGCCGAAGTCGTTGAGCTCGGCGTTCCGGATGGCCGTGTCCAGGCTGCCCTCGCGCTCACAGGCGGCGTAGACATCCCAGATGCCCAGCCCGTGGTCGCGCACCACATCCAGCCGCTCGGCGTACCCCATGGCCACCAGGTCCACCGACCAGAGCGCTGCGAGGATCTTCCAGAACTGGTTCTGCGGATGCCCGTAGTAGCGCTGCTCGCGCAGCGAGGCCACGCCCGGGAAGCTGCCCAGCACCAGCAGCCGGGTCTGCAACCCGATCACCGGTGGCAGGCCGACCAGCCGGGTCATGGGGCGACAGGCACCAGCGCCGCCAGCCTCGGCAGCACCCGCCGCGCGTTGGCGGTGGTCGCGGCAGCGAGTTCTTCAGGCGCCATCCCCCGCAACCCGGCGATCACCGCGCCGATGCGCGGCAGCTCGGCCGGCGTGTTCAACCCCTGCGCCCGGCCAGCCGCCCGCTCGGCGGCCGTCGCGTACAGCCAGTGCGGCGGAATGTCCGGCGCGTCGGTCTCCAGCACCAGCGCGGACAGCGGCAGTTCGGCCGCCAGCGCGCGCAGGCGCTTGGCCGGCTCGAAGGTGGACGCGCCGCCGAAGCCCAGCGCGAAGCCCAGGTCGGTGAAGGCGCGCGCCTGCTCGGCGCTGCCACTGAAGGCGTGGGCGATGCCGCCGCCGGTGGGCAGCTCGCGCAGGTGCTTGAGCAGCACGTCCGCGCTGCGCCGCACGTGCAGGATCACAGGCAGCCCGTGCTGGCGCGCCAGCCGCAGCTGGGCGCGGTAGAAGCGCTCCTGCCGCTCGCGCATGGCGGGTTCGCAAAGGGTGGGCACAAAGAAATCCAGCCCGATCTCGCCCACCGCCACCAGGCGCGGGTCGTTGCGGTGTTCGGTCAGCGCCGCGTCCAGCGCATCAAGGTCTTCGTCCGCGGCCCGGGGCACGTACAGCGGGTGGATGCCCAGAGCGTAGGCGTCGCCCAGCCGGTGTGCCAGCCGCCGCACCGTGTCCAGGTTCTGCCGCATCACCGCCGGAATCACGCACAGCCCCACGCCGCGCTGCGCTGCCAGCGTGCGCGCCTGCACGGCGAGCGCGTGATCGGCGCCGAATTCGGGGGCGTCCAGATGGCAGTGCGTGTCGATCCACATCGGGGGTATAACTCCTCGAACGATTGTGCCCCGACCCCCGGGGCCACCAGGCTCCACGGAGGAATTCCCATGCCACTGCGCACCACCCGTTTCTTTTCCATCGCGACCCTGGCCATCGCCGGCACGCTGGGGGCCTGCGCCGCCCCTGCGCCTTCGCCGGCGCCCGAACCGCTGTGGGGCAGCGAGTGGCGGCTGCAGTCCATCGCCGGTCAGGCTGCGCTGCCGCAGCCAGCGGCCACGCTGGTGTTCCCGCAGCCGGGGCAGGCGGTGGGCCACGGCTCCTGCAACCGTTTTTCCGGCGCGGTCGAGATCGACAGGGACCGTTTGACGTTCGGCCCGCTGATGTCCACCAAGATGGCCTGCCTTGGTGGCGCCAGCGAGCAGGAATCGCGCTACCTGGGCGCGCTGCAGAAAGCCCAGCGCTACGAGGTGCAGGGCGACACGCTGCTGATCCACGCGCAGGGCATGGACCAGCCGCTGCGCTTTGTCAGGACAGCACCCCGGAAGTGAGCCGCAGCACCCGGCCGCAGCGCGCGGCCAGGGCGTCGTCGTGGGTGACGACGATGAAGGCCGTGCCCTGGTCGCGGGCCAGCTGCATCATCAGATCGAACACACCGTCGGCGGTGCTGCGGTCCAGGTTGCCGGTGGGTTCGTCGGCCAGCACGCAGGCCGGCTTCGTGACCAGGGCGCGCGCAATCGCCACGCGCTGGCGCTCGCCGCCCGAGAGCTCGGCCGGCCGGTGCAGCAGCCGTTCGGACAACCCGACCTTGGCCAGCACCTGGGCCGCCTGGGCGCCCGCCTCGGCGCGCGGCATGCGGCGGATCCACAGCGGCATGGCGACGTTGTCGCGCGCGCTGAACTCGGGCAGCAGGTGGTGGAACTGGTAGACGAAGCCCAGGTGGCGGTTGCGCAACTCGCCCTGTTGCGCCGCGCTCAGGCCGGCGAGCGGCTGCCTCATCAGCGTGACGCTGCCGGCGGTGGGTGCGTCCAGCCCGCCCAGCAAGTGCAGCAGCGTGCTCTTGCCCGAGCCCGAGGCACCGACGATGGCCACGGTCTCGCCCGCGCGCACCGTGAGGTCCACGCCCTGCAGCACGGTCACGTCCAGCCGGCCTTCGGTGAAGCGCTTGGTCAGGCCTTGCGCCTGGAGAACAACATCATTCATATCGAAGCGCTTCGGCGGGGTTCACGCGGCTGGCGCGCCAGCTCGGGTAGATCGTGGCCACAAACGAGAGGATCAGCGAGATCACCGCGATCGGCAGGATGTCGGCGCGCTGCGGGTCGCTGGGCATGCGGCTGATGAGATAGACGTCCTGCGGCAGGAAGCTGGCGCCCAGCGCGCGCTCGAGCGCCGGCACGATGGTGTCGATGTTGAAGGCGATGCCCAGCCCCAGCAGCAGACCCAGGCCGGTGCCGATCACGCCCACCATGGCGCCCTGCACCATGAACACGCCCATGATGCTTTTCGGGCTCGCGCCCAGGGTGCGCAGGATGGCGATGTCGGCGCGCTTGTCGGTCACCGTCATCACCAGCGTCGACACCAGGTTGAACGCCGCCACAGCCACGATGAGGGTGAGGATGATGAACATCATGCGTTTTTCCAGCTGCACAGCCGCGAACCAGGTGCGGTTCTGGCGCGTCCAGTCCTTCACCAGCATGCCCTCGGGCAACTGGCCGGCCAGCGAGATCGCCACCTCGCGCGCCTGGTGCAGGTCGCGGATCTTGATGCGCACGCCCGTCGGCCCTTCTACGCGGAAGATGCGCGCCGCGTCCTCGACGTGCAGCAGCGCCAGCGCCGAGTCGTACTCGTAGTGGCCGGAATCGAAGGTGCCGACCACGTTCATCTGCCGCACCCGCGGCACCACGCCGGCCGGTGTGACCTGGCCGCTGGGCGCGATCAGCGTGACCGTGTCGCCCGTGCCCACGCCCAGGCTGCGCGCCAGTTCGCCACCCAGGATCACGCCGAAGCCGCCTGGCACCAGCCGCGGCAGCGAGGTCTGCGACAGGTCTTTGGCGAGGTCGGCCACCTGCGGCTCCTGCGCCGGGTCGATGCCGCGCACGATGGCGCCCTTCATGTCCTCGCCGCGCGCCAGCAGCGCCTGCGCGCCCACATAGGGCGCGGCACCGACCACTTCAGGGTGCTGGCGCACGGTGGTCAGCACCGCACCGAGGTCGGGAATGGCCTGGCCGCTGGCGTCGTACAGCTCGATGTGCGAGAGCACGCCCAGCATGCGGTCGCGCACCTCTTTCTGGAAGCCGTTCATCACCGACAGCACCACGATGAGCGCCGCCACACCGAGCGCGATGCCCAGCATGGACACGCCCGAGATGAAGGAGATGAAGCCGTTGCGCCGGGTGGCGCGGCCGGCGCGCGTGTAGCGCCAGCCGAGGATGAGTTCGTAAGGGGTTTGCATCGATGAAATCCAGCGGCGATTGTGGCATCCCCGACAATCCCGGCTGTTCCCCCGTCCGGCTTGTCCCTCCGTGTCCCACCACCTGCTGACCCCCTTTGCCGCCGCCAGCGCCCCCGAATGCCAGGCGCTGCTCCCCGGCCTGAAACTCCCCAACCTGCAGGCCCTGCTGGCCCGCCTGGCCGAGCAGCCCGCCGACCGGGGCGACGACCACCAGCTCACCCCGCCGCACGAGCGGGCCCTGGCCCGCGCGCTGGGCCTGCCGGTGGCCGACGGTCAGATTCCCTGGGCCGCTGCGCAGAGCGAAGCGCCCACCGTGCCCCAGGCCTGGTTCAGCCTCTGCCACTACCAGGTCGGCATGGAACAGGTGACCCTGCTGCCCGGCGCACAACTGGTGCTGGACGACGCCGACTCGCACGCCCTGTTCGAGGCCTTCGAGCCGCTGTGCGCCGAAGACGGCCTCACGCTGCGGCGGGAGAGCGCCACCGAGTGGCACGCCAGCGGCGAGCCGCTGCGTGGCATCGCCTGCGCCAGCCTGGACCGGGTGAGCGGGCGCATGGTGGACGCCTGGCTGGCCGAGAGCCCTGCCAACCCGGCGGGTGCGCGCCTGCTCAAGCGCCTGCAGAGCGAGGCGCAGATGCTGTTCTACACCCACCCGGCGCACGACGCCCGCACCGCGCGCGGCCTGCTGCCGGTCAACGGTTTCTGGGTACACGGCGCAGGTGCGCTGGCCGCGCCCCCCGCGCTGGCCGAGGCCCCGGACATGCCCGACACCCTGCGCCAGGCCGCGCTGCGCGGTGACTGGGCCGGCTGGCAGCAGGCCTGGCAGGCGCTGGACGCGGGCGAGATCGCCGCGCTGCTGGCGGCCGCCCAGCGCGGCGAGCCCGTCACCCTCACCCTCTGCGGCGAACGCCACGCCCGCACCTGGACCACCGCCCCGGCGGGCGCGTTCGCGCGCCTCGGCCGTTCGATCAAGCATCTGTTCGGCACCACGCCGGTCAGCGACACCCTGAAAGACCTATGAAGATCATCACCCGCGACGTGCCACCGCGCGCCGCCTGGGCGCTGGAGCAGGCCGGCCTGCACCCGCTGCTGGCCCGCCTGTTCGCCGCCCGAGGCATCACCGCCAAGGAACAGCTGGACGACGCGTTGTCCCTGCTGATCCCGCCCACGCAGATGCTGAACGCCACCACCGCCGCGAAGCAGCTGGCCGACGCCATGGCCGCTGGCCAGCGCCTGTGCATCGTGGCCGACTACGACTGCGACGGCGCCACCGCCTGCGCCGTCGGCGTGCGCGGGTTGAAACTGCTGGGCGCCCCCATGGGCTGGGACAAGGTCGAGTACCTGGTGCCCGACCGCGTGACCGACGGCTACGGCCTCACGCCGTCGATTGCGCAGCGCGTCAAGCAGAGCGGCGCGGACTGGCTGGTGACAGTGGACAACGGCATCGCCAGCGTGGCCGGCGTGCGCGCCGCGCGCGCGGCGGGCCTGAACGTGCTGGTGACCGACCACCACCTGCCCGCCGTCATCGACGGCGCGGTCACGCTGCCGACCGACTGCACCATCGTCAACCCCAACCAGCCGGGCTGCGGCTTCGAGAGCAAAAGCATCGCGGGCGTGGGCGTGATGTTCTACGTGCTGCTGGCGCTGCGCGCCGAGCTGCGCGAACGCGGTGTGTTCGACGCAAAAACGCAGCCCAAGATCGACACGCTGCTGCCCCTTGTCGCTCTCGGCACCGTGGCCGATGTGGTCAAACTCGACGCGAACAACCGCCGCCTCGTCGCCCAGGGCCTCAAGCGTGTGCGCGCCAGCGCCATGCCGCCGGGCATGGCCGCGCTGTTCGCCGTGGCCGCGCGCCAACCGGCCAAGGCCAGCGCCTTCGACTTCGGCTTTGCGCTGGGCCCGCGCCTGAACGCCGCCGGCCGCCTGGCCGACATGACGCTGGGCATCGAATGCCTGCTGACCGACGACCCCGGTCGCGCCGACGAACTGGCGCGCACGCTGGACGGCATCAACCGCGAGCGCAAGACGATTGAAGGCGAGATGCGCGAGCAGGCGCTGATGATCGTGGAGGAGCTGTTCGACGAGAGCGAGGAGCCGCCACCGGCCATCACCGTGTTCGATCCCGACTTCCACGAGGGCGTGGTCGGCATCGTGGCCTCGCGCCTGAAGGACAAGCTGCACCGCCCGACTTTTGTGTTCGCGGCCAGCGGCGCCGAGGGCAAGGAGCACGAGCTCAAGGGCTCAGGCCGCTCCATCCCCGGTTTCCACCTGCGCGACGCGCTGGACCTGGTGGCCAAGCGCCATCCGGGGGTGCTGCTGCGCTTCGGCGGCCACGCCATGGCCGCCGGCTGCACGATTGACGAAGAACACATCGACACCTTCGAGCAAGCCTTTGCACAGGTGGCCCACGAGTGGCTGGACGCGGCCACGCTGCAGCGTCGGCTGGAAGCCGATGGCGTGCTCGACAGGCAGTACCGGCGTCCGGACCTGGTGGACACGCTGCACGCCGAGGTCTGGGGCCAGGGTTTTGCCCCGCCGGTGTTCTGCGAGGAGGTGCAGGTGGTGAGCCAGCGGCTGGTGGGCGAGAAGCACCTGTCGGTGAAGCTCAAGCACCAGGGCGACCAGGTCGACGGGATCTGGTTCGGTCACACGGAACCGCTGCCGTCGACGGTGAAGATTGCGTTCCGGCTGGATGCGGACGAGTGGCAGGGGCAGCGGCGGGTCCGGTTTTTGATCGAGGCGGCGGAGGTCTGAGGTCCTTTCACGCCGGCACTTGGGCGTTGCTGGGGAGGGCGGCCGGCACTGTTCCGCTCATGTCCCCCGACGGCCTTCGGCCGTCTCCTCCTTTACTTCGCTGCACAGCACCGTCCACCCTCCCCAGCCCGTGACATGGTCTGCGCTCCCCGACTGGCTCCCGCCAGGAGGTCAGCGGTGGCTGGGGTGACCGGCGCAGCGAAGTAAAGGAGGAGGATCGGGCACGGCCCGATCCGGGGGACATGAGCGGAGCCGGTCACCCGAGTCGCCGCTGACCGGAGCTCCGTCAACGCCAACAAAGCGGCGAACGGAAAGTCAGCCGACCAGCGACTCCCGCACCGCCGCCAGCTGACGGCGCGACACCGCCAGCCGCTCGTCGCAGCCATCGAGGCGCACCGTCCAGCCCTCGCCCTCCACCGGATCGTTGTGCTTCTCCACCGCCCGCACACAGCGCCGCGCCACCAGCGCGTTGCGGTGCACCCGCACGAACAGGTGGGCGTACTTCTGCTCCAGATCGCTCAGCGCGCCGTCGTAGATGTGCTCCTTCTCCGCCGTGCGCACGGTGATGTACTTCAGCTCGGCCTTCAGGTAGATCACCTCCGACAGCGCCACCCGCTCGCTGCGGCCCCGCTCCTGGATCAGCAGGCTCTCGGTTCCCCCGCCCGCCTCCGACGGCTCCGCCGTCATCAGCCGCTGCACCTTCTGCAGGGCCTGCTGCAGGCGCTCCAGACGCACCGGCTTGGTCAGGTAGTCGACCGCATCCAGCTCGAAGGCATGCACCGCATGTTCGGCGTGCGCGGTCACGAACACCACCCGGGGCGGGGCGGCCATCGAGCGCAGGTTCTCCGCCAGTGCCATGCCGTCCACGCCCGGCATGTGAATGTCCAGCAGCAGCAGGTCGCAGGGCGCGCGCTGGATCTGGTCCATCGCCTGCACCGCGTTGCCAGCCTCGCCGACCACCTCGGCGCGCGGATCGGTGCAGTCGCCCAGCAGCGTGCGCAGCCGCGACCGCGCCAGCGCTTCGTCGTCCACGATCAGTACCTTGAGTGCCATGTCACGCTCCGTTGATCCCTGCGTCCAGACTGTCTTATATCGGTATTTCGAGTCGAACCTGGTACACGCCATTCACCAGCGCCGACTGGAACCGGCCCTCGACATCGTGCAGCAGCGCGAGCCGCTGGCGCACATTGTCCTGCGCCAGCCCGTGCCCCGGCGGGCCGCTGCCGGCGGGCACGGTGTTCGTCACCTTGATCACCACCGTGCCACCGCGGCGCTTGGTCGTGATGCGCACGGTGGCCCCGGTCGGGCTGGGTTCGACGCCGTGCTTGACGGCATTCTCGACCAGCGGCTGCAGGATCAGCGGTGGCAGCTTCGCGCCGGCCGCTTTCGGGTCCAGGTTCCATTCCAGCCGCAGCCGGTCGCCAAAGCGCACCTGCTCGATCGCCAGGTAGTGCTCGGCCAGCGCCAGCTCCTGCGACAGCGGCACCGCCTCCTGCGAATCGGCCAGGGCGTGGCGGAACAGCTCGCTCAGGTCTTCCAGCAGGGCCTCGGCCTTGGCGGGCTCGGCGCGCACCAGCGCGATCGCGCTGTTGAGCGTGTTGAAGAGAAAGTGCGGGCGGATGCGCGCCTGCAGCTCGGCCAGGCGCGCCGTGGTGCCGGCCGGGGCCTTGGCCCGAAGGCGCCAGACCAGGCCCGCCACGACCACGGTCGCGACCAGCGCGCCGCTGGCGGCGCTGGCCAGCCAGGGGGCCGGAGACACCAGACCGGCCCAGACCAGCATGCCGCAACCGTAGATCGCCGACACCGCGCCCAGGCCGATGCCCGCCGCCCACTGGGCCGGCATGGGCAGGCGCGCCAGTTGCCGCTTGAGGCCGCAGGTCACCAGCAGCCAGATCAGCACCGAGGGCAGCGTGGCCGCGGTCAGCACCGCCAGCGTCTCCAGCCAGCCCACCACGCTCTGCGCGCCGTACAGCGCCGCCACCCAGGCGATCGCCTGCACGAACAGCACCACGCGCAGCACCACGCCCAGTTGACAGGTGTCGTACACCAGTTCGACGTCGCGCCGGTGCTCGGGCATCTGCGACAGCGGCAGCGCGCCCATGGTCGACGACAGGTCCTGGAAGCTCGATAAAATTCGGGAGTCCCGCATGGCTCGCACTATAGGTTGTCGCCGTCAGACCGCATGGTCCACAGCGCCCGGGGCCATTCCTCCAGGCGCACGCGCCGCCCTCCGATCCTTTCTCTCGCCGCTGGCACCACCATGTCCACCAACCAACTCGACAAGAAATCCGAAGCCTGGTCCGCCCTATTCTCGGAGCCCATGAGCGAGCTGGTCAAGCGCTACACCGCCAGCGTGTTCTTCGACAAGCGCCTCTGGCTGGCCGACATCACCGGCAGCCTGGCCCACGCCGAGATGCTGGCCGCACAGAACATCATCGGTGCCAGCGACCTGGCCGACATCCAGCGCGGAATGGCGCAGATCCGCTCGGAAATCGAGGCCGGCAGCTTCGAGTGGAAGCTGGACCTGGAAGACGTGCACCTGAACATCGAGGCGCGCCTGACGCAACTGGTGGGCGACGCCGGCAAGCGCCTGCACACCGGCCGCAGCCGCAACGACCAGGTGGCCACCGACGTGCGCCTGTGGCTGCGCGACGAGATCGACCTGATTTCGGATCTGCTCAAGGAGCTGCAGATCGCCCTCGTCGACGTGGCCGAGAAAAATGTGGACGTGATCCTGCCCGGCTTCACCCACCTGCAGGTTGCCCAGCCGGTGAGCTTTGCGCACCACCTGCTGGCCTATGTGGAGATGTTCAGCCGCGATGCCGAGCGCATGGCCGACGTGCGCCGCCGCACCAACCGCCTGCCGCTGGGCAGCGCCGCGCTGGCCGGCACCACCTACCCGCTCGACCGCGAGCGCGTCGCGAAGACGCTGGGCATGGAGGGCGTCTGCCAGAACAGCCTGGACGGCGTGAGCGACCGCGACTTTGCGATTGAATTCACTGCGGCGGCCAGCCTGTGCATGGTGCACATCAGCCGCTTCTCGGAAGAGCTGATCCTCTGGATGAGCCAGAACTTCTGCTTCGTGAAGATCGCCGACCGCTTCACCACTGGCTCGTCCATCATGCCGCAGAAGAAGAACCCCGACGTGCCAGAGCTCGCGCGCGGCAAGACCGGCCGCGTGGTCGGTCACCTGATGGGCCTGATCACCCTGATGAAGGGCCAGCCCCTGGCCTACAACAAGGACAACCAGGAAGACAAGGAGCCGCTGTTCGACACGGTCGACACGCTCAAGGACACGCTGCGCATCTTCTGCGAGATGGTGGGTGGTCAGCTGAACCCGGCCACGGGGCAGAAAGAAGGCGGCATCACCGTCAACGCCGCCGCCATGGAGGCCGCCGCCAACAAGGGCTATGCCACCGCGACCGACCTGGCCGACTATCTGGTCAAGAAGGGCCTGCCCTTCCGAGATGCGCACGAAACCGTGGCCCACGCCGTCAAGGCCGCCACCAGCCACAACTGCGACCTGTCCGAACTGCCGCTGGCCGTGCTGCAGGGCTTCAACGCGTCGATCGAAAAAGACGTGTACGAGTGCCTCAGCCTGCGCGGCAGCCTGAACGCCCGCAACACCCTGGGCGGCACCGCGCCTGCCCAAGTCAAGGCGCAGATCGCGCGCCACCGCACCCGCCTCGCCTGACAGCGGTCAGCCGGCCAGTTTCCTCAAGACTGGCGCACAGATGCCGATCTACTGGGGGTGAAAAAGTCCGTGGCCCACGGACACTCATCCCTGAACGGAGGTTGTCTTGTCCCTGCTCATGTACTGGATGGCCGGTGTTCTGGCGCTGGCCCTGGCCTGGTGGTTCTTCCGCCGCCCACCGGTGAAAGCGGCGCCCGCACGACCCATCGCTGCACAGCGCAGCAATGCCCCCGCGCTGCGCGCCGCCGCCCCGACACCCGCGCCCGCCGCCCGTGAAACCACCCTGCCGCCGGCCGAAGCCATGCCGGCGGAACTCGCTGGATTCCGCTGGCTGCGGGAACAGGACATCGACCCCGCACGCCGCGACGCCCTGCTGGCCGCCTTCCGCGGCATCCCGCGCCCCCCGCGTTCGATGCAGAAGCTGCTGTCGCCGGATTTCGTGGCCAAGGCCGGTTCCGCCGAGCTCAGCGAACTGGTGATGGGCGAGCCGCTGATCGCCGCCAAAGTGCTTTCAACGGTGAACTCGCCGATGTACGGGCTGTGCACCCCCGTGACCAACATCGGCCATGCGGTGACCTTCCTGGGCATGAACACCGTGCGCAGCATCTGCCTGCAGTACATGCTGGCCGAGGCCTTCAAGCCCAAGCTGGCCGAGGCGCAGCGCTGCTTCGACGCCATCTGGCAGGCCAGCGCCATCGCCAGCGAACTCTGCGTGCGGCTGGGCAAGGCGCTCAACCTGCCCGATGTGGGCAACCTCTCCACCCAGGTCGTGCTCAGCTTCGTGGGGCAACTGGCGGCCGCATCCCTGATTCCCGCCTCGCGCCTGGAGCCGTGGCACCACCAGAACCGGTTGCAGCGCGCCCACACCGAGCAGGAACTGCTGGGCCTGAACGCCAGCGAAATCGGCAGCCTGCTGATGAAGTCCTGGGAGCTGCCCGAGAGCCTGATCGACGAGGTCTGCGGCGTCGGCCGCCAGCTGGCGACGCCTTTCATGGTCACCGACCGCGCCCGGGCACCGCGGTTTGCGCTGGGCTATCTCTGCGCCCGACTGGGCGAGCACTTTGCGCTGGGAGAGCTCGACAGCCTCGAAGGCTACGACCCGGCGCTGGACATTGCCGCCGACACCCACCACCTGCGCGCCAGCCTGGCCCACCCCGCCCTGGCCCGGCTCGATCAGGCGCTGGCCGCGCCCGAACTGCAGGCCGCGCTGGACCAGATGATGGGCCGCGCCACCGCCGAGGCTTGACCCCGGTCAAGCGCCCGGGCAGTGGTTTGCAGCTACAGTGACGTCCCATGGAAGCGACCACCACCCCCGAAGCCCCCGCCCAGGCCACCACCGGGCTGGACTGGACCCCGCAGCTGCAGACCGGCGACGGCCGCATGGACGACACCCATGAAGAGTTTGTGGAGATGCTCAACCGGCTGCTGGCCACCCCGCAAGACCAGCAACTGCCGCTCTACCTCGAGTTCATCGAGCACACCAAGGAGCACTTCGCCCAGGAAGAGCGCTGGATGGTGGCCACCGGCTTCGCGCCCGACAACTGCCACGCCGGCCACCACGCCACCATCATGGAAACGCTGCACGCCGTGGTGGAGCACTACGAAAAAGACGACAAGGAAATCATCACACGCCTGGCCGAGGCGCTGGTCGAGTGGTTCCCGCAGCACGCCGCCACCATGGACGCCGGCCTGGCGCTGCACATGAAGGACGTGGGCTTCGACTCCCGCACCGAAACCCTGGCCGACCCGAGCCGTGTGCGCCCCGCCACCATGAGCGGCTGCGGCAGCGTCAGCTGCTCCTGACCGCCACCGGGCGGCTACAGTGGGTGGATGAACACACCCACCGCCGTCGCCCCGCCCGCGGGCAGCCGCATCGCCCTGCGCCTGGAAGGCGCCGACTTCCACGATGCCTGGGCCATCGACGCCGCCGACCCCTCGCTCAGCGCCCTCGGCCAGTTCCTGAAATCGGCCCGGGCGACGCCGCGCTGGGTCGATGCCTGCATGACGCTGCGCAACCGCGCGGTGCAACTGGTGGGCCTGAAGAACCTGGGCGAACTCTCCGGCATCCACCCCGCCCGCCCCGACGCCGACTACCGGCCTGGCGAGCGCGTGGGCATCTTCACCCTGTTCGAGAACACGCCCGACGAGGTGCTGCTGGGTGACCGCGACAAGCACCTGGACGTGGTGGTCTCGGTGCATTGCGCCCGCCCAGCCGGACAGCCCGTGCGTGTGACGGTCACCACCGTGGTCCACACCAAGAACCGGCTCGGACGGCTCTACATGCTGCCGGTCAGGCCCATGCACAAGCTGATCGCGCCGTCGGTGCTGCGCGCGATCGGTGCATGACGCACCACGCTTGTCGACAAACCTCTCCATTGGTGCGTTTTTTGCTTTGACATGGTGCGATTCGCCATGCAGATCCTGTTTTGGCGCCAATCACGCACCAAAAAACGCTTTCTGCACGGAGATTCCTCATGGACGCACTCAAACAGGGCGCCGACGCCCTGTTCATCCTGCTCGGCGGGATCATGGTTCTGGCCATGCACGCCGGTTTCGCCTTTCTTGAACTCGGCACGGTCCGGAAAAAGAACCAGGTCAACGCCCTGGTCAAGATCCTGGTCGACTTCTCGGTCTCGACCATCGCCTACTTCGTCGTCGGCTACGGCGTCGCCTACGGCACGCACTTCTTCATCGGCGCCGAAACGCTGGCCCAGAAGAACGGCTACGACCTGGTCAAGTTCTTCTTCCTGCTGACCTTTGCCGCCGCCATCCCCGCCATCATCTCGGGCGGCATTGCCGAACGCGCCAAGTTCTGGCCACAACTGATCGCAACGGCCGTCATCGTCGGATTTTTCTATCCGTTCTTCGAGGGCATCGCCTGGAATGGCCACTTCGGCGTGCAGGCCTGGATCGAGGCCACCACCGGCGCCACCTTCCACGACTTCGCCGGCTCCATCGTGGTGCACGCGGTCGGCGGGTGGATCGCGCTGCCCGCGGTCATCTTCCTGGGCGCCCGCGCCAACCGCTACCGCAAGGACGGCGGCATCTCGGCCCACCCGCCCTCGAACATCCCCTTCCTGGCACTGGGCGCCTGGATCCTCTGCGTGGGCTGGTTCGGCTTCAACGTGATGAGCGCGCAGACGCTGGACAAGATCTCGGGCCTGGTCGCGGTCAACTCGCTGATGGCCATGGTCGGCGGCACGCTGGCCGCGCTGATCGCCGGCAAGAACGACCCCGGCTTCGTGCACAACGGCCCACTGGCCGGTCTGGTGGCTGTGTGCGCCGGCTCGGACCTGATGCACCCGCTGGGCGCACTGGTGGTGGGCGTGGTCGCCGGCCTGCTGTTCGTCACCATGTTCACTCTGACCCAGAACCGCTGGAAGATCGACGACGTGCTCGGCGTCTGGCCGTTGCATGGCCTGTGCGGCACCTGGGGCGGCATCGCCGCCGGCATCTTCGGTCAAAAAGTGCTCGGTGGCCTGGGCGGCGTCAGCTTCGGCGGGCAACTGTTGGGAACCACGATGGGTGTGGCCTGGGCGCTGCTGGGCGGGCTGGTGGTCTACGGCCTGCTGAAAGCGACACTGGGGCTGCGGCTGGACCAGGAAGAAGAGTACGACGGCGCCGACCTGAGCATCCACAAAATCAGCGCCACCCCGGACCGCGAAGTCAGCTGGTGAACCCGGGCCGGGACGGTGGCGCTCAGTGCGCCACCGACTTCGAGAACAGGTTGATCACGAGCACCCCCGCGACGATCAGGCCCATGCCCAGCAGGGCGGGGCCATCCAGCGACTGGCCGAACACCAGCCAGGCGATCAGCGAGATCAGCACGATGCCCACGCCCGACCAGATGGCATAGGCCACGCCGGTCGGCACGCTGCCCAGCGTCTGCGCCAGACAGTAGAACGAAATCGCATAGCCGACCACCGTGGCCACGCTGGGCCACAGGCGGGTGAAGCCTTGGGACGTCTTGAGCAGAGAGGTGGCGATCACCTCGGCCACGATGGCCGCGCCGAGGTAGAGGTAGGCGGTCTTCATAAAGGGAATCTACCCCCGCGGCAAGGGCCCGCGGGGGACCACCATGGCCGTGGCCGCAAGGTCCGCCCGGCACTTGACCTACAGTTGCATGAATGCCTGCCGCCCGCCTCAACGTCCTCTTCGTCTGCAGCCGCAACCAGTGGCGCAGCCCCACGGCTGAGCAGATCTGGCGGCGGCATCCGCAGCTCAATGTGCGCTCCGGCGGCACCAGCCCCAGCGCGCGCCACACGGTCTCGGACGCTGACATCGAGTGGGCCGACGTGGTGATCGTTATGGAGCAGAAACACAAGTCGCGGCTCGTCGCGGACTTCGGTGACCTTCTGGCTGACAAGCTCGTTCACGTGCTCGACATCCCCGACGAGTACAAGTACATGGACCCCGAGCTGGTTGAACTGCTGGAGCAGGCGGTCGGCCACCTTCTGAACATCGAATGACCACACCCCCCAAAGCCACCCCCCGCGAATGGTGGGGTCTGGCCGTGATCGCCCTGCCCTGTCTGGTCTATGCCATGGACCTGACGGTGCTCAACCTCGCGGTGCCGGCGCTCAGCCGCGCACTCGCGCCCAGCGCCTCGCAGCTGCTGTGGATCATCGACATCTACGGCTTTCTGGTTGCCGGCTTCCTCATCACCATGGGCACGCTGGGCGACCGCATGGGGCGGCGGCGCCTGCTGCTGATCGGCGCTGCGTTTTTTGCGGCGGCCTCGGTGCTGGCCGCGTTCGCGCGCACGCCGGCAGAGCTGATCGTGCTGCGCGCACTGCTGGGCATTGCCGGCGCCACGCTGGCGCCGTCCACGCTCTCGCTGATCCGCAACATGTTCCACGAAGAGACCCAGCGCCAGTTCGCCATCGGCGTGTGGATCGCCGCGTTCTCGGTCGGCAGCGCCATCGGCCCGCTGGTGGGCGGCTGGCTGCTGGAGCATTTCTGGTGGGGCTCGGTGTTCCTGCCCGCGGTGCCGGTGATGGTGCTGCTGCTGGTGCTGGGGCCGCGCCTGCTGCCCGAGTACCGCGACGAGAACGCCGGCCGCGTCGACGCCGCCAGCGTGCTGCTCTCGCTGGCCGCCGTGCTCGGCACCATCTACGCCATCAAGGCCATGGCCGAGGCCGGGCCGAGCGCGGCGCGGCTGGCGCTGCTTGTGGCCGGTCTGGCGGTGGGCTGGGTGTTCGTGCGGCGCCAGCGGGTGATCAGCTACCCGCTGCTGGAACTGCGGCTGTTCGCCATCCCCACCTTCCGCACCGCCATCGTGGCCTACGCGCTGTCGTGTCTGGCCATGTTCGGCGTCTACATCTTCATCGCGCAATACCTGCAAATGGTGCTGATGCTCACGCCGCTGCAGGCCGGCTGGGCCACCGTGCCCTGGGCCGGCGGCTTCGTGTTCGGCTCCATGGTGCTGGCGCCGAAGATGGCGGCGCGCTACGGCCCTGGCCCGGTGCTGGTCTGGGGCCTGGCCGCGGCCGCCGTGGGCATGTTGCTGATGGTGGCGGCCGACGGCCCGTGGGCGCTGTGGGTGCTGGTGGCCGGCATGGTGGTGGTCAGCCTGGGCATGGCGCCGGTGTTCGCGGTGGGCACCGAACTGATCATCACCTCGGCACCGCCCGAGCGCGCGGGCGCAGCTTCGTCCATCGCCGAAACCGCCTCGGAATTCAGCGGTGCGCTGGGCATCGCGCTGTTCGGCAGCGCGGGCACCCTCATCTACCGCCACCAGTTGGGCGGCGCGGGGTTGGCTGATGTGCCGGCGCAGGCACAGAGCACGCTGGGCGGCGCCCTCGAAGCCACGAACCGGATGCTGCCGGATGCGGCCCGGGCACTGGTGAGCGCCGCGCAGGCAGCCTTCACCGACGCCCTGCAGTTCACGGCGCTGGTCAGCAGCGTGCTGGTGCTGCTGGCCAGTGTGCTGGCGGCGCGCATGCTGCGTCGGCCGTCGTAGCCGCTGCGCGGGTCACACCATGGTGTTGACCTGCGTGCCCACCGGGCCGCTGCCGGCCAGCGGCAGGTTGCCCGCCACGGAATTGAGCAGCGAGGCCGCGGCCGACTCCTGCGTCTGCATGGCCTCCTTGAGCACCGCGATCTGCACCTGCTGCTCGGCCGCGCCACGGCGCGTCTGGATCACGCGGTCCACGACCAGGGCGGGGGAAACGGACATGTCCATGGGGAATCCTTCGAAGCTGTTCAGACCTTATCGGCGGCAAGGCCGGGCGGCTTGAACTGTCTCAGCCGCCCCGTGCGCCGTCCAGCAAGGACCTCAGCGCGGCCCGCAGCACCTCGGTGGCTTCGTCGGCTGCGAGCAGCCCCGAGCTGACAAAGGCGCCGTTCACCAGCACGGCAAGCTGCGCCGCGAGCTGGTCGGGCCGGGGGACGTTCAGGCGCCGGGCGATGTCCAGCAGGCGGCCCCGCAGCGCCACCATGTGCCGCCGGGAGACCAGGCGGGCCGGGTGGTCCTGCTCGGCGAACTCGGCAGCCACGTTGATCTGCGGACAGCCGCGGTAGTTCGAACGGGCCAGGCGCTCGCCGATCCAGCGCATGTGCGCGTCCAGCTCACCCGCGGGATCGTCGGGGAACTGCGCGGCCACGCCGTCCCAGGTCGCCCAGAAATCGAGATCTTCCCTCTCCAGGAAAGCGACGATGAGATCGTCCTTGGTGGGGAAGTAGCGGTACAGGCTGGTCTTGGCCACCGCCGCCTCCAGCACGACCAGGTCGACGCCGACCGCGCGCACGCCGCGCTCGTAGAACAGCCGGGAGGCGGTGTCGAGGATGCGCTCGCGGACGTCGGGCGCGGAGTCTCGCGCGGCAGAAGAACTATTTTTAGTGGGCATTCTTGACATGATACAGACCTGTCTGTAATCTCAAAAGAACAGACAGGTCTGTATCTGTATTCTTCACCCGAAAGGACTCCCATGAACACCTCCAACCCAAGCATCGCCGTGGTGGGCGCCACAGGTCACACCGGTCAATTTGTCGTTCAGGAAGCGCTGCGCCGCGGCCTGTCGGTGGTGGCCGTCGGACGCAGCGCCGCCCGGCTCGAAGAGACCATGCCCCCGGCCGTTCCCCGGCGCGTGGCGGAGTTCGGTGATCCGGCCAGCCTCGAACAGGCCTTCGCCGGCTGCGCCGTGGTCATCAACTGCGCGGGGCCGTTTCTCGACACCGCGGCGCCCGTGGCCCAAGCGGCGCTGCGGGCCGGGTGCCACTACATCGACGTGACGGCAGAGCAGCCCAGCGCGCAAGCGAGTTTTGTCGAGCTCGATGCCCCAGCGCGTGCAGCCGGCCGGGTGGTGATCCCGGCGGCGGCCTTCTACGGGGGGCTCGCCGATCTGCTCTCCAGCGCGCTGGCCACGCAGGGCGGCACGGGCGGTGGCATCGACGAGATCACCGTGGCCATCGCGCTGGACCACTGGTGGCCCACCGAAGGCACACGCAAGACCGGCGAGCGCAACAAGGCGCCGCGGATGGTCGTGAAGGATGGGCGCCTGGCGCCGCTGGTGCCCTCGGCCGAGGTGCCGGACTGGGCCTTCTCCGCGCCACTGGGTCGCCAGGCCATGCTCGAGATGCCCTTCAGCGAAGTCATCACGCTCGCCCATCACCTGAAGGTCGGTGAAGTCCGCTCGCTGCTCAACCGCTCGGCATTGGCAGACATCCGCGACGCCTCGACCCCGCCACCCACGGCGGCGGACGAGCGGGGACGCTCCGCGCAGCGCTTCGAACTGGTGGTGCGCCTCGTGCAGGACGGCATGACCCGGACGGCTGGCGTGCGGGGGCAGGACATCTATGCCGTGACGGCGCCCATCGTGACCGAAGTCGTCCAGCGTCTGCTGGCACCTGGGTACCACCGCAGCGGCGCGCTCGCGGTGGCGGAAGCGGTGGATCCGGTGGACCTGCTGCGTTCGCTGCATGGCCCCGCGCTGGAGGTGTTTGAAGACGGAACCGCCCCGGCGCTTCGCTTCTGACGGCCTTGCCTGGCCGGTAACAAAACGAACACAATGGCCGCAGAGCCATTCCGGCCACACCCCACACGCCGCCCAGGGAGGGAGCGACATGGACACAGAGGCAGCCGCGCGCGCATTCCACATCCGCATCGACCGCGAACTCACCCACCCGCAAGTGCTCCGCCTGCTGGACGAACACCTGGCCGGCATGCGCGCCGCGTCGCCGCCCGAATGCGTGTTCGCGCTGGATCTGGACGGCCTGCGCCGGCCCGAGATCACCTTCCTCACCGCCTGGCGCCGGCCGGCCGATGCCCCGCCGGGCGCCAAGACCGAAGAGGTGGGCGAGCTCGTCGCCATGGGCGCCCTCAAGGAACTGACGCCCACCACCGCCACCGAAGGCGGCCACGGCGAACTCAAGTCCATGCGCACCAGCGCCCGCCACCTGCGCCAGGGCGCCGCGCAGGCCATCCTCACCGAACTGCTGAACCTCGCCCGCCAGCGCGGCTACGCGCGCGTCAGCCTGGAAACCGGCAGCACACCTCCGTTTGATGCGGCGATTGCGATGTACCGGCGGTTCGGGTTTGTGGAGTGCGGGCCGTTTGCGGATTACCGGGAGGATCCGTTTAGTCGGTTTTTCAGTATCGATTGGCAATAAGACCGAGCACAGACCAACCTAGCTCGATCAGAATTTATTCCAAGATAAAAATGAACAACGAGAAATACATTGGCTACATCAAGTACGAAGGCAAACTGGTCGAAGATGGTCTAATGGACGCTCGGAGACAAGCAAAAGCCCTATTCGCCTTTGACTCGGCTCTACGCTACTTTATAGCGAAGCAGGCCCCAGATTTTCGAAACTTAGATTTTGAGATCCCCGTTCAAATACGCAAGGGCTCGTGGGAAGCACTAATTCCTGAAACAGTGGCAGGCTGGATACAAGCCGGACTAGGCGCAGTCGCAACCGCCTACTTCACAAAAGCTGCTCAAAAGATGGCGGAGAAAGATTTTGAAGACTTCGGAATAACCGATTTATTCAAGAAGGCTCTCAACAGCATTAAGTGGTTCGCCAGGATAGGAAAGCACACTGGAGACGTAACAATTCGCGAGTTCAAAAATGTGCGATTTTCCGATGATCAGTCACAGATTGGAATAATAAACTCCGCAGGAGAAATTCTCTTCGTTCCAAAGCAAGTTCTTGATCTTTACATAAGCACAAACCCAAAGTTACTCGAAGAACTTGCGGCAAACATTCAAAACGGACGCAACCTAATCATAGGCACACTAGAAAATGGCGTGACCGACGAAGAAATTATCAACCCATCAGAAAAGTGGATTTTTTGCGATGAGAATGAAACTGAAGAAGATGTATTGTTTCCAGAATTGATTCATGGAGACTATGTTGTCCTAGAAGGAGAAGTGACCCGCGAAAACAAGACCTCCAATTCAATGGGATTCAAGTACAAAGACCATATTCTCACCGCCTATCCAGAAACAGGAAGCATTGTTAACTACAAGTCGATTTTGTTTCTTAGATGCAGACTCTTTGGGACAGTCAACCGCATCGATGAGAAAGGCCGCATAGGCGCACGCCGACCAAAGCTCTATTTCTCTAATTTGGAACCACTAGAAGAGGCGGACGAGGACGGGGATCTATTTGGGTAGCACCCAAACGACGGGTACGGGGACACGAGTATCGGGGTCATGCCTTGCCTTTCGCCTTCTCTTTCACCCGCTCCCGCAACACCGTCTTCAACACCTTCCCATAGTTGTTCTTCGGCAGCGCCTCGACAAACTCGTACCGCTTAGGCCGCTTGAACCGCGCAATCTGGTCCAAGCAGAAGCCGTCGAGCGTCTTCGCATCCAGCGCCGCCCCTGGTTGCGGCACCACGAACGCCACCACGATTTCGCCCCATTCGGGGTCGGGCGCGCCGACCACGGCGACTTCGGCCACGGCGGGCGCGTGCAGCAGCACCTCTTCCACCTCGCGCGGGTAGATGTTGCTGCCGCCGCTGATGATCAGGTCCTTGCTGCGGTCCTTGAGGGTGAGGAAGCCGTCGGCGTCGAGCGCGCCCATGTCGCCGGTCCAGAGCCAGCCGTCGCGGATGGCCGCCTGCGTGGCCTCCGGGTTCTGCCAGTACCCGGCCATGACGCTGTCGCCCCGGATCAGCACTTCACCCACCTCGCCTGGGGGCAGTGATTGGCCGTTGGGCCCGGCGACGCGGATGCGGACCGGGGTCTGCGCCACGCCGACGGAGGCGATGCGCGCCTCGTGCCGCGGGTGGGCGGTGTCTGCCAGGTGGGCGCGGCCGAGGGCGGTGCCGGTCATGGGGCTTTCGCCCTGGCCGTAGATCTGCACGAAGCGCGGGCCCATGGTGCGCAGCGCGCGGCGGATGTCGGCGGCGTACATGGGTGCGCCGCCGTAGACGATGGTCTTGAAGCTCTGCCCGCACTGTTCGGGCGTGAGGCCCTGCGCCTCGGCTTCGTCGACGATGCGTTTGACGATGGTGGGCGCGGCAAACAGCGAGAGCGGTCCGAGCTGGCGGCCGAGGTCGAACAGCTCGGCGGCGTCGAAGCCGCCCGAGGCGGGCACCACGTGCCGCGCGCCGGCCATGAGGTGCGGGAGGGCGTAGAGCCCCGCCCCGTGCGACATGGGTGCGGCGTAGGCGATGGCGTCCTGCGGATCGACGTGATCGACGTCGTTGAAGTAGCCCAGGCCCATGGTGAGCAGGTTGCGGTGCGTGATCATCACGCCCTTGGGCCGGCCGGTGGTGCCGCTGGTGTAGAACAGCCAGGCGGTGTCGTCGGGGGCGCGCTCCTCTATATATATGTGGCCTTCGCCCTTGCCTGGGTCCACGTTGACCCAGGCGTCGCATTCGGCGCTGTCCACCTCCATCACGCCGTCGAGCCCGGTGAGTTCCGCCGGGTCGGGCACGATGTCCGCCGTGACGAAAGCCCACCGTGCCCCGGCGTTCTCCACGATCCACTGCACTTCCTTGAGGTGCAGCTTGGCGTTCACCGGCACCGCCACCAGCCCGGCCCACCAGGCGCCGAACAGCAGTTCCAGGTAGCGCGGGTGGTTGCGCATGAAGAGCAGCACGCGGTCACCGGGCGTCAGGCCCACCGCGCGCAGGTGAGCACCCACTCGCGCAGCGCGCTCGGCCCATTGGGCGTGGGTGGCCACGGCCTGTGTGCCGCTGAAGATGGCCGCGCGGTCGGGGTGTTCGAGCGCCTTGCGCTGCAGCAGGTGGGCGAGGTTCATGGGGCCATCTCCGATGGGGGTCAGGAAAGGGGATTGTGGGCCGGCGTCAGGCAGCCGGAGGGTGTGCGGCCTTACAGTGGTTCGCATGAGCGACACCCTGCCCCCGCTGATCACCGCCCTGATGGAGCCTGCGCGCTACACACACCCTGTCGACCGCGTCGAGCTGACGGAAACGCACGGCGCCTGGGTGCTGCTGGCGGGCGAGTTCGCCTACAAGATCAAGAAGCCGGTGCGCTTCGCGTTCATGGACTTCAGCACACTGGCCGCGCGGCGCCACGCCTGCGAGACCGAGATCCGCGTGAACCGGCGCTTCCAGCAGCACGACCGGCCGGCCACCCACATCTACCTGGGCGTGCGGCCCATCGTCGGCGCGCCAGGCGATCCGCGCTGGGGCGAGGCCGGCACCGAAGACGATCTGCGGGCGGTGGAGTTCGCGGTGCAGATGCGCCGCTTCGACGAGGCAGCGCGGCTGGACCATGTGTGCCGGCGCGGCGCGCTGACGGCGGAACACATCGCCGGGCTGGCGCGGCGCATGGCGGCGTTCCAGGCGCGCGCGGCGGTGGCCGGCAAGACCCAGCCCTGGGGCCACGCGACGGCGGCGATGCGCTGGCCGCGCGACAACTTCAACACCCTGCGCGCAATGCTGAAGGCGCCCGCCGACGCTGCGCTGGTGCAGGCGCTGAGCGACTGGACCGAGCAGCGCTTCATCGCCATCGAACCCCTGCTCTCGCGGCGGCGGCAGAAGGAGCGTGTGCGCGAGGGCCACGGCGATCTGCACCTGGCCAACCTCGTGCTGGTGGACGATGAGGTCCTGCCCTTCGACGCCATCGAGTTCAACGACGAGCTGCGCTGGATCGACGTGGCCAGCGACATGGCGTTCTGCTGGATGGACCTGCTGGACCACGGCCAGCCGGGGCTGGCGAACGTGCTGCTGAGCGAGTGGACCGACGCCAGCGGCGACGTGTCGGCGCACACCGTCTGGGGCTTTTTTGCCAGCTACCGGGCGGGCGTGCGCGCCAAGGTGGCGGCGATCCGCGCGGGGCAGCTGGCCGGCACGCCGGAAGCGGACGAACACCTGGCCGAGGCTCGGCGCTACCTGGCGCTGGCGCAGGACATCGCCCATCCGCCCGCGCCGCAGTTGGTCATCACCCACGGCCTGTCGGGCAGCGGCAAGACCTGGGCCTCGGGCGGCTGGCTGCAGACCGAAGCCACGGGCCGCGCGATCCGCCTGCGCTCGGACGTGGAGCGCAAGCGCCTGCACGGCGTGAGCCCGCTGGCGGCTAGCGGCTCGGGCCTGAACACGGGCCTGTACCGTCCGCAGGCGCATGAGGAAACCTACGCCTCGCTGCGCGCGCGCGCCCGCATGCTGCTGCAGGACGGCTGGTCGGTGGTGGTGGACGCGGCCTTTCTGCGCGAAGCCGAGCGGCGCTCGTTTGCCGAACTGGCCGAGGCCGAAGGCTGCCCCTTCCACATCCTGGCCTGCGAGGCGCCGGTGGACGAATTGCGCCGGCGCATCGGCGCACGGCAGGCCGCGGGCAAGGACGCTTCGGAGGCGACGCTGGCGGTGCTGGAGCAGCAGCTGGGCTGGCTGGAGCCGCTGACCGAGGCCGAGCGGGCGCGGGGCCTAACGGCCTGAGCCCCGCGAGGCGATTCCGTCAGCGCCCGAAGATGCCGCGCAGGATGCTGCCGGCCGCGCCGGGCAGGCCGCCCGAGGGCTTTTCTTCCTGCGGTGCCGGGGCGCTGTCGCGGCCGCTGGCCATGCCGGCCATGTCCATGCCGAGCATCGCCATGGTCTGGCTCTTGGCGCGCACGCGCACCGACCACTCGGGCTGCCAGTTGTTCGGCGCCTTAGGCGGGCGCACCGGGTGGCTGAAGTGGCTCTCGGGACCGTAGGCAATCATGCGCAGCATGGCGCCGCCCGCCTCAGCCCGGCCGCCAGCGCTCTGCCCGCCCGCGAAGATGCCCTGGGGCACGGCGCACTGCGTGGTCTCGGGCGAGAGCAGCACCTTGTCCTTCACCCACTTGGTGGCCGTGGTCTCGGTGAGGTAGTCGAACAGGCCCAGGCCGGCGTCGCCATTGTCGGCGCTGGACCAGAGCACCATGTCGTCGCCCGCCATGCCCATGGCGTGCAGGTGGTAGGCGGCGGCGCGCGGCACGGGCTGCCACGACAGGCGGATGCTCTGCGACGGGTCGCCCTGCTGCTGCAGCTGGATGGCGGGCATCAGGTCCTGCCGCTCGGCCAGGGTGAACTGCATCGACTCGGGCACGCCCTCGCCGCGCACCTGGTGCACGCCCTGCAGCGAGGTGTCGGCCTTCGGGTTCACCGTGTTCTTCTCGTTGGGGTAGAGCGCGTGCTGCGCACCCACGCGGGCCGCACGCTCGGGCGCCATGCGGCCAGCCAGCGCACCGGCCCAGGCGGCGGGGTTGTTGGAGAGGTTGATGACCTTGGGCTGGCCGGCACGCACCGCCTCGCCGCAACCCCAGTAGATGAGGATGCGGCCCTTGATCTCGGGCACCTCCGCCGGGCCGCCCTCGCCCGCCTCCTTGAAGCTGGGGCTGGGCGGCACCAGCGGCAGCGACTCGCCCATGCCCATGGTCAGCGGCACGAACAGCGCGGCCTCGGTGCCGGGCTTGCGCGGGTTGTACAGCGCCACGTCGATCACGCGGCTGGGCGGGAAGGCGCCGGTCAGGCCCGGCTGGCTCCCCTGCTGGATGAAGCGGCCGCTGGCGTGGCCGTAGACGTGTGACCCACCGCCGCCCTTGTTGCCACCGAACAGCCCGCCGATGACGCCGCCCACGCCGCCCTGCATGAACTCGGGCATGCCGGTCATGGTGGAGGTGGAAAGGTCGATCCAGAGCTGGGTGGGGGCGGTCTGGGCCTGCGCCACCAATGGTGTGCACGCCAGCGCGGCGACCGCCGCCAGGGGTTGAAGGGATTGCACAAGCTGCTTCGAAAAACGCTGCACCATGGGGTTCCTCCGTTGCGGGCGACGGCCTGCAAAAACCATGATACGCCGCGCCCCTGGCGCTTCCAAGACGGCGTGCAGCGCTGCGTTCCCCCGGGCAAGGCATGCGGCCGGCGTGTCGGCGCTGTCCGACACGCCGGCGCGGGCGCGGCCGACAGGCCGTCGCGGCCGGCGGCCGGAACATCCGGTCACCTGCGACCTCCGGACCTCCGCCATGAACATCCCCCACACGGTCATTTCCACCACACCCGCCCAGCCGGTGATGCCCGGCGTGCAGCGCTTCGTGCTCTGCGGCGCCGCGCTGGCGCTCGGCATCCTGGGCCTGCACTTCGGCAAGGCGCTGCTGATTCCGCTGGCGCTGGCGGCGCTGCTGGCGTTTGCGCTCGACCCGGCCGTGAACTGGCTGCAGCGCCGGCGGTTGCCGCGGGGTCTGGCCGTGGGACTGGTGATGACATTCGCCATGACCGGACTGCTCGGTGCCGCCGCCGTGGCGACGGTGCAGGTGGGCGAACTCGGACAGGAACTGCCCACCCACCGCCAGAACATCCAGAAGAAGCTGCGCGAGCTGCGCCCGGCGCTGACGCCCTCGGGCACCACGCGGGAGGTGACGCGCCTGATGGACATGGTGGCGCGGGAAGTCGAAACCACCACGCGCGCGTTCGAGCCCCCGGGCACCGCGGCCCCCAAGGTGCAGCAGGTGGCGGTGGAAACCCGCAGCGGCAGCGCCCGCACCATCGACCTGGTGATGACGGTGGGCGTGCAGCTGGCCACGGTGGCGCTGGTGCTGATACTGGCGGTCATCATGCTGCTGCAGCGCGCCGAACTGCGCGACCGCCTGCTGCGGCTGCTGGGCGGCGACACGCCGCGCATGGCCGCGGCGCTGACGGAGTCGGGCCGGCGGGTGAGCCGCTACCTCACCGCGCAGCTGATGGTGAACCTGGGCTACGGCCTGCCGATGGCCCTGGGGCTGTGGTGCATCGGGGTGCCGGGCGCCTGGCTGTGGGGCGGGCTGGCGACGGTGCTGCGCTTCGTGCCCTACCTGGGACCGGCGCTGGGCGCGGTGTTCCCGCTGGTGCTGGCGTTCGCGGTCGACCCCGGCTGGTCGATGGTGCTGTGGACGCTGGGCCTGATCGCCACGCTGGAGCTGGTCAGCAACAACGTGGTCGAGCCCCTGGCCTACGGCGGCTCCACCGGCGTCTCGCCGCTGGCGGTGCTGCTCTCGGCCGCGTTCTGGGCGCTGCTGTGGGGACCGGTGGGGCTGGTGCTGGCCACACCGCTGACGGTGTGTCTGGTGGTGATGGGCCGGCACCTGGCGCCCCTGCGTTTTCTGGACGTGCTGTTCAGCAGCGCACCGCCGCGCCAGGCGGTGTCGGCACCGTCCTACACGCCGCGCTGACCTTGGCCGACACCAGCGCCTGCGACCGGCGCGCACACTGAATCCATCGCAGCCGTGGCGCTGCGGTAACCAACCAGGAGATCGCCATGCTGCATTACGCCGTCGTGTTCTTCGTGATCGCGCTGATCGCCGCCGTGCTGGGCTTTGGAGGCATCGCCGCCAGCGCCGCCGGCATCGCGAAGATTCTGTTCTTCGTGTTCCTGATCATGGCCGCGGCCACCTTCGTCTTCGGACTTTTCAAGCGCTGACGGGCGTTCACACCGCCCTGTTTCATTCCCTTCCTTTCAATCACAGGAGACTCCCATGAACACCAAAGTCAAGACCGCCATGGACAACGCCCAGGACATGATCGATGCCGGTGTGGACACCGCACAGCGGGCCGTGGCCCGCACGGCCGACCGGGCCGATGAGGCGCTGAGCGACTCGCGCCGCGCCGCGGCCGAGGCGGAAGCGAGCATCCAGGCCGGCCTGCGCCAGGTGCGCGATGCCGTGCCGGTGCACCTGAACCGCGCCGCCCACCGCGCCGAAGACCTGGCCCGTGCGGGGATCGACAAGGCCCGCGCCGCGGGCACGGTCGTGGCCAACAAGGCCCACGAGGTGGGCGAGCGCACCACCGACTACGTGCGCCAGGAGCCGGCCAAGGCCCTGCTGATGGCCGCCGCCGCGGGCGCCGCAGCCACGCTGCTGGTGACCTGGGCCGCCCGCCGCCGCGCCGAGCGCTACTGACACCGGCCGGGGGCCCGCACGGTGATACACCCCGCCTTCATGGCCCTGGCGCGGCAGCCTGGCCTGGTGCTGGAACATGCCGACGCCTATGTGGACCTCGCCTCGGCCGAGCTGGACGAGTGGGGCGCGCAGTGGAAGCACCGTGCCGGGCTGAACAGCGCCGCCGCCCTGCTGGCGGTGCTGGCCCTGGGGCTCGCGGGTGTGGCGGGGATTGCCGTGGCGGTGGTGCCGCTGGCGTCCATGCCCATGCCCTGGCTGCTGGTGGTCATCCCCGCGGTGCCGCTGCTGCTGGCGGCCCTGCTCGCCTGGCGCGCACACCGCCTGGAAAAGTCGCCACCCTTCGCCGCCCTGCGCCAGCAGATGGCGCAGGACCTGGCGACGCTGCGCATCCTGGACGAAGAATGAGCCCGCAACCTTCTTCGCCCGATCGACCGCCGACGGCTGCCCAGCGCAAGGCGCTGGCGCTCGCGCGTCTGGACGCCTCGCGCACGCTGCTGATCCAGCGGCTGTACCCGGCACCATCGGAACGCGGCGCTCACGCTGCCAGCGGTGATGCGGGCGTCGTGGGCCTGGTGGCCTCGCTGATGAATTCACTCATGGCCCGCGCCCAGCGCGACGGCCTGCCCCGGGCCGCGTGGCGCATCGCGCGCGCGCTGGCGCGCCGCTGGTGGATCCGCCAGCCCTGGCACGCGTCGGTGGAGCTGGTGGCGGGCACCCTGGCCGACGAGGTGAAGCCGGTCGTGCGCCGGCACCCCTGGGCCAGCCTGGCGGCCGCGGCCGCCGTGGGCGGCGCCTTGGTGATGGCCCGGCCCTGGGTGGTGCACTCACTGCGCCGCCAGACCCGCGACCTGCCCCACCGTGTGGGCCGCATGCTGTGGCAGCAGCTGGCGCAGGCGCCGGTGCAGCTGGCCCTGATCGGTGCGCTCACGGCCTGGCTCAAAGGCAGGGGCCAGCCACCGCCCCCTGCACCTACACCAACACCAGCCCCTCCTCCCACCGACGGCCCCTGAGGCCGCCCGGCGCCCGCGGGCTCACTGGATCAGCCCGTTGGTCATCGCGTAGTAGGTGAGTTCGCTGTTGCTGGAGAGCTTGAGCTTTTCCAGCACGCGGGTGCGGTAGGTGCTCACCGTCTTCACGCTCAGGAACATCGCCTCGGCCATGGCGCCGATGGTCTCGCCCTTGGCCAGCCGCAGGAACACCTGCAGCTCGCGCTCGGACAGCAGCTCGTGCGGCGGCCGGTCCAGACCGCCGGCCACACCTTCGGCCAGCAGCGTGGCCACCGCCTGGCTGATGTACTTGCGCCCCATGGACACGGTGCGGATGGCCAGCACGATCTCGTCCGGTTCGCACTCCTTGTTGAGGTAGCCGCTGGCGCCCAGGCGCAGCAGGTTGGTGGCGTAGTGCGCCTCGGGGAAGCCGCTGAGGATGAGCACGGCCAGGTCGGGGAAGCGGGCCTTGATGGCCTTGAGCGCGTCCACGCCGCTCTGGTCGGGCATGGAGATGTCCAGCAGCAGCACGTCCACCTCGCCCGCGCGGGCCAGCTCCAGGGCTTCGGCGCCGTTGGTGGCTTCCCCCGTGACGCGCAGGTCCACATGGTCGGCCAGGTACTGCCGCAGCCCGGCCCTCACCACCGCGTGGTCGTCGACGATGCCAATCCGGATCATGCGTTCTCCTTGTGTCTGGTTCTCTCGTGCGTGCCGCCCGCAGGCGGCTCAACCAATGTAGCGCGGGGTAGCCGCGCTGTCCGTCAGACAGTTCCTACACCCCTCCGACAGCCGGGCGGGGCGCTGTCCTACAGGGGCACAGGGGCCCGACCGACAGCCCGCGGGCGCTGCGTTTTCTACAGTGACCACACAGCGCGGCGAGTCCTTCGCCCTGGCTGTTCCGGGTCGGTCCACGCACCGGCCCGGCCTTCCGCCAACCCATCCAAGGAGCACGAGATGAACCTTTCCAACCGAGCACAAGTGGTCATTGCCACCACCGCCGTTCTGCTGTCGCTGACCGCCTGCGGACAGAAGGAAGAGGCCACGGTCGGCCAGAAGATCGACGGCGCCATGACCAGCACCGAGCAGGCAGCGCTGCAGGCCCGCCAGGACATGGAGAGCACTGCCGCCGACATCAAGCGCGAAGGTGAGCAGGCCGTCCAGTCCGTGACCACCGCGGCCACGGACATGGCCATCACCACCAAGGTCAAGGCCGCACTGGCCGCCGACGACCAGCTCAGCGCCCTCAAGATCGAGGTCGACACCGTGCAGGGCGTGGTGTCGCTGACCGGCCCGGCGCCCAGCGCCGAAGCCGCCGAACGGGCCACCACACTGGCCAAGGCCGTCGAAGGCGTGACCGAGGTCCAGAACAAGCTGGTGGTGGGCTGACAGGGCCGACCCTGAACCGACCACCGATCACCCCCCCAACACAGGAGATCCACATGCTCAAGACCATCGCCCTCGCCTCGGCCCTCGCCCTCGGCGCTGTCACCATCACCGGCTGCGCCGTGGCGCGCGACCAGCAGACCGTGGGGTCCTACATCGACGACACCACCATCACCACCCAGGTCAAGGCCCGCTTCGCCGAAGACCCGATCGTCAGCGCCATGTCCATCAAGGTGGAAACGCTCAAGGGTGTGGTGCAGCTCTCGGGCTTTGCCAAGAACAGCGCCGAACGCGATCAGGCCGCCACCATCGCGGCCAACGTGAAAGGCGTCACACGTGTGACCAACGACATCATCGTGAAATAAAGTGTGTCAGACATGTCCTACAGCGGTGGCCACGCACAGTGGCTATCGTTGCAGGACTCTCCAGGCCCGTGTTCCATGCCAACCCTCAGCGCATTCATCGTCGAAGACAACCCCACCATCCTCAGCAACCTGGTCGCCACCCTGGAGGAGCTGACCAGCGTCCGGATCGTGGGGTCTGCGCCTTCCGAGGAGGCCGCGGTGCGCGGGTTGCACGAACATGCCACCGACCTGGATCTGGTGATCGTCGACATCTTCCTGGCCGCCGGCAGCGGCCTGGGCGTGCTGGAAGCGGCGCAGGGCATGCAGATGCGCGCCCAGCGCGTGGTGCTCTCCAACTTCGCGACCCCGGAGGTGCGGCGGCGCTGCCTGGCGCTGGGGGCGGCCGAGGTGTTCGACAAGTCCCGCGACCTCGACGCCCTGATCGACTATTGCGACAAGCTGGCCGAGGCCTGAGACTGCCGCATGCCTCCGCCGCCCAGCCTCACGCCCGACGCCGAACGCGTCCAGCGGTTCCGCCACCGCTTTGAACTGGCCGCCCGCGGCCGCTACACCATGCCCATCGTGATCGCCCTGGGGGTGGTGGGCATGGTGGTCAACGAGAGCGCCTACCAGCACTCCGGGGCCACGCTGGACAACGACATCGCACTCACCGACGCCCGCGTGAAATCGGCCGAGACGTTGCAGCGGCTCACAGAAGTGGGCCTGTACGCCCGCTCCTACATCCTCACCGCCAGCCCCGAGGAGGCCATTCGCTACCGCGCCGCGGTGGAGGAGCTGCAAGCGGTCAAGGACAGCGCCTTCGCCCTGCTCACCCGGGAAGTTCCGGAGGAGACGGTGTCGGTGGAACCGATCGAGCGCCTGATCGACGAACACATCCGCACCACCGAGTCCTGGATCGCCATGGTGGCGCGCGGCGAGCGCGCCCCGGCGATCGCGGCCGCCGCCAGCAGCGCCAGCCTGGAGCGCCGCAACGCCCTGCGCCAGGCCTTTGCCGAGGTGCTGGAACAGACGGCCGCGGTGCAGCAGAAGTCGCGTGTCAACCTCTACGACGCGCTGATGATCAACCGCATGGCCGTGCACCTGCTGGCGCTGGCCACCATGCTCGGCCTGTTCCTGTTCCAGCGCCAGCTGCACCGGGGCGACCAGCAGATGCTCGAAGAAGGACAGCGCCTGGCGGCCCGGGTGAAGGAACGCACCGCCGAGCTGAGCGAGATGGCCACCCACCTGGTCAACGTGCGCGAAGACGAACGCGCCCACATCGCCCGCGAACTGCACGACGAGATGGGCGGGCTGCTGACGTCGATGAAGCTGGACTTTGCCCGGCTGCGCCGCCAGCCCGACCTGCCCGCGAAGGCGGTCGAGCGCATCCTGGCGATCGAGGCCCGCCTGGGCGAGGGCATCGCCCTCAAGCGCCGCATCATCGAAGACCTGCACCCGTCCGCGCTGTCGCAGCTGGGCCTGGTGCAGGCGCTGGAGATCCTGTGCCGCGAGATGGCCGAGCGGCTGGACAGGCCGGTGCACGCCGAACTGCAGGATGTGGCCCTGGACAAGCCGGCGCAGCTCGCGCTCTACCGCATCGCACAGGAGTCGCTGACCAACATCGGCAAGTACGCCGGTTGCACCGAGGCCCGGGTGCGCCTGCAGGCCGAGGGCGCCACGGTGCGCCTGAGCGTTCACGACAACGGCAAGGGCTTCGATCCGCAGCGCGTGCCGCACGGTCGCCACGGGCTGCTGGGCATGCGCGTGCGGGTGGAGTCGCACGGCGGCACCCTGCGGGTGGACAGCGCGCCGGGCGCCGGCACCACCATCGTCGCGACGCTGCCGTCCCGGCCGGTGCCGGCCTGAGCCGGGCCGCCCCCGCAGCAAATTTCAAAGCCGAAAAGCGGTTTTCAATGGGCGCGCGCCACCGCCGCCGCTACGATCCGGTGCATTCAAGCCCACCCCGGAGACAACCCATGCCCGTGATCACCAACATCGAAGACCTGCGCGTCCTGGCCGAGAAGCGCGTGCCGCGCATGTTCTACGACTACGCCGATTCCGGCTCGTGGACCGAGGGCACCTACCGCGCCAACAGCGAGGACTTCCAGAAGATCAAGCTGCGCCAGCGCGTGGCGGTGAACATGGAAAACCGCACCACCGCCACCAAGATGGTGGGGCAGGACGTGAAGATGCCGGTGTGCATCGCGCCCGTGGGGCTGACCGGCATGCAGAGCGCCGACGGCGAGATCAAGGCGGCCAAGGCGGCCGAGCGCTTCGGCATCCCGTTCACGCTCTCGACCATGAGCATCTGCTCGATCGAGGACATCGCGCAGAACACCACGGCGCCGTTCTGGTTCCAGCTCTACATGATGCGTGACCGCGAGGCCATGGCCCGCATGATCGAGCGCGCCCGCGCGGCCCGCTGCAGCGCGCTGGTGCTGACGCTGGACCTGCAGGTGATCGGCCAGCGCCACAAGGACCTGAAGAACGGCCTGACCGCGCCGCCCAGCCCCACCATCGCCAACATCATCAACCTGATGACCAAGCCGCGCTGGTGCCTGGGCATGGCGGGCACCAAGCGCCACAGCTTCGGCAACCTGGTGGGCCACGTGAAGGCGGTGACCAACATGAAGTCGCTGGCCTCCTGGACCAACGAGCAGTTCGACCCCACGCTGTCGTGGGAAGACGTGGCCTGGGTCAAGGCGCAGTGGGGCGGCAAGCTGATCCTCAAGGGCATCATGGACGTGGAGGACGCGAAACTGGCCGTGGCCAGCGGCGCCGACGCCATCGTGGTGAGCAACCACGGCGGCCGCCAGCTCGACGGCGCGCCCAGCAGCATCGAGGCCCTGCCGGCCATCGTGGCCGCGGTGGGGGAGCAGATCGAGGTCTGGATGGACGGCGGCATCCGCAGCGGGCAGGACGTGCTCAAGGCCTGGGCCCTGGGCGCGCGCGGCACCATGATCGGCCGCGCCATGGTCTACGGCCTGGGCGCGATGGGCGAAGAAGGCGTGTTCAAGGCGCTGCAGATCATCCACAAGGAACTGGACATCACCATGGCCTTCTGCGGCCACACCAACATCCAGAACGTGGACACCGGCATCCTGCTGCCGGGCACCTACCCGACCGCCTGAATCAGCTCAGCGCGTCGAGGATTCGTTTGAGGGCCCACCACAGCGTGGCCATGTCGGACGACGGTCCGACCGCGCGGGCCTCGTGCCAGCGCAGGCCACGGGCCTCGGTCGCGCTGCGCAGCGAGTCGCTGAACCAGCTGTCGGCCCCCAGCCCGACGATCACCGGCTGGTGGTGCACGTGCTGGCAGGCCGTCAGCAGCCGGTCCAGCAGGTGTTCGTTGCGTTCGGCGTCGGCATCCAGCAGGATCACCACCGCTGCGTAGTCGGGCAGAAAGGCGTGGGTCATGCCCATCGCCAGGCCCTTGCGGGCATTGACGATCAGCCGCCGGCCGGCGGCGGCCTGCTGCGGCAGGTCGAGGTAGTCGCTTTCCACGTCCAGCGCATCACGCGCCGCACCGGCAAAGCGCCGGTGCACCACGGCCCGCTGTTCGTGGGCGGACAGCCAGCGCAGCAGATCGAAGGCATCGGTGCGGGCGGCCGACATCATCATCACCCGCTGGTAGCTGCCGTCGTTCGCAGCGGCCACCTCGACGTGTCCCGGCAGCGGTGAACACAGGCTGCGCCAGACGCTGGCCGGCTCATAGCCCTTGCCCTTCTGGTGGCGCTCCTGCAACGCCATCACGCGGCGCGCGAACTCGCCGGTGGTCTCGGTGGTTTGGGCGATGGAGCCGATCCAGGGCTTGAACAGGCGCGGCTTGCCCACGCTCTCGTGCACCACCCGCAGGCTGCGATGGCGCGGGTCAAGCGCGACCCGTTCCAGCAGTGCCCTGATGCCGTCGGGCGGCCCCTCGATCCACTCGACGAACCAGCCGCAGCGGTGCATCAGCGCGACACGGAGGTTGTGGGCCTGGTTGTTGACCACCGCGTGATCGCGGATGCGGCGCATCTCGTCGAGCACGGGCCCATCGACCTGGCAAATGCTGGCGTAGATCAGGCGGCCCAGGTCCTGGCGCGACAGTTCGCTGCCGCTGTCAGGCCAGTTGGTGTTGTCGGGGTCCTGCAGTACGGAACTCATGCGAAATTGTCCCCCTGCAACGGTCGGGCGAGCGTACACAGGCTGTGCAGGATGTCATGCCAGCAGGGGTTTTGAAGCCACGGCGAGGGGCGCCAGCCGGGTTCAGAGACTGGCCGGCTGGGTCTCGGCCAGCCAGGGCGACAGCGCCACCGGAGCCTGCGGCCGCAGCACCCAGGTGCGCCGCAGCACCCGCTCGGGCTCGTCGTGTGCATGCAGGGCCAGTTGTTCGGCCAGGTTGATGATGCGGACTGCGGCGGATTCGTCGGTGCCGGCCGGCACGTCGACCACACCGATGGCCACTTCCGGCTGGAACGGCAGCGAGAGCGGATCGGGACCGACGCTGACCGACATGCGCAGTTCGCGCAGCACCCGCTCGGTCACCAGCTCGGCGCGCGTCGGGTCCTGAACGGCCGAGAGGGCCAGCACGAAGCAGCGCTGGTGGTACAGGCCCACGACGTTGCGGAACCCCACCAGTTGCCGGATGCGCGCCGACAGCGCCACGAGGATGTCCCCTTCCGGGTTCATGACCGGCGACTCGCGGTAGGCGTACAGGTTGGACACCGACACCGCGGCCACGAGGCAGGAGCGGCCCATGCGCTGGCTGCGCCAGAGCGCATCCTCCACCCGTGCCACCAGATGGGCGCCGACGGGGAGGCTGGCCGAGGCCATCGCCGGCACCTGGCCCGCAGCCTGGCGCCGCAGGTGCCGGAAGTGGCGGCTGCGCTGGCGCACCAGCACGACCACGGTGGTGAAGTAACCGACGGTGGCACAGGCGGTGAGCGTCCAGTAGGCGTTGCCCATGTCCATGCCCAGGCCCTTGGCGTACAGCCCGGCGGTCATCTGGGCCAGGCAGAGACAGGCCAGCACCATCCAGCGCGAGAGCTGGTCGCCCAGTGTCACGCTGCGCACGGCGATCAGAACGCCCATCAGCACCGCCAGGCTGTTGACCGCGCCGGTCAGCAGGAGCACGGTGTCGGCCGGCAGGCCGGCGACCACCAGGCCCAGCAGGAGGAAGGTGCCGCCCACCAGAAACGATGCACCCGGTCCCATCACGCGCCGCACCAGCAGGTCTTCGCTGCGCAGGCCCGACCACAGCCCGAGGTAGGTCATCGCCAGCGCGCCGCACAGGGGGCCGATCGTGGCCTTCAGCGGCAGCCAGTTGATCTGATTCCAGGAAGGCCACAGCGCCTCCGGCAGGCCCGACATCAGGATGCAGGCGCCACCGGTGAGCACCAGGCTCAGCCACGAGCGGGCCGACGACAGGCTGGGGCGGGTGGCCACGTCGAACGTCGCCGCCACGGTCAGGGTCACCAGGACACCCGCCATGGCAGACCAGATCGCCATTTCTAGAACTTGCATGTCTGGCCGTGAGTGAAAAAGGACCTCCGCTTCTGTGGCATCGGATGCCGGCGCCGCAGGCGGTGGACGGCGTTCAGTATGCGGCGCAGTGTACCGCCGCTGGTGTCAGACAGCGCCCCGGCCCCCCGCTCCTCGCGGGCATACTTCCGGCATGAACGATCCGCACACCGTCCCGACCGACACCCCCCGCACCCCCACCAGCCGCCGCGTCTCGCCGTGGTGGCGCGCACTGGCCATCGTCCTGCTGCTGGCGCTGATGCTGGGCTGGGCCGCCAGCGCCAGCCTCTACGAACAGCTCAAGGCGCAGATCGGCCACCTGCAGGCCAAGGTGGCCAACGTGCCGCAGATCCGCCACATCGCGGTGCTGCTGGACGACCAGGGGGCTGCGGCCATGCTGGTGACCATGGACCCGCAGGCCGGTGTGCTGCAGCTGCAGCGCCTGAACGAGGTCAAGGAAGGCCGCGAGGACAGCATGCAGCTGTGGGCGGTGAAGGACGGCCAGGCGCCGCGCTCGCTGGGCGTGATCGAGAGCAAGTTCAAGACCCTGCAGCTGCCGGCGCAGGAGGCGGCGCTGGCGGGCGTGGCCGAGCTGGCGATCAGCGTCGAAGACAAGGGCGGTGTGCCGGAAGCCCAGGGCCCGCGCCTGCCCTGGCTGTTCAAGGGCGCCCTGGTGCACAAGGCCATATAAGGGCCGCTCCGGGGCGGGCTCGGCCGGGCGCTGCGGCGCTATGCTCGCGGCACCGTGACCGAGTCCGCGCCCCGACCCCGCCGCATCGCCCACCTCGACATGGACGCGTTCTACGCGTCGGTCGAGCTGCTGCGCTACCCGCAGCTCAAGGGCCTGCCCATGGTCATCGGCGGCGGGCGCCGGCGCGAAGCCGAAATGTTCGAACGCCTGCGCCAGGCCTGGCCCGAACGCGAGTGGGGCCCGGCCACGCTGGACCGCATCCCGGTGGACTTCTTCCCGCGCCTGAAGGACTACGTGGGCCGTGGCGTGGCCACCACCGCCACCTACGCGGCGCGCCAGTTCGGCGTCGGCTCGGCCATGGGGCTGATGAAGGCCGCCAAACTGTGTCCGGACGCCATCCTGCTGCCGGTGGACTTCGAGGAGGTCAAGCGCCTCTCGCGCCTGTTCAAGCAGACCATTCTGGAGATCGCGCCGGTGATGCAGGACCGCGGCGTGGACGAGGTCTACATCGACTTCACCGACGTGCCCGGCGGCCAGCGCGAGGGCGGGCGCGTGCTGGCGCGGCTGATCCAGAAGTCCATCTTCCAGGTCACGGGACTGACCTGCTCCATCGGCGTGGCGCCCAACAAGCTGCTGGCCAAGATGGCCAGCGAGTTCAACAAGCCCAACGGCATCAGCATCGTGCGGCCCGAGGACCTGGAAGCCATGATCTGGCCCCTGCCCTGCCGCAAGATCAACGGCGTCGGCCCCAAGGCCGACGCGAAGCTGCAGAGCCACGGCATCCACACCATCGGCGAGCTGGCGGCGCGCGAGAAGCCCTGGCTAGTCGAGACCTTCGGCAAGAGCTACGGCGCCTGGCTGCACGATTCCGCCTGGGGTCGCGACGACCGGCCGGTGGAGACCGAGAGCGAGCCGGTCAGCATGAGCCGCGAGACCACGTTCGACCGCGACCTGCACGCGGTGCGCGACCGGGCCGAAGCCGGCGCCGTGCTCACGCGGCTGTGCGAGCAGGTGGCCGCGGACCTGCAGCGCAAGGGCTACACCGGCCGCACCATCGGCATCAAGATCACCTTCGACAACTTCGAGAAGGTCACGCGCGACACCACCATAGCCGTGGCCACCGCCGATGCGGCCGTCATCCGCCGGCACGCGGGCCTGTGCCTCAAGCGGGTGGACCTGTCCCGGCGCTTCCGCCTGCTGGGCGTGCGCGTGAGCAAGCTGGTCAAACCCGGGACAGAAGGTGCCGAGGCGGCGCACTACAGTGGCGCGACCCCTCCCCCCCGACACCCGAAAGCCGACCATGAGCGCACCGACCTGCTTTTCCCTGAACTGGATTGACGGGCACATTGCCCATCTGGTGCTCAGCCGCCCCGAGGCGATGAACACCATGCACCCGACCTTCTGGCGCGAGCTGGACGAGATCGTCACGCAGCTGCACCGAGAGGGCACGGCGCGCGCGCTGGTCATCAGCTCCACCGGCAAACATTTCAGTGCCGGCATGGCGCTGGAGACCTTTGCCGGCGCGATCCAGATGGACGACCAGAGCCCGGAAGGCCGCGCCGCCATCTTCGACCTGCTGACCGACATGCAGGCCACGTTCACGAAGATCGAGGCGCTGCGCTGCCCGGTGATCTTCGCCATCCAGGGCGGCTGCATCGGCGGCGCGGTGGACATGGTCACCACCGGCTGCATCCGCTACGCCACGCAGGATGCCTTCTTCTGCATCCAGGAAATCAACATCGGCATGGTGGCCGACGTCGGCACGCTGCAGCGGCTGCCGAAGCTGGTGCCCTTCGCCGTGGTCAAGGAGCTCGCCTACACCGGCCGCCGCCTGGGCGCCGCCAAGGCGGAGCAATACGGCCTGGTCAACGCCGTGTTCGACACGCCCGAGGCGATGCTGGCCGCCGCGCTGCAGTGCGCGAAAGAAATCGCCAGCAAGCCGCCCATCGCCATATGGGGCACCAAGCAGGCCGTGACCTACGCGCGCGACCACAGCGTGGAGGACAGCCTGCGCCAGATGGGCTGGCTGCAGGGTGCGATCTGGAGCAACGCACACGTGCGCGAGTCGATCGCCGCGATGAAGGACAAGCGCGCGGGCTCGTTCACGCCGCTGTCGGCGCTGCAATCCTTCAAGGAACTGGGCTGAGCGCGCGGTGGGCGCCGCTCAGGGCTTGCAGCTGGCGTTGCCGCGCACCACGGTGCCGTCGCGGCACTCGGTGATGATGTCCGCGTCGTCCGTGCGCGAGGCCACGGTGGCGGCCGGCCGGGCCGGACGCCCCGCCGCCGGTGGCGTGCTGGCCCGCACGTAGACCAGCTTGCGCGCGCCGCGGGCGCAGGTGCCGACCACCTTGCCCGCCACCTCGGCGTCCGCGTCCACCACGATCACCGCAAAGCCGGTGGCACCGGTGCTGGCGATCTGGAACTCGATGTGCTCGCGCAGCGGTTCGCAGATGTCGGCGGCAAAAGCACCGCTGCTCACCAGGCCCAGGGCCAGGGCCAGCGCGGCCCAGCGTGTGGATCTCATCGCACGCCCCCTCAGGACGCCAGCAAGCCATCGAGCCGCCGCAAACCGGCCACGGTCTGCAGGCAGGCGTCGGCCGCCTCGGTGCCCTTGACCGCAAAGTGGCGCAGGAAGTACTTGCGATGCTCGGCGTGTTCGCGGAAGTGGTGCGGCGTGTGTACGGCCAGGATGGTCGGCACACCGGTGTCCAGCTGCACGTTCATCATGGCCTGGACCACGGTCTGCATCAGCGCGTCGAACCGGTAGATGCCGTCGTCCACCACCAGCGCGCTGCCGACCACGGCGGCGTAGCGGCCCGAACGGGCCAGGCGCTGGGCGTGCAGCGGAATCTCGAACGCACCGGGCACATCGAACAGGTCGATGCGCTCCGGGCCGATGCCGGCTTCGGCCATGCGGGCGAGGAAGGCGTCGCGCGCCTGCTGGACGATGTCGGCGTGCCAGACGGCTTCGACGAAAGCAAAACGCAGACCGGCAGGCAGGTCGGCGGGAAGGGAGGCGGGGGTGGAGGTGCTCATAGGTGCCGGTATTGTCCGGGATGTCAGGCGGAGGCGATCCAGCCTTCAAGCGGGTCAAATGGTGGCAGACCGTAACAGGGGTGACCCGAGGTGTGCTGCTGCAACGCCCAGGCCGCCTGCAGCAGGCAGAGCACCGCGTCGAGGGTGTCGCCGCTGGCATCGTCGGCCAGCGCGTCGCGCTGGGCGTGGCTGAGCTTGAGGCGCAGGCCGGCGCCGTGCAGCAGCGGCGCATCGCCGCTCTCCAGTGCGTGGATCAGGGTCTTGCGCGCGATCAGTCGCTCGGGCGTCTGCTTCGCCCGGTCGTCGCTCTTGTACGAGGTGCTGCCGAGCACACTGCGCGCCAGCAGGCCGGGGTAGGTCTCCAGCGCCACGCGCCGCGGGTCACCCTCGTGCAGGCCGGGCAGGCTCGCACCGGCGGCGATCAGGCGCGGCACGCCCGCGTGCAGCATGAAGGCCACCGGCGGGTTGACCCACTTCATGCTCGGGCTCGACCCGGCCGGGCCGTCGGTGGCGCGGTGGGCGAACTTGCCACCGGCGGGGCGCGCATCGCAGAAGGCCGCGAAGGTATCGCGGATCTGTTCGCGCGAGAGCGCCGCATAGTGCGCCATGCAGTCGCACCAGGCGGTGGGCCAGCCCAGGGTTTCGACCAGCTCGCGCGGCAGGCCGAACGGCAGGTCGAAACCGCCGACCCAGCCGCCGCCGGGCGACTCGGCCAGCCGGGCCTGCCAGGCGTCCAGGGTCTCGAAGGTCTCGATGCGCTCCAGCAGCACGCGCCCGCGGTCGCTGCGGCCCACGGCCAGTGTGACCGGCTTGCGCTTCGAGGGCGCGCTGGTGAAGTCGCAGCCCAGCAGGGTGACGGGGTGCCTGTCCATCGCCGTCACCCGAGTCCCAGCGCCGCCACGCCCGCCGCGATGCAGCAGGCCCCCAGGATGCGCAGACCGCGTTCACCCTCACCCAGCAGCTGGCCGCCGATCAGCGCCGCGAACAGCATCGACACCTCGCGTGCGGGGGCCACGTGCGAGAGCGGCGCCTGCTGCATCGCGTAGAGCACCAGCACGTAGGCGATGGGGCTGACCGCCGCGACGGCCAGGGCGTAGCGCCACTGCTTCTGCCACAGCACCCAGGCGGTGGCGCGGTCGCGCAGCACGGCCGGCGCCAGCAAGGCCACGCGGACGAAGTTGCCCATGTAGTCCACCAGGATGGGCGACATCAGCAGCCAGCGCACCGCATAGCCGTCGACCAGGGTGTAGGACGCGATGAAGGCGCCGGTGAGCACGCCGTAGAACATGCCCTTGCGCACCCGCTTGCGCGCCACCGGGTCGTGCGCCGCGCGCCACAGGCCCGGACCGCCCGCGATCAGGAACACGCCCAGCACCACGCCCGCGATGCCCGCCGCGCCCAGGGCCGAGATGCGCTCGCCCAGGAACACGATGGCGACCAGCGACGACAGCAGCGGGCCGCTGCCGCGCGCCAGCGGGTAGACCACCGTAAGGTCGGCCTTGCGGTAGCCGCGCAACAGGATCACGTAATAGAAGACATGCAACACGCCGCTGGCCACCACCAGCGCCCACTCGGTGCGGCCCCAGGTCGGCACCACGTCGCGCCCCAGCCACCAGCCCAGCGGTGCCCAGAGCAGCATCATGATGAAGGCGGTGAAGAAGGCGAAGCGCGCATCGCCCGCGGCCTTCTTGGCCACGATGTTCCAGCCGGCGTGGATCAGGCCGGCAAGCACGATGAGCGCGAAGGCGGTGGGGGTCACTCGAAACCAAAAGAAAGACCGCAGGCCCGTCAGCGGGGCACTGCGGCCTCAGAGGGAAGGGGTCAGGCCCGACCAATGATGCTGGCAGTCGCCATCAGCTCTTCGAGCAAGGCCAGCGACACCTTGCCCGAGACCTGGTACGGGTCGAACTCGGGACGCTCGGAGTACTTGAGAACGATGGAGGTGTTGAGCTTGGCCAGGTTGACCGTGCCCATGGTCCAGCCGCCGAAGCGGCGCTCGCTGATTTCCTCGTAGTGCAGCAGCGCCACGTCGGTGTGGCGCTTGTCGAGCACGATGTGGTTGTAGAGCGTGTTGACCGCGTCGCGCCCGCCCTCGATGGCTTGCAGGAAGATGCCGCCGCCGTAACACAGCACGCCGGTGATGCCGTGGTTCAGGTTGTGGGCGCGGGAGGTTTCGAGGATCGATTCCATGGACTTGGTGCAGTCCTTGTCGATCGCGCGGCTGACGTAGAGCAGGCGTACCAGCATGGTGGCTTCCTCAGGATTTGCGGGGAATGAGGGAGAGGAATTCGCGGCGCAGGTTGGGGTCCTTGAGGAACACGCCGCGCATGACCGAGTTGATCATCTTGCTGTCCATGTCCTTCACGCCGCGCCAGGCCATGCAGTAGTGGCTGGCTTCCATCACGATGGCCAGGCCGTCGGGCTGGGTCTTTTCCTGGATCAGGTCGGCCAGCTGCACCACCGCCTCTTCCTGGATCTGCGGGCGGCCCATGATCCATTCGGCCAGCCGCGCGTACTTGGACAGGCCGATCACGTTGGTGTGCTCGTTCGGCATGACGCCGATCCAGATCTTGCCGATGACCGGGCAGAAGTGGTGGCTGCAGGCGCTGCGCACCGTGATCGGGCCGACGATCATCAGCTCGTTGAGGTGCTCGGCGTTGGGGAACTCGGTGACGCTCGGACCCTTGACGTAGCGGCCGTTGAACACCTCCTTGAGGTACATCTTGGCCACACGACGCGCGGTGTCGCCGGTGTTGTGGTCGTTCTCGGTGTCGATCACCATCGCGTCGAGCACGCCCTGCATCTTGACCGTCACCTCGTCCAGCAGCTTCTCCAGTTCGCCGGGCTCGATGAAGTCGGCGATGTTGTCGTTGGAGTGGAAGCGGTGGCGCGCGGCCTTCAGGCGCTCGCGGATCTTGACCGAGACGGGCGTACCTTCACTGTCGTCCAGCTGTTCAGGGTTGCTCATGGGTGTTCCGGATTTCATCAGCATCGGATCATGCTAACACCGCACCCCCGGCCCGCGGCCTCCAGGGGTTTCAGTAGCGGTGGCCGGTCAGGAACAGCAGGGTCCGCATGGCCATGAAGGCGATCCGGTCCAGCAGGCGCTGGTGCCAGGGGCGGCTGTCCAGGGCCCGGGCGTCCAGTTTCTGTCCCGCGTGTTCCAGCAGCACGTCCAGCCGCTGGTGCAGCAGTTCGGCGAACCGCCGGTCGGTGGTCATGACGTTGGCCTCACGCGCCAACAGCAGGGACAGCGGGTCCAGATTGGTCGAGCCGACCGTGGCCCAGGCCCGGTCCACCACCGCCACCTTGGCGTGCAGGGCGCTGGGCGCGTACTCGCGGATGTCGATGCCGGCGTCCACCAGCCGCTGGTAGACCGGGCGGGCCGCGCGGTACTGGAAGAAGTTCTCGTAGCGGCCCTGCATCATCAGCCGCACCCGCACCCCGCGGGCCGCCGCCATGGTCAGGGCCTTGCGCAGCTTGCGGCCGGGGATGAAATAGGCATTGGCGATCACGATGTCGTGTCGGGCCGTGCCCAGGGCCTTGAGGTAGGCCCTTTCGATGTCGTGCCGGTGGCCCACGTTGTCGCGCAGCAGCAGGGTGGCCCGCGCGTCGTTGACACCCATCGGACCGTCGCTGACCAGCACCGAACTTCCGCTTTCGGCGTCGGTGTTGACCCGCGACCCGAAGCCGGTGTAGAGCTCGACCTTGCGCAGCAAGCGCGTGAAGTCGCCCACCGGCTGGGCTTCCTTGAACGCCTCCCAGGCGGCCCGGAACTCGCGCTCGCGCGCCTTGCGCACGGCCTGCAGCCGCCACCACAGCGTCTCCATGGTGTCCACCATGTCCTCCACCAGCGGCCCGGCCACGCGTAGCGCGAAATCGAGCCGCGGCACCTCGAGCCGGCCCAGCGACACGTCGTCGCGGTCGTCGATGATGTTGATGCCGCCGCAGAATCCGACCAGCCCGTCGACCACACACAGCTTGCGGTGCAGGCGCCGCCAGCTGCTGGGAATCAGCAGACCCAGCCCGCCCAGCGGCGCATACACCCGCCAGCGCACGCCGGCCGCGGCAAAGCGGCGCTGCCACTCCTCTGGCACCCTGGGCGTGCCCACGCCATCGACCACCAGGCGCACCAGCACGCCGCGGCGGGCGGCGCGTTCCATCGCCTCGGCCACACTGAGCGCGGAGCCGGCGAATTCGAAGATGTAGGTTTCCAGGTGCACCACGCGCCGGGCAGCGTCCATCGCCTCGACCAGCGCGGGGAACAGCGCGTCGCCACCTTCGAGCAGCAGCAGCTGGTGGCCAGGTCTGGGCGGCGCCAAGGGCCTGTCGTCGGCCAAAGGGGGGTCGACAGGTCCGTCGGCTTTCACAGTTCCAGCTCGGCGATCAGCGGCAGGTGGTCGGACATGCGCGTCCAGGCCCGGCCGTGCGGCACATGCGCGCTCACCGGCCTGAGCCCGCGCATGTAGATGCGGTCCAGGTGCAGCATCGGCAGGCGCGCCGGGTAGGTCGGCAGCCGGATGCCGTCGAAGGTGCGCAGGTCCAGCGCCGCCATGGGCTTGAGCAGCTGGGCGCCCCAGTCGTTGAAGTCGCCGGCCACGATCAGCGGCGCGTCGGCCGGCACCTCATGGGCCACGTAGCGCCCCAGTCGCTGGACCTGGCGCTCGCGGCTGGCGTGGATGAGGCCGAAGTGCACCACCACCACATGCACCTCGCGCCCGTCGATCAGCAGGTGCACGTGCAGCAGGCCGCGCTGCTCGAAGCGGTGGTCGGAGACGTCCGAATGGCGGGTGTCCAGCACCGGCCAGCGCGACAGCAGGGCGTTGCCGTGTTCGCCGTGGCGCGTCACGGCATTGGTGCGGTAGACCGACTCATAACCCTCGGGCGAGAGGTAGTCGGCCTGCTCCAGGTCGGGCCAGCGGGTGAAGTGCTTTTCCAGCTTGCGGTGGTGGCGCCGCACCTCCTGCAGGCAGACGATGTCGGCGTCGAACTGTTCCACCGCATGCGCCAGGTTGTGGATTTCCAGCCGGCGCACCGGCCCCAGGCCCTGAACGCCCTTGTGGATGTTGTAGGTCGCGACTCGCAGGATGCTCATATACGAATGATCGCACGCCAGCAACCCGCGCAAGCAGCGGAGCTTGGGGGCTTAGAAGCCGCCTTCCCGCACCAGCACAGATGCCACCTTGCGGAACACCCCCGCGGCCAGCGACTCGGCCTCGCCCTCGATGCGCACCCGGAACAGCGCGCCGCGCACCACGTGGCCCCGCCTGCGCCTCTTCGATGCAGGCATCCACCACCCAGCTGCGCCATCGGCTCGCGCGGCTTGACCCAGACGCCGGGCGCCGCTGACAGGTCTTCCTCCAGCCGCAGCAGGTTCAGCGGGGGCGCTGTGACGGCCGTCCCGAAGATTTGGCAAAACAACACAAGATCAGGCCTAGCCGAAGGTTGCAGAAAGCCTATCTTTCTGCTTGAAAGATGCGTGGCAACTGCAGGATGGCCTCCGCGTTGGAGAACGAGTAGCACCGGTCCGCCGCCTCCAGCCGGGGCAGCCACACCTGCGCGCGGTGCTCGTGCGGGTTCAGCACCACCGGCCGCGCCTCGGGCACGCACAGACCGAACACCCGCTCGGTGTTCAGGACCACCCCGGGCGCGTACCGATGGCGCCACTGCGGATAGATCTCGTAGATGTTCTGCAGGCCCCAGTCGCTGAGCCGGTGACCTGGCGCGAACACATCCAGGCCGGTTTCTTCCGCCACCTCGCGCGCAGCAGTGGCTTCAAAAGGCTCGTCCCACGCATCCTTGGACCCGGTCACCGACTGCCAGAACCCCGGTGACTCGGCCCGCTCGATCAGCAACACCTCCAGCGCCGGGGTATGGATCACCACCAGCACCGATTCAGGGATCTTGTAGGGGGAAGAGGACGACACGGTGAAGCAAAAGACGGAACAAAAAAGGCGCCCACAGGCGCCTTTTCATCCTAGCCGAAGCGCTGCTCAGGCCGTCTTGACCGCATCCGGATTGCGCAGGCGGATGTGCAGCTCGCGCAGCTGCTTCTCGTCCACCGGGCTGGGCGCCTGGGTCAGCAGACACTGGGCGCGCTGGGTCTTGGGGAAGGCGATCACGTCGCGGATCGACTCGGCGCCGGTCATCAGCGTGACGATGCGGTCCAGGCCGAAGGCCAGGCCGCCGTGCGGGGGGGCGCCGTACTGCAGCGCGTCCAGCAGGAAGCCGAACTTGAGCTGCGCCTCTTCGGGCGTGATCTTCAGCGCGTCGAACACCTTCTGCTGCACATCGGCACGGTGGATGCGGACCGAGCCGCCACCGATTTCCCAGCCGTTGAGCACCATGTCGTAGCCTTTGGCGATGCACTTCTCGGGCGCGGTGACCATCCAGTCCTCGTGGCCGTCCTTGGGTGCGGTGAAGGGGTGGTGCACGGCCGTCCAGCGGTCTTCTTCCTCATCGTGTTCGAACATCGGGAAGTCCACCACCCACATCGGCGCCCAGCGGTCCTCGAACAGGCCGTTCTTCTTGCCCAGTTCGCTGTGGCCGATCTTCAGGCGCAGCGCGCCGATGGCGTCGTTGACGATCTTGGCCTTGTCAGCGCCGAAGAAGATGATGTCGCCGTCCTGCGCACCAGTGCGCGAGAGGATCTCGGCAATCGCCTTGTCGTGCAGGTTCTTGACGATGGGCGACTGCAGGCCGTCCTTGCCCTTGGCCACTTCGTTGACCTTGATCCAGGCCAGGCCCTTGGCGCCGTAGATCTTGACGAACTCGGTGTAGGCGTCGATCTCGCTGCGGCTCATCTCGGCGCCGCCGCGCACGCACAGGGCGACCACGCGGCCGTTCTTCATGGTGGCGGGCGCGCTGAAGACCTTGAAGTCCACGTCGGCCATCACGTCGGTGAGCTCGGTGAACTCCATCTTCACGCGCAGGTCGGGCTTGTCGGAACCGTAGCGGTGCATGGCTTCGCCGTAGGCCATGACCGGGAACTCGCCCAGATCCACGTTCAGCACGTTCTGGAACACCGTCTTGATCATGCCCTGGAACATGTCGCGGATGTCCTGCTCGGTCAGGAACGAGGTCTCTATATCGATCTGGGTGAACTCGGGCTGGCGGTCGGCGCGCAGGTCCTCGTCGCGGAAGCACTTGGTGATCTGGTAATAACGATCAAAGCCCGCGACCATCAGCAGCTGCTTGAACAGCTGGGGCGACTGCGGCAGCGCGAAGAAGTGGCCGTCGTGCACGCGGCTGGGCACGAGGTAGTCGCGCGCACCCTCGGGCGTGCTCTTGGTCAGCATCGGGGTCTCGATGTCGACGAAGCCATTGGCGTCCAGGAACTTGCGCACTTCCATGGCCACGCGGTAGCGCAGCATCAGGTTGTTCTGCATGTAGGGGCGGCGCAGGTCCAGCACGCGGTGCGTCAGGCGCGTGGTCTCGCTCAGGTTGTCGTCGTCCAGCTGGAACGGCGGCGTGACCGAGGGGTTGAGCACCTTCAGCTCGTGACAGAGCACCTCGATCTGGCCGCTCTTGAGCTTGTCGTTGGTGGTGCCGGCGGGGCGGGCGCGCACCAGACCGGTGACCTGCACGCAGAATTCGTTGCGCACGTCTTCGGCGGTCTTGAACATGTCCGGGCGGTCCGGATCGCAGACCACCTGCACGTAGCCTTCGCGGTCGCGCAGGTCGATGAAGATCACACCGCCATGGTCGCGGCGGCGGTTCACCCAGCCGCAGAGTTGCACGGTTTGCCCCAGCAGGGCTTCGGTCACCAGACCGCAATAGTGGGAACGCATGGCCATATCGGTTCTTCTTTCAGCAGGCGGGCTGCACAGCGGCAGCCCCGGGTATCAGGCGGTCGCGGAAGCGGTCGCCTTGAGGTTGGGGTTCTTGGGTCCACCGGGCACGATCACACCCATGGAGACGATGTAGGTCAGCGCTTCATCCACCGACATCTGCAGCTCCACGCAGTCGCGCGCGCGCACCATGACGAAGTAGCCGCCCGTGGGGTTGGGGGTGGTGGGCACGTAGACGCTGACGAAGTCTTCGTCGGCGGCACTGACCGGCTTGGTACGCAGCTGCTGCAGCACCTCGCCCTGGGGCGTGCCCGTCAGAAACGCGATGGTCCACATGCCCTCCTGCGGCCACTGCACCAGCAGGGCCTTGCGGAAGGCATTGCCCTTCTCGGAGAACAGGGTGTCGGAGACCTGCTTGACGCCCGAGTAGATGGAGCGCACCACCGGAATGCGGTGCAGCAGGGCGTGCCACCAGTTCACCAACTGGTGGCCGATGATGTTGGACGCCAGGGCGCCGATGGAAAGCACCACCACCAGCGCAAAGATCACGCCCAGGCCGGGCACATGAAAGCCGAACAGCTGGTCCGGCTGCCAGGCACCGGGCAGGATGCGCAAGGTCTGGTCGAGCGTGGACACCACCCAGTCCAGCACCCAGAGGGTGATGATCAGGGGCACCAGGACCAGCAGGCCCGAGAACAGCCACTTGCGCAGGTTGGCCACAGGGAAGGTCTTTCCGTTTCGATCAGTGGCAGGCGCAGGAGCCGCCACAGGGGGTGGCCGGTGCGGCGCTGGCCGTTTCGGCCGGCTTGGACTCGGTCGAGGACGCGGCTGCCGTGCCAGTGGCCGCGGCGGCCGTGCCACCTGAGCCGCCCTTGAAGTCGGTCGCGTACCAGCCCGAACCCTTGAGCTGGAAACCGGCGGCGGTCAGCTGCTTGCTGAATGTGGCGGCGCCGCAGGCCGGGCATTCCGTCAGCGGCGCGTCGGAGATTTTCTGCAGGACGTCCTTGGCATGGCCGCAGGACTCGCACTTGTAGGCATAGATCGGCATGGCGTGAACGGTGGAATGGCCCGGCGACCACAGCCCCAAGGGCCCGAAATGCACCTCGGCGGTGCAAACACGGCGGGGCGCCGGGAAGTTGAACAAAACCCGTTATTATAGGTGGGGCACCCCACCCGCGCCTTCAAGGGCAGCCCGCCGGTCGACCCCTCACCACAGGCGGATGCGCAGCATCACCTGGGTGACGATCAGCCCCAGCACGAAGCCGATCCCGCCGTAGATGATGTACTGCAGCAGGCGGTTGGTCCGCCGCTGCTCCGCCATGAGTTCGTCCAGTTCGGCCCTCAGCTGGTGCGGCCGGTGCTGCAGGTAGTCCTGCAGCAGGCGCGGCAGCGCCGGCAGCAGCTTGGCGTACTGCGGCGCCTCGGCCTTGAGCTGCTGCAGCAGTTTCTGCGGGCCGACCTGCTCCAGCATCCACTTCTCCAGGAAGGGCTTGGCGGTGTTCCACAGGTCCAGCTCCGGGTCCAGATCGCGGCCCAGACCTTCGATGTTGAGCAGGGTTTTCTGCAGCAGCACCAGCTGGGGCTGGATTTCCACATGGAAGCGGCGCGAGGTCTGGAACAGGCGCATCAGCACCATGCCGAGCGAGATTTCCTTGAGCGGGCGGTCGAAGTACGGTTCGCACACCGCGCGGATGGCCGATTCCAGCTCGTCCACCCGGGTCTCGGGCGGCACCCAGCCGCTTTCGATGTGCAGCTCGGCCACGCGCTTGTAGTCGCGCCGGAAGAAGGCAGTGAAGTTCTGCGCCAGGTATTCCTTGTCGAACTCGGTCAGCGTGCCGACGATGCCGAAATCGAGCGAGATGTAACGACCGAAGGTGGCCGGATCGACACTGACCTGGATGTTGCCCGGGTGCATGTCAGCGTGGAAAAACCCGTCGCGGAACACCTGGGTGAAGAAGATGGTCACACCATCGCGCGCCAGCTTGGGTATGTCCACGCCTTTCTGGCGCAGCTCGTCCACCCGGTTGATGGGCACCCCATGCATGCGCTCCATCACCATCACCTCGGTGTGGCAGTAGTCCCAGAACATCTCCGGAATCAGCACCAGATTGAGGCCCGCCATGTTGCGGCGCAGCTGGGCCGCGTTGGCGGCTTCCCGCAGCAGGTCCAGCTCGTCGTGCAGGTACTTGTCGAACTCTGCGACCACCTCCAGCGGCTTGAGCCGCTTGCCATCGGCCGAGAGCTTTTCGACCCAGCCGGCCATCATGCGCATCAGGCTCAGGTCTTTCTCGATCACCGGCAGCATGTTGGGCCGCAGCACCTTCACCGCCACCTCGCGCCCGCCGTGGCGTCCGTCCCGCAAGATGGCGAAGTGCACCTGGGCGATCGAGGCGCTGGCCACCGGTGTGTGGTCGAAATGGCTGAACACCGCATCCAGCGGCTTGCCAAAGGCGCGTTCGATGGTGGCCACGGCGATGGCACTGTCGAACGGCGGCACCCGGTCCTGCAAGCGCGCCAGTTCGTCGGCGATGTCGGACGGCAACAGGTCGCGCCGGGTCGAGAGCACCTGACCGAACTTGACGAAGATGGGCCCCAGGCGCTCCAGCGCCTCGCGCAGGCGCTGGCCGCGCGGGGCATCCAGGTTGCGACCAACCGACACAATGCGCGTCAGCAGCCGGATGCCTGGCCGCTGGAAACTGGACAACACCAGCTCGTCCAGGCCGTGGCGCAGCACCACCCAGACGATGAACAAGCCGCGGAACAACCGCGTCATGCCGAGCGTCCGTCGCTGTGACCCGGTTCGGTCGGCGAACGGCGACCGACGAATGCCTTGATGCCGGCCACCGCCGACTTGGCGCCACCCACCAGAGTGTGCGCAGCGGCGTCACCGACCAGCCGCGACAGGTCTTCCTCGACGTCCCAGCGCACGTTGTCCACCAGCCAGGCCACCTCGGCCGCCAGCTGCACATCGCCCTGGATGTCGACATTCGGTCGCTCGCCGCCCAGCACCTGCTGGGCCAGGGCGAAAGGCGAGGTCTGGGTCACGGTCACGTGCAGTTCGGGTTGCCGGTCGCCGGCCGGCCGCTCCAGCAGGCCGGCGGCGGTGGGAGCGAGCGTGAGGTGGAAGTCGCCCCAGGCCACGCGCACCGGCTTGCCCAACTGGCGGCGCAGACGCTGCTGCGCCTGGGGTTCCTGCATCAGGACGTGGTTGAGGAACAGCACCACCCGGTTCTGGACCTCGTCCACCACCCATTCGGGCGGCCGGACACTGCCCAGCAGGGACTGGAGCATGCCCAAAGGAGAACGGGAACTGGTCGAATGGTTGGGGGATTCACTGTTCATGATCCCCCGATTCTGACGGATAACCGTGCCGCCTTTTACCGCAGCGCCTGCACCCCGGCCACCAGCCAGCCAGCATCCCCGGACTTGGGGCGGGTGATGTTCCAGATCTCCCGGAACGGGTTCGGGCCAGCCGACGGGTCCTCGCGGATCAGACCGGAGAACTCGACGCTCGCCAGGTAGGCTTCGTCCTGCTCCTCCAGACCGAGCAACTGCGCTTCCAGCATGACCACCTCGGTCTTGTTCGGGGCGGCACCGGCGCGCTCGCGCTCGGCCAGCTGGGTCTGGATCTCGGCCAGCATGCCGCCGGTCATCATGGCGCGCAGGCTGGCAATGTCGGAGCGGTCCCAGGCGTCCTGGAGATTCACGAAGTTCGTCTTGGACGCCCGCAGGAAGCTTTCGGCATCAAACCCTCCGGCATTCTGGCCAGCCGGTTCGGGCGGACGCGGAGCATCCGCCAGAGATTCCCAGGGCCGCGCCGACGCGTCGTTGCCCACGTTCTTGGGGCTGTATCCCCGGGGCGCCGACACCGCGCCGTCCGGCCCCACCCCTGCCAGCAGGCCGGGCGCTCCGGTCGTGGACTCGTTGCGGCGCAGCGTCTTGCGCTGCGCACGGCGCCCCCCAAGCAAATCCGACCACCACCGAGCTTCCATGACGCTGTCCTCCTCTTGTCCCCGTCATCAACACTTGATACCGACGTGGAGTGCCACCACCCCCGCGCTGAGGTTGTGCACGTCCACATGACCAAAGCCCACCGACTTCATCAGCTGGCGCAGTTCCTCCTGCCCGGGATGCATGCGGATCGACTCCGCCAGGTACTGGTAGCTGTGGGCATCGCCCGCCACCATCTGACCCAGCTTCGGCAACACGTTGAACGAATACCAGTCATAAGCCTTTTCCAACGGCTTGGCGACGCGGGAAAACTCCAACACCAGCAATCTGCCCCCCGGCTTGAGGACGCGGCGCATCTCCGACAGGGCCTGGTCTTTGTGCGTCATGTTGCGCAAACCGAAGGCGACCGAAACGAAATCGAAGCTGTTGTCGGCAAATGGCAGCTTCTCGGCGTCGCAGACCATGGTCGGCAGCACCAGGCCTTCATCAAGCAGGCGATTGCGGCCTTCGCGCAACATGGCCTCGTTGATGTCGGTGTGCACCACCCGGCCGGTCGGGCCCACGCGCCGGGCAAATGCACGCGAGAGGTCGCCGGTGCCGCCCGCGATGTCCAGCACCTGCTGGCCCGGTTGCGGGTTGGCCACGGTGATGGTGTAGCGCTTCCAGATGCGGTGCAGGCCGGCCGACATGAGGTCGTTCATCACGTCGTACTTGGGCGCGACCGAATCGAACACGCTGCGCACGTGTTTCGCCTTCTCCTGTTCGTCGACGGTCTGGAAGCCGAAATGGGTCGTGGCCATGGAATGGGTCTCCGTCGGGGTCAGTGGCTGCCGCAGGCGTGCCCGCCCTTTTCCGGCATCGGTGCATCGCGGTCCACCCCCGCGGCCTGAAGCCGCTGGTGGTAATCGTTCCAGAGTTGTTCCTGCTGCGATCCCAGGAAATACAGGTAATCCCAGGCGTAGATCCCGGAATCATGGCCATCCGAGAAGGTGGGCTGCACCGCGTAGTTGCCCACTGGCTCCAGCGCCACCAGGGTCACATCGCGCTTGCCGGTCTGCAGCGTTTCCTGTCCAGGCCCGTGGCCCTGCACCTCGGCCGAAGGCGAGTAGACGCGCATCAGCTCGAACGGGATGCGGAAGTGCGCACCGTCGGAAAACGCCACCTCCAGCACGCGCGAGGCGCTGTGCACGGTGATGTCCTGCGGCGTCGGGGTGTCCTTGTTGAGTCCAGCCATGGGGGCCTCCAATGTGTTCAGACCAGCACGCGCTCGATACCGCCCTGGTTCGCTTTCTCGACGTATTCGGGCAACCAGTTCTCGCCCAGGATCTGGCGCGCCATTTCGACCACGATGTAGTCGGCCTCCAGCAGGCCGTTCTGCAGGTCGTCGGTGTAGCGGGACAGCCCCTGGAGGCAGCTGGGGCAGGACGTGAGCATCTTGACGTTGGCTTTTTCGCCCACCGTACCCGCCGCGCGCAGAGCCGCTTCACCCTTTCGGATTTCCTCTTCTTTTCGGAAGCGCACCTGGGTCGAGATGTCGGGGCGGCTCACGCCCAGCGTGCCGCTCTCACCGCAGCAGCGCTCGCTCTTGATCACGCCATCGCCCACCAGTGCCTTGACGGTCTTCAGGGAATCCTGGAGCTTCATCGGGTTGTGGCAGGGCTCGTGGTACAGGTAGCCCCCCTGCCCGGCCGGCAAGGTAATGCCCTTCTCCAGCAGGTACTCGTGGATGTCGATGATGCGGCAGCCGGGGAAAATTTCCTCAAACTTGTAGCCCTGCAGCTGGTCGTAGCACGTGCCGCAGGAGACCACCACCGTCTTGATGTCCAGGTAATTCAGCGTGTTGGCCACACGGTGGAACAGCACCCGGTTGTCGGTGATCATCTTCTCGGCCTTGTCGTACTGGCCCGAGCCGCGCTGCGGGTAGCCGCAGCACAGATAACCCGGCGGCAGCACGGTCTGCACGCCCGCATGCCACAGCATGGCCTGGGTCGCCAGACCGACCTGGCTGAACAGGCGCTCCGAACCACAACCCGGAAAGTAAAACACCGCCTCGGTCTCGCTGGTCGTGCCTTGCGGGTTGCGAATGATCGGAACGTAGTCCTTGTCCTCGATGTCCAGCAGCGCGCGCGCCGTCTTCTTGGGCAGGCTACCCGGCATCTTCTTGTTGATGAAGTGGATCACCTGCTCCTTGACCGGCGCTGGCCCCAGGCTGGCCGGCGGCGCATTGGTCTGCGCCCGTGCGGCGGGCTTGAGCAGGTTGTTGGCCAGGCGCTGGGCCTTGAAACCCACGTCCACCATGGCCGAGCGCATGAACTTGATGGTCTCGGGGTTGGTGGCGTTGAGGAAGAACATGGCCGCCGCGTTGCCCGGCCTCCAGCTCTTCTGGCCCATCTTGCGCAGCAGGTTGCGCATGTTCATCGACACGTCGCCGAAGTCGATCTTCACCGGACAGGGCGTGTAGCACTTGTGGCACACCGTGCAGTGGTCGGCCACGTCTTCGAACTCTTCCCAGTGCTTGATGCTGATGCCGCGGCGCGTCTGCTCTTCATACAGGAAAGCCTCGATCAGCAGCGAGGTCGCCAGGATCTTGTTGCGCGGGCTATAGAGCAGGTTGGCGCGCGGCACGTGGGTGGCGCAGACAGGCTTGCACTTGCCGCAGCGCAGGCAGTCCTTGACCGAATCGGCGATCGCGCCGATGTCGCTCTGCTGCATGATCAGCGACTCGTGGCCCATCAGGCCGAACGAGGGCGTATAGGCATTGGCCAGATCGGCCTGGCGCACGCTCGCATCGCGTTCCACCAGCGCCTGGTGTGCGCCGCCCCGCAGCAGCTTGCCCTTGTTGAAGCGACCCTCGGGATCGACCTTGGCCTTGTATTCGGCGAACGGGCTCAGCTCGTCGTCGGTCAGGAATTCGAGCTTGGTGATGCCGATGCCGTGCTCACCCGAAATCACGCCGTCCAGGCTGCGCGCCAGCACCATGATGCGGGCCACCGCCTCGTGTGCGGTCTGCAGCATTTCGTAGTCGTCGCTGTTGACCGGGATGTTGGTGTGCACGTTGCCGTCGCCGGCGTGCATGTGCAGCGCCACCCAGACGCGACCCTTGAGCACACGCTTGTGGATGGCATTGCACTCCGCCAGGATGGGGCCGAAAGCCGCGCCGCTGAAGATCTGCTGAAGCGGGGTGCGGATCTGCGTCTTCCAGCTCGCGCGCAGCGAGTGGTCCTGCAGCTGAGGGAACAATGTGTCGACGTCGCGCAGCCAGCCAGCCCACAGGTCGCGCACCTCGCGCACCATCGCCAGCGCCTGCTGCACGCGGTCTTCCAGCAGCTCGGCGTTGGGCAGGTCGTTGGCGTCGTCGGTCTTGCCCAGCGGCAGGCTGCCCCGGGCAAAGAAGGCCTCCAGCGCATCGCACAGCTTGAGCTTGTTGCGCAGCGAGAGCTCGATGTTGATGCGCTCAATGCCCAGGGTGTACTCGCCCATGCGCGGCAGCGGGATCACCACGTCTTCGTTGATCTTGAAGGCGTTGGTGTGCTTGCTGATGGCCGCGGTGCGCTTGCGGTCGAGCCAGAACTTCTTGCGCGCTTCATAGCTGATGGCGATGAAACCCTCGCCGCTGCGGCCGTTGGCCAGGCGGATCACCTCGCTGGTGGCGCGCGCCACGGCATCAGCGTCGTCACCCACGATGTCGCCGATCAGGACCATCTTGGGCAGGGTGCCGCGCTTGCTCTTGGTCGCGTAACCCACGGCCTTGAGGTAGCGGTCGTCCAGATGCTCCAGGCCGGCCAGCAGGGTGCCGCTGCGCTTCTGCTCGGCGAACATGAAGTCCTTGATCTCGACGATCGAGGGCACGCCGTCCTTGGGGTTGCCGAAGAACTCCAGGCACACGGTGCGGGTGTGCTCGGGCATGCGGTGCACCACCCAGCGGCCGCTGGTGACCAGGCCGTCGCAGCCTTCCTTCTGGATGCCCGGCAGGCCGCTGAGGAACTTGTCGGTCACGTCCTTGCCCAGGCCTTCCTTGCGAAAGGTCCGGCCCGGAATGGCCAGCTGTTCGGTGCGCAGCGGTGTCTTGCCGTCGGCGGCGAAGTACTTGAGTTCGAAGGTCGCGACCTCGGCGTCGTGGATCTTGCCCAGGTTGTGGTCCAGGCGAGTCACCTCGAGCCACTCGGCCTGCGGCGTCACCATGCGCCAGCTCACCAGATTGTCCAGTGCCGTGCCCCAGAGCACGGCCTTCTTGCCACCGGCGTTCATGGCGATGTTGCCGCCCACGCAGGAGGCCTCGGCCGAGGTCGGGTCCACCGCAAACACATAGCCGGCGCGTTCGGCCGCATCGGCCACGCGCTGGGTGACCACACCGGCCTCGGTCCACACCGTGGCCACCGGTTGCGCGTGACCCGGAATCGAGACATGCTCGACCTCGGTCATGGCTTCGAGCTTCTCGGTGTTGATGACCACGCTCTTCCAGGTCAGCGGGATGGCGCCCCCGGTGTAGCCGGTGCCGCCCCCGCGCGGGATGATGGTCAGGCCCAGCTCCACGCAGCCCTTGACCAGGTGCGCCATCTCGGCCTCGGTGTCGGGCGTGAGCACGACGAACGGGTACTCCACGCGCCAGTCGGTTGCGTCGGTCACGTGGGACACGCGCGAGAGGCCGTCGAACTTGATGTTGTCCTTGGCGGTCAGCTTGCGCAGCACCTTGTTCGTGCGCTGGCGCAGTTCGGCCATCTCTTCAAAAGAGCGGGCAAACGACTCGACTGCGGCCCTGGCTGCGGCCAGCAGCTGACCCACCGACTCGTCGCGCCCCGGGTCGTCCTGCGGCGTGCGGCGCTTCTGCACCTCGCCCAGACGGTGGTGCAGGGCATCAACGAGCGCCGAGCGGCGCTTGGGGTTGTCGAGCAGGTCGTCCTGCAGGTAGGGGTTGCGCTGCACGACCCAGATGTCGCCCAGCACCTCGTACAGCATGCGGGCGGAGCGGCCGGTGCGCCGCTCGCCGCGCAGTTCGTCCAGCAGCGCCCAGGCCCGGGAGCCCAACAACCGCATCACGATTTCACGATCCGAGAAAGATGTGTAGTTGTAGGGAATCTCGCGCAAACGGGGGGATTCGTCTGCAGCGGTTTCCAGAAGCGGAAGCGGCGTGGGGGCGTTCATGAGGGAAATGGGCCAGCAAACGGAGCTGAGCCAAGGATGGTACCGCAGCGCAACATGCGCGACACCGTCTCATGGAAAGCCCTTGTTGTCACCTTTCGGAAAGAAAGCTGCAATGCCTTGGTCACATTCGTTGCCTAGGCTGGCTTTTTTTGTGTCATCGAAACCGTTCCCAACCTACAGGAGACCCACCATGCCCATGCGCCAACATCTCTCCACACTCACCGCCGCGCTGCTTGTGTTCGGCTTCGGCAGCAACGCCCAGGCACAGACTGAAATCCAGTGGTGGCATTCGATGACCGGCGGCCTGAACGACTGGGTCACGGACCTGGCCAATGGTTTCAATGCCAGCCAGAAAGACTACAAGGTGATCCCCACCTACAAGGGGACCTACGACGAAACCATGCCGGCCGCCGTGGCCGCCTTCCGGGCCGGCAATGCGCCCCACATCCTGCAGGTCTATGAAGTGGGCACGGCCACGATGATGGCAGCCAAGAGCGCGATCGTGCCCGTGGGCAAGGTGCTGGCCGACGCGGGCTACAAGTTCAACCCCCAGGCCTACATCCCGGCCGTCGTCGGCTACTACACCGCGCCCAACGGCCAGATGCTCAGCTTTCCGCTGAACAGTTCCACGACGGTCTTTAACTACAACAAGGATGCCTTCCGCAAGGCCGGCCTCGACCCGGAGAAGCCGCCTCAGACCTGGCCCGAAGTGGTGCTGGCCGCAGCCAAGCTCAAAGCCGCCGGCGTCAGCTGCCCGTTCACCACCAGCTGGCAGGGCTGGACGCAGCTGGAAAGCTTCTCGACCTGGCACAACACCGAGTTCGCCACCAAGGGCAACGGATTCGGTGGCACCAGCGCACGCCTGAACTTCAACAGTCCGCTGCATGTGCGCCACATCGAGAACCTGGCCAACATGGCCAAACAGGGCCTGTTCGTCTACCGCGGCCGCGGCAATGCGGCGGATGCGCCGTTCTATTCGGGTGAATGCGCGATGGCCACAGCGTCTTCATCGACCTACGCCACCATCAAGAAGAACGCCAAGTTCGACTTCGGAATTGCCCCTCTGCCTTACTACCCGGACGTCGCTGGTGCCCCGCAGAACACCGTGATCGGCGGCGCTTCGCTGTGGGTGATGGCGGGCAAGAAGCCGGACGAGTACAAAGGCGTGGCCGCCTTCTTCAACTACCTGACGAACGCCGAGATCCAGGCCAAGAGCCACCAGCGCACCGGCTATCTGCCCATCACCATGGCCTCCTTCGAAGCCACCGAGAAGTCCGGTTTCTACAAGCAGAACCCCGGAACCGACGTGGCGGTGAACCAGATGATCCGCAAAACCACCGACAAGTCGCGCGGCATCCGACTGGGCAACTTCGTGCAGATCCGCGCGATCGAGGACGAGGAACTCGAGCAGGTGTGGGCGGGCAAGAAGACCGCCAAGGAAGCCCTGGACAGCGCCGTCAAGCGCGGCAACGAGCTGCTGGTGCGCTTCGAGGCCGCCAACAAATAAGCGCAAGCTCGGCGAGCCCGCGGACGGCATGGCAGTGCCGCCGCTGGCCGCCGTTGTGCGGCATCGCCTGCCTGATCCAGTCCACCTCGTCCGACAACCCGAATGGCCTCAGAAAAACGCGTCGTTTTCCGCTCCCGCTGGCTGCCGTGGGTACTGCTCGCGCCCCAGGTCTCGGTCATTCTCGTGTTCTTCTTCTGGCCGGCCGGCCAGGCCTTGCTGCAATCGTTCCAGCAATCCGATGCCTTCGGGACTTCGACGGAGTGGGTCGGCCTGCAGAACTTCGCCAACCTGCTCGAGGACGACACCTACCTGGCATCGTTCAAGACCACGGCCATCTTTTCGGTGCTGGTGGCCGGGCTGGGCATCGGCATCTCGCTTGTGCTGGCCGTGTTTGCCGACCGGGTTGTCAAGGCCACGCTGATCTACCGGACCCTGCTGATCTGGCCCTACGCGGTGGCTCCCGCCGTGGCCGGTGTGCTCTGGCTGTTCATGCTCGCACCCTCCATCGGTGTCGTGTCCCACGCGCTGCGCGCCCTCGGCATCGAGTGGAACAGCCTGCTCAACAGCAACCACGCCATGATCCTGATCGTGCTGGCGGCCGTCTGGAAGCAGATCTCCTACAACTTCCTGTTCTTCCTAGCAGGTCTGCAGAGCATTCCCAAATCGCTCATCGAGGCCGCCGCCATCGACGGTGCGCACCCCTGGCGGCGCTTCTGGACCATCCAGTTCCCGCTGCTCTCGCCCACCACCTTCTTCCTGTTCGTGATCAACGTGGTGTATGCCTTCTTCGACACTTTCGCCATCGTGGATGCGGCGACCCAGGGCGGTCCCGGCAAGGACACCGCGATCCTGGTCTACAAGGTGTACTACGACGGCTTCAAGGCCCTGGACCTGGGCGGCTCGGCCGCCCAGTCGGTCGTGCTGATGGCGATCGTGATCGCCCTGACGGTGATCCAGTTCCGCTTCGTCGAAAAGAAAGTGCAGTACTGACATGATCGAACGCCGCCCTGGCCTGACCTTTCTGTCGCACGCCGTTCTGATCCTCGGCATCTCGGTGGTCTGCTTTCCGCTCTACCTCACCTTCGTGGCATCGACCCAGACCGCTCAGGAGATCATCCACGCCCCCATGTCCCTTCTGCCAGGCAGTCACCTGGTCGAAAACTACGTTGCGGCGCTGCAAGGGTCCGGCATGGGAGCGGCCTCCAACGCCCCGGTGGGCCGGATGATGATGGTGAGCCTGATCACCGCCCTGGTGATCGCCGTGGGCAAGATCGCGATCTCGCTGCTCTCGGCCTTCGCCATTGTCTACTTCCGGTTCCCGTTCCGCATGCTGTTCTTCTGGTGCATCTTCGTCACCTTGATGCTGCCGGTGGAGGTCCGCATCGGCCCGACTTACGCGGTCGTCGCCAACCTGGGCATGCTCAATTCCTACGCAGGCCTGACCGTGCCGCTGATTGCGTCGGCCACCGCCACCTTCCTGTTCCGCCAGTTCTTTCTGACCGTGCCCGACGAGCTGGTCGAGGCCGCGCGCATAGACGGCGCTGGCCCGATGCGCTTTTTCAAGGACGTGCTGCTGCCGCTGTCGGCGACCTCGATCGCGGCCCTGTTCGTCATCCAGTTCATCTACGGGTGGAACCAGTATCTGTGGCCCCTGCTGGTGACAACCGAGGAAAACATGTACCCGGTCGTCATCGGGATCAAACGCATGATCAGCGGTGGGGACGCGGCCACCGACTGGAATATCGTGATGGCCACCGCCGTGCTGGCCATGATTCCGCCGGCACTGGTCGTCATCCTCATGCAGAAATGGTTCGTCAAGGGCCTGGTCGACACCGAAAAATAAGCACCCTCATGGCTTCCCTCTCCTTCCGAAACGTCGTCAAGCAATACCACCAGGGAAAACAGTCGCTGCAGGTGATCCACGGTGTCAACGCCGAGATCACCGACGGTGAATTCATCGTCATCGTCGGCCCCTCGGGCTGCGGCAAGTCCACGCTGCTGCGCATGGTGGCCGGGCTCGAAGAAATCAGCGGTGGCGAGATCCGCATCGGCGAGCGCGTGGTCAACCAGCTCGAACCGGCCGACCGCGACATCGCCATGGTGTTCCAGAACTACGCGCTCTACCCGCACATGAGCGTGTTCGAGAACATGGCGTACGGGCTGAAGATCAAGAAGCTGCCAGCCGCCGAGATCCGCCAGCGCGTGGACAAGGCCGCCGCCATCCTCGAACTCGGTCACCTGCTGGACCGCAAGCCGCGCCAGCTCTCGGGCGGGCAGCGCCAGCGCGTCGCCATGGGCCGCGCCATCGTGCGCCAGCCCCAGGTGTTCCTGTTCGACGAACCGCTGTCCAACCTCGACGCCAAGCTGCGCGCCCAGACCCGGCTGGAGATCCAGAAGCTGCACCGCGAGCTGGGCATCACCTCGCTGTTCGTCACCCACGACCAGGTCGAGGCGATGACGCTGGCCCAGCGCATGATCGTGATGAACGCCGGCCGCATGGAGCAGTTCGGCACGCCCGAAGAGGTCTACTCCCGCCCCGCCACCACCTTCGTCGCCAGCTTCATGGGATCGCCCCCGATGAACCTGCTGAACAACGCGCCTGGGGGGCGGCCGGGCTGCACCATGGGCATCCGCCCCGAACACATCGATCTCGCGCAGGAAGGCTGGAGCCTGCAGGTTGAGACGGTGGAGATGCTCGGTGCCGAGCGACTGATCCACGCCCGCCTGGGCGACGAGGCGCTGATCATCCGCACCCACGAGGACCAGGGCGCCCCCGAAGTCGGCAGCACGGTGGTGGCGCGCCCGCGCGAGGACCGGCTGCACTGGTTCGACCAGCAGACTGGAGCACGCCTGTGAAGGACACCCCCACACCCTGGCCCTACCCGCGCTGGATCGCCCACCGCGGCGCCGGCAAGCTGGCCCCGGAAAACACCCTGGCCGCGTTCCGCCTGGGCGCGCAACACGGCTACCGCATGGCCGAGTGCGACGCCAAGCTGAGCGCCGATGGCCAGGTCTTTCTGCTTCACGACGACACGCTGGACCGGACCACCGACGGCCAGGGCATCGCCGGCCACCAGCCCTGGGCGGAACTGAGCCTGCTCGACGCCGGCAGCTGGCATTCGCGCCAGTACGCGGGCGAGCGCCTGCCCACGCTGGAGGGCGTGGCGCGGTTCTGCCGCGCCAATGCCTGCCTGCTCAACATAGAAATCAAGCCCACACCGGGGCTGGAGGAAGAAACCGGGCGGGTCGTCGCGCGGGAAGCAGCCCGTCTGTGGGCGGACGCCCCCATCCCGCCGCTGCTGACCTCGTTCCAGCCGCAGGCGCTGGCTGGCGCCGTCGAAAGCGCACCCCAGCTGCCCAGAGGTCTGCTGCTGGAGACCCTGTGGGACGGCTGGCTGGAGATGGCGCAGCGGATGGGCTGCGTGGCCGTCGTCTGCGACCAGGTGCTCTGGACTTCCGAGGTGATGGCCACCGTGCACGGCCGCCAGATGCGCGCCCTGGCCTACACGGTGAACGAGCCGCAGGAAGCCGAACGGCTCTGGGGACTGGGCATCGACGGCCTGATCACCGACCGGGTCGACCTGTTCGCGCCCGACTGACCGGGCGGTGCCTGGTCAGCGCCTGCGCAGCCACCAGCCCAGCGAACCCTGGGCCAGCACCAGCGCGGTGTAGCTGAGCATCTTGCCATCCCGGCCGAAGACGACCAGCCCGGCCAGCAACACCGCCACCCCCAGCGCGCAGAGCGCCATCAGTTCGCGGCGGGCGTCCCACCGCCCCGCCCGCGCTTTCGGCCAGATCCGTGGCAGGCCCCACAGCAACAAGGCCACCCCGATGGCCGGGGCGATGAAGTTGGCAAGGTGCCCGATCAGGGCCAGAAACGACATGGGTGGTGAAATCCGTCCGGGCAGAGGCGGCGAATTTTATAATCGCGGCCATGTCTGTCTGGGCGCTCGGCATCAACCACCACACGGCTCCGCTTGATTTGCGGGGCCGTTTCGCGTTCGCGCTCGACCAGATCCAGCCCACGCTGCACGGTTACCGCAGCAGCCTGGCGCGCCAGCCCGAAGCCACGCTGCTCTCTACCTGCAACCGCACCGAGCTGTACGCCGCGGGCGAACAGTCGGCCGTGGAGCCCACGCTGGAATGGCTCGCACAGACCGGTGGTGTCAGCACCCATGTGCTGAAAGACCACGCATACATCCTGCGCGAAGGCGAGGCCGCGCGCCACGCCTTCCGCGTCGCCAGCGGCCTGGACAGCATGGTGCTGGGCGAGGCCCAGATCCTGGGACAGATGAAGGACGCGGTGCGTGCCGCCGACGAGGCCGGCGCCCTGGGCACCACGTTGCACCAGCTGTTCCAGCGCTCCTTCGCAGTGGCCAAGCAGGTGCGCACCTCCACCGAGATCGGTGCCCATTCGATCAGCATGACCGCCGCCGCCGTGCGCCTGGCCAGCCAGCTGTTCGAAGACCTGAAGGACATCAAGGTGCTGTTCGTCGGCGCCGGCGAGATGATCGAGCTGGCCGCCACGCACTTCGCGGCCAAGACACCCAAAAGCATGGCCATTGCCAACCGCACGCTCGAACGCGGCGAGACCTTGGCCAGCCGCTTCGGCGCCCAGGTCATGCGCCTGGCCGACATTCCCGAGCGCCTGCACGAGTTCGACGCCGTGGTCAGCTGCACCGCCAGCACCCTGCCCATCATCGGCCTGGGCGCGGTCGAACGCGCGCTGAAGAAGCGCAAGCACCGCCCCATGTTCATGGTCGATCTGGCCGTGCCGCGCGACATCGAGATCGAGGTCAAGGGCCTGTCCGACGTGTACCTCTACACCGTGGACGATCTGGCCAGCGTGGTGCAGACCGGCAAGGAAAACCGCCAGGCGGCCGTGGCCCAAGCCGAGGCCATCATCGACGCAGGCGTGCTCAGCTTCATGCACTGGCTCGACCAGCGCGACCCGGCCAAGGGCGGCGTGGTGCCCCTGATCCAGCAGATCAACGCCCAGGCCGACGCCTGGCGCGCCGCCGAACTGGCCCGTGCGAAGAAGCTGCTGGCCAAGGGCGAGCCGGTCGAGAACGTGCTCGAAGCCCTGTCCAAGGGACTGACGCAGAAGATGCTGCACGGCACCCTGGCCGAGCTGCACGCCGGCGATGCCGAAACCCGCGCCGCCACTGCACAGACCGTCTCGCGCCTGTTCCTGCGCGAAAAGTCCTAGCGACGCCGCCCGGCGCCCTCGGGCGCCCTGCACGGTCCGCCGGCCCCGTGCGCCCCTTGCCGCCGTCGCTTCTTGTCCGCTCCCGCATGAAACCCTTCGTCCGCGACACCCTGCTGCGCCAGAAAGCCCGCCTGCACGAGCTGGACGCCCTGCTCTCCGCTCCCGATGTGGTGAGCGACCTCGAGCGCTTCCGCACCCTCAGCCGCGAACACGCCGACGCCTCCGTCATCGTCGAGGCCTTCGACCGCCACCAGCAGCGCGAGGCCGATCTGGCTGCGGCGCAGGAGATGCTGGCCGACCCCGACATGGCCGAGATGGCACAGGAAGAGATCGAGGCGGCCAAAGCGGACCTAGAGCGGCTGGACGAAGAGCTGCAGCACCTGCTACTGCCCAGGGACCCGGACGACGAACGCCCGGCCTTCGTGGAAATCCGTGCCGGCACCGGCGGCGACGAGTCGGCCCTGTTCGCGGGCGACCTGGCCCGCATGTACACCCGCTACGCCGACAGCCAAGGCTGGACCACCGAGATCGTGAGCGAGTCGCCCAGCGAACTCGGCGGCTACAAGGAGTTGGTGCTGCGCATCGCCGGACACGGCCCAGGCGCCAACGTCTACGGGCAGCTGCGCTTCGAGTCCGGCGGCCACCGCGTGCAGCGCGTGCCCGCGACCGAAACCCAGGGCCGTATCCACACCAGCGCCGCCACCGTGGCCGTGATGCCCGAGCCCGACGAGGCCGAGGCCATCAAACTCAACCCGGCTGATCTGCGCATCGACACCTTCCGCGCCAGCGGTGCGGGCGGTCAGCACATCAACAAGACCGACTCCGCCGTGCGCGTGGTGCACCTGCCCACTGGCATCGTGGCCGAATGCCAGGACGGCCGCAGCCAGCATAGCAACAAGGCCAAGGCGCTGCAGGTGCTGCAGGCGCGCATCCAGGAAAAGGAACGCAGCGAGCGCGCGGCCAAGGAAGCCGCCACCCGCAAGGGCCTGGTCGGCAGCGGCGACCGCAGCGACCGTATCCGCACCTACAACTTCCCGCAGGGGCGGCTGACCGACCACCGCATCAACCTCACGCTCTACAAGCTGCTGCAGGTGATGGAAGGCGACCTGGGCGACGTGATCCACGCGCTGCAGGTGGCGCGTGGTGCCGAGCTGCTGGCCGACCTGGAACAGCAGAACAGCCGATGAACACGCTGCAAGACGCCCTGCGGCAGGCCGCCACCGCCAGTCTGGACCGGCTGGATGCCCAGATGCTGCTGCTGCACGCGCTGGGCCGTTCGCCGCACGACAGGGCCTGGCTGATCGCGCACGACAGCGACCCGCTGCCACCGGAAGCGGCGGCTCGCTGGCAGGCGCTGCAGCAGCGCCGCCGGGCGGGCGAGCCGGTGGCCTATCTGCTGGGTGAAAAGGAATTTGGCGGACTCACGCTGAAGGTCGATGCCCGCGTGCTGGTGCCGCGCCCGGACACCGAGGTGCTGGTGGACTGGGCCCTGGACGCACTGCCAAAGCCAGGTGGTGCCGAACCTCCCCGCCTGCTGGACCTGGGCACCGGCAGCGGCGCCATCGCGCTGACGGTCGCCGCCCGCCGCCCGGACGCACAGATCAGCGCCACCGACGCCAGCGCCGACGCCCTGGCGGTCGCGCAGGCCAATGCCCAACGGCTGAACCTGCCGGTGCGCTTCGCCCAAGGCGCCTGGCTGGCGGCGGTGCCGGGCGAGCGCTTTGATGTGATCGCCAGCAACCCTCCCTATATCGCCGAAGGCGACCACCACCTGGTCGCCATCAGCCACGAACCCCTCACCGCCCTGACCGCCGGCCCCGACGGACTGGACGACATCCGCCAGATCGTGGCGCAGGCCCCCGGCGCGCTGCGCCCCGGTGGCTGGCTGCTGCTGGAGCATGGCCACGACCAGGCCGCCGCCGTGCGGGAACTGCTGGGCACCCAGGGGTTCGAAGAAGTCTGCAGCCGGACCGATCTGGCGGGCATTGAACGCTGCAGCGGCGGCCGCTGGCCCGGCTTGCGATAATCCACCATCGGCCGGCAGCTTCCGGCGCCCTCAACGAACCGACACAGGACAAGCCCATGAGCGACGTGCAAACCCAGATCGACCAACTGGTCAAATCCAACGACATCGTGCTGTTCATGAAGGGCAGCGCCAGTTTCCCCATGTGCGGCTTCTCCGGCCGCGCGATCCAGATCCTCAAGGCCTGCGGCGTGGACACCAAGGCGCTCAAGACCGTCAACGTGCTGGAAGACGACGGCATCCGCCAGGGCATCAAGGAATACAGCAACTGGCCCACCATCCCCCAGCTCTACGTCAAGGGCGAATTCATCGGTGGCTCGGACATCATGATGGAGATGTACGAGTCGGGCGAACTGCAGAAAACCATCTCCGGCCAGGCCTGACCTGCCAAGCCCTTCGCAAAGCCACCTTCGGGTGGCTTTGTGCTTTGCGGGGTGCGATCCTTCACGGTGAGTGGCAACCACAGGGCTTTTCCGACGTTGAGCAGTGGCACGTCTTGTGCTTGAATGAAGCTGTCCTTCGAACCTCCAGGAGAACCGAATGAGCTCTAGCAGCCTGGTCGCTTCCCCCACCCTCGGACTGCCCATCGCCCGGATGCGCAGCGTGTTCAGTGCCGATGCGGTCGAACGCAAGCTCGAACAGCTTCAGGCGAGCGGCAACGAGCGCGAACACGAAGGCCTGCGCAACACCTACCAGCGCATGCTCGAACGGGGTCCCCAGCGTTTTGCCGTCAAGCCTTCGGGCGTGCCCGACATGGCGCCGCTGTACGACCTGCTGCCCAACTTCACCGAGGTGCTCGACGACGTCAAGCGCCATGTGGCCCTGAGCCAGGACAGCCACGACAGCCTGGAAGTCACCCCCATCCTGCTGCTCGGCCCGCCGGGCGTCGGCAAGACCCACTTCGCCAGGCAGATCGCCGACCTGCTGGGCACCGGCATGAGCCTGGTGCCCATGAGCAGCATGACCGCCGGCTGGCTGCTGTCGGGTTCGTCCTCGCAATGGAAGGGCGCCAAGCCCGGCAAGGTGTTCGAAGCGCTGGTGGATGGCCAATACGCCAACCCGGTGATCGTGGTCGACGAGATCGACAAGGCGGCGGCCGACGCGCAGTACGACCCGCTCGGTGCGCTCTACGGCCTGCTGGAGCACGACACGGCGCAGAACTTCATCGACGAGTTCGCGGAGGTGCCGATCGACGCCAGCCAGGTGATCTGGGTCACCACCGCCAACGACGAGCGCAGCATCCCCGACCCCATCCTCAACCGGATGAACGTGTTTGAGATCCAGCCGCCCTCACCCGATGCGGCTCGCCGCATCGCCGCCCACCTCTACGACAGCATCCGGGGCGAACACGACTGGGGCAAGCGCTTCGACCCGGAGCCGGCCGACGATGTGCTGGACTTGCTCGCCACCCTGGCGCCGCGGGAGATGCGTCGGGCGCTGGTCACGGCCTTTGGCAACGCCCGCCTGGCGGACCGGTTCAGCGTGGAAGCAGGGGACCTGCCCAAGGTGGGCAGCGGCAAGACAAGGATCGGTTTCCTGCAGTGAGCGCTCTGGCCCTCAGGCGGCCGGAGGCACCCAGTTTCGGGCCGCCGCGTACACCGCGTTGGGGTACTCGGCGCGGCCACGGCTGCCGTTGTAGCGCCCCAGCGCCATGAAGGTGTCGCCACGCTCGCGGTCCAGGTAGTGGCGCAGGATCACGCAGCCGAAGCGGATGTTGGTCTGCATGTGAAACAGCTTGCCCGGGTCGCCGTCGCCGATCAGGCGCGACCAGAACGGCATGATCTGCATGTAGCCCCGGGCGCCCACGCGGGAGATGGCAAATTTGCGGAACGCGCTCTCGACCTGGATCAGCCCCATCACCATGGTCGTGTCCAGCCCGGCGCGACGGGTCTCGTACCAGACGGTCTGCAGGAACTCGATGCGGGTCTGGAAATCCGGCTTGCGCTTCTTGAGGCGCTCGCTCATCGCGCCCATCCAGCGCAAATAGGCCAGCCGCTTCTCGGTGTCGGTGAACTCGGGCACCGGCGGCGCGCTGTTGGCGATGGCCGAACTGAGCGCCGTGCGCACCGAATCGGCCAGCGGCTCTTCCACCTGACCGCCCGCGTGCACCAGACCTGCGCCGAGCCATCCGGCCGAGCCCAGTGCTGCCGCACGCAGCAGGCACTGGCGGCGATCCAACGAGGACATGGCTGCGGTCATCGAGCAACCTTCCGTGCTGCGCACTGCAGGGCTGAACGCCTTCGGAGCGGCCGTTCGGCGTTCACACGCCCAGTCGACCCTTGACGAAGGCCAGGGCTTCAGCGGCCGGCACCTTGGTCGCAGCGGCATCGCGGCGGTGCTGGTACTCGACCATGCCCTCCTTGAGACCTCGATCGCCGATGGTCACGCGGTGCGGCACGCCGATCAGCTCCCAGTCCGCGAACATCGCGCCCGGGCGCTCGCCGCGGTCGTCCAGGATCACGTCCACGCCCGCGGCCAGCAGGCCTGCGTAGAGCTCGTCCGCCGCGGCTTTCACAGCTTCGCTGCGGTCGGCACCGACCGGGCAGACGACCACCGTGAACGGTGCGATGGCGTCGGGCCAGACGATGCCGCGCTCATCGTGGTTCTGCTCGATGGCCGCCGCCGGCAGGCGCGTGATGCCGATGCCGTAGCACCCCATCTCGAAATGCTTGGGCTTGCCATCGGTGTCCAGGAAGGTCGCGTTCATGGCCTTGCTGTACTTGGTGCCCAGATAGAACACGTGGCCCACCTCAATGCCGCGCTCGATCGCCAGCGCCCCCTTGCCGTCGGGCGACGGATCGCCTTCAACGACATTGCGCAGATCCGCCACCAGGTCGGGCTCGGGCAGATCGCGGCCCCAGTTCACGCCCGTGGTGTGGAAATCCGGCTCGTTGGAACCGCAGATCCAGTCGGCCATCACCGCCACCTCGCGGTCGGCCACGATCTTCAGCGGCTGCTTCAGACCGACCGGCCCCAGGTACCCGGGCTTGCAGCCGAAGTGCGCGTCGATCTCGGGGATGCTTGCGAAGCGGAAGCCCTTGTCCAGACCCGGCACCTTGCTCACCTTGACCTCGTTCATGTCATGGTCGCCGCGCAGCAGCAGCAGCCAGACCTGGCTCCTGACGATTTCCCCGGCCTCATTGAGCTCGTCGGTCGCCAGCACCAGCGACTTGACCGTGGTGGCCAGCGGCACACCCAGGTACTCGGCCACATCGGCGCAGGTGCTCTTGCCCGGCGTGGGCGTCTTCACCATCGGGTTGGCCGGTGCCGGACGCGGACCCGCGGGCGCCAGCGCCTCGGCCTTCTCCATGTTGGCCGCGTAGTCGCTGGCCGGGCAGTACACGATGGCGTCTTCGCCTGTGGCCGCGATCACCTGGAATTCTTCGCTCAGATCCCCGCCGATGGCACCGCTGTCGGCCGCCACTGCGCGGTACTTCAGGCCGAATCGGTCGAAGATGCGGCGATAGGCCGCCGCCATGACCTGGTAGCTGGCCTTGGCGCCGGCCTCGTCACGATCAAAGGAATAGGCGTCCTTCATGATGAACTCGCGCCCGCGCATCAGGCCAAAACGCGGCCGGCGCTCGTCGCGGAACTTGGTCTGGATCTGGTACAGGTTCTTGGGCAGCTGCTTGTAGCTGCGCAGCTCTTGGCGCGCCACGTCGGTCACCACCTCTTCGCTGGTCGGCTGAATGATGTAGTCGCGCTCATGCCGGTCCTTGATGCGCAGCAGCTCCGGCCCCATCTTCTCGAACCGGCCGGTCTCCTGCCAGAGCTCGGCCGGCTGCACGACCGGCATGGTCATTTCGACCGCGCCGGCGCGGTTCATCTCCTCGCGCACGATGGCTTCCACCTTCTGGATCACGCGCAACCCCATGGGCATGTAGTTGTAGATGCCGGCGCCGAGCTTGCGGATCATGCCGGCACGGGTCATGAGCTGGTGGCTCACCACCTCGGCATCGGCGGGGGCTTCTTTCAGGGTGGTGATGAGGAACTGGGAAGCTTTCATGGGCGAACCACCACAAAGGTGGACAAAGGCATGGGGACAGGTCGGAATGGGGCTGGAGAGCAGCGGCTCCGTCGGTCGGTGTTTACCCGGCGTTGGGCCGATGCCGCATCGCGTTTGGTACGCAATTTGTCATGCGCGATGCATAATCCAGACAGTTCAAAAATTTGGGGTTGATTATGCTTGACAGAGAAGGCTTCAGGCCCAATGTCGGCATCATTCTGCTCAACCAGCGAAACCAGGTGTTCTGGGGCAAGCGCATCCGCTCCCACTCTTGGCAGTTTCCACAAGGCGGCATCGACCGGGGTGAAACCCCCGAACAGGCCATGTACCGGGAGCTGCATGAAGAGGTTGGGCTCAAGCCCGAACATGTCTGCATCGTCGCCCGCACGCGGGACTGGTTGCGCTACGAAGTGCCAGACCGGTTCATCCGCAGAGATGCCCGCGGTCACTACAAAGGTCAGAAACAGATCTGGTACCTGTTGCGCCTCGTCGCGCAGGACTGGAACCTGAACCTGCGTGCCACCGACCATCCCGAGTTCGATGCCTGGCGCTGGCACGACTACTGGGTGCCACTCGATGTGGTGGTCGAGTTCAAGCGTGGTGTGTACGAAATGGCGCTGACCGAACTGGCGCGTTACCTGCCCAAAAACGACCACCGCAACCGCTACCTGCGCTCGGGTGGTCGACCGCAACGATCCGGCGCAGAACAGATCCCGCACGCGCTGCCCCGCCTGTGCCCCGGCGGAATGGAACTGCCGCCGGGCGCCAGTTTTGACCCCGACCCCCAGGCCCAGCCTCGTCCCGGCCTGGACTGAACCGACCCCCTGGGCCGAATCCCCTGCTCAGGTGCGCGTGAGCACCAGGTTGTCCCGGTGGATCATCTCGGGCTCAGCGGCGTAGCCCAGCAGGCGTTCAAAATCTGCCGACGATCTGCGGCAGATCAGGCGCGCCTCCGGGCTGGCGTAGTTCGCAAGACCCCGCGCGATCTCCAGCCCGTCCGCCCCCCGCACCGCGATCACGTCGCCGCGCGAGAACTCCCCCTCTACGCCGGTCATGCCGATGGGCAGCAGGCTCTTGCCTTCTCCCACGATCTTTTCGACCGCCCCGGCATCGACCACCACCGCACCCCGCATCTGCAAGTGGTCGGCCATCCACTGCTTGCGCGCCTGCTGCTTCGCGGTCTGGGCCACCAGACAGGTACCGATGGCCTCACCATCACAAAGACGCTGCAGCACGCGCGGCTCACGCCCCCACGCGATCACGGTGGACGCACCCGACCCGGCGGCACGTTTGGCCGCCAGGATCTTGGTGATCATGCCGCCTTTGCCAATGCCAGAACCCGCGCCACCGGCCATCGCCTCCAGCTGTGGGTCGCCAGCACGCGCCACATGCACAAAGGTTGCTGAGGGATCACGGCGCGGATCGGCGGTGTACAGCCCTTTCTGGTCCGTCAGGATGATCAATACATCTGCCTCGACCAGATTGGCCACCAGGGCGCCCAACGTGTCGTTGTCACCGAACTTGATCTCGTCGTTGACGACGGTGTCGTTTTCGTTGATCACCGGAACCACGCCGAGCTGCAGCAAGGTCAGCAGCGTGGAACGTGCGTTGAGATAACGCTCGCGGTCGGCCAGATCGGCGTGCGTCAGCAACACCTGCGCACTGCCGACGCCACACTCACGCAGCTTGGTCTCGTACATCTGGACCAGCCCCATTTGCCCGACGGCCGCCGCAGCCTGCAGCTCATTGATTTCTTTCGGACGATTCGCCCAGCCCAAGCGCTTCATGCCCTCGGCCACCGCACCGCTGCTGACCATTATCAGCTCACGCCCATCTTGAACAAGGGCTGCCAGTTGCTGACTCCAGTGGCCGATGGCAGCCTCGTCCAGTCCCCGCCCTTCATTGGTGACCAGACTGGAACCCACTTTGACCACGATGCGCCGCGCGGATCTCACCACCGGTGGAACACCGCTCAGGTCGTTGATCGGAGCGGTCGCGAGGCTTCCCACATCTGCCATGTTCTTAGCGAAGTTTCGTCAATCGGTTTGTTGATCACTGCCTGCGAAGCGCGGGTCCACCACAGCGGGTGCCTGCGCGTCTTCATGAACCTTGGCAATGTGAGCATAGATCTTCTGCACCAGCAGTTCGCAGCCTTCGCGGGTGAGCGCTGAAATCTCGAACACCGGCCCCTTGTGCTTGAGTCTCTTGACGATGTCTTTCACCCGTGATTCCCGCTCTTCGGCCGGGACCATGTCCAGCTTGTTGAGCACCAGCCATCTAGGCTTGGCGTACAGCGCCGGATCGAACTTCTTGAGCTCGGCCGCAATGGCCTTGGCCTGCTGCACGGGATCCACGGTGTCGTCGAACGGCGCCACGTCCACAAGATGCAGCAACAGCCGGGTGCGCTGCAGGTGACGAAGGAACTGATGCCCCAGACCAGCTCCTTCCGAGGCTCCCTCGATCAGGCCAGGCACATCGGCCACCACAAAGCTCTTCTCCGGCCCCACGCGCACCACACCCAAGTTGGGGTGCAGCGTGGTGAAAGGGTAGTCCGCGATCTTCGGGCGCGCGTTGGAAATGGCCGCAATCAGTGTCGACTTGCCCGCGTTGGGCATGCCCAGCAGACCGACATCCGCCAGAACCTTGAGCTCCAGCTTGAGCGTGCGGCGCTCCCCAGGCCACCCGGGCGTCTTCTGCCGGGGCGCCCGGTTGGTGGAACTCTTGTAATGCATGTTGCCAAAGCCGCCATCGCCTCCCTTGGCAATGGTGATCTGCTCACCCGGCTGGAGCAACTCGAACAGCACTTCACCTGTCTCAGCGTCGGAAATGATGGTTCCCACTGGCATCTTGAGGACGATGTCATCCCCCTTGACGCCAAACATGTCGGACCCCTTGCCGTGCTCGCCTCGCTGCGCCTCAAAACGGCGCGTGTAACGGAAATCCACCAGCGTGTTCAGACTGGCATCTGCAAGAGCGTAGACATGGCCGCCACGGCCGCCGTCCCCACCGTCCGGACCACCGAACTCCTTGTACTTCTCATGCCGGAACGACGCGCAGCCGTTGCCGCCATCGCCTGCAGCGACATCGATCGTGGCTTCGTCCACAAACTTCATGATCAGCGCTTCCGAAAAATCAAACAAAAAAGGCCCGCGAACGGCGGGCCTTTCCACGGGATGCTGCCATCCAGCCAGTGGCCCGAGAGGGCCACCGCATCACACCGGCGTGATGCTCACGGTATGGCGGTTCAGTGCGCCCTTGGTAGCGAAGGTCACATGCCCGTCCACAGTCGCGAACAGAGTATGGTCCTTGCCCACACCGACGTTGGTACCGGGATGGAACTTGGTACCGCGCTGGCGCACGATGATGGAACCAGCCGACACCAACTCACCACCGAATGCCTTCACGCCGAGCATCTTTGGCTTGGAATCGCGCCCGTTTCGCGTAGAGCCGCCGCCTTTTTTCTGTGCCATTTCAAACTACTCCTCAGGCAGCGATCGCAGCGATCTGCAGCTCGGTGAAATTTTGACGATGACCCTGGCGCTTCTGGTAGTGCTTACGACGACGCATCTTGAAAATGCGCACTTTGTCGTGCCGACCATGAGCCACCACGGTGGCCTTGACTGTCGCGCCAGAGACCAGGGGAGTGCCAACCTTGAGTTCGCTGCCATTGCCGACAGCAAGAACCTGGTCGATCACGATTTCCTGGCCCACTTCCGCAGCAATCTGTTCTACTTTAATTTTTTCGCCGGCAGCAACGCGATATTGCTTGCCACCGGTTTTTATGACCGCGTACATAGGAACCTCATAAAGTTGTTGCCAGCAGGGATTTGCCTGGCACTCGGCAGACGAACCTCCGCCGAACCGCAAATTATAGCACCCTCGCACCTTCTGACAGGAAGAAGTACGGCCCCCTCAAACGAGCACCCTGAAGATCGCAACACGGACACGGCATGCCGATCAGGCACACCTTGCTCGGTTCCTATAATCCGCGCACTTCATTCAGCCGAACCGCGGTAGCCGATCTTGACACCAGCCAGCCCTTCCAACGACTCGCCTCTCGACCTGATACGGCTGGACATGCGGGCCGTTGATCTGGTGATCAATGAACGCCTCACCTCCGAGGTCCCCCTGGTCAAGGAAGTATCCCAGTACATCATCTCTGCGGGCGGCAAGCGGCTGCGCCCCGCCCTGCTTCTGCTCGTCAGCGGGGCATTGGGGAGCAACCATCCACACCGTCACACGCTTGCCGCTGTGGTTGAGTTCATCCACACTGCAACCCTTTTGCATGACGATGTGGTTGACGAATCCACGCTGCGAAGAGGTCGCGCCACTGCCAATGAACGGTTCGGAAATGCACCCAGCGTACTTGTGGGAGACTTCTTGTACTCCCGCGCATTCCAGATGATGGTAGACGTGAACAACATGCGGGTCATGCAAGTGCTGTCCGATGCAACCAACGTCATTGCCGAAGGGGAAGTGCAGCAACTGGTCAACATGCACGACCCCTCCCTCGACGAGGCAGCCTACCTGCGCGTCATCCGGTCAAAGACCGCGAAGCTGTTTGAAGCAAGCGCCCGACTGGCTCCGATCCTTGCAGGAGCACCTACCGAGGTGGAAAGCGCATGCGCCGTTTACGGCCAGGCACTGGGGACCGCGTTCCAGGTGATCGACGATGTCCTGGATTACGAAGGAGACGCCCAAGAGCTGGGCAAGAACCTGGGCGATGACCTGCGCGAAGGAAAAGTGACGCTGCCCATCATTTGTGCACTCAAAAAGGCGTCGCCCGAACAGCAACAACTCCTGCAAGCTGCCATCATTGAAGGCGACGTGGAGCATATGGACGCCATCCAGAACATCATTCGCGAAACAGGCGCCCTTGAGGCCGCCCGATCGAGTGCCATGGCAGAGGCCCGTCGAGCGATGGAGGCAGCCCGAACGCTTCCTGACAATCCGTACCGCTCGGCTTTGCTACAATTGGCAGCTGACTTGTTGGAGCGACGCTCCTAAAGACAAAAAACAGCGCAGATCGGTTCGCACCAGATCGCGCGCTTCGGCGGGGTGTAGCTTAGCCTGGTAGAGCGCTACGTTCGGGACGTAGAGGCCGGAGGTTCGAATCCTCTCACCCCGACCATCGTTTTTTTGTCTGCCCGCCCCGGTTTCCACCGGCTTCGTGGGCATCAATCGACACCTCCATACAACGTACGGCCTGTGCGCAGGTACGATTTCGACACAGTTTGGGTGAATTGTGTCTTCCAAGTCATTGATTTACGATAGATTACGCGGTTATGGCATCTGTCGAAACAGCCCCTCAAGATACACCTTCCATGGCTCTGCCCGGCTTGGGTAGGGCGCTGGTGAGCGCAGGAAAGCTGGGACAAAAGGCCGCCGAAGATCTGTACAAGAAGGCTCAAAGCGGGCGCACCAGTTTCATCGCAGAACTGACCGGTTCCGGGGCCGTTTCTGCTTCCGATCTCGCTCATACGATGTCCACGGCGTTCGCAGCGCCCCTGCTGGATCTTGATGCGATCGACCTACAGAGACTACCCAAAGGCCTGCTCGACCCCAAGATCTGCAACGACTACCGCATCGTTGTCCTGAGCAAACGCAACAACAGGTTGATGGTCGCTACGGCCGATCCGGCCGATCAACAAGCGGCAGAGAAGATCAAGTTTGCGACCCAACTGGGTGTGGACTGGGTCATCGCCGAGTACGACAAGCTCAGCAAACTCATTGAAGCGCAATCCACCACAGCCAATGAGGCGATGGACCAGATTGTCGGTGGAGAGTTCGAGTTCGACGAATTTGCAGCCGAAGCTGTCACGACGGAAGCCGACAAGACCACATCCTCGGAAGTTGATGACGCGCCAGTGGTCAAGTTCTTGCACAAGATGCTGCTGGACGCATTCAATATGCGGGCGTCTGACCTCCACTTCGAGCCGTACGAGCACAACTACCGGGTGCGTTTTCGCATCGACGGTGAATTGCGCGAAATCGCCTCACCGCCCGTTGCGATCAAGGACAAACTCGCTTCCCGTATCAAGGTGATCTCCAGAATGGACATCTCCGAGAAGCGAGTTCCGCAGGATGGCCGCATGAAGCTCAAGGTGGGACCTGAGCGGGTGATCGACTTCCGTGTCAGCACGTTGCCGACGCTGTTCGGCGAAAAGATCGTGATACGTATTCTCGACCCCAGCAGTGCCAAGGTAGGCATTGATGCCCTTGGGTACGAGCCGGAGGAGAAGGAGCGTCTGCTCAGCGCGATTTCACGCCCATACGGCATGGTGCTCGTCACGGGTCCGACGGGCTCGGGCAAGACCGTTTCGCTCTACACCTGCCTGAATTTGCTGAACAAGCCTGGCATCAATATTTCCACGGCGGAAGACCCGTCGGAAATCAACCTACCCGGGGTCAATCAGGTCAATGTCAATGAAAAGGCGGGACTGACGTTTGCCGCCGCGCTTAAGGCGTTCCTCCGGCAAGATCCGGACGTCATCATGGTCGGCGAAATCCGCGATCTCGAAACGGCGGACATCTCGATCAAGGCTGCCCAGACAGGCCACATGGTCCTGTCGACACTACACACCAACGACGCCCCCACCACCCTCACGCGGATGATGAACATGGGCATTCCCACGTTCAACATTGCTTCCAGCGTGATTCTCATCACCGCCCAGCGACTTGCAAGACGCTTGTGCCCCAATTGCAAGGCGCCGCTGGACGTTCCCCGCAAAGCCTTGCTGGACGCCGGGTACAAGGCGGAAGAACTGGACGGGAGTTGGACTCCGTACAAGCCGGTGGGCTGCTCGTCCTGCAACAACGGCTACAAAGGCCGTGTCGGCATCTATCAGGTGATGCCCATTTCGGAGGAAATCCAGCGAATCATCCTCAAGGGTGGCAGCGCTCTGGACATTGCCCAACAGGCGTCGCGTGAAGGGGTCAGAACCTTGCGTGAGTCCGGGCTCCTCAAGGTCAAGCAGGGTGTGACATCGCTGGACGAAGTGCTCAGCGTCACAAACGAGTAATCGCCATCCGGACCGGGAAACGAGGAACACATGGCTACCGCAGCATCAAAAGGCACCCAGGATTTCGTGTTCGAGTGGGAGGGAAAGGATCGCAACGGAAAGGCGGTTCGGGGCGAGACACGGGCGATTGGAGAAAACCAAGTGCTGGCTGCCATGCGACGCCAAGGCATCGTGGTCACCAAGGTCAAGAAGCGCCGGATGCGTTCGGGCAAGCGAATCAAGCCCAAGGACATCGCCATCTTCACGCGCCAGTTGGCAACCATGATGAAAGCAGGCGTCCCCCTCCTGCAGGCTTTCGACATCGTCGGACGTGGCAACCCCAATCCGAGCCTCTCCAAACTGCTCAACGACATCCGGTCCGACGTCGAAACCGGTACATCCCTCAGCGCAGCCTTCCGCAAGTATCCGCTGTACTTTGACAGCCTGTACTGCAATCTCGTCGAAGCGGGGGAAGCGGCCGGCATCTTGGAAGAGTTGCTGGACCGCCTGGCGACCTACATGGAGAAAACGGAGGCACTGAAGTCGAAGATCAAGTCGGCCCTCATGTACCCGGTCGCGGTGATCATCGTGGCGTTCGTGGTGGTGGCGGTGATCATGATCTTCGTGATTCCGTCCTTCAAACAGGTGTTCACCTCGTTCGGTGCCGATCTGCCTGGCCCCACACTGTTCGTGATTGCGATGAGCGAGTTCTTCACCGAATACTGGTGGTTGATCTTCGGCGGCATCTTCGGCGTCTCGTACTTCTTCATGCAGGCTTGGAAGCGCAATGAAAAAGTGCAAATGTTCATGGACCGACTACTGTTGAAAATACCCATCTTTGGGGCATTGGTGGAGAAGTCGGTAATCGCACGATGGACCCGCACACTGGCCACCATGTTTGCGGCTGGCGTACCGTTGGTCGAGGCACTGGACTCTGTCGGTGGCGCATCGGGCAACTCGGTTTTCTCCAAAGCCACCGAGCGCATCCAGCAGGAGGTATCGACCGGCACCAGCCTGACCAATGCCATGACCAATGCCAACATCTTCCCTTCCATGGTGCTGCAGATGTGTGCCATCGGTGAAGAATCCGGCTCCATCGACCACATGCTGGGCAAGGCCGCGGACTTCTACGAGGCCGAAGTGGACGACATGGTCGCTGGGCTGTCCAGCCTGATGGAACCCATCATCATCGTGGTGCTCGGTACGGTGATCGGTGGCATTGTGGTGTCGATGTACCTGCCAATCTTCAAGCTGGGCCAGGTCGTTTGATCAGCATGGTCAACCTGCTGGACGCTGCACTTCTGGGCGTTCTGGGGCTGCTGGTCGGCAGCTTCCTCAATGTGGTCATCCACCGACTGCCCAAGATGATGGAGTTGCGGTGGGCCGCCGAATGTGCAGAACTGCAAGGCACAGCAACAGACACTGATGCTGCGGCCCCCTACAACCTCATGGTGCCTCGCTCTGCCTGCCCGCATTGCGGACACCAGATCCGGTGGTTTGAAAATGTTCCGGTGGTCAGCTATCTTGCCCTTGGAGGCAAATGCGCCGGCTGCAAAGCGCCCATCAGTCTCCGCTACCCGACAGTGGAGCTCGTTGCGAGCGCTCTGTTCGCCTGGTGCGGCTGGACATGGGGGCTGGGTTGGGAGGCGTTGGTCTGGAGCGGGTTCGCCGCAAGCCTAGTGACACTGACCTGCATTGACTGGGACACCACACTGCTGCCCGACGACATTACCTTGCCGCTGCTTTGGGCTGGCTTGTGCGCTTCAGCGCTTGGCTTCACCGGCGTGTCGCTGGCCGAAGCGCTGTGGGGAGCTGTCGGGGGCTATCTGTCACTTTGGCTGGTGTATTGGGGATTCAAGCTGGCGACGGGCAAGGAAGGCATGGGCTACGGCGATTTCAAGCTCTTCGCCGCGCTGGGAGCATGGTTCGGCTGGCAGGCACTCGTGCCGATCATCCTCATGGCATCGGTCATCGGTGCCATCGTTGGCATTGGCATCAAGATGTTTTCCCAACTGCGCGAAGGAGGCTATGTTCCGTTTGGCCCCTTCCTGGCACTGGCCGGACTCACTTCGCTGTTCTTCGGGCCCCGCGCCATTCTGGCCGCGATTGGCCTCTGAACTGCCCGCCAGCCATGCGTCGCGTGGGCCTGACAGGAGGCATCGGCAGCGGAAAGAGCACCGTGGCCAAGATCCTGCAAACGTGCGGAGCCACCGTTCTGGACGCTGACCACATTGCGCGCATGTGCACCCAAGCCGGCGGTGCAGCCATACCGGACATACGGCACCATTTCGGCGAGACCTTCGTCTCCGCCGACGGCGCTATGGACCGCGACAGGATGAGGACACACGTGTTCGCAAACCCGCAAGCCAAACAGCTGCTGGAGTCGATCATCCATCCACGGGTCCATGAGGAGCTGGAGCGGCTGTTGCAAACAAGCCCTGCTGATTGCGTGGTGTTTGATGTGCCCCTGCTCGTCGAATCGGACCGCTGGCGCCCTCAACTGGATACAGTGCTCGTGGTGGACTGTGAGCACGAAACCCAGATCGCCCGGGTCATGGCTCGCAACGGTTGGCCTCGCCAGCAGGTCGAGAGCGTCATCGCCCAGCAGAGCCCACGTGCCAAACGGCTGGCCAGCGCTGATGGCGTGCTCTGGAACGATGGAATCGATCTGCCCGCGCTGCAAGCCTTGGTCCTGGGAATGACCCGCCGGTTGGGACTATGATGAACAAGCTCATGACTGAACCTCTGCGCCCTTTGACGCTGTGATCCTGTACGAATACCCCTTCAACGAGCGCGTCCGGACTTACCTCCGACTGGAGCATCTGTTCACACGGCTGTCCGAGCTTGTGACTCGCTCTGACGCGCTGGATCACCACTTCGCCATTCAGACCATCTTCGAGATCATGGATGTGGCCGCCCGTGCGGACATGAAGTCAGATGTCCTCAAAGACATTGACCGGCACCGCATCCAGCTCAACGGCTACCGCGGCAACCCTGCCATCTCCGAACGGGTGCTTGACGAAGTCATTGGCCAGCTGGACGCCAGTTTTTCGGAACTCAGCGGTGCAACCGGCAAAACCGGCCAGTCCCTGACCGACAACGACTGGCTGATGGCCATTCGGAGCCGCATCGGCATTCCGGGCGGTACCTGCGAGTTTGACTTGCCCGGTTACTTCCACTGGCAGCACCAGTCAGCGTCGCTGCGCCAAGCAGACCTTCAGCGCTGGGTACAGCCCCTGGCACCGCTGGCTGAAGCCATCATGTTGCTGCTGAAGATGATGCGGGACTCCGGGTCCCCTCACAAAGTGGTGGCTCCCGGCGGCCAGTTCCAGCAAAACCTTCCCCAAGGCCGTACCTACCAGTTGCTGCGCCTTGCCATAGATCCGCGCCTTGGGCTGATCCCAGAGATCAGTGGCAACCGCCTGATGCTGTCGGTCCGATTGCTGCGCTTGGGAGTGGATGAACGCCTGCATCCCGCCGGGGAGGATGCGTCTTTCGAGCTCACGCTCTGCTCCTGAACGCCTTCATGAGCCAGGTACCCAAACAGGTGACATGCCCGACCTGCGGAAGTGCAAGCCTGTACGCCGCCACCAACCCCTACCGACCTTTCTGCAGCGAACGCTGCAAGCAGATGGATCTGGGCGCCTGGGCGAGCGAACAGTTCAAAGTGCCCGAGCAGGCGTCCGATCGCGAGCCTGGCTTCGAAGAACACTGAGTCGTTTCAGCAGGCAGGCGGAGCAGCGGCAGCCTCTTCTTCGGCCAGCCAGGCGAGCACCGGCACCGTCCCCGGCAGCACAGGCTCGCAGCTCACCGGCAACCGCTCCCAGCGATGGCTCTGACCCTCATGCATGTGCAGGTCCCCGGACCACTCGTAGACCTTGCAGAAGTTCAGGCGGACCAGCGCGTGGGGATAGTCGACCAGTGATCGCCGCCAGGCCATGGCCGGGCCGATGGTGACGCCGATCTCCTCCTGCAGCTCCCGTCGCAAGGCCTGCTCCACGCTTTCACCGACCTCCAGCTTGCCGCCCGGGAACTCCCAATAACCAGCGTAGACCTTGCCAGGTGGTCGGGATGTCAGGAGATAGCGGCCCTCTGCATCGACGAGGATGCCGACCGCAACCTCCGTGACCGGGCGCTGCGCGCCCTCGGTGGTGCCGCCGCCATCGACCACCAGCACCGCGGTCTGCCTCATGGCTGCGAACGATGAGAGCCCGCGTAGTCGCGGGCAAACTGGTAGGCCACGCGTCCGCTGCGCGAACCGCGTTCGAGCGCCCAGACCAGGGCCTGCGGTCGCGCCGCTTCGATCTCGGCTGCAGGCACATCAAACGACGCCAGCCACTGGGCCACGATACTCAAGTACTCGTCCTGGCTGAACGGGTAGAAGCTGACCCATAGCCCGAAGCGCTCAGACAGAGAGATCTTTTCCTCCACCACCTCGCCGGGATGCACCTCGCCATCGGCGGTATGGGTGTACGTGAGGTTCTCCTTCATGTACTCCGGCAGGAGGTGCCGTCGATTACTGGTCGCGCAGATCAGGACGTTCTGCCCTGCCGCCGACACCGAACCATCGAGGATGGATTTGAGGGCCTTGTACCCCGCCTCGCCGTCCTCGAAACTCAGGTCATCGCAGAAGACCAGGAAGCGCTCGGGTCTGTCGGCCACCACATCCACGATGTCGGGGAGGTCCACCAGATCGGCCTTGTCCACCTCGATCAGCCTCAAACCCTGCGGCGCATACTCGTTCAGGCAAGCCTTGATCAGAGACGATTTGCCGGTACCACGCGCGCCCGTCAACAACACGTTGTTGGCGGGCAAACCTTGCACGAACTGCTCGGTGTTGCGCTGGATCTTTTCCTTCTGCCCGTCGATTTCCTGCAGGTCGGACAGACGCATCTGGGCCACCTGGCGCACCGGCTCCAGGACGCCATGACCGCTGCTGCGTTTGCGGTAGCGAAATGCGATGGAGGCGTTCCAGTCGGGAGCACCCAACGGCTGGGGCAGCACCGACTCGATGCGGGAGATCAGCTGTTCGGCTCTTTGCAGGAGCCGTTCGAATTGCTCGTTCATGCCCAGCGACCTTGGGTCAGGACCGGTAGTCGGCGTTGATGGTCACGTAGTCGTGGCTGAAGTCGCAGGTCCAGACCGTCTCGGTGGCGCTTCCGCGCCCCAGCCCGATGCGCACCAGGATCTCGGCTGCCTTCATGACGCGCTGCCCGTCTTCTTCGCGGTAGTCGGGGTTGCGACCACCCGCCTTGACGACATGCACATCCCCCAGATGCAATTCAATCTTGGACGCATCCAGGTCGGCGATGCCGGCGTAACCGACGGCGGCAAGAATCCGGCCCAGGTTGGGGTCGCTGGCAAAAAAAGCTGTCTTGACCAGCGGCGAGTGGGCCACGGCGTAGGCCGCCTTCAGGCATTCGTCGCTGCTGGCCCCGCCTTCCACCCGCACCGTGATGAACTTGGTGGCGCCTTCGCCGTCGCGCACGATGGCGTGGGCCAGGAACTGGGCCACTTCTGTCATGGCCGCCAGCAGGGCCCGGCCGTCGGCGCTGGCCAGGTCGGTCACGACCGGATTGCCAGCCTTGCCCGTGGCCACCACAACAAAGGAGTCGTTGGTCGATGTGTCACCGTCCACTGTGACGCGGTTGAAGGAACCGTCGGCCAGCCGTTTGGCCAGGGCCGGCATCAAGGCGGGCGCCACCGCCGCATCGGTGGCCACATAACCCAGCATGGTCGCCATGTTCGGGCGGATCATGCCCGCCCCTTTGGCGATGCCACTCACGGTCACGGTCTGGCCCCCCACCGTCGCCTGGCGGCTGATCGCCTTGGGAAGCGTGTCGGTGGTCATGATCCCCTCGGCCGCCTTGAGCCATTGCGCACCTGTGGCACCGGCGGCACTGCCGGCATCTGACAGAGCGGCAGGCAGTCCGACGAGCAGCCGCTCCAGTGGCAGGGGCTCCATGATCACGCCGGTCGAAAAAGGCAGCACCTGCTCGTGCTGCACACCCAGGGCCAGCGCCAGTGCATTCGTGGTCTGACGGGCGTTCTGCAAACCCGGCTCACCCGTGCCGGCATTGGCGTTGCCCGTGTTGATCACCATGGCCCGGATACCCAGGCCCGCAGCGAGATGGTCCCGGCACACCTGCACGGGCGCAGCCGCGTAGCGGTTCTGCGTGAACACAGCCCCGACGACACTGCCCTCATCCAGCAGAAAAACGGTCAGGTCCTTGCGGTTCGCTTTGCGAATGCCAGCTTCGGCCACGCCGATGCGAACACCCGCGACGGGCAGCAGGTCCTGGGCTTGGGGGGCAATGTAGTTCACAGCCATGGCATCAGATTCCGGTCAAAAGGGCATCAAGTCAGTGCGCCGTGGCAGTGCTTGTACTTCTTGCCGCTGCCGCAGGGGCAGGGGTCGTTGCGCCCCACACGCGGCACCTCGGCCACCGCAGTCGCGGGGTCGACAACGCTCTCGGCTTCGCCGGTTTCGGTCGGCGCGGTGTAGGTCACGTTGGCAATCTGTTCGGCGCTGGCCTCCATCTGCTCGGTGGCTTCAGAGATCTGCTCGGCCGACTGCACGCGCACGTTCATCAGGATGCGGGTCACGTCGTTCTTCACACTGTCGAGCAACTGGCCAAACAGCTGGAAGGCCTCCCTCTTGTACTCCTGCTTGGGCTGCTTCTGGGCGTAGCCCCGCAGGTGGATGCCCTGCCGCAGGTAGTCGAGTGCGGACAGGTGGTCCCGCCACTGGCTGTCGATGGTCTGCAGGAGCACCATGCGCTCGAACTGGGTGAAATTTTCATCGCCGACCAGTGCCACTTTGTCTTCGAACACTTGCTTGGCAGCCTTCTGAACACGCTCGACGATGTCGTCGACCTCGACCGCCTCGGACTCAGACACCCAGCTGGCAACCGGCAGATCCACCGACCACTCTTCGCGCAGCACACGCTCGAGGCCGGGCAGATCCCATTGCTCCTCCACGCTGCCTTCGGGCACGAACTGGTGCACCAGATCCGTCATGCAACCCTCGCGCAATGCGTCGATCTGGGCCCGCAGGCTCTGTGCGTCCAGGATGTCGTTGCGCTGCTGGTAGATCACCTTGCGCTGGTCGTTCGACACATCGTCGTATTCCAGCAACTGCTTGCGGATATCGAAGTTGCGGGCCTCGACCTTGCGCTGGGCACTTTCGATGCTGCGTGTGACGATGCCGGCCTCAATGGCCTCGCCCTCTGGCATCTTCAGCCGGTCCATGATCGCCCGTACCTTCTCGCCTGCAAAGATCCGCATCAGCGAGTCATCCAGGCTCAGGTAGAAACGGGACGAACCCGGGTCGCCCTGACGGCCCGAGCGGCCCCGCAGCTGGTTGTCGATGCGGCGGCTTTCATGACGCTCGGTCGCGATGATGCGCAGGCCGCCGAGCGACTTCACCTTCTCGTGGTCCGACTGCCACTGATCACGAAGCGCCTGCACGCGCTGCGCCTTGCTGGCGTCGTCCAGCGACTCGTCTGCATCGACCGCAGCGACCATCTTTTCCAGGTTGCCACCGAGCACGATGTCGGTGCCGCGGCCAGCCATGTTGGTGGCAATGGTGATGGCGCCCGGGCGCCCCGCCTGGACGATGATGTCCGCTTCGCGGGCGTGCTGCTTGGCGTTGAGCACCTCGTGCGGCAGCTTTTCGGCGGTCAGCAGACCGGAGATGATTTCCGAGTTCTCGATTGAGGACGTGCCCACCAGCACCGGCTGGCCACGCTCGTGGCACTCGCGGATGTCCTGGATCGCCGCAACGTACTTTTCCTTGGTGGTCTTGTACACGCGGTCGAGCTGGTCGACGCGCTGGCTGGGCCGGTTGGGCGGGATCACCACGGTCTCCAGACCGTAGATCTCCTGGAATTCGTAGGCCTCCGTGTCGGCGGTACCCGTCATACCCGACAGCTTGCCGTACAGGCGGAAGTAGTTCTGGAAGGTGATCGATGCCAGCGTCTGGTTTTCGGGCTGGATCGCGACGCCTTCCTTGGCCTCCACCGCCTGGTGCAGGCCGTCGCTCCAGCGGCGACCGGACATCAGCCGGCCGGTGAACTCGTCCACGATGACGATCTCGCCGTTCTGCACCACATAGTGCTGGTCGCGGTGGTAGAGGTGATGAGCCTTGAGCGACGTCACCAGGTGGTGCATCAAAGCGATGTTCGCAGGGTCGTACAGCGAAGCGCCCTCTGGCAACAGACCCGCCTGGCTGAGCAGGCGCTCGGCATTTTCGTGCCCCTGTTCGGTCATGTGGATGGAGTGTGCTTTCTCGTCCACCGTGAAGTCGCCCGGCTTGATCACGCCTTCGCCGGTGCGGGGATCGGCCTCGCCTTCCTGGCGGGTCAGGTGCGGCACCAATTGCTTGATGGCGGTATAGACCGGCGTCTGATCCTCGGCCTGGCCACTGATGATCAGTGGCGTGCGGGCTTCGTCGATCAGGATGGAGTCCACCTCGTCGACGATTGCAAAGTTCAGTCCTCGCTGCACGCGGTCCTTGGCCTCGTGCACCATGTTGTCGCGCAAGTAGTCAAAGCCGTACTCATTGTTGGTGCCGTAGGTGATGTCGGCACCGTACGCAGCCTGCTTGTCTTCGCGCGGGGCCTGGGGCAAATTGATGCCGACCGACAGCCCGAGGAAGTTGTACAGACGGCCCATCCACTGGGCGTCCCGACTCGCCAGGTAATCGTTCACGGTCACGACGTGAACGCCTTTGCCCGACAGCGCATTGAGGTAGACCGGCAGCGTGGCGGTCAGTGTCTTGCCTTCACCGGTTCGCATCTCGGCGATTTTCCCGGAGTGCAGCGCAATACCACCAACCAGTTGCACATCGAAGTGACGCATCTTCATCACGCGCTTGCTTGCCTCGCGCACCACAGCGAATGCCTCGGGAAGGATCGCATCGAGGGTAGCGCCGTCGGCCAGGCGGCGCTTGAACACCTCCGTCTGCGCTGTCAACTCGTCGTCGCTGAGCTTCTCGAATTGAGGCTCCAGACTGTTGATGCGTTCCACCGTTTTGCGGTAGGTCTTGAGCAGACGGTCGTTGCGGCTACCGAACAGTTTGGTGAGGAAATTTGTGGCCATAAGTGCGGACCGGCAGCAGGCATGGAAATGCCAGGCAGGCGAAATGATCGAACAACTCCTGCCAGCCGTATCGGCTTGCACGGGCACGCGGAAGGTGCCGGCAAACGCTGCTGTTTCAAGAGCAAAGCCGCAATTTTACCCGGCGGCTTCGGAGGCTGATCAGGGCCTCCGCGGGTTGCCTGGAACCAGTTGAGCCGCCGCGAGTGTCTCTCCTGCAGCCAGGAACCGGGATGGGTCCTGTGGTACGCCCGACACCCACACCTCGAAGTGCAGATGCGGACCCGTCGATCGCCCCGTGGAGCCCACCGCGGCGATGACCTGACCACGCTTGACGATGTCCCCCTTCTTGACGAGCACCCTTGACGCATGGGCGTAGCGGGTGATCAGGTCATTGCCATGATCCACTTCCACCATGTTGCCGTAGGCAGGGTGCATGTCCTGAACCACCACCACGCCTCCTGCGGCAGCCAAGATGGGTGTTCCGGTGTCTGCGGGGAAATCCAGGCCCGTGTGCAGGGCTGAGCGCCCGGTGATGGGGTCAATTCGGAACCCAAATGGCGAGCCAATGCGGCCACCCGCTACCGGCTCTTCGGTCGGGACAAGCGTGCGCTGTATCTTCTGGTCGAACAGTCGCGACTCGATCACCGTCAGCCAATCCACGCCCGCGCCACTGACTCTGTCCAGTTGGTTCATCGCAGACATCAGCTCAGGCAGCGTGAAATCCCGCCCAGACACCAAGGCCCCGCCGGATCCCGGCTGTACCTTGAACTCTTCGGGCTTCAGCCCTGCGAGTCCGGCCACACGCTCCCCCAACGACTCGATCTGGAGCATGCGGGCCTGCATTTCGCCGAGCTTGCGCGCCATGGCGTCCAGGTTCTCTCGCATGTACAGCTCTTTGGAGTCGACATCGCCCTGAGTCACCAGACGGGCAACCGAGTTGAAGCCAGGCCACTCCTGACGCACGCCATGCAGGAACACCCAGTGGTATGCGGCCACGGAGCCCAACATGACCAGTATCGACAAAAGAATGCCAGATAGTGCCAGCTTGAGGCCGCTCAAATGGAGCGCTTGGCTTTTGGCCAGCCAGGCATCCGTGATAATGATGTGCACTGTCAGACCACCTCTTTCAACGGCAGCGAAGTGTTGCCAAACCTGCCAAGCATGAGCACCGCCTCCCGGTACAACAGACGCGTGTTCAGCCTCGAACAGGCTGTTGGCGAAGAACCCACACTGGCACTTCTGCAGGAGCGCATCCGCGCCTCCCGGAACTGCCTGGAAGCGGTCACGGCACTGATACCAGCGCCGCTGCGTTCACAGGTTCAACCCGGCCCCCTGGAGGACGGTGAGTGGTGTTTGCTGGTCAGCAGCGCCGCCGCATCAACCAAACTTCGACAACTCCTGCCGTCCATGCGGCAGCGTCTGGAGCAAAACGGCATGGAGATTACCTCCATTCGTCTGAAAATCCAAACACCAAGACGCTGAGGTCTCCGAATGGTGCCGCTTGTCTGACTCGAACAGACGACCTATCGCTTACAAGGCGAGTGCTCTACCAACTGAGCTAAAGCGGCTTCTGGAAGAAAATTCTACTTGACGCGCTTGAGTTGGGGCCGACCGCCACTGCGACCCGCTCCATCTGGCGGAGGCTCCGCTCCGCCATCTTCAGACCCAACAGGCACCGGGACCGACCGGAGTGAAGGCACGCGATCAGCCGCCGCCTGCTCACCAGACTCCGGCGTCATCTGCACGGGTTCCTCGGTGGCCGTTTGCAGTTCATCCGGCGGAGGAAAAGCCATGCCCTCCCCGTTCTCTCGCGCGTAAATCGCGATCACATGGGTCGTCGGCACCACCACGTCTCGTGGAACGCCACCAAACCGCGCCTTGAACTCGATGAACTCATTGCCCAGGCGCAAACCATTGGTCGCGTCAAAGCTCACGTTGAGCACGATCTCGCGGTTGCGAACGTACTCCATCGGAACATTCACCGACCCATCCACACGCACGGCGATATGGGGCGAATACCCGTTGTCGGTGCACCACTCGTGCAAGGCACGTATGAGGTAGGGACGGGTCGAGGTTGATTCCATGTCGTCATGAATCATCGCTGAAGGCTCGCCTCAAGCGAGGCAGAACCTCATCACTTGCGCATGACCTTCTCGGATGGCGTCAGTGCCTCAATGTAGGCAGGACGAGAAAAAATCCGCTCGGCGTATTTCAGCAGAGGCGCAGCGTTCTTGCTCAACTCGATGCCATAGAAATCCAGGCGCCAGAGCAACGGGGCGATCGCCACGTCCAGCATGGAGAAGTTGTCACCCAGCATGAACTTGTTCTTGAGGAACACCGGTGCAAGCTGGGTCAGACGGTCGCGAATGTGGGCGCGCGCCTTTTCGAGGGCCTTCTCGTTGCCCTTGCTGCTCCGAGACTCAAGCACGGACACGTGGGTGAACAACTCCTTTTCGAAGTTCAGCAGAAACAGCCGAACACGGGCGCGATCCACCGGATCGCCGGGCATCAGCTGGGGATGCGGGAATCGTTCATCAATGTATTCATTGATGATGTTCGATTCATACAGAATCAGGTCGCGCTCCACTAGGATCGGCACCTGACCGTACGGATTCATGACACTGATGTCTTCTGGCTTGTTATAGAGGTCCACATCGCGGATCTCGAAGTCCATGCCCTTTTCGAACAGGACAAAGCGGCAACGGTGGGAATAGGGGCAGGTGGTGCCCGAGTACAAGACCATCATGTGGGAGTCTCCTAAGACAAAACAGTGGTTTGCTAGCCCGCGAACCCGCGGAACCGCAAACCACTGCAAATTTCATGGGTGACCCCGATACAGCTTCGGGGCCCCTGCATGCTCGATTTACTTGACGTCTTTCCAGAACGAAGCGTTCAGTCGCCAAGCCACGATGGTAAATGCCGCCAGGAAAAGAAGCACCCAGACGCCAATGCGCACCCGGCTGTTCTGTGCCGGCTCAGCCATCCACTGCAGGTAGGCCACCAAGTCACCGACGTTTTGATCGTACTGCTCTTGTGACATGGTGCCGGCCTTGCCGGGCTCCCAACTCTTGAACAGTTCGACTTGCTGACCGTGGCTCTCGTGTTTTTCGAAGACAGGCTTGCGTTCGCCCTGCAGTTCCCACAGCGGGTGTGGCATGCCGATGTTCGGGAACACCAGGTTGTTCCAGCCCGTGGGCTTGGTTTCGTCGCGGTAATAGCTGCGCAGCAGGGTGTAGATGTAGTCGGCACCAGTGCCGGCGCCGCTGGAGCGCGAGCGCGCCACCAGGGTCAGGTCGGGTGGATTGGCGCCGAACCAAGCCTTCGCCTGCTTGGGATCGATGGCCGCCTTCATCGTGTCACCGATCTTGTCGGTCGTGAAGGTCAGATTTTCGGCAATCTGCTTGTCGGTCAGGCCGATATCGCGCAGACGGTTGTAACGCATGAACGAGGCCGAATGGCAGCTCAGGCAGTAGTTGACGAACAGCTTGGCACCGTTTTGCAGCGCCGCCATGTCGTTCGTACGGGCTGGCGCCTTGTCCAGCGGAAAGCCAGAGCCAGCGGCCATGGCGACCCCGCTCAGACCGAAGGCCAGCATCAGGCCCAGAAACATCTTTTTCATGTTGGTGATTCTCCGGATCGCACTCAGTGGGGCTTGAAGGTGACGCGGCTGGGCACTTGCTTGAACTCGCCCAGGCGACTCCACCACGGCATCAGAAGGAAGAAGCCGAAGTAGAACAGCGTGCCAACCTGAGAAACACGCTCACCCACGGGGGACGGAGGCTGCACACCCAGATATCCCAGAATGAGGAAGTTGATCACGAAGACGGTGTAGAGCCACTTGTTCCAGCTCGGGCGGTAACGGATCGACTTGACCGGGCTGTTGTCCAGCCACGGCAGGAAGAACAGGATGATCACAGCGCCGCCCATGGTCACGACGCCCCAGAATTTGGCATCGATGGCCAGCATCAGCACCACAGTGACCGCAGCGGCACCCAGCACCACCACCTTGAACATCGCCGCAAGCTTGGACTTGAGCACGGCGAACAGGGCGGCAGCCAGCACGCAGGCGATCAGCGCATACATCATCTCGCTGGTGATAGCGCGCAGCATCGAGTAGAAGGGCGTGAAATACCAGACCGGCGCAATGTGCAGCGGCGTGACCAGCGGGTCCGCGGGGATGAAGTTGTTGAACTCCAGAAAGTAGCCGCCAAACTCCGGCGCGAAGAACACAATGGCCGAGAACACCATCAGGAACATCGACACACCGAAGATGTCGTGCACCGTGTAGTACGGATGGAACGGAACACCATCGGCCGGAGCGGACACCGACCAGCGATTGCCCTTGGGGCCCGCCTTGATTTCCACACCGTCGGGATTGTTGGAACCCACATCGTGGAGCGCCATCAAGTGGGCGACCACAAGGCCCAGCAGCACCAGCGGCACGGCGATCACATGGAAGCTGAAGAAGCGGTTGAGCGTGGCGTCACCGACCACATAGTCTCCACGGATCAGCAGCGCCAGATCGGGGCCCACAAACGGAATGGCAGAGAACAGGTTCACGATCACCTGCGCACCCCAGTAAGACATCTGACCCCACGGCAGCAGGTAGCCCATGAAAGCCTCAGCCATCAGCACCAGGAAGATGCCGCAGCCGAACAGCCACACCAGCTCGCGCGGCTTGCGGTAGGACCCGTAGATCAGGCCTCGGAACATGTGCAGGTACACGACCACGAAGAAGGCGGAAGCCCCCGTGGAGTGCATGTAACGGATCAGCCAGCCCCATGGCACGTCGCGCATGATGTATTCGACCGAGGCGAACGCCACCGGCACACCAGCCGCATTGAGGTTGGCGTCGGGCTTGTAGTGCATCACCAGGAAAATGCCCGTGACGATCTGGATCACCAGCACGAGCATTGCCAGCGAGCCGAAGATGTACCACCAGTTGAAGTTCTTCGGCGCGTAGTACTCGGCCATGTCGCGCTTGTAGATGTAGAAGGCGGACGGAATCCGGTTCTCGAACCAGTTCGTGACCTTCTGGACAACGGGCGCGTCGGGGGAAATTTCTTTGAATTCAGCCATGGATGCCTCTGTGGGGTCGTATTGCCTGCTGAGCGCAGGTCAGGCCTTTTTCTCTTCGCCGATCAACAGCGTGGTGTCGGACGTGTAGTAGTGCGGAGGCACTTCAAGGTTGTCCGGCGCTGGCTTGTTCTTGAACACGCGCCCCGCAAGGTCGAACGTCGAGCCGTGGCAGGCACAGAGGAAACCACCCACCCAGTCATCGGGCAGCGAGGGCTGGGGACCGGGCGTGAACTTATCGCCAGGCGAACATCCCAGGTGCGTGCAGATACCCACACCGACGAAGACCTCCGGCTTGATGGAACGGTGGCGGTTCTTGGCGTATTCAGGCGTTGGGTAGGCCTTGCGTTCAGAAGTCGGGTCGGCCAGCTGAGGCTCGACCTTCTCAAGAGCCGCCAGTTGCTCGGGACTGCGACGCATGATCCACACAGGCTTGCCGCGCCATTCGACCACGCGCTTCTCACCGGGCTGCAAGGTGGAGATGTCCACTTCGACCGCAGCACCCGCGGCCTTTGCGCGCTCGGACGGCTGAAAACTGCTTACAAAGGGGACGGCGACGGCGGCTGCTCCCACGCCACCCATGGCGGCGGAGGTGATCAGCCAGGTACGGCGGCTGTTGTCCACAGACGCAGCGACGGTTGCTTCACTCATGGGGATCTTTCAAGGAAGTTCAAGACGTGGCCCACTAGGGTCAACCCTGCATTGTACCGGAGCGTTACAAGCCGATTTTTCACTGATCCAGACACGACAAGTCAACCACCTTGCGAGCATCGAGCCTCACTGCCGTCGTCAGGAAAAGGTAATACAAATGTGTTCTGTGCGAGAATTATTTTTCTTGGTCCAAGGGGCCATTGTTTTGTGGAACGACCATTGAAGGAGTTCATCGAATGGCCATGTTGCAAGAGTTCAAAGAATTCGCCCTCAAAGGCAACGTCATGGATCTGGCTGTAGGCGTGATCATTGGTGGCGCCTTCGGAAAGATCGTGGACTCGATCGTGGGCGACCTGATCATGCCCATCGTCAGCAAGGTTTTCGGGGGCCTTGACTTCTCCAACTACTACATTGCCCTGGCGGGCCAGGCCGCAGGCCTTCCGCTGGCAGAGGCGAAAAAAGCGGGGGCGGTGCTCGCCTACGGCAACTTCATCACCATCGCGCTGAACTTCGTGATTCTGGCGTTCATAATTTTCATGATGGTCAAGCAGATGAACCGCATGCGCAAAGAGGCGCCTCCGGCGCCACCGGCCCCGACGCCGGAAGAAGTGGTTCTGCTGAGGGAAATCAGGGACAGCCTGCGCAAGTGAGCCAGCAGCCCAACCCGGGGCGGCCGACGACCCGAACCCAAGACATCCGCAGCCGTTAGGACGGGCTCAAACGGCTCATCTTGATGGCCGCATCCACCGCCGCCAGTAGGCTTGCGGCACTCGCCCGTCCGGTACCGGCCAAATCGAAGGCGGTGCCATGGTCGGGGCTGGTACGAACCATGGGCAAGCCCAGGGTGGTGTTGACGCCATGCTCCAGGCCGAGAAGCTTGACCGGAATCAGCCCCTGGTCGTGGTACATGGCAACCACCACATCGAACTCACCCTGGCGGGCCCGCATGAACACGGTGTCGGGCGCGTGTGGGCCGCTGACGTTCAATCCATCGGCACGGGCCCGATCCACAACCGGCTGCAGGATCTCGATTTCTTCCCGACCAAACAGACCACCCTCGCCAGCATGAGGATTCAACCCAGCGACGGCGATGCGAACGTCAGGCATGCCGCAGCGGTGATAGTGCGCTGCCGTGATGCGGATGGTGTCCATCACGCGTTCGGTGGTGACAGCCTCAAGCGCCTGCCGCAACGACACATGGATGCTCACCAGCACGGTGGCCAGCCCAGGCGCACTGAGCATCATGCGCACCGGCATCTCGCTCACAGGCACACCCAGGTGTTCAGCCGCCAGGGCTTGAAGGAACTCTGTGTGCCCCGGGTGCGGCAACCCCGCGACGGCCAGAGACTCCTTGTGCACAGGTGCAGTGACCAATGCCCTCGCCTGACCTGTCAATACCCACCGTGCGGCAGCAGCAATGCTGTCAGCTGCGGCTCGGCCGGCTTCGGCACTGATTCGGCCCCATGGCACCAATAGGCCCGGCGCACAGGTCTGTATCAATGCGAGCCCTTGGCGAGCTGCATGAGCCCATTCCCCCGGCCCATCGAGCACCACCACGTCAAGCGGAACACCACCGCGCTGCAGCCGGACCACTTCCGCGGCGCGCCGCAGGGTGGCCGCATCACCGGCCACCACCACCTGCTCCTGCAGATCGGGGCGTTCCAGCAAAGCACGGACCACGATCTCGGGTCCGATCCCAGCGGGGTCTCCCATGGTGATGACAAGCGGGCGGCGACGCCTGGGATTCTCGGAAACAGGAGTGCTCACGGTGTCATGCCGGGTTGGGAATGTCGATGAACTGATGATCAATGCCGAGCAGCTCCGCCAAGTGATCTGCCACCGCTGGCGCTCCGTAGCGCTCTGAAGCGTGATGACCACAGGCGATATAGGCCACACCGGCTTCCCGCGCGTAGTGTGTCTGGGGCTCCGATATCTCCCCCGTGATGAACACGTCGGCACCCGCGGCGATGGCCGCCTCGAAATAGCCCTGGGCACCACCCGTGCAGATCGCCACGCGCTCCACGCGGCGCCCCGGATCGCCCACCAGCAGCGCGGAGCGCCCCAAGGCACTCTCGATGTCCTTGAGCAGCTCGGCAGCCGGCGCCGGTGGGCGCAAACCCAGGAAACCCAGCGACTGGTCGCCGAAACGCCCTCCGTCTGCTTCCAGCAAACGGACACCGATGCGGCGCGCTAGCTGCGCGTTGTTGCCCAGCTCGGCGTGTGCATCCAGCGGCAGGTGATACGCCAGCAGATTGATGTCGTGTGAGAGCAGGCGCGCCAGACGCTGTTTCATCCAGCCCGTCACCCGTCCATCCTGACCACGCCAGAACAGTCCGTGGTGCACGAACAGGGCGTCTGCACCAGCGTCGATGGCCGCATCAATGAACGCCAGGCTGGCGGTCACTCCGCTGACCAGCTTGCGCACCCGCGCCCGACCCTCCACCTGAAGACCGTTGGGTCCGTAGTCCTTGAAAAGCGCAGGTTGCAGGAGGCGGTCGCAGGCTGCGAGCAGTTCGTCGCGCGAGACGCCTTGACCGGGAGATGTATCGGGTGGCATGGAGGCGGTGATATCAGAACCGGCCGCCACGGACATCCTGGCGGCAGCGTTCTATTTTGTCATCGCCCACCCGGGGACGCGGCCTCGACAGGTGCTGCTCAGCCGCGCTTGCGCTCGGCGCGCTCGGACTCCACCATCTTGCGGTTGAAGAACCGGTAGAACCAGATCGCCATACCGATCATGAAAGCGATGCCAGCGACGCTGAAAAGGCCATAGTCGGTTGAAAAAAGATCTGCAATGGCTTTCATTGTGTGCTCCAGTCCTCTGTGACAACAGACGGCCATTGCATCTCCAAGCCGCGCCGGCCGCATTGACCTGCATCAATCGGCTTGAACCGGCGAGCCGCGTGGTCATATACGTGACAATGTCAGCAGGGATGCCGCGAAACGCTCCCGAGCGCCCGTTCCTTTTGCACCCGTTCACCATGAAACGCATCTGGCTCCTCTTTGCCCAAACCGTCACTGTTGCGGTGGCTGTCCTTTTTGTCGTGGGCACGCTCAAACCCCACTGGCTGGACCGACGCAATGTGCTGCCTGCGGTGGTGCCGGTGATTGAATCGCCCGGAACTCTCTCTGGCGAACCGTCGCCCAACAGCTTCAGGGAAGCGGCCAAGCGGGCCTCCCCTGCGGTCGTGAGCATCAACACCAGCAAGGCCCCCGATCAGGCGCAGATGGCCGACCCCTGGTTCCGATTCTTCTTTGGAGAGCAGGGACAGGGACAACCTCAGGCCGGACTGGGCTCCGGAGTGATCGTGAGCGAAGCGGGTTACATCCTCACCAACAACCACGTGATCGAAGAAGCAGACCAGATTGAGGTGGTGCTCAACGATGGCCGGCGAAGCACCGCCCAGGTCATCGGCACCGACCCGGAAACCGATCTGGCCATCCTGAAGATCAATCTCGGTGGCCTGCCCGTGATCACCCTGGGCAATTCCGAGGCGCTGTTCATCGGCGACCAGGTGCTGGCCATCGGCAACCCCTTCGGGGTCGGTCAGACCGTGACGAGCGGCATCGTCAGTGCCCTGGGACGCACCCAGCTGGGCATCAACACGTTCGAGAACTTCATCCAGACCGATGCAGCCATCAACCCGGGCAATTCGGGCGGTGCGCTGGTGGATATCCACGGACACCTGATGGGCATCAATACCGCGATCTATTCGCGTTCGGGCGGGTCGATGGGCATCGGTTTTGCCATCCCCACCTCCACCGCGCGCAGCGTGATGGACGCCATCGTGCGCGATGGCAAGGTCACCCGGGGCTGGATCGGTGTGGAGCCGCAGGATTTGACCCCTGAGCTGGCCGAGAGCTTCTCGATCCCCTCGGGCACGGGTGTCATCATCACTGGCGTGCTGCAGAACGGGCCGGCCGCCCAGGCTGGCATCCGTCCTGGCGATGTGGTGACCCAAGTGGGAGACAAACCGGTCAGCAACGTGTCCCAGTTGCTGTCTGCCGTGGCGGCTCTCGCGCCGGGCGAACCCTCCAGCCTGGAGATCGTGAGGAAGGACGGAAAACAGCGCATCCAGATCACGCCGGGCAAGCGCAACCTGCCCAGGCCCCAGCCCAACCGCTGATCAGGACGCCGCGCTGTCCTTCACGGATTCCTCGGGGGCCTTGGTATTGCGCACAAACCACTGCGAGCCCCAGATGCCCAGCTCGTACAGCAGGCACATGGGCACCGCCAGTGCGAGCTGTGAAATCACGTCCGGCGGGGTCACGACGGCGGCGATCACGAACGCCACCACGATGAAGTAACCCCGGAACTCCTTCAGCTGCTTGACGCTGACCATGTTCATCTTCACCAGCAGCACCACCACGATCGGCACCTGGAACGCCAGGCCAAAAGCAAGATAGAGCGACAGGATGGCTTCCACATACGAGGCGATGTCGGGGGTCGCTGCCACGCTTTGGGGGGTGAACTGCTGGATGAAGCCAAACATCTTGTCCAGCACGAAGAACTGGACAAAAGCGATGCCCACGTACGCCAGCAAGCTGCCCAGGATGATCAGCGGAACCGCAAAACGCTTTTCATGGCTGTAAAGCCCCGGCGCCACAAACGCCCAGATCTGGTACATCCACCATGGCAGCGAGAGCAGCAATGCTCCCATGGCCAACACCTTGAGCGGCACAAAGAACGGCGAAAACACCCCCACGGCGATCAGCTTGGCATCGGGAGGCATGTGCGCCCGGATGGGCACCGCAATCAGATCAATCAGTCCGCTGGGCCCGGGCCAGATGGCCAGCAGCGCCATGCAGACCCCCAGACCAGCGATGCCATAGAGCAGCCGGTCGCGCAGCTCCATGAGGTGCTGGACAAACGGCTGCTCTGAACCGGCGAGCTCGTCGGTGGATTTGTCAGGATCGGACATCAGCGAGAAGCGGAAGAGGGGCGCGGGCGGAATCGGGCCACGCGGGCCGCACCGGACTGGGCACGCGTGCGCACGCCCGTGCGGGCCTTGTACCACTGGGGCATCGCTTTCTGCTTGATGCGCCAGTTCTTCCGGGGGTGTTTGTAAGACGGGAAACCATCGGTCCCGAGCCGAGAAAGCGCCTCCGAGGTGTCGGAGGAAAACGCCGATCCATCCAGACCCGAGGTGGCTTCGGACCACGACTTCTCGAAATCGCTGGCACCGGAGGCGACCGACGACTCCACGTCGCGCGCCGCCGTCTCCACCGACTCTTTCATTTTCTTGAGCTCTTCAAGCTCCATGGAGCGGCTGACCTCAGCCTTCACGTCGGCCACGTAGCGCTGGGCCTTGCCCAACAGGGTCCCGACCGTGCGAGCCACGCGCGGAAGCTTCTCGGGGCCGATGACAACGAGCGCCACAGCGCCAATCAGCGCAAGCTTGGAGATACCGAGATCAATCATGGACCGGTGTGCGGCAGGACGTCATAAGTGGTTGGCGCCGCAGTGAGCATGCGCCACCTTGAGTCAGCTTTTTTGCTTGGCTTCAACGTCGATGGTGGTCTTTTCGCTCCGAGCGTCCTGGCCCACCTGAGCGGCCGGTGTTGCATCGGCGGCCTGGCCACCGTCCTTCATACCGTCCTTGAAACCTTTGACGGCGCCACCGAGGTCGGAGCCGATGTTCTTCAGTTTTTTGGTGCCGAACACCATCACCACGATCAGCAGCACGATCAGCCAATGCCAAATCGAGAATGAGCCCATGAGTATCTCCAAAACGTTGTGTGAAAGCGCGACCGGCGCCAATACTGGGATTCTACGACCGCGGATTTGGTTCAGCCGCGCGCCCAGGGACGAGGACCGCCCATCACGTGCCAGTGCAGGTGCTGAACCTCCTGGCCACCTTCGATGCCGGTGTTGCACACCATGCGAAAGCCACCTTCGGGATACGGATTGCAGCCCTGTTCCAGTGCCAGCTTCGGCGCCAGCACCATCAAACGCCCCATCCAGCCCTCGTCGGCGGGCGCCAACTGCGCCATGGAGGCAATGTGCCGCTTGGGAATCAGCAGGAAATGCACCGGCGCCCAGGGATGGATGTCGTGAAACGCGTACAGCTCCTCATCCTCATACACCTTCCGGGACGGGATCTGGCCAGCAACGATCTTGCAGAAAATGCAATTGGGGTCTTGATGACTCATGGAGTTTCGGGCGGTTTCAGGAAGGCATGGCCTGGCTGGCATTCATGCGCACCATGCCCCGGACAATGCGGTAGAGGAACCAGATGGAAATGATGGCCCAGGCGATCATGCCCGGCAGCAACAACAGCAGCCACAGAGGCCAGGTGACGACATACAGGATGCCGGCCCAGATCACGGAGCGGATGCGCCAGGAGAAATGACTGGCCTGCCAGGTGCCTTCGGCGTCGCCCTTTTTCACCAGATCGATGATGAGCGCCACCAGCAGGATGCCGACGCCCACCTGCGCGCCCGGCAACACCGCCGCTACCGCCACGATCAGGTGCAGCAGATAGCTGATCCAGCCGACCGTCTTGAGGGATTCTGCCTTTTCGCTGTCCACCGCCTTGACGTCGATGATGTCGCTCATGTCGGCTCCTTTCAGGATTTGGGTTCCGCCTCGCGCGCCACCGCCTTGCGCAGGGCTTTTTCTTCCAGACCACTCAACCCCTCGCGGCGCGCCAGCTCGGCCACCACGTCGGCCGGTGTCTTGCCGTAGTGGGCCAGCGCGATCATGCTGTGGAACCAGAGATCGGCCACCTCGTTGACCAGCTTCTGCACGTCGCCGCCATGGTCACAGTCCTTGGCGGCCATCACCGCCTCGGTGGCTTCTTCACCGATCTTCTTGAGGAAGGCGTCCGGCCCCTTGTGCAGCAGTCGCGCGACATAGCTCTTCTCGGGATCGCCGCCGTTGGCTGGCTTGCGGCTTTCGATGACCGCGGCCAGGCGCGCGAGCGAATCGGTGTCGGACATGGCACTCACTTGTAAATCGATTCCGGGTCCTTGAGCACCGGATCGACCGGCACCCACTGTCCATTCTGGTGGCTCTGGAAGAAGCAGCTGTGACGCCCGGTATGGCAAGCGATACCGGGCTCGTGGCCCAGTTGCGTCACCTTGAGCAGCACCACGTCGTTGTCGCAGTCCAGTCGGATGTCGTGCACCGTCTGCACGTGGCCGGACTCCTCGCCCTTGAACCAGAGCTTGTTGCGCGAACGGCTGAAATACACCGCACGCCCCAGCTCGGCCGTCTTCCGCAGCGCTTCCCGGTTCATCCAGGCGAACATCAGCACGTCGCCGGTGGCCGCTTCCTGCGCGATCACGGGAACCAAGCCCTGCGCATCCCACTTGATGGCGTCGAGCCAGTCCATCACAACCTCACCGGAATGCCGCGTTCGGCCATCCGCTGCTTGGCCTGGGCCACGGTGTACTCGCCGTAGTGGAAGATGCTGGCAGCCAGCACCGCATCCGCCCCACCCTGCTGCACACCGTCGGCCAGGTGGTCGAGATTGCCCACGCCGCCGGACGCGATGACGGGCACGCTGACCGCGTCGGCGACAGCGCGCGTGAGCTCCAGGTCGAAGCCGCTTTTGGTACCGTCGCGGTCCATGCTGGTCAGCAGGATCTCGCCAGCACCGTAGTCGGCCATCTGGCGTGCCCAGGTCACCGCATCCAGCCCGGTGTTCTTGCGGCCGCCGTGGCTGTAGACGTCCCAGCCCTCGCCGCGCGCAGCGGCGTCGTCCCCGTGGCGGCGCTTGGCGTCGATGGCGACCACGATGCACTGCGAGCCGTATTTGTCGGACGCGTCGCGGATCACCTGCGGATTGGCGATGGCCGCCGAATTGAAGCTGGTTTTGTCAGCACCGGCATTGAGCAGTCGGCGCACGTCTTCGACCGTGCGCACGCCGCCACCAACCGTGAGCGGGATGAATACCTGCGAAGCCACCGCCTCGATGATGTGCAGGATCAGGTCGCGCCCGTCGCTGGTGGCGGTGATGTCCAGGAACGTCAACTCGTCGGCACCCTGCTCGTTGTAGCGGGCAGCGATCTCCACCGGGTCACCGGCGTCGCGCAGTTCCACGAAGTTGACACCCTTGACCACGCGACCACCGGTCACGTCCAGGCAGGGGATGATGCGTTTAGCCAGCATCGGTCTTCATCCGTTCAACTCGTCGGCCAGCGCCTGCGCCGCCTCGAAGTCCAGGTCACCGCTGTAGATCGAACGACCGCAGATCACGCCCTCGACGCCCTCTTCCTCCACCGCGCAGAGCTTGCGGATGTCTTCCAGATTGGACAGGCCGCCCGAGGCGATGACAGGAATCGACAGCGACTGCGCCAGCTTGACCGTCGCCTCAATGTTGATGCCGCTGAGCATGCCGTCGCGGCCGATGTCGGTGTAGATGATGGATTCGACGCCGTAGTCCTCGAACTTCTTCCCCAGGTCCACCACTTCGTGACCGGTGAGCTTGCTCCAGCCATCCGTGGCCACCTTGCCGTCCTTGGCGTCGAGGCCGACGATGATGTGGCCACCAAACGCGGTGCAGGCGTCCTGCAGAAAGCCGGGGTTCTTGACCGCAGCGGTACCGATGATCACGTAGCGCAGGCCGGCGTCCAGGTAGCGCTCGATGGTGTCCAGGTCGCGGATGCCACCACCAAGCTGCACATCGACTTCAGAGCCGACCTCCTTGAGCACGGCGCGGATGGCCTGTTCGTTCTTGGGCTTGCCCGCAAAGGCGCCATTGAGATCGACCAGGTGGATGCGGCGCGCACCCTTGTCGACCCAGCTGCGGGCCATGGCCGCCGGGTCTTCGCCGAACACCGTGGTCTGGTCCATGTTCCCCTGCTTGAGGCGAACGCACTGGCCGTCTTTCATGTCAATGGCGGGAATCAGCAGCATGATGGTGGATGAAGTGAGGGCACTCAGGGTTTCCAGGACAGGAAGTTCCGGTACAGCGCCAGGCCCTGGTCGGCGCTTTTTTCCGGATGAAACTGGGTTGCAAAAATGTTATCGCGCGCGATCGCCGACGCAAAGCGGCCGCCAAAGTCGGTCTCACCCACCACATGCGCCGGATCGGCAGGACGCGCGAAGTAGCTGTGCACAAAGTAGAAATAGGCGCCATCGGCGATGCCGGACCACATCGGGTGCTCTGGCCGGCCAGCCAGGCGGTGGAACACCTGGTTCCAGCCCATCTGGGGCACCTTGAACCGGCTGCCGTCTTCCTGCAGCCGGTTCTGCAACTGGAACCGGACGACCTCGCCGGGCATGAGGCCCAGCCCATCGGTCGGTCCCTCCTCGCTGCGCTCCAGAAGCATCTGCATGCCCACGCAGACACCAAACAGCGGCTTGTGAGCCGCAGCGTGCAACACGGCCTCTTTCAGACCCGAAGAGGCGAGTTCGTTCATGCAATCGGCCATGTGACCCTGCCCGGGCAGCACCACACGGTCGGCATCGAACACGGCCTGCGCATCGGAGGTGACGATCACGTCCACCCCCGAACCGATGGCGGCGTGCATCACCGCCTGCGAGACGGAACGCAGGTTGCCGCTGCCGTAGTCCACCACGGCGACTGTCTTGGATTTCATCAGGACCCTGAAGAGGAAAGACTCAGAGCGAACCTTTGGTCGAGGGGATCACATCGCCCAGGCGTTCGTCACGCTCCAGCGCCATGCGCAGCGCACGGGCGAAGGCCTTGAACACGGTCTCGGCCTGGTGATGGGCATTTTCGCCGTGCAGGTTGTCGATGTGCAGCGTCACACCGGCATGGTTGACAAAGCCCTGGAAGAACTCGAAGGCCAGTTGGGTGTCGAACGCGCCGACCATGCCGGCCTTGAAGGGCACACGCATGTGCAGGCCGGGACGGCCGGAGAAGTCGATCACGACGCGCGAGAGCGCCTCGTCCAGCGGCACGTAGGCGTGGCCGTAGCGGCGGATGCCTTTCTTGTCGCCCACGGCCTTGGCAAAGGCTTGGCCCAGAGTGATGCCCACGTCTTCCACCGTGTGGTGGCCATCGATGTGCAGGTCGCCCTTGGCCTCGATCTCCAGGTCGATCAGCCCGTGGCGGGCGATCTGGTCGAGCATGTGGTCGAAAAAGCCGATGCCGGTGGACAGTTGGGCCTTGCCCGAGCCGTCTAGGTTGATACGCACGCGGATCTGCGTCTCGGACGTGTTGCGCTGGACGTCGGCCACGCGGGGGCTGGCGGCAAAAGAAGGGGTGGTCATAGGCTGGCTTGCAGGGCAGCGATCATCTGCGTGTTCTCGTCGGGGGTGCCGACCGTCAGGCGCAGGCAGTTGCCGAGCAATGGGTGCATTTTAGAAACATTCTTGACCAGCACGCCGCGCGCCTTCAGGCCTTCGAAGGCCTTCTGCGCATCGGGGACCCTCACCAGCACCATGTTGGCCTGGCTCGGGAAGGGCTGCACGCCCGGCATGGCCGCCAGCGCGGCGATCAGGCGCTCGCGCTCGGCGCGGATGGTGGCCGCCTGTTGCGCGAACACGTCGGCATGTTCCAGCGCGAACAGCGCGCATTCGGCATTGAGCACGCTCACGTTGTAGGGTGGGCGCAGCTTGTCGATCTCATGCACCAGCGCCTGCGGGCCGAGCATGTAACCGAGCCGCACGCCCGCCAGGCCGAACTTGGACAGGGTGCGCATGAGCAGCACATTGGCGTTGGCCGCCGGGTGGGCGCGTATCTCGTCCAGCCAGCTGCGGCTTGAAAACGGCTGGTAGGCCTCGTCCATCACCACCAGGCCGCCGAAACTGCCGGCCTCGGCGATCAGGCGCCGGATCACGCACGCGTCCCACAGGTTGGCGGTGGGGTTGTTCGGGTAGGCGATGTAGGTGATGGTGGGCTGGTGCTGGCGCAGCGCGGCCAGCATGGCGTCTTCGTCGAGCTCGAAATCGGCCGTGAGCTGGACGCCGTGGAAGGCCAGACCCTGCAGCTGGGAGCTCATGGCGTACATCACGAAGCCCGGCAGCGGCGCGAGGATGGAGGCACCGGGCACGTCGCAGCCCATGGCCAGCAGCGAGATCAACTCGTCCGAGCCGTTGCCCAGCATCAGGGCGCAGCCCTCAGGCAGATTCACGTAGCGCGCCAGCGCCTGCTTCAAGTCCTCGATGCGCGCGCCAGGGTAGCGGTTGACGGCCACGGCCCCCAGGCGCTCGCCCAGGGCGGCCTGCAGTTCGGGCGGCAGCGCAAACGGGTTTTCCATCGCATCCAGCTTGACCATGCCGGTCGAGTCCTGGATGGCATAGGCGTGCATGGACTGGATGTCCTGCCGGATGTTCTGCAACGGGTTCGGGGTGGTCATCGCGTTCACTTCGTGCCCCGCATCGGTGGCACGGTGGACAGGCGCAGCTCGGCGGCGCGGGCGTGGGCTTGCAGGCCTTCGCCGTAGGCCAGCTCGGCGGCGATGGCACCCAGCGGCTGGGCTCCGGCCTGGCTGACCTCGATCAGGCTGCTGCGCTTCTGGAAGTCGTACACGCCGAGCGGCGACGAGAAGCGGGCCGTGCCGCTGGTGGGCAGCACGTGGTTGGGGCCGGCGCAGTAGTCGCCCAGGCTTTCACTGGTGTAGGCGCCAAGGAAGATGGCCCCCGCGTGCTTGAGCAGCGGCTCCCAGCGGTGCGGGTCGCTGCTGCTCACTTCAAGGTGCTCGGGTGCGATGCGGTTGCTGATGGCGCAGGCCTCCTCCATGTCGCGTGTGAGGATCAGCGCGCCGCGGTCGTTCAGGCTCTTGGCGATGATGGCCGCGCGCGGCATGGTGGGCAACAGGCGGTCGATCTCGCGCTGCACCGCGTCGAGGTAGGCGGCGTCGGGGCACAGCAGGATGCTCTGGGCCAGTTCGTCGTGCTCGGCCTGGCTGAACAGGTCCATCGCCACCCACTCGGCCGGCGTGCTGCCGTCGGCGAGCACCAGGATTTCGCTTGGGCCGGCGATCATGTCGATGCCCACGGTGCCGAACACGCGGCGTTTGGCGCTGGCCACGTAGGCGTTGCCGGGGCCGGTGATCTTGTCGACCTTGGGCACGGTGGCGGTGCCGTAGGCCAGCGCGGCCACCGCCTGGGCGCCGCCAATGGTGAAGGCGCGCGTGACGCCGGCCACATAGGCGGCGGCCAGCACCAGCTCGTTGCGCTCGCCACGCGCGGCGGTGGCCGCGCCCGTGCCGCCGGTGGCGACACTGCCGCGAACCGGGGTTGGCACCACCATGATGATTTCGCCCACGCCGGCCACGTGCGCCGGCACCGCGTTCATGATCAGGCTCGACGGGTAGGCCGCCTTGCCGCCGGGCACATAGATGCCCACCCGGTCCAGCGGCGTGACCTTCTGGCCCAGCAGCGTGCCGTCCTCGTCGCGGTAGGTCCAGCTCTCGCCGGAGGCCTTTTTCTGCGCCTCGTGGTAGCTGCGCACGCGACGCGCCGCGCTCTGCAGCGCCTCGCGCTGGGCGGCTGGCAAGCCGTCGAACGCGGCCTTGAAGTCGGCCTGCGTCAGCTCCAGCTCGGCCATCGAGGCGGCCTGCAGGCCGTCGAAGCGCGCCGTGTATTCCAGCACCGCGGCATCACCGCGCTGCTTCACGTCCCCCAGGATGTCCGCCACGCGCTGCTCGATCGCATGGTCCGTGTCCGCCGACCAGTGCAGCCGGGCTGCAAACTGCGCCTCGAAATCGGACGCGGTGGTGTTCAGGCGGGCGGGCTGGGCGGACAGACTCATGATGGAACGGACTGTTTGGAAATGGCTTGTGAGAAAGCGTCAAGGATGGGGCGGATGGCGGCCTGCTTGAGCTTGAGCGCGGCCTGGTTGACCACCAGGCGCGAACTGATGTCCATGATCTGCTCGACCTCGACCAGGTTGTTGGCCTTGAGCGTCTTGCCGGTGGACACCAGGTCGACGATCGCGTCGGCCATGCCGGTCAGCGGCGCCAGTTCCATGCTGCCGTAGAGCTTGATCAGGTCCACGTGCACACCCTTGCTGGCGAAGAACTCGCGCGCGATGGTGGTGTACTTGGTCGCGACCTTCAGGCGCGAGCCCTGGCGCACGGCCGAGGCGTAGTCGAAATCGGCCGGAACCGCCACGCTCATGCGGCACTTGGCGATCTGCAGGTCCAGCGGCTGGTACAGGCCCTGGCCGCCGTGCTCGATCAGGGTGTCCTTGCCTGTCACGCCGAGGTCGGCGCCACCGTATTCCACATAGGTCGGCACGTCGGACGCGCGCACCAGCACCACCCGCACGTCCGGCTGGTTCGTCGGCAGGATCAGCTTGCGGGAGGTTTCCGGGTCTTCCAGCACCTCGATGCCCGCGGCCGCGAGCAGCGGCAGGGTTTCGTCGAAGATGCGGCCTTTGGACAGCGCCAGGGTGATCATTTGATTCTTTCGATATCGGCACCGATGCCACGCAGCTTGGCTTCCATCTGGTCGTAGCCCCGGTCCAGGTGGTAGATGCGGTCGACGATGGTTTCGCCCTCGGCCACCAGGCCGGCGATCACCAGGCTGGCCGAAGCCCGCAGGTCGGTGGCCATGACGGTGGCGCCCTGCAGGCGGTCGATGCCCTCGATCACGGCCACCTTGCCGTCGGTCTGGATCTTGGCGCCCAGACGGACCAGTTCGTTGACGTGCATGAAGCGGTTTTCGAAGATGGTCTCAGTGACCTTGCTGGTGCCGGTGGCGATGCAGTTGAGCGCCATGAATTGCGCCTGCATGTCGGTCGGAAAGCCGGGGTACTCGGTGGTGCGGAAGCTCTGCGCTTTCAGGCGACCGGAGGCGCGCACGCGGATGAAGCCGTCACCGGCCTCGATTTCAGCGCCCGCGTCGCGCAGCTTGTCGATGACCGCGTCGAGGTGGTCGGCGCGGCCGTGGCGCAGCACCACATCGCCTCCGGTAGCGGCCACCGCGCACAGGAAGGTGCCGGCCTCGATGCGGTCGGCCACCACCTGGTGGGTGCAACCGTGCAACCGGTCCACGCCCTGGATGTGGATGCGGCTGGTGCCATGGCCTTCGATCTTCGCGCCCATGGCGATCAGCATTTCGGCCAGATCGGGAATCTCGGGTTCCTGCGCCGCGTTCTCCAGCACCGTTTCGCCCTCGGCCAGCGCGGCGGCCATCAGGAAGTTCTCGGTGCCGGTGACGGTCACCATGTCGGTGGCGATGCGTGCGCCCTTGAGGCGGCTGCGACCCTGCGGCAGCTGGGCCACCATGTATCCGTGTTCGACCACGATCTCGGCACCCATGGCCTGCAGGCCCTTGATGTGCTGATCCACCGGGCGCGAGCCGATGGCGCAGCCACCCGGCAGCGACACCTTGGCGCGGCCGAACCGAGCCAGCAGTGGGCCCAGCACCAGCACCGAGGCGCGCATGGTTTTCACCAGCTCATAAGGCGCTTCCGGGTTGAGGCTGTCGGGCGCCACGAAACTCATGCCACCGCGCTCGCCATGCGTTTCGGTCTGCACACCCATGTTGTCGAGCAGCAGGCGCATGGTGGCCACGTCGCGCAGACGCGGCACATTGTTCAGGTACACCGGATCAGCGGTGAGCAGGGCAGCACAGATCTCGGGCAGCGCCGCGTTCTTGGCGCCCGAAATGGTGACCTCGCCGTTGAGGGGACGTCCACCGGTGATTCGCAGTTTGTCCATGGTGTCGGGGCGCTCAGTTCTGGGCCGCCCATTCGGCGGGGGTGAAGGTCTTCAAGGACAGGGCGTGCACCTCGTCCGTCTTGATGCGTTCGCCCAATGTGGCATAGACGCGCTGGTGGCGCGCGATCGGCCGCTTGCCCTCGAACTCGGGCGAGACGATAACGGCGGCCCAGTGGCGGCCATCACCGGTGACTTCGATGTGCTCGCAGGACAGGCCGGCGGCGATGAGTTGTTGCAGCTGTTCAGCAGTCATGGAAGGAATCGCTCAGTGACGGATTTTGTAGCCGGTGCGCAGCAGGTGCAGGGCCAGGGCACTGACGGCCATCAGCGCGCCGCCCACCAGACCCAGACTCATCCAGGGCGACACATCGCTCACCCCGAAGAAGCCGTAGCGAAAGCCGTCGATCATGTAGAAGAACGGATTGAGATGGCTCACCGTCTGCCAGAAGTCGGGCAGGGAATGGATGGAATAGAACACGCCCGAGAGAAAGGTCATGGGCATGATGATGAAGTTCTGGAACGCCGCCATTTGGTCGAATTTCTCGGCCCAGAGCCCCGCGATCAAGCCCAGCGCGCCCAGCAAGGCTGCACCCATGAAACCGAACACCAGAATCCACAGCGGCGCCACCAGACTGGGCTGGGCATACCACCAGGTCACCGCCATCACGCCCGCGCCCACCGCGAGGCCACGCACCACCGAGGAGCCGACGTAGGCAAAGAACCAGGCGCGGTGAGACAGCGGCGTGAGCAGCAGGAACACAAGATTGCCCATGATCTTGCTCTGGATCAGCGAAGAGCTGCTGTTGGCAAACGCGTTCTGCAGCACGCTCATCATCACCAGGCCGGGCAGCAGGAAGGCGGTGTAGTTCACCTGGCCGTAGACCTTGGCGCTGCCTTCGAGCACGTGCCCGAAGATCATCATGTACAGGATGGCCGTGATGACCGGCGCCGCCACGGTCTGGAAGCCGACCTTCCAGAAGCGCAGCACCTCCTTGTAGAACAGGGTCTGCCAGCCGTTCATGGGGTGGCCTCCTGTACCTGACCGGAGGCTCGCTCCATCACCTCGATGAACACATCCTCAAGGTCGGCCTTGCGGATTTCCACGTCCTCGGCGACCACGCCGGCCTCCCGAGCGCGCGCCAGCCACTGCTCGACCTCGATCGCGTTGTGCGCCGGCAGCTGCACCACCCGACCCGTGACGCGCGCCTGCGCCGCCAGCTCCGGCGGCAGCGCCTGGTCGGTCTTGAACCGCAGCACGTTGGACGAGGCCTGGCGCAGCAGATCGGACGTCTTCTCCAGCGCCACCACCCGGCCCAGCTGCAGCATGGCGATGCGGCCGCACAGGGCCTCCGCCTCTTCCAGATAGTGGGTCGTCAGCAGCACCGTGCTGCCCTGCTTGTTGAGCTGGCTTATGAACTGCCAGAGGGTCTGGCGCAGTTCCACGTCCACACCCGCCGTGGGCTCGTCGAGCACGATCACTGGCGGTTTGTGCACCAGGGCCTGCGCCACAAGCACCCGGCGCTTCATGCCACCCGAGAGCTGGCGCATGTTGGCGCCCGCCTTGTCGGTCAGCCCCAGCCCTTGCAGCAGTTCGTCGATCCAGTCGTCGTTGTGGTGGATGCCGAAGTAGCCGGACTGGAAGCGGAGCGCCTCACGAACGTTGAAGAACGGGTCGAACACCAGCTCCTGGGGCACCACACCGAGCGCCCGCCGCGCGGCCGCGTAGTCGGACTGGACATCGTGCCCCTGCACCAGCACACGACCACCGCTGGCCCGCACCAGTCCGGCCAGCACGCTGATCAGTGTGGTCTTGCCGGCGCCATTGGGACCCAGCAGGCCAAAAAACTCGCCGGGCTGGATGTCAAAGGACACGCCTTTGAGCGCCTGCAGCTCGCCACGGGCCGAAGCGTAGGTCTTGGAAACGTTCTGAAAGGAAACTGCGGGCATTGCGGAAGCGGGCCAGGTCACCGGACGCTGGCAGGACATCTGCTGACCGCGGGTGAGCCGTCGATTTTATGTCGCGGCGCGCAATGTCGCTGGCGAGCGGCTCAAGCGGGCAGCAGCTCGGCCACGCCGTAGAGTGTGACCAGCGCCTGCAGGCGCTGCGGCATGCGGGCCACCTGCAAGGTCTTGCCCTGGGTCAGCAGCGCGTTGCGCAGCTCCAGCAACACCGCCACCGCCGAGGTGTCGAACACCTTCAGCGGGTCGGCGTTCAGCACCACGGTCGGGCCTGCCTGGCGGACCAGCGAGTCCCGGAGCCTTTCCAGCGTCTGGGCGGCACCGGACAGGGTCAGCTGTTCCGGCATGGGGATGGCGGCGGTTTCAGACACGCTCATCTGCCCTCAGCTGGTCTTACCGGCTGCGCTCTTGTTGCGCTGGACCAGGTTGGCAATCAGCCCGTCGATGCCCTTGGTGTTGATCTCCTGGGCAAACTGGGACTTGTAGGTTTCCACCAGCCAGACGCCCAGCACGTTCAGGTCGTAGATCTTCCAGCCGCTGTCCGCCTTTTCGAGGCGGTAATCGAGCTGGATCGGCTCGCCCTTGCCACGCACTTCGCTGCGCACCACAACCTCGGTGTCTTCCGGCTTCGAGCGCATTGGCTTGAAGCTCAGGGTCTGGTCGCGGACTTCGCCGAGGGCACCGGCATAGGTCCGGACCAGCAGGGTCTTGAACTCGTCCTGGAGCTGTTTCTGCTGCTCGGGCGTCGCCTGGCGCCAGGCGCGGCCGACGGCCATGGACGTCATGCGGGAGAAGTTGACGTTCGGCATGATCTTGGCGTCCACCAGTGCAACGATGCGGCTGATGTCCCCCTTCTGGATCGCCGGATCGGCTTTCACGGAGGCGAGCACATCGCTGGAAATGCGCTTGACGAGCGCATCCGGTGCTTCCACCTCTGCCATGGCCAGCGGGCTTGCGAAAACAGCGGCGGCGGTGATGAGGCTGAATATCCAATGACGGCGTTGCATGTGCGATGTCCTTTCAGAAGCGGTGTGTGACCCGGCGCAGTGCCGGATCTTCGGTCCGCATGGGACAGGGACTGTACGGCACCGGTTCCGGGTGAATGTGTCGGAACTGTAATTCAGAGGTATCGGTTTGTGGGTCAGTCGGACCCGTCCTTGAGCCCGATGCCCTTGTCTTTCAGGTCCTCGATCTGGCTTTCCCGGCGCTGCAGATAGAGGTCGCGGGTGAAGCTGTACTTGTCCAGCGCAGCGCCCTCCAGCAAGGTCGTTGCGCGCAACAGGTTGGCCCTGGTTTCCACCGCTCGCAACACATACAGGGAGTTGCGGGTCGGGATATCGGAGATGCCTTGCACCAGGTCGCCGCTGGACTCGATGCTGAAGCCCGCCGCGTCGCGCACGGTGGAGGGGCCGAAGATCGGCAGCACGAGGTACGGCCCCGAGGGGACGCCCCATCGGCCCAGCGTCTGACCGAAGTCCAGGCGGGTGCGCTCGATCCCCATTTCAGAGGCCACATCGAAGAGGCCGGCAACGCCAAAGAAGGTGTTGACGTTGAAGCGGAGGAAGTTCTCGGCGGCCTCACGGGGCCGCAGCTGCAGCGAGGCGTTGATGAACGACCAAACGTCGCGCAGATTCTCAAAGAAGTTGTTGACACCTGTGCGGACCGGGTCGGGCGTGACGTCGCGGTACACGGTGGCAACAGGTTTGAGCACCGCCCCATCCACCGCATCATTGAACGCTGTCACCTGCCGGTTCAGGGGTTCCAGCGGGTCGCGTGGGCTTGCGTTCGGACCGCTGGCACAACCCGTCAGCACGCCGACGAGCAGCAGCGATGCCAGCCAGCGCAAGAGACGACGGCCATCGAATCTCATGTCAATCTCCTGGGCACGCACCATGGCGCACTCACTGCGGTTTCTGTTCACCGCCATCGGCGGCCTTGTTGAACAGGAACTGGCCGATCAGGTTTTCCAGCACCACCGCAGACTGGGTTTGCGTGATCACGTCACCCGCTTGCAGATTCTTCTCGTCTCCGCCGGGTTCGATGCCGATGTACTGGTCACCCAGCAGCCCCGAAGTCAGGATCTTGGCCGACGAATCCTTGGGAAAAGCCACCCCCTTGTTGACTTCCATGGTCACCACCCCGAGGTAGGTCTGGGGATCCAGGGTCACGCTGGTCACCCGCCCGACATGGACGCCCGCCGAGCGCACCGGCGCGCGCGCCTTCAGCCCGCCGATGTTGTCGAAGCGCGCCTGCAGCGTGTAGGTGTCGCCACCGTTGGTGAAGCTGGCCAGGTTGGCCGCCTTGAGTGCGAGGAACAGCAGCGACAGAGCGCCGAGCACGACAAACAGGCCAACAAAAATTTCAATGCTTTTCTTGTTCATAGGTTCTCCCGAATCAGGGGGTCGAGAACATCAGGGCGGTCAGGATGAAGTCCATCGCCAGCACACCCAGCGAGGCGGTGACCACCGTTCTTGTGGTTGCATAGGCCACACCCTCGGGGGTGGCTTCGGTTTCATAGCCCTGGTAGAGCGCCACGGCGGTGCAGATGACACCGAACACTGCACTCTTGACGACACCGTTGCCAACGTCCCGCCAGACATCGACGCCGCTTTGCTGGATCGACCAGAAGTTGCCGGAGTCGATGCCGATCAGCAGCACGGCGACCACATAGGCGCCGAGAATACCGACGGTGGAAAACAGGGCGGCAAGCAAGGGCATCGACAGGATGCCGCCCAGGAAGCGCGGTGCCAGCACCCGGGCCTTGGGGTCGATGGCCATCAGCTCCATCGCCGCGATCTGTTCGCCGGCCTTCATCAGTCCGATCTCGGCCGTCAGCGAGGTGCCGGCGCGCCCCGCAAACAGCAGCGCCGTCACAACCGGTCCCAGCTCCCGCACCAGCGCCAGATTGACGATCAGGCCCAGCGACTCGGCGGCACCATAGGTGGTCAGCGCGTAGTACATCTGCAGTGCCAGCACGAAGCCGACGGACAGGCCTGAGGCAACGATGATCACCAGAGAACGGTTGCCGATCGCATGGATCTGCCCGACCACCAGACCGAAGCGCCGCAGCGCCGCCGGCATTGCACGCAACAGGTCCAGAAAAAACAGCGCGCCGTGACCCCAACGCGCCAGCAAGGCCAGCACCAGCTGGCCAATCTTCTGTAACAGGTTCATGCGGCAGCCCTCGGACCATAGTCTTCGGCGACAGACCGGGCCGGGTAGTGGAACTTGACCGGACCGTCCGGTTCGCCACGCACGAACTGGCGCACCTCGGGATCGGTGCTGGCCATGAGTTCGGCGGGCGTGCCCTGCGCCACCACACGACCGCCCGCTGCGAGCAGCACCACATGGTCGCTGATCGCCATGCACTGCGGGATGTCGTGGGATATCAGCAGCGAGGTGGCGCCGGTCACATCGGTCAGCGTGCGGATGAGCTTCGCGGCCACGCCCATGGACACCAGATCGAGGCCTGCAAAGGGTTCGTCGTACATGATCAGTTCCGGATCGAGTGCGATGGCCCGGGCGAGCGCCACGCGACGCGCCATGCCACCGGAGACTTCGCTGATCTTTAGGTGTGCCGCGCCCCGCAAGCCCACCGCATCGAGCTTCATCAGCACGATGTGGCGGATCAGCGGCTCGGGCAGGTCGCTCATCTCGCGCAGGGGAAACGCGACGTTGTCGAACACGTTCAGGTCGGTGAACAGGGCACCGAACTGGAACAGCATGCCCAGGCGGCGGCGCAGCCGGAACAGCTGCGCCTTGTCGGCGGTGTTCACCACCTCACCGTCGAACACCACGCGGCCGCTGTTCGGCGCATGCACGCCGCCGATCAGGCGCAGCAGAGTGGTTTTTCCGCAGCCGGAACCGCCCAGCACGGCCGTGATCTTGCCGCGGGCGAACTGGAGGGAGATGTCGTTGAGGATGGTCCTTCGGCTGTCGTAGCCGAAGGTGACATGGTCGATGTCGATAAAAGGGGTATCGCTCATGAGGCCAGATGTATGACCGGGCATTGTCGCATGGGCGTCGAAAACGCCCGGCCCGCCTCCGGCAATCCCCCAGGACTCATCGCGGCAGGTCGGACTGCCCCATCAGGAACTCGTCCACCGCCCGCGCCGCCTGGCGCCCTTCGCGGATGGCCCACACCACCAGGGACTGGCCGCGGCGCATGTCACCGGCCGCAAACACCTTGGGCACGTTGGTGACGTAACCACCGGTAAAGTCCGTCGAGGCCTTGGCGTTGCCACGGGCGTCCTTGTCGACACCGAAGGCGTCCAGCACGGTGGACACCGGGTTCACGAAGCCCATGGCCAGCAGCACCAGGTCGGCCTTGTATTCCTTTTCGGTGCCGGCCACCTCGACCATCTTCCCGTCCTTGAACTCCACGTTCACGGTCTTGAGGCCGGTGAGCTTGCCGTTCTTGCCGATGAACTCCTTGGTGGAGATGGCGAATTCGCGCGCGAGGATGCCTTTCTCGGCGCTCTCGTCGTGGCTGGAACTGGTGCGCAGCTTCAGCGGCCAGTACGGCCACACCAGCGGCTTGTTCTCCTGCTCGGGCGGCTGCGGCATCACCTCGAACTGGGTCACGCTCACGGCGCCGTGGCGGGTGCTGGTGCCCACGCAGTCGGAGCCGGTGTCGCCGCCACCGATCACGATGACGTGCTTGCCGTCGGCGCGCAGCTGGTTCTTCAGCTTGTCGCCGGCGTTGACTTTGTTCTGCTGCGGCAGGAACTCCATCGCGAAGTGCACGCCGTCCAGGTCACGCCCCGGAACTGGCAGGTCACGGCTCTGCTCGGAACCGCCGGTCAGCAACACGGCGTCGAACCGGGCCTTGAGGTCTTCGGCGCTGATCACCGTCTTGGCGTCGTTGGTGACCTTGCTGCCCTCGGGCATGGTGCCGATCAGGGTACTGGTCTTGAACACCACGCCTTCGGCTTCCATCTGCGCGACACGGCGGTCGATGTGCGACTTCTCCATCTTGAAGTCGGGGATGCCGTAGCGCAGCAGACCACCGATGCGGCTGTTCTTCTCGAACACCGTCACATCATGACCGGCGCGCGCCAGCTGCTGGGCCGCGGCCAGGCCGGCCGGTCCGGAACCCACCACCGCCACCTTCTTACCGGTCTTGTGCCGGGCCGGCTGCGGCTGGACCCAGCCGTTCTCCCAAGCCTTGTCGATGATCGCGTGCTCGATGGACTTGATGCCCACCGCGTCGCCATTCACGTTGATGGTGCAGGCCGCCTCGCAAGGCGCGGGACAGATGCGGCCAGTGAACTCGGGGAAGTTGTTGGTGCTGTGCAGCACGGTGATGGCGTTCTGCCAGTCGCCCTGGTACACGAGGTCGTTGAAGTCCGGAATGATGTTGTTGACCGGGCAACCGTTGTTGCAGAACGGCGTGCCGCAGTCCATGCAGCGCGCGCCCTGGATCTTGGCCTGGCTGTCGTCCAGCGCAACCACGAATTCCTTGTAGTGCTTCAGGCGTTCGGCAACGGGCTTGTAGCCCTCTTCCAGACGCTCATATTCCATGAAGCCGGTGACTTTTCCCATGATGTTGGTCCTGCGTGGGGTGGTTGCTTCTTACTTGGCGGGGGCCGTTTGCTTCTTGGCACTGCCCTGGGCCTTGCCAGTGGCGGCCACGGCCGCCTTCTTGGCGTTGATCTCGGCCAGGGCGCGCTTGTATTCGGTCGGGAAGACCTTCACGAACTTGGCGCGGGCTTCGGCCCAGTTGTCCAGCAGCTCGCGGGCACGCTTGCTTCCGGTCCAGCGGTTGTGATCCTGCAGCAGCTTCTTGAGCTGGGCTTCGTCGGTCTGGTCGCGGTGCCAGATCGCCTTGTCCGTAGTGGCTTCCTGTTCGGTGGCGGACAGCACCTTCTCCAGCGCGACCTGGGCGGTGTTGCAGCGCTGGGCGAACAGGCCGTCCTCGTCGTAGACGTAGGCGATGCCGCCGCTCATGCCGGCCGCGAAGTTGCGGCCTGTCTTGCCCAGCACCACCACGGTCCCGCCGGTCATGTACTCGCAACCGTGGTCGCCCGTGCCTTCGACTACCGCCGTGGCGCCCGAGAGGCGCACGGCGAAGCGCTCGCCGGCCACGCCGCTGAAGAAGGCTTCACCGGAGGTGGCGCCGTACATCACCGTGTTGCCGACGATGATGTTGCGGGTAGACTCGCCTCGGAAGTCGATGCTCGGACGCACCACCACACGGCCGCCCGACAGGCCCTTGCCGGTGTAGTCGTTGGCGTCGCCGATCAGGTACAGCGTGATGCCGTTGGTGAGGAACGCGCCAAAGGACTGGCCGCCCGTGCCTTCGAGCTGGATGCGGATGGTGTCGTCCGGCAGTCCCTCTGGGTGCACCTTGGTGACCGCACCCGAAAGCATGGCGCCCACTGAGCGGTTCACGTTGCGCGCCACCTCGATGAACTGGACCTTCTCGCCCTTCTCGATGGCGGCCTTGCTCTTGGCGATCAGCACGTTGTCGAGCGATTTTTCAAGACCATGGTCCTGCTTCTCGACATGCAGGCGCGGCACATCGGCCGGCACCGCCGGCGTGGCCAGCAGACGGCTGAAGTCCAGGCCGCGGGCCTTCCAGTGCTCGATACCCTTCTTCATGTCCAGCAGGTCGGCGCGACCGATCAGCTCGTCGAACTTGCGGATGCCCAGCTGCGCCATGATCTGGCGCGCCTCTTCGGCGATGAAGAAGAAGTAGTTGACGACGTGCTCGGGCTTGCCCGAGAACTTCTTGCGCAGCTCCGGGTCCTGCGTGGCCACGCCCACCGGGCAGGTGTTCAGGTGGCACTTGCGCATCATGATGCAGCCCTCGACCACCAGCGGCGCGGTGGCGAAACCGAACTCGTCGGCGCCCAGCAGCGCGCCGATGACCACGTCGCGGCCGGTCTTCATCTGCCCGTCGGCCTGCACGCGAATGCGGCTGCGCAGGCGGTTGAGCACCAGGGTCTGCTGGGTTTCGGCCAGGCCGATTTCCCAGGGCGAACCGGCATGCTTGATCGACGACCAGGGCGAAGCGCCCGTGCCACCGTCGTGACCTGCGATCACCACGTGGTCGGCCTTGCACTTGGCCACGCCCGCGGCGATGGTGCCCACGCCCACTTCGGACACCAGCTTGACGCTGATGTCGCTGTGCGGCGCCACGTTCTTGAGGTCGTGGATCAGCTGGGCCAGGTCTTCAATCGAGTAGATGTCGTGGTGCGGCGGCGGGCTGATGAGGCCCACGCCCGGCACGCTGTGGCGCAGCTTGCCGATGTATTCCGACACCTTGCCGCCGGGCAGCTGGCCACCCTCGCCCGGCTTGGCACCCTGGGCCATCTTGATCTGGATCTGGTCAGCGCTGGCCAGGTACTCGGCCGTGACACCGAAGCGGCCCGAGGCGACCTGCTTGATCTTGGAACGCAGCGAGTCGCCGGCTTCGAGCGGGTAGTCCACCTCGAAGATGTTGCCCAGCAGGTCGGACATGGTCTGACCCTGCTTGATCGGGATGCCCTTGAGCTCGTTGCGGTAGCGCAGCGCGTCCTCGCCGCCTTCGCCGGTGTTGCTCTTGCCACCGATGCGGTTCATGGCCACGGCCAGCGTGGCGTGTGCTTCGGTGGAAATGGAACCCAGCGACATGGCGCCGGTGGCAAAGCGCTTGACGATCTCCTTGGCCGGCTCCACCTCGTCGATGGAGATGGCCTTGGACGGGTCGATCCTGAACTCGAACAGGCCGCGCAGCGTCATGTGGCGCCGGCTCTGGTCGTTGATGATCTGGGCGTATTCCTTGTACGTGTTCCAGTTGTTGGCGCGCGTGCTGTGCTGCAGCTTGGCAATCGCGTCGGGCGTCCACATGTGCTCTTCGCCACGGGCGCGCCAGGCGTACTCACCGCCGGTTTCCAGCATGCTGGCCAGCACCGGGTCGTCACCATACGCCGCCTTGTGCATGCGGATGGCTTCTTCGGCGATCTCGAACACGCCAATGCCTTCCACGCGGCTGGCGGTGCCGGTGAAGTACTTGGACACGGTCTCGCTGTTCAGGCCGATGGCCTCGAACAGCTGGGCGCCGCAGTAGGACATGTAGGTCGACACGCCCATCTTGGACATGATCTTGGACAGGCCCTTGCCGATCGCCTTGATGTAGTTATAGATCGCCTTCTCGGCGCTCAGCTCGCCCGGCAGGTCTGCGGCGATCGCCTGCAGGGTTTCCATGGCCAGGTAGGGGTGCACGGCTTCGGCGCCATAGCCCGCCAGCACGGCGAAGTGATGCACCTCGCGCGCGGTGCCGGTTTCGACCACCAGACCGGCGGTCGTGCGCAGGCCTTCGCGCACCAGGTGCTGGTGCACGGCCGACAGCGCCAGCAGCGCCGGCACGGCCACCTGGGTGCGGCTCACGCCACGGTCGCTGATGATCAGGATGTTCTTGCCACCCTTGATCGCGTCCACGGCTTCGGCACACAGCGAGGCCAGCTTGGCTTCCACGCCTTCCTTGCCCCAGCTGACCGGGTAGGTGATGTCCAGCGTGGCGCTCTTGAACTTGCCCTGCGTCACCGACTCGATGTTGCGCAGCTTGGCCATGTCGGCAGCGTCCAGCACCGGCTGGCTCACCTCCAGCCGCATCGGCGGGTTGACCTGGTTGATGTCCAGCAGGTTGGGCTTGGGACCGACGAAGGACACCAGCGACATCACGATCGCTTCGCGGATCGGGTCGATGGGTGGGTTCGTCACCTGGGCGAACAGCTGCTTGAAGTAGTTGTACAGCGGCTTGTTCTTGCCAGAGAGCACAGCCAGCGGGCTGTCGTTGCCCATGGAGCCAATGCCCTCTTCGCCGTTGGCGGCCATGGGGCTGAGCAGGAACTTGATGTCTTCCTGCGTGAAGCCAAACGCCTGCTGCTGGTCCAGCAGCTCGGGCGACACGCGCTCAGCGCCCGTGGACTGGGGCTCGGTTTTGGTGATCGGCAGTTCGACGGCGTCTTCGCCGGCCACCGGATGCTCCACATCGTCCAGGCGGATGCGCAGGTTCTCGATCCACTGCTTGTAGGGCTTGCTGTTGGCGAGGTTGGCCTTCAGCTCCTCGTCGTCGATCATGCGCCCCTGCTCCAGGTCGATCAGGAACATCTTGCCGGGCTGCAGGCGCCACTTGCGCACGATCTTGTTTTCCGGGATCGGCAGCACGCCCGACTCGGACCCCATGATCACCAGATCGTCGTCGGTGATGCAGTAACGCGAGGGGCGCAGGCCGTTGCGGTCCAGCGTGGCGCCGATCTGGCGGCCGTCTGTGAACACGATGGAGGCCGGGCCATCCCAGGGCTCCAGCATCGCCGCGTGGTACTCGTAGAACGCGCGGCGGCGCGGGTCCATCATGGTGTGCTGTTCCCAGGGCTCGGGAATCATCATCATCACGGCCTGGCTGATGGGGTAGCCAGCCATGGTCAGCAGTTCGAGGCAGTTGTCGAACGTGGCGGTGTCGGACTGGCTGGCGAAGCTGATCGGGTAGAGCTTCTGCAGGTCGGCGCCCAGCACGGGCGAGGACATCACGCCTTCGCGCGCCTTCATCCAGTTGTAGTTGCCCTTGACGGTGTTGATCTCGCCGTTGTGCGCCACATAGCGGTAGGGGTGCGACAGCGGCCACTCGGGGAAGGTGTTGGTAGAGAAGCGCTGGTGCACAAGACCCAGGGCGGAAACGCAGCGCGGGTCCTGCAGGTCCAGGAAGTAGGTGCCCACCTGGTCGGCCAGCAGCAGGCCCTTGTAGACCACGGTGCGGCTGCTCATGCTGGGCACGTAATACTCTTTGCTGTGCTTGAGCTTGAGCGCCTGGATGTGGGCGCTGGCGGTCTTGCGGATCACGTACAGCTTGCGCTCCAGCGCGTCCTGCACGATCACGTCGTTGCCGCGGCCGATGAAGACCTGCCGCATGATCGGCTCTTTCTCGCGCACCGTCGGGGACATGGGCATGTCCTTGTTGACGGGCACATCGCGCCAGCCCAGCAGCACCTGGCCTTCGGCCTTGATGGCGCGCTCCATTTCCTGCTCGCAAGCCAGGCGGCTGGCGTGCTCCTTGGGCAGGAAGATCATGCCGACGCCGTATTCGCCGGCGGGCGGCAGGGTCACACCCTGCTTGGCCATTTCTTCGCGGTACAGCGCATCGGGCAGCTGGATCAGGATGCCAGCGCCGTCGCCCATCAGCTTGTCGGCACCAACGGCGCCGCGGTGGTCGATGTTCTCCAGGATCTTGAGCGCCTGGGTCACGATGTCGTGGCGCTTTTCGCCCTTGATGTGGGCCACGAAACCGACGCCGCAGGCATCGTGCTCGTTGGCCGGGTCGTACAGACCCTGTTGCTGGAACTGCTGTTGTTCGGCTGCCGTGGTCATGACGCTTCCTTTTCTGGACAAGGGCTTGGCAAAAATGCGCGGGACGCGAAGCTTAATGCACTGCAACATCGGTGCCAAGGAAAATAATTAGGGTCAGATTCTTATAAATTCCAATCAAAGCACTCAAACAATTAATAAGGGTCAGATTAATTTCAGCAAAACAACGCTGATCCCAAAGGATTTTTTCTGAACGCCATCAGGGCGGTGTCTTTTTTGGTCGCCCGGCACGTGCAGGAATCAGCCGACGATCGGTGTCCTTGCTGAGCGAGGCGAGGTAGTCCGGGTCGCCCAGCGCCCAGCCATGCCACAGCGAGTTGGCGATAGCGCCCATCTGTTGCGCATTCAGTCCGGCACGCACCAAATCGGCGTATGCGGCTTCGCGCGCAAACGGCGTGTTGCCCAGTGCCCAGTACATCGCATGGGGCGTGATGTGGCGGTCCTGCGCCTGGCCCGCGTGGTGGCGGTGACTGGACCAGAGATAGGACTGCGCATCGGCGCACAGCCCCTCCCGCACCGGGTCCAGATCAATGAAGACCATGCAGGACAGCAGGTGGCGCTCCGCCTGGATCAGTGTGGACCGGTAGCGCCCCTCCCAGAGCGTGCCGCTGCGGCCGTGGCGCCGGTTGAAGCAGCGCACATAGTCCCGGCCCACTCCCTGCATCAGGCGGGGCACGCCGTCGGCGGTCGAGGGCGTGCACAGCAGCTGGAAGTGGTCCGGCATCAGCACATAGGCGTGCACCGCCACCTTCAGCTGTTCGGCCCGAGCCCAGAGCAGGTCCAGCAGGGTGTCGCGGTCGGTGTCGTCCAGCACGATGGCCTGCCGGTTGTTGCCACGGTGCATCACGTGATGGACCTGACCGGGCAGGGTCAGGCGGGCCAGTCGAGCCAAGGCAGTCTCCGTTGAAATCTGTCCCCGATTATGTCCCCGAGGTCCTCAACCGCCTCACAGGAACTGGCTGGGCTCTCCCACAATCAGGCGCGCCAGTTCGTCCAGCCGGGCCGGGTTCACCTGGCCCACCGGCAGTTCGGTCGTCACAACCTCCATGCCGCCGACGCAGGCCAGCCGGAACCTCAGCAGCGCGGCGTCGTGGTCGGCTGTGACCATCACGCTCGCCCGCGCCGCCATGTCGAACTCGAAGACGATGGCCAGAAGGGCATTGGACTCTGGGTGCCGCTGCTCAACGCGCTCATGCACCACATGGCCCGCGGCCAGGCGCTTCTGCACCCGCTCCAGGTCCGGCGGGAAGTTCACACTCACCCGGCCCCGCCGCACCTCGCCCTCGCGGGGGCCCAGCTTCCAGCCCAGCGCCAGGTAGTCGAACACCTCGCGGTCGCGCAGGCGCTTCTTCCGGGCATCGAAACGGAAGTCGTGCTGCCGCATACCGGGCCAGAGGTGCTTGTGGTCGAGCCCCAGCCGCTGCGCCGGCGGCTGGATGACGCTCAACTGGCGGGCGAGTTCGGACAGGTAGTTCCAGACCACCTGACAGGCCGCCTCCGTCGCCGCCGTGCGGGCTTCCAGCCCGTGCTGCTGCTCGCCCTGCTCGGCCTGCCGGGCCTGCGCCTGTCGTTTGAGCTGCTGGAGATAGCTCATGGGATGCGTTCCGTCCTGTTGGTCCTGCCCTGGGCTGCCGTCGCGAGCGCCCTCGTCGGCGGCAGTGTATCGCCCCTCAATTGGCCGGGGTTCCAGGCCGTGCAGTCCACTCCCGCTGCAGCCGCACCGCCAACAGCAGGCCCAGCAGAGAGCACGCCCCCGTCAGCACCCAGGTCCAGTGCCAGCCACCGACACGCGTCACCCACCAGGCCACTGCAGGCGGGCCGATGAACTGCCCCAAAGCGGAGAACTGCTGCATCCAGCCGACGGTGGTGGACACCGTATCCCGGCCCGGGGCCAGCACCACGGCCACGCCAAAGAGCGTGCCCGGGATCAGCCCACCGACCGCCGAAAACAGCAGCACGGCCAGGTACTGCAGCACCGGGTAACCAACAGCACCAAACGCAACCACCGCCCCCGCCGCCATCGCCCCGTACCCCAGCGCCACCAGCACCCCGGGCCGCGCCCCCCTGGCCAGCCACCGCCCGGCGGCCACATTGCCCACCATGTTCACCGCGGCGGCCAGTGCGCTCAGCACCGCCACGTTGGCAGCCCCCAGGCCCGCCTGCACATAGATCGTGGGCAGGAAGCCCACCACCGCCAGCCACTGGCCCGAATACAGAAGAAAGCCCAGCGCCACCAGCCAGGGCCCTGGCGCGCGCAAGGTTCGCTTCAATCGCGGCCAGAGGGACGAAGAAGTGGCCGGTCCGGCATCGCCGGCGACTGTTGCCGGCACCCGCAGCGCCAACCAGGCCGCCGCCGCCAGACTGCACAGCGCCAGCAGCCACCAGGTAGTGCGCCAGCCCGACCAGGCCATCAGCGGCAAACCCAGCAACAGCGCCAGGGCGGTGCCCATCGGCATGTAAGTGCCCCACCAGCCCAGCGCACGGGACAGGCGCACCGGGTCGCGCAGGTGCAGCCTCAGCAGCCCTGGCGCCGGCAACACCGTCAGGAGGAATCCGGCTCCTTCCACCACCCGGAACACCAGCAACCGGTTCACGTCGGGCGCCAGTGCGCCCCCTGCACTGCCTGCGGCCAGCACACACAGCCCCACAAGCATCACCCGGCGCGGGCCCAGCCGATCGGCCAGCAGACCGACGAGCAACCCTAGCGAGAGGCCTGCCAGTTGCACCAGCGACAGCAGAAAACCGGCCTGCACCAGGTTCAGCGCCAGCTCGGCCTGGAGGTGCGGGATTGCCACCGGCAACTTGCCCACGTGCAGCGCGGAGCACACGCCCACACCGACCACCACCAGGGCCAGGCCCTGGCCATCGGTGGAGCGCGGGGGGGCTGACGGATGGTTCATGGACACTCAGGGAAACAGCACACGGCCGCTGAGACGCTGGTGTTCGCGGATGGCAAAGCGGTCCGTCATGCCGGCGATGTAGTCGGCCACCGCCCGCGCAGGCTGGCGCGCCTTGAGCGGTGAATGCGGCCATTCGTCCAGGCGCTCGAGGTACATCGAAAACAGCTCTGTGACCACCTGTGCCGCCCGCTCTGTGGTGTCCATCACCTGGGGATGGCGGTAGAGGTTGCGCAACAGGAAGTGCTTGAGCTTCTGCGATTCGGCTTTCATCTCGTCGGAGAAACCCACCAGCGGAAGCGCCTGCACGCGCACCTGATCAATGGTCTCCACCCCCGAGGCCGCGATGCGTGCCTGTGTCGTGTCGATCACGTCGTAGACCTGGTCGCTGAGCATCAGGCGGATCGACTCGAACAGCAACCGGCGCCCCCCCAGGTCGGGGTGTGCGTCCAGGGCCTGGCGGCGATAGCGGTCGAACAGGGGCACCTCGGAGATCTGTTCCAGCGTCAGCAGCCCGGAACGCACGCCATCGTCGATGTCGTGGGCGTTGTAGGCGATCTCGTCGGCCAGGTTGCACAGCTGCGCCTCCAGCGACGGGCAGCCGCCCGACACGAACCGCTGGGCCACACCACCCGGTTCGGCTTTCAGCAGGCGTTCCGCATGCATTCTTGAACAGTGCTTGAGGATGCCCTCCCGGGTCTCGAAGGTCAGGTTCAGGCCATCAAATGCCGGGTAGCGCTCTTCCAGCGCATCGACCACCCGCAGGCTCTGCAGGTTGTGCTCGAAGCCCCAGTCCACCTCGTCGGTCAATGGCTCATTCGGGCGCGCGGCTTTCATCGACGCGTTGAGCGCATCCTGGCCGGCATGGCCGAAGGGCGTGTGGCCCAGATCGTGGGCCAGGGCAACCGCCTCGACCAGGTCTTCGTTCAGACCCAGCGTGCGGGCGATGCTGCGCCCCAACTGCGCCACCTCCAGGGAATGCGTCAGACGGGTGCGGAACAGATCGCCTTCGTGGTTCAGGAAGACCTGCGTCTTGTAGACGAGGCGCCGGAACGCGGTGGAGTGAATGATCCGGTCGCGGTCGCGCTGGAACACTGAGCGTGTGGGCGCCTCTGGCTCGGCAAAACGGCGGCCTCGGCTGCTCGCCGGATCGGCCGCGTAGGACGCCAGCAGCATCCGTCCAGGCATTGGCGGAATGACCATCCGGGGCGTCAGCACGAAGACCAGGACCTCACGCGACGCAGCTTTCGGCAATCACCTCGCCCACCACCGCATCGGGCGCCCCCTGCATCAGGGCCTTCCCGCCTCCGTCCACCAGCACGAACCGGATCTCGCCCGCCTCGGACTTTTTGTCCAGTCGCATCAAAGAGAGGTAGCGCGCCACGTTGTCACCTTCGTCCAGCACAGGCGCGCGAACCGGCAATCCGGCCGCCTCAACCACCGCCTTGATGCGCTCGACAAACGCGTTGTCGACCAGCCCCATGCGCGCGGACAGCCGGGTGGCCATCACCATGCCACAGCCCACCGCCTCACCATGCAACCAGGCGCCGTACCCCATGCCCGCCTCGATCGCATGGCCGAAGGTATGGCCGAAGTTCAGGATCGCCCTCAAGCCCGACTCGCGTTCGTCCTGGCCCACCACCTCCGCCTTGATCTGGCAACTGCGCTTGACGGCATGCGCCATGGCCCGGGGATCCCGCGCGCGCAGCGCCCCCATGTTGCGTTCGATCCAGTCCAGAAACGCCATGTCGGCGATCGGCCCGTACTTGATCACCTCGGCCAACCCCGCGCTGAGCTCGCGCTCCGGCAAGGTATCGAGTGTTGCCAGATCGCACAGCACCCGCTGAGGCTGGTAGAAGGCACCTATCATGTTCTTGCCCAGCGGGTGGTTGATCGCCGTCTTGCCCCCCACTGATGAGTCCACCTGCGCCAACAGCGTGGTGGGCACCTGAACAAAGGGCACGCCTCTCATGAACGCAGCGGCGGCAAAGCCGGTCATGTCACCCACCACGCCGCCCCCAAGGGCAAACAGCACGGTCTTTCGGTCACACGCCGCACCCAGCAAGGCATCGAAGATCCGGTTCAGCGTCTCCCAAGTCTTGAAAGCCTCGCCGTCCGGCAACACCACATGCAACACGGTGCGGTAGTGCGGTGCCAGCGAACTCCTGAGGCGCTCCAGGTAGAGGGGCGCCACGGTGTCGTTCGTCACGATCATGGCAACGGATGCCGACGGCAATCCCGAGAAGGCGTCGGCCCGATCAAGCAAGCCTGCCGCGATGTCGATGCAATAGCTGCGTTCGCCCAGGTCGATGATCACCTGTTCGCCGCCAACGGGGGAAAGATCTCTGCGCATGGCCCAAGTGTAGGGCCAGGAATTGCCCGCCCGAAAGACAGGCGAAGTCAAACCGGGCCGGGCCCACCTCGCGCGGCAGCTCCAGGCGCCAGCTCCAGTTGCATGACGATCATGTTCACCAGCGTGGCCACCGAAGGCCGGCCCGTGTCGATGACGTAATGCGCAGCCTCCCGGTACAGGGGGTCGCGCGCTGAATACAGGTCCTTGAGCCGCTGAAGGGGATCGGCTACCTGCAGCAAAGGCCGGTTGCGGTCATGGCGCAAACGCCGAAAAACCTCTTCTGGCGAAGACCGAAGGTAAACCACCTGGCAACGGTCATGAAGCCGCTGCCGGTTGGCTGGGCGCAACACTGCCCCCCCACCCGTGGAGAGCACACGGCCCTGCCCTTGGGACAACTCATCAATCACAGCCTCTTCGATGTCCCTGAACCGGTCTTCACCCTCGCGCTCGAAGAACTCTCGAATCGAACATCCCAAGCGATGCTCAATCACATGATCGGAGTCCGAAAAAGACAGAGAAAGCCGGCGCGCCAGTTGCCGGCCGATGGTCGACTTGCCGGAGCCAGGCAAACCGATCAGTGCGATGGAGGACAAGTGATCAACTCATGAAAGACATAAGCGCCCGCCACCGCGGGAGGACAGCAAGCGAATTCAGGTGCCGATCAATTGACAAGAAATCCCAACTGTCCGGGCACAGGCTCGGAGCGTTACTCAGTGGTCGGGGTTTCCGTATCTTCCGGCTCTTCCGATTCCACCGTGATTTCCACCACCGTGGTGCGCGAGTGGTAGTCCAGCACAGTGATGATAAACGGATCGCCACAACGCCCGCGAAGCCAGACATTGAACTTGGGATCCTTACCAGTCGCCTCAGTTTTATCCACTGTCAATGCATCAGGCACAGCGTTGACAATTCGGAAGGGAGCCTGCCCCCCGATGATGGTAAACACATAAGGACCACTTCCATTGAGTCCAGTGCAATTGTTCTTTCCCACCGCCACGGTGGACACCTTCCACTCGCTCGGCGAAACGGAAAACTCTGTCGAGTCTCCAGCAATGTCCCCACCTCCACCGCAAGATGCCAACGCGATTGCCACCGCAAGACTTCCCGCAACTCGCGCCGTTTGTTTCAGCATGCGTAACTCCTAAATCCAGTCAGTTCAGCGGCGCGCCATGGCGCCTTCAGTGATCGAGCGCGGCGTAAGGAAGATCAGCAACTCCTGCTTACGCGACGACTTGTTCTTGTTCTTGAACAGGTTTCCAACAATCGGCAGATCTCCGAACAGGGGAACCTTGGCGACGTCTTCCGTTTCCTCTTCCGTAAAAATGCCACCAATCACCACGGTACCACCGTTCTCCACCAGCACCTGTGTCTGCACATGCTTGGTGTTGATGGCAATGCCGGCAGCCGTCGTTTCGCCACGGCTGTCTTTGTTGATATCCACATCAAGAATGATGCCGCCTTCCGGCGTAATCTGAGGCTTCACTTTCAGTTGGAGATTGGCCTTGCGGAAAGACACCGCCGTGGCGCCGCTGGATGTGGCGGTCTGGTAGGGGAACTCTGTGCCCTGCTCAATTAGAGCCTCCTTGTTGTCCGCTGTTACTACCCGCGGACTGGAAACGATCTTGCCTCGACCATCCGCCTCAAGTGCCGAGATTTCGAGGTTGAGGAAGCGATTGGCAGCCGAACTGAACAGCGACACCGCGAAAGCAGCGGGCAGGAAGCCACCTGCACCCGCCGAGGGCAGGTTGACAAAGCTTGTATTGACGGTGTCCAGGGTGTTTTCTGACTCTACAGTGGTGCTGGAAACCGCGTTATAGCTGCCACCAATGGCCACTCTGTTGGGCCCGCTGACAGGGTATCCCGCCTCACCTCCACGGACACCACGCAAGTCGCTGCCCCCCAGCCGCACGCCCAGCGACCGGCCAAAACGGTCGTCGGCTTCGACAATGCGCGCCTCGATCAACACTTGGCGAATCGGGACATCAAGTTTGGCAATCATCTCTTGGACCCGGACAAGGGCCGAGGCCACGTCGGTAATAAACAGCTGGTTGGTTCGCTTTTCGACGAGCACACTCCCCCTCGGCGACAACAATCGAGACGAAGTCGAGACCTGTGTTGAACGATTCTGATCGCCTGAATAAACACTTTGACCAAGCTGTTCTGCTAGATCCTCAGCTCTTGCGTAGTTGAGTTGAAAAGCCTGCGTAACCAACGGCGCCAAAACCTCGTTCTCTGCTTGAGTCTGCAACTCTTGCTTCTCACGTGCAGCAATTTCGTCCTTCGGTGCAATCCAGAGCACGTTGCCAGTCTTGCGCATTCCCAGACCCTTGGCTTGGAGAATGATGTCCAAAGCCTGATCCCAAGGCACATCTTTGAGACGCAAGGTCACGGCACCAGAAACGGAGTCGGAAGTCACCACGTTGAAGTTGGTGAAATCGGCGATCACCTGCAACAGAGAACGGACCTCGATATTTTGGAAGTTCAGAGACAACTTTTCCCCGTTGTAACCCGGCCCCTGAGTCAGCTTGGACGGATCCAGCTTCTGCTCCCGAATTTCCAGCACAAACTGGTTGTCACTCTGATAAGCGGAATGCTCCCACAGACCCGTGGGGGTCACCAGCATGCGCACCCTGTCGCCCACCTGACTCGTCACAACCGACTGAACCGGGGTGCCAAAATCGGTCACATCCAGTTTCCTCCGCAATCCCTCCGGAAGTGTGGTCTTTAGGAAATCGACCACCAGATCTTTGCCCTGTTGCCGGATATCCACGCCGGTTTGATTGTTTGCAAGCTCGACCACCACCCGCCCGGAGTTGCCCACTCCACGACGAAAATCGATGTCCTTGAGCGCCGCGGGATCCACGTTCCCTGACGGGGCAAATGCCGCCGCAGGAGCAGCCTGCGCCACTGAAGTAGGCGAAGCGGACGATGAACCATCCAGAACCAGCAACAATGTCTTACCATCCAGCTTGGCTTGGTATGTCGATGGCTGTTTGAGATTGATGACTACCCTGGTCCGGTCTCCCGCTTGCACAACATTGGCAGAGCGGATGTTACCTTGGCCGATATCCAGTGCACTGCGTCCGATCCCATTGACGACACCTGGGAAATCCAGCGCGATCCGCGCCGGGGACTGAATCGTGAACCCCGAGGGAACCGCGCTCAGCGGTTCAGCGGTTTCAATGCGAATCACTTCAGCACCCGACTGAACACTGCCTGTCAGCGACTGAATGGAGTTTTGCGCAAAAGCAAAAGTGCAGGCTAGCAAAGAGCCAGCAAACAATGACAAACCACGCAGAACGATCTGACGCCCACCAAGCAACTCTACCTGATGCATTTTTTTCATTTGGTCGATTCCTCTTGTAACTGCAATGCCGCAGGTCGCTCAATCCACTCGCCGGCCGCGTCCTGCACGATTTCGCGCAAAACGATCTGGTTCTCTTCAATCTTCAGGATGCGTCCGTAGTTTTGACCCAGATAACTCCCCGGAGTTACCTGATACAACAGAGCACCGACCTTCAAAAGCCCCACAAGTTGACCGCTTCGATTCAAGCTGCCGACCATCTTCATGGTATCAAGAGGAAACGCCTCAAGCGGCTGCTTCCTCCGGTTGAGTTCCGGCTCAATAAGAGCGGATTGCCCAGAAGGCAATGCCTGCCCGCTTTTCAGGATACTGGCGAGTTTTTCATTGCTGAAAGGCTCAACAAAGCGCTCACCACCATAAGCGTACGGCTCAAATTTGGTCGGCTCGGGAATCGGCTTGACATCTGGCTTTATGGAATTTCGTTCACGCATGCATCCATGCACTCAACTCCTCCTGATCAGAGTCAGCACAGCCCGCAACTCCCAATGTCAACGCCAAAATCAAGCACCCTCCGGCGAAGTATCTAATATTCATTTGGCCGCCCCAGTCGCCTTCTTACCCGCAGGCTTCTTCCCCGGGGTCGCTTTTTGTTGCATAGCGACTTCCTCCGGATCAAGGTACCTGAAAGTCTTGGCTACACAGTCCAGAGTCAAAAAGCCATCCCTGTCTTTCACTGGAACAATCGCCAAGTTGTTCAGTGTCACGATGCGGGACAAATTGGCAATATCCGCTGCAAAGAGTCCGATGTCGTGATAACCACCAGTGACCCTGACAGTGATCGGTAACTCTGCGTAGTACTCCTTGACAGAAACCTGGCCGGGGCGGAACAGCTCAAACTGAAGACTTCGTCCCAAACCCGCCTGGTTGATGTCGGACAGCAGCGCATCCATTTCGGCCTTGCTCGGAAGCTGTTTCTCCAGTTGCGCAACATATTGCTGCACCTGCTCAAGCTGCTTCTTCAATGCATCCAGATTGACGGCCTGTACCAGCTTCTTTCGATAGTCATCACGAAGCGTCTGTTCGCGGGCCTGTTCGGTCAGAAGCTCTTCATCAACCGTCTTGAGCCAAGTAAACCAGAGCGCGACGATGACCGCCACACAAACCACAATGAAGAGCAGATTCCTCGGCAGCGCTGGCCATTGAGACGGATCGTTGGGATCCAAGCCAGAGAACTGAGCACGCAGCTTTTCCTGGACCGATTTGAGGTCAAGCGAGATTTTGGAGGGTTTTGCCATTTTGGAGAACCCTTCAGACTTTGCTCGAGGCAGCAGAACGCGCGGCCGGTTTGGACGGTTTCACCACAGTCGATTCAGGCGCCTTGGAGGTACTGGACGGGCGATTCAGCATGGCGCGGATGGTGAAATTGGACACCCTGCGCTGCTCTTTGCTGGATACAGAGGCATTGGCCGCAACGATTTCAACAAGCTCCGGCTTGATCAACCATTTGGTCTTGGTTGAAAGACTTCGGAGGAAATCGGATACCCGCTCCTGTGATTGCGCCGTCCCCGTCAGCAATACACTCTGACTCTCTTGCTTCATGCTTCGCAAATAAATGCCATCAGGCAACTCGCCAACCAACTCTTCCAGCAGATGAACCGGCATGTTACGGTCCGCTTGAAGATCTTCAACTGCTGTCTGTCGGGCGCGAAGCGAGGCGATCTGGGCTTGCAAAGTCGCAATATCCTTGATTTCCGCGTCAAGGCGTGCGGTTTCCTGCTTCAAAAATGAGTTACGAGCCTGCTGATCGGCAATGCGTCCCTGGTACCAAGTGTACACAGCCCCACAAATGATGCCCCCAAGCAGAGCAGACAAGCCCAATTGGGTGAAAAACTGCTCTTTCCGCCGCTTCCGTGTTGCTTCACGGTGCGGTAGCAAGTTGATGAGAATCATTGATGAAACCTCCGCAAGGCCAGACCGGTGGAGGTGAGATAGGAGGGAGCCTCCCTGGCGATCTTTCTTGCTTGGACCGAGGACGCCATTTCCATGCCATCAAACGGATTTATCACCATGCACGCAAAGGAGGTCTGATGGGTAACTGCTTCGGTCAATCCGGGCAGTGCGGCGCTTCCACCAGCGAGCAAGATGTGATCAACCTTATTGTGCGGCGTGCTGGTAAAGAAAAACTGGAGTGCCCTGCCAACCTCCTGGGCCATGCTCTCAATAAACGGCTCCAAAACGGCAGATCGGTAGTCGTCCGGCAAATCCCCCGAGCGCTTTTTCGCCTCCGCCTCGTCAGCAGAAAACCCGTACTGCCGAACGATCAGCTGCGTCAGCTGTGCACCACCAAATGCCTGGTCCCGCTCGTACAGAACATCATCATTGCGCATCACCTGCATGCTCGTGGTCATCGCTCCCACTTCAAACAACGCCACCAGCGAGTCGACGCCTTGATTGGGAAGTGTCTCGATCACGCGCCCCGCGGCCATTCGAGAGGCAAAAGGTTCCACATCCATGATCACCGGCTTCAGCCCCGCTGCTTCAGCGAGACCTTGGCGATCAGACACCTTTTCCTTGCGAGATGCAGCAATCAGCACCTCGGCATCCCCAACGGAATTGGCACTAGGACCAATCACACAGAAGTCCAAGCTCACTTCGTCAAGTGAAAACGGAATGTACTGGTTGGCTTCGGACTCAACCTGCGCCTCCAGTTCCTTGTCCGACAGGCCTCCAGGAAGAACAATCTTCTTGGTGATGACGGCCGATGCCGGCAAAGCCATGGCGACGTTTTTTGTCTTGCTGCCGCTCTTGCGAACCACCCGACGAACCGCCTCCGCCACCTCGTCAAATTTCTCGATGTTGCCATCGGTGATCCAACCCCGCTCAAGCGGCTCGATGGCACACCGCTCCAGAACCAGATCTCCCGAGCGGTTGCGGCCCAGTTCAACCAGCTTGACGCTCGACGAGCTCACATCAATGCCCAGCAGCGGCGCCGGATCCCGGCTGAAAAACGACCCCAATGAGATCAAGGTGGCCCCCAGAAATGGTGGCGCCAGAGGGCGCCGGACTTAAGAAATCACTTCAATGCTAGCAGCAAGCCCTTTGTGCAGCAAAGAATTTACATGTTTGGCACAAACAGAAACGTTGTCAAAAGCATACGCAAAAAGACAGGGGCAGACCGGGCAACACCCCCCCAGGACCGCGGCAAGCCCTGACCGCCGACAATATGGGGCCAGTGTTCCGGGTCGTCACTCAGGGGCCTGAGTTTTGATGTCCCACCCCAGCTTTTAACCCCACGCATGGCCCAAGAAACCGACGCATCACGACCAGAACATCCGACCGGTGCGCCCCTCGTGCTTCGATGGATTGGCACGGGGCTGGCCACCCTCGCGGGGCTTGCGGTCGCTTCAACGCTGGCATTGCTGATGGGCGTCGGATTGGCGCTGGCGGTGGCCTATCCCAATCTCCCGGACGTGGCCGACCTGGCCGACTACCGCCCGAAGTTGCCGCTGCGCGTGCTCACCGCCGATGGCCAGCTGATCGGGGAGTTCGGAGAGGAGCGTCGCAATCTGCTGTCCATCAAGGACATTCCGGATGTTATGAAGAACGCGGTGCTGGCCATCGAAGACTCCCGGTTCTTCGAGCACAGCGGGGTTGACTACCGAGGCATGCTCAGGGCTGCTCTTGCCAATCTGGGACAGGCCAAAAGCCAAGGCGCTTCCACCATCACGATGCAGGTGGCCCGCAACGTCTACCTCTCGGCAGAAAAAAGCTACACCCGCAAGATCTACGAGGTGTTGCTGACGTTCAAGTTGGAGCACCTGCTGACCAAGGAGCAGATCCTCGAGATCTACATGAACCAGATTTTCTTGGGCCAGCGCGCTTACGGGTTTTCCACCGCCGCGCAAACCTATTTCGGCAAGCAGCTCAAGGATGTCACCATTGCCGAAGCGGCCATGCTGGCTGGCCTGCCCAAGGCACCATCTGCCTACAACCCGATCAGCAATCCGAAGCGGGCCCGCACCCGGCAGCTCTACATCATTGACCGGATGCTGGAAAACGGCTTCATCACGGCCGACGAGGCGCAGCAGGCCAAGGCTGAGGAGCTCAAGCTTCGCCCGATGCACGTCCAGCTGAAGGTCCATGCCGAATACGTGGCCGAGATGGTCCGCCAGGCCATGGTGCAGCAATACGGGGAAGAGGCCTATACCCGAGGTCTGGTGGTCACCACCAGCCTGAAGGCCAACGAACAGGAGGCGGCCTATCGGGCATTGCGCCAGGGCATCCTGGACTACGAGCGTCGCCAGGCGTACCGGGGCCCAGAACAGTTCATCAACCTTCCCGAAGACAAAGCCGCGCAGGCGGATGCAATCGACGATGCTCTCAACGAGCGCCCTGACAACGATGACCTGCTGTCAGCCGTGGTGCTGTCCGCCAGTCCGCGCAAGGTGGTGGCCATCCGGCAGGACGGTGACCCCTTTGAAATCACGGGAGAGGGTTTGCGCCCCGCCGCGTCGGGCCTGAGCGAGCGCGCCGCGCCGAATATCCGTATCCGACCCGGGGCGGTCATTCGAGTGGTCAAGGGGTCGAACAACTCCTGGCGGATTTCCCAGTTGCCCGAAGTCGAGTCTGCGTTTGTGGCGCTGGACCCTCGCAACGGAGCGATTCGGGCCTTGGTGGGTGGCTTCGATTTCCAGAAAAACAAGTTCAACCACGTGACACAGGCCTGGCGCCAACCGGGCTCCAGCTTCAAGCCATTCGTGTATTCGGCGGCCCTGGAGAAGGGGGTGACGCCAGCGACCGTCGTGAACGACGCACCGCTGTTCTATTCCGCAGCCGAGACCGGCGGCAAGCCCTGGGAACCCAAGAACTACGACGGTCAGTTTGAAGGACCGATGTCGGTCCGGCGTGCGCTGGCACGCTCCAAGAACATGGTGTCCATCCGTGTGCTGCAGCTCGTGGGCACACAAAGCGCCCAGGAATGGGTGACCCGCTTTGGCTTCGAGGCTGACAAGCACCCACCGTATCTCACCATGGCCCTGGGCGCCGGAGCAGTCACCCCTTTGCAGATGGCGGCAGGATACGCCGTGTTCGCCAATGGCGGCTATCGGGTGGCGCCTTCGCTGATCACCAAGGTGGTCGAGCACAAGGGGCGGGTGCTGTACGAAAGCCAGTCCGAGGCACCGGCCGAATCCCAGCGCGCCATCGAGCCGCGCAACGCCTTTGTCATGAGTAATCTGCTGCAGGAGATCACCCGCTCTGGCACGGCAGCGCGTGCTCAGGCGGTGCTCAAGCGCCCCGACCTGTATGGAAAGACCGGCACCACCAACGATTCGATGGATGCCTGGTTCGTCGGCTACCAGCCCACCGTGGTGGCGGCCGCCTGGGTCGGCTACGACACGCCTCGCAACCTTGGCAGCCGCGAAACCGGCGGTGGCCTCAGTCTGCCGATCTGGATTTCCTATATGACAGAGGCACTCAAGGGCGTGCCGGTGGCTGAGATCGAGCCCCCGCCCGGGGTGATCCATGTTGGCAACGAGTGGTACTACGAAGAATACGGACCAGGCCGTGGCGTGCGCGGATTGGGATTGAACGATCCCTGGCCAGGATCGCCGTCGGCCGGAGACCCCGCTTCCGGCGATCAGGACACCGGAGATGCCGGCAAGCCGCCCGCAGAAGGGGAGGACCGGCGCAGCATCCTGGATCTGTTCAGGAACTGAAGCTCAGCGGTTGCCCCGCCTGTTCGCTGGCGCAGCGCGACAGGTGGTCGAAGAACTCGCCATGTCCTTTGGTGTCCATCCACTGGGCCCCATCCCACCGGTAGTGGAAGCCGCCCGCGCGCGCCGCCATCCAGACTTCATGCAGCGGCTTCTGCAGGTTGATGATGATCTGGCTGCGGTTGGAAAACGTGAGTGTGACCATGCCGCCCACCCGCTGGTTGTCCAGATCGGCATCGCTCTCATCGTTGATGCGGTCACAGCCGCGCTCCACAGCCTTGAGGAGCGCTTCGGCCAGGTCCATGTACTCGGAATCGGTCATTACAATGCCACCACTATGTCGAACAAAACCATTGTAGGTGGCCGTATGTTCCGTTGCAGTGCCTGGTCTGCGGTAGCCTTGCTGGTCGCGTCGACAGCAATCACGGGCTGCGGCCAAAAGGGCCCGCTCTACATGCCCGCCCCGAAGGCATCCGCATCGACTCCGGCAAAACCAGCTCCCACGAATCCCGCCAACAATGCGGCCCCGGCCCCGCCAGCTGAACCCGCTACCGATCCCGCGCGCTGACCATTCCCACCGCGCCGTTTCGCATGGGGCGCTTGAGCCAGCGCCACAGACGCCATCCCAGCAGGCCGCCAAGAATGGCTGCGTACACCGCGACCTCCGCAAAGTCCTGCTTGCCAGCCCTCATCCAGAAGAAGTGAAGCACCGCCAGTGCGGCGACGGCATAGACCGAGCGGTGCAGGGCTTGCCAGCGGGCAGCACCAAGCCAGCGGATGGCCCGGTTGAACGACGTGGCCGCCAGCACCAGCAACAGCAACCAGCCCAGTGTCCCGACCAGGATGAAGGGTCGCTTGGGCACGTCGGCCACGATGTCCCGCCACACGAAGCCCATGTCAAACCAGGCATAGGCCAGCCAATGCAGGCTGGCGTAGAAGAACACGAACAGACCCAGCATGCGGCGCAACCGTGCCAGCTGTGGCCAGCCCATCCCCACGCGCAGCGGTGTGACCAGCAACACCAGCACCAACGCGCGCAGGCTCCAGTCGCCCAGCGAACGGATCAGCGCTTCGGCCGGATTGGCACCGAGCCGGTCATTGAAAGCCGCCCACACCAGCCATGCCGCCGGCAACAGCCACAACACAAACACCACCGGCTTGACCGCCGGATGGCCTAGCCAGCGCATCAGTAGAACTTCTTGAGGTCCATGCCCGCGTACATTGAGCCGACCTGCGCTTCATAGCCGTTGAAACGCTCGGTCTTCCGTCGCTTGGCCAGGAGACCGCCCTCATCGCCGATGCGGCGTTCGGTGGCCTGACTCCAGCGGGGGTGCGGCACGTCGGGGTTCACGTTCGAATAGAAGCCGTACTCCTGCGGCGCGGCAATGTTCCAAGCCGTCTTCGGCTCTTTTTCCACGAACCGGATCTTCACCAGCGACTTGCCGCTCTTGAAACCGTATTTCCACGGCACGACCAACCGCACCGGCGCGCCGTTCTGATTCGGCAACACCTCGCCATACATGCCAAAAGCCAGGAGGGTCAGCGGGTGGCGGGCCTCGTCCATGCGCAGGCCCTCCACATAGGGCCAGAGCAGCACATTGGAGGTGACACCGGGCATCGTGTTGCGATCGGCCAAGGTCACGAACTCGACGTACTTGGCGCTGCCTTGGGGCTCCACTTGGCGGATCAGCTCGGCCAGCGAAAAGCCCACCCAGGGAATCACCATCGACCAGCCCTCGACGCAGCGCAGACGGTAGACACGCTCCTCCATCGGTGACAGCTTCATCAGATCGTCGATACCGAACGTCCGCGGTTTGTTGACCAGCCCCTCGACCGACACCGTCCAGGGCCGTGGTTTCAGCGTCTTTGCATACGCCGCCGGGTCGGATTTGTCTGTGCCGAACTCGTAAAAATTGTTGTAGGTGCTCGCGTGCTCGTAGCTGGTTAGCTTGTCGGGGGCTTGGGCACCCGCCACCGTGGACCGCACCGACGGCAGAGGCAGCAGCTTGCCGGACCGAGTCACCGCCGCCTGCGCGAGCGCATCGCGCGATGCCCACGCAGTGAGGGCTGCGCCGCCGGCACCGAGCGCCATGCGCCGCATCCATTCACGGCGCCCAAGGTATGCGTCGCGTGGCGTGATCTCGCTGGAAAGGGGGTGCTGGAAACCGTTGTCGGTGGACCGGATGATCATGGCGTGCTCCTGAGGATGGACATCCGTCGTGGGAGCCGCCAGTTTCTTACAAGTTCGGCAATCAGAGTTCGCCGTAGCTGTGAAGCCCCGACAGGAACATGTTCACACCCAGGAACGCGAACGTCGTCACGGCCAGGCCGACCAGGGCCCACCAGGCCGCGACCGTGCCGCGCAGGCCCTTCATCAGGCGCATGTGCAGCCACGCCGCGTAGTTCAGCCAAACGATCAGGGCCCAGGTTTCCTTGGGGTCCCAGCTCCAATAACCACCCCAGGCCTCGGCGGCCCAGAAGGCGCCAAGCACCGTGGCGATGGTGAAGAAGGCGAAGCCGACTGCGATCGCCTTGTACATCACGTCGTCCAGCACCTCGAAGCTGGGCAGGCGCGCTGCAATGCGACCACGCACCGCCAGGATGCCTCCTACGATCAGGGCCGAAATGCCGAAATAGATGAACCAGTAGCTGCCGCCCTTCTCGGTCGCCCCCTGGCGGAACACGATGGGTTCAAAACACAGCACCACGCCGAGGATGAACAGCGGTGCCAGCTTGTACCAGCGGGTTTCGCTGGCGCTCTGCTTGATCAGGTAGGCAAAGGCCAGCATGGCCGAAATCGCGAAGGTGCCGTAGCCGATGAAGTTGGCCGGCACATGCAGTTTCATCCACCAGCTCTTGAGCGCCGGAACGAGGGGCTGGATCTGGTGGGCTTCGCGCACCACCGTGTACCAGAGCAGGAAACCGACCGCGGCACTGACCACCAGCATCACGAAGGCGCCCATCGCGCGCGTCTTGTACTGGTCTTCGTAGTACAGATAAAAGGCTGCGGTCATCCAGCAGAACAGCACAAACACCTCGTAGAGGTTGCTGACCGGGATGTGACCGATGTCCGGGCCAATCTGGTGGCTCTCGAACCAGCGCACCATGGTGCCGACCAGGGCCAGCGTCACCGCCACCCAGGCCAGGCGCGAGCCCAGAGTCTCGAACGTGCTGCCGTCGCGCGAGAACATGCCCACCCAGTAGAACGCCGTGCTCATGAAGAACAGCATGCTCATCCACAGGATCGCCGACTGGCTGGAGATGAAGTACTTCAGCAGGAACACCGTGTCGGCGCGCGCCAGCACGGCGGCACCTCCCTCGGGCGGCAAGTACAGCCAGATCGCCAGCAAGGACAGGGCCGCAACCACCGCCATCAGCCGGCTCATCGGGCGCCAGAACCAGCCCAGCCAGATCAGCACCGGGGCGGCCCCCACCAGGATCCACTTTTCGTAGATGTCCATCGCGGCGTCGTAGCGCACAAAAGCCCAGGCGGCGCCACCGATCACCAGGGCGGCGAACAGCCAGTCCCACGCCGTGCGGCTCGCCAGAAAACCCGGACCAAGGCCCGTGCCCTGCCGGTTGTTCTTCAGTTCAAAGGTCTGGGTTGCGGTGTTCATGCATTCACCTTCAGCAATTGGGTCTTCAACTGGTCGAACTCCTGGTCCGACTCCATCGTCTTGCGGTTGGACGACAGGGCCATGGACGCCTGGCTGTGGCCATCCGCACGCGGTGCGAGCCAGATCCAGACGCGCCGTTCACGCACATACAGCATCGCAAACACGCCGAGGATCAGCAACACGCAGCCCAGGTAGACGATGGTCTGGCCGGGTGCACGGGCCACCTGGAACACGCTGGCCTGCACATGCTGGAAATCCTTGAGCTGGAAGGTCATCGGCGCCGGGTAGTAGAAGCTGTCGCTCAAGCTCAGCACCGCGCGCGACATGAACTGTTGGGTGGCGTCGTCCCGGGGCAACGGCGCCAGGCCCGCCTTCTCACGGCCCAGCTGGGCCAGCTCGAACAGCGTGCCGTTGAGGATGCGCACCAGCACCTCGCTGGCGCGTTCGCGCTCGGCCTCGGGCACATTGGATTCAAGGAATGCAGAAACCGCCGGGAGACCGCCACGGATCTCGGCGTCCGTCCCGGGGGGCACGTCCTTGGCAGGCGGCAGCTTCTCGGCACCGGAAAACAGGCTGATGGCCCGTTGCGCCGAAGCCTCCAGCGCCTGGCTGAGCTCTGGCTTGTCGGGCTCGACAGCCAGCGCAGCATATCGCTTGACCGCCTGGGCCCGCATCGCCGGATCGGCCAGCGCCGAGCGCAGGCGCACAAAGCCTTCGATGCCGTCCTTGTCATCCACCGGAACGCGCAAATAGCGCATCGGCTCGGACGGGGTTTCGCGGGCGCCCATCAGATAGACCCGGGCGCCGTCCAGCTCCATCGGCAGCATGTAGTTGTGGAACTCGACCGCCTGACCAGCCGCGTCGCGCAGCTTGTAGGTGATGCTGGGACCGACGTTGCGCAGCTTCTTTTCAGTGACCGTCTTGTGGCCCGAACCCAGCCGGCTCTCGATCGACTCGCGCAGGTCGACCTTTCGCACATCGGTGGCAGCGCTGTCATCCTGGCTGAAGTTCTCGACGTTGATGACCCGAAGCCCGGTGTATTCCAGGGTCAGTTTGCTGTCGCCATTGGTGAGCGAGGACGAACCGCCGATCACACCCGAAATCTCGAACGGAGCGACCACCGCCCCCATCGGGTAGGCCTGCAGGCTCACCTTCGAGCCACCGTCGTCGAAGCTGGACTGGTAGATGTTGATGCCGCGGTGGCTGGCCGGGTGGTTGACCTCGACCCGCGCCGGTTTCTTTTCACCCGTCTCGTGGTCGTGGATCACGATGTCGCTCGCGAACAGCTTGGGCATGCCGGTGTCGTAGTACTCGACAATGAACTTCTTGAGCTCGACCGAGAACGGCAGATCCTGCAGCAGGACCCCATCGGACTGGCTGAGGATGGCGGTCGACGAGCTCGTGCCTTCGGTCACCAGCAGGTTGCCGCGGAAGGTCGGGTTGGACGGCGAGAGGCGGTGCTGTGCGGGCACGTCGGCGATCATGCCGCCGCCGCTGAACGAGCTCTTGCCGTTGAACCACATCTGGGCGCGGACGATCAGGTCACCGTCCAGGAGGCCGCCGATGCACACCAGGACAATGGCGCTGTGCGCGGCCAGATAGCCGATCTTGTTGGCCGTGCCCTTCTTGGCGGCGACCATCCAGCCCTGCCCATCCGACAGCGCGCGCGACTGCAACTTCACCCGCCACCCGGAAGCCAGCAGCGTCTGGCCCACCCGGTGCGCAGCCGCTTCCGGCGGCTCTGCCAGCCTGCTTTCCGCCCGGTGCGGAAAGGACTTCAGGCTCTGCTCGCGGATGTTCTCCTTGAAGGCCTTGAAGTCGGCAAAGATCTTGGGGGTGTTGCGAAAGATGCACAGGGAGGTGCTGATCACCAGAAACGCCAGGATCAGCAGGAACCACCAGACGCTGTAGACCGTGAACAGACCGGCCTTGCCAAACACCTCGGCCCAGAACGGACCGAACTGGTTGACATAGTTGTTCAGCGGTTCGTGCTGCTTGACCACGGTGCCGATCACCGAAGCGATGCAGATGACCGTCAGCAGCGAGATCGCGAACCGCATCGACGACAGCAGCTCCACCATGTTGCCAAGCACACGGGAACCGGATCGGAGCTGGAAACCTTGGGTGGAAGCGGTCATGAAAGCGTCGAAAACAGAAACAGGGCGGTTCCGGAACAGCCAGAACACACCCTGTTGTGAGTCGTCAGTGGGCTGGCGGTTCAACCGGCATGCAATCGCACCCGCATTTTCTCGCCAAATATTATTGGTCGCTTATATCACCCCCGAGACCTCGGGGGTGTTCCTGTCAACGCAGGCCGGCGATGTAATCCGACACGGCCTTGATTTCCATGTCGTTCATCTTGGCAGCGACGCCGGTCATCTGGGCGTTGTTGTTGCGGGCACCAGCGCGGAACGCGTTGAGCTGGGTGCGGGTGTACTCGGCGTGCTGACCCGACAGGCGCGGGTACTGAGCGGGGATGCCGGACCCGGTGGGGCCGTGGCAGCCGGCACAGGCGGCGATCTGGCGGTCGGGGATGCCGCCGCGGTAGATGCGTTCACCGGCGCGGACCAGGTCCTTTTCAGTGGCGAACCCGGTGGTCGCCTTCTGGTCGGCCAGCCAGTAGGCGATGTTGCGCATGTCCTCATCGGACAGGGCAGAAGCAAACCCCTTCATCACCGCGTTGTCGCGCTTGCCCGACTTGAACTCCTGCAGCTGCTTGACCAGGTACTCGGGATGCTGGCGGGCGATCTTGGGGTTGGCGGGCGTGGTCGAGTTGCCATCGGCCGCGTGACAGGCGACGCACACCTGGCCGTACAGGGCAGCGCCCTTGGCAAGGTCGGGCTTGGCGGTCTGAGCATGAGCGCTGAACGACAGGACGGCCGCTGCGGCGGCGCAAAGAAGTGATGCAGGCAATTTCATGTCTGGGGCTGTCGTCGCAGGGACGGCGTCGGGTTGATTGGAATTCGCAGGGAAACAGAAGACAACCGGGGGATTTTACAATGGCCCATTGGTAATACCCCTGATGACCCACACCCCCACCACCTCCTCCACCGCCCCGCGCCCCACACGCCCGGACCCCAAGATCGCACACAGCTGGCTGCACACGGCGCGATTCCTGACCACCGCGCCACAGCTGGAGCATCTGCCGGCCCTGGATCTGCCGGAAATCGCCTTCGTCGGCCGCTCCAACGCCGGCAAGTCGACTTCGATCAACACGCTGACCCAGCAAAAGCGCCTGGCTTTCGCATCCAAGACGCCGGGCCGCACGCAGAGCATCAACCTGTTCGCACTGGGCAAGCAGGGCGTCACCGATGCGGTGCTGGCCGATCTTCCGGGCTATGGCTACGCCGCTGTGCCCAAGGAAGCCAAGCTGCGCTGGCAGCGCGTGATGGCCAACTACCTCGTCACGCGGGAAAACCTGCGTGCGGTGGTGCTGCTGTGCGACCCGCGCCTGGGACTGACCGAGCTGGACGAGGCCCTGCTGGAGATCATCCGCCCTCGCGTCGAGGACGGTCTGAAGTTTCTGGTGTTGCTGACCAAGGCCGACAAGCTCAACCGGGCGGAAGCCAACAAGGCGCTGTCGATCGCGAAGCTGCAGGCTGGCGGCGGCGAGGTCCGGCTGTTCTCGGCGCTCAAAAAGCAGGGCCTGGACGAAGTCGCGCTGCTGCTCTGGAACTGGGCCCATGAAGCGCCCGCCGCGCCCCCGGCTGCGGACGAAGGCGCCGATGACTCCGACGACGCTCAGCGATAGAACGAGGCTTCACCCGCCGGTCGGGTCTTGAAGCGCTTGTGCACCCAGTAGTACTGCTCGGGTGTTTCGTCGATCCACTCCTGCAGCAGCCGGTTCATGCGCGCGGTGTCGGCCACCACGTCCTCGGTCGGAAAGTCCTGCCAGGGTGGCAGCACCGTGATGTCGTAGCCCTCCGGCGTCAGGCGGCTCAGGATGGGCAGCACGCGAGCACCGCCCATGCGCGCAAAGCGCGAGAGCGAGGGAATCGTCGCCGCCGTCACCCCATAAAACGGCACGAACACAGAATCGCGAGGCCCGTAGTCCATGTCGGGCAGCAGGTACAGCGGCTCCCCGGCCCGCAACGCGCTCACCAGGGCTTTTAGCCCCGCACTCTTGGCCACGATGTGCGGCTCGCCGAAGCGGCGCCGGCCTTCGGCCATCCACTGGTCCATCACCGGGTTGCGCTGGCGTGCATACAAGCCACAGAAGCGCCGCTCCACATGGGCCGTCAGCCCGATCCAGCCCGCGTCCATGCCGACAAAATGCGGCGCAAACAGCAGCGTCGGGGCCGTGCTCTGCAGCTCGTGCACCGCACCACGCAGGCGCAGGCGGCTGCGGACCTGCTCTGCGCTCCCCTCCCACAGCCAGCCCCGGTCCAACCAGGCCTGGGCAAACAGCACGAAATGTTGGCGCACCATGCGCCGGCGCTGGGCAGCGTCATGTTGCGGGAAACAGAGCGCAAGGTTGATTTCTGCGATGCGGCGGCGACGGCCGACCAGGGCATACAGCAACCAGCCCAGCACCGCACCCAGAGCCCGCAGCCAGGACAGCGGCAGATGCCGGGTGATGCGCAACATGCCCAGCACCGCCAGGCTCAGCAAGGTTTTCAGCAAAGGGCCGCGCGAAGGTGTTGTGGAGGCCGTCATGAGGTGCGCTCTGCCTCCAGCCGTGCCGCATGGCTGATGCCGGACGGCGCCTTGTAGCGTTCGTACGACCACAGGTACTGGGCCGGACACTCCCGCACCAGGGACTCCATGGCGAGATTGATCTGGTGCGCCGCTTCCTGTGGGTCGGACGACAGCTGTCCACCCGCTTCCGGACGGAAGGGCCGCAGGCGCACCCGGTAGCCGCGCCCCCAGGAGAGTCGCTCACCCCAGATGAGCAACACGCGGGCCCCCGCCGTCAGCGCCAGCCGGGCCGAGAGGGTCATGGTGTAGGCGTCACGGCCGAAGAAAGGTGCCCAGACCCCCTGCCCTTCGGGCGGCACCTGGTCGGGCAAGAGCCCCACCCCCTGGCGTTGCTTGAGCGCCTTGATCAGCTGCTTGACCCCCGCGAGCGTGGTCGGAGCGGTCAGCAGGCCGGGCCGGCTGCGCGCCTGCTCCATGATCTCGCGCAGCCAGGGCTGGCGCGCCGGGCGGTACAGCACGGTCACCGGCATGCGGTCGCCAAAATGCTGGGCGAACAACTGCGCGGTGACTTCGAAGCACCCGAGGTGCGGCGTCAGGAACAGGACGCCATTGCCCTCGGCGATGGCCTGCTCGATGAGCTCACGGCCTTCCCACTCCAGATGCACAGGAGCGCCCAGCCACAGGCGCGGCAGCTCGGTGACCATCTTGCCAGCCTCGGCCACCGACGCGAGCGCCACCGAACGGGGAAAACCGGCCTGCTCAGCGTGGGCGAACAAGGTGCGCCGGTAGCGGCCCGACAAAGCGAAGCTCAGCCAGCCCAACAGCCAACCGAGGCCATGCAGCAGCGGAAGCGGCAGGCGCGACAGAAACCGGAACAGAAGTGGATACAAAGCTTTAGAACCGGATGGGCGTAAAATCCGCCCATCGCCGAGTTATTGAACTAATTGCGGGGCGATTCACAAATGCCGCTAAAGCGTTCGCCGAACCCAGAAAGACCGGCAACGCCGGTTCAAACACTCTGGAGTTTATATGGCGAACGACTTCCTCTTCACGTCCGAATCCGTCTCCGAAGGCCACCCCGACAAGGTCGCCGACCAGATCTCGGACGCCATCCTCGACGCAATCTTCAAGCAGGACCCGCGTTCTCGCGTGGCCGCCGAGACCCTGTGCAACACGGGCCTGGTGGTGCTGGCGGGTGAAATCACCACCAACGCCCATGTCGACTACATCCAGGTGGCGCGCGACACCATCAAGCGCATCGGCTACGACAACACCGAATACGGCATCGACTACAAGGGCTGCGCGGTCATGGTCTGCTACGACAAGCAGTCCAACGACATCGCCCAGGGCGTGGACCACGCGTCCGACGACCACCTGAACACCGGCGCCGGTGACCAGGGCCTGATGTTCGGCTACGCCTGCGACGAGACGCCCGAGCTGATGCCCGCGCCGATCTACTACGCCCACCGCCTGGTCGAGCGCCAGGCCCAGTTGCGCAAGAACGGCAAGCTGCCCTTCCTGCGTCCGGACGCCAAGAGCCAGGTCACCATGCGCTACGTGGACGGCAAGCCGCACAGCATCGACACCGTGGTGCTGTCCAGCCAGCACGCGCCCGAGTGGAGCCTGGGCGACAAGATGAAGCCCGAGTTCAACGAGGCCATCATCGAAGAGATCATCAAGCCGGTGCTGCCCAAGGAATGGCTGCAGAACACCCGCTACCTGATCAACCCGACCGGCCGCTTCGTCGTCGGCGGCCCGCAGGGGGACTGCGGCCTCACCGGTCGCAAGATCATCGTCGACACCTACGGCGGCGCCTGCCCGCACGGTGGCGGCGCCTTCTCGGGCAAGGACCCGTCCAAGGTCGACCGTTCCGCCGCCTACGCCGCGCGCTATGTGGCCAAGAACGTGGTCGCCGCAGGCCTGGCGCGCCAGTGCCAGGTGCAGGTGGCCTACGCCATTGGTGTGGCCAAGCCGATGAACATCACGGTGTACACCGAAGGCACCGGCAAGATCAGCGACGAGAAGCTCAGCGCCATCGTGGCCGAGGTGTTCGACCTGCGTCCGAAGGGCATCATCCAGATGCTGGACCTGCTTCGCCCGATCTACGAGAAGACCGCCGCCTACGGCCACTTCGGCCGCGAGGAACCGGAGTTCAGCTGGGAACGCACCGACAAGGTGGAGGCGCTGCGCGCTGCCGCCGGTCTGTAAGTCCTTTGCCTTCCTCTGGACAAAAGCCCCGCATCGCGGGGCTTTTTTATGGTTCCAAGCAGCGGGTCACAGGTCCACAATGCCTGAAGTTTTCCGTCCGGCCGCCGATACGGGCTGAACGGCAACCCATGCCTATTGCAACGCCACGACCTGGAGCCTGGAACCATGGAAACCCCTGTCTGCCCGGATCGGACCGACAACGCCAGTCCCGAACTTGAACGCCTGGTGGCTTTGCGCACGCAGGAGCTCAAGATCGCCCTGGAGCGCGCCCAGTCACTGTATGACCAGGCCCCCTGCGGCTACTTGTCGCTGGATGCCGACCTGCGTTTCGTCAACCTCAACCGCACCCTGCTGGACTGGCTGGGTTACGAGCGCGAAGAACTGCTCGGCCAGCATCGCGACCTGGCCTCGCTGCTGGAGCCGGAGTGGGTGGCGCTCATGCGTGTCCGCATGCAGAACCTGATCGATACAGGCCGCACCGATCCGCTGGAACTTGAGATTCGCCGCAAGGACGGTTCCCGCTTCCACGCCCTGTGCTCCTCGACCGCGGTGGTCGATGAGCAGGGCCGCTTCCTCTACAGCAACACCACGATCACCGACATCAGCGAGCGCAAGGCCGCCGAGCAGCGGCTGGCGGCGCACGACGCCTTCCTGCGCAGCATCACCGACCGCATCCCGACGCACCTGGCTTACTACGACAAGGACCTGATCTGCCGCTTTGCCAACACCGCCCATGCGGCGCGCAGCGGCCGGCTGGTCGGAGAAATGGTAGGCGCGCACCTCAGCCAGCTGGTGGATCCCGAGCAGTTGCCGGACATCCTGCCGCACGTGGCCGACGCCCTCAACGGCCAGAAGCAGACCTTCGAGTCCGAGCGCACCGAAGCAGACGGATCGCGCAGCTTCTACGAAATCCACTACATCCCCGACTTCCAGCTGGGCACCGTCGAAGGCATCTTCATTGAGCTGCACGACATCACCGATCGCCGCCGCACCGAGGAGTTCGTGCTGGAGGCCAACCGCGACCTCGAAGAGCGCGTGCGCGAACGCACCGCCGAGCTGTTCCAGAGCGAGCAGCGCTACCGCCTGATGGTCGACGCCATCCAGGACCACTGCATCTACTTCGTCGACGAGTCCGGCGCCGTCACCGAATGGACGGAAAGCGCCCAGCGCCTGCACGGTTTCACCCGCACCCAGATGATCGGCAAACCCTACCTGCGGCTGCTGGCGGTGGACAACGCCGGTGAGGACGAGGTCGACCCGGCGCAGGTGCTGCGCCTGGCCACGGCCCATGGCCAGTGGGAAACCCGCGGCTGGCGCCTGCGCGACGACGGCTCGCGCTTCTGGGCGCACACGGTGCTGACCGCGCTGCGCAACGAGGCAGGCGAGCTGCAGGGGCTGTCCTGCATCACCCGCGACATGACCGCCGCCAAGAGCCTGGAGGACGTGATGAACGACCTCAACAAGGAACTGGAAAAGCGCGTGGCCGAACGCACCCAGCAGCTGGTGGCGGCCAACAAGGACCTGGACGTGTTCTCGCACATGGTCTCGCACGACCTGCGCGCGCCGCTGCGCCACATCAGCAGCTTTGTCACCCTGCTGCAGGAGCAGCTGGGCGAGGTCAACGACCCGATCGCGCAGCAGTACCTCAACTCGATCAACAAGGCCAGCAAGCGCATGAGCCTCATGATCGAAGGCCTGCTGGAATACGCCCGCCTCGGCCGCGTGGCCATCGAGGCACAGCCGGTGCCGCTGGCACCGCTGCTGGAGGGGCTGATCTCGCACCTGAAACAGGAGAGTCAGGGCCGGACCATCGAATGGGTGGTCGAGGACGACCTGCCGGTGGTGCGCGGCGACGCCATGCTGCTGGCCCAGGCCTTCGGCAACCTGCTGAACAATTCGGTCAAGTACACGCGGCCGCGCGAGAAGGCCCACATCGAGATCGGCTGGAAGATCAACCCCGTGGGTGGCCGCACCTTCTACGTGCACGACAACGGCGTCGGCTTCGACCTGGAAAAGGCGCACAACCTGTTCGTGATGTTCCAGCGCCAGCACCACTCGATGGACTTCGAGGGCACGGGCACCGGCCTGGCCCTGTCACAGCGCATCATCGAGCGCCACGGCGGCCGCATCTGGGCCGAAAGCGCGCCCGGCGAGGGCTGCACCTTCTACTTCACGCTGCCGTTCGAGGGGCCCGAGCCGGAGATGGACTTTCCGAAGTCGTCGATGGCCGACCTGACGGTCTGAGCAACCGGCCCGCCGCCGGGCTCAGACCTGCAGCGGCGGCTGAGAGAGGTGCAACACCACCTTGCGCGGATCGTCGGAGAGGCGGTCCAGCGCCCGGTTCAGGCGCGCCAGCAGGCGTTCGTCGCTGAGTGCATCCTCCAGCGAATCCTTGTCGTCCGGCGGGGTGCTGGAGACCAGGCGGAAGCGCAGCGGCAGTTCGACGGGCAGGTTGGGCACCTTCTCCAGCCCCTTGGCCACCACGTGCTGGCCCAGCAGCTTGAGCAGCTCGGGCTTCTGCGGACCTTCGATCAGCATGGCGAAGCGGGTGTCCGAGATGCGGCACACCGTGTCCACGTCGCGCACCACGCCGCTCAGGCGCGACGCCGCCACCACCAGCGCCCGGTCACCGGCCTCGCGCCCTTCGCGCGCCACGATGTCCGCATGGTTGGACAGCTCCACCAGCATCACACCGCAGCGATGCCCCGAACGGCGCGCCCGCTTGAGCGCGTCGCGCAGGCGCAGGCGCAGCACCGGCGCGATCGTCAGCCCCGTCAGCGGGTCGGTGCTCTCCATCGCCCGCAGCCGCGCCCGGTTCTCGCTGAAGTCCTTGGCCCGCCGGTGCAGGATGTACAGCAGCAGGGGGATCTCGATCGCCGAGCCGATCAGCACCCCGTACTGTGTCGCCAGGCTGTCGGGCAGCACGCCGGCACTGCGCAGCGCCGGGAACGGGTACCCCAGGTGGACCGGCAGGAAGCCCAGGAAGAGCCAGCCGGCGTAGGTTTCGCCCCGGCGCCAGGTCCAGAGGCAGAGCGCAATGCTCAGCACCACCGACAGCAGGCCGTAGAGGTTGAGCAGCTTGAATGCCAGCGGCGACAGCAGGGCCGCGTAGACCAGGGAATAGACCACGCCGAACAGCGACCAGGCCACCACGAAGCGGTCGACACCCCGGGAATGGCGTGGCACCGCACAGGCCTCGCGCACGAACCAGATGCCCGAGCCGGTGAGCCAGAGCATGAAGAACGACGGCGCCAGATCGTTCCACACGGCCCAGTGGGGCCAGAAGAACAGCCCCCCGATACCAGTGAACGAGGCCTGGAAGCCCAGCATGGACGCCACGTAGAAACAGTAGGCGACAAAGGCCCGGTCACCATAGAGCCGGACGTGGACCCAGCCCAGGAACAGCACCAGCAGCCCGAACCCGAGGTAGCCGCCGATGAACAGGAAGGTGGTGTAGCGCTTGGACTGCAGGTTCTCTTCGGTCAGCAGCTGCAGCCGAGGGCTGGTGGGCGCCGGCGCGTTGGCCAGCCGCAGCCACAGTGGTTCGGTGAGCAGGGGATCGACCGAAAACACCGGCGTCTGGTCGGGGTGGCTCCACTGGGCCACCGGCAGGTGGTCGCCCGCACGCTGCTCGGTCCATCCACCGTCCGCCCCGCGGGTGTAGAGGCGGGCATCGTTGGTGAAGGCGGCCGCGGTCAGCATCAGGTACCAGCGCCGCCGGGAGTCCAGCTGGCCAGGCTCGATGCGGACCCACAGCGCCGACGAACCGAGCTCGAAGGACCGGTAGTGGTCCATCGCCTCCCAGGTGCCCGGGGACTCGGCGGCGACCTGGTCCACCGTGGCGCTGCCGGAGGAGTCGATCCAGAACCGCGTGGACAGGGTGATGTCGCCCTCGCCCGGCACCTTGTCGGCCCGGGCCGTCAGGGGCAGCAGCGCGGCCAGCGCCAGCAGTCCCAGCAACACCATGCGCCAACAGGCATGGAAGCTGGAGCGGAGGCGGGCAGTGGCGCTGGACGGCATGGCCGGATCGTAGCGGCTGCACCGCGCAGCTGTTACAACTTTCACGCCACTCATCCGGCCTTGGCGCCATCTGTCGCGTGAACGCCTCGAAGCGGTCGCCGGTGCCAGTCGCCGGTGGTCGTCAGCCGGTCTTCCAGCCGGTTCACCCAGCCTGGCGCGAGCGGGTCGTGGCTCCAGCCGGCGATCAGCTCGCCCATGGGATTGAGCACCCGGTCCGGCAGCGCCAGGGGCCGGGTCTGGTTCATCAGGAAGCGGGTGAGCAGGTGGTAGCCGACGGCGCGGGTGAACAGCCGGGACAGCGAGAAGCCGGGCACCACCAGGCCGACGACACCGTCTGTCACGCCCACCAGCAGGCGCCCGACCTGGAACACCAGCCGCGTGGCCCATGAGACGTGCTCGTCGATGCCGATGCGGGTGGCCGTCTCGGGACCGATCAGCCAGCGCGTCAGCGGCACCGGCAACCCGCGCAGCACCGGCACGCGGATCGAATGCGCCATGGCCGCCACGAGCGCCCGGCCCAGCGGCGGCCGCGGATCGGCCTGGCCCGGTAGCAGCGGAGCCTGGGCCTGCAGCACGTCGAACAGCGCCGCCGCCTCGTCCATGGTCCGGGCCATCAGCTCCCGGCGCACGCCCAGCACATGGCCCATCACGTTCCAGGCGTGCAGGTAGGCCTCCTCGTCCTCGCGCGGCAGGCCCAGCCCGAGGGTGCGCATGCCCTTGAGGAAGGAGTAGCTGAAGGTCAGCAGGGTGTAGGCCAGTTCGATCTGGTTGCAGGGCAGGCCCTGGGCGTCGACGTCCCAGCCGTGCGCGGCGAGTGCGCGGTGCATGCTGCGGTCGGCGCCCGCCAGCAACTGCGGCAGCACGCGACCACGCACCTTCTGCGGGTCGCCGCGCAGGATCAGGTGCCGGATCGTGGCGTGGATCAGCCGCACCTTGAGCACCTGGGCCACGCCCGAGCCCTCGGGGTCGGTCAGGCCACCCTTCATCATCACCGGGAACACCATGGCCGCGGTCTGGCGGATGCGGTGTTCGGTGTGCTGTTCCAGCTGGCCGGCGATGTGCAGCACCTCGGCCAGCTGCGGCATCACGTAGCACTCGGGCAGGCTGGAGCAGAACAGCAGGGTGCAGGACAGCGGGCCGTGTTCCATGAAGATCGCCTCGGCCCGTGCGATCTTGCCCGTGTCGGCCCAGTCGGGCAGCGCCCGGGCCTCGGCCACATAGGCCTCCAGCGCGGCCGCCACCTCGGGGTCGGCCTGGTGGCCCGCTGCCCAGCCCGGGTCCAGCGCGGCGTTGTGGGTCCAGGCCGACATCAGCTGGTTGGCCTGCGCCAGGCGGGTCGCCCCCTCCCCCGTGACCGCGCTGTCGCCCGTGCGCCGGCCGATCAGGGCGGTGATGGTGTCGTCCGCTGTCGGGTCGGCCTGCATCGACTGGGCGGCCAGATCCAGCCCGGCCAGCGGACGCGCACGGGCGGCGCGCTGGTGCGGGTGGGACCACTGGCGCCAGACGGCCCAGGCCACGACCACCGGCAGACCCATCGCAAAGAAGGCGATGGCCCGCACCTCGATGGGGTGGCCCAGCAGCACCTGGAACACCAGCCCGCTGGCGTAGATGAGGATGGGCACCAGCACCGCCAGCGGCAGGCCATCCGCGGGCGGTGGCGAGCGGCGCGGCGCGGCCAGCGCCTGGAAGCTGCCAACGATCAGCAGCGACACCGCCATCCAGCCGGCAAAGCCCTGCAGGGTCTCGCCGAACCAGCCGCCGTCGGTCTTCTGCATGATCCAGGCCTTGAGCACAAACACGAAGTACGGGTCGGCGCCCAGGTCGAAGGCGGTGATCACCATCGCCGCCAGCCAGGCCGTCAGCAGGCCACTGCGGAAACCTGGATTCGCGTGGACCGGCTGGCGCCAGAGCATCAGCGAGGCCATCACGTAGCCGATCAGCGCCAGCGCGAACCACATGAGGGGAATGGCGATCGGCACGTCGCCCAGGCGCGGGCCGAGCACCTCGGTGTAGGTGTAGCGGCCGAAGAACCAGCCGCGCGAGGAGCCCATCTGCTCGGCAAACCAGCCCAGGCCCAGGGCCAGCAGCATCAGTGCGCGCGTCCGCCGGTAGCCCAGCAGCCGGGTGGCCGACCAGGCGCAGACCCAGAACATCACGGCGCACGAAACCACCAGGGCCAGGGTGAGGCCGGGGTAGTGCCAGGCGGTCCAGATCAGCAGCAGCGCCGTGCCAGCGGCCGCCGCCTGGAACACGGCGCGGTCAAGAACAGATGGGGCGGAGGAAGTGAGGGCAAAAGAAGGGGCCACAGCCAACGGCTTTCATTGCTTGGACACTCCCCTGGGCCGGCATTGTGACCGCAAGCACGGCGCGATACCCGCGCGGGTTCCCCCGCCCCGCACGCAGGCGCCGTCAGCGTGGCACGAGGAAGGTGGTCTTCTCGTCCAGCCGGATCGCCTCGTCGGTGCTCGACTGCAGCCGGAACACGATGGGGTGCGAGCCGCTCGCGGCGCCCGGGGGCACCTGCACCCGCACGGCCAGCGTGCGCACCTCGGTCGGCAGCACATCCACCACCGGCTCCGAGGCGAGCGCGATGCCCTCCATGCCCTCCACCGCCAGCCGGATCAGCTGCCGCTCCTCGGTGGCGTTCATGATCTGCAGGCGGTAGACGTTCTCGATCCGCCCCTGGTCGACCATGCGGGCGAGCGCGCCACGGTCGCGGATCACGTCCACCTTCATCGGCACGCGCAGGTACAGGCTCACGCCCACCGCCACCGCAATGGCGGCCAGGATGGTCGAGTACACCAGCACGCGCGGGCGCAGCGCGCGGCGGATCGTCTGTGCCTTGTCCCAGCCGCCGGTCATGGCGTTCTGGGTCGAGTACTTGACCAGGCCGCGGGCGTAGCCGAACTTGTCCATCACCTCGTCGCACACGTCGGCGCAGGCGCCGCAGCCGATGCACTCGTACTGCAGGCCCTTGCGGATGTCGATGCCGGTGGGGCAGACCTGCACGCACAGCGTGCAGTCCACACACGAACCCAGGCCCTTTTCCTTCGGATCGACCTTCTTGCCGCGCGAGCCGCGCGGTTCGCCGCGGGCGGCGTCGTAGGTCACGATCAAGGTGTCCTTGTCGAACATCGCGCTCTGGAAGCGGGCATAGGGGCACATGTACTTGCAGACCTGCTCGCGCATGAAGCCCGCGTTGCCGTAGGTGGCGAAGCCGTAGAAGAAGATCCAGAAGGTCTGCCAGGCACCCATGGTGCCCGCCAGCACCTCGGCGGTCTGGGCGCGGATCGGCGTGAAGTAGCCGACGAAGGTGAAACCGGTCCACAGCGCGAACAGCACCCAGGCCAGGTGCTTGGCACCACGGCGCGCGAACTTGGCGCCGCTCATGGGCGCGTCGTCCAGCCGGATGCGGGCCGCGCGGTCGCCCTCGATCTTCTTCTCGATCCACATGAAGATCTCGGTGTAGACCGTCTGCGGGCAGGCGTAGCCGCACCACAGGCGCCCGGCCACCGCGGTGAACAGGAACAGCGACAGCGCCGACATCACCAGCAGGCCGGTGAGGTAGATGAAGTCCTGCGGGTACAGCACCAGACCACCCAGGTAGAAGCGGCGCGAGAGCAGGTCGAACAGCACCGCCTGGCGCCCGTTCCAGTTGAACCAGGGCAGCGCATAGAACAGGATCTGGGTGAACCAGACCGCGGCCCAGCGCAGGTGGGTGAAGGTGCCGCTGACCGAACGTGTCTGGATCTTCCGGCGCGACTCGTACAGGGAGATTTCAACGGCGTCCGGCTCGGGACTGGCCGCCGGTGCGGCGGTGGCTGCAGTGGTGGTGGACATGGTGAGGGTGGGGGAAAGTCTGCCGATGCCTGCCACTTTCCAAGAACCGTGCCAGACAAAAAATTCTTTGAATTCAGGCACTTGCCATCGGCCAAGTCTCTGCGAAACACTGCCACTCCGCCAATGGCTGCCAATATGGCAGATCATCTGGCAGCCTGGAATTTCCGGGGACGCACTTGAAATGGGCAGGACCGGCCCTTATGATTAGCACTCGCTGGAGTTGAGTGCTAACACCCGACTCCCAGTCGATCCGCGGGGCCCAGCCCCATGGCCAGTGGCCCCGCCCATCTGACCCCCAACATTTGATCCATTTCAGGAGATGCAATGAACCTTCGTCCTCTCGCCGATCGCGTGATCGTCAAGCGCATTGACAGCGAAACCAAGACCGCCTCCGGCATCGTCATCCCCGACGCCGCCGCAGAGAAGCCCGATCAGGGCGAAGTCCTGGCCGTCGGTCCCGGCAAGAAAAACGACAAGGGCGAACTGTCCGCCATGAACGTCAAGGTCGGTGACCGCGTTCTGTTCGGCAAGTACAGCGGCCAGACCGTCAAGGTCGATGGCAACGAACTGCTGGTCATGAAGGAAGACGACCTGTTCGCGGTCGTCGAGAAGTAATTCGCCCCTCATCCATCCCCATTTACTGAATCCGGAGAAATCAACATGGCAGCAAAAGACGTCATTTTCGGCGGCGAAGCCCGCGCCCGCATGGTTGAAGGCGTGAACGTCCTGGCCAACGCGGTCAAGACCACCCTGGGCCCCAAGGGTCGCAACGTGGTGCTCGAGCGCTCCTTCGGCGCCCCCACCGTGACCAAGGACGGCGTGTCCGTGGCCAAGGAAATCGAACTCAAGGACAAGCTCCAGAACATGGGCGCCCAGATGGTCAAGGAAGTTGCTTCCAAGACTTCGGACAACGCTGGTGACGGCACCACCACCGCCACCGTGCTGGCCCAGGCCATCGTGCGCGAAGGCATGAAGTACGTGGCCGCCGGCATGAACCCGATGGACCTCAAGCGCGGTATCGACCGTGCCGTCGAGTCCCTGATCGCCGAGCTGAAGAAGGCCTCCAAGCCCACCACCACCAGCAAGGAAATCGCCCAGGTCGGCTCCATCTCCGCCAACAGCGACACCTCCATCGGCGAGATCATCGCCAACGCGATGGACAAGGTCGGCAAGGAAGGCGTGATCACCGTGGAAGACGGCAAGTCCCTGCAGAACGAGCTGGATGTCGTGGAAGGCATGCAGTTCGACCGCGGCTACCTGTCGCCCTACTTCATCAACAACCCCGAGAAGCAGGCCGCCCTGCTGGACAACCCGTTTGTCCTGCTGTTCGACAAGAAGATCAGCAACATCCGTGACCTGCTGCCCACGCTGGAAGCCGTGGCCAAGGCCGGCCGTCCGCTGCTGATCATTGCCGAAGACGTCGAAGGCGAAGCCCTGGCGACCCTGGTGGTCAACACCATCCGCGGCATCCTGAAGGTTGTGGCTGTGAAGGCTCCTGGCTTCGGCGACCGCCGCAAGGCCATGCTGGAAGACATCGCCATCCTGACGGGCGGCAAGGTCATCGCCGAAGAAGTCGGCCTGACCCTCGAGAAGGTGACCCTGGCCGATCTGGGCCAGGCCAAGCGCATCGAAGTGGGCAAGGAAAACACCACCATCATCGACGGCGCCGGCGCTGCCGCTGACATCGAAGCCCGCGTGAAGCAAATCCGCGTGCAGATCGAAGAAGCCACCAGCGACTACGACCGCGAGAAGCTGCAAGAGCGCGTGGCCAAGCTGGCCGGCGGCGTGGCCGTCATCAAGGTCGGTGCCGCCACCGAAGTCGAGATGAAGGAAAAGAAGGCCCGCGTGGAAGACGCCCTGCACGCCACCCGCGCTGCCGTGGAAGAAGGCATCGTCGCCGGTGGTGGCGTGGCCCTGCTGCGCGCCAAGCAAGCCGCTGGCGCCATCAAGGGTGACAACGCCGACCAGGACGCTGGCATCAAGCTGGTCCTCAAGGCCATCGAAGCCCCGCTGCGCGAAATCGTGGCCAACGCCGGTGGCGAGCCCTCCGTCGTGATCAACAAGGTGTTGGAAGGCAAGGGCAACTTCGGTTTCAACGCCGCCAACGACACCTACGGCGACATGATCGAAATGGGTATCCTGGACCCGACCAAGGTGACCCGCACCGCGCTGCAGAACGCCGCCTCCGTGGCGTCCCTGATGCTGACGACCGAGTGCATGGTTGCCGAGTCCCCCAAGGACGACGCACCCGCCATGCCCGGTGGCGGCATGGGCGACATGGGCGGCATGGGCATGGGCATGTAATGCACTGACCCGGCCCGGGGGCTTCGGCCCCCTGCCCAACAAAAGCCCCGCAAGGCGACTTGCGGGGCTTTTTTGTTGGGCCCCGCCGTGGGGTCGGCAGCGTTCAGGCCACCCGCTGCGGACCGGCCAGCGCATCGCGCATCGCCAGTGGCCGGAACAGGCGCCACCACGCCAGGCTGATGCCGATGGTGCCCAGCCCGCCCAGCACCACCGAGCCCACCGGACCGAAGGCCGCGGCCGTCACGCCCGACTCGAACTCGCCGAGCTGGTTGCTGGCGCCGATGAAGAGCGTGTTGACGGCCGCCACGCGGCCCCGCATCTGGTCCGGCGTTTCCAGCTGCACCAGAGTCTGGCGGATGACCACGCTGACCATGTCGGCCGCGCCGGACACCGCCAGCGCCAGCAGCGACAGCCAGAACGAGGTGGACAGACCGAACACCACCATGCACAGGCCGAACACGGCCACCGACACCAGCAGCTTGCGGCCGACGCGCCGTTCCAGCGCGACGTGCGAGAGCACCAGCCCGGCCGCCAGCGCGCCCACCGCCGGCGCCGAACGCAGCAGGCCCAGACCTTCGGGGCCGACGTGCAGGATCTCCTTGGCGAAGATCGGCAGCAGCGCGGTCGCCCCGCCCAGCAGCACCGCGAACAGGTCCAGCGACACCGCCCCGAGCAGCACCGGGTGGCCCCAGACATAGCGCACCCCGGCCAGCAGCGTCTGCGCATTGACCGGCTCGCGCGGCACCGGCTGGCGCTCGTAGCGCACCCACAGGCAGGCCAGCGCCGCGCCGAGGAACAGCACGGTGCAGACGATGTAGACCGCGTTCAGGTTCACCGCAAAGATCAGCCCACCCAGGGCCGGCCCGCCGATGACGGCCGCCTGCGTGCCGGTGGACGTGACCGCAGTGGCACGCGCCAGCAGCGGCGCCGGCACCAGGGACGGCAGCAGCGCCTGCTGGGCCGACATCTGGAACGGGCGGATCGCCCCAAGCAGGGCTGACAGTGCCAGCAGCCACTCGCGCGAGACCGCGTGCGCCAGCGTACCGGCCACCAGCAGCAGCGCAACCATGGCCTGTGCGGACAGGCACAGCGCCACGATGCGGGCGCGGTGGTGGCGGTCGGCGGTATGGCCGGCGGGCAGCGTCATGGCCAGCGCGGGAGCGAACTGGAACAGCCCGACCAGCCCGAGGTCCCAGGCGCTGGCCGTCAGCTCGTACATGTGCCAGCCGATGGTCAGCATCAGCATCTGGGTGCCGGCCACCGCCGCCACACGGGCACACCAGAAGCGGACGAAGGACGGATGGGACAGCAGGTCGGACATGGGGCGCAGGCTAGCACGCCCCCCGAGGCGGCACCGGGGGCCGCAGGCTCAGTCGCGGACCACCGGTTCCCAGCGCCCGCTGCGCTCGGACTGCCACAGCGCGTCGATCACCCGGGCCTGGGCGACCGCCTCGTCGAGACCGGACGCGTCGGGCGGAGTGCCGGCGCGCACGCGGCGCGAAAACGCCTCCACCTCCAGCCGGTACTGCTCGGCCGCGGGCAGGGTCTCCAACGTCACGCCGCTGCCGTCCAGCGCACCGCCCTCGTCCAGCGCCAGCGTCATCTGGCCGCCGCGCGCGGCGTTGAAGGGGATGAAGAGTTCGATGCGGCCATGCGTGCCCACCACCTGCACCCGCTGGAAGGGCACGCTCTGGGTCGACACGGTGAAGCCGACCTGCCGCCCGGCGCCGAAGTCCAGCAGCGCGCTGGTGAGACGGTCGACGCCCATCGCCGGGTCGCGGTCGACCAGCGAGACCGCGCGCAGCGGCTCGGCCTCGAACAGGTAGCGACCGGCCAGCACCGCGTAGCAGCCGATGTCGTACAGCGCGCCACCACCGATGGCCGCCTGGTTGCGGATGTTGGCACCGTCGTCGTTGAAGTAGGAGAAGAACACCTGCACCGCGCGCGGCGTGCCGATGCGACCGGCGCGCACCAGTTCGCGGGCGCGCTGCCACTGCGGGTGGTGGCGCACCATGAAGGCTTCTTCGATGTGCACGGTGGCCGCGGCGGCGCGCACGCTCAGCGCCTCGTCGGCGCTGAGGGCGAACGGTTTCTCGCACAGCACGTGCTTGCCGGCCGCGGCCGCCTGCAGGGTCAGCGGCACGTGCAGGTGGTTGGGCAGCGGGTTGTAGATGGCCTCGATGGCCGGGTCGGCCAGCAGCTCCTCGTAGCTGCCGTAGGCCTGCGGGATGCCCAGCCGCTGCGCCGCCGCCTGCGCGGACGGCAGGCTGCGCGAAGCGATCGCGCGCAGTTCCACCAGCGGGCTGGCGAGCATCTCGGGGATCACCTTCTCGGTGCCGATCTTCGCCGTGCTCAGCACGCCCCACACCACAGGTTTCATGCGCGCTCCCGGTTCAGTTCAATGCTCAGATGTAGCGGTTGAGCAGGTTCTCCAGCAGCTCCTGCCGCCCGGAAACCGGCCGCGTGTCCTGGTTGCGCTCCAGCACCCGTTCGGCCACCTGATCCAGGCCCAGACGACCCGCCATCAGGTCTTGCCCAAAGGGGGTGTTCCAGCCGGCGTAGCGGGCCTCGACGTGCCGCGCCAGCTCGCCGTCGTTGATCATCTGCTCGGCGATCAGCAGCGCGCGCGCCGACACGTCCATGCCGCCGATGTGGCCGTGGAACATGTCCTCGGCGTCGATGGACTGGCGGCGCACCTTGGCGTCGAAGTTCAGGCCGCCGGTGGTGAAGCCGCCGCCCTGCAGGATCAGGTACATCGCCAGCGCGGTCTCGGGGATGTTGTTGGGGAACTGGTCGGTGTCCCAGCCGCACTGCATGTCGCCGCGGTTCATGTCGATGGAGCCGAAGATGCCCAGATCAATGGCGGTGGCGATCTCGTGCTCGAAGCTGTGGCCCGAGAGCGTGGCGTGGTTGGCCTCGATGTTGACCTTGATCTCCTTCTCCAGCCCGTGGCGCTGCAGGAAGCCGTAGACCGTGGCGGTGTCGAAGTCGTACTGGTGCTTGGACGGCTCGCGCGGCTTGGGCTCGATCAGGATCGTGCCCTTGAAGCCGATCTTGTGCTTGTAGTCCACCACCATGTTCAGGAAGCGGCCCATCTGGTCCAGCTCCTGGCCGACGCGGGTGTTCAGCAGGGTCTCGTAGCCTTCGCGGCCGCCCCAGAGCACGTAGTTCTCGCCGCCGAGTTTCAGCGTGGCGTCCATCGCCTCCTTCACCTGCAACGCGGCCAGCGCGAAGATCTCGGGGTCGGGGTTGGTGGACGCACCCGACATGAAGCGCCGGTGGCTGAACAGGTTGGCCGTGCCCCAGAGCAGCTTCATGCCGGTCTGCGCCTGCTTGGCCTGCAGCACCTCGACCATTTCGTGCAGGTGGTTCACGCTCTCGCGCGGCGTGCTGCCCTCGGGCGCCACGTCGCGGTCGTGGAAGCAGTAGTAGGGTGCGCCCAGGCGCGAGAAGAAATCGAACGCAGCGTCGGCCTTCATGCGCGCCGCCGCCATCGGGTCGGCCACGCGCTGCCAGGGGCGCTCGAAGGTGCCGTCGTAGCCGAAGGGGTCGAAGCCGTTCCAGCAGAAGCTGTGCCAGTAGCAGACGGCAAAACGCAGGTGGTCCTCCATGCGCTTGCCCAGCACCAGGCGGTCCTTGTCGTACCACTTGAAGGCCAGCGGGTTGGTCGATTGCGGGCCTTCGTAGGCGATGGCGGGAATGTCGGAGAAGTAGGTGCTCATGGTGGTCTCGGTCTCGGGTGAAGTCGTTCGTTGGAAGTCGTCAGGGCCTGCGGTACAGGCTGCGGAACAGGTCGTGGCGCGGCGCCAGCAGCGCGCGCTCGGCGGGGTCGGGGCGGTAGACGGTGTCGACCGGCGGCGGCAGGCAGACCGAGGCCATCGGCGCGCCCACGGCGAGCGCACCCAGGCGGGCCGCCCCCAGCGCACCGCCAACGGCCGAGCCGCCGTGGGTGACGATGTCGACGTCCAGCGCGCTGGCCAGCATCTGGGCCCAGAAGCCGCTGCGCGCGCCCCCGCCGACCAGCGACAGGCGCGAGACGGTGCTGCCGGCGGCGTGCAGCGCGGCCAGACCGTCCAGCAGGCCAAAGCTCACGCCTTCCATCACCGCGTAGCCCAGGCGCGCGGCGTTGGTGTCGAAGTCCAGGCCGTGGAAGCTGCCACGCACTTTCGCGTCGTTGTGCGGCGTGCGCTCGCCGCTCAGGTAGGGCAGGAACAGCGGGGACGCGGCGCGGTCGCTGGCGCTCAGGGCGGCGGCGCGCGTGGCCACCTCGCCCGCGTTGGCGGCGCCCAGCAGGTGGGACACCCACTGCAGCGCGCTGGCAGCCGAGAGCATCACGCTCATCTGGTGCCAGCGGCCCGGCACCGCGTGGCAGAAGGCGTGCGTGGCGCTGGCCGCGTTGGGCTGGTAGTCGGGCGTCACCACGAACAGCACGCCGCTGGTGCCCAGCGAGAGAAAGCCCTGGCCGGCCTCGACCGCGCCCATGCCCACGGCGCTGGCCGCGTTGTCGCCCGCGCCGCCGGCCACCACCGTGTCCGGCCGCAGGCCCAGCGCCTGCGCCACATCGGCCTTGAGCCGGCCGCCGGCCTGGCTGCCTTCGACCAGGCGCGGCATGTGGGCGCGCGTCAGCCCCGTGAGGGCCAGCAGCTCGTCGGACCAGTCGCGCCGCCGCACGTCCAGCCAGAGCGTGCCGCTGGCGTCCGACAGGTCGCTCACGTGTTCGCCGGTCAGCATCAGGCGCACATGGTCCTTGGGCAGCAGCACCTTGCTCACTTGCCGGAACACCTCGGGCTCGTGGCGCGCCACCCAGCGCAGCTTGGGCGCGGTGAAGCCGGGCATGGCCAGGCTGCCGCCCAGGTCGCTGAGCGCCGGCAGATCGGCCATCATCTCGGCGCACTCGGTCCCGCTGCGGGTGTCGTTCCAGAGGATGGCCGGGCGCAGCACGCGGTCCTGCGCGCCCAGCAGCACCGCGCCGTGCATCTGGCCGGACAGGCCGATGGCCTCGGTCGCGGCGTATTCGGCCGGGTGCGCAGCCCGCAGCGCGGCCAGCGCGGCCTGGGTGGCGGTCCACCAGTCGGCCGGGTCCTGTTCGCTGTGGCCCGGGTGGGGCCGCGACACGCTGAGCGCAGAACCGGCCGAGCCGATGACGCGCTGGTCTGGGCCCAGCAGCAGGGCCTTCACCTCGGAGGTGCCGATGTCGATGCCGATGTACATGTGTGTGAAGCTCAGTGAATGAGGGAGGGGGCGTGCATGGGTCGCAGCTCGTGGTGCAGCACCAGGGCGGCGGCGCCGACGGCCGAGGCCAGCAGACCGTAGCGCGCCGGCCGCACCGGCGGCGGTGCCACGCCCGCGCTGGTGGCGTAGGCGTCGAGCGTGTCGCGCGCGGTGCGCACGATGTCCGGGTGCCGTTCGCAGGACGGTCCGCCGACCACCAGGGCCCCCGGGTTGAAGGTGGTCCAGAGGTTCTGCAGCACCACGCCCAGGAACACGCCGCCACGCGCCGGGTCGGGCAGCTGGCCCAGGGCCCGCGCGCCGAAAAAGGTTTCGGCGCAGCCCCGGCGGCCGCAGGAACAGGCCGGGCCGTCGATCTGCAGGATGCTGTGGCCGATTTCGCCGGCCATGCCCTGCAGGCCGGTGAACAGGCGGTCGTTGAGCACGATGCCGGCGCCCACGCCGACGCCGCAGGTGACGAAGATCAGCGAGTCCTTCGCGTCACCGTCGGTGAACTCGTATTCGCTGAGCGCGGCGGTGTCGGCCTCGTTCTGCACATGCACCGCCACCGGCGGGCAGCCCGCCTCGGCCAGGGCGCGCGTGATCAGCGGCAGGAAGGACACGTTGCGCCAGCCCAGGTTGGGCGCGAAGCGCACGGTGCCGCTGGCTTCGTCGAAGGCGCCGGGCAGGCCGATGCCCACGCCCGAGACCAGCACCGGCCGCGCCGCCAGCGCGGCGTGCGCGCGCACCACCAGCTGCGCCACCTGGCGGCACACCGCCGCCGGCTCGTGCTCGGCCAGCGCTTCTTCGACGGACCACAGCACCTCGCCGGTGAGCGACACGCCCACCACGCGCAGCGACTCGACCGCGATTTCCACACCGATCATGGCGCGGCGGCTGCCGTCCAGCTGCAGCGGTGTCGACGGCCGGCCCAGGCCATGCGCGGCGGCCGGGCCGGTCTCGGTGACCCAGCCCTCGTCGATCAGCTCGCGCACCAGCAGGCTGACCGTCGACTTGGTCAGGCCGCTCTCCTGCGCGAGCTGGGCGCGTGAAAGGCCGCTGCGCCGCCGCAGCAGCCTCAGCAGCACGCTGCGGTTGATGCGTTTGACAAGTTGCTGGTCGCCGGTGGTTTTCATTCGGTGTGCGGGAGCGCGCAGGCCTCAGAGGCTGTGGGTCTGCGCCTTTCCTTCAGGTTGTTTGCCCGCGATGATCATGCCCAACACCTCGTCCTCATTGACGTCGGCGGTGCGGTAGGCACCCACCAGGCGGCCGTTCTTCATCACCGCCAGCCGGTCGCTGAGGCCGAACACGTCGGGCATGTCGTGGGTGATCAGGAAGATGCCCACGCCCTCGGCCTTGAGCTGGCGCACCAGGTTGCCGACCATCGCGGTCTCCTCCGGCCCGAGCGCCGCGGTGGGCTCGTCCATGATCAGGATGCGGGCGTTGAAGTAGATCGCGCGCGAGATCGCCACCACCTGGCGCTGCCCGCCCGAGAGGCGGCGCACCGGCGTGCGCACGTTCTTGAAGTTCTTGTTGAGGCGGTGGAACACCTTGCGCGCCTCGGCGTCCATGCGGTGGTCGTCCAGGGTGTTCCAGCGCGTGAGCAGCTCGCGGCCGAGGAACAGGTTGGCCACGGCGTCGAGGTTGTCGGCCAGGGCCAGGGTCTGGTAGATCGACTCGATGCCGCAGCGCTGCGCGTCGACCGGTGTGCGGATGTGGGCCTTCTCGCCGTTGATCCGCACTTCGCCGCTGTCGATCGGGTAGGCCCCGGCCAGCATCTTCATCAGCGTGGACTTGCCGGCGCCGTTGTGACCGAGCAGGGCCACGACCTCGCCCGGGTAGAGGTTCAGGCTCACATCGTCGACCGCGCGCACGCCGCCAAACGACTTGCCGATCTGGCGCATTTCAACCAGTGGCGCGTTCATGACAGGTCTCCGGTGAGGCGGCGGTAGACCACGTCGAACACCACGGCGGCGATCAGCACCTGGCCGATGATCACGTAGCGCAGGCCTATGGAGATGTCCAGCAGCAGCAGGCCACTGTCGATGCTCTGCATGATCAGCGCGCCCAGCACCGAGCCTAGGATGGAACCGCTGCCGCCGGCCAGCGCCGTGCCGCCGATGACCGCCGCGGCGATCACGTACAGCTCCATGCCGGTGCCCAGCGAGTTGGTGCCGGCGTTCAGGCGTGCGATGGAGACCATCGCCGCGATGGTGATCAGCACGCCCAGCAGGGCGAACACCATCAGCGTGACGCGGCGCACCGGGATGCCCACCAGCGCCGCCGCCTCGGGGTTGCCGCCCATGGCGAACACGTAGCGGCCGAAGCGCGTGCGGTGCACGATGAAGGACAGCACCAGCGCCACGCTGCCCCAGATCAGCACCGGGATCGGCACACCCTGCGGCGCGTCCTTGGTCGGGATCTGGTAGGCGTTCATGGTGGCCACGAAGCCGACCACGATCAGCGCCGGCACCGCCGCCACCAGGGCGTCCAGCCACAGCGGCGGATTGGGCACGTCGTAGGCGGCCTTGGCGCGGCGGCGCAGCGCCGTCTGCAGGACCAGCGCCGCCACCAGCACGGCCGCCAGCACCCAGCTGGCCTGCACGCCGATGGCGCCGTCAAAGCCGCCACCCAGGCGCTGGAAGAAGAGGTCGTTGACCGGCTGCGTCTTGCCATCGGCCACCAGGAAGGCCGCGCCGCGGAAGGACATCAGCCCGCCCAGCGTGACCACGAAGGACGGCACGCCCAGCATGGCCGTCAGCGCGCCCTGGTAGAGCGACACCGCAATCGCCACCGCCAGCCCGGCCAGCGAGGCCTCGACCCAGTGCCAGCCGGCGGTGTACATCAGCGTCGCGATCAGCACGCCGACAAAGCCCATCACCGAACCCACCGAGAGATCGATGTGGCGCGCCACGATCACCAGCACCACAACCGTGGCGACGATGCCGACCACCGCCGTCTGCTGGGCGATGTTGTAGAGGTTCTCGGGCGAGAGGAACAGGCCGCCCGAGAGGATGTTGAACACGATGGCGGTGGCCACCAGGACCGCCCCCATCAGCACCAGCCGCCAGTCGATGGCCAGTTGCCTGAGGACATTGGGAACAGGACTCACAGACGCACTCCGCCGAAAAAAAAGGACCGCGGGCTGAACCCAGCCCGCGGTCCGAGGGCCTCCATCCATCAGGAGAAACGCAAATTCAAATGCCGGGTCATTTGCAGGCGGCCGGACCCTTGGCCATGTCTACGCCCTTGCACAGGTCTTCCTTCTTGATCCAGCCGGCCTTGACCACCAGGTCCAGATTCTTGGCCGTGATCGGCACCGGCTTGAGGAACTGCGCCTGCAGCGACACCTTCTTCTCGCCACCGGCCCAGGCCGCGGCGCCCGCGACCTTCTGGCCCTTGGCCAGGGAGACGGCGGCGGTGGCGGCGTCGCGGCCGAGGTCGCGTGCGTCCTTCCACACCGACACCGTCTGCGAGCCCATGGCCACGCGGTTGAGCGCGGCATGGTCGCCGTCCTGCCCCGACACCGGAATGCCCTTGATGCCCTTGGCGGTCAGCGCCGCGACCACACCGCCGGCGGTGCCGTCGTTGGAGGCAACCACGGCGTCGATCTTGCCGCCGGTCTTGGTGATGATCTGCTCCATGTTCTTCTGCGCCACTTCCGGCTTCCAGCCGTCGGTGTACTCCTCGCCCACGATCTTGATGTCGCCCTTCTTGATCGCCGCGTCCAGCACCTCCTGCTGGCCGCCGCGCAGGAAGTTGGCGTTCGGGTCGGTGGGCGAGCCCTTGATCATCACGTAGTTGCCCTTGGGCTGGGCCTCGAAGACCGCGCGCGCCTGCATGCGGCCGACCTCGACGTTGTCGAAGGTGATGTAGAACACACCGGGCGCCTCGATCAGGCGGTCGTAGGCCACCACCGGGATCTTCTGCTGCGCGGCCTTGTTGACGGCGGGCAGGATGGCGTCCTTGTCCATCGCCAGCACGATCAGCACCTTGGCGCCCTTGGCGATCAGGGAGTCCACGTCGGACAGCTGCTTCTCGGGCGAGCCGCCCGCGTCGGCGCTGATGTAGCTGGCGCCCAGCTTGGCCAGCTGGTCCTTGATCGCCTTCTCGTCGGTCTTCCAGCGCTCTTCCTGGAAGTTGGACCAGCTCACACCCACCACCTGGGCGAACGCACCGGCGCTGGCCAGACCGAGCGCCAAAGCGGTCAACGTTGTCTTCAGTTTCATCCTTGTCTCCAGTGAACGGCCTGCTTTCGGGCCGCGGTTATTGAACGGATTGCTTGGACACATCGTGCGCTGGCGCCCTCGCCGGCAGCCATTTAGTACGAACGACAAACTAATTATTTGCCACCCCTTGTGTTGGCTCCTATTGGGACAAACCCGACATAGTTTGATGATTGAACTTAATAAGATGAACCATGACCTTCCCAATGACAGCAAGCGCGGGGCGCATTCACTGGCTCGACGACGGCCGCCAGCGCCTGGGCCTGGTGCCCGGCTTCGGCGGCAGCGCCGCCTCGTGGCTGCTGCACCCGCAGGCCGGTGCGGCGCCGCGCCAGCCCGAGGTGCCATTCCACCTCTGGCGCCCCTGGTTTGGCGACCCCGACCCGTTCAGCGTGGCCTCGCTGCCCCTGGTGCCCTGGTCCAACCGCATCAGCGGTGGCGGTTTCGAGCAGGACGGCGTGTTCCACCCGCTGGCGCCCAACCGCGCCGGGGAAGCCTGCCCCATCCACGGCGAGGGCTGGCTGCAGGCCTGGGACGTCGTCGCCCACGACGAGCGTCAGATCGAACTGCGGCTGGCCTCGCGCCGCTTCATGGGCAGCCCCTACGACTACGTCGCCACCCAGCACTACCGGCTGCTGCCCGACGGCATCGAACAGACCCTGTCGGTGACCCACCGGGGCGAGCGCCCCCTGCCCTACGGCCTCGGCCAGCACCCCTGGCTGCTGCGCACGCCGGGCACGCGGGTACGGGCGGGGGTGAACGGCGTCTGGCTCAGCCACCCCGACCGGCTGCCACTGGCGCACACCGCCGTGCCACCGGACTGGGACCTGTGTGCGGGCATCGGAGCCCATGGATCGCTGATCGACAACGCCTTCACCGGCTGGGACGGCACGGCCCGCATCGAGTGGCCGGAAAGTGGCTGGGTCCTGACCGTGGAAGACACCGCGGCGACCGGCGACGGCTGCCTGCTGCTGTTCCGGCCCGAGGCCGGGCCGAGCTTCTGCGTGGAACCGGTCAGCCACCCGGTCGACGCGGTGCACCTGCCGGGCCGGCCGGGGCTGCACCTCCTCGGGCCGGGCGGGTCGATGACCCAGCGCCTGCGGTGGCGCTTCCACCGGCTCGGCGGGCCTGCGCTCAGCGCATCATCGCTTCGAGCTTGATCGTGTCGGCCACGAAGGCGCGGATGCCTTCGGCCAGCTTCTCGGTGGCCATCGCGTCCTCGTTCAGCGCGAAACGGAAGGTGGCCTCGTCGTACTGCACGAACGGGATGTCCATGGCCTGGGCCGCGGCAGCGTCCAGGGCCTTGGCCAGCGGCGCCTCGCTGGCCTGCAGCTGCGCCAGCAGGTCGGGGCTGATGGTCAGCAGGTCGCAGCCGGCCAGCGCGGTGATCTGGCCCACGTTGCGGAAGCTCGCGCCCATCACCTCGGTGGCGATGCCGTGCTTCTTGTAGAAGTTGTAGATCGCGCGCACCGACTGCACGCCCGGGTCGTTGGCGCCGGCCATCGCGGCCTCGTCCCACTTCGCGCCGGCCTGCTTCTTGTACCAGTCGTAGATGCGGCCGACGAACGGGGAGATCAGCTGCACCTTGGCCTGGCCACAGGCCACCGCCTGGCAGAAGGAGAACAGCAGCGTGAGGTTGGTGTGGATACCGTCGCGCTCCAGCCGCGCCGCGGCCTGGATGCCCTCCCAGGTCGAGGCGATCTTGATCAGGATGCGGTCCACGTGCACGCCCTCGCCCTGGTAGAGGTCGATGATGCGGCGCGCGCGCGTCACGGTGGCCTCGGTGTCGAAGCTCAGTCGGGCGTCCACTTCAGTGGACACGCGGCCCGGCACATGCTTGAGGATCTCGATGCCGAAGCGCACCAGCAGGCGGTTCATCACCTCGTCCGTTCCATGCTGCCCGTACTTCGCCACGGTTTCCTGCAGCAGGTGCGCGTACTCGGGTTTCTGCACGGCCTTGAGGATCAGCGACGGGTTGGTCGTCGCGTCGCGCGGTGAATAGGCGGCGATCTGGTTGAAGTCACCGGTGTCGGCGACCACGGTGGTGAGCTGCTTGAGGGCATCGAGCTGGTTCATCGGTCTCTCTCAGGGTTGTCGAGGTTTCACAGAAAGATGTAACTGGGTTACCATTTTCGCATGCTTGACCGAATCAGAGCCTCCATGCCCTCACTGGCGCCCGCGGAACAGCGCGTGGGCAAACTCGTGCTGCTCGACCCGCGCAGCTTCGCCAGCCTGCCCGTGTCCGAACTGGCCGACCGCGCCCATGTGAGCAAGCCGACTGTGGTGCGCTTCTGCCGCAGCATGGGCTACGACGGCCTGTCCGACTTCAAGCTGAAGCTGGCCGGCACCGTGAGCGAAGGCGTGCCCTTCATTCATCGCAGCGTCGACGTGGACGACAAGGTCAGCGACGTGCTGGTCAAGGTGATCGACAACACGGTCGCGGCCTTCCTCAAGTACCGCAACGACGCCTCGACGCACTCGATCGAGAAGGCGGTCGACGCGCTGCTGACCACCTACAAGAACAAGGGCCGCATCGAGTTCTACGGCGCGGGCAATTCCGGCATCGTGGCGCAGGACGCGCAGCACAAGTTCTTCCGCCTGGGCATCAACGCCATCGCCTACAGCGACGGCCACATGCAGGTGATGAGCGCCTCGCTGCTGGGCCCGGGCGACTGCCTGGTGATCGTCTCCAACTCGGGCCGCACGCGCGACCTGATGGACGCGGCCGACATTGCGCGCAAGCACGGCGCCACGGTCATCACCGTCACCGCCAGCGGCTCGCCCCTGGCCACCGCCGGCCACATCCACCTGGCCGCCGACCACCCCGAAGGCTACGACCGCTACAGCCCCATGACCTCGCGCCTGATGCACCTGATGGTGATCGACGTGGTCGCCACCTGCCTGGCTCTGCGCATCGGCGGCAACAAGCTGCAGCCGTTGCTCAAGGAAATGAAGAACAACCTGCGCAGCAAGCGCTACGCCTGAGCCCAGCCCGTCAGGGTGCCGGCTTGTGCGACTTCAGCTCCGTCAAGGTGCTGGTGTTCAGGCTGCTGTTGCGGTAGTCCTTGTAGTCGGACTTGACCGCGCGCCCAATGGAAGGTGCGAACCAGATGGTCTGGGACACGCGGATTGCACCTTGCCAGCTGACTCCATTGATCCAGCCGTTCGACTCGATGCGAAAGGCATCGAACTCTCCACCGGGCGTCGCGACTTTCTCCTGCGCCACCACCTTGACTTCCAGTTCGGAGCGGGAGCGGCTTCCTGTCAGTCCCACCGCCTCAGAGCGGGTCCTCCAGGAATCGCCCACCTTCAAGGGAAACCGGTAGATTTCGATGGCCGGCTCGAACTTGGTTCCGGAAGCGCCTGAGACCAGCGGATTCAGATCGAGGTTGGTCACACCTTCGAGCTCCGGAGGATTGCGGTCCGGACGAACATGCTTCGTCTTGATCTGCCCTCCCTCCACCGAGGTGACCGTGACCGTCTCTTCCGACTGCTTGTTGTCGCTGCGGTTGTTGACCATGTAAACCGAGACATCGCCCACTTTGACCGAGGGCCTGGCGTTGCCGTCCGCCTGCGCCAGAACCACCACGGGCCAGGCCAGGAATCCAAACAGAAGATGTCTCAGCAGCATGGGACCTCCTGATCAAGAACGCGTGGCCCACTGTAGGACAAAGCCCCCGGCGGCTCAAGCCCTAGCCTGAAATCCGCCCCTCTTCCACCGCGTGGCAGGCCACACGGGCACCACCGAAGTCCAGCAGCACCGGCCGCTCGACCCGGCAGCGCTCGTTCGCATGCGGACAGCGCGGGTTGAACGCGCAACCGGCCGGCGGGTCCAGCGGATTCGGCACCTCGCCCTGCACCGGCGTGCGCGCCCGGCCGGTGTCGTGGATCTTCGGGATCGCGTCCAGCAGCATGCGCGTGTACGGATGCCGCGGGCTGTCGAACAGCGTGTGCTTGTCGGCCAGTTCCACCAGCCGCCCGAGGTACATCACCCCCACCTGGTCGCTCACATGCCGCACCACCGCTAGGTTGTGGCTGATGAACAGGTAGGTCAGGCCCTGCTGCCGCTGCAGGTCCTTCATGATGTTGAGCACCTGCGCCTGCACGCTCACGTCCAGCGCCGAGGTCGGCTCGTCGCAGACCAGGAACTCCGGGTGCGTGGCCAGCGCTCGCGCGATGGAAATGCGCTGGCGCTGGCCACCCGAGAACTGGTGCGGGAACTTGGCCGCGTCCAGCGGCGAAAGGCCCACCGACTGCAGCAGCTCGCCCACCCGCTCGCGCAATTCGCCGCCCCCCGAGAGCAGACCATGCTCAACCAGCGGTTCGGCCACGATGTCCTGCACCCGCCAGCGCGGGTTCAGGCTGGCATACGGGTCCTGGAAGATCATCTGGATGCGGCGGCGCAGCTGGCGCCCCTGCGGCGTCCTGAACGCCGCGTGCGCGTCCTGTCCGTCGAACTGGAAGCCCCCGCGCGTCGGCGCGTACAGGCCCACCAGCAGGCGGGCGACGGTGCTCTTGCCGCAGCCTGATTCGCCCACCAGCGCCAGCGTCTGGCCGCGCTGGATGTCGAAGCTCACCCCGTCCACCGCGCGCAGCAGCTGGCGCGGGCGCCGCTCCAGCACGCGGTTGAGCCAGGGTGCCGAGACATCGAAGGTCTTGGCCAGGTCGATGGCGCGCACCAGGGCTTGTGCAGAGGTGGTGTCGCTCACGACGCGCCTCCCGTCGTGCCGGCGTGCAGCCAGCAGGCAGCCCGCGTCGTCCCGGCCGGCATCAGGTCGGGCCGCTGCGCGTGGCAGCGGTCGAACGCGCGGTCGCAGCGCGGATGGAAGGCACAGCCCGCCGGAATGGCATTGAGCCGCGGCATGGCGCCGTCGATCTGGTGCAGGCGCTCGCGGTCCTGGGTCATGTCGGGAATACAGGCCATCAGGCCCGCGGTGTAAGGGTGCGCCGGCCGGTGGATCACGTCGTGCACCGGCCCGATCTCGGCCACGCGGCCGGCGTACATCACCGCCACCCGGTCGCAGGTCTCAGCGATCACGCCCATGTCGTGCGTGATCAGCATCACCGCCGCGCCGCGCTCGCGGCAGATGCGTTTGAGCAGGGTGATGATCTGCGCCTGGATCGACACGTCCAGCGCAGTCGTCGGTTCGTCGGCCACGATGAGCTTGGGCTCGGCGGCCAGCGCGAGCGCAATCACGACTCGCTGGCGCATGCCGCCGGAAAACTGGTGCGGGTGGTGGTCGATGCGCTGCTCGGCGGCCGGGATGCCGGTGTCGCGCAACAGCTGGATCGCCCGCTCGCGCGCCTCGGCCTGGCCCACGGGCAGGTGGGTGCGGATGGTTTCGGTCAGCTGACGGCCCACGGTGTACAGCGGATTCAGCGAGGTCAGCGGGTCCTGGAAAATGGCCCCGATCTGCCGCCCGCGCACCTTGCGCAGTTCGGCGAAGGGCAGGTCGTCGATGCGTCGGCCCTCCAGCAGGATCTCGCCGCCCGCGATGCGCCCCGGCGGCTCCAGCAGACCGATGATGGACGCGCCCGTGAGCGACTTGCCCGCGCCCGATTCGCCCACCACACCCAGGATCTCGCCGGGCGCGATGTCGAACGACACGTCGTCGAGTGCCCGCAGCGTGCCGCGGCGGCCCGGGAACTCGACGACCAGGTTCTTGACTTGCAGCAGGCTCATCGCAGTTTGGGGTTGAGGGCGTCGCGCAGCCAGTCGCCCAGCAGGTTCACCGAGAGCGCGATCAGCACCAGCATGGCGCCGGGGAACACGGTGATCCACCACTCGCCCGAGAACAGGTAGTCGTTGCCGACGCGGATCAGCGTGCCCAGAGAGGGCGCGGTGATGGGTGCGCCGACGCCGAGGAAGGACAGCGTGGCCTCGATGATGATGGCGGTTGCCACCTGGATGGTCGCCAACACCAGCACCGGCCCCATCACATTGGGCAGCACGTGCCGGCGCATGATGCGCAGCGGCGGCACGCCCGTGACCCGCGCGGCCTGCACGTACTCCTTGTTGCGCTCGACCAGGGTGGAACCTCGCACCGTGCGCGCGTACTGCACCCAGCCCGTCAGCGTGATGGCCAGCACCAGCACACCGAACGCGAGCTCGTCCTGCGAGTTGGGAAACAGCGCGCGGCCCACGCCCGCGATGAGCAGCGCCACCAGGATCGGCGGGAACGAGAGCATCACGTCGCACAGGCGCATCAGGAAGGCGTCCACCCAGCCCCCCAGAAAACCGGCCAGCAGGCCCAGCACCACCCCGATCAGCACCGACAGCGCGACCGAGGTCAGTCCCACCGCCAGCGAGATGCGCGCGCCGTACATCAGCGCGGACAGGATGTCGCGCCCCTGGTCCTCCGTGCCCAGCAGGAAGGCGGGATTGCCGCCCTCCATCCAGGCCGGCGGCAGGCGCGCGTCGCTCAGCTCCAGCGTCGCCAGGTCGAACGGGTTGTGCGGCGCCACCCAGGGGGCGAACGCCGCACAGAACACGCAGGCGAAGGCGATCAGCGCCGCCACCATGGCGGTGGGCGACGAGCGGAAACTGTGGCCGACGTCGCCGTCGAGCCAGCGTCGAAGGGCGGCGATCAAGGCTCAGCCGATCACTTCACCGACATGAAGCGAAACGGCATGAAGTTGTCCGCCAGCTGGACCAGCTGCACGTTGCTGGCCACGCCCCAGGCCAGGGCCTGCTGGTGCAGCGGCAGATGGCCGACATCGTCGGCGTGCAGCTTGAAGGCCTCCTTGATCATCGCGTCGCGCTTGGGCTTGTCGGTCTCCGACTGGATCTTCAACGTCAGCTCGTCCACCTTCGGGTTGCAGTAGGAGCCAAGGTTGAACTGGCCACTGCCCTTGTCGTCGACGCAGCGCATCAGCGCGTTCAGCGCGTTGTGCGAGTCGTAGGTGCCCGGCGTCCAGCCCAGCAGATAGAAGCTGGTGTCGCGCTTGAGGATCTTGGGGAAGTAGGTGCCCTTGGTCTCGGCCTGCAGGTTCACCTTCACGCCGATCTTCGCGAGGTTCGCGGCCACCGCCTGGCAGATGTCGCCGTCGTTCACATAGCGGTCGTTCGGGCAGTTCATGCCCACCTCGAAGCCGTTGGGGTAGCCGGCGTCGGCCAGCAGCTTCCTGGCGGCGTCGGGGTCGTAGGGCAGGCGGGTGTTCATCGCGGCGTCAAAGCCGTTGATGCCGGGGCCGACCATCAGCGCCGTGGGCTTGGAGGCGCCCCGCATCACCACGCGCTGGATGGTGTTGATGTCGATGGCCTGGTAGAAAGCCTGGCGCACGCGCTTGTCCTTGAACGGGTTCTTGCCTTTGACGTTCGAGTACAGCAGCTCGTCGCGCTTCTGGTCCATGCCCAGAAAGATGGTGCGCAGCTCAGGCCCCTGCAGCACCTTGGACTTGCCGCTGGCGTTGATGCGCGCCACGTCCTGCAGCGGCACCGGCTCGATCACGTCCACCTGCCCGGACAGCAGGGCGGCCACGCGGGTGGCGTCGTTGCCGATCGGCGTGTACTCCACGTTCACCACGTTACCTTCGATCTTGCCCCAGTAGCTGCCGTTGCGGACGAAGCTGGTCTTGACGTTGGGCTGGCGCTCGCGCAGGCGGTACGGGCCGGTGCCGTTGGAGCGGAAGGAGGCCGCGTTCTCGATGCCCTTGCGCCGGTCCACCGGCCGGGTGGCCTGGTTCTCCTCGGCCCACGGCTTGCTCATGATGTAGACCAGCGCCAGCAGGTCGGGCAGGATGGGGAACGGCGTCTTCGTCTCGATCTCGATCGCGGAATCGCCCACCTTGCGCACTTGCTTGAAGTCGTTGGTGTAGCTCTGCATGTCCGAGCCTTCGCCCGCTGCGCGGGCAAAGGAGAACAGCACATCGTCGGCCGTGAACGGCTTGCCGTCATGGAACTTGACGCCCTTGCGCAGTTCGAAGCGCCACACCGTCGGCGAGGTCTGCTTCCAGCTGGTGGCCAGCGCCGGCACCAGCCTGAGGTCCTTGTCGCGGGCCACGAGCCCTTCGTAGACATTGCCCGTGACGCTCAGTTGCAGGGACTCGTTGAGCGAGTGCGGGTCCATCGACAAGGCGTCGCCCTGGTTGCCAATGCGCACCGTCTGCGCCACCGCCGTGCCCGCGATGGCGGCCAGAGCGATGGAGGTGATCAGCGAATGCTTGAAGTTCATGGTTTCTCCTGGTCGGTTGGATGAAAGCTCAGGGGGACTCTTCGGACAGGGGCATGCCCTGTTCGATCAGGCTGGCGTGCAGGGCCGCACCCAGCGGCAGCACCTCGTCGTTGAAATCGTAGCGGCTGTTGTGCAGGAAGCAGCTGCCCTCCCCGCCCTGCCCCAGCCGCAGGTAGGCGCCCGGTTTGACCTGCAGCATGAAGGAGAAGTCCTCGGCGCCCATGCTCGGGTCCATTTCCGCGTCCACGTGCTCATCACCCACCAGATCGCGCGCCACGCGGGTGGCGAACCGGGCCTCGTCGGGCGTATTGATGGTGGCGGGATAGATGCGCTCGTAGCGGACATGCGCCGAAGCGCCCAGACCCAGCGCCACCCCGGAACACACCTCGTTCAGCCGCCGCTCGACCAGCGACTGGATCTCGGGGCTGAAGGTGCGGACCGTGCCGACCATCGTCGCCTTTCCCGGCACCACGCTGAAGGCCCCGGGATCGCCCGCCTGCATGGAGCACAGGCTGATGACCGCGTTGTCGATGGCCCTCACGTTGCGCGAGACGATGCTCTGCACGGCCGTGATGATGTGGGCCGACACCAGCACCGGGTCCACCGTGAGGTAGGGGTGCGCACCGTGTCCGCCCTTGCCGGTGACTTCGATGGTGATGCGGTCGGCCGCGGCCATCATCGGCCCTGGGTTCACGCCCACAGTGCCGGGCCGCATCTGCGGCCAGTTGTGCATGGCATAGGCCGACTGCACCGGGAAGCGCTCGAACAGTCCGTCTTCGATCATGGCCTTTGCGCCAGCGAAGCCTTCTTCGCCCGGTTGGAAGATCAGGACCGCCGTGCCGTTGAAGCGCCGGGTCTCGGCCAGGTAGCGCGCTGCACCGATCAGCATGGCGGTGTGCCCGTCGTGCCCGCAGCCGTGCATCAAGCCTGCCCGGGTCGACTTCCAGGCGAAATCGTTGAGTTCGGTCATCGGCAACGCGTCCATGTCGGCGCGCAATCCGATCATCCGACCGCTGTCCCGGCGGCTTCCGTGGATCAACGCCACCACGCCGGTCTTGCCGATCTGTGTGTGGATCTCGTCCACGCCGCAGATCTTGAGGGACTCGACCACCCGCCGGGCGGTGTAGTGCTCCTCGAAACCGAGTTCCGGGTGGGCGTGCAGCTCGCGGCGCAGCGCCGTCAGTTCAGGGTGCAGGGCAGCGATGTGGGCGAACGCGCGGCCATGGGCACGGATGCGGGAGGTGTGGGGCATCATCAGTGGGCTCCGGCCCTTTCAATGCGCAAACGGGGATCGACTGCGAAATAGAGCAGGTCGACCACCAGGTTGATCACGACAAAGATCAATGCAATCAGACAGAGATAGGCCGCCATCACGGGGACGTCGGCGAAGGTCACGGCCTGGATGAACAGCAACCCCATGCCCGGCCACTGGAACACCGTTTCGGTGATGATGGCAAAGGCAATCAGCCCCCCGAGTTGCAGGCCGGTGATGGTCATCACGGGCACCAGCGTGTTCTTCAACGCGTGGCCGAAGTGCACCGCCCGGTTGGTCAGTCCGCGGGCACGGGCGAACTTGATGTAGTCGGTGCGCAGCACCTCCAGCATCTCCGCCCGGACCAGCCGCATGATCAGCGTGAGCTGGAAGATCGCCAGGGTCAGTGCCGGCAGGACGATGTGGTGCCATCCTTTGGCGGTGAGCAGCCCGCTGCTCCACCATCCGAGCTGGACCACATCACCACGGCCAAAGCTCGGAAACCAGCCCAGGTTCACAGCGAACACCAGGATCAGCAGGATGCCGATCAGGAACGTTGGCAGGGACACCCCGAGCAGCGAGACGGTCATGAGCAGCTGGCTCACAAAGGTGCCGCGCTTCAGGGCCGCATACACACCCATCGGGATGCCCAGCAGCAAGGCGAGCACGGCGGCCACCATCGCCAGTTCCACCGTGGCAGGCAGGCGCTCGGCGATCAGGCGCGAGACCTTGGCCCCCTGGCGCAGGCTGATGCCAAATTCACCCTGCGCCGCGTTGACCAGAAAGTGCCAGAACTGCACCACCACGGGCTGGTCCAGCCCGAGATCGGCGCGGAGGTTCCTGATCTGCTCCGGCGTGGCGTCCTGGCCCAGCAGAAACACCACCGGATCACCCACGTACTGAAACAGCATGAAGGCGATGAACGCCACGCTGACCATGACGAGCACCGCCTGGGCCATGCGTCGTAAAACAAATGCAAGCATGAATGACGATCTGAGACGCTCGGCTGGGACATTGGCCGCACCCACAAAGGGCAGCCGCAGAACGCACGAAGACTTTGCAACAACTGTTCCAGCCACCCAAGCGTGCTAACCCTATGGAGCGCCTGAGCAGGATGCCACAAGACTCAGCGAGCGGTGAGGGTCATGCGGCCATACCAGGCACGCAAGCTGGACTGGGTGTTGTCGGTGTCGGTCATGATGGCAACCGCCCGCAAAGGTCCAGGCTCCTCTCCAAAGGCCCGGAAAAAATCTGCTCGGATGTTTCTTTGATAGTCCCGCCAGTGGCCCACCTGCTGCGCACCGCTCTCCACCACCACCTTGCGGATACGGTCAGTTCGTGCGTTGACGATGACCGTCTCTGGGGCATCGTGGTTCGCCCAGACGTACATCAGCGTGGCATAGGGCAACTCTTCCCCCGTGAGCAGACGACTCATTTCGGAAATGCGATGGTTGCGCCCTGTCCACTTGCTGCGGTCGCCGTCGAATGACAGCAGAATCCGGACAGGCGCATCGTCCTTGCCCGCCTCGCCCAGGCGCGCCTTGTCGGGGAGACCATCGACCTTCCATGAAAACGCAATCCGGTCGACCTCGGGCAACGCTTTGTCGAAGCGCTTGCGCAGAATGCTGACAGAACCGTCGGCACTCACCGACAGCGCTGCGCTCCCTGCTTGCCCGGCCACCTCAAAAGCGGCAAAACGCTTCCCCGGTAACAGAAAGGGCTGCCAGGCATCTCCACCGGGCGGGGTTTTCAGCAGCTCATCGACAGTGGCCCGCCACTCAGCCTGCTGATGCAATCCCACATCAGGCTTTAACCCACCGGTAGAAGCTTCGCCCGTCTCTTCGAGCTGTGGCGCCTTCGCAGCGCAGGCAGCAAGCACCAAGGCAGTCGCGGCCGGCAATGCCCTGATCAGCATGTTTTTCACTAAGCCGCCCATCCATACCCCGCAGACGTTGATTCTTGCGACAAAAAGTAGCTAGTTTGCAGTCTATCGTTTCTGACCTGCGCGTACCCCTCTCTGGGGAAGTCAAAAACCAGGGCATTCGATACATTTTTCGCCGTGGATCCGCCAATGCGCCCACGTTCACCGCTGTCACTTTCACTTTTCAGGAGGAACCCATGTACAAAAAGCTGTTGTCCCTATTCATCGCGGCGTTCACAGCCACATCGTTCGCAGCCGTGGACGTCAACACCGCCAATCCTGCCGATTTGGACAGCATCAAGGGCATCGGCCCAGGCACCTCGACCAAGATTCTCGAAGTCCGCAAGAACGGCAAGTTCAAGGACTGGGCGGACTTGATCGAACGCATGCCTGGCATCGGTGAGAAACGCGCAGCCAAGCTGTCCGCAGAAGGTCTCACGGTGAACGGCGAGGCCTTCAAACCCGTCGCAGCAACCGACAAATCCGTCAAGCCCGGAACGACGCCTGCGTCCACTTCCAAGCAATAAACAACCAAGAACAAAAAAGCCACTTGGCAATGCCAAGTGGCTTTTCAACTTTCGGAATCAAGCGGCCGAGGCCGCCGTCATCAGAAGGTGTGCTTCAGACCAAAGCCGTAGCGGGTGTCGGGACCGGTGTTCTTCGTGTCCAGGAAACCGCCGTAAACGGTGGTGCGCTTGGACAGCGAGTAGGCAACGCCCAGACCCAGGCCGGACAGGCGCTCAGCACCGTCGGTCTTGGAGGAAGCGTAACCAGCAGACAGCACCAGATTGGCACCCAGCGGCACGTCGGCGCCGAAGGACAGGTCGGTGGTCTTGACGCTACCGGCCTTCACGTTGCCGTAGCCAGCCAGCAGCTTGGCAGCGCCCAGATCATAGGAGCCGTTCACGCGGGTGAACTTGGTGTCGCCAGCGGCGGTCTTGTCCACTTGGTAAGCGACGCCAGCGTACACCGGGCCACCTTCGTACTTGACGTGGAAAGCGTTGGACTGGTTGTCCGAACCTTCCTTCAGGTTGGTGCTGAAAGCACCGCTGACGCCGCCCATTGCCGGCGTAGCGTAGTAAATACCGTTGGACGGATTGGCAGCGTAGCCAACGCTGGCCCACACAGAGTTGTTGGGCGACAGAACGGAGTCGAACACCGGATTGGTGGCGCCAGAGATGTCGTCATAGGCGGTCCAGATGCGGCCCAGCTTGAACTCACCGAAGCCACCGGACAGGCCAACATAGGCTTGACGGTTGAACGAAGAACCTTCTTCGCCTTGCTTGCCGGTGTCGATCTTGAAGCCGTGCTCCAGCAGGAAGTTGGCCTTCAGGCCACCACCCAGGTCTTCCGTGCCCTTGAAGCCCAGACGGCTACCGCTCACACCACCCGAGGTCAGAGCAGCGGACGCATCCTTGTCCTTGTGCAGCACAGCGTCGGCAATGCCGTAAACGCTGACGGAGGACTGGGCCTGGGCCACGCCGGCCACCGAACCCAGAACGGCGAGAGCAATCAGAGATTTCTTCATATCAACATCCTTTAATGCTGGGCTTTACAGCCCGGTTGAGAAACTGACACTTCATGGTAGCGCGAGCCATCCCGCAGTTCGAGGGAAAACCCGTAAAAAGATAGCATGCCGTTGGATTTTGGCGACACGCCGACATCCCCATACCGAAGGTCGCGGGTAGGAGCAAAAAAAGCCTGTCTTGTTCCCAAGACAGGCTTTGATTTTCCGTACATCAACCGGCTTTCGCCGGCAGATGATCAGAAATTGTGGTGCAGAGTGAAGTCGGCGCCGCCCACGTTCTTGCCGGTGGCGGTCTTGGCCTTGCTGTCACGACCGTAGGTGAATTCAAGCGCGGTGCGCTTGCTCAGAGGGTAGTAGTAACCCAGGCCAACCTTCTGGTTGGTGGTGGTATCGGTGGTTTTGTTCTTGGCTTGAGCAACACCGACCAGCACCTTGCCAGGACCCGCAGGGATCGTGGCACCGAACAGCAGGCCTTCGGTCTTCACGCCAGCGGCGGTCTTCTTGTTGCCCAGGCCGAACGCCAACTTGGCAACGCCCAGATCATAAGTGGCATAGGCGTTGGTCACATCGCTGCCAGCATCCTTGTCGGCACCGACGCCCACGTCCAGAGGACCATTGGCGTATCCGACGGCAAAGCTGTTGTGGGCCTTGGCTGCGCCTTCCTTCAGACCGGTCGACACGGCGACGTTCACACCACTGAAGCTGCCACTGTAGTGGATGATGTTGGCGGTACGGACGTGGGTCGTCTGCATACCGATACCACGCAGTGCACCGGCGCCATCACCACCGAAGGGGTCGGGCTTGTTGTTGGCGCCCAGGAAGTTCGCGCTGTAGTAGCGGCCCAGACGGATTTCACCGAAGGAACCGGCCAGACCAACCGTGGACATACCGTTCCAGAAAGTCGACGAAGCGGGAGTCACGACACCGGTCGCGGGATTGGTGCCACCCGGGCTGTAAGTTGCATCCATGCCCGTGTCGGGGCTGAAACGGTGCTCAATCTGGAACTTGGCTTGCAGACCGCCGCCGAGGTCTTCAGCACCGCGGAAACCCAGACGCGAGCCGTGGATGTTGGTCATCTTCAGCGAGTCGCCGTTCATCTTCTGCAGACCGGCTTCCACCTTGCCGTAAATCGTCACGGAGGACTGAGCGAATGCAACGCCGGTGGCAGCCACAGCGGCCAGAGCAATCAGGGTCTTTTTCATTGAGGGTATCTCCAAGGTTGATGAATGGGCCGGCGGTCTGAGCCTCCGAGCCAACCTCCGTTACTGGAAGTGTCTTCATTGCACCAGAAGGGCTCGGGGGGTGCAAAGCTTTCAGGGGTGTTTGTCGTTCATGGACAACAAGGAAAAGCCCTTCCTCGGGTGACTACCTAGAACAATAGTAATCACCGCCTTTAATGCATCGAGCGACAATCAATTTGCCATTTTTCATGACTGCCAAATCCATGGACTCTCTTCTGGTTGCTGCCGACACTGCTTTGAGAACCCTTTTTGCCAGGCCGCGCGCGACTCGACCTTGCAACACTGTGGCTGAATCTCCGAACACCCACCTGAGTGCGGAGGACAAGGCGACATCTGGCGCGCTGATGCGCGTGAATCACGTCGGCGAGGTCTGCGCCCAAGCGCTTTACACCGCTCAGGCCATGGCTGCGCGCAGCAGCACCCATCCGCAACGAGAACGGCTGGCGCAACAGCTGGAAGCAGCAGGACGGGAGGAGACCGACCACCTGGCTTGGACCCGGGACCGACTGGATGAACTGGGCGCCCACCCGTCTATCCTCAACCCCCTGTGGTATGCAGGAGCGTTCGGAATCGGTCTGCTCGCTGGACGGATGGGTGCCGGCGTCAGCCTTGGGTTTGTGGTCGAAACCGAGCGGCAGGTCGAGGATCACCTGGCCTCTCACATGGACCGGCTGCCCATCTCGGACCACGCATCAAGAGCCATCGTGGCCCAGATGCAGGCCGATGAAGCCAGGCATGCCCGGGAAGCACAGCATGCCGGCGCCGTGGAACTTCCCTTGCCTGTCAAGCTGCTCATGAAGACTGCAGCGAAGGTGATGACCACCGTGGCTCACCGGTTCTGAGCCTAAAGAGAGGGTACTCAGGCTTCCAGCAGATCGAAGCTGGTGCTGATCTCCGCTGTCTTGCCCAACATGATGCTGGCAGAGCAATACTTCTCGTGGCTCATCGCGATGGCACGTTCCACGGCAGCGGGAGGAATCGCCCGACCGGTCACAGTGAAATGCATGTGGATTCGCGTGAACACCTTCGGATCGGTCGGCGCGCGCTCGGACGTGAGCTTCACACTGCAGCCCCGCACATCATGGCGACCGCGCTTGAGGATCAGGACTACATCGTAGGCCGTGCACCCACCCGTACCGGCCAGTACGGTTTCCATGGGCCTGGGCGCCAGATTCGCGCCCCCGTTTTCCGGCTTGGCCGCATCCGGGGCGCCGTCCATGGCCAAAATGTGACCACTGCCTGTTTCAGCGACAAATCCCATGTGGGAGCGGGTACCGGCGGCGCCGGTCCAAGTCACGGTGCATTCCATAGCTGTGTCGGTTGTGAAAAATCTGACAGTTCGAGAGTCAGCTCCCTAAAAGGTAGCAAAAACACTTTCAACCGTGTTGCGCCGCAGCATTTCTCGATACAATGGCGGCATTGTATTGAAGGTTGTCTCCTCTGCCCTCTACGGGTGGATTCAAACCCGGACCGGTTCCACCAGTCCGGGTTTTTTTTCGCGACCTCGGCTCGCTATCATCGTTGGACAGGACAAACAATGACCACACGATCCAACAGCAAGAGGGCCGCGGCACCGGCGCCTCGCACCAGCGCCCCGCTCAGTCCGTCGGACTACCTCACCAGAATCCTGAATGCGCGCGTCTACGACGTCGCAGTGGAGTCTGCACTGGAACCGGCCCGCAACCTCAGTCGCCGCCTTCACAACAAGGTACTCCTCAAGCGCGAGGACCAACAGCCGGTATTCAGTTTCAAGCTGAGAGGCGCCTACAACAAGATGGCGCATCTGACCCCCGACCAACTTCGCAAGGGCGTGATCTGCGCTTCGGCCGGCAACCACGCGCAAGGCGTTGCCCTGGGCGCCCACAAGCTGGGCACTCGAGCCGTGATCGTCATGCCCACCACCACACCCCAGGTGAAGGTGGATGCAGTCCGCTCCTTTGGCGGAGAGGTGGTGCTCCACGGCGACAGCTATTCCGATGCCTACGGACATGCGGTTCACATCCAAAAGAAGGAAGGGCTTACGTTCGTTCACCCTTTTGACGATCCGGACGTGATCGCGGGACAGGGCACGATCGCCATGGAAATCCTGCGCCAGTTGCAAAGCCTCGGATCGGACCATCTGGACGCGGTGTTCGTTGCCATTGGCGGAGGAGGTCTGATCTCCGGCGTGGCCAACTACATCAAGGCCGTGCGCCCCGAGATCAAGGTGATCGGCGTTCAGACGGTCGACTCGGACGCCATGCTGAAGTCCGTCCAGGCGGGAGAGCGGGTCACCCTGGGAGACGTCGGTCTCTTTGCAGACGGCACCGCGGTCAAGCTGGTGGGGGAAGAAACCTTCCGGATTGCCAGCGGTCTTGTGGACGAGTTCGTGGTGGTGGACACCGACGCGGTCTGTGCGGCCATCAAGGACGTCTTCGTGGACACCCGCAGCATCGTCGAGCCGTCGGGCGCCATGGCCGTGGCGGCCATGAAGCAGTACGTGGCGAAGCACAAGACCAAGGGCGAGACCTACGCCGCCATCCTGTGCGGTGCCAACATGAACTTCGACCGCCTGCGTTTTGTCGCCGAGCGGGCGGAAGTCGGCGAAGAGCGCGAGGCGCTGTTCGCAGTCACCATTCCTGAAGAGCGAGGCAGCTTCAAGCGCTTCCTCGAGTCGTTCGACTCACTGCCCGGAGGCCCGCGCAACATCACCGAGTTCAACTACCGCATTGGTGACGCGAAGGTGGCCCATGTGTTTGTTGGTCTCACCACGCAGGGGCCTGGCGAGTCGACCAAGATCGCCAGCAACTTCCGCAAACGGGGTTTCGAGTCGCTGGACCTCACGCACGACGACCTGGCCAAGGAACACATCCGGCACATGGTGGGCGGCCACTCGCCACTGGCCCAGGATGAACGCCTGCTGCGCTTCGTGTTTCCGGAGCGACCCGGCGCGCTGCTGAAGTTCCTGAGTCTGATGCGTCCAAGCTGGAACATCAGTCTGTTCCACTACCGCAACCAGGGTGCCGACTACGGCCGGATCCTGGTCGGGCTGCAGGTGCCGCCCAAGGACGACAAGGCGTTTGCAAAGTTTCTGGGAACCCTGGGTTACCCCTATGTGGAAGAAACCCACAACCCGGTGTATCGACTGTTCCTCAAAAGCTGAGCAAGCCCATGAATCAACGGCCCAGGTCCCTTCCTGACCTGTCGACGGACAGGGATGACCGGGCATTGCCACCATGGCCTGAGGTGTCACCGACGGCGAACGCCCAACTCGGCCTGATGGTGCAGAACCGTCTGCGCGGCACCCATGGAGAGGAGCCGCCTCTTGGGCGTCTTGAGGGATTGGCCATGCAGTTGGCCCGCATTCAGCACCCCTCAGGGCACGGATTGGAGGAACTTCGGTTCGAGTCTCCCCAGCTGGTGGTATTTGCTTCCGACCACGGCATCGCGGATGAGGGTGTGTCCAAATCGCCGCAGGACCTGACCCACCAAAGCGCCTGCGAGCTGCTCGCGGGCAAGAGCCCTGCCAGTGCGCTGGCCGGGCACCATGGCTTCGATGTGACCCTCGTGGACGCCGGTGTCGCCCACCATATTCAGCTGCCCGAGGGCACCGAGACCGCCGCCACCCTCCTTCGGCGCAAGATAGGCTACGGCACACGCAACGCGGCGCTGGCGCCGGCCATGTCGCAGGCACAGGCGCGCTCTGCCATCCAGGCAGGCATGGATGTGGTGCGGCACCTGCCCGGCAATGTGGTGGCGCTGGGCAGCATCGGCGTTGCGGGTGAGGCCTCGGCGGCCTTGCTGTTGTCCCGCCTGTGCGGGGTTCCGCTGTCCGATGCCTGTGGCAAGGATCAGGAAGCAGACGAGGTGTTCGGGCAGCGCAAGCTGGAGCGGCTGTTCGCTGCCGCCAGCAGGCACCGCCGCGCCACCTCGGCGCAGGCGGCTCTGGCCGCCATGGGAGGTTTCGAGATTGCCATGCTGTGCGGCGCGATGATCCAGGCCGCCAGCGAGCGACGGGTGGTGCTGGTCGACGGCTTCGTGGCCGGAACAGCCGCGCTGGTGGCCCGCGCCCTGGTCCCGGCCGTGGCCGACTATCTGGTGTATGCCCACCGCGCGGCCGAGCCAGGGCACCGGCTCCTGCTGATCCACCTCCAGGCCAACCCACTGCTGGACATGGAGCTTCGCAGCGCAGAAGGCATCGGAGCCCTGCTGGCCTGGCCGCTGCTGCAAGCGGCACAGCAACTGCTACAGCGTTGACCCGCGGCCCAGTCCGCCCTCAGCGCCCGGCTAGCCAGCGCCGGCGTCCAGCCAGTCGCACGGCATCGCGCCAGCGGCCACCCTCCGGCGCGATGCGAGGCCACAACCGTAGCAACAGCTCGGCCGTGGCCAGCGTGTCGGCGGACGCTTGGTGCCGGGCCGGGCACAGGATGCCGAAATGCGCCATCCAGTCGTCCAGCGACCGGGCCCGCACCTCCTCATGGGTCACGGCACAGAGATGGGCCAGGTCCAGCCAAGGGTTGACCAGCCGGCGTCCCAGGTGCCGCCGGCAATGCCGGTCGATCAGGGTTTCGTCGAAGGCGCTGTGAAAGGCCAGCAGCGGCGCCTCGCCAATGAAGTCCACAAAGGCCTGCAGCGCCGTCGCAGGCTCCACGCCGTCCCGCTGACGCTGCTCACCGATGCCGTGCAGGAGGATGTTGTCGCGATCAGACACCGCCTCCTGACGCAGCACCACCTCGAAGCTGTCGCCCAGCACAATCTCCGGCCGCGATGCCGGCGCAGGACCAACCCTGAGACCGATGGCTGCAATGGCCAGGAGCCGGTCATTCTTTGCGTCCAGTCCACTGGTCTCAACGTCGACGACCACCCAGCGTTCGGCGTCGGAAGAAGCTACCGGGTCCTGGAGCCCCCACCATGACCGCACCGACGCCAGCAGCGTTGCAATCATCGCTGGTAGTCGAGCTGCACACGCTGCTGCAGGCTGCGCACCACCCGCAGCGTCTCCCGCAGGATGCGGCGGTCGATGTCGTTGAGTGCGCCCACCGCGATGCGGTTGGGGTTGTCGCCCACCGAGGCGCCATCGAGCTGGGCACGCAGACGGAGCATCTGCAGAAACTCGAACCCGGCCACCCAGGCCTGGTGTTCGCGGGCAGGGACGCCGAGCTTCGGACCCGCGGTTTCGAACCGCTCCCGGGTCGAGGTGGCTGCGATGCCGTTGGCCAGCGCGTACAGCCGGGCCACATCGACCAAGATGGCCGTACCCTGCAGCTTGAGATCCAGCGTGTCGAGACCATCCACCGGCTTGGTGTCGATCTGGCCACGCCAGTTCAACGGTGGTGCCTGCAACAGGCCATTGACTGCCAGCTGGCGGACAAACCGCGGGTTGGCCGACGCGCGCTGGGTCACGAAACCGCGCAGACTGGCGGCCATACCGGCCTGCCCGGTCAGGGCGCGAAAGTCGAAGTAGATGCTGGCGTTGAGCAGATCCTTGGGTGCGCCCTGCTCGATCCACTGCACGAAACGCTGCTGCCACTGGGACAGCGTCAGGCAGCAATCGGGGTTGCCCGCCATGATGTTGCCCCTGCACAGCGGATAGCCACAGGCGTCCAGGGCGTGGTTGATGTCCTGTGCCATGTGCAGCAAGGCGTCCCGCTCGCCGGGGTTCACGTCGTCGGCGAGTATCAGCGCATTGTCCTGGTCGGTGGCGATGGTCTGCTCGCCCCGCCCCTCGGACCCCAGGGCGATCCAGCAGAAGCACTGCAGGTCAAGACCGTGTTCGCCGGCCTTCAACGCCACCAGCCGGGTCGTCAGCAGGTCGTTGAGGTGGCTGATCAGCTGTGTCAGCTGCAGCGCCTGCACACCCTGGCCGAGCAAGTGGCGCGCAAACTCGCGGATGTCATGGGCCGCGGCCTGCAGGTCGGGAATGCCTGTCGCATGGCGAATGCGCTCGCTCACCTGGTTGAGGCTCATGCGCTGAAGGGCATAGAGGTCGCGCTCGGACACGATGCCCACCAGCCGCCCCTGCTGCGTCACGGGCACGTGGCGAATGCCCTTGGCCGACATCAGCAGCGCCGCGTCCTGGGCGCTGCGGTCGGACTCCAGCGTGTGCACCGGCCCCACCATGACCGCCGACATCGGCACGTCCAGCGACACACCGGCCAGCGCGACGCGGTCCAGCACGTCGTAGCGGGTGAGGATGCCGACCGGGCGCTGCCCTTCGTCCACCACCAGCATCGACCCGATGCGCAACCGGTGCATGTCCTCCAGCGCCTGGCGCAGCGGCGTGCCGGGCGCGCAGCTGACGGGCGCGTGGCGGCACAGACGCTCCAGCGGTGTTTCCATCGACTGCTCGGCCAGGACCCTCGATGCGTAGGCTGCCTGCAGCGCCGCGCGTGAAAGCTCCAGGAACCGCAGCACACGCCGGTTCAGGAAGTCCCCGAACACCGGACTGAGCTGCGCCAGCGCCTGCATCCGCTCGGCTGGCAGGCGCAGCACGAAGGTGTCTTCGGTGGCCAGGTAGGCGGTGCTGGTGGCGCGCTGGGCGAGCACCGCACTGATCGGGAACAGGTCACCGGCCTCGTACTCGAACGCCCCGCCTGCGACATCAGAAAGCCCCCGCTTGCCCACCACCGCGCCGCGACGGATGAAAAACAGTTCGCTGGCGGGCCCATCCTCTGGCCGAACCAGTGCCTCGCCGGGAGCGAAGTACGCCTGCCGCGACGCCTCCACGAAGGCCCGGACGTGGCCCGCATCCATCTCGTCAAATGGGGGAAACCGGCCCAGCTCCGCCGCCAGCTGGTCCAGCAGCGAGGCGGACGGGCTGGGGGCAGATGGTGCCAGGCTCACCGAGACTCCACGGGCTCCGGGAGATTGAGCTCCAGTGCTGATGGGTCTCCAGCGGTGGTGCCCAGGCGAGCCACTTTGGGCCCGACCGAGAGCAGTCGCAATTCGCCGTCGACCACACCCCCCACCACCACGGGGCGCGGCGGCTGTCCATCGACGGCGATCAGCGCAGCACCGCTCTGGCCTGGCTGGCTTGCCAGCCCCAGAAGCCTGAAACGGGACGACAGAGGAGCCGTCGCCGGAGCGGTCGCCTGCGCCTCGGGCACGGCACCGAGCACGCGGGCGACGCCCGCTGCGTCCGACTGGATCGGCGGGGTTCCAAGGGCACCCACCGGAACCAGTGGTTCCCGGCCCCACAGCTGCAACATCCAGTAACCCGAAAGCAGCGCCACCACCAGCCAGAGCAGGCCGGCCGCGAGGCTTGCAAGGGAAGGTGTCTTGAGCATGAACACATTATCATCCACCTTCTCTGGCGCACCGCGCCGCGTGCTTCCGGGAGCCTGTCTTGAAATTCGCATCTGTCACTTCGATGTCCACCCCTGGTCCCTCGTCTGCGCACGGTCGGCGTCAGCGCGGTTTCACGCTGATCGAGCTGATGGTGGTGCTGGTCATCATTGGTGTGCTGGCGGCCCTCATCGTGCCCAACGTGCTGAACCGCGCCGACGATGCGCGCGTAACCGCCGCCAGAACGGACGTCAACAACCTCATGCAGGCGCTCAAGCTGTACAAGCTGGACAACCAGCGCTTTCCCACCGGCGCGCAAGGCCTGACCGCACTGGTGGCCCGGCCCACCGCTGCACCGGTGCCGCCCAACTGGCGCCCCTACCTCGACAAGCTGCCGGCCGACCCCTGGAACCAGCCCTACCAGTACGTGAACCCCGGTGTGCACGGCGAGGTGGACGTGCTGTCGCTGGGAGCCGATGGTCAACCCGGCGGAGAGGGCAAGGACGCCGACATCGGCAGCTGGCAGTGAACACCCGCACACGCGGCTTCACACTGCTGGAGCTGCTGGTGGTGGTGTCCATCATCGCGCTGGCCACCGCTGGCGTGAGTCTTTCCTTGCGGGACAGCGATTCCACGGCGCTGGAGAACGAGTCCCTCCGGCTGGCCGCACTGCTCGAGTCGGCGCGGGCGCAGTCGCGAGCCAGCGGCGTGCCGGTGCGCTGGAAACCCAATGGAGAGGGTTTCGAGTTCCAGGGCATCACATCGCGCTCCAAGTCGGCGGACTCACTGACCAGACCCCGCAGCTGGCTCCACCCGGAAACACGGGTGCGCGTGGTCCAGCCGCCAGGCACCTCGGAGCTGCTGCTCGGGCCGGAACCGCTGATCGCGGCCCAGCGCATCGAACTGGCCCGAGGCGAGCAACGCCTGGTACTGGGCACAGACGGCCTCGCTCCCTTTGCCGTGATCGCAGAACCGGCCACACCATGAACCGGCACAGCCGCGGCTTCACGCTGATCGAGATCCTCGTGGCCCTGGCCGTGGTGGCCGTGGCGCTGGCCGCCGGTTCCCAGGCCACCTCGGCACTCACACGCGCCGCCGCGCGCCAGAGCGACCAGTGGCTGGCGCAGCTGTGCGCCGAAAACGAACTGATCCGGTTGCGCCTGCTGCGACAGTTGCCGGGCACCGGTGAGAGCACCAGCGAGTGCCAGCAGGCGGGCCGCACACTCAAAGTGAGGCTGTCGGTGCAGCCCACCCCCAACCCGAACTTCCAGCGCGTCGACGCGATCGTGGAGGGCGCGGTTGATGGCAACGAAGTCCGGCTGCTGAGCCTGTCGACCGTGATGGGACGGTACTGATGCGCACGGGTGACCCGACCCCACTGCGACGCGAACGGGGCTTCACCCTGGTCGAACTGCTGGTGGCGCTGGCGGTGATGTCCATGCTGGCCATGCTGAGCTGGCGTTCCATCGATGCCATGCAGCGGACCCAGACCCTGACCCAGGAGCGGGCCGACGAGCTGCTGCGGTTGCAGGCGGCGCTGGGACAGTGGGCCGCCGACCTGGACGCGCTGGTGGACACCAAGGAGCTCAGCCCGCTGGCGTTCGACGGCCGGGTGTTGCGCCTGACCCGGCGGGATGCCGCGGAAAGCGCGCTGCGCAGCGACGGCATCCGAGTGGTGGCCTGGACACGCATGCAGTCCGGCAGTGCGGGCGCCCAGTGGATGCGCTGGCAGTCCGGCCCGATCAAGCGCCGGGACGAACTGGCCGATGCCTGGGCCAGGGCCGCGGCATGGATCGAATCGCCCGCGGAGATCGACGGCCGAGACACCCAGGTCGCGCTGGCGGCGATCGACCAGTGGCAGCTGTTCTATCACCGTGGTGAAACCTGGGGGAACCCGCAATCCTCCGTCGGAAACGAAAACGCAGGCGTCACCCTGGGGGGCGGCGACGCGATCCCCAACGGCGTGCGTCTGGTGCTGACCCTGTCGGCGGGAAGAGGCCTCTCCGGAACGCTGACCAGCGACTGGGTGCGCCCGTCCCTGCTGGCCGCACGCTGATGAAGAAGATGCGCGCTTCATCCAAAGAACGTGGTGCCGCCCTGCTGCTGGCCATGCTCACGGTGACCCTGGTGGCGACCCTGGCCTCCGCGGCCCTCTGGCAGCAGTGGCGGTCCTCCGAAGTCGAGGCCGCCGAGCGGCAGCGCCTTCAGGCCGGCTGGATCCTGGTGGGCGCCCTGGACTGGGCGCGGCTCATCCTGCGCGAAGACGGGCGCAGCAACCGCACCAGCGGGGCCGCCGACCACCTGGGCGAGCCGTGGGCGACGCCTCTGGAAGAAGCCCGGTTGTCCTCCTTCCTGGCCGCCGACAAGAACAACAGCGCGGACGACCTGATGCCCGCGTTTCTGTCCGGCGAAATCAAGGACGCCCAATCCCGGCTGAACTTCGGCAACCTCGTCAGGGTCAGCCAGACGGGTTCTCAATCGAAGGTCGAGCTGTCGTCCGCCGACCTTGCCATGTTCGAGCGGCTGTTCGCCCTGCTGAACCTGCCCAAGCCCGAACTGGAAGCGGCGTCTGCCAACCTGCTCAAAACCACCGAACGGGCCCTCAACGACCCGGAACCGTCCACCTCGCCGCTGACGCCCCAGCGCTTCGCCCAGCTGGCCTGGCTGGGCCTGAGTCCGAGCACCCTGCAGGCCCTGCGGCCCCATGTGACGGTCCTGCCCGAACGCACCCTGCTCAACCTGAACACCGTCACACCCGAGGTGCTCAGCGCCAGCGTGCCGGGCCTGGACCTGGCGCTGGCCCAGCAGGTGGTGGCTGCGCGGGACACCATGCCCTTCACCAAACTGGAGGATGCCATCCAGCGCATCCCTGGCGCCAGCCAGCAATCGGTCAGCAGCCAGCGCCATGATGTGCGCAGCCGGTTTTTTGAGGTGTACATCCGTCTTCGACTGGACGACACCGTGATCGAAGAACGCTCGCTGGTCCAGCGCGATGGCTTGAGAACCCGGGTGCACTGGCGCGAACGGGTGGCGCCATCATGAACATCAGCTTCATCCGCTGGCCCCGCCTCGTCCCTAAAATAGCCCTCCGCCCAGTACCCACGGGGCATTGCAGCCCCTCTATCACGTGCTGATCCTCACTCCGACCAACTTCAGCGCCGCCATGCCCACATCGACCTCGGTGCTGGACTGGGTGCTTTCTTCCAACGGACGGGTCGCGTCGGACCACGGGGGCTGCGCACTGTCGTTGCTGCCCGCCGACGACGATGTCGTGCTGGTGTTGCCGCCCCGCCTCGTGTCCTGGCACCGGGTGGCGCTGCCCAAGGTGGCGAGCGCCCGCGTGAGGGCTGCCCTGGACGGGATGCTGGAGGACCGGCTGCTGGATGATCCGGCGGAGCTTCACCTGGCCCTCGAACCGGGCAGCCGTCCCGGGCAGACGCTCTGGGTGGCCGCCTGCAACAAGGCCTGGCTCCAGGCCTGGCTCCAGACCCTCGAGGCCGCCGGACGGCCCGCCACCCGCATCGTGCCGGCCCTCTGGCCCACCTCGGCGGTCGGTTCGGAACACGGCGAAACCGTGCACTGGGCGCACGACGAAGGCAACCGCGTCTGGCTGTCCACCGCCAGCCCGCTGGGGGTGCGCAGCATTCCCCTGCGCGAAAACGGTTCAAGCACCTACGGCGCCACCAGCAGGCTCGGCGCCGACAGCTCCTTTGGTCCGGCCAGCACCTTCGGCGACTCCAGCTTCGGCAGTCTCGGATCGTCAACCGGCCGGGGCCCCGAGTACACCCTGACCGCAGCGTCCGACCCGGCCACCACGAGCTGGTTCGCGGACCCGTCGATCACCGGTCTGGCCGAACAGGTGTGCAACCAGCGCTTCGACCTCATGCCGACAGCCGACTGGCTGCTGCGCTGCGCGCAGTCCGACTGGAACCTCGCCCAGTTCGATCTCCGGCTGTCCAGCGGAGCGCGGCGCACGCAGCGCATGCGGCAGGGATGGCGCCACTTTGCCAGCGCCGCACCATGGAAGCCGGCGCGCTGGGCCCTGGTGGCGCTTGTGCTGACCGTCCTTGGCGGCGTGAACGCGATGGCCTGGAAAGAACGTTCGGCCCTCCAGGCCAAGCAACAGGCCATCCGGCAGACCTTGCAGAGCACCTTCCCCGAGGTCGGTCTCGTGCTGGACGCCCCGGTGCAGATGCAGCGCGAACTCACCCGGCTGCAGCAGGCCAGCGGCACCCTGTCGGCACAGGATCTCGAAGGCATGCTCGCCTTCATTGCGGCGACCGAGCCTGGCGCGTCTCTCAGCAGCATCGACTTCCTGAGCGGCGAAGCAAGACTGGGCATCGGGGGGCTGCCCGACGACCGCCTGTTGGCACTGCAACAGGCCATGGCCTCGCGGGGCTGGCAGGTCAGCTCGGATTCGGGCATGTTGAATGTCCAGGCAAAGGCCCCCTGATGTCTGCCAAACGATCTATCCCAGTTTCTTCGGCCTTCGCCCGGGTGGGCCAGCGCCTCGGTGCCTCCTTGCAAGGCCTGCCCGCCCGCCAGCAGAAGGCCCTGCGCCTTGCGGCCTGGGTGGTGGGTGTGGCCCTCTTGTGGTGGGTGGCACTGGCGCCGGCCGTGTCCACCCTGCGGCAGGCGCGCACACAGCACATCGAGCTGGACAAGTCCTTGGGGCGCATGCAGGAGATGGCGGCCAGCGCCGAAATCATCCGCACCCAGAATGCTGCCCCCGTGCCCGCACCCGAAGTGGCCAGGCAGGCGCTGGAGCAGGCCACCAGCGGACTGGGCGCCGGCGCGCAGCTCGCGCAGCAGGGCGACCGCGTCACCGTCACCCTGCGGGAGATTCCGGCCGCGACCCTGGCGCAGTGGCTGCAGCAGGTGCGCGTGAACGCCCGCGTGGTGCCGGTGCAAGTGCAGCTCCAGCGCAGCGGCAACAACCCCTCATGGACAGGACAGGTGGTGCTGGGCGGTCCGGGACTGGGGGGCCAATGACGGAACACCGCAAACCCGCACGCTGGGCCTGGCTGGGGGCCATCCTCGGCACGCTGCTCGCCCTGATCGCGTTTGCGCCCGCGTTGTGGGTGGGTGCCCTGCTCTCGCACTACACCAGCGGCAAGGTGCAATTGCTCAACACCGGGGGCACGGTTTGGAGCGGACATGGCGATGTGCTTCTGAGCGGCGGCGAGGGCAGCCGTAGTCAGACGGCGCTGCCACAGGGACTTCGCTGGAAGCTGCGTCCCGGCTGGTCCCAGGGCCCGGTGCTGCGCATGAGCCTGTCCTCGCCCTGCTGCACCGAACAACCGATGTCCATTGCCTTGCGCCCCAGCTTCGGCGGTGCACAGGTGCGTGTCGACGCCTTCAGCAGCCGCTGGCCGGCCGCCATGCTGGTCGGCCTGGGCACGCCGTGGAACACCCTGCGCATGGACGGGCAACTGCTGGTGCAGTCGCCCGGTTTCTCCCTGGCCCTGAATGGCGGGCGTCCCCGCCTGGACGGGCAGCTGGTGGTGGAGGCCCACGACCTCGCCACGCGCGTGTCCACCCTGCGCCCTCTGGGCAGCTACCGGGTCGAGTTCCGCTCGGCGGGGGATGGCGACAACGCCGCATTGAAGCTGGCCACGCTCAAAGGCGGCCTGCTGCTCGATGGCGATGGTCAGTGGTCGGGCGGGCGCCTGCGTTTCCGGGGTGTGGCATCGGCTGCGCCCGGCCAGGAGTCGGCCCTGGCCAACCTCCTGAGCATCATTGGCCGCCGCGATGGCGCCCGTACCCTGTTGACGTTTGGTTAACAGCCAGAGCGAGACTTCGCGATAGGATCAACAGATGAAATCGACCCATTCCCCTGCCGTGCTGGCACTGGCGCTCGCCGTGCTGACCGGCACCCTGGGTGCCCCGACCGCATGGGCCCAGTCCAAGAACGCTGCCGAGCCGGTCGTGCTCAACTTCGTCGGCGCCGAGATTGAAGCCGTGGCCCGCACCATGGCCACCATCACCGGCCGCAATGTGGTGGTGGACCCGCGGGTCAAGGGCACCGTCAACCTGTCGACCGACAGGCCGGTGGCCCCCATCGTGGCTCTCAACCAGTTTGCCGCCGCACTGCGCCTGCAGGGCTTCTCGCTGATCGAAACCGGCGGCCTGTACAAGATCGTGCCCGAGGCCGACGCCAAGCTCCAGAGCAACACCGTCAGTGCCGGCCCGGTCAGCCAGCTGCCCGCCAGCAACCAGATCGTCACCCAGATCTTCCGGCTCAACCACGAATCCGCCAACAATCTGGTGCCCGTGCTGCGCCCGCTGATCGGGCCCAACAACACCATCAACGTCAACCCGGGCAACAACTCGCTGGTCATCACCGACTACGCCGACAACCTGCAGCGCATCGGTCGCATCATCGCGTCGCTGGACGTCTCCGGCGCCACCGATGTGGAAGTGATCCCGCTGCAGCACGCCGTGGCCGCCGACCTGGCCCCCATGGTGCTCAAGCTGATCGAGCCGGGCAGCACGGGCGTGGCCGCCGCCGGACAGGCGGGGGACACCTCGTACAAGACCACCCTGATCGCCGAACCCCGCAGCAACAGCCTCGTGTTGCGGGCCGCAAATCCCGCGCGCCTGGCCCTGGCCCGATCCCTGGTGGCCCAGCTGGACCGCCCGAGCAGCGTCGATGCGGCCGGCAACATCCATGTGGTCTACCTGAAGAACGCCGATGCGGTCAACCTCGCGGCCACGCTGCGGGCCGCCATGGCCGGCGAAGGCAGCGGCGGAGCGGCCGGGGCGACCGGCGTCACGACGGTGCGCAGCAGCACCGGCGGCATGTCCCAGACGCCCAGCACCGCCGCCAACCCCGCCACCACGCCGGTGACGGCGAGCGCCGGCCCGTCCACCGGCGGCCAGATCCAGGCCGACCCGGCGACCAACGCCCTGATCATCACTGCGCCCGAGCCGCAGTACCGCCAATTGCGCGCCGTGATCGACCAGCTGGATTCGCGCCGTGCGCAGGTCTATGTGGAGAGCCTGATCGCCGAAGTCAATGCCGACAAGGCCGCCGAGTTCGGCATCCAGTGGCAGGGCCCACTGGGCAACCTCGGCGAGAACACCGTGGGGCTGCTGGGCACCAACTTCGGCACCGGTGGCAACAACATCCTGACCAACCTGCTGCCCATCGCCCAGGCCGACACCGCCAAGATCCAGGCGCCCGGCACGGGCCTGAACTTCGGTATGGCCTCGCGCCGCAACGGCATCTACCTGCTGGGCTTCCTGGCGCGCTTCCTGCAGCAGAACGGCGACGGCAACATCCTGTCCACGCCCAACCTGCTGACGCTGGACAACGAGGAAGCCAAGATCGTGATCGGCCAGAACGTGCCGTTCGTGACCGGGCAATTCACCAACACCGGCGCCGGCAACGGCAACAACGGCTCGGTCAACCCGTTCCAGACCATCGAGCGCAAGGACGTGGGCCTGACGCTGCGCGTCAAGCCGCAGATCAGCGAGAACGGCACCATCAAAATGACCATCTTCCAGGAGGTCAGCAGCGTGCAGGCTTCGTCGGTCAACTCGACCACCGGCCTCATCACCAACAAGCGCACCATCGAATCGACCGTGCTGGTCGATGACGGCGGCATCGTGGTGCTGGGCGGCCTGCTGCAGGACGAATACTCCGGCAACCAGGAGAAGGTGCCCGGCCTGGGCGACATCCCGCTGTTTGGCAACCTCTTCAAGAGCGAGAGCCGCAACCGCAAGAAAACCAACCTGATGGTGTTCCTGCGGCCGGTGGTGTTGCGCGACGCCCGCGCCACCAACAGCTTCTCGCTCGACCGCTACGAACTGATGCGGTCGGCGCAGAAGGACGCGCAGCCTTCCTCCAGCGCTGTGGTTCCCGTGAATGTGGGTCCGGTCATGCCGCCGCAGCGTGCCCCCGAAAGCACACCCCCGGCCGCGCCTGCAGCCACTCCGGCATCGCCGGCTGCGCCGTCGAACTGACAGAGCCCCGATGAAACACCCGCTGCCCTATGCCTTCGCGCGCGAGAACCTCTGGCTGCTGGAAGAGGAGGACGGGCGGCTGACCCTGCGGGGCAGCTCCAGCGCCGCCGAAGACGAAGATGCGCAGACGCGCCGGCTGTCGGCGCTGTCGGAAATCCTCCGCTGCCACGACGTGGAGGAACTGCAGTGGGAGCCGGGCGAGCTGCTGGCCCAGCGCATCAGCGCGGCCTACGCACAGGGCGAGTCCAGCGCCGCGGCGGTGGTCAGCGAGGTGCAGAGCGACGCCGACCTCAGCCGTATGATGCAGGAACTGCCGGCCATCGAAGACCTGCTGGAGACCGCCGACGACGCGCCCATCATCCGCATGCTCAACGCCCTGCTGACGCAGGCCGCGCGCGACGGGGCCAGCGACATCCACATCGAACCCTTCGAGCGCCATTCGAGCGTGCGCTTCCGCGTCGACGGCACGCTGCGCGAGGTGGTACAGCCCAACCGGGCGCTGCACGCTGCACTCATCTCGCGCCTGAAGATCATGGCCGAACTGGACATCTCCGAGAAGCGCCTGCCGCAGGACGGCCGCATCTCGCTGCGCATCGGCACCCGCGCGGTGGATGTGCGCGTCTCCACCCTGCCCAGCGCCCACGGCGAGCGCGCGGTGCTGCGCCTGCTGGACAAGAGCGAGAGCCGCCTCAACCTGGAAGCGGTCGGCATGCAGGGCGATGTGCTGGAGCGCTTCGAGAAGCTGATCCACCAACCGCACGGCATCATCCTCGTGACAGGGCCGACCGGCTCGGGCAAGACCACCACGCTGTACGCCTCGCTGCAGCGGCTGGACGCGACGCAGCAGAACATCATGACGGTCGAGGACCCGATCGAGTACGAGCTGCCCGGCATCGGCCAGACCCAGGTTAACGCCAAGATCGACCTCGACTTCGCCCGCGCCCTGCGCGCCATCCTGCGCCAGGACCCGGACGTGGTCATGATCGGCGAGATCCGCGACTTCGAGACCGCGCAGATCGCCATCCAGGCCTCCCTCACCGGTCACCTGGTGCTGGCCACGCTGCACACCAACGATTCGGTCAGCGCCGTCACGCGCCTGATCGACATGGGCGTCGAGCCCTTCCTGCTCAGCAGCTCGCTGCTGGGCGTGCTGGCGCAGCGCCTGGTGCGTAAGCTCTGCCAGAAGTGCAAGCGCCAGGATGCCAACGGCCGCTGGCACCCGGTGGGCTGCGCGCACTGCAACCAGACCGGCTACAAGGGCCGCACCGGCATCTACGAGCTGCTGGTGACCGGTGACAAGATCCGCTCGCTCATCCACAACCGCGCCGCCGAAAGCAAGATTTTTGTGGCCGCCGAAGCCGCCGGCCTGCGCACCATGCGCGCCGACGGTCAGCGGCTGATCGACGAAGGCATCACTTCGGAAGCCGAAGTCCTGAGCGTGACGAGAGACTGAGCGTTCTCATGCCCGCCTATTCCTTCGAAGCGCTGAACGCGCAGGGCGCGACGCAGAAAGGCCTGATCGACGCCGACACCGCCAAGGCGGCGCGCAGCATGCTGCGGGGCCGGGGCCTGGTGCCGCTGGCGGTCGAGCCGGCGGTGTCATCCAACAGTGGTGGCCGTGGCAGCGGCCTGAACATGACGCTATGGGGCGGCCGTGTCTTCAACGCCACCACACTGGCGGTCTGGACCCGGCAGCTCGCCGGCCTAGTGTCCTCGGGCCTGCCACTGGAACGTGCGCTCTCGGCCCTGGCCGAGGAAGCCGAAAAAGACGAGCAGCGCCGCCTGGTCGCCAGCCTGCGGGCCGAGGTCAACGCCGGGGCGTCGTTCGCCACCGCGCTTGGCCAGCACCCGCGCGAGTTCTCGCCCATCTACACCGGCGTCATCGCGGCCGGCGAGCAGAGCGGGCAGCTGGGCACGGTGCTGGAAAGCCTGGCCGACGACCTCGAAACCCGCGAGGCCCTCAAGAACAAGCTGATCGGCGCCTCGCTCTACCCGGCCATCGTCACCGTGGTGGCGATCGTGATCGTGGTGTTCCTGGTCAGCTACGTGGTGCCGCAGGTGGCGGGCGTGTTCGCGGGCAGCAAACGCGCCCTGCCCTTCCTCACCGTCGTGATGCTGGCCATCAGCGACTTCGTGCGCAGCTACGGCTGGCTGATGCTGGGCCTGCTGGTGTTGGCCGGTGTGGGGCTGGCCCTGGCCCGTCGCAACGACGCCCTGCGGCTGCGCATGGACGCGGCCTGGCTGCGCCTGCCCCTGGTGGGGCGCTTGGCGCGCGGCTACAACGCGGCCCGCTTCGCCGCCACGCTGGCCATGCTGGCCGCGGCGGGGGTGCCGATCCTGCGGGCGCTGCAGACCGCCGCCGAGACCCTGTCCAACCGCTCGATGCGCGCCGACGCACTGGACGCACTGGTGCTGGTGCGCGAGGGCGCGCCACTGGCGTCCGCGCTGGCCAGCAAGAAGCGTTTTCCACCGCTGGTGGCCATGTTCGCGCGGCTGGGCGAGCAGACCGGCCAGCTGCCGGTGATGCTGCAGCGCGCCGCCGTGCAACTGGGCGCCGAGGTGCAGCGCCGCGCCATGCACCTGGCGACCATCCTGGAACCGCTGCTGATCGTGGCCATGGGCGTGGTCGTGATGCTGATCGTGCTGGCGGTGCTGATGCCCATCATCCAGCTCAACCAACTCGTCAAGTAAACATGCCGGTCACCCTGGACGGACAGCTCGTCGTCGCCATTTCCTCGCGCGCCCTGTTCGACTTCGAGGAAGAGAACCGCGTTTTCGAAACCGGTGACGACCGGGCCTACATGAAGCTGCAGCTGGACCGGCTGGAGCAGCCCGCCCAGCCGGGCGTGGCCTTCTCGCTGGTGAAGAAGCTGCTGGCCTTCAACGACCCGCAGGCCCAGCGGGTCGAGGTGGTGATCCTCTCGCGCAACGACCCGGTCTCGGGCATGCGGGTGTTCCGCTCGGCCCAGCACTACGGCCTTCCCATTCAGCGCGGCAGCTTCACGCGCGGCCAGCCGCCCTGGCGCTACCTGCGGCCGCTGCGCGCCAACCTGTTCCTCTCGACCCACCTGGCCGATGTGCGCGCCGCGCTCGACGCCGGCGTGCCGGCCGCGCAGGTCTACCCGCAGTCGGTGCGCGCCAGCGACGCCCACCCGAACGAGGTGCGCATCGCCTTCGACGGCGACGCGGTGCTGTTCTCCGACGAGGCCGAGCGCGTGTTCCAGGCACAAGGCCTCAACGCCTTCCAGCAGCACGAGCGCGACAAGGCCGCACAGCCGCTGGCCGGCGGACCGTTCAAGCCCCTGCTCGAAGCCCTGCACCGACTGCAGGCCGAAGGCACGAACGCCATGCGCATCCGCACCGCGCTGGTCACGGCGCGCTCGGCGCCGGCCCACGAACGTGCCATCCGCACCCTGATGGACTGGGGCATCGACGTGGACGAGGCCATGTTCCTCGGCGGCCTGCCCAAAGGGCCGTTTCTGCGCGAGTTCGAACCCGACTTCTTCTTCGACGACCAGACCGGCCACATCGAATCGGCCTCGCTCCATGTGCCGGCCGGGCATGTGGCCAGTGGCATTTCGAACAACTGACCATGAACAAATTCCAGAGCTTTCGCGCCTTCGCGCGCAAGGTGCTTGCGCTCGCCGTGCCCTACTTCAACTCGGAAGAAAAGTGGCGGGCGCGCGGCCTGCTGGCGGCGATCATCGTGCTGAACCTGGCCGCGGTGTACATGCTGGTGCTGCTCAACGAGTGGAACCGCGTCTTCTACGACGCGCTGCAGAACAAGGACCAGGTCACCTTCTGGCGCGAGCTGGGCCGCTTCACCTACCTGGCCTTCGGCTTCATCATCATCGCGGTCTACCGCTTCTACCTGCGCCAGGTGCTGGAGATGCGCTGGCGCACCTGGATGACCAAGCACTACCTCGACCGCTGGCTCGCCAACAAGGCCTTCTACCAGCTCGAACTGCACCGCTTCGCCAAGGGCACCGAGGCTCCGCCGGACAACCCGGACCAGCGGATCGCCGAGGACCTGAACCTGTTCACCAGCTCGACGCTGGGCCTGTCCATGGGCCTGCTGAGTTCGGTGATCACGCTGGTGAGCTTCGTCGGCATCCTCTGGACGCTCTCGGGCAGCTTCTCGTTCGATTTCAACGGCGGCTCCTACACCATCCCGGGCTTCATGGTGTGGATGGCGGTGCTGTACTGCGCGGTCGGCAGCGTGCTGGCGCACTACATCGGCCGGCCGCAGATCAAACTCAACTTCCAGCAGCAGCGCGTGGAGGCCGACTTCCGGGTGCATCTGGTGCGCGTGCGCGAGTACAGCGAGTCGATCGCGCTCGACCGCGGCGAGCCGGTGGAGCGCGGGTACCTGGGCGACCGCTTCGGTGCGGTGCTGGACAACTACTGGAAGCTCATCAAGGCGCAGAAGCGCCTGATCTGGTTCACCAACGGCTTCGGCCAGGCCGCCGTGGTGTTTCCCTTCATCGTGGCGGCGCCCCGCTTTTTCAGCGGGGCGATCCAACTGGGCGAGCTGATGCAGATTTCCTCGGCTTTCGGCCGGGTGCAGGACTCGCTGTCCTGGTTCGTCGACAACTACGATGCCCTGGCCGCCTGGCGCGCCACCACCGACCGGATCACCAGCTTCGAGGAGAGCTTCCAGGCCCTGCAGGCGGCGCCCCTGCAGTCGGTGCCGGCCACCGAGGCCGACACGCTGCAGATCGACGCACTCGACCTGGCGCTGCCGGGCGGTGTCGCGCTGATGTCGGCCGGCGGGCTGAGCCTGAAGGCCGGAGACAGTCTGCTGGTCAAGGGCCCTTCGGGCAGCGGCAAGTCGACCCTGTTCCGGGCCCTGGCCGGCATCTGGCCCTGGGCGAAGGGCAAGCTGCAAAAGCCGGCTGACTTCGAACAGCGAGTGATGTTCCTGCCGCAGCGGCCCTACTTCCCCGTGGGCAGCCTGCGCAAGGCGCTGGCCTACCCCGAACCGGCCGACCGCTACGGCGACGAGCAGCTGCGGCAGGCGCTGCACGACGCCCTGCTGCCGCACCTGGCCGACCGGCTGGACGAAGAGGACAGCTGGGGCCAGAAGCTCTCGGGTGGCGAGCAGCAGCGGCTGGCCGTCGCGCGCGCCCTGCTCAAGCAGCCGCGCTGGCTGTTCGTGGACGAAGCAACCAGCGCGCTGGACGAGACGGCCGAACACCAGGTGTACGAACGGCTGCAGGCGCTGGTCCGGGCCCAGAACGGTGCCCTGGTGTCCATCGCCCACCGGCCCACGGTCGCGGCCTTCCATGCCCGGCGCTGGGAACTGGAACCCGGCACCGCGGAGGGGGCCCGCTTCGTCCTGGCAGCGCGCTGAGCGACGCCTGGTAACACTCTCGGCCCGCCATGGCCTTGCGCAGCCGGTTGCGCCGCCGTAGGCTGGGTGTTTTCTGTGGTGGAGACACGCCGTGGGCACACACCCGCCGTCGGCGGCCAGGCGCCTGTCGGCGGCCCGTCGCCAGGCCCTGCAGCAGTACAGGGCCCGGGCCGACCGGTACGACAGCGAACTGGAACCGTTCGAACCCCTGCGCCGGGAGGCGATACAGCGCCTGGACCTGCGACCCGGCGAGACCGTGCTCGACGTGGGCTGTGGCACCGGCCTGAGCTTCGGGCCGCTGCTCGACCAACTCGGCCCCCGCGGCCACATCGTCGGCATCGAACAATGCCCCGAAATGATGGCCCAGGCTCGCCTGCGCTTTTCCGACCTGCGCGCACAACAGCTGCGGCTGGTGCAGGCACCGGTGGAAGAGGCGCAGTGGCCGGGCCTGGCCCACGCCGCCCTGTTCCACTTCACGCACGACATCCTGCGCAGCCCGCGCGCACTCGACAACGTGCTGGCGCACCTCGCGCCAGGCGCGCGCGTGGTCGCCACCGGACTTCAATGGGCCGCACCCTGGGTCTGGCCGGTCAACCTGTTCGTGCTCGGTGCGGCGCTGTACTCGGTGAGTTCGCTGGACGGTCTGGCGCAGCCCTGGAGCGAACTGGCACCAAGGCTCGAAGGCTTTGAGGTGCACCCCACCTGGATGGGCGGCATCTTCATGGCCACCGGTGTCTGGCCGGGCCGGGCGCCCTGAACCCGGGGCGCTGGGCCAGAGGCGGGCTCAGGGCACCTCCGCTGCGTGGCAGGCCACGCAGAGCTTGTTGCCCTCGGTGTCGCGGAAGTAGGCCCCGTAGTAGTTCGAGTGGTATTCGGGCCGCAGGCCCGGCGGCCCTTCGCAGCGACCGCCATGGGCCAGTGCGGCCGCGTGGGCGAGGTCGACCATGGCGCGGCTACTGGCCATGAAGGCCGTCATCGCCCCGTTGCCCGGCGTGTGCGGCTGGCCATCGAAGGGGGTGCCGATCAGCAGCAGCGGGCGCGGGTCGGGCGACGACTGCCAGCCGGCCCAAGGGCGCCCGGGTTCGCAGAAGCGCTCCTGCACACCGAGCACCGGCATCAAGGCGCGGTAGAACGCCAGTGCCCGCGGGAAGTCCGACACGCCGATGAAGATGTGGGAAAACATGCGATGCGCCCTCCTTGGAACAGGCTTCAGACCCGTGTCCGCAGTTCCTGCATCGTCGTCACGAGCAGGCGCAGCCCGAAGGCGCCGACCAGGCCGGCCGCCCCGCGGTTGAACACCGTGCGCCCGCGCTGGTAGGCGGACTGGACGCGGCCGTGCGAGAACGCGAGCGCGAGAAACACGTGCCAGACCACCGCGTTGAACCAGCACAGCAGCACCGCGCCGGCCAGCACCGCAGGCCCCGGCGAGGGCGGCAGCGCGGTGGCGAACACGCTGCCGAAGAACAGCGCCGTCTTGGGGTTGAAGACGTTGGTGACGAAGCCCATGCGGAACGCCGCCGCGCGGCTCGTCGTCACGGCCTTCACCTCGGTGGCGACCGCCGCTGGCGACTGCCACAGTTTCCACGCGACGTAGCACAGGTAGGCGCCCCCGGCGATCTGGAACGCCTGGCGCAGCGCCGGGTGGGCGGAAAACGCCGCCCCCATGCCCAGGATCGCCAGCAGGGCCCAGAGAAAGGTCACGGTGGTGATGCCCGCCGCCGCCGACAGCGACACGCTGCGCGGACTGCCCGCCGCCAGTTGCAGGATCAGCACGAAGTTCACGCCCGGCGTGACCAGGGCGACCCAGTGCAGCACGGCGATGGTGAGGAAGGTGGTGAGCATGACGGGAATGTCCGAATTCAGTGGCCAGGAACCCAACCAGGAAGCAGACCCGCCTGGTTTTCAGCCGCCTCGCGAAACGATGCCCACGGACACGAGGCGGCGAACGCCAGCAACACCTGCACCGCCTCTTCTGTCTGTCCTGCGAGCATCAGATCGTCGGCCCGGATGATCGCCGACATGGTGGCCCGGTTCCAGTCGCTCTCGTTGGCGCGCAGGTCGAGTACCGTTTCGGCAAACTGCGCGGGCGTCCTGATTCCGGGCAGTTCGGCACCGTCCAGACAGAGCGCCACATGGGCCTGAAGCCGGGCCAGGTTTTCTGGCGAGAAGCGGACAGCGATCTGGTCTGACCCGAGTTCGGCCAGCTGGTGAAACCAGTCGATCGACGCCATGCGAAGGGCATCGCGGTCCTCAGTGCTCACCACACCAGCTCCGCTGCCGCCACCACCCGGTTCCTGCGCCCTGGGTACGACAGCCAGGGCAGCACCGCGTTGAACTCGCGCACGATGGCATCGGCTTCGACCACGGTGCCCTCGCCGGTGTCGAGGCGTTTGGCGATATGGCCGTCGCCGATCAGCGTGAGGTCGTAGCCGCGTTCCAGTGCGGCGTAGGCGGTGGCGCGGATGCACCAGCCGGTGACGGCCCCGCACAGCACGATGTGGGCGACCCCGCGCGCCGCCAGCTCGGCCTCCAGCGTGGTCTGTTCGAACGATGAGTTGTGCTGCTTGTAGACGCGGATGTCGTCCACCTGCGGCGCCAGCACCGGCACCCACTGCCATTCGGCGCTGCCCCGGGGCAACTCCTCGTCGTCGTGCTGCACCCAGATGATGGGCACACCCGCATCGCGGGCCCTGCGCACCGCGAACGTGATGTGGTCGAGCTGTCGGGATATGTCGCCCGCGGCGGCGACGACGCCGACCTGCACGTCGACGATGAGCAATGCGGACCGGTTGCCCGTTCGAATGGTGGCCATGCGCTGGATCTCCCCAAGGTGGGCCACAGTCTAAAGGCGGCACCGGCCCGCGGACCGTCCGCGCCTCACCCCAGCGGGTTGATCACCCCGGCGGCCGGTATGTTGCCCTGCCCCTTCATGCTCTCGACGAACTTGAACAGGTCGGTCATGGTGAAGTGGGTTCCCGCCTTCGGCAGGTCGCGCGGTGTGCCGGCGTTGAGCACGCTTTCCGGATCGTCCTTGATCAGGCCCACGATCACTTCGGCCACGATGGCACCGCCGATCGGCCCCAGGTGCTGCCCCTCTCCCAGCACCTCGGCCTCCTTGAGGATGTAGAACCACAGCGGCGTCTGGTGGGTCAGCTGGTGCTTCTGGACCACGGCACCCGCGGTGCCAGACTGCAGCTGCGCCGCCGTCAGCGGCGCGATGCCCATGCGCGCGGCCACGGCCTGTCCGGACGGCAGCTTGTAGTGTTTTGCGCCACGCAGCAGGTTCAGCTGCGCCAGGAACGGCGAGTCGGGTGCGTTGCCGATGCGCAGCCGGTCGGTGAGCGCGGCGTCGATGGCGAAGGCGCGCTGCGCCGTGGCGCCCAGCCCGTCGAACATCTGCCGCCAGTCGAGCAGCCAGTTGGTGGGATAGCGTGTGCCACCGAGGAAGCCGCCGTCGCCCGTGAAGGTGAAGGCCAGGCGGAAGTCCGCGAGCTGCGGACCCGCCGCGAAGTTGAACACCTTGTTGAAGTTGTAGGCCGGGCGCACCATGCTGTGACCGAACCGGTAGGCCGCGCCCGAAAACTCCAGCGGCATGTAGGGCGAACTCGCCAGATAGCCCGGGCCGATCAGGTAGTACTTCAGCTCCTTGAGCGCGTTCTCCGCCGCCTTGGTACCCGCCACCGCCGGCAGGAATTCGTGCAGCACGATCTGCTGGTAGTGGTGGGTCACCACCTTGCGCACATCGGCGAACGACAGCTCGGGAAAGTGCAGGCTGACCGCGTTGTGGAAGTGCAGCATGGTGCGGTGCAGCTGCGCCACGATGAGGTTCTCGTCGTTGCGCTTGTCGCCCAGCACCGCCGTGCGCTCGGGCAGGCCGTCGGCCACCCGCGGCAGGTCATAGAGCGCACCGTCCAGCGCCTGCACCTGCGCGTCGCCCCCTCCTGGCGCGGCCGCGGGCACGCTCTGCGCCGGCCCCACCAGCATCTGTGCCGAGGCGGTGGTGGTGTTGCGCTGGTACAGATAGGGCTGGTCGCGCGGGCCGGAGCCGTACACGCTGTCCAGGTCGAGCGCGGGGGTGCGGAAGTTGACCAGGTCGTCTACGTCCACCGCGTTCTCGCCCAGACTGGTGGGGTCGAAGGTCATGTCGTGGTCGACAAACTGGCCGAAGTAGGTGAAGCCGGCGGGAATGACGCCGTCCTTGCGTTCGGCCACGTGCATGGCCTCGCCCAGTTCGCGCAGGATGACCTCGTCCCGGGCGAGATCGCCGGTGGTCCAGGGCACGGCGGCGAGTTCGGGGAAGAGCAGGCCGAAGCGGCCCGGCTTCTGGAGGTTGCTGCGGGTGGGGTTGGCGTTGTCGGTGCTGTACCCGTGGCTGCGGGCGTGGGGTTTCTGATCCATCGTGACACTCCTGAAAGGCGCGGACATGGTCCGCTCAGACATGGATGACAGATTCACGTGGGCGAAGGCTGCTCCCCAGAGCTTGTACTTCTGCAGCGCTGCTCTCGATGATCCGCCGCGGTGCCGGACGGGCGCCATCGTGCGGCGCGGTTCCAGCGGCGGCGATGCTATGCCCGCCCCCCCGCGGACGAATCCACCACCCGAGGGATCACCAGGAACGGGTTGTTTCAGGCGCGTAACAGCGTGACATGGCCTTGTGCCGCGACGCCCGCGCATCGGCGGTCAGCACCGTTTGGGTGCCGATACAAACACACACAAAAAAGCCGGCTCGCGGGGCTGCGGAACCGACCGTGGCCATCACGCCGCGCGGTACCCCGCCCACCCCCGCGCCCGCAGCTCGCACGCCGGGCAGGCGCCGCAACCGTAGCCCCAGTCGTGCCGGTGTTCGCGGTCGCCGAGGTAGCAGGTGTGGGTGTGTTCGACGATCAGGTCGACCAGTGCGTTGCCGCCATCGGCAACACCCGTGCCATCGCCCAGGTCGTGTGCGAGCTGCCAGGTCTGGGCCTTGTCGATCCACATCAGCGGCGTGTCGATGAGGAAGCGGTGGTCCATGCCCAGGGACAGCGCCACCTGCAGCGCCTTCATGGTGTCGTCGCGGCAGTCGGGGTAGCCGCTGAAGTCGGTTTCGCAGACGCCGGTGACGATGACCTGGATGTCGCGCCGGTAGGCCAGCGCCGCGGCCAGGGTGAGGAAGAGCAGGTTGCGGCCGGGCACGAAGGTGTTGGGCAGGCCGCTGGCCTCCATCTTGAAGGCCATGTCGCGGGTGAGCGAGGTCTCGCTGACCTTGCCCAGCACGGCCAGGTCCAGCAGGTGGTCTTCGCCCAGGCGCCCGGCCCAGGCCGGGAACTGTTCACGGATTTTCTGCAGCACCACGGTGCGCGCCTGCAGCTCGACGCTGTGGCGCTGGCCGTAGTCGAAGCCGAGGGTTTCGACGCGCGGATAGCGCGCCAGGGCATGGGCCAGGCAGGTGGTGGAGTCCTGTCCGCCGGAGAACAGGACGAGGGCGCTGGTGTGGTGGGCGGTGCGGGTCTGCGCGTTCATCCGCGCATGGTAGCGGTCACGGGTTCAGACGCCCCTCAGGGGTGCCTTGGGTTCGGGCGCCAGCCCGTGGTCCCGGCTGGTGGCCAGCATGCGCAGCAGCCCGCGGTTGGCGTGTTCGAGCGAGACCTCGTGTTGCCCGCAGATGCCCGGCAGCCGGTCGATGCGGTCGGCGTCGCCCTGCGCGCGCGCGATGTCCAGCAGCGGGTAGTACGGCCCGGTACGGCTGAGCAGGGCGTCGGACACGCGCGGCGACAGCGGCAGATGCCCGATCAGCTGGGCCAGCGGCTCGCGCAGCAGCCGGTCGAGCTGGCCGAAGATGGCGGTGGTGTAGACCTCGGCGCGCAGCGCCTCGTCGGACCCGGGGTCGAGCAGGTGCTGGGCCAGCCGCGCCTGCATCACATGGCCGTAGCGCACCGGGTGCAGGGCCATGTCCTCGTCGGCACCGGCCTGCTGCTCGACCAGCCAGCGGTCCAGCGCCGAGAAGCCCAGCATCATGATGGCGTGGCGCAGCGCGCCGATCTCGTGCCGGCCGCCGTACAGCGCGGAGTTCACGCGCAGCAGCAGGCGGTAGGCCAGCACCGGGTCCTGGCGCACGTAGCGCTCCACCCGTTCGATGGAAGCGTCCTTTTCGAGCGCCTGGCGGATCAGGGCGATGGCCACGGGGTCGCAGCCGGGGGCGCGGTGGCGGGTGGTGTGCAGCACGTCGTCGTCGGGCCAGCCCAGCACGCCCCAGGCGCCCGCCTCGTCGAGGCAGTGTTCCGCCAGCGCGCGGTTGCAGACGTTGCGGTAGATCTGTCCGGGCCGGATCGGGCTGGGCCGGGGGGGCACGGGCACGGCCTCTGTGGGCCGGCTCTGCAGGGCCTCCAGGGCGTCGGCCGCGTCCAGGTGCAGCAGGCTGCGCACGTCCAGCGGAACGGCGTATTCGTGGCGCACCTCGGCAAAGTCGGCGCGGCGGATGAGCTGGTGGCCATGGTGCACGGCCTGCGACAGCAGGGCCAGGCTTTCCGGACGGCCGAACAGCGCCGCCGGCACTTCGAGGCAGGTGTTGGGCACCGGCGCGCAGCGCAGGGCCTGGTGCAGCAGCGAGGGCGATTCCAGCGCGAGGATGAGCGTGGGCGCGGCGACCGGCCAGTCGTCGCCCAGCACCTGCATCAGGTGGGCGGCGTCGACCGAGGCGGGGTCGGTCGGCAGCACCGTCAGGCGCACCGCCGCGAGCAGCCGGTGCCGGTTCCAGACCGGCTGGTAGGCCATCGCGACGCTGTCAAGGACGGTGTGGCTCATGCGGCGTGTCCGGTGTCGGCTACAGGTACTGGAACAGCGAGAGCTTCTGGATCGAGGCGTAGGACTGGAGCGCCGCCTGGGCCCCCACTTCCATGGTCTTGAATTCCGAATAGGCCTTGACCAGGTCGATGTCGACCAGCCGGGAGTTCTCGATGGTGTGGTCGGCCTCCCGGTCGCCCAGCAGGTTGTCCATCGATTCGGCGCGGTTGAGCCACTCACCGGCCTGCGCGCGGGCCATCAGCATGCGCTCGTGTCCGGCGTCGAGTTCGCCCAGGGCGCGGCCAAGGTTGTGGGTGCGCAGGGCGGCGTCGCCGCTGCCGCCGTTGTCCAGGCGCAGGGTGTCGATGGCGTCCTGCATCACGCGGAACATGTCGGTCGGCGCGTTGGACGGCGTGATGTCCAGCTGGTCGCCGGCCCGCGGCTCGCCGTTGAGCCGGAAGGACATGCCGTCGAATTCGATCTGCGATCCGCTGCTGTAGGGCAGACCGGTCTGGCCGGGCACGGGTGTGCCGGTGGTCACGTCGACCACGCTGTACTGCATGGCGCCGGCGGTGCCGCTGAAGTCGATGCGGTAGTCGTGGCCGGTGAGCGCCGAGGGATCGCTCACCTGGCCGGTGTCGGCGCGCAGGCTGCCGGTGTTGCCGGCGGCCAGGTCGATGGAGAAGGTGCCGTTGCCGGCCGGAATGCGCATCCAGATGGCCTCGCCGTCCATGGCGTTGGGCAGCTGGTTGTCCCCGGCGGCCTTCTGGCCACGCTGACCGTCGAAGCGCACCTCGTTGCTGCCGCTGCCGAACTCCTGCACGAAGGGTGTGGGCGAGCCACCGAGCCCGCCGAAAAGGCTCTGCCCGCTGCTGTTCTGGCGGTTCACCACCGCGAACAGCTGATCGCGCAGTCCCTCGATTTCCTTGGCCAGCGCCTGGCGCTCGGTGGGTCCGTAGCCGGCGTTGCCGCCGGCAATGACCAGCTCGCGCACGCGCTGCACCAGGTCGCCGGCTTCGCCCAGCGCGCTCTCGGCCTGCTGGATGCTGGTGCGCGAGGACTCCAGCGCGCGCTGGTCGGTCTGCACGCGCGAGAGCCGGGTCTGCACCGCTTCGGACAGGGCGGCGGCCACCGGGTCGTCGCTGGCGCGCAGGACCTGCTTGCCGCTGGCGATGCGCTCCTGCTGTGCGGCCATCTCCGCCTGGCGCTTGGTGAGCTGGGCGATGGTGGTGTCGTAGGTGTGGGCGGTGGCGACTCTCATGTCGGGGCTCCGGTGGATCAGCGCATGGTCTGCAGCAGCGTGTCGAACGTGCCCTGGGCGATCTGCATGAACTTGGCGGCGGCCTGGTAGGCCTGCTGGTACTGCAGCAGGCGCGCGGCCTCCTCGTCCAGGTTGACGCCCGAGACCGCGGCGCGCGCGGCTTCGTTGCTGGCGGCCACCTGGCCGGAGTAGCTGGCGGCGAACTGCGCACCCTGCACCCGCGTGCCGATGTCGGAGAGCACCGCGCTGTAGCCGTTGGAGAGCGAGACGCCGTCGAAGGTGGCGAGGTCGCGCAGCGCGAGCATGCCGCCGGCGTTGCCGCCGTTCTGCCCGTAGTTGGTGGTGGGCGCGGCGGTGATGGCGAAGCTGTCGCCGGCGGACGGGTTGCCGCGCAGCGTGAGGCTCCAGCCGTTGAACTGCAGCGGCTGCCCGGGCGTGTAGTTGTAGCTCGGCGGCGGGCCCGCGTTGTCCGGCGGCGGGTTGCCCGGGCCCAGGCCGGTGGCGGTGAAGCTGCCGTCGGCCAGGAAGGTCAGGGTCACCGGGTCGGTGAGGTTGGCCGAGGGCTCCACGGGATACAGGCTGACGATGCCCATGCCGCTGGTGTTGCCGCTGCCCGGCGTGACCATCACCGGGCTGGCCGCGGCCAGGCGGTCGGCAGCGCTGACGGCCATCTGCATGTTGCGGGCAACCGCCGCGAACGGCCGCACGAGGAAGCCGTCGCCTGTGGCGGCGGCGCCGCTGTCGATCTGGAAGCTCAGGCCGTCGAGCTCGGCGGGCAGACCGGCGAAGGAACTGATCTGGCCGTCGGAGAGGCGCACGATGTCGACGCCGGTGGCCGTGAAGTTGACCTGGTAGTCCGAGGGCTTGAGGGCCGTGGGGTCGCTGACCTCGGCGTGCATCGCCGCGTTGCCCGTGTTGGTGGGCACGGGCAGGCCGGCCACATCGGCCGGGGGCACGAAGAAGGGCTCACCGGTACCGCCTTGCAGGTTCACGCCGAGCGCGTGCTGGGTGTTCACCGTCGTGGCCAGCGCCAGCGCCATGCGCCCGATCTGGTTGGTGACGTCCTTCAGGTCTTCGTCGATGAACTGCACGACGCCGCCCAGCTTGCCGCCCAGTGCGCTGCCGCTGAGCTCCATCGTGGAGCTGCCCTGCTGGAACTGGATGCGCTGCTGCGAACCGTCGATGCTGTCGGGCACCACGGCCAGGCGGGCAGCGCCGCTGCCCAGCACCAGCGGCTGGCTGCCGGCGACGAACACGTGGACCCGGCCGTCGTCGGCGTTCACCGTGCTCACCTGCACCAGCTTGCTGAGCTCGCCGATGAGCTGGTCGCGCTGGTCCAGCAGGTCGTTGGGTTCGCCGGCGTTGCCCTGGTTCTCCAGGATCTTCTGGTTGATCTTGGCGATGTCCTCGGCCAGCCGGTTGATGTTGTTCACCGTGTCGCCCACCTGCTGGCGTGCGCTGGTGGTGAGGATGTCCAGCTGGCCGGCGGTGTCGCGCAGTCGCGAAGCAATCTCCTCGCCGCGCCCGAGCACCACCGAGCGCGCGGCCATGTTGGTGGGCGACGAGGCCACGTCGGACCAGGCGTTGAGCAGGTCGTTCATCGCCGCGCCCAGGCCGCTCTCCCCGGTCGGGAAGATGTTTTCCAGCTGCGCCAGCCGCGCCATGCGTTCGCTGTCGGCAGAGGCCACCGAGCTGGAGAGCTGGGCCTCGCGCGTGAGGTAGGCGTCGTGCATGCGCGCCACGGTGCCCAGCTCGACGCCCTTGCCGAGGTAGAAGCCGCCCATCGACTGGTAGCCTGCGCTGCGCATCTCCACCGTCTGGCGCGAATAGCCGGCGGTGTTGACGTTGGCAATGTTGTGCCCGATGACCTGCAGGGCCGACAGGTTGGCATTGAGGGCCTGGCTGCCGATGTTGAGTGCGGATGACATGGTGGTGTTCCTGCGCTCAGTTCTGCGCCGAGATCTGGGAGCGTTGCAGGCTGAGCGTCATGTTGATCGCCCGGCTGAGCTTGGCCGCGTACTGCGGGTCGGTGGCGTAGCCGGCGCGCTGCAGGCTGCTGGCGAAGCCGTTCACCGAGCCGATCTGGTCCATGGCCTTGTCGTAGCGCGGGCTGCGCGTGATCAGGCGTGCGTAGTCGCGGAAGGAGTCGGCGTAGGAGTCGTAGGCTCGGAAGCGCGCGGTGGTCTTGCGCGGCACGCCGTTGATGTATTCGGTGGTCGTCACCTCGGCCACCTTCCCCTTCCACGAGGACGTGGCCTTGATGCCGAACAGGTTGTGGGACGGCGTGCCGTCGCGCATGCGGATCTCGCTCTTGCCCCAGCCGGTTTCGTGGCCGGCCTGGCCGATCATGTAGCCGGCCGGAATGCCCGATTCGCGCGCCACGGTGGCGGCGGCCTGGTGGTGCTGCTGCACGAAGGCGGCGTGGCGCTGGCTGGGCGAGAGGGCACGCCGCGCGGCGGCCGAGGTCTGGTCGGTGGCCGCGGATGCCTGGGCGCCGGTCGCGGGGGCGGCCGGTGCGTACTTGAGCAGGTTGCGCAGGTCCGAGCGCTTGAGCGGCTTGAACTCCGGCGCACTGCCTGTGCTGGCCGTGCTGGTCGTGTTGGCGGACGAGGCGCCGGCCGCGGAATTGCCCGAGCCGTCGGCGGCCGTGCCGGCCTTGGCCTGCGCCGCGTTCATCTGGCGGCTGAGCTGGCGCTCGATGGATTCGCTCAAGCCCCCGGGCAGGCCGGAGAGCTGCACCGCCAGCTGCTGGTCGAGCAGGTCGGTGCCCAGGTCGCTGCCCTGGCCTTCGAGCAGGCCGGACTTCTGGGTCGCGTCGCGCATGCTCTTGATGAGCTCGCGCATGAACAGGGACTCGAACTGCTTGGCCGCTTCCTTGAGCGCGCCCTTGCCACCGTCGCCCTCGCGCGCCGCACCATATTTCAGTGCGTTGAGCGCGCCCGGGTCGGCGGCCAGGCCTTGGGTGGTGGGCTGCAGCGAAGACATGGCGTCAGATCACTTCGAGTTCGGCGTTCATGGCGCCGGCGGCCTTGATCGCCTGCAGGATCGCGAGCAGGTCCTGCGGCGTGGCGCCCAGGCCGTTGAGCATGCGCACCAGGTCGGCCAGCTGCGGCGCGGCGTCCATCTTGATGAGTGCGCCGCTGTCTTGGGTAATGCGGATGTCGGTCTTCTCGGCCACCACGGTCTGTCCCGGCGACAGCGGGTTGGGCTGGCTCACCACCGGCGTCGCGCTGATGCTGACCGAGAGGTTGCCGTGCGCCACCGCAACGGGGCCGAGCGTGACGGCCTGGTTCATCACGATGGAGCCGGTGCGGGTGTTGATGATCACCTTGGCCACCGGCACCGTGGCCTCCAGCGGGATCTCCTCGATCTCGGCCATGAAGCTCACGCGCGCGTCGGGGTTGGCCGGTGCGCGCAGGCGCACCAGGCGGCCGTCCAGCGCGCTGGCCACGCCGGCGCCCATGCGCTCGTTGATCGCCTGCGCCACGCGGCGCGCGGTCTGGAAGTCGGCCGAGTTCAGGCCCAGGTCGATGGTGTCGCCGAAGGCAAACGCCGTGGGCACGGCGCGTTCGACCTGCGCGCCCGAGGGAATGCGACCGGCGCTCAGGTGGTTGATCTGCACCTTGCTGCCGCCGCCCGAGGCGCCGGCGCCGCCCACCAGCAGGTTGCCCTGGGCCAGCGCATAGATCTCGCCGTCCGCGCCCTTGAGCGGCGTGGTGATGAGGGTGCCGCCGCGCAGCGACTTGGCGTTGCCCATGGACGAGACGGTCACGTCGATCATCTGCCCCGGCTGGGCAAACGGCGGCAGCTGCGCGGTCACCATCACCGCCGCCACGTTCTTCATCTGCACCTTGGCGTCGGCCGGCAGGGTCAGGCCCAGCTGCTGCAGGTAGTTGTTCATGCCCTGCGAGGTGTAGGGCATCTGGGTGGTCTGGTCGCCCGTGCCGTCCAGGCCCACCACCAGACCGAAGCCGGTGAGCTGGTTGGTGCGCACGCCCTGCACCGCCGCGATCTCCTTGATGCGCATGGCGTTGGCCGGCAGCGGCCAGCCCGTGCCGACCAGCAGGCCGATGGCCAGCGCGGACCAGGCCAGCAGGCGGCGCAGGCCGACGTCGGGGGAAAGGGTGCGGTGCTGCGGGTTCATGAGGGCAATGCTAGGCAGGCTCAGAACGGGAAAACATTCAAAAAGAACCGTCCCAACCAGCCTATTGAGAGCGCTTCGTCCACGGCGCCTCGTCCTCGCGACTCGATGCGCGCATTGGCGACCTGGGTCGAGGCGATGGTGTTGCCCGGGCGGATGTGGCGCGGATCGATGGTGCCGGAGAACTTGAGCACGTCGACGTTGCTGTTGATGCCGATCTGCTTCTCGCCGGCCACCAGCAGGTGGCCGTTGGGCAGCACCTCCTGCACGGTGACGGTGATGACGCCCGAGAAGTCGTTCTTGTTGGCGTTGTCGCCCTGGCCGGCGAACTCGTTGCCCGACTCGCCGCCGAGGTTGAAGTTGCGGTCGCGCGTGAGCTCCTTGGCGACGATGCCGGGAATGGCGGTGATCGAGCCCGAGGCGCTGCCGGTGCGGTTGATGTTGGCCGAGGACGACTGGCTGGCGTTGACCTTCTCGGTGATCTGGATGGTCAGCGTGTCGCCGGGCATGCGGGCGCGCGGGTCCTCGAACGCGGGCCGGTAGCGCGCCGCCGAGAACAGGCTGCCGCCGGTCTGAGCCGGCGCTGTGGTCTGCACATAGTTGATGGGCCGCACCGGCACCACGTCGACCGGCTTGGTCATGCAGCCGCTGAGCGCGACCGCGGCGAGCAGCAGGAGGTGTTTCATGGTCATGCTCACAGCTGACCCAGGCGCTGCAACATCTGGTCGGACGTCTGGATCGCCTTGGAATTCATCTCGTAGGCGCGCTGGGTCTGGATCATGGTCACCAGCTCCTGCACCACGTTGACGTTGGAAGTCTCGACATAGCCCTGCATCAGCGTGCCCATGCCGGCGGTGCCGGGCGCGCCGGTCACCGGGTTGCCCGAGGCCACGGTCTCGGTGTAGAGGTTCTGGCCCCGGGGCTCCAGGCCGGCCGGGTTGATGAAGGTGGCCAGCTCGATATTGCCCAGCTGCTGCGGCTGGGCGTTGCCCGGCACCTTGGCGGTGACCACGCCGTCGCTGCCGATGGTCACGCTCTGCGCTTCGGCCGGCACCGTGATGTCGCCCGCGATCGCCAGGCCGCTGGAGGTCACCAGCCGGCCCTGCGAATCCACCTGCAGGCTGCCGTCGCGGGTGTAGCCGGTGGTGCCGTCGGGCAGCGCCACCTGCAGGAAGCCCTGGCCATTGACGGCGATGTCCAGCTGGTTGCCCGACTGCTGCAGGCTGCCCTGGCTGAACTGGCGCGAGGTGGCCACGGTGCGCACGCCCAGGCCGACCTGCAGGCCGGTGGGCAGGTTGTTCTGCTCGGTGTCGGCCGCGCCGACCTGGCGCAGGTTCTGGTACATCAGGTCCTCGAACACGGCGCTGGCGCGCTTGAAGCCGTTCGTGGACACGTTGGCCATGTTGTTCGAGATCACGTCCAGCTGCGTCTGCTGGGCCTGCATGCCGGTCTTGGAAATCCAGAGGGAATTGATCATGGTGTGCTCCTATCAGCCGTTCATGTTGAGCAGCCGCGACGCGGTCTGGTCGTTCTTTTCACCGTTCTGCAGCATGCGCATCTGCGTCTCGAACTGGCGCGAGACCGCGATCATTCCGACCATGGCCTCGATGGGGTTCACGTTGCTGCCTTCCAGCGCCCCGCCCTGCACGCGGGCGTTGGCATCGGCGTCCAGCGCCTCGCCCACCACCGGACGGAACAGGCCGTCCTCGCTGCGGCGCAGGCGGTTCTCGTCGTTGGGGGTGACCAGCTTGAGCTTGGCCACGCGCTGCGGCGCCTGGTCGCCGACGCGCGCGGTCAGCGTGCCGTCGGCACCGAAGGTGAGCTGGGCGTTGGCCGGCACGCTGATGGGCGAGCCGCCGTCGTCGAGCACGGGCAGACCGTGGGCGTTGACCAGGGCGCCGTCGGCGCTGACTTCAAACGCACCACCGCGGGTGTAGGCCTCGGTGCCGTCCAGGCCCTGCACCGCGAACCAGGCGTTGCCGCGCGCGGCCACGTCCAGGCTGCGGCCGGTCGGGTTGATCGGGCCGGAGACCTCGGAGTGGCCGGCGCTGGCTTCGAGTGCGAACACGCGCGAGCTGGTGCCGTCGCCACGCACCGGCACCGCGCGGAAGGTCGCCAGCTCGGCGCGGAAGCCCGGCGTGGACGCATTGGCCAGGTTGTTCGCCAGCAGCTGCTGCCGGTGGGCGGCGGCGTTGGCGCCGGTCATGGCGGTGTAGATCATGCGGTCCATACAGGGCTCCTAGAGAGGTCGCGTCAGACGATCAGCGCATGTTCAGCAGGGTCGACAGGACCTGGTCCTGCGTCTTGATGGTCTGCGCGTTGGCCTGGTAGGCGCGCTGCGCGGTCATCATGTTCACCAGCTCGGCCGTGAGGTCGACGTTGGAGTCTTCCACCGCGCCGGAGCGCAGCAGACCCATGTTGCCTTCGCCCGGTGCGCCGCGCACCGGCTCGCCCGAGGCGAAGGTCTGCGTCCAGTTGCCGCCGCCGTTGGGCTGCAGGCCCTGCACGTTGCGGAAATTGACCAGCGCGATCTGGCCGGCCGCCTGCGACTGGCCGTTGGAGTACTGGGCCATGATCACGCCGTCGTCGCTGATGTTGAGGCTGGTGAGTTCACCGGGGCGGTAGCCGTCCTGCGTGAGGTTGTTGACCGCGAAGTCGACACCGAACTGGGTGGTGTCGCCGAAGTCGAGGTCGACCATGAAGGTCTGCGCCGGGTCGTTGGGCGAAGCCAGCTGCAGCTGCGGAATCACCGTGGCCGGGTCCAGGCTGCCGTCGGGCAGGAAGTTCAGCGCAAACGGCACCGAGGCCGCCGGGTCGGCGCCGTTGACGCCGGTGTAGACGTTCCACTGGTTGTTGGCCGTCTTTTCAAACACCAGGCTGACCGGAATCTCCAGGCCCTGCTGGTCGTAGGCAATGAGGGAAGTGCCATAGGTGCCGAACGGCGTGGGGGGCACGGCGGCCGCGGCGATGGGCGCGCGCGCATCCAGGTTCACCTCGGCCCCCATCGCCGTGGTCGCTCGCGCCGGGATCGGGCCACCTGTGGGCAGCGTCAGCGGCACCGACTCGAAACCCTGGCGCACGCCGGCGGCATCGGTGGGATATCCCATGAGCTGGCCACCGAGGTTGTTCACGATCTCGCCGTCGCGGTTGAGCTTGAACATGCCGGCGCGCGAGTAGGCCAGCGAGCCGTCGGGCATGGTGAGCTCGAAGAAGCCGTTGCCGTTGATGGCCACGTCCAGGGAGTTGCCGGTGACGGAGATGTTGCCCTGCGTGAACTGCTGCGCCACGGCGGACACCTGCACGCCGATGCCGGCGTTGGTGCTGCCGGCGGCGTTGATGGAGCTGGCATAGATCTCGCCGAATTCGGCGCGGGAGGCCTTCATGCCGACAGTGTTGGCGTTGGCGATGTTGTGGCCGATCACGTCCAGGTTGCGGCTGGCGGAATTCAGGCCGGAGAGTCCTTGCTGGAATGCCATGGTGGTGTCCTTCGGGGGGGGTGGGAATCGGATGCGGGTGTGGCTTACATGAAGCCGCGCACCTGGTCGTACGCCAGGGTGCGGCCGTTGCTCAGCTGGATGCTCATGGCGCCGTTGGACAGGCCCACGGAGGCGATGCGCACGCGCTGCAGTTCGGTGTCGGTGACGGGGGTGCCGCCGTTGCTGGCGCGCACGGTGAACTTGGCCACCTGGTTCGGGTCGATCGCGCCGGCGGGCCATTCGAAGCCGTGCTGGCCGGCTTCGCGCGCGCCCAGGTCGAGGGTCTGCAGGGTCTCGCCGTTCTTGCCGATGATGTCGACCTTGACGCTGGTGGCGGCGCCGTCGAGCGTGAAGGCGCCTTTGCCGGTGCTGCCGTCGAAGGCCAGGGCGTCGCCCTCGACCAGCGCGTCCTTGCCGATCAGCGTGGTGCCCTGCATCGCCTGCGACGAGGCCATCTGGTCGGCCATGCCCTTGAGCGTCTGGTTGAGCTGCTGGATGCCGCTGACCGTGTTGATCTGCGCCATCTGCGTGGTCATCTGGGCGTTGTCCATCGGGTTGAGCGGGTCCTGGTTGTTGATCTGCGCGACCAGCAACTTCAGGAAACGGTCCTGCATGGCCTGCGGATCGTTGGTTGTGTTGCCACCGGCACCCGTGGTGCTGCCCACGGTGGTGCCGAGGTTGGAGAGGTCCAGGGGAGACATCAGGCTCATGGTGGGTGCTCTCTGTTTACTGGCCCATCTGCAGCGTCTTGAGCAGCAGCGACTTGGCCGTGTTCATGACCTCGACGTTGTTCTGGTAGGCGCGCGAGGCCGAGATCATGTTGACCATCTCCTCCACCGGGTTCACGTTGGAGTGGGTCACGTAGCCCTCGGCGTCGGCGCTGGGGTGGTGCGGGTTGTGCACGCGGCGGCCCGGGGCCTCGCTTTCGGTGATGTTCTGCACCTTGACGCCGGCCGTGGCCTGGTCGCCCATGGGCACGGTCTGGAACACCACCTGGCGCGCCTTGTAGCTCTGGCCGTCGGGGCCGGCCACGGCGTCGGCGTTGGCCAGGTTGCTGGCCACCACGTTGAGGCGCTGGGCCTGCGAGCTGATCGCACTGCCGGAGACGCCGAAGATCGAGAACATGGACATGAGGCTCTCCTTACTGGCCGGTGATGGCGGACAGCATGGTCTTCACGTTGGAGTTGATGAAGCGCAGCGTCGACTCGTAGCGGATGGTGTTGTCGACGAAGTTGGCGCGCTCGCGGTCGAGGTCGACCGAGTTGCCGTCCTGGCTGGGCTGGGTCTGCACGGCGTAGCCCATCTTGGGGTCGCCCGGCTGCGGACCCGACAGGCGCATGTGGCCGGCCGCGGTTTGGGCCAGGCCCTGGCGGTTCGTGCCCCCGCTGGCGTCCTTGAGCGCGGCGGCGAAATCGAAGTCGCGCGCAACGTAGCCCGGGGTGTCGGCGTTGGCGATGTTGCTGGCGATCACCTGCTGGCGGTGCGAACGCAGCACCAGCGACTGGCCATAGGCGTCGAGCCGGGCGGTCATCTGTTCGAGCATGTCGTTCTCCTGCAGGGTGGACGGAAGGCGGCGCCACGGGGAAAGGCACCGGGTTGCGGACAAGTGTGCGAAAACTTGAGGGGCGGCAGCGCCGAAAGAAAGCGCAGGTTTGACCCGCATTTCGATCCTTTGCGAGCCCTGCCCCCGACCTACAGTGGCCCTATGCGAACTTGTCTTCACCCCCTGCGCCGCCTCCGGCGTCTCCCCCCTGCAGGGGGGCCAAGCCTTCGGCCCGGCAAAGCCGGTTCCGTGGCTTGTGCTGGTCTGTTGACACTGCTTCTCTTGTTCACCGGCCTGGCGCGCGCGCAGGTGGTGGCCTCGCAGAGCGAATTTGCGCAGTTCGAACAGATGGCACGCGACTGGGTGCAGCCCGCGCTGGCCTCGGTCACCGGGCCGGACGGCGGCGGCGCGCTGCGCCCCGAGATCCTGTTCGGCTCGCTGGACTCGCGCCTGAAGCTCACGCCCTGCACCCACATCGAGCCCTACCTGCCGCCCGGCACCCGCCTGTGGGGCCGCAGCCGGATCGGCCTGCGCTGCCTGGACGGCCCGGTGCGCTGGAACGTCTTCTTGCCGGTCACCGTCAAGGCCTGGGGCCCGGGCTGGGTGCTCAAGCGCCCGGTGCCGGCCGGCACGGTGCTGGTTCAGGACGACGCGGAGATGGCCGATATGGACTGGGCGGAGCAGCCCTACGCGGTGCTGGCCAACCCGGAGCGCTGGGTCGGCCAGCAGGCGGCCTACGCGTTGCAGCCTGGCCAGGCCATCCGCCAGAATATGGTGCGGCCGGTGCCCGCCTTCGGGCCGGGCGCCCAGGTGCGGGTCAGCAGCGTCGGCCCCGGCTTCCAGGTCGTCGTCAGTGGCGAGGCCCTGACCGCAGGCATTCCGGGTCAGAGCGTGCGGGTGCGGCTGAACGGTGGCCGCATCGTGACGGGTACCGTGCGCGACGGCCAGACGGTCGACGTGCGTTTGTGAAACCTTTTTTATCCAGATTCGGCGGGACTTTTGTGATGCATTCCACAAAAAAGGGCTCAAGTCCCCCCGCTTTTGAGCCGATAGTCATTCCACAACGCCCCAAATGCGGGGCCTGGAGAGTGAAATGAAAGTCGAATCTTCTGCACCGGACTCCTACATCGGCTCCGTGGCAGGCGGCCCCCAGAAGGCCGCCGAGAAGCCGAACGCAGGCGCCGAAGCCGCTGCGGCCGGCGGCCTGGCAGCCGCGACGGCCCAGCCCCAGGCCGGCGTGACCGTGACCCTGTCGTCGTCCGCCTCGCAGGCCCTGTCCAGCGGCGGTGGCAGCGATGTGTTCAACGCCGAGAAGGTGGAGGCCATGAAACAGGCCATCGCCGACGGCAGCTTCAAAGTCAACGCCGAGGCCATCGCCGACAAGATGTTGTCCAACGCCGCCGAAATGCTCAGCGCCAACACCGGCGCACAGCGCGGCTGATCTTTCTCCCCCAGGAGCAAGCCATGACCCAGCGCACCTCGCCCCACCCCTGGATTGCCGCCCTGCAGGTCGGCCTGGACGGGCTGGAAAAGGCGCTGCTGCAAGGCGATGCCCCGGCCGTCGAACGCGCCAGCCAGCACGTGCAGGAGGTGCTGAAAAAAGCCCCGCGCACCGCCGATTTCGGCGTGCCCGGCAGCCGCCTGCGCGACGACATGCAGCAGGCCGCCCACAGCTTCGGTCTGCTGCGCCAGGCCGTGCTGCGCGCCCAGGCCCAGAGCCAGCGCGCGGTGCAGAGCCTGCTGCCCCAGCAGGCCACCGGCACCTACGGCCGCCTCGCCGGCCAGAACTCCTCCACCGGCGGCGCAGGCCACGGCTACCTGTCGGCCTGAGCGCAGACCCCGTTTCCTTTCACGCTCCCCAACAAAAAACCGGCCGAGGCCGGTTTTTTGTTGGGCACCCCGCGCCGGCGGGCGGCAGGGCTCACGCCTTCTCGGACGGCGCGTGCATGTGCGTGCCGAAGTAGTTGCTCATGCGGAACAAGGTCTCGGTGCGCTTGTAGAAGATGATGTACTTCTTGCGCGGGCCGCCGCGCGTGAGGCCGATTTCGGGCGTGCGGAAATCGACGAAACAGCCGTGGTCGGCCGCCACCTTGATCAGCGACAGCGGCGTCCAGTAGGCCACGTGACCGGGCACGAAGGGGTACTGGTGCAGGGCGATGTTGCTGCCGTCGTAGATGTTGGAGCTGCAGATCAGGACGCCGTCGTCCTTGAGCAGGCGCAGCAACGACTCGAAGTGCGCCACCGGCTCGGTGAAGTGCTCGATCACCTCGGAGGCGATGACCACGTCCGACGGCGTGGCCTCGGCGATGGTCTCGAAGTTCTCGGCCTCCTGCATGTTCTCCAGGTCGACCAGCTTGGTCTGCACCTCGGGGTAGGCGCGCTTGAGCCAGAGGTGGTCGGTGTTCAGGCCCGAGCCGAAGAAGCTGACGCTGGCGTTGTGCTTGCTCACGATCTCCATGCCCATCTCGGCCATGTAGAACTCACGGCCCGGGCGCTCGTCGTTGGCGTTGCGCAGTTCGCGCAGCTCAGCCTCGGACGACTGACGGGCAATGATCTTGACGTAGTTGCCCAGGTTCTCGGGGTAGCGGATCAGGCCGCAGGAGCGGCACTGGTGGCCGCGCATGGTCTTGCCCTGGTACGGCTTGACGCGGCAGGTGTGGGCGACGATGTCTTCTTCACCGCCACAGACGGGGCATTGGCTCATGGGGTTCTCCACGGTACGGAATGAATGGTTGTGGTGTCAGACGCGGGCGATCACGCCCGTGTCGCTGGAACTGAGCAGCTTGGCCGAGGCCAGCGCCACTTCGTAGGGACTGAGCAGGGTGCGCTGGTCCTCGCCGGCGAAGTTGCTGCGGCGCATGCCGGTGTCGGTGCGGCCGGGCACGATGCAGTTGACGCGGATGCCGTCGTCCTTCCATTCGTCCGACAGCGCCTGCGTCAGGTTGACGATGGCCGCCTTGCAGGCCGAGTAGGCCGAGTAGTCGGCGCGGCCGCGGGTGAACGAGGACGAGGAGAACTGCAGCAGCATGCCCTGCGACTCCTTGAGCGGCGCGTGCGCGCACTGCGCGACGTTGAGCGAGCCGAGCAGGTTCACCGACACCTGCTGGGCCACGTCGGCGGGCGACTGCTGCTCCAGCGGGCTCTTGATCAGCAGGCCCGCGGCGTTGACCACGTGGTCGATGCGGCCCCACTCGTTCATCAGGCGTTCGAAGGTGTCCTCGACCTGGTCGTGGTCGGCGATGTCGCAGCCGGTGCGGCGCGAGACGCTGTGCACCGTGCTGCCGGCCTCTTCAAGGATCTGCACGATGGCCTTGCCGATGCCGGCGCTGCCACCGAACACCACGGAATGTTTGCCCTTGAGGTCCAGGCCGTTGAGGTTGGGCGCGAGCTGCTGCTGGCGGATGCGGAACAGCTCGTCGGCCAGCACCAGGTCCACCGAGTCGGTGATCTTGATGTTCTCGGAGCTGCCCTTGACGATGCGCACCTGGCCCATCGGGTGGCAGGCCATGTAGATGCCGCAGTCGTCGGTGAACTCGCCCATCTTTTCGGGGCCGATCTCCTCGTAGCTCTTGACCAGGGCGCCGTAGCGGAAGCCCTGCGGCGTCTGGCCGCGGTAGATGTGGTCGCGCCTGGGGATGTTCTGGATGAAGCCGTCGCGCTCGACAATGATGGTGTCGCTGGTCTTGATGGCCACATCCACCGCCTCGTGCGATTCGAGCGCATCGACCACGTCGTGGATGATCTGGTGGCTCAGGAAGGGCCGCGCCGAGTCGTGCAGGATGACGTTCTTCGGCGGATCGGCGCGCAGGTACTTCAGCGCCGCCCAGGCCGAGGCCTGGCGCGATGAACCACCGACGATGACCTCGGCCCTGGTGCCGCTGAACAGCTTGCGCGCCATCTCCAGCGCGTCGGCCGGCACGGTGATCACGATGCGCGCCTCGGGCGCGTAGCTGTGCAGGGCGTCGAAGCTGTGCTCCACGATGGTCTTGCCGGCCACGCGGATGAACTGCTTGGGAATCGGGGAATCGAGCCGGGTGCCGCTGCCACCGGCGAGCAGGACAAAAGCGAAATCGTTCATCACGCCACCTCTGCAACGGTTCGTTGGTCGTAGGCCGTCTGGAGCAGTTCCAGGGTGTGCGCCGACATGCCGCCGGGGCGGTCCTGGTGCTCGGTCATGATCTGGATCACGCGCGAGAGCTTCTCGAGCTTGCCCTCGTTGATCGCCTCCAGCGCGCGGATGCGGCCGACGATCTGGAACACCTTGCCACCGACATCGACGGTCGAGGGCGACTGCAGGTGCGAGATGTAGTCGGGGTCCGACTGGCGCCAGTTGCCGAAGTTCTCGGCCAGGTTGCGCTCGATGTCGTCGGGCACGTAGAACTCGATGCCCAGGAAGCCGGTCTTGTGCAGACCGAAGGGCGTGAAGGCGAATTTCTGCAGGTAGCCGAAGTCGGACTGGACACCCGTCACCAGCTTCCCGCCCTCCTCGTGGTAGACGAAGATGTCGATGCACACCCCGGTCCCGATGTGGCGCACCGGAATGTGGTAGGTCTTGCGGCCGTGCAGGCGCCTCAGGTCCATGCCGAACTGGCCGCTCTGCAGCAGCGCGTTGACCACCTCGTACTGGTCTTCCCAGCCGATGATGCCGACGTCGATGTCCTTGTCGTGCGCCAGCAGACCGCCTTCGCGGTGAAACCCCAACAGCGTGCCCGACACCAGAAAGGCCTTCTTGCCGACGGGTTCCAGCGCATTCTGCAAGGCCACCAGTGCCCTGGAGGCCTGCTGCGGATCGAAGGTTCGCGACCTTTTGGCCGATGGGGATGCTTTGCCGGTGCGGATCGGGTGTTCCGGCTGGGAGGTCTGGGCCAGACCCTGCGGTGCACAGATCAGCTCAACCACCCGGTCCAGCCAGACCAGTGCCTGGTCCAGGTCACCCAGGAAGCAGTGCGAGCGCGAGATGTCGAAGGCGGCGTGGATGCGCTGTTTCTCCGCCGTCACGAGTTGGGCCGCCTCGATGGCAGCGGAGTAGTTGCCCGCCTTGAAGTGGCATTGGCTGACGTACAGCGCCAGACGGCTGCGCACCTTGTCGACCGCGGGCTGGCGAGCGATCAGGTGGTCGCGGATGCAGCTGTAGGCGCGGCCCAGGGCGCCAGTGTCGGCGGTCTGGGGAATGTGGTTGTGCCGTGCGATGAGCACCTGGGTGAAGCGCAGCCAGTCCTGCACGCCGGGCTTGCGGCGCACCAGCTCGCGCACGATCTGCTCCACCAGATCCAGGCGCAGCTGGTCGATGGCCAGTTCGGCGGCGTGGCACCAGTCTTCCAGGAGCCCGTGGCCTTTTTTCAGCGCGGCGGCATCGATCGCGGTCTTGCGGACCACCGCTTCGGCGATCAGGCGCAGCGGATGGCGACCGGGCAGCGCGCCGAGCTCGGCGGTGGGCTCACCGCGCACGATGGACTGGTACACCGCCAGCCAGGCCTGGAAGCGGAAGGGTTTGGGCAGGTTCTCGACCGCCAGCGAGGCCAGGAAGACGACGGTGGCGTTCTGGCGCAGCACGCGGGCGGCGTCCAGCGTCGGCTCGCTCAGCAGGCCTTTGGGCATCTCTTCGATGACCAGGGTCTCCAGGGCGGCGTGATCGCGGCTCTGGAGCAGCTGCTCGATGCGGTTCAGGCGGGGGAATTCGGCGTCGAACATGGGGGGTCCTTGGCGGTGGCGACCGGTCGGCTCAGTGCTCGCGCAGCTTGGTGCGCAGGCGGGCGATGGACTGGCTGTGCAGCTGGCAGATGCGCGACTCGGTGACCCCCAGCACGGCCGCGATCTCCTTGAGGTTCATGTCGTGCTCGTAGTACATGGACATGATGTGCTGCTCGCGTTCGGGCAGGTTCTTGATCGCCTCCACCAGGGCCATGCGCATGCGCTGGTCCTGCAGCAGGCTCGACGGGTCGGCCTCATCGTCGCCCATGTGGCGGTCCAGGAAGCCTTCGTCGTCGTCGTCCCGGCCGCTGATGTCTTCCAGGTAGACCAGCTGGGTGCCGCGCACCTTGGCCAGCATGTGCTGGTAGTCGGCCAGGCTCATGCCCAGCTCCGCGGCGATCTCGCTCTCCATCGGCGCGCGGTGCAGCTTCTGCTGCAGGCGGTGCACGGCGTGCTCGATGTCCTTCTGGCTCTTGCGCGAGCCGCGGCTCATCCAGTCGCCCTCGCGCAGCTCGTCGAGCATGGCGCCGCGGATGCGCTGGCTGGCAAAGGTCTCGAACTGCACGCCCTGCGAGGGCTCGAAGCGCGCGATGGCTTCGGTCAGACCGATCATGCCGACCTGGATCAGGTCGTCGACCTCCACGCTCGGCGGCAGCTTGGCGATCATGTGATGGGCCAGGCGGCGCACCAGCGGGCTGTACTTGCGCAACTGGTCGTCCCGGTTGAGGGTGCCTTTGGCGGTGTACATGTCGTTCAACTCCAGAGTGAGGGCATCGCGCCCACAGGGGACGGCCCGGTGGCGGCAAACCGGTTGTCGCGCAGACCGTGGAAGGTGTCCAGCCGCTGGGGCCGGGTCAGGGCGTGTTCCTGCGCGCAGGCGGCCCACACGGGCTCGCTCCAGCGCTCCAGGTCCAGGCCGAGGTGCCGGTCCGCGCAGTCGCAGACCGTGGCCAGCACGGTGTCCGGCGCCTGACCGGGGTCGGCGCTGGCCATGGGCGCGAGCACCGGGCGGGCACCGGCCATGTGCAGCAGCTTGACCGCGCCGTAGGCGTCGATGGCCGCCTGGGGATGGGGCAGCACCGGCACCACCACACGCGCCTGCAGGTCGCTGCACAGCGGCGAGAGCTCGTGGGCGGGGGCGAAGAACAGCAGCAGGGTGCCGCTGGTGAAGGGGGCCAGCAGGCGCGAAAGCGCCACGGTGCCGCCAGCGGTCAGCGCGGTGCGCTGCAGCGCCCGCAGGCCCTGGGCGGCGGGCATCACCAGCCACTCATGGCCGTCGGCCGCATGGCCCAGCCCGGAGATCGCGGGGTCGTTCAGCGCGTGCAGCAGGCCCGGGTGGCTGCCGTCGCCGCTGCGGCGCTCGGCGGTTTCGGTGGCGGTGCCGTCCAGGATCACCGGCAGGCGGCCCTGTGCCTTGAGCTGCGCCGAGAGGTGGCACAGCAGTTCGTAGGCGAGGGCGGGCTGGGCCGGGCTGGCCACCGCCAGCAGGGCCGGACCCTGGCGCAGCGTGTGGGCGCGCAGGCCGGCCGCCTGGTCGAGGCCGGCTTCAAACATGGCCAGCCCCCAGCTGGATGCCGCGCGAGGAGGCCTGAGAGAAGTAGAAGCCCATGTCGGTGGCGACCGGGTCGTAGGCCGATTTGCCCTCGGTGCCCATGGCCACCCGCACCAGGGTGGCGGCGTCGGGGTTCTGCCAGTCCTCGGGCACGCGCTGACCGTTGGCCACGCCGCGCAGCACCACCTGGTGGCGGACCAGGGCGTCGATGGCCGGGCCGAGCTTGACGGCCTCGTCGACCTTGGAGAGCACCACGCCGTGCAGACCGCTGGACTTGAACGAGGTCAGCACATCGTCCAGCGTGTCGCCGTGGGAGCCGGCGTTGAGCACCAGCACCTTCTTGACCGAGGGCATGTCCAGCACGTCCAGCATTTCCTGGATGCGCTGGTCGCGCTGGCCCAGGCCGGCGGTGTCGATGATGACCATGCGCTTGTTCGACAGCAGGTCCAGCAGGTCCTTGAGCGCGGCGCGGTCGTGCGCCAGGTGGGCGACGACACCCAGCATGCGGCCGTAGGCGCGCAGTTGCTCGTAGCCCGAGACGCGGTAGGTGTCCAGGGTGATCAGGCCGACGCTGGCGGCGCCGTGCTGGCGCACGCACTGGGCGGCGAGCTTGGCGGCGGTGGTGGTCTTGCCGACGCCGGTGGCGCCGATCAGGGCGACCACGCCGCCCTCGTCGCACAGGCCGCTGCCCGGTGTGGCGGTGCGCAGGTTGCGCGTGAGCGTGTCCATCACCCAGCGCACGGCCTGGCTGGCACCGGTGTCGGCCGGCATGCGTTCGAGCACGGCGCGGGCGATCGCGGGCGAGTAGCCGGCGCGGATGAGCTTGAGCATCATCGTGGACTGGATCGGGTTCTGCTTGGACGAACCGAGCCAGGCCAGGGTGTTGAAGCGCTCCTCGATCATGTCCTTGAGCGCCGACAGCTCCACCGCCATGCGGCCTTCGCTGGCCGACGCGGCGCGCTGCTGCAGGTCCTCGCTGTCGGACCAGGCCGGGGCCGGTGCGGCGGGACGGGTGCGGATCGGGGCCGGCTCGGGCGTGGCCATCGGGGCCTGCGGCATGGCCAGGCGGACCGGCGCGGGGCGCTCGGCCGGGGCCTGCACACGGGCGGCGGGGGCGCGGGGCGCGGCGCTCTCGCGGGCGGCCGGTGCGCTGTCCCCGGCACCCTCGCCGTCCATGGCGGCGCGGCGCTTGCGCAGCATGCGCTCGCGCACGTACTCCTGGAACGAGAGCGTGCTCATGGCCATCTGCTCGGTGTCTTCCTGCACCGAGTCGCGGAAGGCGGGCGGATCGGCGCGGCGGGTGCGGATGGCCGGCATGCGCTCCTCGGCGCGGCTGGCCAGCGAACCGGGCTGGGCCACGGGCGCCAGGCTTTCTTCGGCGGCGGCCATCACTTCAAACCCCCCGTCGGTGGCGCGGCTGGAGAGGATGACGGCGCTGTCGCCAAAGGCCTGGCGGGCCTTGGCCATGGCTTCGCGCGAGGTCGGGGCGGTGAATCGCTGGATGTTCATGCTGCAAGCTCCCCAAGAATCGGGCCGATACGGATAAGGTGGGTTTCAGGAATCTCGCTGTGGGCGAGCACCTGCAGGCGCGGCGCGGCGCGGCGCAGCAGGCGGGCCATCGCGGTGCGGATGGCGTCGGGCACCAGCAGGCAGGCGGGCACGCCCCGCTCTTCCTGCCGGTTGGCGATTTCGGCGGCGGACTTGCTCAGCGTCTCGGCCACACCGGGGTCCAGCGCGCCGGCGCCGTTGCCGGTCAGGGCCTGCATCAGCAGGCGCTCCAGGCCGGGTTCGATCGCGATGACCTCAAGTTCCTTGACCGAACCGCCGTAAATCTGCTGGACGATGGCCGGCGACAGCGCGGTGCGCACACGGCGGGCCAGCTCGACGGGGTCGGAGGTGCTGCCGGCGTGTTCGGCCAGGGATTCGATGATGGTGCGGATGTCGCGCACGTGCACCGACTCTTCCAGCAGCAGCTGCAGCACTTTCTGGAAGGTGGCGACGGGAACCATTTTTGGCACGACCTCTTCGATCAGTTTCGGGGCCAGGCGGGTCACGTGTTCGACCAGGTCCTGGGTCTCCGTCCGGCTCAGCAACTTGGCGGCCTGGACTTGCATCAAGTGTGAAAGATGGGTCGCCAGCACGGTCTCGGAATCAACCACCGTAAAACCGGCCATTTGCGCGTTCTCTTTCTGCTTCTCGTCGATCCAATGCGCGGGCAGGCCAAAAGCGGGGTCCTTGGTGGGGGTGCCGATCAGCGGCGTGCCCACGCCACCCGGGTCGATGGCCAGGAACATGCCGGGGAAGACCTCGCCCTCGCCCACCACCACGCCGCGCAGGGTGATGCGGTAGCCGCTGGGGCGCAGTTCGAGGTTGTCGCGCACGTGCACGGCCGGCGGCAGGAAGCCCACCTCCTGCGCGAACTTCTTGCGCACGCCCTTGATGCGGGTGAGCAGGTCGCCCTGGCGGTTCTTGTCGACCATGGCGATCAGGCGGTAGCCCAGCTCCAGGCCCAGCAGGTCGACCGGCTGCAGGTCGTCCCAGGTGGCTTCGCCGTCGCTGGGCGGTGCGGCCGGCTGCTCGGTGGGCTTGGGCCGGCGCTCTTCCTGCAGCCGCCACCAGGCCAGGCCGCCGATGGCCGCGGCGAAGGCCAGGAACACGAGGTGCGGCATGCCGGGAACGACGCCCAGCAGGAACAGCACGCCCGCGGTGATGCCCAGCACGCGCGAGGACATGAACATCTGCTCGACCATCTGCACGCCCAGGTCCTGTTCCTTGCCCACGCGCGAGACCACCATGGCGGCGGCCACCGAGATCAGCAGGCCAGGAATTTGCGCCACCAGCGCATCGCCGACGGCCAGCAGGATGTAGCTGTCGGCCGCCTCGCCGGCCGACAGGCCGTGCTGGACCATGCCGATGATCAGGCCGCCGATGATGTTGATGAACAGGATCAGGATGCCGGCGATGGCGTCGCCGCGCACGAACTTGGAGGCACCGTCCATGGAACCGAAGAACTCGGCCTCCTCGCCCACCTCGGCGCGGCGGCGCTTGGCCTCCTGCTCGTTGATCAGGCCGGCGCCCAGGTCGGCGTCGATGGCCATCTGCTTGCCGGGCATGGCGTCCAGGGTGAAGCGGGCCGAGACCTCGGCGATGCGCTCCGAGCCCTTGGTGATCACCACGAAGTTGATCACCACCAGGATGGCGAACACGATGAAACCGACCGCGAAGTTGCCGCCGATCAGGAAGTGGCCGAAGGCTTCGATCACCGCGCCGGCGGCGCCGGGGCCGGTGTGGCCCTCCATCAGCACCACGCGGGTGGAAGCGACGTTCAGCGACAGGCGCAGCAGCGTGGTCAGCAGCAGCACGGTGGGGAAGACCGAGAAGTCCAGCGGCGCGCGCATGTAGGCCGCCACCATCATCACCACCAGCGCGATCGCGATGTTCAGCGTGAAGAAGGTGTCCAGCACCCAGGGGGCCAGGGGCAGCACCATCATGGCCAGCACCAGCACCACCAGCATCGGGGCGGCCAGGCCCTGGGCCAGCGCAGCGTGGCGACCGAACCACTGTTGCAGGAATTTCATTTGGGCGTTCATTCAGCGGCTCCCCGGGTCGGCGGTTGCTTCCAGTGCGGATCGAGTTCGGGTGGCACCTGCGGATCGGGCGCGGCGCCGGGCATGGCGCCACGCCCGGCGAGCGCGGCCTTGAGCTGGTAGACGTAGGCCAGCACCTGGGCCACCGCGGTGTAGAGGGCGGAAGGGATTTCCTGGTCGAGTTCGGCGTGGGCGTAGAGCGCGCGCGCCAGCATGGGCGACTGCAGCACCGGCACCTTGTGATCCTTGGCCACATCGCGGATGCGCAGGGCCAGCAGGTCGGCGCCCTTGGCGATCACGCGCGGCGCGCTCATGGTGGCGTCGTCGTACTGGATCGCCACCGCATAGTGGGTCGGGTTCATCACCACCAGGTCGGCCTTGGGCACGGCGCCGATGCTCATGCGGTGCGCCAGCTCGCGCTGGCGGCGGCGGCGCTGGCCCTTGACATGCGGATCGCCTTCGTTCTGCTTGTGTTCCTGCTTGACCTCTTCGCGCGACATGCGCAGCCGCTGGGCGTGCAGGAACTTCTGCATCGGAAAGTCGATGAGCGCGAACAGCGTCACCACCCCCAGCAGAATGCCCACGCCGGTGCGCATCCACTGCGCCAGCTGGCCCAGGCCGCCCTCCAGCGGCTGCAGCAGCAGGCTGGCGAAGCCTGCGATGTGCGAAGAGAGGAACTTCCAGCCGACGAAGCCGACGATGACGGTCATCACCGCCAGCTTGGCGGTCTCGAACAGCTGCTGCTTGGAGAACAGGCGCCCCAGCCCGGCGAGGGGGCTGAGCCGGGTCAGGTCCGGGGCCATGGTGTGGGTGGTCAGCGTCCAGCTGCCCGAGGCGAAGGCAGCGAACACCGCCAGCGCCAGGGTGGCCACGCCCAGCGGCAGGAACACCACCAGACCCAGGCCCAGGCTGTCGTGCAGGCGCTCGACCAGCAGCTGGGGCTGCAGCAGGGCACCGTGGTCAAAGCGCAGCTGCGAGGCCAGCGCCGCCTGCAGACGGGAAAAACCCATCGGCAGCAGCAGCATCAGCAGCACCGCGCCCCCGCCCAGCACCGCGAGGTTGGACAGCTCCTTCGAACGCGGCAGCTGGCCCTCCTCGCGCGCCTTCTTCAGGCGGTGCGCGGTGGCCGGCAGGTTCTTGTCTTGGGAGGAGGACATCGGTCTGACTCAGGAAAACTTGAGTCAGATTGTGGAAGTCGGCCCCCGAAATGAATGCGTGAAAAGGCGGTGAAGCACCGCCCTATTCCCCCAGCGCGAAAACTGAAAACTCAGAATCCGAGGGAAGCCAGCAGATCGTCGACGTCCTTCTGGTCGGCCACCACGTCGGTGCGGCCTTCGGGGTCGACCACCGGCCCCTGCAGGGCGCTCATGTCGTAGGCCTTGTCCTGGCCCGGGGCGCCAGCGGGCGCCGACTGCAGCAGCAAGGCCAGCAGCTGTTCCTCGATGGTGGCGGCCAGCTGCACCACCCGGTTGATCACCTGGCCGGTGAGGTCGTGGAAGTCCTGCGCCATCATGATCTCGGTCAGGCGCGCGTCGCTCTTCTCGCTGAGCTCGACCACGTCCCTGGACCAGCTCAGCAGCTCGGGCATGGCCCTGGCCAGACCCGGCACCGCGGCAATGGTGGAGGTCAGCTGGCGCCCGCGTTCGGCGATGGCCTCCTGCTCGGACTTGGCGCCGTCCACGTGGTTGAGCACCTTCTCGGCCGCCTCGCCGGTGAGGCGGGCGATGTAGGAGAGCCGGCTCTGGGCGTCGGGCAGCTGGTCGACCGTGCCCTTGAGCTTGTCGGCATACCCCAGTTCCTTCAGGGCGTCGTGCAGCTGGCGCGTGATGGAGCCCAGTTGCTGGAACATTTCCGGATTGCCCGGGCTGTTGCTGGTGGACATGGGAACTCCCGCTGGGCTCAGAGGCCGAGTTTCTTGAAGATGTTGGCGAGCTTGTCTTCCAGCGTGGCCTTGGTGAACGGCTTGACGATGTAGCCCGCCGCGCCACCCTGTGCGGCCATCACGATGTCTTCCTTGCGCGCCTCGGCCGTCACCATCAGGACCGGCAGGTGCTTGAGCGCCTCGTCCTTCTTGATCTCGGCCAGCAGCTGGAAGCCGTTCATGTTGGGCATGTTGATGTCGCTGACGACAAAGTTGAAGGACCCGTTCCTCAGCTTGTTGAGCGCGATCACCCCGTCTTCCGCCTCGTCGGCGTCGGCGTGACCGATCTCCTTGAGCAGGTTGCGCACGATGCGGCGCATGGTGGAGAAGTCGTCAACGATCAGGAATTTCATCGGGGTGGACATGGTGGGGTCTCCTGTCAGGAAACAGTGGCGGTTAGCGGGGCTTGACTGGCCCAGCCTCTTCCCGGGGTTTCGGCACTTCTGCCAGTTTCTGAAGATCGGGCAGGCCCAGCGGCATCTGGCGCACCGGCGCGACGAGGGGTTCGGCCTGGGGAACGGCCGTTTCTGCACCGGCCGGTGGCGCCGGCACGGCCCCTGCGGCAGGCCCGGCGGGCGCCTCGGTGGCGGGCGGGCGCAGCGCGGTGCCGTCGCCGATGGGTGCCATGCGCTCCTCGGCCTCGCGGGTCATGACCAGGATGCTGATGCGCCGGTTCATCGGTGCGTCGGGCTGGTTGACGTCCAGCAGCCGGCTGGAGGCCAGGCCCTCGACACGAGCGAGCTTGTTGTCGGGCAGGCCGCCGGCCACCAGCTCGCGGCGCGAGGCGTTGGCGCGGTCGGCCGACAGCTCCCAGTTGCTGTAGCCGCGGTCGCCGCTGCCGTAGGGCGTGGCGTCGGTGTGGCCCGAGAGCGCGAGCCGGTTGTCGATGTCGCCGATGGCCCCGCCGATCTCGCGCAGGATCTGGCGCATATAGGGTTTGACCATGGCGCTGCCGACGTCGAACATGGGGCGGTTCTGGTCGTCGACGATCTGGATCTGCAGCCCGTCGGCGGTCTTCTCCATGCGGATCTGCGACTTGAACTCGGACAGCGCGGGGTTGTTCTCGACCAACTCGTTGAGCTTGGTCTGCAGGGCGTCGAGGCGCAGGGCGTCCCGGCGGGCGAGTTCGGCCCGAGCCATCTGCGCGCCCATGAGCTTGGCCGCGCGTTCGGCGTCGCCGGTGTCGACCTGGCCTTGCCGGCGCGAGAGGTCCTGGCCACCGCCGGGCAGCACGGAGTCGCTGTTGCCGGTGCCGCTGCCGCCCAGCAGCGTGACCTTGACCGGGTTGGAGAAATAGTCGGCGATGCCCTTGAGGTCGCCGGAGGAGGTGGACCCCAGCAGCCACATCAGCAGGAAGAAGGCCATCATGGCCGTCACGAAGTCGGCGTAGGCGATCTTCCACGCCCCACCATGGGCCGCATGACCGCCCTTCTTGACGCGCTTGACGATGATGGGCTGAAGCTTCTTGCCGTCGGCCATCACTTCTTCCCTTTGACGTGGTTCTCGAGCTCAGAGAACGAAGGGCGCACATCGGAGAACAGCACCTTGCGGCCGAACTCGATCGCCGTCGAGGGCGCATAGCCCTGCATCGAGGCCAGCAGCGTGGTCTTGACGCAGGCGAATTCCTTGGAGGCCTCTTCGGTCTTCTGCTCCAGCAGGCCGCCCAGCGGTTCGAACACACCGTAGGCCAGCAGGATGCCCAGGAAGGTGCCGACCAGGGCCGAGCCGATCATGCCGCCCAGCACCGCCGGCGGCTGGCCCACCGAACCCATGGTGTTCACCACACCCAGCACCGCGGCCACGATGCCGAAGGCCGGCAGCGCACCGGCCAGGCGGGCGATGGCCGCCACCGGGGCGTGCGCCTCCTGGTGGTGGGTCTCGATCTCGGCGTCCATCAGCGACTCGATCTCGTGGGCGTTCAGGTTGCCCGAGACCATCATGCGCAGGTAGTCGGTGATGAACTCGACCAGGTGGTGGTCGGCCGAGATCACGGGGTACTTCTTGAACAGCGGCGACTGCTCGGGGTTGTCCACGTCCTGCTCGATGGCCATCAGGCCTTCCTTGCGCGCCTTCTGCAGGATGTCGAACTGCAGCGCCAGCAGCTCCATGTAGCGCGCCTTGGTGAAACGGCTGCCCTTGAAGCACTGGCCGAAGCCCTTGAGCGTGGCCTTGACCACCTTCATCTGGTTGTTGATGAGGAAGGCGCCGATGGCGGCGCCGAAGATGGTGATCAGCTCGAACGGCAGCGCCGTGAGCACGACGCCGATGTTGCCCCCGTGCATGATGAACACGCCGAAGATGCAGACCATCGAGATCACGAAGCCGATGATGACGAACATGGACCGAACCCTGAGTTGAAGCGGAACCTGGAGCAGACGGCCCCAACGACTGTCTTTCCTATCGGTCCAACTCTAGGGGCGATTGAGGTCCGCCAGAAACGCAAAAAGGACCCGCAGACGGGTCCTTTTCAGGGTTTGAACGGAGAGCCCGTTCAGTGCAGGCGCAAGCCGCCCGAGGCGCTGCCCTTGCCGGCGCGGGCCGGCGGCTCGCACAGGCCGCAGACAAAGCTCTTGGCGTTCTCGTAGGGTTCGGTCACGAAGTGGCCGCCGCAGCAGGAGCACTTGGTCAGGGTCAGCATGCCGCTGTCGACGAACTTCACCAGACGCCAGGCGCGGGTGACGGACAGCAGGGGCTCGATGGCGCTGGCCTGCATCTGTTCGCTGTAGAGGCGGAAGGCCTTGATCACGGTGTCGATCTCCTCCAGCTCGCTGGTCTTGGAGAGGTACTCGTGGATGTTCAAGAACAGCGAGGCGTGGATGTTGGGCTGCCAGGTCAGGAACCAGTCGGTCGAGAAGGGCAGCTGGCCCTTGGACGGGCTCTTGCCGGCCACTTCCTTGTACAAGCGCAGCAGGCGCTCGTACGACAGGCTGGTTTCGTACTCCAGCACCTGCAGGCGGGCACCGAGCTGGATCAGGGCCACGGCACGGGCGATGTCGCGCGACTCGTTGAGGATGCTTTTTGCGGTGGCCATGGTGCGTGCTCAGTCCGGTGGGATCAGTGGGCCGACGTGGCCATCGACTCGGCGAACTTGCCGGCCATCAGGATCGAGGCGTGCAGCTGGGTCGTGGTGGCGTTGTCGACCTTCTTCACGTTGTGGCTGGTCAGCAGGTTCCACACCAGGTCGTCGTCCACGCGGAAGCGGCACAGCAGCATGTTGGTGGAGGCGATCTTGAGCAGCTGGGCGGTCGAGAGCATGCCCAGCAGGTCGGCGGCCTCTTCGGTCAGACCCAGGCGGAACAGCGCTTCGGCGCGGTCCTTGCGGATCAGGTTCTGGGCCAGCATCAGGTAGGTCAGATTGGCTTCGCGGATTTCGGCCAAGAGTTGTTCGCTGTCCATGTGTTTCTCCTAGAGATCGGTCGGCGGTGCTGGCGGGCTGCTACATCTGCTGACTTGATGTGAGTAATTGTGTCTGCCGGTAAAAAAACTTGAATCAGGAAACGGCTGTTCGCACTGTCGGCGCACACCCGACACCGTGTCGGATTTTTTCCTACAACCCAAGTACTCATTTTGGTGTCGGGCGAGCACCCGCCAGCGCGCACCTCTGCGGCCGGGGCAGCGGCACTAAGGCCGGAACAGGGACGTGCATCCCTTGCTTATTTCACCGATCCGGTATGGGGCGGGGCTAAAGAATATGTCAGGGCCACCGAAAAGCATCTCAACGAACTTCTAAAAGGTTCGTCGTCCGGCAAGCAACGCGGCGAGACGGTCAGCGGCCCGAGGGCCAACCGGCTGGCAGCGACGAGCACCGGTCATGGCGGCCCGTCGAAAGACGGGCGTTGAGATTGGCAGCGATGCCGGATTACCTTAGTCCAACTTTAGGAGTTAACGATGAGCACCATCAACACCAACGTGCAGTCCCTGAACGCACAACGCAACCTGGCCCAGTCCACCGGTTCGCTGTCCACCTCGATGCAGCGCCTGTCTTCCGGCCTGCGTGTGAACACCGCCAAGGACGATGCCGCTGGTCTGGCCATTGCCGAGCGCATGAACGCGCAGGTCAAGGGCATGAACGTGGCGATCCGCAACGCCAACGACGGCATCTCCCTGGCGCAGACCGCTGAAGGCGCGCTGGGCAAGATCGGCGACGCGCTGCAGCGCATGCGCGAACTGGCCGTGCAGTCGGCCAACGGTTCGAACTCCGACGACGACCGCGCCAACCTCGACGAGGAATACCAGGAACTGGCCGCGGAAGTGACCCGAGTGCTCACAGGCACCAAGTTCAACGGCACCAACCTGCTGAACACCTCGGCCTCCCTGACCTTCCAGGTCGGCGCCGACAACGTGACCACCGACCAGATCGACATCGACACGACCGACCTGACCGCCGGTTCGGGCGTGACGGCCGTCGTGGGCGGCGCCATCGCCACCAGCTCCGGCGCGCTGGCCGCCATGGACGACCTGGACAACGCCATCGACGAAATCACGACCGCCCGCGCCACCTTCGGTGCCAAGCAGAACCGCTTCGACTCGGTGATCGCCAGCCTGCAGATCTCGTCCGAGAACCTCGCGGCCTCCCGCGGCCGCATCATGGACGCGAACTTCGCGGTGGAAACCTCGAACCTCTCGCGTGGCCAGATCCTGCAACAGGCCGGCACCGCCATGGTCGCCCAGGCCAACCAGCTGCCCCAGGGCGTGCTGTCCCTGCTGCGCTGATTCACGACACCGTTTCGCCACACCTGCGGGTGTGGCGACCGGCGACGGCGGCACCCCGGTGCCCCCGTCGCGTCGTCTTTCGGGGCATGCACCGATCGCATGCAGACCGCGTGCGATGGGTACATCCCGTCGGGGATGACAAGGAGCGTCCATGGCCACCATCTCGTCACCAGGCATCGGCAGCGGCCTGGACATCCAGAGCATCGTCTCGCAACTCGTCGCCCTGGAGAAGGCGCCCCTGACCCAGCTGAAGACGCAGGCCACGTCCCTGCAGACCAAGCTCTCGACCATGGGCACCATCAAGTCCCAGGTGTCGGCGCTGGGCGATGCCGCGGCCAACCTGTCCAAGGCCTCGGGCTGGGACCCGGTCAAGGCCACCTCGTCCAACCCGTCCGCCATCGGCGTGACGGTCAAGGCCGGCGCGCCCGCCACCTCGATCACCATGGAGGTGCAGAACCTGGCCAAGGCCCAGTCCACCGCTTCGGCCGCCGTGACCGCGGGCACCGCCATGGGCACCGGCAGCATGACCATCGAACTCGGCCAGTGGAGTGGCAGCAGCTTCACCGCCGGCAGCGGCACGCCGGTCACCATCGACATCGACGCCGGCAAGGACTCGCTGTCCAGCATCGCGTCCAAGATCAACGACTCCGACGCCGGCGTGAGCGCCACCGTGCTGCGCGACGCCTCGGGCGAACGCCTGCTGGTGCGCTCCAAGGCCACCGGTGAGGAGAACGCCTTCCGCATCACGGTCGCCGACGACGACGGCGACGACACGGACGCCGCCGGCCTCTCGCGCCTGGCCTTCAGCGTCGGCAATGCCAACGGCATGTCGCGCTCGCAGAACGCCGAGAACGCGCAGGCCACGATCAACGGCGTGCCCGTCACCTCGGCCAGCAACACGCTCAGCGGCACCCTCACCGGGATGACGATCCAGCTCAGCCAGGAGACCACCGCGCCGGTGACCATCGATGTCACCAACGACACCGAGGCCATCCGCAGCAACGTCAAGGCCTTCGTCGATGCGTACAACACGCTCAACTCCACGCTGACCAGCGCCCTGCGCTACGACGAGGCCACCAAGACCGCCGGCCCGCTGCAGGGCGACGCCACCACGGTGGGCCTGCAGAACGCCCTGCGCGGCATGATGCGATCGGTGTCTGCGAGCACGCCCTACAGCCGACTCTCGGACGTCGGCATCGAGCTCAAATCCGGCGGCAAGCTGGAGATCAACGCGACCAAGATGGACGCCGCGCTGGACAACCTGGACGACCTCAAGGCCCTGTTCACGTCCACCAGCAGCGACCCCACGGCGACCGGCTTCGGCTGGAAGATCAAGAACTTCGCAGAGGGCCTGATCGACGCCGACGGCACGGTCTCCAACAAGACCGATGCCCTGAAGGCCTCGATCAAGCGCAACTCCCTGGACCAGGACCGCGTCAACGACAAGGCTGCGCGCACCGAGAAGCGCCTGCTGGCCCAGTACAACGCCATGGACGCCGCCGTGGGCTCGCTCAATGGCCTGAGCGCCTTCGTCAGCCAGCAGATCATTTTGTGGAACAAGAGCTGACGCAAATGAACACTTCCGTGACTACAGTCCCGGTTGCCGATGCCGATAAAAAAAGGCATCAGCAACAAGGAACCGACACCATGTTCACTTCTGCCACCCACCGCGCCGCCTCTGCCTACAAACGCGTTGCCGTCGAAACCAGCGTACAGGGCGCCGACCCCCACACCCTGGTGGGTCTGCTGTTCGACGCGCTGCTGCAGTCGATCGCCGAAGCCCGCGGCGCCATGGTGCGCGGCGACACCGCCGTCAAGGGTGCTGCGCTCGGCAAGGCGGTGCGCATTCTGGAAGAGGGCCTCAAGGCGGGCCTGAACCTGCGCGAAGGGGGCGAGATCGCCGCCAACCTGCGCGATCTCTACGGCTACAGCACGCTGCGGCTGACCCAGGCCAACCTGCGCAACGACCCCGCGGCGCTGGAAGAAGTGAGCAAGCTCATCGAGCCCGTGGCGCAGTCGTGGAAACTCATCGGGGGCCCCGGCCCCGCCTACCTGCAGCCCGTTGCGGGCCGTGGAGCCTGATCATGGAGCACAGCTTGCTGGACTACTACAAAGCCATCGAATCCGCCAGCCAGCGCATGCTGGAGGCTGCCCGGGTGGAAGACTGGGACCAGATCGTGCATCTGGAGGGCACCTGCGCGGTGCTGATCGCCCAGCTGCGCCACAAGTCGCGCAACCTGCGGCTGGCACCGGACGAGCGCAAGGAAAAGGCCCGGATCATGCAGCGCATCCTGCGCGCCGACGCCGAGATCCGCTGCCTGGCCGAACCCTGGCTGGGCGACCTCGAGCAATTGATGGACGCAAAGCAAGTCCATTGATCAACGAAGGGAAGTTCGTCGAGGATGCGGCGGAACCGGCTTCGCCGGGCCGCTCGCATCGCCCCCTGGGGGGTGACGCCGCAGGCGGCGCGGGGGGGTCAAACGCTCATATTCATGATGTCGGTGTAGGCCTGGACCATGCGGTTTCTGACGTGCATGGTGGCCTGAAAGCCGATCTGGGCCTTCTGCATCGCGAGCATGGTCTCTTCCAGGCTCACGTTGGGGTTGCCCTTCTGCACTTCGTTCTGCAGCTGGGAAGCCTCGTTCTGGGCCTTGCTCACCGATTGAAGGGCGGTCTTGAAGTTGTCGGCAAAGCCGCTGCCGACACCGCCCACGCCGGCCGGCGCGCCGCCGCGCGCAGCCGCAGGGCGGCCGATGCCGTTGACGGCCTGGCTGTTCAGGGCATTGATTCGCAGGTCCATGGCGGTGTCCTTTCACTCTGACGGGTGCAGGACTGGATGCTAGTGAGCGGGCCCCTTCCGCGCGCCGGGAATAGGGGGTCAAAGGCAGCCTTTTTCATGGCTATGCCGGGGTGAGCGGGACCGGATACTCGGTCGCAACAGGGGAGATTCCCCCATTTGCCGACCCACTTCGAAGCCCCCGCCATGAGCACTGCCGTCGCCGAAATGGACCTTGCGCCAGAGAACCGCAACGCGCTGAGCGCCGGACTCTCACGTCTGGACCGCGCGCAGAAGATCAAGATGGGCCTGGGCGCCTTCGGCCTGCTGGCGATCGCCATCGCCCTGTTCTTCATGGGCCGCCAGCCCGACTGGAAGGTGCTCTACAACAACCTGGGCGACAAGGACGGCGGAGCCATCATCGCGCAGCTGACGACGATGAACGTGCCCTACAAGTACACCGAGGGTGGCGGCGCCATCATGGTGCCGGCCGACAAGGTGCACGACACCCGCCTGCGCCTGGCCTCGCAGGGCCTGCCCAAGGGCACGGTCAGCGGTTTCGAGCTGATGGAGGCCAACCGCTTCGGCATGACGCAGTTCCAGGAGCGCCTGACCTTCCAGCGCGGCCTGGAAGGTGAACTCACCCGCTCGATCCAGTCGCTTTCCTCGGTGCAGGCCGCGCGTGTGCACCTGGCCCTGCCGAACCAGAACGGCTTTTTCCGCGAGCAGCAGAAGCCCAGCGCCTCGGTGCTGCTGACCCTGCACCCCGGCCGCACCCTGGACAAGGCGCAGATCGCCGGGATCGTGCATCTGGTCGCCTCCAGCGTGCCCGAGATGAACCCCAAGGCCGTCAGCGTCGTGGACGACGCCGGGACCCTGCTCTCGGCCACGCCCGACGGCATGGCCCAGGGCGCCGACACCCAGAAGCTGCAGTACACCCAGCAGGTGGAACAGCTCTACACCCGCCGCATCCTGGACATGATCGAGCCCCTGGTGGGCGCCGGCAACGTCAGGGCCCAGGTCAGCGCCGACATCGACTTCTCGCTGGCCGAGTCCACCTCCGAGCAGCACCGGCCCAACCAGGGCGGCGAGCCCGGCGCTGTGCGCAGCCAGCAGATCGTCGAGGACGGCACCCCCGCCCAGGCCCAGCCCGCGGGCGTGCCCGGCGCCACCACCAACCAGCCGCCGGCCACCGGCACCGCCCCCATCAACGGCGCCGCCGCGCCGCTGGGTGTGGCCAGCAACGCCGACAAGGCCGGCACGCAGCGCCGCGAATCGGTCATCAACTACGAGATCGACAAGACCGTGCGCACCGTGCGCGAGGCCAGCGGCACCGTCAAGCGCCTGACCGCCGCCGTGGTGGTGAACCACCGCAGCGTCACCGACAAGACGGGCAAGCTCGTCACCACCGCCATTCCGCCCGAGCAGCTGGAGCAGATGACCGCCCTGGTGCGCGAGACCATCGGCTTCAAGCAGGAACGGGGCGACTCGGTCAACGTGGTCAACGCCGTGTTCAACGTTCCCCAGCCGGTCGAGGACGTGGCGGTGGCCTGGTGGAAGCAGCCCGAGAACATGGAACTGGCCCGCAGCCTGGCCTGGCCCGTTGGCGCGCTGGGCGTGGCGCTGCTGATCCTCATGGGCATGGTGCGCCCGGGCATGAAGATGATGCGCGCCCCGGCGGCACCACGCATCGAGGACAAGGCCAAGGCCAAGGCACCCCAGCTCGACGCGGTGCTCGACGAGACACCCGAGCGCCCGGGCCTGCCCATGCCGGTCGAGAACCAGCGCCTGGTCGACGCGAAGCGGCTGGCGCTGGAGAACCCGATGGCGGTGGCGAACATCGTCAAGAGCTGGGTCAACGGCGAAGCGCCGGCGTAAGCCGGCCAAGGAAAGACGATCATGGAAGAACAGGGAATCCAGGACGCCGCGATCTTCCTCATGACACTGGGCGAGGAAGAAGCCGCAGAGGTGTTCAAGCACCTGAGCCCCAAGGAAGTGCAGAAGCTGGGCGAGGCCATCGCCAAGACCCGCGCCGTGTCCCACGAGCGGGTCGACCAGGTGATGCAGAAGTTCACCTCCGTGGCCTCCTCGCAGAGCCTGCTGGTGTCCGACACCGACAACTACGTGCGCGCCGTGCTGCGGCGCGCCCTGGGCGATGACAAGGCCTCGCTGCTGATCGACCGCATCCTGCAGGGCGGCGATGTCTCCGGCATCGAGAGCCTGAAGTGGATGGACCCGCTGTCCATCGCCGAGCTGCTGCGCAACGAGCACCCGCAGATCGTCGCGGCCATCCTGGTGCACCTCGAAGCGGACCAGACCGCCGACGTGTTGAAGAACTTCACCGAGCGCACCCGCAACGAGGTGATGCTGCGCATCGCCACGCTCGAAGGCATCCAGCCCACCGCGCTCAAGGACCTCAACGAGGTTCTCTACAAGGTGCTGGCCGGCGGCGACAAGATCCGCAAGACCTCGATGGGCGGCATCAAGACCGCGGCCGAGATCATCAACATGATGGGCAACCAGATCGAGACCTCGGTCATCGAGGCGATCCGCAACTTCGACGCCGACCTGGCGCAGAAGATCATGGACAAGATGTTCACCTTCGAGGACCTGATCAAGCTCGACGGCAAGTCGATCCAGCTGGTGCTCAAGGAGGTGGCCTCGGAGTCGCTGGTGATCGCGCTCAAGGGCGCGTCCTCGGAACTGCGCGAACTGGTCTTCGCCAACATGTCCTCGCGCGCCGCCGAGGGCCTGCGCGACGACCTCGAATCGCGCGGACCGGTCCGGCTGTCCGAGGTGGAGAACCAGCAGAAAGACATCCTGAAGATAGTCCGGCGCCTGTCCGAAGAGGGCCAGATCGCGATCGGAGGAGGCGACGATGAAGGCTTCGTCTAAGCCCAGCACGCACACCCGCTTCATCCCGCGGGAAGAAATCGACGGCGTGTCGGCCTGGCACTTTTCGTCGATGGACGGCAGCGACACGCTCCCGGTCGCGGCGGCGGTGGAGGCCGAGCCCGAACCCGACAAGGCCCTGGAGGAAGCGCTGCAAGAGGCCCGCCAGCAGGCCTACGCCGACGGCTTCGCCCACGGGCACGACACCGGCAGCAAGGAGGTGCGCGACGCGCTCGAAGCCGCCATGCGCCGCACCATCGAGGAAACCGGGGTGCGCATGGGCCAGATGCTGCACGGCATGGCCGAACAGCTGATCGCGGCCGAGCAGAAGATCGGCCGCCAGATCCTGGACCTGGCCTGCGACATCGCGCGCCAGGTGGTGCGGCAGGAGCTGCAGAGCAACACCGTCCACCTGCGCGCCGTGATCGGCGAGGCGCTGGAGCAGATCGTCGAGGACGGCCTGCCCGCCACCGTGCGCATGCACCCCGACGACCTCGCACTGATGCGCGGCGCGCTGATGGAGACCCTGGGCGAGAACGCCCCCGACTTCGTGGCGGACGTCACCATCACCCCGGGAGGCTGCCTGCTGCAGACCCCCGGCGCAACGGTCGACGCCACCATCGAAAAGCGCTGGACACGGGCCCTGGGCAACCTCGGCATGGACGCGCCCTGGAACCCGGAGGCGGGCGATGTCTGAACCCGACGGCCGCTGGGCCCAGTACATGGACGACCTGCGCATCGGCGCCAACGTGCACACGCCGCTGGAGACGCGCGGCACGCTGACCCGCCTGGCCGGCCTGGTGCTCGAAGCCGTGGGCCTGCGTGTGCCGGTGGGTTCGCAGTGTCTGATCGCCAACGGCAAGCGCGAGCCGGTGCTGGCCGAGGTGGTGGGCTTCGCCAACAACCGCGCCTTCCTGATGCCCGCGGGCGACACCCGCGGCCTGGCCAGCGGCGCCAGCGTGACGCCGCTGGCGCCCTACCGCCCGGTGCCGCGCATGGGCCAGGTCAACAAGCCACCATCGGCCGGTGACCGCGGGCTGCTGCGCCTGCCGCTGGGCCGCGGCCTGCTGGGCCGCGTGGTCGACTCGCACGGCCACCCCATGGACCACATGGGGCCGATCACCGAGGTCGACATCGAGCCCATGAACCAGGCGCCGCTGAACGCGATGGACCGCGACCCGGTGCGCGAACCGCTGGACACCGGCGTGCGCGCCATCAACGCCCTGCTCACGGTCGGCCGTGGCCAGCGCCTGGGCCTGTTCGCCGGCTCCGGCGTCGGCAAGTCGGTGCTGCTGGGCATGATGGCCCGCTACACCAAGGCGGACGTGATCGTGGTCGGCCTGATCGGCGAACGCGGCCGTGAGGTCAAGGAGTTCATCGAGGACATCCTGGGCGAGGACGGCCGCAAGCGCTCGGTCGTGGTGGCCGCGCCGGCCGACGCGCCGCCGCTGGTGCGCATGCAGGGCGCGGCCTACGCCACCGCCATTGCCGAGCGCTTCCGCGACGACGGCCTGCACGTGCTGCTGCTGATGGACTCGCTCACGCGCTACGCCATGGCGCAGCGCGAGATCGCGCTGGCCATCGGCGAGCCGCCGGCCACCAAGGGCTACCCGCCCTCATGCTTCGCCAAGCTGCCGCAGCTGGTGGAGCGCAGCGGCAACGGCCTCAACGGCGTCGGCTCGATCACCGCTTTCTACACCGTGCTGTCCGAAGGCGACGACCAGCAGGACCCGATCGCCGACGCGGCGCGCGCCATCCTGGACGGTCACATCGTGCTCTCTCGCGCGCTGGCCGAGTCGGGCCACTACCCTGCCATCGACGTCGAGGCCTCGGCCTCGCGCGTGATGCACAACGTGGCCACGCCGCAGCACCTGGAGCTGGCGCGCAAGTTCCGCAACTACTACTCGCGCTACATGAAGAGCCGCGACCTGATCCAGCTGGGCGCCTACGCCGCCGGCAGCGACCCGGAGACCGACCGCGCCATCGTGCTCTACCCGGGCCTGCAGCGTTTCCTGATGCAGGACATGCGCGAAGCCGCGACCATGGAGCACAGCCTGCAGCAGCTGGCCGTGGCGCTGCAGGAGGACAAGCCCACACGCGACGGCCGCGGTGCGCGCGGGCACGCCAACCACAACCTGTATGAAGGAACCCACGCATGAGCAACCTGCAGACCCTGCACAAGGTGGTGGACCTGGCCACCCGGCGCCGCGACGACGCGCTCACCGCGCTCGGCCAGGCCCAGCGTGAACTGCAGGCGGCGCAGGCCCAGATGAACCAGCTGCGCAACTACGCCGACGAGGCGCTGCAGCGCTGGGCGCAGCGCAGCACCACGGGCGGCGTGGACGCCAACCTGCTGCACCACCACCGCCTGTTCATGGAGAAGATCACCCACGCCATCGAGTTCCAGCAGGCGGTGCAGCGCGGCCGGGAAGAGGTGGTCGAACGCGCCCAGGCCCAGGTCTATGCCGCCGAACGCGACGTCGCCGGCCTGCGCAAGTACGCCGAGCGCAAGCAGCAGGCGATCGAACACCGCGCCATGCGCCAGGAACAGAAAGCCACCGACGAGATGGCGCTGACCATCCACCTGCGACAGGCCCTGTCGGCCGCCCACGGAGCCCGTTCATGAGCAGCACCGCCCCCTCTGCCTCGCACCACTCGTCCAACGGCCCGACCCAGGCGGCACAGGCCACCGGTCGCCACGGCGCCCAGGGCACCCGCAAACCCGGCGGCCAGGACACCGGCGCCGACCCGTTCGCCAACCTGCTGTTGCTGCTGAGCGCCAGCGACCCGCTGCCCGCAGACGGAGGCGTGGCCGCCGAGCTGGTGCAGGACACGGCCGAGACCCCTGCGGAGGAGTCCGGCGAAGCCCAGCTGGAAGCCATGATGGCCTGGGCCGCCCTGCCCTCCGCTGGCGCACCCGCCGCCCCCGGCGCCCGCGGTCTGGCAGGCACCACCCCGGACGCCGGAGCCCCCGCCCAGGCAGCGGCAGCCGACGGCGCGTCCGCAGACGCGCTGCAGGGCATGCAGGTGCTGGACCAGCCCGAGGCACTGGACGAACAGACCCAGGCCCAGCTCTCGGCGGCCAACGCCGGCCCACCGGCCGCGGGCAACAGCGCCCTGGCGTCAAACGCCCGGCCCGGCGCCTGGCGCAGCACTGCGCAGATGGCGGGCACCAGCGCGCTCCAGCAATGGCACCACACGCAGGCCCAGTCGGCCCCCGCCGCCGAGCGCACCATGGTGCGGATCGACGCCGGGCCGGCGCTGCCGCTGCACAGCACGGTCGCGCTCGACCAGCGCTTTGCGCAGGCCGTCAGCGACGACGCCTCGCTCGACACCCCGCTGGCGGCCGCAAGCCTGCAGGGCGCGGTGCCCATGGCCGGCGGCGCCGACCACACCGGCCAGCCCGGCACCGGCGGCGAGGCGGGCACCGAGGGCGGCGACCGCTCCGACACCCGCGACGAGCTGCGCAGCGACGCACGCGACGAGACCTACGACGAGGCGCTGGCGCAGGCCGATGCCGAGGCCGAAGAGCGGCTCGACAGCTTCGCCTCGCCGCACCTGCGCCAGGCCAGCCTGCGCATCGGCGAGGACGGCGAGAACGCCATCGACGTGCGGCTCTCGCTCACCGGCCAGGAACTGGACCTGAGCTTCCGCACCGACAGCGCCGAGGCGCGCGCCGAGCTGCGCCAGAGCGCCGAGGGCACGCTGGCCGACCTGCTGCAGCGCGGTGGCATCCAGCTGGGCGACGTGAGCGTCAGCGATCAGCGCGGCCAGCAGGGGCAGGACGGCCCGGCCACGCCGCCCGCCCGCCCAGGCGCGCCTTCGGCCCGTGCCGACACCGCGGCGGCACCGGCCGGCAGCGCCGTGCCGGCCACGCCACGGCCCCGCAGCGACGGCAGCCGCCCACTCGACCTGTTCGTCTGAGAACGCCAACCGGACCGCGCGGAGCCGGCGAATAGCGGGGTTTTCCGGCGCTATTCAGGGCTACGCCCGGGGGGGGTGGCTCCAATAATTCCTCCACAGCCCGCCGGTCTTTTCGGCGGGCACCGCCCCCCACGGGGCGCTCTTCCGGAGGATGTCCATGTCTGCTGTCGCTGCCGCCGCCCCCGCCAATGGCGAGGCCCCAGCCAAACCCAAGAGCAGGAAGCTGCTGTTCATCATCATCGGCGTGGTGGTGCTGGCGCTGATCGGCGCGGGCACGGCGCTCTTCCTGCTGAAGAAGGCGCAGAGCGAAGACGAGGAAGACGGCACCGAACTCACGGCCGAGGAAGAGCACGCCGCACCGCTGCGCGACCCCAAGACCCCGCCGACCTTCCTGCCGCTGGACAGCATGGTGGTCAACCTGGCCGACCCGGGCGGCAACCGCTTCGCCCAGCTGGGCATCACGCTGCAGCTGGCCGACGCCAAGACCGGCGAGGAGATGAAGACCTACATGCCCAGCATCCGCAACGGCATCCTGATCCTGGTCTCTCAGCGCACCGCCGAACAGATGCTGCGGACCGACGGCAAGCAGGCCCTGATCCAGGACATCATGGCCGAGATCTCCAACGTCATGGGCTACGACTACGAGCGCCCGGGCGCCGAACCCGCCGCCCAGGGCAAGAAGAAGAAAAAGGCCGCTCCCAGCCCGCTTGAGGGCGTGCTTTTCTCCAGTTTCATCGTGCAGTGACCCGGGGGACCTGACGCCATGGCCGATTCGTTTCTTTCCCAGGAAGAAGTCGACGCCCTTCTGGAAGGGGTCACCGGCGAGAGCCAGAAGCTCGAGAAAGAGGACACGCCCACCGACGGCGTCCGCACCTACAACCTCTCCAGTCAGGAGCGCATCGTCCGTGGGCGCATGCCCACGATGGAGATCGTCAACGAACGCTTCTCGCGCAACCTGCGCCTGGGGCTGTTCAACTTCATCCGGCGCAGCCCGGAGATCTCGGTCGGCGGTGTGCAGGTGCAGAAGTACAGCGCCTTCCTGCGCGAGCTGGCGGTGCCCACCAACTTCAACATCATGGCCGTGCGTCCGCTGCGCGGTAACGGCCTGGTGGTGTGCGAACCCAACCTGCTGTTCGGCGTGATCGACAGCCTCTACGGCGGCAACGGCAAGTTCCACACCCGCATCGAGGGGCGCGACTTCTCGCCCACCGAGCAGCGCGTCATCGACCGCCTGGTCGAGGTGGTGGCCGAGGAATACAAGAAGGCCTGGCGCGGCGTGTACCCGATCGAGCTGGCCTACCAGCGCTCGGAAATGCAGCCCCAGTTCGCCACCATCGCCACCCCCAGCGAGATCGTGGTGTCCACCAGCTTCACGCTGGAAATCGGCGACATCACCGGTTCGCTGCACATCTGCATTCCCTACGCCACGCTGGAGCCCATCCGCGACGTGCTGTATTCCAGCGTGCAGGGCGACGCCATCGAGGTCGACCGCCGCTGGGTCAAGCTGCTGGGCCAGGAGATCCAGGCCGCCGAGGTCACGATGGTGGCCGAGCTGGCCCAGACCGATGCCACCGTCGAGCAGCTGCTGGCGATGCAGGTCGGCGACTTCATCGAGCTGGACCGCAACCCGGCCATCAAGGCCCACGTCGACGGTGTGCCGCTGTTCGAGTGCCAGTACGGCACGCACAAAGGCAAGTACGCGCTGCGCATCGACCGCAAGCTGAGCAGCAGCACCGACAAGACCTGGCAAGGAGATCCCTATGTCCACTGAGAGCCCCGACACCATGAACGATTCCGTCGCCGACGACTGGGCCCAGGCCCTCGAAGAACAGGCCGTGGCCAGCGCCGGCAGCGGCGCCCACGACGGCGCACCCGCCTTCGACGACCACCCCTCGACGCCTGCCACCGCCGCGGGCAACGTCATGCAGGACATCCAGATGGTGCTGGACATCCCGGTGCAGCTGACGGTGGAGCTGGGCCGGGTGAAGGTGCCGATCAAGTACATCCTGCAGCTGGCCCAGGGCTCCATCGTCGAGCTCGACGCGCTGGCCGGCGAGCCCATGGACGTGCTGGTCAACGGCTACCTCATCGCCCAGGGCGAGGTGGTGGTGGTGAACGACAAGTTCGGCATCCGCCTGACCGACATCGTCACGCCGTCCGAGCGCATGCGCCGTCTCTCCAAGGGTTGAAGGTCGTCATGCTCCAGAACGCCGCCCCGGCCATCGTGCTGCTCATCGTCATGGTGGGCATAGCCTGGCTGCTGCAACGCTACCGCCGCCACCTGCCGGGCGCCGCCCACCGCGCCGGCCCGCACCTGCAGGTGCTCGGCGGCGTCGCGCTCGGCCCGCAGCAGCGCGTGGTCACGCTGCAGGTCGGCCAGGGCGAACAGGCGGTCTGCCTGGTGCTCGGTGTCTCGCCGGGCAGCGTCACCGCACTGCACCAGATGCCGCTGCCGCCCGAGGCCACCGAAGCGCCCGCCGCCCCGGGCCACACCCCCGCCCCCGCCGGTTTCGCCGCGCGGCTGGCCCTGTTCCGCAAGGACGGTGATGCGAACCGCTGAACACCCCCGCCGCGCCCGCCTGCTGGGCCTGGCGCTCCTGCTGCTGGCCGCCGCGCCCGCCTGGGCGCAGCAGACCGGCAACGCCGCGCTGCCCATCGTGGTCGGCCAGGGCGCGGGCGGCACCAGCTACTCGGTGCCGATCCAGACCCTGCTGTTCTTCACCGCGCTGAGCTTCCTGCCCGCGGTGCTGCTGCTGATGACGGGCTTCACCCGCATCGTCATCGTGCTCTCGCTGCTGCGCCAGGCCCTGGGTACGCAGTCCGCCCCGCCCAACCAGGTGATCATCGGCCTCTCGCTGTTCCTCACCCTGTTCGTCATGGGGCCGACGCTGGACAAGGTCTACAACGAGGCCTACCAGCCCTACACCAGCAACCAGATCCCGTTCGACCAGGCGCTGGACCGCGCGCAGGGCCCGATGCGCGAGTTCATGCTCAAGCAGACCCGCCAGAGCGACTTCGAACTCTTCGCCCGCCTGGCCAAGCTGCCCGAAGACGTGAAGGCCGAAACCGCGCCATTCCGCGTCATCGTGCCGGCCTTCGTCACCAGCGAGCTCAAGACCGCGTTCCAGATCGGCTTCATGATCTTCATCCCCTTCCTGGTGATCGACATGGTGGTCGCCAGCGTGCTGATGTCGCTGGGGATGATGATGCTCTCGCCGGTGCTGGTCGCCCTGCCCTTCAAGCTGATGCTGTTCGTGCTGGCCGACGGCTGGAACCTGCTGCTCGGCTCGCTTGCCGCTTCCTTTGCCACCTAGACAGGACCAACCCATGGACCCCCAAGCCGCCCTCACGATGGGCCAGAACGCCCTCTTCATGGTGCTCATGGTGGCCGCGCCCGTGCTGGCCGTGGTGCTCGGCGTGGGCCTGCTGGTGAGCCTGTTCCAGGCCATCACCCAGATCCACGAAGCCACCCTCTCCTTCGTGCCCAAGCTGATCGCGGCCATCGCCGTGTTCGCGATCGCCGGCCCGTGGATGATGACCACGCTGGTCGAGTTCATCCGCAACACGATTCTGGCCATTCCGAACCACGCGATCTGAACGCTCGCGCGGCGCCATGTTCACCTTCAGCGAAGCCGACATCATGGCGCTGGTGGCGCCGGTGTTCTGGCCCTTCCTGCGCATCCTGGCGGTGTTCTCCAGCGCGCCCATCTTCTCGGCGCGCTCGGTGCCCATGCGCGCCCGCGTCGCGCTGGCCATGCTGGTGGCCATCTGCGCCCAGGCGGCGCTGGCCGACCAGCCGGTGATCGGCCTGACCGACCCACAGGCCATGGGCGTGGTGGTGCAGCAGGTGGTGATCGGCCTGGCCATCGGCCTGGCGGTGCGCATCGTCTTCGCGGCGGTGGAACTGGCGGGCGAAATCATCGGCCTGCAGATGGGCCTGAACTTCGCCGGCTTCTTCGACCCCACCACCAACCAGCAGACCAGCGCCGTCGGCCGCTTCTACGGCAACAGCACCATGCTGCTCTTTGTGGTCCTCAACGGCCACCTCATGGTGCTGCAGGCCGTGGTGGCCAGCTTCGAGACCTTTCCGATCGGCACCGGCGCGTTCGAGGCCATCGAACGCATGCGCCTGCACGAACTCGGCTCGGTCGTGTTCCGCTACGGCCTGTGGATCGCACTGCCCATGATCGGCATGCTGCTGTTCGTCAACATCGTGCTGGGTTTCATCTCGCGCGTGGCGCCGCAGATGAACGCCTTCGCCATCGGCTTCCCGCTCACCCTCACCACCGGCCTGCTGGGCATCGCCGTCACCCTGCCCATGCTCGAAGGCCCGGTGGTGGCGCTGATGAAGCTCGCCACCGGCATGTTCACCGGAAGCTGAGCCCGCGGCTCACTCCCAGCGCAGGTCGCGCAGCTTCCAGTCCGAACCATCCAGCGCCCACTGCAGCTGCACCGAGTAGGGCGAGGCGCGTTCGGGAATCAGTCCCTGAGCACCGGTGAACAGCACCTGCGCCTCGGTGATGCCGATGCTCGAACCCGGCGGGTCGATGCGGCTGCTGCGCGTGACCGCGATCACCTTCACATTGGCATAGCGCAGGAACATCAGCGCCATGGTCTTGCGCGCCCACTCGGCGTCGTACTCGTCCTGCGCTCTGAACCGCGCATCCAGCATCGCCAGCACGGCCTTGCTGTCCTTGGCTTCGAGATGGTCCTGCAACTGCTGCACCGCGGCTTCAAGCGCGGTCTGCGGGTCGGGTTTGCTGCAGGCGGTGAACAGGCTGGCGGCGGTGGCGAGCAGTGTGAGGGAGGCGGTTCGGCGGTGCATGCACAGATTGTCAACGTGTCTGCACGACCCACACCGGAGAACGAGTTGTCGCGTGTGATTGAACGGGCCGGCGATGCGGATACCGTTAGTCGCCCAACCGGAGCTGGGTCAGATTTATCGTTGACTTAACGCTTCATCTACTTACACTGAATAAATAACCCGTTCGTATCAGTCCAGCTTTCCTGAGGGCACAGATGAACACGTCGAAAGTGGTGATTTTCTGCCCACCCAAATGGGCAACCCACTTCGGACTTTTGTTGCTCTCGTGACATGCGAGTAAGGCAATGAAGCGGAATACAACCTGGAGCTAGAAATATCCGGAAACTGTGAAAATTCACAAAATCCAGATTGCCAAAAACATTTGAATGAGCGTCAAAAAATGAAAAGTGCTGTCTTTCTCCTGTTTATGGTAGGCCTCCTATTTCCATCAGCTTCCTGGGCAGAAGACGAGGTGGACAAGGTACGAAACAGATGCCAGGGAGACAAATACCGAAGCATCGCATATGATTGCGATTGCATAACCTCCACATTCAAAGATGCATTCAGTGACAACCCCTCCCACCCCCCATTGCAAGTGTATAGCCGTGTCATGATGAATGAGGCCGCCAGATGCTTGCAGCCGGAGAAAATCCATGCAAACTCGCTAGGCAATTGCGGAGGAGTCTATTCACAGCATCAGAAGTTTGACAACGGCAATTTGGGAAAGACAAAATTCTGTCACTGTGTGGCGGATGAAACTGTCAAATCACTGAAAGGGATGAATCATTTTAATGTCGCCAATCTGGTCAGACCCAATCTGTATGCATTTGACATCTGTGGCTTGAAAAAAGAATACGCAACCCCTACCGAAAGCTCATTACCCAAGAAACAACAAGCTGCAATAGAAACACTTCCTGCAGGGAGGAAAATCAGCACCACGGACGACGCCATCTACCTCATCATTCTGAACAAGAATTTCGACCTTGATCAGCTCGACCCGGTACGCTTTGCCATGAGTGCAACTTATAAGCCACACCGCAACAATAGATACGTCACCCCAAAAGACTACGCGACGACAACCCTTCCCAAGGCACTCATAAAACGCGGCGCGGTGCCTCCAGGAAAAATCACCCTCCGCGCCATTGAAGAAGTACCGACCGTGGCGAATATCTACAATCAAGCGATCTTGGTAAAGGGCCCCGGGTTAAAGGCGGTGATGCATGAGATCAAACGGGTACGGACAGTGACTTCAGTCGATTATTACGTGTTTGCCGGAGAAGAAATCTATCTGGTGCCCGATATCGCCTCTCACCTACAGAAATAGGCATCAGTATTTGATGGGCAACTTTTTGGACCGATGAGCAGCTGCTTGGGATTGCCTTCCCGTTTGAAGGAGCAAGCGGTGTTTCTATTTCAAGACCACCCACGCAGACTTGATACGCCTGCTCACAACTCAGTGATCCGGAATTTTGGCCAATAACTCGGCCAGCAACGCTCTTACCTGCAGGGCATGTGCGTCAATTGCGCTCCGCGCCATAGGGCAACTCAGGAAGCGCAGTCTCTTTGTCGTCGGAACTCACCACCTCACACCAGACTGTTCCGAATCGCATACACCGTCAACTCCGCGTTGTTCGACAGGTGCAGTTTCTCCAGCACTCGCGCGCGGTAGACGCTCACGGTCTTGGGGCTGAGCATCAGCTCTTCGGCGATCTCCGAAAGCTTCTTGCCCGAGGCGATCTTCTGCAGGGTCTGCAGCTCGCGCTCGGACAGGCTGGCGTGCAGCTCTTCGGTTTCGGGGGCGTTCAGGTTGTCCACCAGCATCTGCGCCACCTCGGGCGTGACGTACTTGCGGCCCTGGTTCACCGTGCGGATGGCGGCGATCATCTCGGCCGGCTCGCCCGCCTTGTTCAGGTAGCCGCGCGCGCCGGCGCGCAGGCAGCGGATGGCGTACTGGTCTTCCGGGTACATCGAGACCACCAGCGTCTTGACCGGCGAGCCCTCCTCGCGCAGCGCGGCCAGCACCTCCAGCCCGCCGCGGCCGGGCATGTTGAGGTCCAGCACCAGCACGTCGCACTCGGTCTTGCGCATCTGCTCGCGCAGCTCGGGGTAGCTGCCGGCCTCGCCGACGACCTGGATGTCGACCGCTTCCGAGATGGTGTCGCGGATGCCGCGCCGGACGACCGCGTGGTCGTCGCACAAGATGACCTTGATCATTGTTCTTCGTCCCTGTGGTGGTGGTTCCCGTCATCGTCATCGAGCGGCACCGAGAGGATCACGGAGGTGCCCCGCGATGAGCTGCTGATGTCCAGCCAGCCGCCGACCTTGGCGGCGCGTTCCTTGAGCCCGAGCAGGCCGAAGGACTTGGCCTTGCGCAGCGCCTCGGCGCTCAGGCCCTGCCCGTTGTCGCTGACTTCGAGGGTGAGCACGCCCTCGCGGTCGCTCAGGTCGATGTCCACCGCGCTGGCCCGGGCGTGTTTGGCCACGTTGGTCAGCGCCTCCTGCGCGGTGCGGTAGGCCACGAGCTGCACCGCGTGCGGCACATCGATGTGATCGGACGAACGGCGCACGGTGACACGGGTGCCGTTGCGTTTCTCGAAGCCGGTGGCCATCCACTGCACCGCCGCCACCAGCCCCTGGTCGAGGATGGGCGGGCGCAGGTTCATCATGATGCGCTGGCTGGCGCCCAGGGCATGCTGCAGCATCTCCAGCGCGGTGTCCATGTGCTGGCGCACCTCGGGGTCGAGCGCCGGGCGGCGGGCGATCCAGGCCAAGTCGAGCTTGACGGCGGCCAGCGAACCGCCGATGTCGTCGTGGATTTCGCGCGCGATGTCGGCGCGTTCCTGCTCGATGCTGGTCTGCAGGTGTTCGGCCAGTTCGGCCAGGCGGCGCTGGGAGTCGGCCAGTTCGGCGTCGGCCCGGGCCTTGGCTCGGCGGGTTTCGGACACCTCGATGGCGCGCTGGATGACGTGCGCCACCCGGTTCATGCTGTCCTTGAGCAGGTAGTCGCTCACGCCGCGGTGCATGGCCTCGACCGCCGCGGCCTCGCCGATGGCGCCCGAGAGGATGACGAACGGCAGGTCCAGTCCGATCTCCCGCAGCCGGTCCCACGCGTCCAGCCCGGAGAAACCGGGCAGGTGGTAGTCGGCCAGCACGATGTCGTAGCGATTCTCGCGCAGCTCGCGCTCGAAGTCGTCGAGGGTGTCGACCAGCAGGATGTCGTGGTTCAGCCCGCTTTTCTGCAGCGCGAACTTGACCAGGGCGTGGTCGACGCGGGAATCCTCCAGGTGGAGGATGCGGACCGGACGGGATGCGGTGGTATCGGGCATGCGGCTCGCAGTGGTCGAAATGGCGCTGAATTCGGGCCGTTTTCTGCCGATACAGCCTGTCACAGTTCCCGAAAATTGTACTGCCCCAACTCCCTGGAGCGGCCTCGAGAACAACCCTCAAGCCCGACCACAAGGACCCGCCGATGACGCCCCAGACCTTGCCATCCGTCAATCTGCCAGTGAACCTGGTCGCCGATCTCCAGGACTCCCTGCTCATGGCGATGACCGACCTCAAGCGTCTGGAGGGTCTGCTGGACCACGCCACCGACAACCTGATGGAGCGGTTTTCCACCGCCAACCACGCCCTGGCCCACCTGGACGGCAACGAGAACGACGACCTGCTGAGCATCCGCCGCAGCCTGCACCAGGCCGTGACCGAACTCCAGTTCCACGACATGGCCACGCAGCTGATCGTGCACACCGGCAAGGTGCTGCAGGGCTGCGCCTGGAAGCTGGCCGAGGAGGCCATGGAGCCGGAAGAGGACGAACTGCCGATCTGCGTGGACCCGACCCCCGATCGCCCCAGTCCGGTCACCCAGAACGAGATGGACGCCGGTTCCATCGACCTGTTCTAAAGACACGCACCTGTTTGCCGATATCCGAACGAACCACGGAGAACCCCCATGCAATCCATTCTTGCCGTCGACGACTCGGCCTCCATGCGAAAGATGGTGTCTTTCACCCTCACTGGCGCAGGCTTTCATGTCGTGGAGGCAGTCGATGGACAGGATGCGCTTGAAAAGGCGCAGTCCCACCACATCGATCTGGTGCTGACCGACCAGAACATGCCCCGTCTGGACGGTCTGGGCCTGACCAAGAAGCTGCGCGAGAGCGCCAAGTTCAAGGCCACACCGATCCTGATCCTGACCACCGAGTCCAGCGACCAGATGAAGCAGGCCGGCCGCGCCGCGGGCGCGACGGGCTGGCTGGTCAAACCCTTCGATCCGGGCCGCCTGATCGAGGTCATCCAGAAAGTGATCCGCTGAGGAGCGCCCCATGGCAGAAGCAACCCACGAAAACTCCTCCGCCGGTGGCAACATCGACCTGAGCCAGTTCTATCAGATCTTCTTCGAGGAAGCCGGCGAAAACCTGGACCAGATGGAGCAGATGCTGCTCGCGTTGGACCTGGAACACGCCGACGACGAGGAGCTCAACGCCATCTTCCGCTGCGCGCACTCGATCAAGGGCGGCGCCGCCACCTTCGGTTTTGCCGACGTGGCCGAGCTGACCCACCAGATGGAGTCGCTGCTGGACAAGCTGCGCCGCCACGAGCTGCAGCCCACGCCGCCCATGGTGGACGTGCTGCTGGAATCGTCCGACGCGCTCAAGCTGCTGCTGGCCCGCCACCAGGGCCAGGGCGTGGAGCCGCCGCCCACGGGCGAGCTGGTGGCGCGCATCAGTGCGCTGGCCCATGGCACCGCGGTGGCCGCCCCGGCGCCGGCGCCGGTCGCCGCCGCTGCAGCCCCGGTGCAGGCACCGACCCCTGCGCCCGCCGCGGCACTGGCCGAAGGCGAGCGCAAGCTGACCATCCGCATCGGCCCGCTGGACCAGCTGGCCCAGGCCGACGGCATCGGTGAGCTGTTCCGCGACATCGCCGGTCTGGGACGCATCGAATCGACGCGCGACGACGGCCAGTTCCGTTCGCTCGAGGTGTTCACCCGCTCCAGCGACAGCGACCTGCTGGACCTGTTCACCTTCCACGTGAGCAAGGAGCAGATCCAGATTTCCGAAGCCGGCGCGCCAACGACCGGTGAAGGCAGGGACTTCGGCTTTTTCGACGACGCGCCGGGCACGCCTGCGGCCCCCGCAGCGGTCGCGCCGGCCGTGCCGGTGGCACAAGCCGCTCCGGCGGCCAAGCCTGCGCCGCGCGCCGAGGCCCGTCCGGCCGCCGCCGGTGGTCTGGAGTCGAGCACGCTGCGCGTGTCCGTGAGCAAGGTCGACCAGCTGATCAATCTGGTGGGCGAGCTCGTCATCACCCAGGCCATGCTGGCGCAGAAGAGCCGCGAGCTCGACAGCACCGCCAACCAGCAGTTGCTGGCCGGCCTGGTCGACCTGGACCGCAACACCCGCGACCTGCAGGAAGCGGTGATGTCGATCCGCATGATCCCGATGTCGGTGGTGTTCAACCGCTTCCCGCGCATGCTGCGCGACCTGGCCAGCAAGCTGGGCAAGAAGGTCGAGCTGATCACCCACGGTGAAGCCACCGAGCTGGACAAGGGCCTGATCGAGAAGATCACCGACCCGCTGACCCACCTGATCCGCAACAGCTGCGACCACGGCATCGAGATGCCGGAGGAGCGCCTGGCCAGGGGCAAGCCCGATCACGGCACCATCACGCTCTCGGCCTCGCACCAGGGCGGCAGCATCCTGATCGAGGTGCGCGACGACGGCAAGGGCCTCTCGCGCGAGAAGCTGCTCAGGAAGGCCCGAGAAAAGGGCATGGATGCGCCCGATACGATGACCGACACCGAGGTGTGGAACCTGATCATGGCGCCGGGCTTCTCCACCGCCGAGGTGGTGACCGACGTGTCCGGCCGCGGGGTCGGCATGGACGTGGTCAAGAAGAACATCCTCTCGCTGGGTGGCACGGTGGAGATCGACTCCGCCGAGGGCTACGGCATGAGCGTCAAGGTGCGCCTGCCGCTGACGCTGGCCATCATGGACGGCATGAGCGTGCGCGTCAGCGACGAGGTCTACATCCTGCCGCTGTCCTCGGTGATCGAGTCCTTCCAGATCAACCCCGGCGACATCAACACCGTGGCGCAGGGTGCGCAGCTGGTGAAGGTGCGCGAGGAGTACATGCCGGTGATCGAGCTGGAGAAGATCTTCAGCGTGCCGCGCTTCGAGTTCCACGGCGGCAGCCCGATCATGGTGGTGGTGGAGGCCGAGGGATCGCGCGTGGCCCTGATGGTGGACGAGCTGCTGGGGCAGCAGCAGGTGGTGATCAAGAACCTGGAGTCGAACTACCGCAAGGTTCCCAACGTCTCGGGCGCCACCATCCTGGGCGACGGCAAGGTCGCCCTGATCCTGGACACCTCGGGCCTGGTGCGCCGCTCGAGGCACTGATGAGTACCCCCGCCGCGCTCCGCACGCCCCCCTCCAGGGGGCAGCACCTGCAGCCCGGCAGAGCCGGTTCTGCGGTGCTTCCCGTCACGGCCCCACCCTTTGCATTGGACGAAGACGGTCCGCTGGCCCAGGGGCGCGAGTTCGTCTGGTCCGACGCCGACTTCTCGCGCATCAAGGCGCTGATCTACAAGAAGGCCGGCATCAGCCTGCACGACGGCAAGCACGCGATGGTGTACAGCCGCGTCTCGCGACGCCTGCGCGAGACCGGCCACACCAGCTTCAAGACCTACCTGGACGCGCTGGAACAGCACGACGGGCCGGAGTGGCAGGAGTTCATCAACGCCCTGACCACCAACCTGACCGCCTTTTTCCGTGAGCAGCACCACTTCGGCGTGCTGCAGGAATTGCTGGCGGCCAATCGCTCCCACAACTGGAAGATCTGGTGCTCGGCCGCGTCCACCGGCGAGGAGCCCTATTCGATCGCAATGACCGCGGCGGAGACGCTGGGCGCCTCGGGCAGCTTCCACATCGTCAACAGCGACATCGACACCAAGGTGCTGGCCACTGCGGCGCGCGGCGTCTACAAGGCCGATGGCGTCAAGGGCCTGAGCCACGAGCGCCTGCAGCGCCACTTCATGCGCGGCAAGGGTGCGAACGCCGGTCTGATGCGCGTCAAGCCCGAACTCCAGAAACACATGGAGTTCATGACCGTCAACCTGATCCACGATCTGCCGTTCCGCGAGCCCTTCGACATCGTGTTCTGCCGCAACGTGATGATCTATTTCGATGCGGCCACCCAGCGCCAGGTGCTCGAACGCATCCACCGGGTGATGAAGCCCGGCGGCATGCTGTTCGTCGGTCACGCCGAAAACTTCAGCGACGCGCGCAGCCTCTTCACGCTGCGGGGAAAGACCGTCTATGAAAGGCTTTGAAAGCCCCACTGCGGCGCTTCGCGCCTTCCCCCCGGGGGGACTTCAGGCCGCAGGCAGTTCGGGCCAGCGGCCAGTCCTTCCGCCAGCCGCCACACCGCCCAGGTCCACACTGGATGCGCTGAAGACCCGGGCGCCCAGGCCGGGCGAGGCCTCCTTCTTCTACCGCGACCACCACTTCAACATCGACACCGTCAAGGTGCTGCCGGGTGAGTACTACGTGACCACCGACGACATGATGGTCATGACGGTTCTGGGCTCGTGCATCGCAGCCTGCATCTGGGACCCCAAGGTCCGCGTGGGGGGCATGAACCACTTCATGCTGCCCGAAGGCGCGGGCGACACCTCGGGCCGCTACGGCTCGTTTGCGATGGAACTGCTGATCAACGAGATGATCAAGCTCGGCGCCCGGCGCGAGAGCATGCAGGCCAAGGTGTTCGGCGGCGGCCAGGTGATGCACAGCTTCACCACCATGAACGTGGGCGAGCGCAACACCGCCTTCGTGCTCGATTACCTGCAGACCGAACGCATCGCCGTGATCTCCAAGGACGTCCTGGACATCCATCCGCGCAAGGTCTGCTACTTCCCGGCGACGGGCAAGGCCATGGTCAAGCGCCTGGCCCACTCGCATCCGGAGACGCTGGAAACGCAGGAACGCAAGGGCAATGCTGCGGTGGTCGCCAAGACCAACGCCGGCGGCTCGGTGGACCTGTTCTGAACCGCAGAAAGAACAGCCATGGCCAAGATCAGAGTGGTGGTGGTCGACGACTCGGCGCTGGTGCGCAGCCTGCTCACCGAAATCATCAACCGGCAGCCCGACATGCAGTGCGTGGGTGCCGCGAGCGACCCGCTGGTGGCGCGCGAGATGATCCGCGAGCTCAACCCGGACGTCATCACGCTGGACGTCGAGATGCCGCGCATGGACGGTCTGGAATTCCTCTCTCGCCTGATGCGGCTGCGTCCGATGCCGGTGGTGATGGTGTCCACGCTGACCGAACAGGGTGCCGACATCACGCTGCGTGCGCTGGAGATGGGCGCGGTCGACTATGTGGCCAAGCCCCGCATCGGTATCACCAGCGGGCTCAACGAGCTGGCCGGTGACATCGTCGACAAGATTCGCATCGCCGCGGCCGCGCATGTCCGGCGCCTGGCCCCGGCGCCTTCCGCAACCGGCACCATCACCCAGGCCACACCTGCCGCGGCCGAGGCGCCGCGGGCGCCGCTGCCGCGCCTGTCGACCACCGAAAAGGTCATCTGCATTGGCGCCTCCACCGGCGGCACCGAGGCCATCCGCGAGGTGCTGACGCCACTGCCGGCCGACTCGCCCGCGATCGTGATCACCCAGCACATGCCCCCTGGCTTCACCACCAGTTTCGCGGCCCGGCTGGACTCGCTGTGCAAGATCCGTGTCGCCGAAGCCCGCGACGGCCAGCGCATCCTGCCCGGCCACGCCTACATCGCACCCGGCGGGCGTCACCTGCGCATCGACCGCAGCGGCTCGAACTACGTGGCTGTGGTCGAGGACACCGAACCGGTGAACCGCCACCGCCCCTCGGTGGAGGTGCTGTTCAAGTCGGCCGCGCGCGTGCTCGGCCCCAACGCGCTGGGCATCATGCTCACCGGCATGGGGGCCGACGGCGCCCTGGCCATGCGCGAGATGAAGGACGCCGGCAGCTACAACTACGTGCAGGACGAAGCCAGCTGCGTGGTCTTCGGCATGCCCCGCATGGCCATCCAGGCCGGCGCCGCCCACGAGGTCCTGCCCCTCAAGCAGATCGCCCCAGCCCTGCTCAACCGCCTGGCCAGCAACCCCGCCCTGGTGCGGCACCGCATCTGAGCCCCTGCCCACACACCCGCGCGATCCGCGGAGTCCTTCCATGAAAAACCGCCGCCTCTTCACGGCCAGCGCCCTGCTCTGCGCGCTGGCCCTCTCCAGCGCCGCCCTGGCACTGGACGCCCCCAAGGAACGCCCCATCCTCGTCATCAGCGGCAAGATCGCCACGAAGAACGCCGGCGAGGTGGCGCGCTTCGACATGAAGATGATCGAGGCCCTGCCCCAGCACAGCTTCACCACCAGCACCCCCTGGTTCGACAGGCCGGTGAAGTTCACCGGCCCGCTGCTGGCCGACGTGCTGGCCGCCGTCAAGGCCAGCGGCAGCAACGTGGGCGCGGTGGCCATCAACGACTACAGGATCACCATTCCCGTGGCCGACGCCGCGAAGTTCCAGGTGATCGTCGCCCGCCTGATCGACGACAAGCCGATCCCGGTGCGCGAGAAGGGCCCGCTGTTTGTGGTGTATCCGTTCGACAGCAGCGCCGAGCTGCGCACCTCGACGTACTACGAGCGGTCCATCTGGCAACTCAAGGCCCTGGACATCCAATGACACTCGCGCTGCCAAATCTGGCCCGCTGGCAACGTCGGCAGTGGGCCCTGGCCATCTCGCTGCTGCTGGCCATCACCCTGACGCCACTGGGCTGGATCCAGTGGCGCCAGTACCGCATGCTCGACGATGTGTCGACCAACCAGGTCGACTCGATCATGTGGCAGGCCTACCAGCTCGAACGCGAGCTGGGCCGGCTCGAACACTCGATCATGGACGCCCTCCAGGCGCCCGGCACGATCGACGGCAACCAGCTCCTTGAGCGCTACGAGGTCTACCTCAGCCGCATCGACCTGCTGACCAGGATACCGCGCCGCGACCTGCTCGAAGCCTCCTTCGAATACACCGCAACCATGGCCAGGGTCAAGGACTTCAACAAGATCGCCGACCCGCTGTTCGCCGATCCGCAGGCGCTGGCGGCCAGCCCCAGGAAGCTGGCCCTGCTGGACCGCGCCATCGAGGACCTCAAGCCGCTGATGGGCGAACTCACGCGCGAGGCCAACCGCGCCGTGGCCCGTTTCGTCGACGAACGCAACGCCCAGCTGCGCCACCAGGGCCTGCTGGTGATCGGCCTGGCGGCGGCGCAGATCGCGGTGATGCTGATCTTCGTCGGCCTGCTGGTGCAGCACATCCGCAAGCAACAGCGCCAGTACGCCAGGCTGCAGAAGCTCAGTGACGAACTGGCCGAGGCCCGCGACCAGGCCGAGGCCGCCAACCATGGCAAGAGCATCTTCCTGGCCAACATGAGCCACGAGATCCGCACCCCGTTCCAGGGCCTGCTCGGCATGCTCAACCTGCTGGACGACGCCTCGCTGACCAACCAGCAGCGCGACTACCTGGGCACCGCGCGCGATTCCGCGATGCACCTGCTGGGCGTGCTCAACGACATCCTGGACGTCTCGACCATGGAGTCGGGCACGCTCAAGCTCTCGGTGGTGCCGATCCACCTGCCCAGCGTGGTGCACGAGGTCGACGGTCTGATGCAGGTGGCCGCCCGCGACAAGGGGCTGGAGCTGAACATCTACGCTGCGGCCGACCTGCCCGGCTGGGTGGAGGCCGACGCCACGCGCCTGCGCCAGATCATGTTCAACCTGATCAACAACGCCATCAAGTTCACCAGCGAAGGCAGCGTGATCGCCGAGCTGACCCGTGCGCCCGCGGGCAAGACCGGTGTGGTGCTCACCGTGCGCGACACCGGCATGGGCATGGACGAGGAAACGGTCTCCCGGCTGTTCACCCGGTTCTACCAGGCCGACAACTCGCTGCGCCGCCGCATCGGCGGCACCGGGCTGGGACTGGAGATCTCGCGCAACCTGGCCCGCATGATGGGCGGCGACATCGAGGTCAGCAGCCAGCTGGGCGTGGGCTCGGTGTTCACCGTGCACCTGGACCTGCCCGAGACCAAGGCCCCGGTGGAGGAAGAGCCGATCTCGGTGATCGGTAGCATCCAGCGCAAGCTCAGGGTGCTGGTGGCCGAGGACCACCCGATCAACCTCAAGTACATGAGCATCCTGCTGGAGAAGATGGGCCACGAGGCCACCTTCTGCGAGAACGGGCAGGAGGCGCTGCAGCTGCTGGCGCACGACCTCTTCGACGTGGTGCTGCTGGACTACCACATGCCGGTGCTGGACGGCCTGGCCACCACCGAGGCGATCCGCCGGCTCGACGGCCCGGTGTCGGAGATCAAGGTGATCCTGGTGACCGCCGATGTCGTCAACGACACGCGCAAACGGGCGCTGGAAGTCGGCGTGAACGAGTTCACCAGCAAGCCGCTGCAGGCCGAAGACCTCAAGCGGGCGCTGCGCCGCTGCGGCCTGCTGGACGACCCCGGCATGACGGTGGAAGAACTGGGCCCGACCGAGCTGCTAGCCTCCAGCCCCTTCCCGCTGTCTTCCTACGAAATGCCTGTGCGCCTGCCCGACCGGAGCCACGCAGCGGTGCGTCTGGTCGACACCGACTCCTACCGGGAGATCCAGGACATGATGCCGCAGGAGTCGCTGGAGGAACTGCTCAAGACCCTGTTCGAATCACCCGAGGGCACGGTGCATGTGCTGGGGCAGGCCCTGCGCGCCGGCGACCGCCAGGCCATCGGCTACAACGCCCACAAGCTCAAAGGTTCGGCCATGCTGATGGGCTTCCGCGCCCTGGTGAGGACATCGGCCCAGATCGAGCACATCACCACCCAGACCGACGACCCGGTACCGGCCGAACTGGGTCGGCAGCTGTTGCGCGAAGCCAACCTCACCCGTCAGGCCCTGCGCGACTTCGAGCCGGTGCAGGCGGCCTGAGCCCTGTTGCCGGGCTCAGACCCGGCGGCTGAGCAGGCTGCCGGTTTCCAGGGACTGCCAGGTGCTGGCGCCCTGCTCGGTGTAGGCCACCGGCGCCTGTTCCCGGCGCAGCGCGGCAGGAACGGCCTCGATGCCCGGCAGATCCACCTGGGCATCGTTGGCGACGGGTCGCTGGTTCGCGGCCCCGCTGTCCCGCGCCCCGCTGGCTGCGGCGGCATCGACCGCGTCCGCCGCCTGCTCTCGGCCCAGCACCACCTCGACCACGGCGGCGCTGGCCTTCCACACGGAGGCCAGCACCTCTTGCAACTGGGGCTTCTGCTCCGCCTGCTCACGGGCCTTTTGTTCTTCTTCCTGGCGCTGCTCGGCACGCAGCCTGGCATCGGCCAGGTTGTCGGCGGGCGAGGTTCGTTCGCTGCCCTTGGGACCGTTGGGCAGGATGGGCGCCGGCTGGGCCGTGGACACACCAGCACCCGGCTCCTGGTCGCCGCGGACCGGTGACGGAACACCGCCGCGCGCACCTTGGCCACCGCGGCCCGAATCGGCCTGCGGATCGCGGGCGGACGGCTGCGCAGCCCCGACCGAGGCCACGGCAGGCACCGGCGCCACGGTCACGGGCGCCGCGGTCGGCCAGCTCACGGGCTGGCTGGTACTGATGTTCAGCATGGAAAACCCCCTTTTCAACGGGTCAGCGGCCATGACAATTCCGCTGGTCTTCCGGGTTTTCGACCACCTAAACCGGAACTTGAGGGGTTTTCACCCCCCAATTTCAGCTGGCGGCCAGTTCTTTTTCGTGCATCCAGGCGGCGTGCTTGGGCGCGCGCTTGGTCTGGGACCATTCATTGAGCATGTCCCACTTCACGTCGTCGAGCTTCTTCATCATCTCGGGCGTGGCGGTGTTGGCGGCCAGCTCCAGGCGGTGGCCGTTGGGGTCGAAGAAGTAGATCGACTTGAAGATGGTGTGGTCGGTCAGGCCCACCACCGGGATGCCGGCCGCTTCCAGCTTCGCCTTGGTGGCTTCGAGTTCGGCCACGGTGTCGACCTCCAGCGCGATGTGCTGGACCCAGTCGGGCGTGTTGGGGTCCTTGCCCATCTCGGGCGAGTTCGGCAGTTCGAAGAAGGCCAGGATGTTGCCGCCACCCGCGTCCATGAACAGGTGCATGTAGGGGTCTGGCGCGTGGGTGGACGGCACCTGGTCTTCGGCGATGGCCAGCACGAAGTTCATGCCCAGGTGCTTCTGGTACCACTCGACCGTGGTCTTGGCGTCCTTGCAGCGGTAGGCGACGTGGTGGATCTTGCGGATGTTCATGGGGTTCTCCTGTGGGTGTTCCGTTGTCGGGTGCGGGTTCAGACGCCTTCACGGGCGATGGCCAGGGCTTGTTTCAGGGCCGAGATGTCGCCGACCTGGTTCGCCAGCAACAGGATCAGCTTGGCATTCAACATCTGGCTCTGTTCGTCGCTGAGGTCTCGGTGGGTCTCGATCAGGGCTTCGTAGAAATCGTCGCCGGGCGTGAAGTCGCGGAAGTAGCGCTGGCCGGGTTCGGCGAGGTTGGGTTGCAGTTGCAGGCTCATGAATGTCTCCTCGGGGTTCAGGCGGCGACGGCTTCGGGCTGGGCGGCCGCGGCGGTCAGGCCCTGTCCGGTGGCGCGGGCCAGGGCGGCGCGCACGGCGGCCAGGTCGGAGCGGCGCCAGCGGGCGGTCACGTGCTGGTCGGGGCGGACCAGGTAGGTCGTGCCCGGGCGGGCGTCGTAGCGCTGGGCGAACAGGCCGTCGCGGTCCTGCAGCACGGTGAAACCGACGGCGTTACCGCCATGCGGCGTCACCAGCACCGTCTCCACCGGCACCGGGCCGGCGGCCAGCGCCGTGGCCTGGGCGCGCAGCGACGGCTCCAGCTGGCCCGGGTCGTCCACGAAGGCCAGCAGCACGAAGCGGTTGCCCAGCTGGTCGAGCAGCCAGGCGTCGTAGCCGGCCACGCGCACCGGCGCGTCGTCCATCGGCGCGCCAGGGACCATGTTGCCCTCGAAGGTGTCGGCGTCGGGCGTGTTCAGCGCCGACTGCACCAGGAAGGCAGGCACCGACAGGCGGCCCGAATTGACCAGCTTGCGGGCGAAGGGCTGCGTGCGCGCCAGTTCCAGTGCGGCGTTGCGGAACAGCTTGCTGACCGCGCTCTTGGGCGTGATGAAGTCGGTGGAGCGGGTGGAGTTGCGGATGTTCTCGTCGGCCGCGTAGGTGCGGTCGGCGTCGTAGCTGTCCAGCAGTGCCTCGGGCGCCTGCCCCTTCATCACCAGCGCCAGCTTCCACAACAGGTCGTCGGTGTCCTGGAAACCGGAGTTGGCGCCGCGCGCCCCGAAGGGCGAGACCTGGTGCGCCGCGTCGCCCACAAACAGCAGGCGGCCGTGGCGGAAGTTCTTCATGCGCCGGCACTGGAAGGTGTAGATGCTGGCCCACTCCAGCTCGAACTCGCGGTCGTCGCCCAGCATGGCCTTGACGCGCGGAATGATCTTCTCGGGCTTCTTCTCTTCCTCGGGGTCGGCGTCCCAGCCGAGCTGGAAGTCGATGCGCCAGACGTTGTCGCTCTGCTTGTGCAGCAGCACGCTCTGGTTGGGATGGAAGGGCGGGTCGAACCAGAACCAGCGCTCGGCCGGGAAGTCGGCCTTCATCACCACGTCGGCGATCAGGAAGCGGTCCTTGAAGACATGGCCCTCGATGTCCAGGCCGAGCTGGCGCCGCACGTTGGAGCGCGCGCCGTCGGCCACGATCAGCCAGTCGGCATCGATCTCGAAGTGGCCGTCGGGCGTCTCGACGCTGACGCGGGCGCCCTCGCTTCCGTTGTCACCCAGGGGCTGCACGCCCACCACCTTGTATTTCCAGCGCAGGTCGGCGCCCAGTTCGGTGGCGCGGTGCACCAGCGCCTCTTCGAGGTGGTACTGCTGCAGGTTGATCATGCCGGGGCGCTTGTGGCCGGCGTCGGGCACGAGGTTGAAGCGGTAGACCTCTTCCTCGCGCAGGAAGGTGCGACCGACGTTCCAGCTCACGCCCTTGTCGACGATGGCGTCACCCACGCCCAGGCGGTCGAGGATTTCGAGCGCGCGCTTGGCGTAGCAGACGGCGCGCGAGCCGAAGGAGACGCTGTCTTCTTCGTCGAACAGCAGCACGTCCAGGCCGTGCAGCCGGGCGTCGATGGCGGCGGCGAGGCCGACCGGGCCGGCGCCGATGACGATCAGGGGTTTGCGCTGCGGCGCGCCGGCGATGAGGTCGGCGGGGGCGCGGTACGGAAAGGTGGGGTAGGTGTAGGTGCCCATCGAGGTCGGTCTCCTGCGGGGGGTGCACCGGCTTCAGGGTCGGCCGGCCGGGGTTTGGTCCGGGGCGTACTGTAGCTCAGAATTTCGTATTGGTAAATACGTTTCTCTAAACGTAATTCGCAAAACCTCCCAAGAGGTTCTCGGACCTACCTCGCAGGCACGGCGGCACATGGCGCACTGCGCCGCTCATGTCCCCCGACGGCCTGCGGCCCTCTCCTCCTTTACTTCGCTCTGCAGAACGCCATGCACCGCCATGCATACACGTGCAGGCTCGCCAACGGTGGTTCGTCCACAGTCGTGCGGGCGCCAACGGCGCCGGGTGATCACGCAGCGAAGTAAAGGAGGAGGACCGGCGCAGCCGGTCCGGGGGACATGAGCGGAGTGGTCACCCGGCGCCGTTGGCGCAAAGAGGGGGAGTCCTCAACAACGCAACGTACGAAGGCAGGCCGCCGGAGAACAACAGCTCACTCGTCTTCTTCGGAAGGCGCGACCGGCTCCCGCACCACCGTCACCGGCACCGGCGAGTGGTCCACCAGGTGCTGCGTCACCGAACCCAGCAGGGCTGCCCGCAAGCCCCCGCCGGTGCCAGCGGTCATGATCACCGCCTGACAGCCATACCGCTCGATGATGTCGATCAAGGTGTTCGCCGGATCACCGCTGGCCACTTCCTTCTCGACCTTCTGCCCCGCCGCCTCCAGCAGCGCCACCGCCGGCCGCATCAGGTCCAGCCCCGCGCCCTCGCTCACCTTCTCCAGCACCTCGGGGTCGTGCGCCACCACCATCTCGTACAGCGTCGCGCTCTCCTGCACGTTCGCCACCACGAAGCGCGCCCGCAGCCCCGAATGCACCAGCCGCACCGCGTGGTGCACCGCCAGCAGCGCGTGGGAGGAACCGTCGACCGGGATCAGGATGTTCAGCATGGCGCTCGCCTCCAGCGAATGGCCCCGCCCCTTGCAGGACCTCCGGACCATGATGCCACGCGCGTGCCGCGATGACCATGCCGAGTCCCGTGGCAGCCACAGGGTTGCACCGTGTGCGGAAAGTCTCGCGCTTCCGCCGGCATCCGCAACAACCTGTCAGTGCTGACAGTGATTCATGCTGGCACACCGGGCAAGATGGCGACAGCAACCGCTCCCGAACCGTCAGACCACCGTCCACCACGCCATGCGCCCCCAGACCCGAGAGCTGTTCACCGAGTCCGCCTACGGCGCCCTGCCCCAGCCGGACCCGAGGCTGGCCGCCGCACAGGCCGCCCAGCCCACCGTCGAACCGCCGACCTTCGTCGAAACCCTGGGCTTTCCCAAGGGCACGCCAGCGCTGCCTCTGGCCCTGGTGCTCGAAGACATCCGCGCCACCGCCCCCGGCACCCGCGTCAACCGCCTGCTGGCGCCCGGCACCCTCAGTCGCCTGTTCAGCCAGGAGGCCGCCGCGGCCTCCTACGCGCTTGCCATCCTGTCCATCGTCGAATCCCCCGACTTCGAGTCGACGCTGGCGCGCCTGCGCGCGTGTTGAGTTTCTGCACCTCGCTGCGGGTGCGCGCTTAAGATCTCGGCATCCAACAGCCGCCGAGCCTCACGTGAACACGGACCCGCCGACCAACCTGACGCTGCAGGCCGAACCCGGCCACCTGATCCGCCGCGCGCACCAGCTCGCGGTGTCGACCTTTCATGAAACCCACGGCCGGCAGGTCACGCCGGTGCAGTACGCCGTGCTGCGCGCGCTCAAGGCCGAGCCCGGCATCGACCAGGTGACGCTGGCCGACCGGGTGGCACTGGACACCTCGACCACCGCCGACATCGCCACCCGGCTCGATGCCAAGGGCTGGATCGTGCGCGAACTGCTGCCAAGGCGCCAGCGCGCCCTGCGCCTGACCGCCGACGGCGAGTCGGTGCTGGCCGACATGCTGCCGCGCGTGCACCCGATGTACTCGCGCCTGCTGGAGCCGCTGGAGCCCCACGAACGGGACGAGTTCCTGCGCCTGCTGCGCAAGTTCGTGCACCTCAACGAACAGTCTGGCTCCCCTTCCGATCAGGGTTAACCCGGACTTGCGGGGTCTTTTTTTCCTCGCGCCCTGTTCGTACAATGCACTTCATTCAGCATACTGAATGAAGAAACCACCCACGAAGGAGACCCGCATGTTCCCCGTCAACACCTGGTACGTGGCCTGCTCGGCCGACGAGATCGACGAAAAGCCCCTGGGCCGCACCATCTGCAACCAGGCCATCGTGTTCTACCGGGCCCACGAGGGCAAGGTGGCGGCGGTGGAGGACTTCTGCCCGCACCGCGGCGCGCCGCTGTCGCTGGGTTACGTGTGCGAGGGCAAACTGGTCTGCGGCTACCACGGCCTGGAGATGGGCTGCGACGGCAAGACGGTGGCCATGCCGGGCCAGCGCGTGGGGGGCTTCCCGGCCATCCGCAGCTTCCCGGTGGAAGAGCGCTACGGCTTCGTCTGGGTCTGGCCGGGCGAGAAGGACAAGGCCGACCCGGCGCTGATCCCGCACATGGAGTGGCACGACAACCCCGAGTGGGCCTACGGCGGCGGGCTCTACCACGTCAAGGCCGACTACCGGCTGATGATCGACAACCTGATGGACCTGACGCACGAGACCTACGTGCACGCTACCAGCATCGGCCAGCCGGAGATCGACGAGACGCCCTGCAAGACCACGGTCAACGGCGACGAGGTGGTGACCAGCCGCTTTATGAGCGACATCCCTGCGCCGCCGTTCTGGAAGGCCGCACTGCGCGCCAAGGGCCTGGCCGATGACGTGCCGGTGGACCGCTGGCAGATCTGCCGCTTCACGCCGCCCAGCCACGTGATCATCGAGGTGGGTGTGGCCCACGCCGGCCACGGCGGCTACGACGCGCCGGCCGAACACAAGGTCTACAGCCAGGTGATCGACTTCATCACGCCCGAGACCAACACCTCGATGCACTACTTCTGGGGCATGGCGCGCAAGTTCAACCCGGGCGACAAGGCGCTGACCGCGCAGATCCGCGAGGGCCAGGGCAAGATCTTCTCGGAGGACCTGGAGATGCTGGAGCGCCAGCAGAAGAACCTCAGCGCCTTCCCGGACCGCGCCCTGCTCAAGCTCAACATCGACACCGGCGGCGTGCAGTCGCGCAAGGTGATCGAGCGCGTGATCGCCGCAGAACGGGGTGCTTCATGACCGCCGCCCTGATCCGTGTGCGCGTGGCGGCCCGCCAGGACGAGGCGCTGGACATCTGCAGCCTCGACCTGGTGCCGGTGGACGGCAGCGCCCTGCCCGCCTTCAGCGCCGGGGCCCACATCGATGTGCACCTGCCCGGCGGCCTGGTGCGCCAGTACTCACTGTGCAACACGCCCGGCGAAACCCATCGCTACCGTATCGCCGTGCTGCGCGACGCCGGCTCGCGCGGCGGCTCGGCCACGGTGCACGACCAGCTGCAGGTGGGCACGGTGCTGGACATCGGCACGCCGCGCAACCTGTTCGAACTTGCCCCTTCGGCGCCGCACCACCTGCTGCTGGCCGGCGGCATCGGCATCACGCCGCTGCTGGCCATGGCCGAGCAGCTGGCAGCACAAGGCGGCGGCTTCACGCTGCACCACGCCACGCGCTCGCGCGAGCGCACACCCTTCGTGGCGCAGCTGGCGAGCGCCCCCTACGCGGACCGAGTGCACCACCACTTCGACGACGGTCCGGCGATGCAGAAGCTGGACCTCGCCGCCACGCTGCGCAGCGCGCCGGCCGGCAGCCATCTCTACGTCTGCGGCCCCACCGGCTTCATGGAGGCGGTGCTGGCCGAAGGCCGCGCCCAGGGCTGGGACGAGGCCCGCCTGCACCGCGAGTACTTCGCGGCCGCGCCCACCGGCACGGCGGGCGACGGCGGCTTCGAGCTGGAGCTGGCGAGCAGCGGCCGCGTGATCCCGGTGGCGGCCGACCAGACCGCGCTGGCCGCGCTGCTGGCGGCCGGTCTGGACATTCCGATGTCCTGCGAGCAGGGCGTCTGCGGCACCTGCCTGACGGGGGTGAAAAGCGGCGTGCCGGACCACCGCGACCAGTACCTCACGCCCGAGGAGCGCGCGGCGAACAACCAGTTCCTGCCGTGCTGCTCGCGCGCCAGCAGCGCGCGTCTGGTGCTGGACCTCTGATCAGGCCCGGCCGGGCCGCTCGTTGAGCACGCACCAGTAGAGCTCGATCTGCTCGGCCACTTCCATGAACTTGCTGAAGCTCACCGGCTTCTCGATGTACGAGTTCACGCCCAGGTCGTAGGCGGCGGTGAGGTCGCGGTCTTCGCGCGAGGAGGTGAGGATCACCACCGGGATGCGGCGGAAACGCTCGTGCGCCTTGAGCTGGCGCAGCACTTCCAGCCCGTTGACCTTGGGCAGGTTGATGTCTAGCAGGATCACCGCCGGCAGCTGTTCTCCCGCGTCCCAGCGCGCCATGAAAGCCAGCGCCTCCTCGCCATCGCGCGCCACCTGCACATGGTTGGTGAGCCGCTTCTTCGTGAACGCCCGGAGCGTCAGGTCCAGGTCCATCGGGTTGTCCTCGACCAGCAGGATCGGGGGCGGCTGCAGGGCAGTGTTCATAGCGGGAACTCCAGATAGAAGGTGGCGCCGGCGCCCGGGGCACTCTCGGCCCACACACGTCCGCCCATGCGCTGCACAGCCTTGGCCACCAGCGCCAGACCGACGCCCGTGCCCGGAAACTCTTCCGCCCGGTGCAGGCGCTGGAAGATGCCGAACATGCGATCGTGGTATTTCATGTCAAAACCCACCCCGTTGTCACGCACCCAGAGGACACGGCACCCGTTTTTCAGGCAGCTGCCGATCTCGACCACGGGCGGGCTGCTGTCCCGGCTGAACTTCAGCGCGTTGCCGATCAGGTTGCGCAGCACCACCGAAATGCCCTCGCGGTCCAGTGCCAGCGTGAAATCCTCCAGCCCGGTCCGCACCTGTGCGCCCTGGCGCTCGATGTCGGCATGGAAACTCTCCAGGATCGATTCGACCAGCGGCCGGATCGCCACCGGCCCGGCGGCCATGTCGCGCCGTTCCATGCGCGAGTACTCCAGCAGGTCGGAAATCAATGCGCCCATCTGCTGCACCCCGTGGCGGATGCGGCGCACGAAGTGCCGGCCCTCTTCGTCGAGCTTGTCCCCGTACTCTTCCACCAGCAGCTGGCTGTAGCCGTCGATGCCGCGCAGCGGCGCCTTGAGGTCGTGCGACACGGTGTAGGAAAACGCCTCCAGCTCCTGGTTCGCCTGGCTCAGCTGCGCGGTGCGCTCGGCCACCCGCTGCTCCAGCGCCTGGTTGATGTGCCGCAGCTGCTCCTCGGCATGCACCGACTCGGTGATGTCCAGCAAGGTGCCGATGTACCGCGGTTGCAGCTTCTCGGCGCTCCGGTCGATGCGGCGCGCGGTCCGGCGCATCCAGCGCACAGGGCCGTGGGCGGGGTTGGTGCGGAACACAAAGTCCTTGGGCGGGCCACCGGCGCGGATGGTCCGCATGTCGTCCATCACCATGGGACGGTCGTCGGGGTGGATGCGGTCCAGGTACTGCGCATCCGTCGGCGGCCGGGCCGCCGGCTCCAGCCCCAGGTTGCGGAACAGCTGGGCCGAGACATTGAGCCGCTGCGTTTCCGCATCGCCGGCCCAGCTGCCCAGCAGCGACACCGTTTCGGCCTGCTCCAGCATGTCCTTGAGGTCGGTCACCACTTGCGAAGCCAGCACCCGCTCGGTGACGTCCATCGTGGTGCCGAACAGGCGCATCGGCTTCCCCTGACCGTCGCAGGACAGGCGCGCCCGTGTCTCCAGGTACCGGACCCCTGCCGGCGTCACCACGCGGTGGTCGACCACACGGGTGTCGCCGTCCTTGCCAGCGAGGTGCTCCCGCATGGTCTGCTGCATTCGCGGACGGTCGTCCGGGTGCATGCTGGCCATGAAGTTCTCCATCGAGGCCTGGTCGGCGTCCGGGTCAAAGCCCAGCAGCGGAAACAGGCCTCTCGACCAGGACACCTGACGCGACGGCAGGTCGATGCGCCAGTTGCCCATGCGCGAGAGTTCCTGCGCCTCGGCCAGCACCCGGCCCTGCTCGCGCAGCGCGGCCTCGGCCACCTTGCGCTCGGAGATGTCGCGCAGGATGGTCGACAGGTACATCAGCTGCCCGTCGGCTCCGTGGTGCGAGAGAATCATCTGCGACATCGGGATCTCGCGGCCATCCGCGCCGTACACCGCCGTCTCTCCCAGCCAGCGGCCCTGTGCGATCGCCACCGGTATGCCCTGCTCCTTCACGATCCGCACCGCCCATTCGGGGTGCACGCGACCGATCGCGTCTGCCAGCGGTGCGTCCTCAGGCAACCCGAGCACCTCGTAACCGGCGCGGTTGTAATAGAACACCTCCCCCCGAGGATTGGCCATGCTCACGATGTCCGGGGTCGCCTCCAGCACCGAGACCAGGCGGTCCCGGTCACGCTGCGCCTCGACCAGGTCGGTCTCGTCGACCACCATGCCGACGCAGCGCACGAACTGCCCGTCCTCGGGTTCGAACTCGGCCCGCACATGCAGGTGGCGCACACCGCGCACCGGGTTCAGGACGCGGCAGCGCAGGTCGCTGGGCTCACCGGTGCTGGCACCGCGCCGGACGGCCTCCCGCACCAGCGCCCGGTCTTCCGGCACCACCAGGGCATCGGCTTCCTCCAGCGTCATTTCCGGACGTCCGGGGTCGGTGCCATAGATCACCAGCGCCTGCGGCGACGCCACGAAGGTGCGCCTGCGCAGGTCCATGGTCCAGCTTCCCATGTTGCCGATGCGCTGCGCCTTGAGCATCTGGTCCTGCATCTGCTGCAGCGTCTGTTCGTACCGATGGCGTTCGGTCACGTCCTGGATGGTGGCGAACAGCTGCCGGACCTGTCCGCGCTCGTCACGGACCGCGCGCACGTCGATTTCGGCGTGCACCATGCGCCCGTCCTTACGCACGAAGCGCTTGGACATGCGGTAGCCGCTGCGCTGCCCGGCGATCAGCTCGTCGAACAGCGCCACGTTGCGCTCCAGGTCGCCCGGCGGCGTCATCTCGGCCCAGTTCTTGCGCAGGAGCTCCTCGCGCGGGTAACCGAGGATCTCGCACAGCTGGTCGTTGACCTGCATCCAGCGCTTGTCGGTCGGCGACGAGATCGCCATGCCCAGGAAGGGCAGTTCGTAGAACATGCGCAGCAACTCGGCCTGCTCCCGCTGGGCCTGCTGGGCCTCCTTCTGTGCGCTGATGTCCAGCAGGATGCCGCTGATCCGCACCACCTGGCCGAGTTCGTTGCGCTCGTGGCGGGTGTGGTCGTGCACCCAGGCGGTGGCACCGTCGGCCCGGAGGATCCGGTATTCCTGGTGGTACTCGTCCGGCCCGTGCTCCAGGAAGCGGTCCACCTCGGCCCCGACCCACCCCGCATCGTCCGGGTGCAGCAGCGAGACAAACGGCACGCCCCCCGCCACCAGCGCGTGCGGGTCGTAGCCCCACTGGCGGATGTTGTCGTTGACATAGTGCACGGGCCAGCCAGGCGCCAGACGCCACTCGATCACCACCAGCGGCGAACGGTTGACCAGCTCGCTCAGGTGCAAGGCCACGGCCCGGTCGGTCTCCAGCTGGCCGGCCATGTGGTCGGTGGCGCGTCCGATCAGCGCAAGTTCATCCTCCCCGGTCAGCCCCGCGCGCGCCGAGAGGTCGCCTGCGCCCATGTGTTCCAGGGCCGTGACCAGCTTCTGGGCCCGCCGGAACCAGATCAGGTGCAGCAGCAGCGCCAGCAGGGTCGCCACACCCAGCGCGGCCAGCGCCTCGACGGCCAGTTCCCGCTGCGCCTGCTGCCGGCGCTGCGCCAGAGGGACGGAGATGTCCACGAGCACTCCCAGACGGTGTCCGTCCAGCAAAGTCACCCAGCCGGTCAGCAACGAGGCCTCCCGAACCACCGAGATGTCGATCCCGGTGCGCACCGGCCCGTTGAAAAGCGCCCGCAGGCGCTCGCGCTCGTCGACCTGCGCGAGCGCCTCGTCCAGCGTCCGCCCGATGTCGGCCCGCGACAGCGAGGCCAGCACCACGTTCTGGGGACTGACGAGATAGGCGTGGTCCATGCCATCGTGCAGGCCCAGTGCGCCCACGATCCGGCGCAGCATCAGCGGGTCGGACATGCCCATGCGCACGTCGAGACGGTTCTGGTCAATGCCCAGGCGGTCCCGCAGCCGCTGGGCTTCGATCGCTTCCACTTCGGCCGTCATGCGCCCCATCTGGTGCTGGTACCGGATGCCGATCGCCAGCAGGGCCACCAGAAAGATCAGCAGGGGCACCAGCCGGCGGCCGGACATGCCCAGCAGACCATGGCGCAGCGCCGGCATCACGGCTGTGCACTTTCCAGGGCCTGCAGGCGGTCGGCCCAGCCCTCGTCCAGCAGCCGCGCCCAGTCTGGCGGTGTCCTGATCAGGCCCATCAGGCCCAGGGTGATGGCCAGACTTTCCGACTGCCGCCCCAGTGCGCGCGGCCGGCCCGACATGAGCGCCTGGCCCTCCTGATCGGTATAGAACTTCAGCCCCTTCAGCGTGGTGAGGTAGTCGGCGGGCGTGAGGTCGACACCCACCGCCAGCAGCTCGGCACTCGCCTGCGGATCGCTCTCCAGGGCACTGAGCCCGCGGCGCCAGCCGAGCACGGCCGCCTCGACCTGCGGCTGGCGCCGCGACAGCGTCTCTGCCCGGACCACCAGCACGTCCACGATGTCGCCCGGCATCTGGCGGCTGTCGAACACCGGCCGCAGTCCTTCGGCCTGCAAGGTCCCGGCCAGGGGCTCGTACGTCACCGCCGCATCGACCAGCCCGTTGCGCAGCGCGGCCAGGTGCTGCGAGGCCTCCAGGTTGCGAACCTGCACCTCGTGCGGCTGCAGGCCACCGACCTGCAGCAGGCGCTGCAGCATCAGGGCGCCCACCGTGGTCCGCTCGACGGCAATCGAGCGGCCACGCAGCCCGGCCGGGCTGCGGATGTCCGGACGCGCCATCACCACATCGGCACCGGCCGAGGTCGACAGCAGGAGCACGATGCGCAGGTCGACGCCCTCGTCGGCCAGACGCAGGGTCTCGTCCAGGGTCAGTGCGGCGCCGTCGAGCAAGCCGTTGCGCAGATGGCGCTGGGTCTCCGAGCTGGAGGCCAGCTCCACCACCTTGACCTGCGCCGCGTCCAGCAGCCCCCGGTCACGCGCCAGCACCATCGGGTCGTAGCCGACCCAGGGGTTCAAGCCCAGTTTCAGTGGCGCCTGGGGCGGCGGCTGGCAGGCGGTCAGCGCCGCCGCACCCAAAGCCAGACAGGTCAGCAGGGCCCTGCGGCTCAGGGTCCTCCCGGTTTCGCTGTCTGCGCCTGTCTGTGATTCCTGTGGCATGCAATGGGCCGCTGGCTTCTGGTGTGGAACATTCTGTCACCGAAGCTGACAGGCCGGAACCAAGCGTGGTCAACGAAACCCGCCGGTTCCCCAAGAAAGCCTCACTCCACCGTCACGCTCTTGGCGAGGTTGCGTGGCTTGTCGACATCGGTGCCCCGGGCCAGCGCCGTGTGGTAGGCCAGCAGTTGCAGCGGCACCACATGCAGGATGGGCGAGAGCGCGCCGTAGTGTTCGGGCATGCGGATGACGTGGATGCCATCGCTGCTTCCGATGCGGGTGTCGGCGTCGGCCAGCACGTAGAGCACGCCGCCGCGGGCCCGCACTTCCTGCATGTTGCTCTTGAGTTTCTCCAGCAGCGCGTCGTTCGGCGCCACCGTGACCACCGGCATGGCGCTGGTCACCAGGGCCAGCGGGCCGTGCTTGAGCTCGCCGGCCGGGTAGGCCTCGGCGTGGATGTAACTGATCTCCTTGAGCTTGAGCGCGCCTTCGAGCGCGATCGGGTAGTGCAGGCCCCGGCCCAGGAACAGCGCGTTGTCCATGCGCGCGAAGTCCTCGGCCCAGCTGATGACCTGGGGCTCGAGCGCCAGCACCGCCTGCAGGGCCACCGGCAGATGACGCATGGCCTTGAGGTGCGCCGCCTCCTGCTCGTCCGACAGGCGCCCGCGCACCTGGGCCAGCGCCAGCGTCAACAGGAACAGGCCCGCCAGCTGGGTGGTGAAGGCCTTGGTGGAGGCCACGCCGATCTCCACGCCGGCCCGCGTGATGTAGGCCAGGCGGCACTCACGCACCATGGCGCTGGTGGCGACGTTGCAGATGGTCAGCGTGTGCGCCATGCCCAGGCCCTGCGCATGGCGCAGCGCGGCCAGGGTGTCGGCGGTCTCGCCGCTCTGGCTGATGGTGACCACCAGCGTCTTCGGGTCGGGCACGCTGGTGCGGTAGCGGTACTCGCTGGCCACCTCCACCTGGGTCGGGATCTGCGCGATCTCCTCCAGCCAGTACTTGGCGGCACAACCGCTGTAGTAGCTGGTGCCGCAGGCCAGGATCAGCACCCGGTCGATCTGCTTGAAGATGCCATAGGCGCCGTCGCCGAACAGCTCGGGGGTGACACCGTTCACGCCTTCGAGCGTGTCGCCAATCGCACGCGGCTGCTCGAAGATCTCCTTCTGCATGTAGTGCCGGTAGGGGCCGAGCTCGGCGGCGCCACTGTGCGCCTGCACCGTCTTCACCGGGCGCTGCGCGGCGTCGAAGCTGCGCCCCTGGCCGTCGGTCACCCAGTAGCGGCCCAGCTGCAGGTCCACCAGGTCGCCCTCTTCCAGGTAGACGATCTGGTCGGTCACGCCGGCCAGGGCCATGGCATCGCTGGCCAGGAAATGCTCCTTGCCGCCATCGCCCACCCCCAGGATCAGCGGCGAACCGGCGCGCGCGCCCACCACGCGATGTGGCTCGTCCTTGTGGAACACCGCCAGCGCGTAGGCGCCGTGCAGTTGCGCCACCGCCGCCTGCAGCGCCGCGAACACGTCGCCTTCGTAGAGCGAATCGATCAGGTGCGCGATGACCTCGGTGTCGGTCTGGCTCTCGAACACATAACCCTTGGCCTGCAGGACTGCGCGCAGTTCGTCGTGGTTTTCGATGATGCCGTTGTGCACCAGGGCGACCCGGCCGGCCGCACCGCTGGCACTGGTGTGCGCCGGGCCATGGCTGAAATGGGGGTGGGCGTTGTGCACCGCCGGCGCCCCGTGCGTGGCCCAGCGCGTGTGGGCAATGCCGGTGCCGCTGGCGATGTGCTCGGCCTTCACCTGCTCGACCAGTTCGGCCACCCGGGCCGTGCTGCGCGCCCGGCGCAGCCCCTCGCTGTGCACCGCCACGCCACAGGAGTCGTAGCCGCGGTACTCCAGCCGCTGCAAGCCCTGGACCAGAACGGGCACCACATCACGCCCCGAAACCCCTGCCACGATGCCGCACATATTGGTTCACTCCATTGGTTGGTATGGGGGCATCGTAGGCACGGCAAAAAGAAATAGGCATTCACATATATGCCATTCAGTGCTTGATAATTTCTTCATTTGCTGTGCTTTTGTTTTTATTTCACAAACTACACATTTATGGAATCTGAATTCCTTGATGCCACCGATCTGAGGCTGCTGGAGCTGCTGCAGACCGACGCCAGCCGACACAACCAGGCCCTGGCCGCCCTGGCCCACGTGTCCCCGCCCACCAGCCTGCGGCGCATCAAGCGCCTGCGGGAAACGGGCGTGATCGAACGCGAGGTGGCGCTGCTGCACCCCGACCGCCTGGCCCCGCTGATCGGCCATGGGCTGACCACACTGGTGGAGGTGACACTGGAACGCCAGGGCGCCGAACACCTGGACGCCTTCGAGGCCCATGTGCTGCCCGACCCCGCCGTGCAGCAGTGCTACCGGGTCAGCCCGGGCCCCGATTTCATGCTGGTGGTGCACACCCGTGACATGCCCGCCTACCTCGCTCTGGCACAGCGGCTGTTCACCTCCAGCGCCAACGTGCGCAACGTCAAGGCCTTTTTCAGTGTGAAGCGCGCCAAGTTCGATCCCAGGATCCCGCTGTCCGGCGGCCTCCAGCCCAGCCCGGCCGATTAGTAACAAGGGGTTATTTACGCCCAGACCACGTAACACCCCACCTAGAATCCCTGCACCAAAAAGTTGCCATTTGCCAACAGTCAGGAGGTTGCATGTTTCCGTTGTGGACCGCGTTCTTGGTCGCCATCGCCCTGGTGGCGGGGGGTGTCTGGGTCTATCGCCGCTACTTCCGCAAGGTCTCCGGGCGCGAGGACCGCTACACCCCCGAGCGCATCCTGACGCCCGAACAGGTGGCCATGCTGGACTACCTGCGCGACACCTTCCCCGACCAGGTGGTGCTGCCCAATGTCCCGCTCCAGAACATGCTGTCTGTGCGGCGCTCGGCCGACATCCAGCGCGCCAAGGAACGGCTGAAGACCCAGAAGGTTGACTTTGTGGTCTGTGACGCCGACGGGCGTGCGGTGTTCGCCTTCGATGTCGAGCAATACCATCTCAGCGACGCCAAGGCCAAGGCCCACCAGGTCAAGATCAAGAACCGCATCCTCAAGACCGCCGGCGTGCGCTTCCTGTTCCTCAAGAACAGCATCCACCGCATGCCCACGCCCAACGACTTCCGCCGCCAGCTCGATCTGGCCGCCCTGCCCCGGCCCAAGGCCCAGGACGGCGAAAGCAACAACGGCGAAAGCGTCCGCCAGCAATTGGAGTCGAAATTCTCGGAGTTCGACACCCTGGTCTATCCCAGCACCGGCTTCAAGGAGTCCGAGGTGATGGGCCTGAGCGGCCTGATGGAGCTCGGGGAGGCCCGGACAGACCGCAAGTCTCAGCACGAGCGGCAGATCGAAGCGGTGCGCCGCCGCGCCTGATCCGGGCCGCCCGACCCGATCAACCCTTTTTCTTCGCGGGCCGCTGCCAGTTCGGAATCACCGCCTGGCGCCCGCGCGCCACGCTCAGCGCGCCCGGCGGCGTGTCGCGGGTGATGGTCGAGCCGCCCCCCACCGTCCCTCCAGCGCCGATCGTGACCGGTGCCACCAGCACGCAGTTGCTGCCCACATGCACGTCGGCTTCGATCACCGTGCGGTGCTTGTTGGCGCCGTCGTAGTTGGCAGTGATGCTGCCGGCGCCGTAGTTCACCCGTTCGCCCACGCTCGCATCGCCCAGGTAGGCCAGGTGGTTGGCCTTGGCGCCGTCGGCCAGCGTGGAGTTCTTGACCTCGACAAAGTTGCCGATGTGCACCTCGCGCCCCAGCCGGGCGCCCGGCCGCAGGCGGGCAAACGGGCCGATCAGTGCGCCTTCGCCGACCGACACGCCGGCTTTCTCGCCTTCAATGTGGGTGAACGGATGGATCACCGCACCGGCACCGATCACCGCGTTGGCGATCACGCAATTCGCACCGATGCGCACCCCGGCGCCCAGTTCCACGCGGCCTTCAAACACGCAGTTGACGTCGATTTCCACGTCCTGTCCGCAGACCAGTGCGCCGCGCACGTCCAGCCGCGCCGGGTCGGCCAGGCGCACGCCCTGCTCCATCAGCGCCTCGGCCACGCGCCGCTGGTGCGCGCGCTCCAGCTCGGCCAGCTGCGCCGGGCTGTTGACGCCCGCCACCTGCAGTGCGTCGGTGATGCGGTGCGCCTGCACGGCCACACCGTCGGCCACCGCGAATTTCACCACGTCGGTCAGGTAGTACTCGCCCTGGGCGTTCCGGTTGTCCAGGCGCGCCAGCCAGCCGCGCAGCAGCTGCGTGGGCACGGCCATGATGCCGCTGTAGATCTCGGTGATCGCGCGCTGCGCCTCGCTGGCGTCCTTGTGCTCGACGATCGCGGTCACCGAACCGTCGGTTGCGCGCTCGATGCGTCCGTAACCCGTGGGGTCGGGCATGTCGAGCGTCAGCAGCGCCAGCCGCTGCCCGCCGCTGAGGTTCAGCAGCGCCTGCAGGGTTTCGGGCCGGGTCAGCGGCACGTCGCCCGAGAGCACCAGGGTCACACCGTCGTCGGGCAGCACCGGCACCGCCTGCTGCACCGCATGACCGGTGCCCAGCTGCGGCTCCTGCCGCACAAACTGCAACTTCAGCGCTTCACCCGACTCCAATGCCGGAGCGACCAGGCCGGCTTCCACCTGTTCGGCGCCGTGACCGGTGATCACCACCACCGAACGCGCCGATACCCGGGCGGCCGTGTCGATCACATGCTGGGCCAGTGCACGACCGCCCAGACGATGCAACACTTTGGGCCTGCTGCTCTTCATGCGCGTGCCTTTGCCGGCCGCCATCACCACCACATCCACAGGGAACGACATGAACACCTTTCCTGAGGCCGACAAGGGCACCTCTTCGATGGCGCGGATTATCGCGCGCGCCCTGGTGCTGGGCCTGCTCTCGCTCGTGCTCGTGGGCTGCAGCGCGCTGCGCCTGGCCTACAACCAGGCGCCCAGCCTGGGCTACTGGTGGATCGACGGCTATGCCGACCTGAACGAGGCACAGACGGGCCAGCTGCGGCGCGACATCGATGCCTTCTTTGCCTGGCACCGCACCACGGAACTGCCGGGCTACATCCAGCGCCTGCAGCAGTGGCAGCAGATGGCCCAGACCGACAGCAGCGCCGACCTCGCCTGCGCTCAGTTTGATGCCCTGCGCGGCGCCTACCTGCGCATGGTCGACCGCAGCCTGGAGCCCATGGCCCGGCTGGCCCTCACCCTGACCCCTGCCCAGCTGCAGCATCTGCAGAAGAAGTACGACAAGAACAACCGGGAGTTCGAGCAGAAGTACATCCGCGTCAGCGACGAGGAGCGGCTGGACAACCTGATGGACCGTGCCCTGGACCGCTACGAACCCCTGTACGGCGACCTGAGCAATGCCCAGCTGGCCCTGCTGCGCGAGCGCATCCGCAGTTCGCCGTTCGACGCCCAGCGGGTGAACACCGAGCGCCTGCGCCGCCAGACCGATTTGATCCGCACCCTGCGCGAACTGCAAACCGAGCGCGGCGCCACCGTGGCCACCGCCACCACCGCGCTGCGCCGCTGGCACGACCGCGTGATGCAGTCGCCCCTGCCCGGCTTCGCCGCCTACAGCGACAACCTGGTGCGCAATGCCTGCGAGCAGTTCGCCGCCGTGCACAACACCACCACGGCTGAACAGCGGCAGCACGCCGTGCGCGTGCTCAAGGACTACGAGCTCGACCTGCGTTCGCTCACCGCGCAGCACTGAAACTCAGGCCAGCAGCCAGACCACCGCCAGCGACATCAGGGTCACGGGCAGGCCGGTGACCACGTGCCGCTTCCAGTCCAGCACGATGCCCTCCCGGGCCGCGAGGTCGGCCACGATCAGATTGGCGATCGAACCCACCAGCAGCAGGTTGCCCGCAAAGGTGCTCACCAGCGCCAGCTGGGCGCCGGCATGCTGGTGGTCGGCCCCCAGGTGCGGCAGCAGCAGCATCACCGCCGGCACGTTGGACACCAGGTTGGACAGCACCGTGCCCAGCACCAGCAGGGTGCCCGGGTCGGTCAGGTGCACACCCTGGGTGGCCAGCCAGGCGACCGCCTCGGCCGCCAGTCCGGTCTGCTCGAACGCGTGGTTGACGATGAACAGTCCGATGAAGAGCAGCAGCAGCTGCCAGTCGACCGAGCCCATCACATCCGCGGAATGGAAACGGCGGCTGAGCAGCAGCACGGCCGCCCCCACCAGCGCGGCCACGTCGCGGTGCCAGCCGGTGGCCAGGAACACCACCATCAGCACCAGCGCCACGGTCAGCCCCTTGGCTGTCTGCCAGCGGTCGAACGGCGGTTCGTCTTCGGCCCGCCCCGTGCCGCTGGCCGGCCGAACCGCCGCCGCAGCCCCCACACGCGCCCCGGGACCGTAGGCCAGCCAGAGCCAGAGCAGCGCCAGGCTGATGCCCACGGGCAGCAGGGCCTGCCGCATGTAGCCGTCGAACGGCAGGCGCAGCACGGAACCGATCAGCATGTTCTGCGGGTTGCCGATCAGCGTGGCGGCCGACCCGATGTTGGCGGCGCAGGCCAGACCGATCAGGAACGGCACCGGGTTGAGGCCGCGCTGCAGGCACAGGCGCGCGACCACCGGCGTCATGGCCAGGCAGACGATGTCGTTGGAAAACACCGCCGACAGCCCGCCAGCGACCACGATCAGCGCGGCCAGCAGGCCGGCCCGCGACAGCGGCAGCGCCCCCACCCGACGCGTGACCTCGGTGTAGAAGCCGCCCAGCCGCATCTGGGCCGACACCACCATGAAGGCGAACAGCAGCACGATGGTCGGTAGGTCCACCGACCGGGCCGCGTCCTCCACCGCCATGCCGGAAATCGCGATCACGGCGATGGCGCCCAGCAGCGCCACGCCGGACCGGTCCAGTTTCAGGCGCGGCAGACCGCCGAGAAACATGCCCAGATAGACGGTGGCGAAGACCAGAACCACCCCCCATTCCGAGGGCGACGAGACAAAGGAAGACAGCGCAGGCGACATGAGGAGGCTACAGATCGATACACGATTGTCGGCCCTTGTGCGGTAGCTCCCGGACCCCGAATGGGATTACCATCGTTGGCCACCGATCCGGGAGCCACACATGACAACGTTCAGAAACCTGACCTTCTCGAAATTCCTGCTGGCGAGCTTCACGGCGCTGGCACTCACCGGCTGTCTGCCGGTGCCGATTTACGACGTCACCCCCAGCACCGCGCGGGCCGGTACCGAGCTGACCTTCGACGCGTCCGGATCGGTGGTGTCCAACATGCCCGAGGGCAATGTGGCCGTGGGCTGGTCGTGGAGCTTTGGCGACGGCAGCACCGCCAAGGGCGAAACCGTGACCCACACCTACGACAAGGCCGGCATCTACACCATCAAGCTCACCGTGACCGACAGCGCGGGCCGCGAGGCCTCCGTCGAGGACCAGCTGGAGGTGAAGGAGGCGCTGGTGATCGTGGATACGACCAGCGACGACGAGGACACCAGCTCGCCCCCCCCCATCACCAGCACAACGACGCAGTAGCCCTCTTGCGCCAGCCAACAAAAAAGCCGCTGTATTCACAGCGGCTTTTTTGTTGCCGGAGCGACCTCAGGCCTGCAGCGACTTCCACATCTCCATGTCGCGCTCGGCCGTCCAGATGCGCGGGTTCTTGATGCCGCTGGCCTCGTCGTAGGCGCGGCTGACGTCGAACGGCAGGCAGTGCTCGTAGATGAACACGTGGCCGAACACCGGGTCCATGCTCTTGCGGGTGTGGGCCATGGCGGCCTTGAGGTCCATCCTGGCGGCCACGGCTTCCTTGCCGGCCTGGAATAGGGTCGTGACCCAGCGCTTGGTGTAGTCCAGCGCCTTGTTCACGTTGGCGTTGCCCTTCATGGCCTCGCCGCGGCCGGGCACGATGAACTCGGCGTTCAACGCGCGCAGCGCTTCGAGCGTGGCAGGCCACTCTTCCAGCTGGGCGTCGCCGGTGTAGACGCCGGCTTCGTACTCGACCAGGTCGCCGCTGAACAGCACCTTCTCGTCTTCCACCCAGGCGATGGTGTCGCCGCGCGTGTGGCCGTGGCCCGGACTCCAGATCTGCACCACCACGCCACCCAGGTTGATCGACAGCTTGCCAGGCTTTTCGCCCTGGGTCGGGTCGCCGCCGCCGATCACCATGGTCGGCCAGGTCAGGCCCGGCACCGAGTCGGCACCGCGGAACAGGCGCGGGAAGCGCTCCATCTCGCTCTTCATGTCCTGTTCGCCACGCTCCTGGATCAGCTCCAGCGTGCCCTGACTGGCGATGATCTCGGTCGCACCTTCGGCGAAGTAGGCGCTGGCACCCAGCACGCGCACCGCGTGGTAGTGGGTCAGCAGCACGTACTTGATCGGCTTGTCGGAGACGGTGCGGATCTGCCGGATCAGGTCCTTGGCCATGGCCGGGGTGGCGGTGGCGTCGCTGACCATGATGAATTCGTCGCCAATGATGACGCCCGAGTTCGGATCGCCCTCGGCGGTGTAGGCCCAGCAGTGCGGGCTCAGCTGTTCGAACGTGGTCTTTTTGTCCTGCAGATCGGCCTGGGAGGCGAAGGCTTTGCTCATGGGGAGGTCTCCTGTGGGAATGGTCGACATCGGGCGCCGGAGCGCGAACCGAAGAATTTTACCTAATCGAAATTAATTACGGATGGGTAAATCACTAACCCCATGCATCCACAGGGTCAGCCACCCAGGCCCTGCTCCAGCACCGCCACCACCTCGTCGGCAAAGGCGGCGTAGCTCATGGGCCCGCCGGGACGCAGCCAGGTGAAGGTCCAGTTGATCATGCCGAACAGCATCATGGTCAGCGCGGTCTGGTTGGCCGGCGTCACACGACCGGGGTAGGCGCGCTTGATGAAGCGGGTGAAGGCCGCCACCACGTCGCGCTGGCGGTTGAGGATCAGTTCGCGCTGGGTGTCGCCCAGGAACTTGGTGTCGGACACCAGGGCCACATGGCGCGTGGCCGAGCTTTCGTATTCCGCCAGAAAGGCCCGCACCAGCGCGTGCAGGGCCTCACGCTCGCTGAGGTTCTGGCGCTGGGCATGGGCCTCGGCCTCGCCGATCAGCGCCAGCAGGCGCTGGGTGTAGCGGTCCAGCAGGTCGAACAGGATCGCTTCCTTGCTCTCGTAGTAGTGGTAGAGCCGCGCCTTGCTGGTGCCGCAGGCGGTGGCGATGTCGTTCATGCTCGCGGCCGGGAAGCTCTGGCGCGCAAAGCACTGGGCAGCGACATCGAGGATTTCCTCGCGTTTGAGGTCGTGGGAGGCGGATTTCGGGCGGGCCATGTGGAGATTGTCCACCCCCGCGAGCTTGTCTACGATGCGCGCATGGCGACCAAACCCATCACCGACCCGTTTGCCCTCCACGCCTGCGAGCTGCTGTCCTGCCTCGGCCCAGTGAAGGCGACGCGCATGTTCGGGGGTTACGGCCTGGCGGTGGACGGCATGAACGTGGCCATCATTGCCTGGGACACCCTGTTCCTCAAGACCAACGCCGAGACCGCGCCGCGGTTTCTGGCCGAGGGCGCCCGGGCGTTCGAGTACGAGGCCCGGGGCAAGACCATGAGCCTGCACTACCACACGCCGCCCGAGGAAGCCCTCGAGTCGCCGGCGCTGATGGCGCCCTGGGCACGGCTGGCGCTGCAGGCGGCGGTGGCGGCTCGCCAGCCGGCGCCCCGCCGGGCGAAGCGCCCCTGAGCGCTTGCCGAACGGGGTCTGTCAGCGCATGCACTCCAGCGGCGACAGCACCCGCCCGCGGCCGGCCACCAGGAACTCGCTGTAGCCCAGCAGCCCCCGGGCCACCCGAACCAGCGCCCAGGCCGCCTGGCCGAAGGCCGTGACCGCCTCGCGCAGCGGCGCCCGCACCTCGCGGCCGAAGCGGCTGTCCTTTGCCTGTGCGGCGTCCGACCAGTCGAAACAGACCGGCCCGTCCGACTCGCGCCGCGACAGCGGCTCCATCACCAGCCGGGCGCCGGCGGGCACCACCATCGACTCGCCGGCCATCAGGAAGCGGTCGCCCGAGTCCTGTGGCGACGGGGCGCCCGGCTCGCCCAGGGTCACCCACACCGGGCCGCGGTGGATGCGCAGCACCGAGGTTTCCTGCGGGCGCAGGCTCATGGCGTGGCCGGGGTGCAGGCGCCAGCCGCCGGCCGGACGGAACGAGGACACAGTGGAAGCAGCAGATGAGGACATGACGGACTCCAGTGACGACAGCATGGGCGTCATCTTCTGTGCTGCAGCGCCGCACGTCCAATGAAATGGGGCTAAGCTATTGATTCCCTCATCGCATCAATCCAGTCCACCCTGTCCGCCCATGTCTCAGGCCCTCACACCCAGCCATCCGCGCACCCGGCCGATCTCGGCCGGCCACCTGCGCGCCTTTGAGGCGGTGGCCCGCCACCTCAACTTCCGCGCCGCGGCCGAGGAGCTTTCCCTCACGCAGAGCGCGGTCAGCCGGCAGATCCAGTCGCTGGAGGACGAGGTCGGCTCGGCCCTGTTCCTGCGCCACACACGCTCGGTCGAACTCACCGGCGCCGGCACCATCCTGCTGCGCGCGGCGGGTTCGGCGCTGGAGCGGATTGATGCGGCGGTGAGGCAGATCCGGCAGAGCGCCGGGCGCCGCAGCGTGGCCATCACCACCTGGGCCTCGTTCGCCTCGATGTGGCTGATCCCGCGCCTGGAAGCCTTCCAGCGCGAGCACCCGGACATCGACATCCGCATCGACGCCACCGACGCCGCGGTCGACCTGGCCACCGCCGACGTCGACCTGGCGCTGCGCTACGCCGTGCCCGACACCATCGCCGCCGGCGCGATCCGGCTGTTCGGCGAACAGCTCACGCCGGTGGCCAGTCCCTGGCTGCTGCGCGAACACCGCATCGCCACGCTGGACGACCTGGCCAAGGTCACGCTGATCGAGGCCGGCGACGCTCACCGCACGCGCCACCTCGAATACCTCACCTGGCAGCGCTGGCTGGACCACTACGCCCCGACGCCCACCGGCAACGCGCGTGCGCGCAGCAAGGCGCGCCTGAGCCCACAGCGCTGGCTGTACTTCAACTACGCCAGCCAGATCGTGCAGGCCGCCCTCACCGGCCAGGGCGTGGCCCTGGCGCGCATGCCCCTGGTGGCCGAGAGCCTGGCCAGCGGCGACCTCGTCGAGCCGCTGCCGGCCATGCGGCTGGATTCGCCCCTGGTCTACTGGCTGGTGCTGGCACCGCGCAGCAAGACGCGGCCGGAGGTCAAGGCCTTCTGCGACTGGCTGCTGCGCGAGGCCGAGCGGACCAGGGCCGCGATTGGCGACATCCCCGACCCCGACACGGTGGACCACATCGACTGACCCCCAGTGGCGCCCGCGGCCGTCCGCGGCTGGTGCACACTGCGCCGCTTTGCCTCTTCGTTCATGACCTCCGCCACCCAGCACGCCCAAGGCAATCTCCGCAGCATCGTCAACATGATGCTGGCGGTGATGTTCTTTTCGCTCATGGACGCGGTGCTCAAGACCCTGTCGGCCCACTACCCGCCGCTGCAGATGGCCTGCCTGCGCGGCGCCACGTCCTTGCCGTTGGTGCTGGCCTGGATCCAGTGGCGCGGGGGCTGGCACCGTTTGCGCCGGCTGCGCTGGTCGCTGCACCTGCTGCGTGGCGGCCTGGGCATCGTCATGCTGTCCCTGTTCACTCTGGGCGTGAGAGAACTGCCGCTGTCGGCCACCTACACGCTGTTCTTCATCGCTCCGATGCTGATCACGGCCTTGTCGGTTCTGGTGCTCAAGGAGCGTGTGCCCAAGGCCCACTGGTGGGCCATTGCGGCGGGCTTCGGCGGCGTGCTGGTGGCGCTGCAGCCCAGTGGAGAGGACCTGCAAGCCGGGTTCATCACCATCGGTGGCGCCGCCATCCTGGGGGCGGCGCTGTGCTACGCGGTGGCGGCCGTCGCGGGCCGTCTGCTCAGCCGCACCGACAGCAGCGAGTCCATGATCCTGAGCGGGATGGCATTCATGAGCCTGGGCGGCGGCCTGCTGGCCGCACCGGGCTGGGTACCTCTGTCCATGGAGCATGCGGGGCTGTTGCTGGCGCTGGCCATCACCGGCTTTCTGGGCCAGCTGACCATCAACGAAGCGTTCCGCCATGGCCAGGCCAGCGCGGTGGCGCCCTTCGAATACACCGCCCTGGCCTGGGGCGTGGCGCTGGACTGGCTGATCTGGCAGACCCTGCCCGAGGCCCACACCTGGTTCGGTGCCGCCATCATCATCGGCAGCGGGCTCTACCTCGTGCGGCGCGAGAAGCGCATCAGCGAGGTGCACGCCAACGCCGAGCACCCCTGAGCCGGGAGCTTCCGCGGGAACTCAGCCGAAACGTTCGCGGGTCCAGCCGCTGACCAGCGCCACGCCCTGCTGCATCTGCTCCGGCTGGCCCTGGAAGTAGTGGTTGGCACCGGCGATCACGTGCATCTGCTTGTCGGCGCCGCCGGCGGCCGCGAACATGAGCCCGATGTCGGGCTGCGGCACGGCGTCGTCGGCGCCGTGTTCGATCGCCAGCAGCGGCACCGTGACCCGCCGCGCACAGGCTTCGCCATCGGCGCGCGAGTCGTCGACGGACCACTGCGACAGCCAGGCGCGCAGCGTCGAGAAGCGCGCCATGCCCACCGGTCCGGTGTTCACCGTCTCGGGCACCCCGAGGTAACAACGCCCGACCGGACGCCCGTTGGGGTCGATGCTGCCATCGAGAAAGCGCGGGTCGGCCAGCGTGCGGTGGGTGACGAAGCCGCGTTCCAGCTCGGCGCCGCCGCGGCGCTTCAATTCCGCCAGCGTCTCTTTCACGCGCTGGGTGATGCGCCGGATGCGCGCCAGCTGGGCCGCGCGGTAGGCCACCAGCCAGTCGGCCGGGTATGGCGGCTTCACCGGCAGGTCGGGCGAATAGAGGTCCAGCGCCGGGTCGCGCCGGTCCGGGTCGGACTCATCCAGCACGGACGGGTCGATCCAGTCGCGCAGGCACTGCGCGCGCGAGCGGTGCGCCGCCTCCAGCACCACCGCGTCGGCCGGAATCAACCCGGCGCCCACCAGGTCGACCGGGTCGCCCGCGGGCGTGTGCGTGATCGTCGGCTGCTCGGCCTGCGACTGGTAGAACAGCGCCAGAGAGCCGCCGCCCGACCAGCCCATCAGCACCACGCGACGGAAGCCCAGCACCTCTTTCGCATGGCGCACGCAGGCGCCCATGTCCAGCAGCACCTTCTCCATGATCAGCGCGGTGTCGTTCTTCGCGTAGCGGCTGCCCATGCACAGCACCGGGTGGCCGGCCGCGGCCAGCGCGGGCGGCAGCGGCAGCAGCTGCAGCGTCGAGCTGGGGTGCATCATCAGGAACACCACCTCGCGCGAAGCGCCGGGTCCGCTGATCAGCAGCCCTTCAAGGTTGACCGCCCCCTGGCTGCCCGAAAAACCGTAGGTCTCGGTGAAGGCGCTGGTCTCGCGGTAGGCGATGTGCACCCACTGGTGCTGCAGGTCGCCCACGGCCCTCAGCCCTTGAGCGGCCACATCACGCCAGTGTCCGCCAGGATCGCGTCCAGCGGCACGTCGTGGGTCTCGGGCTCCAGGTCCGGCAGATAGGCGAAGTCGTAGCCCAGGCCGACGGTGAAGGGCTTGGGCCGCAGCGAGGCCAGGGTGCGGTCGTAGAAGCCGCCGCCGTAGCCCAGCCGGTAGCCACCCGGCCCGAACCCCACGCAGGGCACAAAGATCAGCGTCGGCTCGATGATCTCGGTGTCCTTGGGCTTGGGAATGCCGAAGGCGTCCTCTTCCATCGGGCAGCCGGGATACCAGCTGTAGAAGGTGAGCGTCTTGTCGACTTTGTTGACCACCGGCAGGCCGATGCGGCGGTGGCGCGCGGCGCTCTGCGCGTCCTCCTCCAGGCCGGCCTCCTGCCAGCGGAACAGCGCCGGCAGCGGGTCGAATTCACCCTTGATCGGCCAGTAGGCGCCGATCACGGTGTCGGGCCGGTGGATCAGCCAGACCCGCATCACGCGCTGCAGCAGATCGTTGCGCCAGGCGCGATCCGCGAGATTCTGCCGCTTGTCGATCAGCTGCTTGCGCCAGGCGGTTTTGGGGGCTTGCGAGGCCGGGTCTTTCGCGGAGCTGGAGGGCTTGTTGTCCATAATCGACGCATGAGATTGATGCGCGTGAAACAGGGGCTGTTGCCCATTATGGCCGCGCTGCTGATGCAGGGACCGGTCCTGGCCCAGACCAGCGCGGACGCTGCCCTGCTGGAGATGCGCGACGCCTTCCGGCGCAATGCCACCCCCACCCTGACCGCCCTGCTGTGGCGGGTGCAAGGCCACGTGCTCGAACCGGTGGCGGTGTACTGGGAGGCCAGGGCCCGCCTGGAATCGGCACCGGCCGCGGAGATCCGCGCCGCCATGGACCGCATGGCCGGCAGCTACTGGGAAGACCGGCTGCGCAACGACTGGCTGCTTCAACTGGGCAAACAACGCGACTGGGCCACCTTCGAGGCCGAGCTGCCGCGTTACCGCATGAACGACGACCGCCAGGTGCAGTGCTACGCGCTGATGCTGGACGCCGCGGCCCGCCGCAAGCCGTCGGAAGAGGCCGCGCAGGAGGTTGCCCGCCTCTGGCATGCGCAGCGCGAGGCCGACGACGCCTGCGCCACCGCGGCCAAGGCCTTCCTGGACAGCGGCCACCTGCGGCCCGAGGCCGCCTGGCAGCGGGCACGCCTGGCCATGGAAGCCGGCCGCACAGCGGCCGCGGTGCAGGCGGTGAACCTGCTCAACCCCGACTGGGTGCCGATGGTGCATGCCATCGCCAATGACCCCGCGCGTTACCTCGACGAAAAGTTCACGGCCATCCGGCCGCGCACCAAGGAACTGGTGACGCTGGCCCTCATCCGGCTGGCCAGCCAGGACGTGGCTGCCGCCGCGCGCGAGATGGACCTCACCCGCTGGAAGGCGCAGCTCACCACCGAGGAGCGCAGCTGGGTCTGGGGCGTGATCGGCAAGCGCATGGCCCAGTCGCTGCAGGGCGATGCGCTGGCGGCGTTTGCCAACGGGAACGACCGCCACATGGCGCCCGACCACCTGGCCTGGAAAGCCCGCGCCGGGCTGCGCGCGGGCTCCTGGGGCCATGTGCGGGACGCCATCGCCGCCATGGACGAGGCGCAGCGCCAGGAGCCGGTCTGGGTCTACTGGCGCGCCCGCGCGATGCAGGCCCTGCGCGAGCCCGATGCGCTGACGGCCCAGATCGTCGCCAGCGGCCTCTACCGCTCGATCGCCTCGCACCAGGGCTTCTACGAGCTGCTCGCACTGGAAGAACTGGGCCACAGCGTGACCACGCCGCCACCGCCTGCACCGCCCACCCCGCAGGAGATGGCGTCCATCCAGACCCACCCGGGGCTGCAGCGTGCGCTGGCCGCCATCCGGCTGGGCCTGCGCAGCGAAGGCGTGCGCGAGTGGAACTACACCACCAACCTGCACACGCGCGGCGGCATGGGTGACCGCGAACTGCTGGCCGCCGCCGCACTGGCCTGCCAGCACGAGCTCTGGGACCGCTGCATCAACACCAGCGAGCGCACCCGCAGCCTGCAGGACCAGGCCCAGCGCTTCCCGATGCCGTTCCGCACGCAGGTGCTGCGGCGCACGGCCGAGATCGGGCTGGACCCGGCCTATGTCTACGGCCTGATCCGCCAGGAGAGCCGATTCGTCACGGACGCACGCTCGGGCGTGGGCGCCTCGGGCCTGATGCAGGTGATGCCGGCCACGGCCCGCTGGACCGCCCGCAAGATCGGCCTGACCGACTTCCAGTCGCACCAGATCACCGACCGCGACACCAACATCCTGATCGGCACCGCCTACCTCAAGCTGGCGCTGGACGACCTGGACGGCTCGATGCCGCTGGCCGCAGCCGCCTACAACGCAGGGCCGGCCCGCGCCCGCGCCTGGCGCCAGGGTCCGGTGCTGGCCGGAGAGGTCTGGGCCGAGAACATCCCGTTTGAAGAAACCCGCGACTACGTGAAGAAGGTGCTGGCCAACACCACGCACTACGCGAGCCTGATCACCGGGCAGCCGCAGTCGCTGCGCGCCCGGCTCGGGGTCGTCGGCCCCCCCGCCCGCCCGGACGGCTACAACCGGGAGCTGCCATGAAGCGGGTGCTGGTTCTGGGCGGCACCGGGTTCGTCGGGCGCCACCTGTGCGAGAAGCTGCAGCGCGCGGGCTGGCAGACCACCGTGCCGACCCGCCGCGCGGCCAACGCATCGGCCGTGCAGCACCTGCCGCGGCTGACAGTGGTCGAGGCGTCGGTGCATGACGAGGCCACGCTGACCCGGCTGCTGGCGGGCCACGATGCGGTGGTCAACCTCGTGGCCATCCTGCACGGCGACCAGGCCGCCTTCGAGCGGGCGCATGTGCAGCTGCCCGCCACCCTGGCCCGCGCCTGCCAGGCCAGCGGTGTGCGCCGGCTGGTGCATGTGAGCGCGCTGGGCGCCCAGCTGGACGGGCCCTCGATGTACCAGCGCAGCAAGGCCCGCGGCGAAGAGGTGCTGCGGTCCGCCGGACTGGCGCTGAGCATCCTGCGGCCCAGCGTGATCTTTGGTGATGGCGACCGTTTTCTGAACCTGTTCGCGCGGCTGCAGTCGGTATTCCCGGTGATGCCGCTGGCCGGCGCCGGCACGCGCTTCCAGCCGGTCTGGGTGGAGGACGTGGCCGACGCGGTGCTCGCCTGCCTGCGCGACACCGGCCTGCCCCGCAGCAGCATCGGCCAGACCTTCGAATGCGCCGGACCCGACGTGCTCACGCTCGGCGAACTGGTGCGGCTGGCGGGGCGGCTGGGCAGCCGCGAGCGCCCGGTGCTGCCGCTGCCCACCGCCATCGGGCGCCTGCAGGCCCTGGCGATGGAGTGTCTGCCGGGCGAGCCGCTGATGAGCCGCGACAACCTCGATTCGATGGCGGTCGACAACGTCGCCACCAGCCAGTGGCCCGGCCTGTCCTCGCTGGGCATCGTGCCGCGGTCGGTGCACACGGTGGCGCCGCTGTACCTCGGCCCGCAGGCTGGTCGCGGCCACCTGACCAGCTACCGGAAGCCCCGGTAGCCGTCGCGGCGCCTCAGTACCGTCGGCTGTACTGCAGGCCGAAGCCGTTCTGGCTCATGCCGATGGAGGTCGGGGCCGGCGCTGAACCGCTCACGGTGTTCTTGCTGCCGTGCCAGGCGGCGAAGGTCAGCTCGTCCTTGTCCGACAGGCTGTAGGTCGCCCCCAGAGTGATGTGCGACTTGATGACGCCCGGCGCCAGCGTGTTGAGGAACACATCGGGCGAAGTCACGGGGTTGGTGCCCTGGTTGTAGCCGGCGCGCAGCGTCCACTGCGGGTTCAGCTGCCACTGCACACCCAGCTTCACCACCTCCACATCCCTCCAGCCGAAGCCCGGGCCATTGCTGGCGCCGAAGCCGTTGCCGAAGTTCGCCAGACTGGCGTTGCCGATGGCCTTCACGCCGCTGTAGTTGATGCGCGAGTAGTCCAGCGCCACCTGCACCGCGGGACTGACCTGGAACGCCACACCCAGCGCGTAGTTCTCGGGAATGTCGAAGTCGCCGCGCTCGGCGAACAGGCGCTCGTACTTCTTGAACCGGCCCATGGCGATCTTGGGTGAGTAGGACGCGCCGATGGTGACCGCGTCGCCGAGTTTGCCCATGTAGCCCAGGCGCAGGCCGACGCCGGTGCTGTCGTCGGTGCCGGGGTTGTTGATGCCGAAGGCCTGCAGGCCCTGGGCCTTGAAGCGCTGGTACACCAGCAGCGGCGACACACCCAGTGCGTGACCGGGGGCCACTTCGTACGACACCGTGGGCGCCACGATCAGCTGCATCAGGTCCACGCCCAGCTTGCCGGTGCCGCAGGTGGTCGGGCTGCTGCACATGAAGTTGCTGTTGCCCGGGAACACCGCCGGGTATTCGGTGTTCATGCCGCCGTTGCCATAGACCGTCAGACCCGCCGACAACTTGCCCGAGAGCCGGGTGGTGAACCCCAGTTCCGGGATCAGGAAGCTGTCCTTGCCACTCTTGACCTCCATCGCCCCCATCGGGGTGCTCACGGTGGCGCTGCGCCTGGGCATGAACACCTCGGCCCCGAGGTCCCAGCGGTTGCCCGCATAGGACACCGAGGCCGGGTTGTTCACGCCGCCGAAGGCGTCGTGCGACTGGGCCACGGCGGTGCCGCCCATGCCCTTGGCCTTGAGGCCGAAACCATGGGGGAAGTAGCCGTTGGTGGCCTGGGCGGGTGGCAGGGCGGTGCCCAGCGCGAGCAGGGTGGCGCCTCGCAAGACGTGCATGCGAACGTTCATGGGTTGTCTCCGTTGTGGTCGTGGGGGGATGGGAACGCGGCGGGGCAGGCGCTCAGAACTCGCCCTTGGAGGCGCGTTCCATCATCTGCCAGATGGTCTCGCGCACCGCCCAGGCTTCTTCCTTGAGCGGCGAGGGCAGCTTGCGGCCCATCTTGACCATCATGTCCATGTTGAGCGTGTACAGCCACAGGCTGCCGTCGTCGTGCTCCACCACGCTGATGCGGCAGGGCAGGTAGGCCGCCATGTGCGGGCTGAAGTCCACCATCTTGCGGGCGGTGGCCGGGCTGCAGTAGGAGTACACGGTCAGCAGCTTCTCTTTCTTGCCCGAGCGGGCTTCGAGTTCCTTGGACAGCGGCAGCACGCCGACGTCGCGCATGTTGCGCTCCACCGCCACCAGCTTGAGGATTTCTTCGACGTCCTTGGCCGTCACCCCCGGTTTGACTTTGCGCTCCCAGGTGGTGGCGACGGCAATGTCCCCGTTGCCCTCGACCCAGCGGTCCCACATGCGAGAGGCCTCGCCACCGGCGCCGTCCTCGAGCTTGCCGATGGTCGAGACCGTGCCGCAGCCGGTGGTCAGAAGCGCGGTGGCCAGCAAGGCCGATGCAACAGAGATTCGTGTCCAGATGCGCATGGAAATGTCCTCGAAGGGCGAATGGATGAGAGGTGTGGACGGGGCGCCGACCTGACATTTGTCAAAGCCACCGACGAACCACACCGTATCCGTGCATTCGAATATCGCCATCGGCGATTACCCTAGGGGGTAGGGTAATCATGACGCCCTCCTCATGGCATCGCGCCGGTCAGCACCCGTGCCCGGGGTTTTTTGGCACACTTCCCCGGTCCCATCCAACCGAGACACACCATGGCCAGCACCCCCGTCAAAACCAAGCCGATGCCGTCCACCGACGCTGCAGCCGCCGCCTTCCGTTCGGAACACCAGCGCGATGTGGTCAACCGTCTCAAGCGCATTGAAGGCCAGGTGCGCGGGCTGATCGACATGGTCGAAAGCGGCCGCTCCTGCGAAGACGTGGCCCAGCAGATGTCGGCCGCACGCAAGGCCATGGACAAGGCCTTCTACCGCATGATGGCCTGCTCGGTGATGGAGGCCGTCGCGGTGTCGGACTCGGAAGAGCAGACGATCCGCGAGGTCGAGCGCTCAACCCGCATCCTCGAAAAATACGCCTGAACCGCACACCTGCAGGCGGCGAATCAATCGGCCGCCTCTTTGTCATCAATGGCCCGCGGCCAGAGCCCTACCATGCGGGCTCTCAACCGGAGGAACCCATGGCATCGCAGCTCTACATCGGCAACAAGAACTACTCGTCCTGGTCCATGCGCCCCTGGGTGCTGCTGACCGGAGCCGGCATTCCCTTTGAGGAAAAGATGGTGCGCTTCGACTCGTTCGATGCGCAATCGGCGTTCAAGTCGGTGGTCGCGGCCATCAACCCGGTGGGCAAGGTGCCGGTGCTGGTGGACGATGGTTTCGCGGTCTGGGACACGCTGGCCATCGCCGAGTACCTGGCCGAGCGTTTCCCCGACAAGCAGCTCTGGCCAGCCGACGCCAGGGCGCGCGCCCGGGCCCGCAGCGTCTGCGCCGAGATGCACAGCGGCTTCAACGCCCTGCGCAGCCACTGCTCGATGAACATCGAGGCCTCGCTGCCCGAGGTGGGGCGCATCCTCTGGCGCGACCAGGCCGGCGTGCGCGCCGACATGGCGCGGCTCGAAGCCATGTGGACCGGCCTGCTGGCCGAACACGGCGGGCCCATGCTGTTCGGCGACTTCGGCATCGCCGACGCCTACTTCGCCCCGGTGTGCTCGCGCATTCGCACCTACGCCCTGCCCGTCAGCCCGACGGTGGCGGCGTATGTGGACCGCGTGCACCAGCTGCCGGCGGTGCAGGCCTGGGTCCAGCAGGCCCTGGCCGAACACGACTTCATCGACTTCGACGAGCCCTACCGCAGCCGGCCCTGATGCCGGCCGCCGCGACCACAGGACGGACCCCATGCAGGTCGCCGTTCACATCGTCCACGCCTTCCCCGACGCCCCCGGCGGCGGCAACCCCGCCGGCGTGGTGCTGGATGCCGACGCGCTGACCCCGGCCCAGAAGCTGTCGATTGCCCGGCAGGTGGGCCTGTCCGAGACCGCGTTCGTCTCGGCGTCGCAGAAGGCCACCCTCCGGCTGGAGTTCTTCACGCCGGCGCGCCAGATCGCCCACTGCGGGCACGCGACCATCGCCACCTTCTCCCTCCTGAGGCAACAGGGTGTGCTCGGGAACGGCCGCTTCTCGAAGGAGACGGTGGACGGCCCCCGCGACATCCTGCTGGACGGCGACATGGCCTTCATGGAGCAGACCGCACCAGCCTACAGACGCATCGACCCCGCATCGGACCTGGGCGCCCGGATTGCGTCGTCCATGGGCCTTCCGCCAGGACGTCTGGCCGCCGAGGTGGACCCGCATGTGGTCAGCACGGGCAACGCCTTTCTGCTGATCGCCCTGCCGGACGCTCAGGCCCTGGCCGAGCTCCGCCCCCGACAGGACCTGGTGCACGCGATCAGCGAGGAGCTGGACCTGATCGGGGTCTACGCGTTCACCACGAAGACGCAGCGCCCCGGCCGCCATGCCGGCGCCCGCATGTTTGCGCCCCGGTTCGGCATTCCCGAGGAGCCGGGCACGGGCATGGCGGCGGGTCCGCTGGCCTGCCTGCTGCACGACGTGCTGGGTGTGCAGGACCGGGAGCTGCTCATTGAGCAGGGCTGGCTGATGCAGCCCCCGTCGCCAAGCCTGATCCGGGTGGTCCTGGAACTGGAAGACGGGCGCATCACCCGCCTGATGGCCGGTGGCACCGGCCACATCAGCCGGTCGATGGTGCTGGAGGCCTGACCGCACACGTGGCAGGGTGCAGGCCCCGGCCTACACTCGCCCGATGGACATCTACCTGGTGGGCGGCGCGGTGCGCGACGCCCTGCTCGCCCGTGACACCACCGCCGCCGCCCACGTGGACCGCGACTGGGTGGTCGTCGGGGCCACACCCGAGGCCATGGCCGACAGCGGCTTCCTGCCGGTGGGCAAGGACTTCCCGGTCTTCCTGCACCCGCAGACGCGCGAGGAGTACGCGCTGGCCCGCACCGAGCGCAAGACTGCGCCGGGCTACCACGGCTTCGCCTTCCACACCGACCCCGGCGTGACGCTGGAAGAGGACCTGGCGCGGCGCGACCTGACGATCAACGCCATGGCGGTGGCCCAGACCGAGGCCGACGACCCGGCCCGCGCCGCGCTGATCGACCCCTACGGCGGCCGGAGCGACCTGGAGAACCGGGTGCTGAGGCATGTCACCAGCGCCTTCGCCGAAGACCCGGTGCGCATCCTGCGGCTGGCGCGTTTCGCCGCCCGCTTCCCCGACTTCACGGTCGCGCCCGACACCCAGGCGCTGATGGCGCACATGGTCGGGCACGGCGAGGTCGACCACCTGGTGCCCGAGCGCGTCTGGCAGGAGCTCTCGCGCGGCCTGATGGAGCAGCGGCCCAGCCGCATGTTCGAGGTGCTGCGCAGCTGCGGTGCGCTGGCCCGGCTGCTGCCCGAGGTGGACCGGCTCTGGGGCGTGCCGCAGCGCGCGGAATACCACCCCGAGGTGGACACGGGTGTGCACCTGATGATGGTGCTGGACATGAGCGCGCGCCTGGGCGCCAGCCTGCCGGTGCGCTTCGCCTGCCTGTGCCACGACCTGGGCAAGGGCACCACGCCGGCCGATGTGCTGCCGAGGCACATCGGCCACGAAGAGCGCAGCGCACGCCTGCTCAAGGGGGTGTGCGAGCGCTGGCGCGTACCGCGCGAATGCCGCGAGCTGGCCGACGTGGTGGCCCGGGAGCACGGCAACATCCACCGCAGCGAGGGCCTGGGCGCGGCGGCGCTGCTGCGGCTGCTGGAGCGCTGCGACGCGATCCGCCGCCCGGAGCGCTTCGACGAGGTGCTGCTGGCCTGCGAGTGCGACGCCCGGGGGCGCCTGGGCTTCAGGGAACAGGCCTATCCCCAGCGCGAACGGCTGCTCGGCGCGCTGCGCGCGGCGCAGACAGTCGACAGCGGGGTCATTGCGCGCCAGGTGATGCAGCAGCTCGGGCGATCGCGCGAGAATGCCTCCGAACCGCCCGCGGCCGATGCCGGCCCGCGCATCGCCCAGGCCCTGCATGCCGCCCGCGCGGCCGCCGTGGCCCTGGCGCTGAAAGCGGAGAGCCCGACCTAGGAGACGGCCATGGCCCAGCACAACCCGTTCAACCCCACCCTGGCCGACGGCATCCGCCGCCACGGGTTCCGCAAGTGGTATGAACGGGAGCTGCTCTCCAGCCACGCCCACATGGCGCTGGCGCTGCTGGCCTCGGTGGCCCTGATCGCCAGTTTCGAGGCCTTCCAGGGCGGCAGCTGGAACGAGAAGCTGCTCAACACGGGCTTCGTGCTGGCCTGTGCGGTGATCGCGCTGTGGGCGCTGCGCCGCTACCTCTACCTGCTGATGCACGCCGAAGAAATGGCCAACCAGGCCAACTGCGGTCAGTGCAAGGCCTACGGCCTGCTGCTGGTGCCCGACGACGCCCGCAACGATGCGCGGCGGCTGGTGCCGGTGTGCTGCAAACGCTGCGGCTTCCGCTGGGACATGCAGGACGGCTGAGCCGCTCGCCGGATAATCGGATGCATGGCCCATTTGCTGATTGTTGAAGACGACGAACTGCTGCGCGACGGCCTGAGCGCCCAGCTCATGCAGGCCGGCCACCGCATCGACACCGCGGTCGATGGCGAACAGGCGCTCAGCCGCCTGGACACCGAGGCCTACGAAGGCGTGGTGCTCGACCTGGGCCTGCCCAGGGTCGACGGCCTGACCGTGCTGCGCCGCCTGCGCCAGCGCCTGCCCGCGCTGCCGGTGCTGATCCTGACGGCGCGCGACGGCATCGAGGACCGGGTCGAGGGCCTGAACGCCGGCGCCGACGACTACCTCACCAAGCCCTTCAACCGCGACGAGCTGCTGGCGCGCCTGCAGTCCATGCTGCGCCGCGCCAGCCTGCCGGCCTTCGGCCCCAGCCCGCAGGTGCCGGCCCCGCCGCCCGCGCCGGGCACACTGCGGCTGGACCCCGTGCTGCCGCGCGCCTGGCTGGGCAACGAGGTGATCGACCTGACCCAGCGCGAGTGGTCGCTGCTGGACCTGCTGGTGCGCCACAGTGGCCAGGTGGTGAGCCGCGAGGACGTGCTGGCCGCCTGGCAGTCCGACCCGGGCGAAGGCGGCGTCGCCTCCAACGCGCTGGAGGTCTACGTGCACCGCCTGCGCCGCAAGCTCGCCGGCTCGACGCTGAACATCCGCAACATCCGCGGCCTCGGGTACCTGCTGGAAAACACCGGCGCGCCATGACGGGCGCGACCACCACCCGGCTCTCGCTGCGGCGCCAGCTGCTGCTGTGGCTACTGTTGCCGCAGCTGGTGCTCTGGGCCGGCGGTGGTCTGCTGGCCTACCGCATCGCACTGTCCTACGCCGAAAAGGCCATCGACCAGTCGCTGACCCAGTCGGTGCGGGCACTGGCGCGCCAGGTCAAGCCCATCGGCTCGGGCCTGCTGATCGACTTTCCGCGCGCGGCGCAGGACGTGCTGGAACAGGACCCCAAGGACCGCATCAGCTACATGGTGTCCTCGCCACCGGGCCAGTTCCTGCTGGGCAACCAGACCCTGCCGCAGCCGGAAGAGGGCATGGTGGGCACCGAAGGTCCCCTGCTCTACGCCGCCGAAATCGACGGCAAGCCGCTGCGCATCGTGGCGCTGGACGTGAACTACGGCGAGGTCAATGCGCCGCAGACCCTGCGCGTGCAGGTGGGCAAAAGCCTGGCGGTGCAGCAGCGCATCGCGCGCGAGCTGATCGCCGACATGCTGGCGCCCCTGCTGGCGGCTGGCGTGCTGCTGAGCCTGGCGGTGTACGGCGGCATCCAGCGCGGCCTGGCGCCGCTGACGCGGCTGACGGCCCAGCTGGAGAACCGCTCGGTCAACGCGCTCTCGCCCATCGGCATGACGCAGGCGCCCAACGAGGTGCATGCGCTGGTGCAAGCCATCAACGGCCTGCTGGACGAGGTGGCGCGCAACGTGAACCAGGAGAAGCGCTTCATCAACGACGCCGCGCACCAGCTGCGCACACCGCTGGCCGGGCTGATCAGCCAGGTCGAGCTGGCGCAGCGCGAGAACAGCGACCCGGTGCTGGGTGCGCGCCTGACCAAGGTGCGCACCGGCGCCGAGCGCAGTGCCCACCTGGTGCACCAGCTGCTGACCCTGGCGCGCACCGAGACCACCGCGCGGCGCGAGCCGCTGGACCTGGCGGCCCTGGCGCGCGACGTGGCGCGCGAATGGACGCCGCGCGCGGTGGCCGCCGGCGTCGACCTGGGCTTCGAAGGCGAGGAGCACCGCATGGTGCAGGGCGACGCGCTGCAGCTGCGCGAGGCCATGGCCAACCTGATCGACAACGCCCTGCGCTACACGCCGCGCGGCAGCGCGGTGACGCTCAAGGTCGAGGCCGATGGCGAGCGCACACGCCTGCTGGTGGAAGACTCTTGACGCTGCTGGTGGTGTTGGCCATGTTGTTCAGGCCCACGGTCACCGGCTTGCTGTCGGCGCCGCTGAAGGCCACGCCGAACAGGAAGTCGTTCCAGATGTTGGTGAACTGCCAGATCAGCGTCACCATCATGATGGGCGTGGACATCGGCAGCACGATGCGCCAGAAGATGCGCCAGAAGCCCGCGCCGTCGATGCGCGCGGCGTTCACCAGTTCGCGCGGCACCGCCGTGTAGTAGTTGCGGAAGAACAGCGTGGTGCCGGCCATGCCGGCCAGGCAGTGCACCAGCACCAGCCCGCCGATCGAGCTGGACAGGCCCAGCCAGCCCAGCACCTGGCTCATGGGCAGCAGCACCACCTGGAAGGGCATGAACACGCCGAACAGCAGGAAGCCGAACAGCACTTCCGAGCCGCGGAACTTCCACATGGAGAGCACGTAGCCGTTGAGTGCGCCCCAGGCGGTGGAGATCAGCACCGCGGGCACCGCCATGAACACCGAGTTCATGAAATAGGGCTTGAGACCACGGCAGTCGACACCCGTGCAGGCGGTGTTCCAGGCCAGGTGCCAGGCGTCCAGGTTGAGCGAGGTCGGCAGGCTCAGCAGGTTGCCGGCGCGCAGCTGGTCGGCGTCCTTGAACGAGGTGACGATCATCACGTACAGCGGCGCCAGGAAGAACAGCGCCGCCACCAGCAGCAGGCCGTAGGTGAACACCCGGCCGAAGGTCAGGGATTTAGCGGTCATGGGGCTTGCTCCGCAGTTCGCTGTAGAGGTAGGGCACCACGATGGCCGCCACAGTGGCCAGCATCATGGTGGCGCTGGCCGCGCCCAGGCCGATCTGGCCGCGCGTGAAGCTCATGGTGTACATGAAGGTGGCGGGCACGTCGGTCGCGTAACCGGGGCCGCCGGCCGTCAGGGCCATCACCAGGTCGAAGCTCTTGATCGACAGGTGCGAGAGCACCAGGATGGTGGAGAACACCACCGGGCGCAGGATGGGCAGGATGATGCGCCAGTAGATCAGCGGCAGCGAGGCGCCGTCGATCTGCGCGGCCTTGATGATGCTGTCGTCAATGCCGCGCAGGCCCGCCAGGAACAGCGCCATGGCAAAGCCGGCCGACTGCCAGATGCCCGCGATCACCACGCAGTAGATGGCGTAGTCGGACTGCACCAGCCAGTCGAAGTTGAACGAGGTCCAGCCCAGGTCGTGCATGAGTTTCTGCAGGCCATCGCTGGGGTTGAGGATCCACTTCCAGGCCGTGCCAGTCACGATGAACGACAGCGCCATGGGGTAGAGGTAGATGGTGCGCAGCCAGCCTTCGGCGCGGATCTTCTGGTCCAGGAAGATCGCCAGGATCATGCCGACCAGCATCGAGCCGCCGACGTAGAGCACGCTGAAGATGCCCAGGTTCTTGAGCGCGACGTACCAGCGGTCCATGGTCCACAGCTGCGCGTACTGCTCCAGGCCCACGAAGTTCTCGTAGTTGGGCAGCATGCGCGAGCCGGTCATGGACAGCACGCCGTTCCAGATCATCAGCCCGTAGATGAAGGCAAAGCCGAGCACGAAGCCCGGTGCGATCACCAGCTTGGGCAGCAGGTTTTCAAAGGATTTCATGGGAGGGGCTTCTGAGGGCCGGCCGCCAGGGCCAGCAGTTGTTTCTGTGTGTCATTCACCGACATCTGCGGGTTGTTCCAGAAATCCGAGACCAGCTTGCGCATCAGCGCCTGTTGTCCCGGGGCGAGTGCCATGCCATGGGCCACCGAGGGCACCAGGGTGCCGGCCTTGGCGGTCTTGCCAAAGTCCTGGGCAGAGACTTTGGCGCATTCGTCGAATTTGTCCATGGCCACGTTCTGCCGCACCGGGATCGAGCCCTTGCGCAGGTTGAAGCGTTCCTGGAAGTCCTTGCCCATCAGCAGATAGGCCAGGTAACCCTGCGCCTTCTGCGCCTCCCAGGCCTTGAGCTGGAACATGGCGAAGGAATCGACGTTGTAGGTGAAGGCCTCGGCCGTGCCCGGCGCGGGGAAGCAGCGGAAGTCCTTGCCCGGCTGCTGGCCTGCGGCGAGGAACTCGCCCTTGGCCCAGTCGCCCATGAACTGGAAGCCGGCCCTGCCCTTGATGACCAGGTCGGTGGTGGCGTTCCAGTCGCGCCCTGGCGAGGCGGCATCGACATAGCCGCGCAGGCGCCGGAAGGTCTCCAGCGAGCGGCGCAGGGTGTCGCTGCCCAGGGCTTGCGCATCCAGCTTCACCAGGGCCGCGTCGTAGAACTTCGCACCGCCCACGCCCAGCACCACCGACTCGAAGGTGGTGAAGTCCTGCCAGTCCTGGCCACCGTGGGCCAGGGCGATCAGGCCGGCCGCGCGCACCTTGTCGGCGGCCTTGAAGAATTCGTCGAAATTGCGCGGCGCCTCGTTCACGCCCGCCTGGCGCAGCACCTCGGCGTTGGCCCAGAGCCAGTTCACCCGGTGCACATTGACCGGCACGGCCACGTAGCGGCCCTTGTGCTTCATCTGGTCGGCCACCACCTTCGGCAGCGCCTCGTCCCAGCGGTCGAAGGAGGCCATGGCGTCGAGGTTGGTCAGCGCGCCCAGCGCCGCCCATTCCTGGATCGCCGGCCCCTTGATGTTGGCCGCGGCCGGCGGGTTGCCCGCCAGCACACGCGCCTTGAGCACGTCCATCGCGTTCTGCCCGCCGCCGCCCACCACCGCGAAGTCTTTCCAGCTGTGGCCGCGCTGGGCCATCATTCCCTTGAGCTCGGCGAGCGACTTGGCCTCGCCACCCGAGGTCCAGTAGTGCAGCACCTCGACCTCACCCGCCCGGACACCGGCGCCGGCGGCCAGCAGCAGCGATGCCAGCAGCGATGCACACGCGCGACGAAAGCCTGTGTAGTGACGCATGGTGAAGCTGAAGAAGGGGTGGCGGGCGCCCGGCGGGCAGCACCCGTCCCACCCACCCCGGTGGCGGGGCGGGTGAAGGCCGGGCGAGGCTCCGGACGGGGCTTACTTGGTGGTCGCGGCCTTGGCGATGTTCTTCACGCCGTCGGCGACCGAGATCTTGTCGTCGTTCCAGAACTGGCTGACGGCGTCCTTGATGGCGCCTTCGGCAGCCGGGCTGACCGCCATGCCGTGGGCGATCGAGGGCACCAGGCCACCGCTCTTGGCGGTGTCGACGAAGTCCTTGCTGGAGAGCTTGGCGCAGTCGTCGAACTTGTCCATCTTCATGCCCAGGCGGACCGGGATGGAGCCCTTGTTCAGGTTGAAGACTTCCTGGAACTCGGGGCCCATGATGGCAGCGGCCAGGTCGCCCTGGGCCTTCTGGGCCGCGGCGTCCTTGAGCTTGAACATCGCGAACGAGTCGACGTTGAAGGTGTAGGCGTTGCCCGTGCCCGGGGCGGCGGCGCAGATGTAGTCCTTGCCCGGCACCTTGCCGGCGGCGGTGAACTCGCCCTTGGCCCAGTCACCCATGAACTGGAAGGCGGCCTTCTCCTGGATCACCATGGCGGTGGCCAGGTTCCAGTCGCGGCCCGGGGCGGCGGGGTCGGTGTAGGACTTGATCTTGCGGAAGGTTTCCAGCGACTTGGTCATGGTCGGGCTGGTCAGGGCCTTCTGGTCCAGCTTGACCAGGGCGTCCTGGTAGAACTTGGCGCCACCGACGCCCAGCACCACCGATTCGAAGGTGGTGAAGTCCTGCCAGTTCTGGCCGCCGTGGGCCACGGCGATCAGACCGGCCTTCTTGACCTTGTCGGCAGCGGCGAAGAACTCGTCCCAGGTCTTGGGCGCGCTGGCCACACCGGCCTTCTTCAGCACATTGGCGTTGGCCCACATCCAGTTGACGCGGTGCACGTTCACCGGCGCGGCAACGTAGTTGCCCTTGTACTTCATGACGTCGGCGACCACGCCGGGCAGCAGGCTGTCCCACTTCTCGGCCTTGGCGACGGCGTCCAGGTTGGCCAGCACGCCTTCGTTCGCCCATTCCTGGATGCCCGGGCCCTTGATCTGGGCGGCGGCGGGCGGGTTGCCGGCCACGACGCGGCTCTTCAGGACGGTCATGGCGGCATCGCCACCGCCGCCGGCCACGGCGAAGTCCTTCCAGGTGTGGCCCTTGCCCTGCATGATCTTCTTGAGTTCGCCGACCGACTTGGCCTCGCCGCCCGAGGTCCACCAGTGCAGGACTTCCACCTCGCCGGCAATGGCGGCGGAGCCGGCCATCACGAAGGCGGCGGCGGCGGCGAGTTTCGACAGTTTCATCATCATGTCTCCAGTAAAGAAGGGACGCCGCACGCGAGGGCGTGCACGGCGCGGAACCATCCAGAGCGGCACCATGCCGCCGGATGTCTGTAATTTATCTTTAATTAAAGAATTATTACATCCGCAGAAACCCGAAGTCCCTGCCCTCCCTTGCGCTGGTGACAAAGTTTCAGCGGTGGCGGTCCAGCGCGCGGGCGGCACCCAGCAGCGCGGGCGACTGGGCCGAGGTGATGACCCAGACCGGCATGCCTTGCAGCAGGCGGGTGAAGCGGCCCTTGTTGTCGAAGCGCTCGCGGAACGGCGATGTATCGAACCAGGCGCCCAGGCGAGGCACGATGCCGCCGCCCACGTACACGCCGCCGCGCGCGCCCAGCGTCAGCGCCAGGTTGCCGGCCACCGAGCCGAGCATGGCGCAGAAGATGTTCAGAGTCTCCAGCGCCTGCGGGTGGCCGGCCTTGAGCGCGGCCTCGCTGACCGCGCTGGCGGAATCGAGCCCCTGCACCGTCACGCCGTCGGCCTCGCAGAGGATGGCGCAGGTGTCGACCAGCCCCTGGCCGCAGCACACGCGCTCGGCCGAGGCGTGGCCGTAGCGGCGGATCAGGCCGTCCATGACGGTGCGCTCGCGCGCGGTGGTCGCCGGCAGCGTGACGTGGCCGCCCTCGCCTTCGAGGGGCACCCAGCCGCCGTGGCCGTCGGGCAGCAGGCCGGAGACGCCCAGCCCGGTGCCGGCGCCGACCAGGCCCATGGCCACGCCGGGCACCGCTTCGCCGCCACCGACCTGGCGCAGCTCGGCCGCCGGCAGGTCCGGCAGGGCCAGGGCCAGGGCGGTGAAGTCGTTGAGCATGCGCAGCGTGCGCAGGCCGAACTCGGCCTTGACCGCGGACTGGGAGAAAGCCCAGTCGTGGTTGGTCATGCGGACCATGTCGCCGGTGATCGGGTTGGCAATCGCGATGGCCACCGCCGCGGGCGCGCCGCGGCCCAGCCCGTCGAGGTAGGCGTGCATGGCGGCCTGCAGCGTGGGGTAGTGCGCGCCGGGCAGCACCTGCACGTCGGTGATGGGCGCGCCGGGCGCGGCCTGCCAGGCGAAACGGGCGTTGGTGCCGCCGATGTCGGCCAGCAGCCGGGCGGTGTCGGATGGGGTCTGGGGCATGGCGTCGGTTCCGGAAAAGGTCCCGGAATTATGCCGGAGCTGTAACCAAATTACAGCCGCCCTGCCCCCTGCGGGGGCTTCAGCCCAGGTGCGAGCGGGTCCAGCGCACGATGTCGGCCGCGCCCATGGCGCCCGGCTGGCGCGCCACCTCGCGGCCGTTCACGTACAGCGCCAGCGTCGGAATGCTGCGGATGTTGAGCCGCGCGCCCAGCGCCTGCGCCTCTTCGGTGTTGACCTTGGCCAGGCGCACATGGGGCTCCAGCTGCTTCGCCGCGGCCTCGAACTGCGGCGCCATCATGCGGCAGGGGCCGCACCAGGGCGCCCAGAAATCCACCAGCACCGGCAGTTGCGAGCGCGCGATGTGCTTCTCGAACGCCGCCTCGTCCAGCGCGACCGGGTGGCCATTGAACAGTGGGCGGTGGCACTTGCCGCAATCGGGCGTGGCCGACAGATCAGCCGGCGCCACGCGGTTGGTGGTGTGGCAGTGCGGGCAGACGACGTGCAGGGATTCGGTGGCAACGGTCATGGGCGGGCTCCAAGGGTTTCGGGGCAGATGGGGACCGCCGGCACCACTTCAAGAGACACCCCACCGGGTATGCGACGGGCGCTCAGATCAGCTGGCCGATCAGGCTGGCGACGAAGCTCAGCAGGATGGTGGTGGTCAGCGGGATGAACCACTCGCGGCCGAAGGCCTTGAAGCGCAGGTCGCCCGGCAGCTTGCCGAAGCCCAGCTTGTGCAGCAGCGGCGTGAACCAGCTGATCAGCAGCAGGGCCAGGAAGATCACGATCATCCAGCGGATCACGGCGGCTCCTACAGACGGTGGGTGCGGTCGCCGGTGGCAAAGCCCATCGGGTTCCAGCCTTCGGCGCTGGGCGCCGGCGCCAGGCCGATCACCTTGAACAGCTCGCCCATCTCGTGCTCGTTGACCAGCCTGGAGAGCATGGCGTTCTCGCGCGGGCCGGCGTCTTTCGCCACCTCCAGCAGCCCGCAGTTGATCAGGAAGCGCCCCTGCGAGGTGTAGCCCAGCACCGCCATGCCGGCGTCCTGCGCGGCCAGCGCGATGCCGGTGAAGTTCACGTGTGCGGTGATGTCCTTGAGCCCCAGGTCGGTCAGCGGATCGTCGTCGCTGCGGTGCGCGCGGTGGCAGATCAGCGTGCCCATGTGGCGCTGCGGGTGGTAGTACTCGGCCTCGGGGAAGCCGTAGTCGATGAAGAAGGCCGCGCCGCGCACCAGGCGCTCGGCCAGCGTGCGGACGAAGGCCTCGCCCTGCGGGTGGATCTCGGTGAGGTAGTCGTGCGGGCCTTCGATGTCCAGCGGCGGCCGCAGCGCCGTCGGCCGGTCGGCCCAGTCCAGGCGGCCGTCGTCGGCCAGCGCCACACCGCGCTCGTGCCAGACGCCGTCGTCCTGCCCGCCGACGCGGTGCAGCAGCTGCACCGGCATCGCGTCCAGCACCTCGTTGCCGATCACCACGCCGACGAACACCGCGGGCAGGCGGTCGGCCCACACCACGCGGTCCGCATGCCGCGCCAGCGTGGCCCGCTGGCGCTCGCGCAGGCTGCCCGAGAGGTCGACGATGGTGTAGCGGCTTGGCGCCTGGCCCAGCGCCGTGAGCGCGTCCAGCACCTGCAGCGCGAGCGCGCCGGTGCCGGCGCCGAACTCCCAGACCTCGTCGGTGTGCGTGGCGGCGAGCGCCTGCGCCACCTGGCGCGCCAGGGTGTGGCCGAACAGCGGCGAGAGCTCGGGTGCGGTCACGAAATCGCTGCCCTGGCCGGCCACGCCCTCGGGCATCTGGCCGAACTTCGGCGTGGCGTTGGCGTAGTAGCCCAGCCCCGGCTCGTACAGGGCGATGGCCATGAAGCGGTCGAAGGGCAACCAGCCACCGGCCTCGCGGATGGCCTCGGCCACGGTGGCGTTCAGCTCGTTGCGGGCACCGGATGGCGAAGGAACGGACGGGGTGATCACCCGCCCATTATCCGGGACGGCCTGCCCTCAGTAGACGCCCACGGCGTTGAGGTACCAGCCCTTGAAGCGGTAGTCGGCGTGGCGCAGGTCGTCGCTGAAGCGGGTGAAGTTGTAGCCCACCCCAAGGCGGAAATAGGGCGTGACCTGCTTGTCCAGCCCTACCAGCCAGCCGGCCTGTTTGTTCTTGTCCTGCACCGTCTGCAGCCAACGGTGTTCGACCAGCGCCTCCCAGTCCTGCGCCATGTGCAGGCGGACCTGGGCGGCCACGAAGTGCCGGGTGTTCTTGTACCAGGCACCGGTGTTGCGGCCTTCGCGCAGCTCGCCGCTGCGGTAGGCGTATTTGCCTCCCACTTCCCACAGCGGGTTGATGCGGTAGAGCAGCTCGCTGGCGAGGATGTGCGCGCGCTGGTCGACCTCGTTGCTGGCCACGCCCGAGGTGGGCGAGACCTGGGTCAGCGCCCCCAGGTCGTACAGGTAGGTGTACTTGCCCAGCCAGGCCCAACGGCCATGGCCTGCGGGGCGGTAGGACAGGCCCAGGTTGGCCTCGGTGAAGCGGGCCTCGTCCTCGCTGGACAGCCGGTCTTCGGTCACGGCGGTTCTGAGCCGGGCGGCGGCGCGCCAGTCTTCGCTGAACTTGTGCCGCAGACCGACGCTGAGCAAGGTCTGGTCGCGCGACTGCGCGCCCCGGTCGCGGCGGAGCTCCAGGCGCGGCGTGAAGCTGGTGCGGTGGTCGTTGTAGCTGGCCAGCACGGTGCTGGAGCGGCGCGTGGTGCTGCCGCCTTCGGCGTGGTCGATGCGGCTGAGCGCATGCCGGAAGCCCAGTTGCCAGTGGCGGGCGATGTTGTAGTCCAGCCCCAGGTTCTGGCCTTGCCCGTCCTCGTCGGGCCGGCGGCTCAGCTGCGCCTCCTGGAACAGGCTCAGGCCGCCACCGGCGTTCCAGCGCTGGCCCACCGAGAACGTGCGGCCCGCCCCGTCTTCGAGAAACTCGCTGCCGAAGAGGTCGCCCGGCTGGTGGGCGTAGGTGTAGCGCGAGTAGAGGTTGTAGTCGGGCGTGAGGTAGTGGTTGCCTTCGAGCTTGCCGGCCACACCCAGCGTGCCGGTAGAGACCTCGCCGGTGACGGACGAACGCTCGCCAAAGCGCCGCGTGGCCCCCAGGCCGTAGCGGTCGTTCTTCAGGCCCTCGTCGCTCTGCAGCGTGCTCTGCACGAAGCCATAGGCCTCGGTGCGGCCGCTGAGCCGGCGCTTGTAGCGCAGACCCGCATAGGTCGCGGTGCCCGCATCGGCCCCGCCGGCCACCGCCTCGGGGTCGGCGAACCCGTCGTCGGGTTCGGAACTGCGCACCCGGCGCAACTCCAGCCCCACGCTCTGCTGGTCGTCGAGGTGCCAGTTGCTCACCAGCTGTGCCTGGTCGATGCGGTTCTGCCCTTCCACTTCGCGTCGGCTCAGGCGCGCCCCCACGTCCAGCCCGGTGCCCACCTCGGTCAGCGCCTCGACGCCGGACTCGCGGCTGCGCAGCCCGCCGGTTTCGGCGCGCGCGGTGGAGTAGCCGGCCTCGCGGTCCTTGTACCAGGCGCCTGCGCTCACGTTCTGCTCGGTCCACCCCAGCTCGTTGAGGTTGACGCGGGCCTCGACCCCCAGGGCCTCGCCGGAGCGGGGACCAGCTTCCACGCCGGCGGTGCGGTCGGTGTAGGTCAGCCCGCCGTTGTCGGAGTAGTTCACGCTGGCCTGGGTCGATTCGCTCTGCGCCACCTCGGCCTTGAGGTAAGTGCCGCGCCCGGCGCGCAGGGTGAGGTCCAGGCCGCGCAGCTGGTAGTCGTCTCCGGCGCGCTCCTCGGTCACGTAGGTGCCGCCCACCGCCACATGGTCATTGGCCCAGACCTGCCCGCGCCCGCCGGCCACCAGGTTCTCGATGCCCTGGGGCACGTACTCGTAGTCCACCAGCAGGTGGTTTTCGTAGTCGCCGTCGGCGCTCAGGCGCACGATGCCAAAGCCGCTGTCCAGCTCGCTGCGGCCCAGCGGGCGGCTGAGGATGATGCGGCCCTGGATGTAGTCGATTTCGTAGTCGGTGCCGTAGGCCAGGCGCCCACGCTGCACGACCTGACCGGTGACCCGGTCGCGCACCTCGATGCTCAGCTGTTCCGTTCCGCGCAGGAGGTCGGTGTGCTTGAGGTAGTACAGGCTGCCGCCGGTTCCCAGCAAGTCGCTGTAGCCCTTGGCGGACTGCGCCTCGGAGGCGAACACGCTCACCTGCGACCGGGGATCGTCGTAGGGCGTGGTTTCGCTGCTGCGCCAGCGGAACGCGCCGCCATAGAGGGTGCGGTTGTACTGGTTGAACTCGCCGCCGCTGATGCCGGTGTTGAAGCTGCCCCACACCGCCTGGTTCTTGTCCCAGTCCAGGCGCAGGTAGAGCTTGCCGGCGGTGTCGGCGTCGCGGTAGCTGGTGGAATCGTCGCCGTACACCGCGTAGTACTGGTCCGGGTCGAGGCGACGGAACACGTCCTGCGGCGTGGCCTTGAAGAAGTGGTGGAACAGGTTGTTGAGTTCCTGGTCCTCGGTGTCGGCCTGCGCGGTGAACAGGTATTTGCCTTTGACCTTGCCCTTGAGGTAGAAGGCCAGGCGCCCCTCCTTGAGCAGTTCCTGCTCGAAGCCGTCGGCCGCCGCCGCAGGCTCGATGTTGCCCGTGACCTGTGACTTGGAGAGGTAAAAGTCGGCCATGCCGACCATGAAGAAATACTCGCCGCTGATGTTCACATCGAGCTGGCGCGTGAACACCGGCTGGCCGGGCAGGCCGTTGACCTCGATGGTGAGCGCGTGCGAACCGACGGGCAGCAGCACCTCGGAGACGAAGCGCTGGTTGACGTCGATGGACGCGCTCTTGCCGTTGATCTTGATGCTGGCCTGGTCAGGGATGTCCTGGCCGAAGATGCGCACGATGGAGCCCGACACCGGGATGTTCTGCCGGACCAGCCCGTTGACCAGCTGCGCCTCGCGCGCCAGCCGCTGGTCCAGCGTGAAGCCATCGGCCAGTTCGTTGCTCTGGCTGATCAGCTGCTCGCGGGCGATGCGCCATTCCTCTTCGGTGTACAGGCGCACCGTGCGCGCCTGGGTCTCGTCGGCCTGCCCGCCCCTGCCATAGGCGCGCACCAGGTAGACCAGGGTGTCGCCCGGCCGCAGCCGGTGACCCGCGGGCAAGCGGCCGTCCCACTGCACCACGCCTTCTCCGCTCACCGGCACCGGCAGCCGCACCAGCGGCCTGACCATATCGGTGTCGCGCCCGGCGTAGACGAGCAGCTCCATGCGCTCGATGAAGTGCGCGTAGTTGTTGCTGACGTTGAAGCTCAGCCCCTCGACCACCTGGTCGTCGCGCAGGCCTGCGATGCCCGAGGCCGAGACGTTCATCTGCGGGCTGAGGTTGGCCGGGTCTTCGGTGGCCCAGACCCGGCCACCGCCGGGCAGGGACAGCACCTGCCCGGTTCCGACAGCGGACCGGGCAGCCGTCGGGGTCGCTGCGGTGCCGGCAGCCTCCTGGGCCACGGGCGCAGGGGCCGCCATCTGGGCCACTGCGGCCAGCGGCGTCAGTACGAACAGGGCGCAGAGCAGGCGTTCGATGCGATGGGTGGGGGTGTTCATCATGCGGTCATCCGTAGGGTGTCTTCGGGCATCTGCGCCATCACCGGGTTGCAGGGGCCGTGGCCGGTGCCGGAGCGCCGAAGCCCACGCCAAAGTCGAAGCGCACCGCCAGCCCGCCCGTCAGGCGACGCACCAGGGGGTTGGCCGAGGTCACCCGCGCGCCCTGCGGCAAGCTGACCGGGTCCACCTTGAGCACGAAGTTGCGTCCATGGGCGCGTGCCGCTGCATCGATGCCGACCAGATGGAAGCGCCCGTAGCTGTCGGTCTGCACGACCAGTCCTTCGGGGCTGGCCAGGCGCACGCCCGGAATGCCCACTTCCGAGACGCCGTGGTTGGTGACGATGTAGTCCACCCGGTAGCGCCCCTCCTGCGGCGTCACCGTGCGCTGCACGCGCAGGTCCTGGTTGTTCAGGCCAGCGGCGACGTCGCCTGCGTGCTCGTAGCGGACATCGCCGCCGGGCGCCACGACCAGCCGCGCCCCGTCCTCACTGGTCACCACGGTGTCGCTGGTGAACACAGGTGCTGTCACCCACTGGCTGATCACCACGCTGTGTGATGGCACCGAGGCGTCGCCACTTTCGCGCCCGCGCAGCGTGCCGAGGCGGATGCCGTGCAGCAGCGGAGCGCTGGCGTCGGGCTCGGGCTGGGCGCCCTGCCCGCGGTCCACCGTGGTGGAGCCGGCCACATAGACGGCGGGGTCGATGCCGCCCTGGATGCGCACGCCCTGCGCGTCGGCACTGTCCTGCCAGCCGTCACCGTCCTGGTCGATGAACACCTTGCCGATGATGGAGGTTTCGTCGGTGTCCGGGTCGGCGCTCACCACCACCACGGCCTTGGCCGTGCTGCCGACCTTGGCACCTTCGTGGAAGGGTTCGGCGGTGTTGGTGGCCTCGCCCCGGCGCGCGTTGGCACCCACGCGCACCACGTAGCTGATGTGCGCCCGGCCGTTGCCCGCCAGGTCGATCTGGCCCAGGGTGATCGGGCCGGTCCCGCTGGCCGTGCCGCGCGCGTCCACGTCCTGGAAGCGCACGCTGCCCGGCACCAGGCTGAAGCCTGGCGGCGGCGTGTCCACGATCTGCAGGCCGTCGACCTCACCGTCGTTTTCGGTGAGGTTGTCAATCTGCAGGGTGTAGGACACAAAGTCGCCCACGCGGGCCTGCCGGGTCTGTGCGGTCTTGATGACCCGCACCAGCACCTGGCACTGCTTGACCTTCACCACGATCCGCGCGCTGTCGCAGTTGTTCGACACGCTGCGCTGGCAGATCCGGTAGCCGATGACGTAGGTGCCGCCCGGTGTGCCGGCCGGCACCTTCACTTCGCCCGTGGCCGTGTTGAGCTCGGGCACGGGCTTGCCCGGCTTGGCGGGTTTGGCCGGGGAGGTCACGGTGCCCAGGATGTCGGCCGCACGGACGGGTTGGCCGTCCAGGGTGTCGTTCTTGTAGGCGTTGCCCACCACCACGTCCGATTTGGGGCACATGACTTCGCCGAAGTCATCGTCCTTCGCCCGGATCACGGCGTTCACCACCTGCGTCGTCAACGTCACGCGGCACTGCGCGTCCTGGCTGCCCGCGGCGCACACATTGCCGGTGGCGGTGGCCACGTTCACCACCCGTCGGGCACGGGCATCGGCCGCTGTGACCCGGTAGGTGCCCTGCAGCACGCAGGTCTGGCCCGGCAGCACGCTGGCACAGACGGCATTGCCGGGGTTGATCTGGGCATCGCTGATCACCACGTCGGTGAGCGGCACGAAGCCGGAGTTGGTCACCGTGACGCGGTAGGTCAGGGTGTCGTTGAGCGAGACTTGGCCGTTGCCGTCTTCGTCGGCGTTGCTCAGCACCTGCTTGCCCAGGGTCTGGCGCGGTGTCGAGGTCACGGCCATCGCGAAGCTGCGGGTCGAGATCTGTCCGTTGGCGTCGGTGGCGGTGATTGTGAAGCTGAAGGAGCCGACCAGTGTGGTCGTGCCCGACAGCAGGCCGGTGGTGCTCAGGGTCAGGCCCGAGGGCAGCGCCCCGCTGGTGACCGAGAAGCTGTAAGGCGCCACACCACCCGAGGCGGTGATGGCCTGGCTGTAGGCCTCACCGGCGACCGGTTCGGGCAGGGTGGCAGGCGCCATCACGATGGTGGGCGTGGCCACCTCGATGCTGTAGTTCTGGGCCACCGAGAACGGCGCGCCGGCTCCGGTCAGCACGCTGTCGGTCGCCGTGATGGTGACGGGATAGTTGCCAGGCGCGGTCGGCGTGCCGGACAGCGTGCCGCCGGCAAAGCTCAGGCCCGTCGGCAGTGCGCCGGTCAGCGCATAGGTGTGCGGACCCGGGCTGCCGCTGGTGCTGAAGGTCTGTGTGTAGGCGCTGCCGTACGGCGCTGTCAGCGTGCCGGCGGCCGGTGTCATCAACAGCGTCGGCGCGCCGATGACCATGGTGTAGGCCCGGCTGCCGACCTGGCTGAAGTTGTCGGTCGTGGCGACCGTGAAGTTGAAGCTGCCCACCTCGGTCGGCGTGCCGGTGAGCGCGCCGCCGCTGCCCAGGGTAAGGCCGGTCGGGAGGCTGCCAGCGGTCAGGGCGAAGCTGTAAGGCGCGATGCCCCCGCTGGCCGTGAGCGTCTGGCTGTAGGCCACACCGATGGCGGGGTTCGGCAGGGTCGCCGGACTGACCACGACCGTCGGCGCGGCCACCTCGATGGTGTAGTTCTGCGTGATCGAGAACGGCGCGCCGGTCCCGGTCAGGCCGGAATCCACCATCATGATGCTGATGTTGAAACTGCCCAGTTGCGTCGGGGTGCCCGATATCGTGTAACCGCTGATCGTCAGGCCGGTCGGCAAGGAGCCGATCATCACCCGGTTGTACGGACCGGGGCTGCCGCTGACAGCGAAGGTCTGGCTGAAGGGCACGCCGTAGGGCGCACTGAGCGTGCCCGGGGCCGGCGTCATGGTCAGCGTGGGCGCGCCCACCACCAGGGTGTAGGCGCGGCTGCCGGTCTGGCCGTTGGCGTCCGTCGCGGTCACGGTGATCGGGAAGCTGCCAGCCTCGGTCGGCGTGCCGCTCAGCGCGCCCCCCGTGCTCAGGGTCAGCCCGGCGGGCAGACTGCCGGCGCTCAGGGCAAAGCTGTAGGCGGCCACGCCGCCGCTGGCGGTGAGGGTCTGGCTGTAGGCGGTGCCGGCGGTGGCACCGGGCAGGGTCACCGGGCTCACCACGATGGCCGCTGCGGCGACGGTCAGCGTGTAGTTCTGCGCGATCGAGAACGGCGCGCCGGTGCCGGTGGAGCCGGTGTCGGTGGCGGTGATGGTGAAGCTGGTGCTGCCCGGCACCGTGGGCGTGCCCGAGACCGTGTTGCCCGAGAACGTCACACCCGTCGGCAGGGAGCCCGTCAGCGCGTAGCTGTAGGGACCGGTGCCGCCACTGGCCGTGAAGCTCTGGCTGTAGGCCGCGGCATAGGGGGTGTTGAAGGTGGCGGCGGCCGGGGCCAGCGCCAGACCGGGCGCCGCCACGGTCAGCACATACACCTCGCTCACCGTGTACGGTCCGTTCCCGGTGCTGCTGTCGGTGGCAGAGCCGGTGAGCGAGAAGCTGCCGGCCTGGGTCGGTGTGCCGGACACGGTCACGCTGTTGGCCGTGGTCCCGGTGATCGACAACCCGGCCGGCAGGTTGGTGACCTGGTAAGCGCCCCAGGGCTGCGCGCCCCCGAACAAGGTGATGGTCTGGGAATACGGCAGGCCGACGGTGGCCGCGAAGCTGCCGCTGGCGGTGGAGGTGATGACCGGGTCATTCACCGTGACGGTGACCGTGGCCGGCGCCGAGGTGCCGCCGCTGTTGGCCGCGGTGTAGGTGAAGCTGTCCGGCCCGCCGTAGCCGGTGGTCGGCTGGTAGGTGATGCTGGTGCCGCTGGCGATGGCCGTGCCGTGGCTTGGCGCGCTGGCGACAGCCACCGAAGTCGCCGCACCACCAGTGATGCTCAGCGTCACCGGCGTGGCCGCCGCGTTGTACGCCACGGTGAGCGTCACCGCGTTGGCCACCGGCGGGATGTCGATCACGGTGATCGCATACGCCCGGGTCGCAGTGTACGGGCCAGTGCCCGTGCTGCTGTCGGTCGCGGTGATGCTGAAGTTGAACGTGCCCGGCGCACTGGGGGTGCCGGTGATGGCGCCGCTCGCGGCGTTGAGGGTCAGGCCGCCCGGCAGTGCACCGGCGGTGACCGCGTAGCTGTAGGGCGCCGTGCCGCCCGAGGCCGCCGTGATGCTGTCGGCGTAGGCCGTGCCCACCGTGCCACCGGCCAGGCTGGCCGCCGGCAGGACGATGGTGGGCGCTGTCACGGTGAGCGTGTAGGCCTGGCTGCCGGCGAACGGGCCCGGGAATGGGCTGCTGTCGGTGGCGGTGGCGGTGAAGTTGAAGCTGCCACCCGCCGTCGGCGTGCCGCTGAGCACACCGCCCGCGGACAGGCTCAGGCCCGCGGGCAAGGCGCCGGCCGTCACTGCAAAGCTATAGGGCGCGACACCCCCGCTGGCGCTGAGGGTCTGGCTGTAGGCCGCAGTGACGGCGCCACCGGGCAGCGTGCCCGGGCTCACCGTCACGGGCACATCGTCGTTGGTGATGGTGCCGACGCCCTGGTTGTCGGCGATGGTGGCGTTGGACGCGCCGCTGAGGTTGACGAAGAAGGTTTCGTTGGCCTCGGGCACGGTCTCGCCCACCACCGGCACCGTGATGGTCCGCGTGGTCTGGCCCGGCGTGAAGGTCAGCGTGCCGCTGGTGCTGGTGTAGTCGGCGGGCTGGGTGGCGGTTCCGTCGGCGGTGGTGTAGTTCACGCTCACGGTCTGGCCGCTGGCGGCGCTGAGGGTCACCGTGAACACCGCATTGGTCGTGCCGCTGTTGCCTTCTACCACCGTCACGTCGTCGATCGACAGACTCGGCAGCGGGTCGTCGTTGACCACGGTGCCCACACCCTGCCCGTCCACGACGACCGCATTGACCACGTTGGTGACGTTGACGAAGAAGGTCTCGCTCGCTTCGTTCAGGGCATCCCCGTTGACCAGTACGGTGAAGGTGTAGCTGCTGCTGCCCGCCGGGATGGTCTGGCCGGTCAGGCTGTTGGCGACGTAGTCGACACCGGCTGTGGCGGTGCCGTTGGCGGTGGCGATGTCGAAGGTGACGCCGCCCGGGCCCGCCGGCGCGCCCAGGCTGACCGTGAAGGTGAAGCTGGTGGTGCCTGCATTGCCTTCATTGACGGTGACGTCGTTGATGGTCAGCGTCGGCAGGTCGTCGTTGAGGACCGTGCCGGTGGCGCTGGTCGGCACGCCCACCGTGTAGCCGGAGCCGGCCGCGAGGGTCAGGGTGACAGTCTCGTCGGCCTCGATGGTGGCGTCGGCGGTCGGGTTGACCGTGATCGTGCCCGTGGTGTTGCCAGCGGGAATGACCAATGGCGATGCGATGGTCGCGTAGTCGGTGCCGTTGGCAGCGGTGCCGCCGATCGTGTAGTCGACGCTGATCGGGGAGAACGCTGCCTGGTTCAGGGTGACGGTGTAGACCAGGTTGGGTGCGCCATCTTCGGCCACGCTGGCCGGCGACACCGAGATGGTGGCGGACGGCATATCGTCGTTGAGGATGGTGCCGGTGGCGCTGGCCGGTGCGCCGACCGTGTAGCCGGAACCCGCTGCCACTGTCAGCGTGACCGTCTCATCCGGTTCGACGGTGCCGTCCACCGCGGGGTTGATGGTGATCGTCGCGGTGGTCGCCCCGCTCGGGATCGTCACCGTGGCCACACCACCGGTGTAATCGACGCCCGAGGTCGCAGTGCCGCTGGTGGTGATGTTCACCACGGTCGGCGAGGACAGGTTCAGGCTGCGCGTGACGGTGTAGGTCAGGTTGGTCGCCCCGTCCTCGCTCACGCTGGCTGGCGACACCGTCATGGTGACGCTGGGCGGCGGGCTGACGGTGAGGGTGAAGGTCTCGAGTTCGAAATAGGGCGCGCCACTGGGCGTGCTGGCGTCGGTGACGCGCAGCGTGACCGGGTAGCTGCCGGTGGCGGCAGCGGTGGTGCCGCTGATCACGCCAGCGCTGGAGATGGTGATGCCGGCCGGGAAGCTGCCGGTTTCAAGCTGGTAGGTGTGCGGCGCGACGCCCCCGCTGGCGGTCAGCGTCTGGGAAAACGCCACGCCCTGGATGGCGGTGGCCGAGGTCGGCGAGATGGACAGCGAGGGGTTCTGCACCGTGCCGGTGTAGCCCCGGTCCACGAAGTCGGCGGTGCTGTCGGTCGAACGCACGCTGAAGCTGTAGGCACCGCGCTGGGTCGGCGTGCCGCTGATCACGCCTCCGCTGGTCAGGCTGAGACCGACCGGCAGGGCGCCGGTCTGCAAGGTGTAGGTGTAGGGGCCCACGCCGCCAGACGAGGTGAGGGTCTGCGAAAACGGCGTGCCGGCGGTCATGGTCGGCAACGCGGAGGGCGACACGGTGATCGCGGAGACCGGCGCCGAGATGGTGATGTTCACCCGCACTGTGTCGCCGAAGTCGTCCTCCAGCCAGATCGTGTCGCTGCCCCCACCCGCGGGCGTGCTGCCGTTGTGTGCGTAGGTGAGCGACTGCGGCCCGCCGGTGCCCGGACCCAGTGTGACCGTGCCATGCTGTGCGAATGGGGCGAAGGGCCCGCTCACGCCGCCGAAACCACTTTGGCAGGCAGTGACATCGACGACCACGGAGCCACCCCAGCTCACCGTCGCAGTCAACGGTGACGGACAGAAGGAGGACGTCTGCGCCGAGGCCAGCGAGGGCCACAGGAGAACAGCGCCGAACAGCAGCACCAGACGCAACAGCCACGCGCTCACGCGGCGCGCGCACGCAGCCGCACCCCCACTCAAAAATCCTGCAGGCATGTCGCCCTCCCTCACGGCCGTTTCGGCTTGCGTCGCTTGAATGAACGGTTCGCTGGAGGCAAACCATTTCGGTCGGGCAGTATAGATACATCTCGCAACAAATGGCGTTGCCGCCAAGCGACAGCGACATCGCCCTCTCTTTCACGGCAGTGGTCGCGGGCACCAGATCACCCGGGGGACGACTGTCGCCCCAGACCCGTCGGACAGTGGCGATGTTCCCTGCTAGTGCTGACAGGGGAACGCTCGACCCGGACCGCCCAAGCTGCAAAGAATGCGGCGCGGCGGCGCTCAGCCACCGCCCACCACTAACCCAAAGGGAGCCCACGTGAGCGACTTCTTCATTGGCCAGGTCATGATGACCGGCTTCAACTTCGCGCCGAAGTTCTGGGCGCAATGCAACGGCCAGCTGCTGCCGATCAACCAGAACCAGGCGCTGTTCGCCTTGCTGGGAACACAGTTCGGGGGCAACGGCACCACCAACTTCGCACTGCCCGACCTGCGCGGACGAACACCCCTCGGGTATGCCACCTCAGCGGACCCCAGCTGGCAGCCCCCGCCGGTGCAGATGGGCCAGTCGGACGGCGCCGAGAACGTGGCCCTGCTGTCGACCAACCTGCCGGCGCACGTGCACAGCGTGAACGCATCAACCACAGCGGGAGACAACCGGATACCCCGCGACAAGGTGTACGCGACCAACACCACAGCAGACCAGTCGCTCTATGCCGCGTCCAGCGGCCCGCTGGTCCCTCTGAATCAGCAGACAGTCGCCCCCGCTGGCGGCAACCAACCGCACCCCAACCTCCAGCCCTACACCGCGATCAACTTCTGCATCGCGCTCAGCGGCATCTTCCCTTCACGCGACTAACGGCCCGTACCCAGGCCCCCCGACTGACCATTCGGAGCACCGTCTCATGTCCACACCCTATATCGGCGAAATTCGCATGTTCGGCTTCGGCCGCACCCCCATCGGCTGGCAGGCCTGCGACGGCAGCCTGCTGCCCATCTCCCAATACGATGCGCTGTTCGCGCTCATCGGCACCACCTACGGCGGCGACGGACAGAACACGTTCGCCGTCCCCGACCTGCAGGGCCGGCTCCCCATCCATCAGGGCCAGGGCCAGGGGCTGAGCAACTACGTCATTGGTCAGCGTGCCGGCACCGAAAGCGTGACAGTGCTGCCGACCCAGATGCCGGCGCACTCGCACGTCATGGTGGCCACCACGGGCGCATCCACCGCCATCACGCCCGGCCCGACGTTGTTGCCGGGCACCGTCAGCAGCGACACGTTCTACGTGAACACCATCAACGGCAACAACGCAGCGGCGATGTCGAACCAGATGCTGACGGTGAGCGGCGGTTCGCAGCCGCATGAGAACTGCATGCCGACACTGACCGTGCAGTACTGCATTGCCACCGAAGGCATCTTCCCGCAACCGGCCTGAACGCAGAACAACCCCCACAAAGGAACCAGATCATGAGCGAACCCTATGTCGGCGAAATCCAGATGTTCGGCTTCAACTTCAATCCACGCGGCTGGGCGTTCTGCAACGGCGCCACACTGCCGATCCAGCAGAACACGGCGCTGTTCGCCCTGCTGGGCACCACCTACGGTGGCGATGGCAAGACCACATTCCAGCTGCCCAACTTCGCCGGTCGTGCCGGCTGTGAACAGGGCCAGGGACCGGGCCTCACGCCGCGCTCGCTGGGTGAGACCTTCGGCACCGACTCCGTCGCGCTGACCAGCAACCAGATCCCGGCGCACAACCATGGTGTCAACGCGTTCTCGCAGACTGCTTCAGGCAGTGGCTCGAATTCACCGGTCAGCAACGGCGGGCTTTCATTCCTGGCCACGTCCACGGCATCGAAGAACTTCGTCGCCGCGCCCCTCAACACCAGCCTGGCTCCGAACATGGTCCAGCCCAGCCAGGGTGGCGGACTCCCCCACCAGAACCAGCAGCCGTATCTCGGCGTGAACTTCTGCATTGCGCTGCAGGGAGTCTTCCCCGCTTTCCCCTGACGTGGCATCACCTCTCCTGCCAGGCGTGGTGCCATTTCCGCCCGGCCGCGCAGAGCATCCTCCCCGACCCGCACTTTTCACGGAGTGCGGGTTTTTCCTGCGCCCGCTGCGCGATGCCGATCTGCCCTGGCTGTGCGACCTCTATGCCAGCACGCGTGCCGAAGAGATGGCGCTCGTGCCGTGGCCGGAGCTGGTCAAACGCCAGTTCATGGAGCAACAGTTTGCGCTGCAGCACCGGCACTATGTGACCCACTACCCCGAGGCCGACTTCTGGGCCATCGAGCATCGGCACCACGGTGTGTCGGGCAACTGCTATCTGCTGCGCACGCCGCCCGAGCACCTGATCGTCCACATCAGCCTGTTCCCACGCGCACGCAACGGTGGGCTGGGCTCGGCGCTGATCCGGCAGTGCCAGGCCCAGGCGATGGCCCAAGGTTGCGGCGTGCGCCTCCACGTGTTGCAGTCCAACACCGGCGCACGCAGGCTCTATGAACGACTGGGGTTTGTGGCCGGCGGTGACGAGGGGGCCCACCTGTCCATGCGCTGGACACCCCGGCCGGACACAGGCCCGGTCAGTTGAACACCGCCTGGTACAGGAAGCCGGCTTTCTCGTAGGCGATGGGCACCAGGAAAATCCCGACCTCGCCCACCTGCGGGTGGTGCATCGGGTAGGTTTTTTGCGGGAACACCACGGCCGCGGTGTTGCGGAACAGCAGGGAAAACGGCTTGCGCATCGGATGGGGCGCCGCCGCGCCGATGGGCCGCGCCTCGACCAGCACGAACTCCAGGTTCACGTCGTCCAGCCGGGTGGTGAAGGACTGGTTCACACAGCCCGAAAAGTGTTCCAGCGTCAGCAGTTCCATGCGATGAGCCTCCCTCCCCTGTGTCGGGGCAATGGACGATTATCGTCACGGCACGGCACACCCTGTGCTGCTCGCTACACTGCCAGCCTGCCCCTGCACACCCGACATGACCGCCCACACCTCCTCTGACAACAGGCCGTCGCGCACCGCGCTGGTCACCGGTGCCGGCAAGCGCCTGGGCCGAGAGATCGCGCTCACGCTGGCCCGCGCCGGCTGGAACGTCGCGGTGCACTTCCGGCAGTCGGCCGCCGAAGCCGGGCAGACCGCGCGCGACTGCGACGCGCTGACCGGACGCCCGGGCAGCGCCGCCACCTTCGGCGCCGACCTCGCCGACGAGGCCGCGGTGCGCGCCCTGCTGCCGGCCGTGGTGGCGCACTTCGGCGCGGTCGACGCGGTCGTCAACAGCGCCTCGCTGTTCGAACACGACGACGCGACCAGCTTCGGTTTTGCCACCATGGAAACCCACCTGCGCAGCAACACCGGCGCGCCCATCCTGCTGGCCCAGGCGCTGCACGCGCACCTGGCCACGCGCGATGCGGAGGGCGCGGTGGTCAACCTGCTGGACCAGAAGCTCTGGAACCTCAACCCCGACTTCCTGAGCTACACCCTCTCCAAGGCGGCGCTCGAAGCGGCCACCGGCATGCTGGCGCTGGCGCTGGCGCCACGCGTGCGCGTGGTGGGCGTGGCGCCGGGCCTGACGCTCACCAGCCACCTGCTGAGCGATGAGAAATTCCAGACCCTGCACCGCCAGTCGCCGCTGGGCCGCTCGTCCACCCCGGAGGACGTGGCCGCCACCGTGGCCTTTGCGCTAGGCAACCGCTCGGTCACCGGCACCACGCTGCTGGTCGACGGCGGCCAGCACCTGATGCGCTTCGAGCGCGACTTTTCGATGATGTGAGGCGGATGCCCATGAACTCCACGAACCACGCCGGCACCCAGATCCTCACCCTCACCGGGCTGCGCTTCGACGCCAACCTGGGCATCCTGGAGCACGAGAAGACCAGCCCGCAGCCGATCCAGGTGGATGCCGAGCTCAACCAGGGCACCCAGCCTCTGCTGCCGCACGACGACGACATCAGCCACGTGCTGGACTACCGCAAGGTGCGCCAGATCATCATCGACGAGTGCACCGCCGAACACGTGAACCTGCTGGAGAGCCTGATCGGCAAGCTCACGCGGCGCCTGATGCAGCTGCCTGGCGTGATCGGCGTGCGGGTCAAGATCGCCAAGCTGGAGATCTTCGACGACTGCGAGGTCGCGATCCGCATGGAAAGCGGGCAGTGGTGAGGCGCACGCCGTCCCGGTTCTGAAAAAAGAAAGGGCCCCTCGCGAGGCCCTTTTGATGTGCAGGCTGGTGCTTCAGGCCACCAGCGACGGCATCACTTGAAGTTGTACTGGACGCCGACGCCCAGGTACATCAGCTCTTTCCACGAACGCGCTTCGTCCGAGCTCTTCTTCAGGAACACATCGAAGTCGCTGCGCAGGGACAGGTTCTTGGAGAAGGCGTGGGTCAGGCCCAGGCCCAGGGTCGGGCGGGTCTGCGTGCCTTCGACGGCGTCGGTGTGCTTCACACGGGCCACGCCGGCCTTGCCGAACAGGCGGGTGGCTTCACCCAGGTCGGTGCCGACGGTGCCACGCAGGCCCAGGGCGCTGACCTTGGACTCCAGGCCGTTCTCGAAGTTGTGGCTGCTGCCGAACTGTGCAAAGGCTTCCGCACCCCAGAGCTTGTTGAACTGGTAGCCGGCGCCCAGTTGCAGGGCGGGCTTGGTGTCGTGGTCGTTGTGCTGGGCGATGCCGTCGATCGGGCCGTTGCCGATCAGGTCGCGCTGGGCGCCCAGGGTGCCGAAGACGTACGGGAAGGCCACGACTTCAGCGGCCTTGGGCACCACCGGTGCAGGTGCGGGCACCGGAGCGGGCGCCGGCGCGGCCGCCACCGGGGCGGGGGCGGGTGCAGCAGCAGGCACCGGGGCCGGAGCGGCCACCGGGGTCGGGCGCGGCAGCAGGTCGGAGAAGTGGTTGTCGCACTGGCGCATGGTCACGCGCACGATCTTGCCGCTGGCGTCCTTGTACGCGTTGACTTCCATGGTCGGGCTGAACGGGATCCACTTGCCCTGCAACGCCTTGCTCACGCCGCCGCGGCCGCGGGCCGTGGCTACACCCTTGTCGCAGGCGCCCTTGGCGTAGCTGGGGCTCAGGTCCTTGAGCAGCATCGGCGACACCGAGGCCTCACCGGCGCGCAGCTTGGGCTTCTGCTTGGTCTGGGGCTTGTAGAACTTGGCCGTGCCGCCCTGGATGGCGGCGTCGCAGGCCTCGGGCGTGGCGTAGCCGGTGTTGCCGTCGCGGTCGGTGGTCATGCCGGCGGTCTGGGCGGCGGCGACAGAAGAAACGGTGACCAGGGCGGCGGCCAGGGCCACCCGCTGAAGAGCAAAAGACATCAGAAGACTCCAAATAAAATCGTGGATTCCCGCAACGATCGGACCACCAGTCCGAAGCGGGTTGGGCGGCGCATTGTGCACTGCCCACCCAGACCGAAAGTGTATCTTTCGGCCTACATCGACCCGTGATCGGCCTGCGAGCTGCGGCTTTTCACGTTCAACTTGTGCATTGCAACATACAACAGGACGTCCCTGTGCGTTTCGCGCAACGCCGCCGCCCTGGCCCGAGGCCCGACCCATGACCCCCGAAAAACTCGCCTTCGAAAACCAGAAACTCGAAAAGCGCCTGTGCCGCGAAGTCGGCCGCGCCATCGTGGACTACAACATGATCGGGGAAGGCGACCGTGTCATGGTCTGCCTCTCGGGCGGCAAGGACAGCTACGGCCTGCTCGACATCCTCATGAAGCTGCAGAAGCGTGCCCCGGTGAACTTCGAGCTGATCGCGGTCAACCTCGACCAGAAACAGCCGGGCTTTCCGGCCCACATCCTGCCCGAGTACCTGTCCAAACTCGGTATCAAGTTTCACATCGAGACACAAGATACTTACTCGATCGTCAAGGAAAAGATCGAACCGGGCAAAACCATGTGCAGCCTGTGCAGCCGGCTGCGCCGCGGCATCCTCTATCGCGTGGCGCGCGAGCTGGGCGCGACCAAGATTGCGCTGGGCCACCACCGCGACGACATGCTGCAGACCCTGTTCCTGAACATGTTCTTCGGCGGCAAGCTCAAGGGCATGCCCGCCAAGCTGGTCAGCGACAACGGCGAGTTCATGGTGATCCGCCCGCTGGCCTACGTGCCCGAGAAGGACCTGATCCGCTGGGCCGAACACCGGCAGTTCCCCATCATCCCCTGCACCCTCTGCGGCAGCCAGGAGAACCTGCAGCGCAAGCAGGTGGGCAACCTGCTGCGCGACTGGGACAAGCAGTTCCCCGGCCGGCTGGAGAACATGCTGCACGCCCTGCAGAACGTGGTGCCCAGCCACCTGATGGACCGCTCGCTCCACCCCTTCCAGACCCTGCAGACCACCGGCGCGCCGGTGGAGGACGGCGACCTGGCCTTCGACGAGGAGCCACTGGTGGCACCCGCACCCGCCGCCGACGCGGACGCCGAAGAAGTGAACGTCCGGCCCCGTGCGACGGTCATACCGATTGCCGCCACCACCTGATATGGGTGCTGAGCCAGGCGTCCAACCCGCCGGAGGAACCATGACCCGCCTTGCCCTCGCCCTGCTGACCACCCTCGCCCTGGCCGGCTGCGCCGGCACCTACCGCGTGGACAACGCGGTGCAGAGCTACGCGCACTGGTCGGCCGACATCCCCACCGGCGCCCAGGCCCCGGCCGCCGTGCCCCAGGCGCCACAGACCTACCGCTTCGAGCGCCTGCCCTCGCAGCGGGAGAGAGGGTCCGCCGAAGACCAGAACCGGCTGGAAGCCTGGACCCGGACCGTGCTGGAAACACACGGCTGGACCGTCGCCGAGGCGCCGGCCAACGCCCCCTGGCGGGTGCAGGTCACGGCCACCACCGTGCGCAACGCCCGCAGCCCCTGGGACGACCCATGGCCCAGCTGGCGCTTCCGGGGGCAGGTCGTGGCCGGCAATGGCTATTTCTACTGGTCGCCAATGTTCGTCGTGCCGATGGACATGCCCTGGTACGAGCGCAAGGTGACCGTGGTGATCCGCGATGCAGCATCGGGCCGTGTGGTCTACGAAACCCAGGCCGGCCACGATGGCCGCTGGAACAGCACCCCTGCGCTGTGGCAGGCCATGCTGCAGGCGGCGCTGAACGGTTTCCCGGCGCCGCCTTCCGGCCCGCGGCAGGTCGACATCGACCTGCCGCGCTGAGCCCGGCCGGCGCCTTCAGCGCGGCGGCGCCTCCATCAACGCGCGCACCGCATCGGCCAGCGCATCCATGCTGTCCTGCTTGCCCAACACATCGGACACCCCGGCCGCGGCCGCGGCATCTAGCAGCGCCTCGTTCACATGCCCCGAGACGATGGCGATGCGCAACCCGGGCCGCAGCGCATGCACCGCCTGCGCCAGTTCCACACCGCTCATGCCCGGCATGTTGTGGTCGGTCACGCACAGGTCCACCGGCTCCCGGCTGACGCGGAACCAGGCCAGGGCCTCCTCGCCCGACAGGAAGGTGCTGACCCGGTACCCCTGCTTGCGCAGCAGCCGGCCGGCCAGGAACACCAGCGCTTCGTAATCGTCCACGTAGACGATGTGCCGCCCCGGCGGCGCGGGAACGGCCGGTGGCGGTGCGGCGGGTGCAGGCACCTCGGCGTCCGCGGCACCCGAGGCCAGCGGCAGGTAGACATCGAACCGGGTGCCTTCGCCCGGCGTGCTGTGCAGCGTGATCGCCCCCTGGTGCGCCTTGACGATGCCGTGCACCACCGACAGCCCCAGACCGGTTCCACTGCCCGGCGCCTTGGTGGTGAAGAAAGGCTCGAACACGCGCTGCTGCGTCGCCTCGTCCATGCCCGGGCCGTTGTCGGCCACGCTCAGCAGGACATAGGCGCCGGGCGGCAGGTGGCCCAGCCGCAGGGCCTGCGCCGCGTCCAGTTCCACCTCGTCCAGCCCCACGGTGATGTCGCCCGGCCGCTGGTCCAGCGCCTGCCAGGCATTGGTGCACAGGTTCATCAGCACCTGCTGCACCTGCGTGGCGTCGGCCAGCACCGGCAGCGGCGACGTGGCCAGACGGGCGTTCAGTCGCACGCCCGCGGGCAGCAGCGAGCGCATCAGCCGCAGCGCCTCGTTCACCAGCGGCTTCAGCGGCTGGCGCTGCAACTCCTGCGTCTGGCGCCGGCTGAAGGCCAGGATCTGCTGCACCAGCTGGCGCGCGCGGATGGCGGCACGGTGGATCTCGGCCAGGCTTTCCTGGGCGGCGTGGTCCGGCCCCACATCTTCGCGCGCCAGGGCCAGGTTGCCGAGGATGGCGGCCAGCAGGTTGTTGAAGTCGTGCGCCACGCCACCGGCCAGGGTGCCGATGGCCTCCATCTTCTGCGACTCGCGCAGCTGCGTCTCCAGCGCCCGCTGCTGCGCCTCGGCCTGCTTGAGTTCGGTGATGTCCGTGTGCGTGCCCACCATGCGCAGCGGCCGGCCATCGGCGTCGCGTGCGATCACCATGCCGCGCGACAGCACCCACTTCCACGACCCGTCCTTGCAGCGGATGCGGTGTTCGTTGCGGTAGAGGGCGGTGCGGCCGTCGAAGTGCGCCTGGCGGTCGGCCTGCATCTGGTCCACATCGTCCGGGTGGGTCCGCCCGTCCAGCTCCTGCGCGCGCGGCATCAGTTCCTCGTCGGTGTAGCCGTACATGGCCTTGATGCGCGGCGACACGTATTCGTCGCCGGTCACGAGGTTCCAGTCCCACACGCCGTCCCCGGCGCTGTCCAGCGCCAGCTTCCAGAGCGCCTCACTGTCACGCAGCGCCAGCTCGACCTGCATGCGCTCGCTGATGTCCTCGACCGTGCCTTCGTAATAGAGCAGCCGCCCCTGCGGGTCGTACACCCCGTGGGCGTTCTCGTTTACCCAGCGGTGCTGCCGGTCGCGGTGGCGCACCACCTCGGAGACGAAGCCTCGCACGAAGCCGTCGCGCACGAGTTGCGCCTGGAACTCGGCCCGGCGGCCGGGCTGCACGTACCAGTCGCTGCCGACCCGGTTCACGTCGTCCAGCATGGCCTGCTCGTCGCTGTAGCCGTTGAGCTGCACCAGCGCCGGATTGGCACGCAGCATCACGCCGTCCCTGGAGCTGCGGTAGGCGCCGATGGGCAGGAACTGGAACAGCGACGAGAAGTCCGCCACGCGGGCGTCGTGGTGTTCGGGCATCGCGTTATTGTGTCGCGTCGTCCTCCGGACCGGCCCATCGACCATCCGGTGGTCAGACCGTCCGTCCGGCGCTACAGTGACCGTTTTCTCACCCTGGGGCTTTTTCTTGCACGTCACCCGCATCATCGCCGTGCGCCATGGCGAAACCGCCTGGAACCGCGACACCCGCATCCAGGGCCACACCGACATCGCGCTGTCCGACAAGGGCCGCTGGCAGGCCGAGCGCCTGGCCCAGGCCCTGTGCGACGAACCCATCGCCGCGTTCTACGCCAGCGACCTCTCGCGCGCCTTCGACACCGCCAGCACCACGGCCCGCGCCCACGGCAAGCCGGTGCAGGCCCACCGGGGCCTGCGCGAGCGCGCCTTCGGCCGCTTCGAAGGCCTGACCTGGGCCGAGATCGAGGCCCACCACCCGGAGGACGCACTGGCCTGGCGCAAGCGCGTGCCCGACTTCGCGCCACCGGGCGGCGAGTCGCTGCTGCAGCTGCGCGAACGCGTGGTCGCCGCCGTCGACGAGATCGCCGCGCGCCACCCCGGCGAACAACTGATGCTGGTGGCCCACGGCGGCGTGCTGGACATCCTCTACCGTGCGGCCACACGGCTGGAGCTGCAGGCGCCGCGCAGCTGGGACCTGAGCAACACCGCGGTCAACCGCCTGCTCTGGACACCCGAGGGCCTGGGCCTGGTGGGCTGGGCCGACACCGGACACCTGCAGGACGACGGGGCGCTGGACGAGAGCACCGCCTGAGCCACCGACGCCTGCCATGACACCGAACCAAGTCATCGTACTCGCCACGCCGGTGTTCCTGCTGCTCATCGCCATCGAGTTCTGGGTCGGGCGACGGCGCAGGCGCAACACCTACGCGCTGGCCGACACATTCAGCAGCATCGGCCTGGGCATGCTCAGCCGCATCGCCGACGTGTTCACGTTCGCGCTGCGCCTGGGCATCTACGTCTGGGTGCAGGACCACGCGGCCCTGTGGCGCAACGACGGTTTCTGGACCTCGTCCGCCGGCTGGCTGCTGGCACTGGTGTTCTACGACTTCCTCTACTACTGGAACCACCGCCTGGGCCACGAGGTGGGCCTGCTCTGGGCCGCGCACGTGGTGCACCACCAGAGCCAGCACTACAACCTCTCCACCGCGCTGCGCCAGCCCGCCAGCTACGCGCTGCTGGGCTGGGTGTTCTACCTGCCGATGGCGCTGGCCGGCGTGCCGCCGCTGGTGTTCGCGGTGGTCGGTCTGGTGGACCTGCTCTACCAGTTCTGGATCCACACCGAGCAGGTCGGCTCGCTCGGCCGCTTCGACCGCTGGTTCGCCTCGCCCTCGAACCACCGCGTGCACCACGCCGTGAACGACCGCTACCTGGACAAGAACTACGGCGGCATCCTGATGCTGTGGGACCACCTGTTCGGCAGCTTCGAACCCGAGGACCCGGAAGAACCCTGCGTCTACGGCACGCGCAAGCCGCTGCAGAGCTGGGACCCGGTCTGGGCCAACGCCGAGGTCTACGCGGGGCTGGCCCGCGACAGCGCGCGCACCGGCCGCTGGGGCGACCGGCTGCGCACCTGGATCAAGCCCCCCGGCTGGCGCGCGCCCGATGTGGCGGCGCGCTGGCCGACCCCGGCCTTCGACCTCGGCGCCGTGCAGCGCTTCGACCCGCCCGCCTCGCGCGGCGCGCAGGCGCTGGCGGCACTGGTGTTCGTGCTGCTGCTCGGCGGCGTCGCCTTCTTCCTCTGGACCGCCGACGCGCGCGCCCTGCCGGGCAACCTGGCCTGGACCGCCGCCCTGCTGGCCGGGCTCTGGGCGCAGGGCGCGCTGCTGCAGGGCCGCATAGGCCCGGGAATGGTGCTGATGGTGCTCAGCGCCGCGTTGGCCACACTCGCCGCCGCGGAAGGCTGGACCGAACTGCACCGGGTGTTCAAGCCGCTGACCATGCTGGTCGTCATCGGTCTGGTGCTGCGCGCGGACGTCCGCCACAAGGGCTGGCTGCTGGCCGCGCTCGCAGGCTCGCTGGCCGGCGACGCCTTCCTGATGTTCGAGGGCTTCTTCATCGCCGGCCTGGCGTCGTTCCTGCTCGCGCACCTGGCCTACATCGCCCGCCTGCGGTCCGACGCGCCCTGGTTCGCTGACCGGCGGGCGCTGGGAGCGGTGGGCGCTGTGGGTCTGGTGATGTACGCGCTGCTCTGGAGCGGAGGGCCGTGGAGCGGCGGTCTGCCGCCGGGCCTGCGGGCGCCAGTGGCGGCCTATGTGCTGGTCATCGCACTGATGGTGTCGCAGGCGCTGGGGCGGGCCCGCGTGCACGCCGATCCGGCGGCCTGGCGCGTGGCCGCGGGCGCCCTGTGTTTCATGCTCAGCGACACCCTGCTGGCGACCGACCGCTTCCTTGTGCCGCTGCCAGCGCGCGACCTGTTGGTGCTCGCCACCTACTACGCAGCACAGTGCCTGATGGTGGCCGGCCTCCTGGGCAAGGCGCCGCGTCAGGGGACGTAGACGCGGGCCTCAAGTCCCAGGGCCCGAACCTTTGCCGCGGCCTGCTCGGCTTCTTCGCGCCGTTCGAAGGGCCCCACCCGCACGCGGGTGAGCGGACCACGGGCCGACTCGATCGGGTCATCCAGCACCGGCAGGCCGGCTTCGAGGAGCCTGGCCTTCGCCCGCTCGGCGTTGGCCTCCCGGGCGAACATGCCGACATTGACACCGAAACCACGCGGCCTGGACCGGAGCACCGGGTCCGGCTCCACAGGGGGGGGTGCCGGCGCAGGCGACGCAGGCATGGCGGCCGCGGTTTCGACAGGGACTTGAACAGGAAGAACGGTGGTCGGCACCGGAGCATCCACCGCTGGCGTTGCCACGGGCAATGGCGAGTCCAGCGACGAGGGCTGCTGCGGCGCCGGCGGCTGAAACTGCACAGCCTCCGCAAGGGACGGGCGCCACTGCTGCCAGATCACACCGGACAGCAAGGCCACCACCACCAAGGTAGCCGCAGCAGCCACCATGCCCGACACGCGCCAGCCGTACTCGGTGCGCCCGAGCCGCTCCACCGCGTCCTGGAAGCTGTCGGCCTGGGCAACGGCGGCGGCCACCCGGTCGCGCAGGCCCCGGTGCAGCCAGGCCATACCCCAGAGGCCGGGCAACGCGCACCACAGAACCAGGACCGACGCCGTCAGACCGACCCGGATGCCCGTGGGCACGCCGTCGGTGCGCGTCCACAGCCAGCCCAGGGCCACGGTGGCGGCAAGCGCCAGCCCCGCCTGCGCGAGCGCAGCGCTCCACAACCGCCAGTACACCAGCCAGGCCAGCTGACCCAGCGCTGCGCGGGTGTTCCAGACCATGGCCGAACGCCCGCGTTCCTCGAACCGCGCGATGATGGGCAGGTAGGCGATGGCACCGGCAGGACCCAGCGCGGCTCGGTACAGCGACGCTGCGCTGGCCGGCATGCCCGTCGGGTCGTCCTGCCCGGTATCCACGTCAGACGGCGTCTGGGAACAGGACGTCGCCCGCCGCCGGCGGCGCCACGCCCAGGTGACGGTAGGCTGCCAGCGTGGCGGTGCGCCCGCGCGGCGTGCGCTGCAGGTAGCCCTGCTGGATCAGATAGGGCTCGATCACGTCTTCGATGGTGTCGCGCTCCTCGCCAATGCTGGCTGCGATGTTGTCCAGCCCCACGGGCCCACCGTCGAAGCGGTGGATCACGGCTTCCAGCAGCTTGCGGTCCATCAGGTCGAAGCCCTGTGGATCGACGTCAAGCATGGTCAGTGCCCGGCCTGCGATGTCGGCGGTGATGCGGCCGTCGCCCTTGACGTCGGCGTAGTCGCGCACGCGGCGCAGCAGGCGGTTGGCGATGCGGGGCGTGCCACGCGAGCGGCGCGCGATCTCGAACGAGCCTTCGGCGTCGATCGGCGCGTTCAGCAGGCCGGCGCTGCGCGTGACGATGCGCGAGAGCTCCTCGGCGGTGTAGAACTCCAGTCGCGCCACGATGCCGAAGCGGTCGCGCAGCGGGTTGGTCAGCATGCCGGCGCGGGTGGTGGCGCCGACCAGGGTGAAGGGTTGCAGGTCGAGCTTGATCGAACGCGCCGCCGGGCCTTCGCCGATCATGATGTCGATCTGGTAGTCCTCCAGCGCGGGGTAGAGGATTTCTTCGACGACCGGCGACAGGCGGTGGATCTCGTCGATGAACAGCACGTCGTTGGGTTCGAGGTTGGTCAGCAGCGCCGCCAGGTCCTTGGGCTTTTCCAGCACCGGGCCACTGGTCTGGCGCAGGTTCACGCCCAGCTCCTGCGCAATGATGTGGCTCAGCGTGGTCTTGCCGAGGCCGGGCGGGCCGAACAGCAGCACATGGTCCAGCGCCTCAGCGCGCTTCCTGGCGGCGCCGATGAAGATCTCCAGCTGCTCGCGCACCTTCATCTGGCCCACGTATTCGTCCAGCAGCTTGGGGCGCAGGGCGCGCTCGATCGCTTCTTCCTTGGGCGAAAAAGTGGTGGCGGAAACGACCCGCGGAGCGGGGGCGAAATCGTCGGTCTGGATGCTCACGGAGCCGACTATACAGGCCCGTTTCCGGGGCGTTGCTCAAGTCGGGAGCGCCGCCTGCCGATACCCGAAAGACCCCCGTTTTTCGCCGCCACCCGACCATGAACCGCACCGCCGCCCACCGCCCAGCGACCCCGACGCTGATCCGGACCGCCCTCGCTTCGGCACTGGTCATGGCAGCGGCCTGGTGCCTGACGGCACCGGGCACGGCCCGGGCCTCCGATGCTCCCAGCCACTCCGCGCCGCCGCCGGCTCCCATCGCGATGCCGGTGGGCACGGCCAAACCCGGCGCCCAGCCCCGGAACGCCGCGGCGACCCCGGCCGGCGCAACGGCCGCCGAGTCCCGCTCCGACCCGCAGGCGGTCGCCGCCAAGATCAAGGCGGTGCTGGACAAGCACCGCGGCACCGAGGTCGCACCGCCCGCCAACCACCAGACCGCCGACCGGGTGGCCAAGGCCATCCGCAACGGCCACGCCGCGCCCGAGGCCCACGGCAGCCCCGCGTCCAAGGGGCACGACCCGCACTGGTCCTACGAGGGCGCCTACGGCCCCGAGCACTGGGCCCGCGTGAAACCCGAGTTCAACGTCTGCGCCATCGGCAAGCGACAGTCGCCCGTGCATATCCAGGAGACCACGACGCTGCAGGGCCCGGCCGAGCCGCTGCAGTTCGACTACCGACCCACTGGCGGCAGCGTGGTGAACAACGGCCACACCATCCAGGTCGACCTGGAGCCGGGCAACACCCTGAGCGTGCGCGGCGCCACCTACGAGCTGCTGCAGTTCCACTTCCACCACCCGTCGGAAGAGCGGGTCAACCACCGCAGCTTCGCCATGGTCGCGCACCTGGTGCACAAGAACCACGAAGGCCAGCTGGCGGTGGTGGCGGTGCTGATCGACCCGGGCGCGGCCAACGGGCTGATCAACAAGGTGTGGACCCACATGCCGCTGGACAGCGGCGACCGGGTGCGCCTGCCCGCCGGGCTGATCGACCTGCGCGAACTGCTGCCCGCCGACCAGCGCTACTACCAGTTCATGGGCTCTCTCACCACGCCGCCCTGCACCGAAGGCGTGCTGTGGAACGTGCTCAAGACCCCGGTGACCGTGAGCCGGGAGCAGCTCAAGCTGTTCTCGCAGATTTTCCCGAACAACGCCCGCCCGGTGCAGGCTCTCAACGGGCGGATCGTGCGCGAGGCGCAGTGATCACTTCGCCAGCGACTTCAGCGCCAGCTTGATGCCCTCGCTCACGCCTACGCCGGCTGGCAGCGCCTTGAGCGCCGCCGCGGCGTCCTTCTCGTTGTAGCCCAGGGCCATCAGCGCCTGCTGGATGTCGCCGGCCGCGTCGCCCACGGCGGCGGCTGCGCCCGGCAGCGGCAGGTCGGCGCCCAGCTTCCCCTTGAGTTCGAGCAGCAGGCGCTCGGCGGTCTTCTTGCCGATGCCCGGCACCTTGACGATGCGACCTGCCTCCTGCGCCGTCACCGCCTGTGCCAGCTCGGCGACGGACAGGCCCGAGAGCACCGAGAGTGCGGTGCGCGGACCGATACCGCTGATCTTGATGAGCTGGCGGAAGGCCTCGCGCTCGGCCGCGCTGCCGAAGCCGTAGAGGATCTGCGCGTCCTCGCGCACCACGAAGTGCGTCAGCAGCGACACCTTCTCGCCCGCCGCCGGCAGGTTGTAGAAGGTGCTCATGGGCACGTCGACCTCGTAACCGACCCCGTGGCAGTCGATCAGGATCTGGGGCGGATTCTTTTCCAGCAACGTGCCGGTCAGCTTGCCTATCATTGAGGTCCTTTCACCAATCAGCCCGGGATTATCTGTTTTGATCCTCCGCCACACCTTCTCGCCGCCCGACAACACCCGCATGGCCCACCTGTGCGGCCCGATGGACAGCCACATCCGCAGCATCGAGGCGGCGCTGCAGGTCAAGGTCGCGCACCGCTTCGAACAGTTTCGGATCGAAGGCCCCAAGGCCAAGGCCAACCAGGCGCTGGAGGTGCTGCAGGCGCTGTACGAGATGGCGAAAAAGCCCATCCCCGAAGAAAAGGTGCAGCTCATGCTGGCCGGCGACACGGCGCTGCCGCCCGGCGGCGACGAGGCCACCGCAATGCAGACGCGCCGCGGCGAGGTGCGCGGGCGCACGCCCAACCAGGCGCGCTACCTGGACAACATGGCCACGCACGACATCACCTTCGGCATCGGCCCGGCCGGCACCGGCAAGACCTACCTGGCGGTGGCCTGCGCGGTGGATGCGCTGGAGCGCAGCGCGGTGCAGAAGATCGTGCTGACGCGCCCGGCCGTCGAGGCCGGCGAGAAGCTGGGCTTCCTGCCCGGTGACCTGGGCCAGAAGGTCGACCCCTACCTGCGCCCGCTGTACGACGCGCTGTACGACCTGATGGGTTTCGACAAGGTGCAGAAAGCCTTCGAGCGCCAGCAGATCGAGATCGCGCCGCTGGCTTTCATGCGCGGGCGCACGCTCAACCACGCGTTCGTGATCCTCGACGAGGCGCAGAACACGACCGTGGAACAGATGAAGATGTTCCTCACCCGCATCGGCTTCGGCAGCAAGGCCGTGGTCACCGGCGACGTGAGCCAGATCGACCTGCCGGTGACGCAGCTCTCGGGCCTGATCGACGCCGAGCGCGTGCTCAAGCGCGTGACCGGCATCGCCTTCAACCGCCTGACCAGCGCCGACGTGGTGCGCCACCCGCTGGTCGCCCGCATCGTCGACGCCTACGAGGCGCGCAGCCCCGGCGTGGCAGAAGCCCCGCGCGGCGGCCGCCGCAAATCCAGCTGACCGACTGCCCGACGCACCGACCATGGCCCTGCCTTCGCTTTCGCTTTCCCTGCAGTTCGGCGACCTGAAAGACGCCGCCCGCCACCGCGCCGCGCTGCCGCGCCACACCGTGATCCGCTGCATCCGCCATGCTCTCGAAGCCGACGCCGAGATCACCGTGCGCATCGTCGACGCCGACGAGGGCCAGGCGCTCAACCGCGAGTACCGCGGCAAGGACTACGCGACCAACGTGCTGACATTCGACTACGCCATCGAGCCGGTGGTGATGGCCGACCTGGTGCTGTGCGCGCCGGTGGTGGCGCGCGAGGCGAAGGAACAGAAGAAGACCCTGGCCGCGCACTACGCGCACCTGCTGGTGCACGGCACCCTGCACGCCCAGGGCTGGGACCACGAGACCGGCGAAGCAGACGCCGAGGCGATGGAAGCGCGCGAGATTGAAATCCTCGCCGGACTGGGCATCAAGAACCCGTACTGATCAGCGGACGCACTGTCCTTCGATCTCGACCAGCAGATCGCTGCGGCAGACATCGGCCAGCACATAGGTCACCGGCGCGTCACCCAGGCGCTGCGCGACCACCTCGCGCACGGTGGCCAGGTCGGCCGGGTGGCGCACATAGGCCCGGTAGCCCAGGTCGCCCAGCGCGAACGGCCCGCTGCGGGACTTCAATGACGCCTGCGCCAGCACCGCCGCGATGTTGTCCAGGCTCTCCACGGTCTGCGCACGCACGTCGCCCGGGTGCACGGTCTCGTGCCCGACGATGCTGGCGGTGCCCGAGACGAACAGGATTTCCTGCCCCGGTGGGTGCACCAGTGCCGCGCGCGAGAAGGTCGGGCTGCGCGGGCCGTAGCGGTCCGGGTAGAGGAAGGCGCTGACCTGGCGCGGGTTCTCGACCGGCACGATGGGCGTCGGCCCGGCCAGGAAGGCCACCGTCAGCGGACCGGACGCCACGCCCAGCGCGCAGGCCGCCGGCACGCGCCCCACCACGCTGCGCGCCCCGGCCTCGAAGGCATCGCCGCGGCCGATGTTGAACTGGCGGTAGCGCTCCAGCCCGTCGGCTTCGCCGTTGATGTCGGCCATGTAGTTCCACAGCCGCCAGAGGTGGGGCAGGCCCTGGGCATCGAGCAGCTGGAAGATGCGTGCGTAGATGTCGAAGGCCGCCTGCTGCAGGGCGCTGCGGCCGGGCTCGGGAACCACGCCAGCCTCCGGCACATCGATCACCCCGAACAGCAGGTCGCCGCTGCGGCGCCACACCACCCCCTCATGCTCGCCGGTCAACACCGGCGCACCGTCCGGCAGCAGCCAGCACTCCCGCAGCGCCTCGCCACCGTCCAGCACCGGGGTCGGCAGGTGCTGCAGCGGCCAGGCCACCGCGGGCGGCGACGCGGCGCCGACGTGAAAGCCACCCAGCACCTGCCCGGTCGGCAACGAAGAAAAGGAACGGAGGCTCAGGAGCGACAGGCTCATGCGGTCAACAGCGAAAGAAACAGGAAGAACGCGCTCAGTGCATGCGCATCGGGATGGTGACCGGGCCGTCGTTGACCAGGTGCACCTGCATGTCGGCGCCGAAGCGCCCGGTGGCGACCTGCGGGTGCTGCGCCCGCGCCAGCCCGACGAAACGGTCGTACAGCGCCTCGCCCAGGGCCGGTGGCGCTGCGCCGGTGAAGCCCGGCCGGTTGCCGCCGCTGGTGTCGGCCGCCAGGGTGAACTGGCTGACGATCAGCAGGCCGCCGCCCTCGTCCTGCACGCTGCGGTTCATCTTGCCGGCCTCGTCGGCAAAGATGCGCAGCTTCAGGATCTTGGCCAGCAGTTTCTGCGCCACGGCCTCGGTGTCCGCAGGCTCGGCACAGACCAGCACCAGCAGGCCGGCGCCGATCTGCCCGACCGTCTCGCCAGCGATGTCGACGCGGGCCTGGCTCACCCGTTGCAGCAGCGCGATCATTTCAGGTCCGCCTCATCGTAGAAATGCGCCTCCACGTCCGAGGGCAGCAGCTGAATGCTGGCGCGCAGCCCCGGCACCGCGCTCATCAACGCCTGTTCCACGCTGGTGCGCACCGCAGCCGCACGGCCCAGGGTCCAGGCCGCGGGCATGTGCATGTGCAGGTCCACGAAGCGCCGCTGGCCCGCCTTGCGGGTGCTGACGTGGTCGAAGCGGATGATCTGCGTGTCGCCGCGCGTGTGGGCAAAGCCGGCCAGGGTCTGTTCGATGGTGGCCAGCACCTCGGGCTCGACCGCCTCGTCCATCAGGCCCTGGGTCGAGCGCCAGATCAGGTGGAAGCCTTCCTTGAGGATGTTCAGCGCCACGCCGATGGCCACCACCGGGTCCAGCCACATCCAGCCCGTGAGCTGCACCAGCGCGATGCCCGCCACCACGCCGGCCGAGGTCCAGACGTCGGTCACCAGGTGTTTGCCGTCGGCCTCCAGCGCAATCGAGCGGTGCTCCTTCGCCGCGCGGAACATCACCCAGGCCAGCAGGCCGTTGAGCGCCGAACTGGCCACCGACAGCGCCAGCCCCCAGCCTACCTGCTCCAGCGGCTGCGGGTCGAGCAGGCGCTGACCGGCGGTCCAGACAATGCCCAGCGCCGCGACGATGATCAGGATGCCCTCGAAGCCCGAGGAGAAGTACTCGGCCTTGTGGTGGCCGTACGGGTGGTCGTCGTCGGCCGGACGCGCGGCGATGGTGACCATGACCAGGCCGAACACCGCGCTGGCCAGGTTCACCAGCGACTCCATGGCGTCCGACAGCAGACCGACCGAGTCGGTGACCCACCAGGCCAGGGTTTTGAGGGTGATGGTGATGACGGCCACCACCACCGACGCCATGAGCAGGCGGCGGGGTGTGAGCCAGGATGAAACAGAAGGACTCATGGTCCGATTGTCGCCCGGCGATCTGGTGAAACTTTGGCGCCTGAAGCGTGTAATTTTGTAACCACCCGGTATCCATTCGGTGCCAGAATGGCCCGGGAGCGACACAAGCATGAACCACCCCACCCCCGCTGACGACACGTTCTGGATCGGTCCCACCGACGCCTGGCTGCTGGCCGAGGGCAGGCACCTGCGACCCTGGCAGAAGCTGGGTGCCCACCCCACCATCCTGGGGGGGCAGAGCGGTGTGGCCTTCGCGGTGTGGGCACCGGCCGCCCGCTGGGTCGGGCTCAGCGGCGACTTCAACGGCTGGCAGCCGCAAGGCATGCGCCACCGGCCCGAGTGCGGTGTGTGGGAACTGTTCGTGCCCGGCGCGGGCGTGGGGGCCTGGTACAAGTTCCAGGTCGAAGGGGCCGACGGCCGCACCGTGATGAAGACCGACCCCTATGCGCGCGAGACCGAGCTGCCGCCCGGCAACGCGGCCCGGGTCTGCGAGCCGCTGCGCAGCGCCCCCGCCCCGTCCGGCCCGCACCAGAGGCCGCCCGTGCCGATGTCGATCTACGAGGTGCACGCCGGCTCCTGGAAGCGCCCCGGCGGCCGGGACGTGATGCCCACCTGGGACGACCTGGCGCAGCACCTCGTGCCCTACGCCTCCAGCCTGGGCTTCACCCACCTGGAGCTGCTGCCGGTCAGCGAACACCCCTTCTACGCCTCCTGGGGCTACCAGCCCACCGGCCTGTACGCACCCACCGCGCGCTATGGCCGGCCCGACGGCTTCCGGCGCTTCGTCGACGCGGCCCACGCCGCCGGCCTGAAGATCATCCTGGACTGGGTGCCGGCGCACTTCCCGGCCGACGAACACGCGCTGGCCCGCTTCGACGGCACCGCGCTGTACGAACACGCCGACCCGCGCGAGGGCTTCCACCGCGACTGGAACACCCTGATCTACAACTTCGGCCGCCACGAGGTGAAGAACTTCCTGGTCGGCAATGCGCTGTACTGGATCGAGCAGTACGGCATCGACGGGCTGCGCGTGGACGCGGTCGCCTCCATGCTCTACCGCGACTACAGCCGTCCTGCGGGCGAGTGGGTGCCCAACAAGGACGGCGGGCGCGAGAACTACGAGGCCATCGCCTTCCTGCGCGAGGTGCACGAGGTGCTGCAGCGCGAGGCGCCGCAGGCCATGACCGTGGCCGAGGAGTCGACCGCCTTCCCGCAGGTCACCGGCGCGGTGCAGCAAGGCGGCCTGGGCTTCGACCACAAGTGGAACATGGGCTGGATGCACGACACCCTGGCCTACATGTCGCAGGACCCGGTGCACCGGCGCTGGCACCACCACAAGATGAGCTTCGCGATGATGTACGCCTACAGCGAAGACTACGTGCTGCCGCTCTCGCACGACGAGGTGGTGCACGGCAAGGGCTCGCTGCTGGGCAAGATGAGCGGCGACCCCTGGCAGAAGCTGGCCAACCTGCGCGCCCTGTACGCCTGGATGTACGCGCACCCGGGCAAGAAGCTGCTGTTCATGGGCGCCGAGCTGGCCCAGCCCACCGAGTGGAACCACGACGCCGAGCTGCCCTGGCACCTGCTGGAGCAGCCGGCCCACGCCGGCGTGCAGAACCTGGTGCACGACCTCAACAGGCTCTACCGCCAGGAGCCGGCGCTGCACGCGCGCGACACCGACCCCGACAGCTTCCGCTGGCTGGTGGTGGACGACGCCGACCAGTCGGTGCTGGCCTTCGTGCGCTTCGGGCGCGCGCTGGAGGACACCCTGGTCGCGGTGGCCAACTTCACACCCGTGGTGCGGCACGACTACCGCGTCGGCCTGCCGCACGACGGCGCCTGGACCGAGCGCCTGAACACGGATTCGAGCCACTACGGCGGCGGCAACGTGGGCAACCACGGGCGGGTGCAGGCGCAGCACCAGCCGCTGCATGGCCAGGGCTGGTCGGCGCCGCTGACCCTGCCTCCTTTGGGCGTCCTCTGGCTGCAACCCGAGAAAACATGACACACACGGCCGCACCGGCGCTCGGCGCACATCTGGTCTGCGAACACGGCCAGGACGGTGTGCGTTTTGACGTCTGGGCGCCCGAGGCCACGGCGGTGGAGGTGCAGCTGTTCGGACCGGACCGCACGCCCACCGGCGTGCTGCCGCTGGACGCGGCGGGCGATGGCCTCTGGTCGCGCTTCGTGCCCGGCCTCGGCGCCGGCCAGCCCTACGGCCTGCGCGCCCACGGCCCCTGGAACCCCGAGGCCGGGCAGCGCTTCAACCCGGCCCGACTGCTGATGGACCCCTGGGCGCCCGGCTTCGTGGGCGACACCGCCCGGCTGGCGCTGCAGACCGGCCACGCGGTGGCCAACCCGCTGCAGCCGGTGGAGTCCTGGGCGCAGCACCGGCCCGAACCGGCGGACAACGCTTCGTCCATGCCCCGCTGCCTGGTGGTCGACAGCGCGGCCGAACTGGCGGCGGGTGCCGCGATCACCCCCGGCCCCGGCACCGCACCCGACCGCGTCGTGCTCTACGAGGCGCACGTGAAGGCGCTGACCCGGCTGCACCCCGAGATCCCGCCCGCGCAGCGCGGCACCTACGCCGGCCTGGCCCACCCCGACATGCGCGAACACCTGCGCCGCCTGGGCGTGACCACGGTCTGCCTGCTGCCGGTGTACGCCTTCACCAGCGAGCGCCACCTGCTGGCGCGCGGCCTCACCAACCACTGGGGCTACAACACGCTCAACGCCTTCACACCGCACGCCGGCTACGCGGCCTGCACGGCGGGGCGCGACCCGGTGGACGCGGCCGAGGCGCATGCGGTGCGCGACGAGTTCCGCGCCATGGTCGATGCCCTGCACCGCGACGGCATCGAGGTGGTGCTGGACGTGGTGTTCAACCACACGGCCGAAAGCGATCTCGACGGCCCCACGCTCTCGTGGCGCGGCCTGGGCCAGAACCACTGGTACGCCATGGGCGAGCGCGGTGTGCCGCACAACTTCAGCGGCACCGGCAACAGCCTGAATGTGAGTGAACCGCGCGTGCTGCAGTGGGTGATGGACAGCCTGCGCTGGTGGGTCGCGGCCTACGGCGTCGACGGCTTCCGCTTCGACCTGGCGGTCTCGCTCGGCCGCGACGCCTCGCAGGGTCATCGCTTCCAGCGGCATCACGCGCTGCTGGCCGCGATGCGGCAGGACCCGCTGCTGCGCGGCGTGCGCCTGATCGCGGAGCCCTGGGACATCGGCCCCGACGGCCACCGCACCGGCGGCTTCGCGCCCGGCTGGCTGGAATGGAACGATGCCTTCCGCGACGGCGTGCGCGCCTTCTGGCTCGGCCACCCGGCCACGCGCGGCGAGCTCGCCACCCGCGTCTGCGGCAGCAGCGACAAGTTCCGCCACAGCGCCCGCACGCCGCTGGCCAGCGTGAACCTGCTGACCGCCCACGACGGCTTCAACCTCGCCGACCTGACCGCCTACGCGCGCAAGCACAACCGGGCCAACGGCGAAGACAACCGCGACGGCCATGGCCACAACCTCTCGGCCAACGGCGGCACCGAAGGCCCCACCGACCAACCGGCCGTGCTGCGGCGGCGCGGTCTCTGGCGCCGCGCGCTGCTGGCCACGCTGTTCTGCGCCCAGGGCACACCGCAGCTGCTGGCCGGCGACGAGATCGGCCACAGCCAGCGCGGCAACAACAACGCCTACTGCCAGGACAACGCCCTGACCTGGCTGGATTGGCCGCACGCCGACCCGGCGCTCGCAGGCTTCGTGGCCGGCCTCACCGCCCTGCGCCGCGCCCACCCGGGCCTGCGGCAGGCGCGCTGGTTCGACGGCCGGCCGCCCTCGGATGGCGCCACACCCGACATCGCCTGGTTCGACACCGACGGCGCGCCGCTGAGCGCCCCCGCCTGGCGCAGCCAGGAGCACCGCACGCTGGCCGCCATCATCACGGTCGGCGAGGGCGGCCAACCCGCGCAGGAATCCCTGCTGGTGGTCTGGCATGCGGGCGAAGCCGCCGAGTTGCAGTTGCCACCAGGGCTCTGGGGGCTGCGGCTGGACAGCGCCCGGGCGCTGGTGGTCGCGGGTCCCGACGCCCCAGATGGCCCCAGTATCGAAGGCCGGCTGCTGCTGAGCGAGCCGACGGTGTGCGTGCTGGTCCGGGCCTTGCATGGCCGGTCGAACCCCACCGACCCCGTTTCATGAACTCCACCATCCACCCCCTGCTCGCGCGCCGCACCAGTGGCGTGCTGCTGCACATCACCAGCCTGCCCGGCCCCCACGGCTGCGGCGACCTTGGCCCCGCCGCGCGCCACTTCGTCGACTGGCTGTCCGCCGCCGGCCAGTCGCTGTGGCAGGTGCTGCCGCTCTCGCCTGCCGGCCCCGGCAACTCGCCCTACCAGAGCGTTTCGGCCTTCGCCGGCAACCCGCTGATGGTCGACCTCGACGACCTGGTGCGCCAGGGCTGGCTGCCCTGGACACCGCGCCAGGGCTTCGACCACCACCGCTGCGACTTCGAGCGCGTCGCCCCCTGGCGCATGGCCTGCCTGCGCAAGGCCTGGAACGGCTTTGCCGAGCGCGCCAGCGACGAGTGCCGCGCCGCCCTGGCCGACTTCTGCGCCGAACACGCGCACTGGCTGGACGACTACGCACTGTTCATGGTGCTGGACGAGCGCTACGGCGGCCCCTGGTCGCGCTGGCCCGCGCCGCTGGCCCGGCGTGAGGCCGCCGCGCTGGACGAGGTGCGCGCGCAGTCGGCCCACGCCCTGGGCTTCTGGCGCTTCGTGCAGTGGCGCTTCTGGGTCCAGTGGCAGGGCCTGCGCGACTATGCGCGCTCGCAAGGTGTGCACATGGTCGGCGACGCCCCGATCTTCGTCGCCCACCACAGCGCCGACGTCTGGGGCCACGCCGAGCAGTTCCTGCTGGACGAGCGGCTGGAGCCGCACGTGGTGGCCGGCGTGCCGCCCGATTACTTCAGCCCCACCGGCCAGCGCTGGGGCAACCCGCTCTACAACTGGGACACCATGGCGCACCACGGCTACCGCTGGTGGAAGGACCGGCTGGCGCACCAGTTCCGGCAGGTCGACATCGTGCGCCTGGACCATTTTCGCGGCTTCGAGTCGCACTGGGAAATTCCCGCCAGCGAACCGACCGCGGTGGCCGGCCAGTGGCAGCCGGGGCCGGGCCTGCGCTTCTTCGACGCCATCACCGACGAGCTCGGTCCGCTGCCCATCATCGCGGAGGACCTGGGCCTGATCACCCCCGAGGTCACTGCGCTGCGCGAGGCCTGCGGCTTCCCGGGCATGCGCATCCTGCAGTTCGCCTTCGGCAGCGGGCCGAAGAACCCCTACCTGCCGCACAACCTGGAGCGCCACGCCGTGGCCTACACCGGCACCCACGACAACGAGACCACCGTCGGCTGGTGGGCCAGCGCGCCGGCCGGCGAACGCCACGCGGCGCTGGACTACCTGGGCCCCTGCATCGCCACCGAACCGCACTGGACCCTGGTGCGCGCGGCCTCGCAGTCGGTGGTCAACACCGTGGTGGTGCCGTTCCAGGACGTGCTCGGCCTGGACACCCGCCACCGCATGAACACCCCCGGCATGGCCACCGGCTGCTGGGAGTGGCGCTTCGAATGGAATCAGGTCAACCACGAGCCGGCCGAACGCCTGGCCGCTATGACCCGTGCCCATGGGCGATGGCAAGCACCCTGAACACCCCCTTCACCACAACAACCACCGGAGACACCCATGGACAAAACCTCTCCCCAGCAACTGGCGCGTCGCACCATCGGTCTGGTGCTCGCCGGCGGCCGCGGTTCGCGGCTGAAGGCGCTGACCGACCGGCGCACCAAGCCGGCCGTGTACTTCGGTGGCAAGTTCCGCATCATCGACTTCGCGCTCTCCAACTGCCTGAACTCCGGCGTGCGCCGCATCGGCGTGCTCACCCAGTACAAGTCGCACTCGCTGCTGCGCCACCTGCAGCGCGGCTGGAGCTTCCTGCGCAACGAGTTCAACGAGTTCATCGACCTGCTGCCCGCCCAGCAGCGCATCGACGAGGACAGCTGGTACCTGGGCACGGCCGACGCGGTCTATCAGAACCTGGACATCCTGCGCGCCCACAACCCCGAGTACATCCTGATCCTGGCCGGCGACCATATCTACAAGATGGACTACGCCGAGCTGATCGCCGACCACGTGGCGCAGGGCAAGAAGTGCACCGTGGCCTGCATCGAGGTGCCGATCGCCGAGGCCAGCGCCTTTGGCGTGATGGCCATCGACCCCATGCGCCAGATCGTCGAGTTCGTCGAGAAGCCGGCCAACCCGCCAGCCATGCCCGGCAAGCCGGAGGTGTCGCTGGCCAGCATGGGCATCTACGTGTTCGACGCCCCGGCGCTGTTCGCCGCGCTGGAGCAGGACGCGGCCACCCCCGGCTCCAGCCGCGACTTCGGCAAGGACGTGATCCCGGCCATGGTGGCCGAGGGCCAGGCCGTGGCGCACCCCTTCGGCATGTCCTGCGTCAAGAGCTCGCCCGAGGCGCCAGCCTACTGGCGCGACGTCGGGACGGTGGAGGCCTACTGGGCCGCCAACCTGGACCTGACCAACACCATTCCCGAGCTGGACATGTACGACCGCGACTGGCCGATCTGGACCTACCAGGAGCAGTTGCCGCCGGCCAAGTTCGTGTTCAACGACGACGGCCGCCGCGGCATGGCGGTGGACTCGCTGGTCTCGGGCGGCTGCATCATCTCGGGCGGCTCGGTGAACCGCTCGGTGCTGTTCTCCAAGGTCCACATCCATTCCTACGCCGAGGTCGACGAGGCGGTGCTGCTGCCCGAGGTCGACGTCGGCCGCGGCTGCAAGCTGCGCAAGGTGGTGATCGACAACGGCTGCGTGATCCCGCCGGGCATGCAGATCGGCTACGACGCGGACGAAGACGCCAAACGCTTCTACCGCTCGGAGGGCGGCGTGGTGCTGGTCACGCGCGCGATGCTTGAGGCCCTGAAGTGAGCCTGCGCGTCCTCTACGCCTGCTCCGAGGTCTTTCCGCTGCTCAAGACCGGCGGTCTGGCCGACGTGAGCGCGGGCCTGCCGCCGGCGCTGGCGGCGCAGGGCGCCGACGTGCGCCTGCTGCTGCCGGCCTTCCCGTCCATCGTGGCGGGTGTCGTGCCCGAGGGGCCGAGCCTGCTGGTGCCCAGCGGCGACACCGTGGGTCTGCCGCACGGCCTCGGCCCGCAGCCCGGCACCGTGAACGGCCCCACCCCCTGGCTGCAGCGTGGGTACATCGAGGCGTCGGGCCTGCCGGTGTGGCTGCTGCACGCGCCCGGCCTGTACGACCGGCCCGGCAACCCCTACCAGGACGCCAGTGGCAAGCCCTGGCCCGACGCGGCCGAACAGTTCGCCTGGCTGGGCTGGGCCGCCGCTCTGCTGGGCACCGGTCTGGACAGCGGCTGGGTGCCCGACGTGGTGCACGGCCACGACTGGCACACCGGCCTGGCCTTCGCCTACCTCCACCGGCTGGTGGCGGCTGGCCACCGCCGCCCGGCCGGCGTGTTCACCGTGCACAACCTGGCCTACCAGGGCGTGTTCGGCCCGCAGGTGCGCGAGCGCCTCGGCCTGCCCGACGAGCTGTTCCACCTGCACGGCCTGGAATTCCACGGCCAGGTCTCGTTCATGAAAGCCGGCCTGCAGTTCGCCGACGCCATCACCACCGTCAGCCCGACCTACGCGCGCGAGATCACCGGCGCCGAACAGGGCTGTGGCCTGGACGGCGTGCTGCGCGAGCGGCGCGACCGCCTGCACGGCATCCTCAACGGCGTCGACGATGCGGTCTGGGACCCGGCGAACGATGCCCTCGTGCAACCCGACTTCAGCGCCGACGACCTGCGTGGCAAGGCGGCCGCCAAGGCGCGGCTGCAGCAGCGCCTTGGCCTGCAGGTCCTGCCCGACGCGCTGCTGTTCTGCGTCGTCAGCCGCCTGACCGAGCAGAAGGGCCTGCACCTGCTGCCCGGCGTGGTCGACGAGCTGGTGCGCCGCGGCGGCCAGCTGGCCGTGCTCGGAGCGGGCGACCCGCTGATCGAGCAGGCGCTGCAGCACGCGGCGCAACGCCACCCGGGCGCGGTCGGCCTGCACATCGGCTACGACGAGGGCCTGGCCCACACCGTCATCGCCGGCAGCGACGTGATCCTCGTGCCCTCGCGCTTCGAACCCTGCGGCCTGACCCAGCTCTACGGCCTGCGCTACGGCACGCTGCCCCTGGTGCGCGCCGTCGGCGGCCTGGTCGACACCGTCACCGACAGCAGCCTGGAAAACATCGATGACGGCCGCGCCAGCGGCTTCGTGTTCCACGAGTTGACTGAAGACGACCTGCTCGCGGCACTGCGCCGCGCCTTCGCCCTGCGGCGCCGCGAGGCCGACTGGCGCGCGGTCCAGCGCCACGCCATGTCGCTGCGCTTCGACTGGGCGCGCGCCGCCACCGACACCCTCAAGGTCTACGCACTGGCCCGTGCCGACGCCACTGGCACGGCATCTGCTTGATCCGACCACCTCCTGCCCTGTACTGCACCGCCATGCCCAACACCCTCCTGACGCCCGCCACGGGCACCGCCACCGCCCCGTTCGAGTACGAACAGCTGGAGAACAGCGTTGCGGCATTGCGCGTGTCCATCGCCAACCGGCTGGTCTACGCCGTCGGCAAGGACCTGCGATCGGCCACCCGCCGCGACTGGCTGTTCGCCCTGTTCCATGCGGTGCGCGACCGCATGATGCACAAGTGGCGCGAGACGCTGGCGGTCTCGCAGGACAGCGACGCCAAGCGCGTCTACTACCTCTCGATGGAGTTCCTGACCGGCCGGGCGCTCACCAACGCCCTGCTCTCGGTCGGCATCTACGACGACGCCAGGGAGGCCTGCACCCAGCTGGGCGCCGACTTCGACGCCCTGATCGACCTGGAGACCGACGCCGGCCTGGGCAACGGCGGCCTGGGTCGGCTGGCCGCCTGTTTCCTCGACTCCATGGCCACGGTCGGCCTGCCCGGCATGGGCTACGGCATCCGCTACGACTTCGGCATGTTCGCGCAGAAGATCGTCGACGGCCGACAGGTCGAGGAACCCGACTACTGGATGGTCAACGGCAACCCCTGGGAATTCATGCGCCCCGAGTTCAGCTACGAGGTGCAGTTCGGCGGCCGGCTGGTGCAGGAGGGGGACCACGTGCGCTGGGTCGACACCGACGACGTGATCGCCACCGCCTACGACACCGGCGTGCCCGGCCACGAACTCACCAGCGTCTCCACGCTGCGCCTGTGGACCGCGCGCGCCACCAGCGGCATCAACCTCGACGCCTTCAACAAGGGCGACTACATGCGCGCGGTGGAGGCCAAGAACGAATCGGAGAACGTCTCGCGCGTGCTCTACCCCGACGACTCCACCGAGCACGGCAAGGAGCTGCGCCTGCGCCAAGAGTATTTCTTCGTCAGCGCCTCGCTGCAGGACATCCTGCGCCGCTACCTCAAGAGCCACGGCAGCTTCGAGCAGCTGGCCGAAAAGGTCGCGATCCACCTCAACGACACCCACCCCGCGCTGGCAGTTCCCGAGCTGATGCGCCTGCTGGTGGACGAGTACCAGGTCGAGTGGGACGCCGCCTGGGCCCTGTGCCAGCGCATCTTCAGCTACACCAACCACACGCTGATGAGCGAGGCGCTGGAGACCTGGCCGGTGGACCTGATGGGCCGGCTGCTGCCGCGCCACCTGCGCATCATCTACGACCTCAACGCCCGCTTCCTGGCCGAGGTGCATGACCGCTTTCCCAACGAGAACGACCTGCTGCGCCGCGTCTCCCTGATCGACGAACACGGCCAGCGCCGCGTGCGCATGGCCTACCTCTCGGTGCTGGCCAGCCACAAGATCAACGGCGTCTCGGCCCTGCACAGCGACCTGATGGTCAAGACTATCTTCGCCGACTTCGCGCGCCTGTGGCCCGATCGTTTCAACAACAAGACCAACGGCATCACACCGCGGCGCTGGCTCTCGCAGGCCAACCGCCCGCTGTCGGCGCTGATCGACGCTCGCATCGGCACCACCTGGCGCCGCAACCTCGACGAGCTGAAGCAGCTGCGGCCGCTGGCCGACGACGCGGAGTTCCAGAGCGCCTTCCGCCTGGCCAAGACCCAGAACAAGAAGCGGCTGGCCGAGCGCATCGCGCAGGAGACTGGCATCGTCGTCAGCACCGACAGCCTGTTCGACGTGCAGATCAAGCGCATGCACGAGTACAAGCGCCAGCTGCTCAACCTGCTGCACGTGGTCACGCGCTACCAGCAGATCCTGGCCCACCCCAACGCCAACTGGGTGCCGCGCACCGTGGTCTTCGGTGGCAAGGCGGCCTCGGCCTACTACATGGCCAAGCTGGTGATCAAGCTGATCAACGACGTGGCGCGCGTGGTCAACCACGACAAGCGCGTGGGCGACAAGCTCAAGGTGGTGTTCATGCCGAACTACCGCGTCTCGCTGGCCGAGGTGATCATCCCCGCCGCCGACCTGTCGGAGCAGATCTCCACCGCCGGCACCGAGGCCTCGGGCACCGGCAACATGAAGTTCGCGCTCAACGGCGCACTGACCATCGGCACCTGGGACGGCGCCAACATCGAGATCGCCGAGAACGTGGGGCTGGAGAACATCTTCATCTTCGGCCACCGCACCGAGCAGGTCGCGGCCCTGCGCGCCAGCGGCTACAACCCGCGCCGCTACTACGACCACAACTACGACCTCAAGACCACCATCGACCGCATCGCCGAAGGCGCCTTCAGCCCGGAAGAGCCCAACCGCTTCCACGACATCACGCGCACCCTGCTGGAGTCGGACTACTACCTGCTGCTGGCCGACTACGCCGACTACATCGCGACCCAGCAGAAGGTCGACGAGCTCTACCGCCGCCCGAACGAATGGGCGCGGCAGGCGATCCTCAACGTCGCCGGCATGGGCATGTTCTCGTCCGACCGCACGATCCGCGAGTACGCCGACGACATCTGGAAGGTCAAGCCCCTCTTCCAGTGACGCGGGCGCAGCCCGCATGACAGAATCCGCCGCATGCGGAACAGCGGCGGATCGTTGCGGTGGTGGTGGCTCGGCGGCGCGGTGCTTTCCGCTGCAGGCTCGGTCATGATCGCCCGCCAGTCCATCGACGAACAGCGCGCGCTGTTCGAGACCGACGCCCGCATCGTGCACCGCCTGCTGAGCCAGCAGGTGGTGCAGCACGATGCCATTCTCGACACCCTGGCCCTGCTGCAACCCGCGCCCGGCGCGCCCGTCAGCGCCGCGCCCGAACAGCGGCTGCCGTCCCTCTATCCCCACATCCTGTCGGTGCAGCGGCGCGAGCACGGCGCGGCCTGGGCCGACCCCGATCTGGCCTCGGCGGAGCAGCGCTCGGCGCAGGACCGCCGGCCGGCCCTCGTCCGCCCGGACCTGGCCTCGGGCCGCTACCGCCTGGTGCTCGCCGCCCTGCCCACCGCCTACGCGCTGACCATCGACCTGCGCGGCATGGTGCCCTGGTCCGAATGGCCGATGAAGCCCGAAGCCAGCCCGGTGCGCGTGGTGCTGGAGCACGAAGGCCAGCGCGTGGAACTGCAGTCCGGCGATGCGGCGGCTCTGGCCCGCTCGGGCGGCTGGCGCTTCGAATTCCACAAGCACCTGGCCGCTGCCAGCCAGCCCTTCGGCGTGGTGGCCGAACAGCGGCTGGGCTGGTCGCAGCTGCCCTGGGGCCTGATGCTGGCGTGGACCGCCCTGGTCGCGACCGCGCTGACGCTGGGCGCGCAGTGGCAGCGCCAGCGCACCGCACGCCGACGCGCCGAGGAACTGCTGCGACTGGGCCAGGTGGCGCGCCTGAACACCCTGGGCGAACTGGCGGCCGGCATGGCGCACGAGCTCAACCAGCCGCTGACCGCGGTGCTGGCCAACACGCAGGCGGCGCAGCGTCTGCTGGCCGAGAACCCGCCCGAGCTGGACACGGCGCGCCAGGCCATGGCGCAGGCGGTGGACCAGTCGCGCCGCGCGGCCGAGGTGGTGGGCCGCCTGCGGCGCACGGTGGAACGGCCCGGCACGCCAGACGGTGCGACGACCGCCGCCGTGCTGTCGCTGGATCTGGCCGAGGCGGCGCGGCGGGCGGTGCACCTGCTCGAACCCGAGTGCCGGCGGCGCGGTGTCGTGGCGCAGGTGCAGGCCGACGCCGCCGTGACGGTCGCCGGCGACCCGGTGGCGGTCGACCAGATCGTGCACAACCTGCTGATGAACGCCCTGCAGGCGATGGACGCCGTGCCCGTGGCGCAGCGCGCGCTGCAGCTGACCCTGCGCCGCGACGGGGGCGTCGGCGAGCTTGCCGTGGCCGACCGCGGCCCGGGCATCGCGCCGGGGGCCCTGCCGCGCCTGTTCGAACCGTTCTTCTCCACCCGCGACGGCGGCCTGGGCCTCGGCCTGTCGCTGTGCGAGACCCTGGCCCAGGGCATGGGCGGCTCGCTCGCCGCCGCCAATCAGCCCGGCGGCGGCGCGGTGTTCACGCTGCGCCTGCCACTGTCCAGGGGCACCGCATGACCAGCCTCTCGCCCACCATCCACCTGATCGACGACGACGCCGCGGTGCGCGAAAGCCTGGCGCTGCTGATCGGCACCGTGGGCCTGCGCGTGACGACCTGGGCCGACCCGCAAGCCTTCCTGGACGGTTTCGACCGCGAGGCGATCGGCGCCATCGTGCTGGACGTGCGCATGCCCGGCATCAGCGGCCTGACCGTGCTCGACACCCTGGTCGCGCAGGGCGTGGACCAGCCCGTCATCATGCTCACCGGCCACGGCACGGTGGAGATGTGCCGCCGCGCGTTCAAGGCCGGCGCAGCCGAGTTCCTGGAGAAACCGGTCAACGACGAGCTGCTGATCGAGGCGCTGCAGAACGCGGTGCGCCAGCACGTGCGCACCCGCGAACGCCACCAGGCCGACCGCGCGGCGCGCGAGCGATATGCGCAGCTGTCCGAGCGGGAGCGCGAGGTGCTGGGCCTGATCGTCGCCGGCCTGACCAACAAGGAGATCGGCCGCGCGCTCGACCTCTCGCCGCGCACCGTCGAGACCCACCGCGCCAACCTGTTCGCCAAGCTGCAGGCGGAGTCGCTGGCGCAGCTGATCCGCCACTACGCGGCGCTGGTGGACGAGGCGTCTGCCGGCTGATGGTCCTGCCTTCGATGCCACTCCGTAGTTCTACGGAGCCCGGCGCGTAGCCGTCCGAATGTTGCGAACGGGCGCGAATTTCTACAGTTCTCTCACGGTTGATTGAACCGCACCCACCCGAAGGAGAACCCCATGAAAGCCATTGTTTCCGCATCCGCCGTCGCCCTGTCCCTGATCGCCGGTGCCGCCAGCGCACAGGCTGTGCGAACCGAAAAGAACATGTCGCTGGAGCTGGCCAACCAGATCGCCGCCGCCACCGTGGCCGCCTGCGCCGCGAACAACTACAACGTCACTGCCGCCGTGGTCGACCGTGCCGGCGTGCTGCGCGCGCTGCAGCGCGCCGACAACGCCGGCCCGCACACGGTGGATGCCGCGCAGGGCAAGGCCTACACCTCGGCTTCCGCCCGCAACACCACGGCCGCGATGCTGGAGAACGTGCAGAAGAACCCCGGCGCTGCCACGCTGGTCGACATCCCCGGCTTCCTGGTGCTGGGCGGCGGTGTGCCGGTCAAGGTCGGCAACGAAGTGATCGGCGCGGTGGGTGTGGGTGGCGCGCCCGGCGGCCATCTGGACGAACAGTGCGCGAACGCCGGCATCGCCAAGGTCGCGGACCTGCTGAAATGAAGACGCCGCTGCGGGCCATTGCCCTGGCCCTGTCGCTCGCACTGGGCAGCGTCGGCGCGCAGGCCCAGGTGGCACCGAGCGCGGCCGAGGCAGCGGCGTACACCGGTCTACACGCCGCGGCGCACAAGGGCGACGTGGCCAAGATCCAGCGTCAGGTGGCCTCGGGTGCGGCGCTGAACGCCACCGACGCCTACGGGCGCACACCGCTGCATGTGGCGGCGTTCGCCCGCCAGCGCGAGGCGATCCGCGCGCTGGCGAAAGCCGGCGCCGATCTGAACACGCTGGAGAACGACCGCTACGACGCCGTCACCATCGCGTCGGTTGCGGATGACGAAGCCACGCTGAAGGTGCTGCTGGAACTGGGGGCGAGCGCGAAGCAGGTGACCAGCCGCTACGACGGCACAGCCCTGATCGCGGCGGCGCACCTGGGGCATGACGGCGTGGTCCGGCAGCTGATCGCGGCCGGTGCGCCGCTGGACCATGTGAACAACCTGCACTGGACGGCGGTGATCGAGTCGATCGTGCTGGGCGACGGCGGAGCGCGGCACCAGGCGACGCTGAAGGCGCTGATCGACGCGGGGGCCAACCTGCAACTGGCGGACCGCAGTGGTCAGACGCCACTGGTGCTGGCGAAGGCCCGTGGGTACTCAACCATGGTTTCTATGCTCGAGAAGGCTGGGGCGCGTTGAGCCCCTGGCTCTCCCGTATCGCTTCATGGGACGAGCGCCAGCGGTGGCCGGCTCCGCTCATGTCCCCCGGCTTGGGCTGCGCCCAAGCCTCCTCCTTTACTTCGCTGCGCCGGTCACCGCTGTCACTCGTTCCGCAAACGCGCGGACGTACCCACGGCTGCACACCCACATCACCTCGGATCGGGGCGACAGTGCGTTCTGTGCAGTGAGGTAAAGGAGGAGGACCGGCGCAGCCGGTCCGGGGGACACGAACGGAATAGAGCGCGCTGGCGCCCCGATCCCGCGAGGTACTGGTTTACGTCAGCGTGACGCGAGCGAACTTCCGCTTGCCCACCTGCACCACGTACACACCTGCGCCCAGCTTCAGCCCCTTGTCGCTGACCACCGACGAGTCGATGCGCACACCGCCGCCGTCTATCAACCGGTTGCCTTCGCCATTCGACGCCACCAGACCAGCGGCATTCAGCAACGCCGCCACGCCCATCGGCGCGCCCGACAAAGTCACTTCAGGAATCTGATCCGGCACCCCGCCCTTGCTGCGATTGATGAAATCCTGCTCGGCCGCCTCGGCCGCCGCCGCGCTGTGGAATCGCGCCGTGATCTCCTTGGCCAGCATCACCTTCGCATCCTTGGGGTTGCTCCCGCCTTCCACTTCCTTCTTCAGCGCTTCGATCTCGGCCATCGACTTGAACGACAGCAGCGTGTACCAGCGCCACATCAGCGTGTCCGAGATCGACAGCACCTTGGCGAACATGGTGTTGGGCTCTTCGGTGATGCCGATGTAGTTGTTCTTGGACTTGGACATCTTCTCGACGCCGTCCAGACCTTCGAGCAGCGGCATGGTCAGGATGCACTGCGGCTCCTGGCCGTACTCCTGCTGCAGGTGGCGGCCCATCAGCAGGTTGAACTTCTGGTCCGTGCCGCCCAGCTCCAAGTCGGCCTTGAGCGCCACCGAGTCATAGCCCTGCATCAGCGGGTACAGGAACTCGTGCACGCTGATCGGCGTGCCGGCGGTGAAGCGCTGGTGGAAGTCGTTGCGCTCCATCATGCGCGCCACCGTGTACTTGGCGGCCAGCTGGATCATGCCCATCGACCCCAGTGGTAGCGACCACTCACTGTTGTAACGGATCTCGGTTTTTGCGGGGTCCAGTACCAGGCTGGCCTGCTTGTAATAGGTCTCGGCGTTGGCCTTGATCTGCTCGGGCGTGAGCGGCGGGCGGGTGCTGTTGCGGCCGGAAGGGTCGCCGATCAGGCTGGTGAAGTCGCCGATCAGGAAGATGACCTGGTGACCCAGGTCCTGCAGCTGGCGCATCTTGTTGAGCACCACCGTGTGACCGATGTGGATGTCCGGTGCCGTCGGGTCCAGTCCCAGCTTGATGCGCAGCGGCACGCCCGTCTGCTCCGACTTCGCCAGCTTTTTCACCCAGTCGTCCTGGGGAATCAGTTCGTCGCATCCCCTCAACGTCACCGCCAGCGCCTCGCGGACACCGTCCGTCGGCTGGAGGCCTCCGCCGACCGGCAAAGACACGCCTGAAACATCGGTATCGCTGTGATTCATAAGGGTTTTTTCAGATGCGGACACCCCTCTCGGGGCTACAATTGCAGGTTTGGCGAGCCCGGATTTTAGTGGGCCCGCGCCCTGGGTCTGCTCCATGGCAACCGAACAAGGGCAGGTTCTTCTGACGCCAGGCGGCTTCGTTCGCCGCTTTTTGCCGGACACCGATTTTGAAGCTCACGCACCACAACAACAGACTGCCCACCCTGGCGCGATCCACCAGCAATTCCTTGCTGTCCAGCCTTACAAGTCATCCCCGCCGCGTGATGGCGGGCATCGGTGTGCTGCTGCTGGGCACCGGCGTCACGGCGTTCGGCATTGCCCCGCTGGCTCCGGACGCGTCCCTTCTGCCCGTGCAGCAGGTGGTCGAAGAAATCCAGTCCCAACCGTTCGCCCCCCACGAAGGCGCCTCGCTTGATGCTTGGTCGCTCTTTCGCAGCGACACCCTTCGGCGCGACGACACCCCTCAGAGCCTGCTGCAACGCCTCGGCGTGAGCGATGCTGCGGCGGCCGCCATGTTGCGCAGCGACAGCAACGCGCACCAACTGTTCGCTGGCCGGGCAGGCAAACTGGTCACGGTGGAAGCCAACAGCCGGCAGGAACTGATCCGTCTGACCGCGCGCTGGCTGCCGGACGACGGTCGCGTTTTCCAGCGCCTGGTAATCGAACGCCAGGGCGGTAGCTTCAGCTCCCGCGTTGAGAGTGGTGAGCTGAACGTCCAGTCGCGGCTGGCCAGCGGCGTGATCCGCAGCTCTCTCTTTGCAGCCACCGACGAGGCCGGTCTGCCGGACAGCGTGGCGGTGCAACTGGCGGAAATGTTCTCCGGCGACATCGACTTCCGCCGCGACCTGCGCGAGGGAGACCGCTTCTCCGTGGTGTACGAGAGCCTGGAAGCCGACGGTGAAGCGCTTCGGGCCGGCCGCGTGCTGAGCGCCGAGTTCATCAACAACGGCCGCGAACACGAGGCCGTCTGGTTTGAAGAACCCGGACTCCAGGGCGCCTATTACGGCTTTGACGGGCAAAGCTCGCGCAAGTCCTACCTGGCCTCGCCGCTGGAGTTCTCCCGCGTGAGCAGCGGCTACGGCATGCGCTTCCACCCGATCTCCGGCAAGCAGAAGGCCCACCTCGGCGTGGACTATGCGGCGCCCACGGGCACGCCTGTCCGCACCATCGCCGACGGCGTGGTGACCTTTGCCGGCTGGCAGCGTGGGTATGGCAACACCATCGAGGTGCGGCACCGCGACAACCAGACCACACTGTTTGGCCACCTCAGCCGCATAGACGTCCGGGCGGGCCAGAAAGTCGCGCAGGGCGAGTTCATCGGTGCCGTCGGCTCCACCGGGCTTTCCACGGGCCCGCACCTGCATTTCGAGTTCCGTGACAACGGCGTTCACCAAGATCCGCTGGCCATCGCCCGCCGTAGCGAGAACATCCCCGTGAGTCCGGCGGCCCGCGCCCGTTTCGACGCCGTGGCCCAGTCGATGCGCATGCAGCTTGATGCCGCGGCCACCGTTCAACAGGCCAGCGCCGAGTAAGTGTCGCGTCCGCCAACCAACAAAAAAGGGAGCCATTGGCTCCCTTTTTTGTTGTGCCGATCCTGACAGCAGGTATCAGGCGCTGAAACTGGACCCGCAGCCGCAGGTGGTGGTGGCATTCGGGTTGCGGATCACGAACTGGGCGCCTTCGAGATCTTCCTTGTAGTCGATCTCGGCACCCACCAAGTACTGATAGCTCATCGCGTCGATCAGCAGGGACACGCCGTTTTTGGTCATCTGCGTGTCATCTTCGTTGACCACTTCGTCGAAGGTGAACCCGTACTGGAAGCCGGAGCAGCCACCGCCCTGCACGAACACGCGCAGCTTGAGATCCGGATTGCCCTCTTCAGCCACCAGATCGGCCACTTTGGCGGCGGCACTGTCGGTGAAGATCAGCGGGGCGGGCATTTCGGTCTGGGTGGTTTCGGCGACGGCGCTCATGGTGTTCCTCGGTACGGTGGGGCGATGGCGTGCAAGCCAAGCTCACACGTTCAAGCTCGAATGGTAGGGCAAATCACTCGGAATTGTGCTCAGGCGTTGTTTGCCGCCAGTTTCAGTGTGGGTTTGTCCTCGAGGTCGCCGGTCATGGGCTTGAGCTGGCCCGCAATGGTGGCGCCCTGGTGCATCTCCAGCGACTTGTAGGACACATCGCCCTCGATGCGGGCCTTGGGTTGCAGCTCCAGCAGTTCCAGTGCGAACACCGGTCCTTTGACCGTGCCGTTGATGATCACGTGATCGGCGTGGATCTGGCCCGTCACGCTGGCCAACTCGCTGATCACCAGGATGCTGGGCTGCTCGTCGCTGGCACGGATGTCGCCCACGACATCACCATCCACGCGAAGGCCATCGTGAAACAGCACGTTGCCCTCGATCCGGGTGCCCTGCGCGATCAGGCTTTTGATGGGAGGCTGTTTCTTCTTGTTGAACATGTCGTGCTCCGGTGTGGCGGAATCAGAGTTTGATGGTGTGAAGGGCCTTGACGGCTCCACCCTGGAGGATTCTGGCGGTCACGGTTTTTACCACGGCCCGCGAAGGAACGTCCACGAGCCCTTCCTGCCGCAGATAGCCCTTGATCAGGACCGCCTGCGGCGTCGCTGCATGCTGCGCCGACCACGGGTTGCCATCCAGCGTGCCAGCGAAACTGATCTCCATCTGCCCTTTGAAGTCAGGGGCATTCTTTTCGGCCTGGATCATCAGGACCTGCCATTTGAGCTGGGTTTCTGCGACCCGTTCGATCTGGAGGCCCCGGATGCTCGGCGCACCCGACCCGGTGCCTGGGATCAGGCGCTCGAAAAAGCCCAGATCGCTGCGCAGCGCCAGGTTGTCGGCCTGCAACTGCCGGATCTGCAGCAGCAGTTGCTCTTGCGCAGTCTTCTCGGTGGTCAGCAAGCTCTCAGAGGTGTTGGCCACCGATTGCGCCTTGCCCAGCGCCTCCCGCAGTTGGCTCACTTCCGTGCGCAACTGCTCCAGCTCCTGTTTGGCGTTGCGGTCCAGCCCCGCAATTTCCTTGCCGAACTCGAAAGCCCAGAGCGCCAGCGCCCCGGAGAACCCCAGCACGACCGCGGCCAGCAACCAACGCAGCGGCCAGGGCATGGTGCTGCGGATGGCCATGCGCGGTGCACTGACCGTCAACCGTCTGCGCAGCAGGCGCAATCTCATGGGACTGGTCCTTTCAGGAAACGGGTGGTCACAAAAAACAAAAACCGCCCCAAGACGAGCTTGAAGGCGGTTGTTGTGGCAGTGAGCGGCGTGTTAACGCTTGCTGAACTGCTTGGCGCGGCGCGCAGAACGCAGACCGACCTTCTTACGCTCGACCTCACGGGCATCGCGGGTCACGAAGCCGGCGTTGGACAGCTCGGACTTCAGTGCGGTGTCGTAGTCGATCAGGGCGCGGGTGATGCCATGGCGGACCGCGCCGGCCTGGCCGGATTCGCCACCACCGTGCACGTTCACCTGGATGTCGAACGTCTCGGCGTTGTTTGTCAGCAGCAGAGGCTGCTTGGCAATCATGATCGAGGTCTGGCGGCCGAAGTACTGTTCGATGTCCTTGCCGTTGACCGTGATCTTGCCGGTGCCTTTTTTCAGAAACACACGGGCGACGCTGGATTTGCGACGGCCGGTGCCATTGTTCCATTCACCAATCATCGTCGGCTCCTCAGATGTCCAGCACTTGCGGCTGTTGGGCGGTGTGCGGGTGCTCGGCGCCGCCGTACACCTTGAGCTTCTTGATCATGGCGTAGCCCAGAGGACCCTTGGGCAGCATGCCCTTGACGGCCTTCTCGAGCGCGCGGCCGGGGTGCTTGGCCTGCATGTCGCGGAAGCTGGTGGCGTAGATACCGCCCGGGAAGCCCGAGTGACGGTAGTACATCTTGTCGGTGTTCTTGGTACCGGTCACACGCAGCTTGGCTGCGTTGATGATGACGATGAAGTCACCGGTGTCGACGTGAGGCGTGTAGATGGCCTTGTGCTTGCCGCGCAGACGGAGGGCCACTTCACTGGCGACCCGTCCGAGAACCTTGTCGGTTGCGTCAATCACAAACCACTCGTGCTTCACGTCAGCGGGCTTGGCGCTGAACGTTTTGGTCATGAGTTTTCTCTTGCGAGTTGGTTTGGCGGACCCTTTTCCACGGTCGGTCGTTCTCTGACGGAACGCTCTTAGGTGGTGTTGATGGCTTCGTCGCGGGGCCACGAAATCGCTGCGAAGCCGAGCATTGTACGATTTTTCACCACCGGCTGGCAAATAGGGCCCGTAACAGGCCGGCCGGCGCTACCATCGCCCGATGTTCAGTTACCGCCACGCCTTCCACGCCGGCAACCATGCCGACGTGCTCAAACACATCACCCTGATGGCCACCCTGCGCCATCTGATGAAGAAGGAGGCGGGCATCACCCTGGTCGACACCCACGCCGGCGCCGGCTTGTACCGGCTGGACGGCGACTACGCCGAAAAAGGCGGGGAAGCCGCAGACGGCATCGTGAAGCTGATGGCGGCGATGCGGCCAGCCACCGGCACGCCGCCCGCGACCACCGCGGCGCTTGATGACTACCTCGACCTGATCGCAGGCTTCAACCCGGACGGCCAGTTGCGCGTCTACCCGGGCTCGCCATTCGTGATGCAGGCTCTGATGCGCACCGAGGCACGCGACCGCCTCAAGCTGTTCGAACTGCACCCGACCGACAGCCGCACGCTGAACGCCAACATCGCCCAGCTCGAAGCCGGGCGCCAGATCGCGGTCGCGACGCAAGACGGATTCGAGGGCCTCAAACCCCTGCTGCCCCCGCCGCCATCGGTGTCGGGCTCCAAACGCGCGCTGGTGCTGATCGATCCGAGCTACGAGATCAAGAGCGATTACGCCAAAGTGAGTGCCTGCATACAGGAATGCCTCAAGCGCTTTCCAACCGGCACCTACCTGGTGTGGTACCCGATCATTCCCCGGGCCGAGGCGCACGACCTGCCGCGCAGGCTCAAGACCCTGTGCAACCACGCCAAACGCCCCTGGTTACATGCCACGCTGAACATCAGCCACGGCCCGCTGGCCCTCGGCGAGCGGCCGGGACTGACCGCCAGCGGCATGTTCGTGATCAACCCGCCGCACACGCTGAAGGCCGAACTGCAGGCCACGCTGCCGCTGCTGGTGACGCTGTTGGGACGTGGCCGCGGCCAAGCGCAGTCCGTGGAAGCGGGCGGCGCCTGAAGCCGGGAAACGGGCCACGGGTAATTCCCGATCCGCGCCCTGCGAATTAACCAACCGATCGGTCGGCTAATTCCATATACTGCGCATCCACCCCGCTTGGCGGGTGCAGGAGACGCGCATGTACACCCAATCCTTTTCCGTCGCTGATGGCGACGCCAAGGGCGCACCGAAGGCGGCGGCCACGCCGATCCGCGCCGAGGACGCCGCGCTGCAGGCGCATTTCGACACCGTGATCGACGCCGACGGCAAGATCGAGCCGCGCGACTGGATGCCCGAGGCCTATCGCAAGACCCTGGTGCGCCAGATCAGCCAGCACGCGCACAGCGAGATCGTCGGCATGCTGCCCGAGGGCAACTGGATCAGCCGCGCGCCCAGCCTCAAGCGCAAGGCCATCCTGATCGCCAAGGTGCAGGACGAAGGCGGCCACGGTCTCTATCTGTATTCGGCGGCAGAGACCCTGGGCACCAGCCGCGACCAGATGCTGGACGCGCTGCACAGTGGCAAAGCCAAGTACAGCTCCATCTTCAACTACCCGACGCTCAACTGGGCGGATGTAGGCGTGATCGGCTGGCTGGTGGACGGCGCGGCGATCATGAACCAGATTCCGCTGTGCCGCTGCAGCTACGGCCCTTATGCCCGCGCCATGATCCGCGTCTGCAAGGAAGAGAGCTTCCACCAGCGCCAGGGCTACGAGGCCCTGCTGGTGATGATGCAGGGCACGGCCGAGCAGAAGGCCATGGTGCAGGACGCTGTCAACCGCTACTGGTGGAAGTGCCTGGCCATGTTTGGCCCGCCGGACGACAACAGCCCCAACAGCGTGCAAGGCATGCGCTGGGGCATCAAGCGCATCAGCAACGACGACCTGCGCCAGAAGTTCGTGGACGCCACCGTGCCGCAGGCCGAGGTGCTGGGCGTGACCCTGCCCGACCCCGACCTGAAATGGAACGAGGCGCGCGGCCACTGGGACTACGGCCAGATCGACTGGGACGAGTTCTGGGCCACCGTCAATGGCCACGGCCCAATGAACAAGGAGCGCCTGGCCACCCGCGTGAAGGCGCACGAGCAAGGCGCCTGGGTGCGCGAGGCCGCGCTGGCCCATGCCCGCAAGCAGCAGCAACGTCAGCAGAAGGAGGCCGCATGAACAACGCAACACCGGCATTGAAGGAATGGCCCCTCTGGGAGGTCTTCGTCCGCAGCAAGCAGGGCCTGGAACACAAGCACTGCGGCAGCCTGCACGCCAGCGATGCGCGCCACGCGCTGCAGATGGCGCGCGACGTCTACACCCGCCGCCAGGAAGGCGTGAGCATCTGGGTCGTGCCGTCCACCGCCATCACGGCCAGCGAGCCTGACAGCAAGGACAGCTTCTTCGACCCGGCGGCCGACAAGGTTTACCGCCACCCGACCTTCTACGAGATCCCGGACAAAGTGGGGCATATGTGATGAAGGCGCCGGTCGACTACATCCTGCACCTGGCCGACAACGCCTTGGTGCTGGGCCAGCGCAACGCCGAGTGGTGCGGTCACGGCCCCATCCTCGAAGAGGACCTGGCCCTGGCCAACAACAGCCTGGACCTGATCGGGCAGGCGCGACTGCTTTACCAGCACGCGGCCGACCGGATCAACGGCGACGGCGCACTGGCGCAGCGATTCGCCCACCTGCAGGGCGCGCGGCAGGACGGCCGTGTGACCGAGGACACCCTGGCCTACTTCCGCGACACCGCCGAGTTCCGCAACCACACGATCATGGAACTGCCGCACCACGGCCCGCTGGTCGGCTACGCCGTGGCTGAGCGCGACTACGCGACCACCATCGCGCGCAACTTCCTGGTCAGCGCGCTGATGGTGCTGGTGTGGGACCGCTTGCAGTCGTCGAAGGATGCGCAACTGGCCGGCATTGCCGCCAAGTCGCTCAAGGAGGTGCGCTACCACCTGCAGCACGCCAGCGACTGGCTGGTGCGTTTGGGCGACGGCACCGACGAATCGCACCGCCGCGCGCAGGACGCCATCGACCACCTGCTGCCTTTCTGCGAAGCCTTCTGGCAACCCGGCCCGACCGAGCAGGCAGCGGCGCAGGACGGCACGGGTGTGGACATCAACACCCTGCGCGAGCCCTGGAATCTGCTGGTCAACGAGACGCTGAGCGAGGCCACGCTGACCCGCCACGACCAGCCCCACCAAGGCTATGTGGCGCAGGGCCACGTGGGTGTGCATTCGGAGCACCTGGGCTTTCTCCTGGCCGAGATGCAAAGCCTGGCCCGCGCCCACCCGACCGCGGTCTGGTGAACACCATGGGCGCAACCACCGAGTCGTCGCTGCAGGCCCTCGAGCGGGCGCTGGCGCACCTGGCCGACCCCGAGATCCCGGTGGTCAGCCTGAGCGAGCTGGGCATCCTGCGTGAGGTGCGCGAGGGCAGCGACGGTGTGCCTGAGGTGGTCATCACCCCCACCTACAGCGGCTGCCCGGCCATGGGCCAGATCGAGGACGATATCGTCACCGTGCTGCGCGAGGCCGGCTTGCCCGGCCGCGTGGTGACCCAGCTCTCGCCGGCTTGGACCACCGACTGGATGAGCGATGCCGCCAAAGAGAAGCTGCGTGCCTACGGCATCACGCCGCCGCAATGCGGCAGCAGCCGAGCAGCGCCATCGGGCGTGCTCCAGTTCAGCCGCCATGCAGCGCGACCCGTGGACGTGCCCTGCCCTCGATGCGGATCGCACAACACGACGCAGACCGCCCCCTTTGGCTCCACGGCCTGCAAGGCGCTGTACCGCTGCCTGGACTGCCTGGAACCCTTCGACTACTTCAAGCCGTACTGAACCATGAGCACCGCCGCCGCCCGCTTCCACGACCTCACCGTCTCGCGCATCGACCCCGAGGCCGCCGGCGCCGTCGCCGTCTCTCTGGCCATCCCCGAAGCCTTACGCGACACCTTTGCCTTCGAGCCCGGCCAGTTCCTCACCCTGCGCGCAAACATCGGAGGCCAGGACGTGCGGCGCAGCTACTCGATCAGCAGCCCGCGCAGCCGGCTGGCGACACACGGCGAAGTGACGCTGGGCATCCGGCCGGTGGAAGGCGGCGTGTTCTCCAACTGGGCGGCCACACAGCTGCGGTCAGGGGATACGCTGCGCGTGATGCCCCCCGACGGCCGCTTCACCATCCACAAGCCGCGCGCGATCCACCGCGTGGGCTTTGCGGCGGGCTCGGGCATCACGCCCATCCTGTCTATCATGGCCAGCACGCTGGAGGAGTCGCCCGACGCCAAGTTCACCCTGGTCTACGGCAACCGCCGCATGGCCAGCGTGATGTTCAACGAAGCGCTGCAGGACCTGAAGGACCGCTATCCCGGCCGCCTGACCCTGATCCACGTGCTCTCGCGCCAGGCGCAGGAAGTGCCCCTGCTCGAAGGCCGCATCGACGGTGACAAGGTGCGCGAGATCATCGGCGCACTGCTGCCGGTCGGCAGCATGGACGAGGTGTTTGTGTGTGGCCCCGAGGCCATGATCGAAGCCACCGAGAAAGCGCTGCTGGACGCTGGCGTGCGACCCGACCGCATACACACCGAACGCTTCACGTCACCGACGCTGGAGGCGCTCCCGGCTGCGCAACGCCAGGCCGCCGTGCTCGGTCATCCGGCCGTGCGCACCGACGGCGAGGTGGCGCTGACCGTGGTGCTCGACGGCAAGCCGCACCAACTGCGCATGGGCAAGGACGAGCACGTGTTGGACGTGGCGCTGAACGCCGGGCTGGACCTGCCCTGGTCGTGCCGGGGCGGTGTGTGCTGCACATGCCGCGCCAAGGTGATGGAGGGGGCGGTGACCATGGACAAAAACTTCACGCTCGAACCCTGGGAGACGGAAAAAGGCTTCGTGCTCAGCTGCCAGGCCCGGCCGACCACCGACACGTTGGTGGTGAGCTACGACGAGCGCTGAGCGCGGCGCCTGGCGCAAGGCCCGGCCACCCGACGCCAGCGGGTGTCAAGCGTTTGCGGGCGGTTCCGACGGGACCGTTGCAGCCCCGACGTCGCGCAGTTCGCGGCGCAGGATCTTGCCGATGTTGGTCTTGGGCAGCGGCTCGCTTCGAAACGCCACCACGCGCGGCATCTTGTAGCCGGTCAGGTGCTGCTTGCAGTGCGCGAGCACATCGGCTTCGGTCAGGTCCGGGTCGCTGCGCACGACCACCACCTTGACCGCTTCGCCCGAACGCTCGTCGCGCACGCCGACCGCCGCGGCCTCCTGCACACCGGGGTGCAGGGTCAGCACGTCCTCGATCTCGTTGGGGAACACCTTGAACCCCGAGACCACGATCATGTCTTTCTTGCGGTCGGTGATGCGGATGCTGCCGCGCTCGTCCATCACCCCCATGTCGCCGGTGCGCAGCCAGCCATCGGCGATGAACGCCTTGGCCGTCTCTTCGGGGTGGTTCCAGTAGCCCTGCATCACCTGCGGGCCGCGCAGGCAGATTTCACCGACCTCGCCCATGCCCAGATGCGCGCCATCGTCGTCGAGGATGGCCGCCTCCGTGCTCGGCAGTGGGACGCCGATCTGCCCGCTCCACTCCGGGATGGTGACCGGGTTGGCGATCGCCACCGGCGCGCTTTCGGTGAGGCCGTAGCCTTCCACCAGCGGCACGCCGGCCCGCGCTTTCCAGCGATGGGCCACCACCTGCTGCACCGCCATGCCGCCAGCCACCGCCAGCTTCAGCGGGCGCAGGTCCACCCGGGCAAAACCGGGTGCATCGAGCAGGGCACGAAAGAGGGTGTTGACACCGATGATCGCGGTGAAGCGGGTCTCCCGCAGCACCTGCAGAAAGGCCGGCAGATCGCGCGGATTGGGAATCAGCACCGCCTGCGCACCCTTGCTGAAAAAGGACAGCGCACCGGTCAGCGCGAACACGTGGTACAGCGGCAGCGGCAGGATCAGCGTCTCCTCGCCATCGTTCAGGTTGGGCGACATCCAGGCACCCACCTGGAGCACGTTGGCCACCATGTTGCCGTGGCTGAGCATGGCCCCTTTGGCCACGCCGGTGGTGCCACCGGTGTACTGCAGGAAGGCGAGATCACCGTGCTGGAGCGGCACATCGTCCAGCGTCTGTGCACGACCGGCGGCCAGTGCCCGTCGAAAGTCCACCGCACCCTTCAGCCGCCAGGGCGGCACCAGCTTCTTCACATGCTTGACCACGGCGTTCGTCAGCAGCCGCTTCACCACAGGCAGCAAGTCCCCCACCTGCGTCGTCACCACCGTGCGCACAGGGGTCGATGCGATCACCTGTTCCAGCGTGTGCGCAAAGTTCTCCAGCACCACGATGGCCCGGACATCTGCGTCTTTCAACTGGTGTTCCAGCTCGCGCGGCGTGTAGAGCGGGTTGACGTTCACCACCACCATGCCCGCGCGCAACACACCGAACAGCACCACCGGGTACTGCAGCAGGTTGGGCATCATGAGGGCGACGCGGTCGCCACGCTGCAGACCCGCCACCTTCTGCAGCCAGGCCGCGAACGCGCGGCTGGCGTCGTCGAGCTGGCGAAAACTGATCGTCGCGCCCATTGAGCGGTAAGCCGGCCGGTCGGCAAAGCGCTCGCAACTCGATGCCAGCATGTCCTTGAGCGACGCAAACCGGTGAACGTCGATCTCTGCCGGTACCCCGGCCGGGTATTGACTGAGCCAGGGTCTGTCCATGTGTCCACCTCGTTCTTGCGACAAGCCGCCGCGCCACCGCGACCAGCAAGGGCCAATATGCCACGCGCACGCCGCTGGCGGCCGCGCGAGATCAAGGCCGGTGCAGCCCGGAGACAGAAAAAAACCCGCCGAAGCGGGTTTCACGGGCACGCGGGCGGTGGCTCACACCTTCGCCAGCGCCTGCTCCAGATCGGCCATCAGGTCGTCGATGTGCTCGATGCCGATGGACAGGCGAACCATGTCTGCGCTCACGCCGGCCTTCTTCATTTCGTCCGGGTTGAGCTGGCGGTGCGTGGTCGAGGCCGGGTGGCAGGCCAGCGACTTGGCGTCGCCGATGTTGACCAGACGAGTGAAGAGTTGCAGCGCGTCCTGGAAACGCGTGCCGGCAGCGATGGCGTCATCAGATTTCAGGCCGAAGCTGATGATGCCGGAGGCTCGGCCGCCCATGTACTGCTGCACCAGCGCGTGGTCTTTGTGGCCGGGCAGGCCGGCGTAGTTGACCCAGGCCACCTTGGGGTGGTCCTGCAGGTGGTTGGCGATCCTGACGGCGTTGTCGCAGATGCGGTCCATGCGCAGCGCCAGGGTCTCGATGCCCTGCAGGATCTGGAACGCGTTCATCGGCGAGAGCGCCGCGCCCATGTTGCGCAGTGGCACCACGCGGGCGCGGGCGATGTAGGCGGCCGGGCCCAGGGCCTCGGTGTAGACCACGCCGTGGTAGCTCACGTCGGGTTCGTTCAGTCGCTTGAAGCGCGCCTTGTGCTCGGCCCAGGGGAACTTGCCGCTGTCGACGATCGCACCACCGATGCTGGTGCCGTGGCCGCCCAGGTACTTGGTCAGCGAGTGCACCACGATGTCGGCGCCGTGCTCGAACGGACGGCACAGGTAGGGGCTGGTCACGGTGTTGTCCACGATCAGCGGCACGCCGGCCGCGTGCGCCACCTTCGCAAGCGCGCCAATGTCGGTCACGTTGCCCAGCGGGTTGCCCACCGATTCGCAGTAGATGGCCTTGGTGCGCTCGTCGATCAGCGCGGCGAACGCGGCCGGATCACGCGGGTCGGCGAAACGCACCGTGATGCCCTGCTGCGGGAAGGTGTGCGCGAACAGGTTGTAGGTGCCGCCGTAGAGCGTCGAGGCCGAGACGATGTTGTCGCCCGCTTCGGCGATGGTCTGGATGGCGTAGGTGATGGCCGCCATGCCCGAGGCCACGGCCAGCGCACCGATGCCGCCTTCCAGCGCCGCGAGGCGTGCCTCCAGCACCCCGTTGGTGGGATTCATGATGCGGCTGTAGATGTTGCCCGCGACCTTGAGGTCGAACAGGTCGGCACCGTGCTGGGTGTTGTCGAAGGCGTACGCGACGGTCTGGTAGATCGGCACGGCGACGGCCTTGGTGGTGGGATCGGGCGTGTAGCCGCCGTGCACGGCGATGGTTTCGATTTTCATGCGGGTCTCCTTGGGGTGCTGGATGAACAACCGGTCATTCTGGCAGCAACTCGACCTGGGTCACGCCTCGGCCCTGCAGCCCCAGCGCGTTGAACGCGGCCTGGCTGAGGTCGATGACGCGCGAGCGCTTGAAGGGGCCACGGTCGTTGATGCGGACCACCACCTCCTTGCCGGTGACCACGCTGCGCACCCGCACGCGTGTGCCAAACGGCAGCGTCCGGTGCGCGGCGGTCATGGCGTGCCGGTCGTAGCGCTCACCGCTGGCGGTGCGACGGCCGTGGAACTTGCTGCCATACCAGGACGCCAGCCCCTTTTCGAGAACGCCTGCGGAGTCGCGGGACCCGTCCGGGCTGCGAGCCCCGTCAACGGACCGTTCGGCGGCTGCGGACCCGGTGGGATCTGCCAGGGTGTCGCCGTTGCGGGTCGGGGGAATGGCGGGGCCGTGGGGCACCACCGGCAGCGGGTCGGTGGCGGCCCCGGCTGGAACCGGGCCGGCGAGCGGCGTGGCACAGCCCGCCAGCACCGCCATCAGCAAAGACGGCGCGAAGAACCGCGCGCAGCGTTTCAAAAGCGCCAGTCCAGACGCAGGCTGACGCTCTGATCGGTCATTTTCCCGCGCAGGCTCAGGTCGTAGTGCACGCGCATTTCCATGGCATCGCCGACCTTGTGGGCCACACCCAGCCCCAGCTCGGCCAGGGTGCGCCGCTGCTCCGATCCGGGGGTTGAAAACACCGGACCACCCCCGACGAACTGGGCCGAGGTGCTGTCGCGACCGCCGGACAGGTCGTACCCGACAGCGGCCTGCGCCAGCAGATGGCTCTGCGCACCCAGCGGATGGCGTGCCTCCACGCCCAGCTTGGCGACCAGTTCCTCGGCCTTCTGGGCGGCGACCCGCAGATCCAGCGCCCCGGCACCTGTTTCGGTGTACGCGTTGTTGCGCGCGCGGCGCCAGTCGAGACCCACCGAGGGCGTGACCGAGGTGGTGGCCAGGGTCATGGGGCGCCCCATGCTCAGCCCCAGATGCGAGGCGTGCCCGCGGTAGCTGGCCTTGGCCAAGCGCCCGATGAATCCCAGGTTGCGCTCGGACTTGACCGAACTGCGCGTGGCGTCGGCCTGCCATTGCAGGCGCCATGCCGAGAGGTCGTAGGAACCATAGCCCAGCACCTGGACACTTTCCAGATCGCTGCGGTGCCCCAGCGCGAAGTCACGACCGTCCACACGGCCATCCAGGTAAGCCAGTCCGAAGCCCAGGGTGCTGCCGGACACCATGGACGCCTGGTAACCACCCGCCAGACCTTGTGTGCGCACCCGGTAACCGCTGGCTTGGCGGTAGCGGTCCTGATCCACCCGGTGGTTCAGCGGCTGGACCCAGAGTCCCGTGCCGGGCTTCGCGTCGGCGCCGTCCGGACCACCCACGGCCTGCTGCCCGACCACGGCCGAACCGGTGCTCGAGACATGTGCCAGCAGGGCCTGGGCCGCGTTGCCATGCATCGAGGGCATGGCCTGCCCGACGGCCCTCGCCACCGACGCGTCGTCGGGCAGGCGCCCCAGGGCCGTCACCACGACATCCCAGTCCGTGCCTGTGCGCCCGCCGCGGATGTAGCCATCCAGCACCTGGGCGGTCGGTACACCGTTGATCAGACCCGCCCGGATGGTCGCCGGCACGATGCCTTGCCCAGGGGGGGGCGCGGGCGCAGGCTGGGGTGCGGCACCACCGCCCCGGCCGCCGCCACCCGGAGAAGGCGTGGGGGCTGGAGCCGGGGGAGGCGCGGGGGGCGGCTCCGGGTCTGTGCCCGCAGCCTCGACCAGCAGGTCCACCTGGCTGCCATTGGTCTGCGACTGGAAGTTGAACAAGGCGCTGTTGTCGGACACATTCGTGGCCGGCGCGGCGTTGGTGAGGGCGCCCCCGGCGGTCAGCACACCCGCCAGCGTATCGCCCGCAGCGAGGGTGTTCGTGCCGTTGACGTCCACCACAAACGTGGCGCTCGGCTGCAGATCCACGTCGCCGGACACCGTCAGGCGTCCGAAGCTGGAGGAGCTGCTGGCCCCCAGGCGCAAGGCCCCGGACTGCATGTAGTTGCCCGTGATCTGGGCGTGGACGCCCTCGGGAACGTGCAGGGTGCCGGCGTTGCGGAAAGCGTCCGGCGTGAGGGAGTAGGCCTCAATGACATGGGAAGAGGACCCCACCACCAGGCGCGCACCCGACTGGATGCGGAACAGGCTGGATCTGAAGGTGTTTTCGGTGGTGAAGACGGCGCCGGAAACAACGTTGACAGAGCCGCTCGAACCCACGATGTTGACCGGCCCCGTGATGCGCGCCGAACCGCCGCTCAGGTTGAGCGCCGTGTTGCTGGCCCGGATCCCGCCCAGGATGCGCCCCGCATTGTTGAGGGTGCCGAGCGTGCCGTAGGACTCAATGGCATTGGTGCTTCCCGAACCCGCCTGGATCTCGGCGCCCGCCTCGTTGTTCAGGACGGTGATCGTGCCAATGTTGTCGTTGTAAACGCCGAGGGCGAATGGCCCGGCACCGATGCGCCCACGGTTCGTGATCTGGGTGATCGTCCCCTGGTTCCAGATGCCGTCGGACGGGTTGCCGACGATGTCGCCGTCGTTGGTGATCTGAACACCAGTCTGCCCCGAAACGACCCGCACCCCCACGACCGTACTCGCGCCGTCGCCGGTGATGCTGCCGGTCCCGGTGACAGACAGCGCGTCACCGCTCTGCAATTGGCATTCGCCGATTCGAGGATCCGACACCTCGATCGCACCCGACCCGACACACGAGCCGGTGCCGGCCAGCGCGGTCGCAGCGGGCAGCCCCACGGCCAGGACGGAGGCTGTCGCGAGCCCGGTGGCCGCCTGACGCAGATCGCGGCGCCTGGCGCGCGCGTTGCCGGACCGGGGGGAGTGTGCTTGCTTGTTTTTCATGGATGGACCCTGGGTGAAGTCGGCACAGAAGGCGTCGGCATTGCCGGCCCTCAAGCAATGGATATTATCTTCTTACACCTCTGTCCAGCTTTTCCCCTTGCCCAGGGACCACATGAAAGGTCTCGGCGGGCGTCAGTGGTGAGGCAGTTGCCCCGCCAGCCGCCGCGCGATCTCCAGCGTCGCCACGCTCTGGTTCATGGTGTAGAAGTGCAGCGCGGGCGCACCGGCACTGCGCAGCCGATCACACAGATCGGTCACCACATCCAGCCCGAAAGCCTTGATGGACTCGGTGTCGTCGCCGAAGGCCTGCAGGCGCAGCCGGATCCAGCGCGGGATCTCGGCGCCGCAGGCGTCCGAGAACCGCAGCAGCTGCGAGGAACTGGTGATCGGCATGATCCCGGGCACCACCGGCACATCGGCCCCGTGCCGGCGTGCCTCGTCCACGAAACGGAAGTAGGCGTCGGCGCTGTAGAAATACTGCGTGATGGCCGAGTCGGCGCCCGCCTTCACCTTGGTCACATAGGCCTGCAGGTCCGCCTCGGGTGATTTGGCCTGCGGGTGGATCTCCGGGTAGGCGGCCACCTCGATGTGGAAGTCGCGTCCGGTCTCCTCGCGGATGAAGGTCACCAGATCACTCGCATGCTGGAACTCGCCGCCCAGGCCGTAGCCACTGGGCAAGTCGCCGCGCAGCGCCACCAGGCGCCGCACGCCCATTGCCTTGAGCGTGGCCAGCTGCTCGCGCACGCCGGCCTTGGTGGCGCCGATGCACGAGAAGTGCGAGGCCGCGTCCACGCCTTCGGCGAGGATCGCCTGCACGGTGTCGAAGGTGCCCTTCTGGGTGGAGCCACCGGCGCCATAGGTCACCGAGCAGAACTCGGGCTTCAGGGCATACAGCTTCTGGCGCACCACGCGCAGCTTCTCGGCACCCTCGGGCGTCTTGGGCGGAAAGAATTCAAAACTCAGGGGCAGGCCCATACGAAGAACTCCCGGTTGCCATCACCGCCGGTGATGGCGCTTTCAAAATAGTCCCGCAGGCGCAGGCCGTTGTCGTCGCAGGCCTGTGCGATGCGTTGTTGCACGAGCGCGTGGCTCGCGGTGTCTTTCACCAGCCCGCCCTTGCCGATGTGTTCGGGCTGCAGTTCGAACTGCGGCTTGACCAGCATGAGCAGGCTGGCACCCGGCTTGAGCAGCGGCACGAGAGCTGGCCACACCAGGGTCTGCGAGATGAAGGACAGGTCGCCGACGATCAGGTCGAAGGGCGCGGCCGCCGTGTCTCCACCCAGCGCCGCCAGTTGCGCCGCCGTCAGCTCGCGCGCGTTGCACTTCTCGATGCAGACCACGCGCTTGTCGGCGCGCAGCTTCGGATGCAGCTGGCCTTGGCCAACGTCCACGCCCACCACCTGCGCCGCGCCGCGCTGCAGCAGGCAGTCGGTGAAGCCGCCGCTGCTCTGTCCCACGTCGAGGCAGCGCAGGCCGGTCACGTCGATCCCGCAGTGCGCCAGTGCGCCGTCGAGCTTGAGCCCGCCGCGCGAGACGAAGCGCGACTCCGCCGTGTCCAGCAGTTGCAGTTCCGCCGTCTCGCGCAGCTCTTCGCCGTTCTTGGCCACGGCCTTCCAGTCGCCGCCAGGCAGGCGCCAGCGCACGCCCGCGGCGATCAGCCGCTGGGCCTGCGAGCGCGACGCGGCCAGCCCCCGATCAACGAGCAACTGGTCAGCGCGCATCGGTGATCAATACCGGTACGTATCGGGCTTGTACGGACCCTGCTTCGGCACGCCGATGTAGGCCGCCTGCTCGTCGCTCAGCTCGGTCAGCATCGCGCCGACCTTCTTCAGGTGCAGGCGCGCGACCTTCTCGTCCAGGTGCTTGGGCAGCACATAGACCTTGCCCACGTCGTAGCCCTCGGGGTGGGTGAACAGCTCGATCTGCGCGATGGTCTGGTTGGCGAAGGAGTTGGACATCACGAAGCTGGGGTGACCCGTGCCGCAGCCCAGGTTCACCAGACGGCCCTTGGCCAGCAGGATGATGCGCTTGCCGTCCGGGAAGATCACGTGATCGACCTGGGGCTTGATCTCTTCCCACTGGCACTTCTCTTCCAGCTTGGCGACCTGGATCTCGTTGTCGAAGTGGCCGATGTTGCAGACGATGGACTGGTCCTTCATCGCGGCCATGTGTTCGTAGGTGATCACATCGCGGTTGCCGGTGGTGGTCACGAAGATGTCGGCCTTGTCGGCCGCCCATTCCATGGTCACGACCTTGAAGCCTTCCATCGCGGCCTGCAGGGCGTTGATGGGATCGATCTCGGTCACCCACACCTGGGCGCTGAGGGCACGCAGGGCCTGGGCCGAGCCCTTGCCCACGTCGCCATAGCCAGCGACCACAGCCACCTTGCCGGCGATCATCACGTCGGTGGCGCGCTTGATGCCGTCGACCAGCGATTCGCGGCAGCCGTAGAGGTTGTCGAACTTGCTCTTGGTCACCGAGTCGTTGACGTTGATGGCGCGGAACATCAGCGTGCCCTTGGCCGACATTTCCTTGAGGCGGTGCACGCCGGTGGTGGTCTCTTCGGTCACGCCCAGGATCTGCGCGCTCTTGCGGCTGTACCAGGTGCTGTCTTCGGCCAGCTTGGCCTTGATGGCGGCGAACAGGATGCGCTCTTCCTCGCTGCCGGGGTTGGCCAGCACGGACAGGTCCTTCTCGGCGCGCTTGCCCAGGTGCATCAGCAGCGTGGCGTCGCCGCCGTCGTCCAGGATCATGTTCGGGCCTTCGCCTTCGCTGCCCTTGGGGCCGAAGTCGAAGATGCGGTGGGTGTAGTCCCAGTAGTCCACCAGGGTCTCGCCCTTGACGGCGAACACCGGCGTGCCGGCAGCGGCGATCGCGGCGGCGGCGTGGTCCTGGGTGGAGAAGATGTTGCACGAGGCCCAGCGCACGTCGGCGCCCAGGGCCTTGAGGGTCTCGATCAGCACGGCCGTCTGGATGGTCATGTGCAGCGAGCCGGTGATGCGCGCGCCCTTGAGCGGCTGCTTGGCCGCGAACTCTTCGCGGATGGCCATCAGGCCGGGCATCTCGGTCTCGGCGATCTTGATTTCTTTGCGGCCCCAGTCGGCCAGGCCGATGTCGGCGATGACGCAGTCGGTGGCGACGGCGGGAATGCGTGCGTTCATGGTTCGCTCCATTGAAGGTTGATGAACCACTTCACGGGCGAGAGGGGGACAAAAAAAAGCCCATCGCACAGAGAAGTGGATGAGCGTCGTTGCATGGATGTCCGAGCCTCACGAACCGCGCCGACCGGGGGTCGGGGGTGCGCTGCAACGCTCCTCGGATGGTCGCGATTCTACCGCAGGCGCCGATTTTGGGCATCTGCGAAACTGGCGGGCCTTTATGACCCATTCCCCGCTTTCCGACTGGCCGCTGGCCGAGCGCGCGCGCATCCACGGCGTGCTCACCGACATCGACGACACCCTGACGACCGACGGCGTCATCACGCCCGACGCGCTGGCGGCGCTGCACGCCTTGCGCGCCGCGGGCCTGCCGGTGTTCGCCATCACCGGGCGGCCCGCGGGCTGGAGCGAGCCCTTCGCGCTGGCCTGGCCGGTGAACGCCATCGTGGCGGAAAACGGCGCGGTGGCGCTCTGGCGCGGCGCCGACGGTGCGCTGCAAAAGGACTGGCTGCAGGACGAAACCACCCGCAGCGCCAACTTCGCCCGCCTGCAGGCGGTGGCGCAGCAGGTGCTGGCCGAGCTGCCGCACGCCCGCCTGTCGCAGGACAGCCCCGGGCGCGAGACCGACATCGCCATCGACCACAGCGAGTTCGCCCACCTCCACGAGGCCGACATCCAGCGCGTGGTGGCGCTGATGCGCGAAGGCGGGCTGAACGCCACCGTCAGTTCCATCCACATCAACGGCTGGATCGGCGAGCACCACAAGCTCGAAGGCGCTCGCTGGATCGTGCGCCAGCGGCTGGGCCGCACCCTCGACGCCGAGATCGACCACTGGGTCTATGTCGGCGACTCGACCAACGACGCGCTCATGTTCGGCCACTTCCCGCACAGCGTGGGCGTGGCCAACATCGCGCGCTTCTGGGACCAGCTCGCGCAGCGCCCGCGCTATGTGACCTCGGGAGAACGCGGCGCCGGTTTTGCCGAGGTCGCGCAGGCGGTGCTGGCCGCACGCCCGGCCGGAGCCCGCGCATGAGCGCCGCCGGTCCGATCCCAAGGCGCTCAGCCCCGCAGTGCGCAGCACGGAGGGTCGTCCAGTGAGCGGCCCGCTCCTGCCCCCGCCGTCCACCCCCGCCCCGGCAGCGCCACCCGCGCTGGCGCGCCGTGGACTCTGGGCCATTTTCATCGCCACCTTCTGCGAGCTGGTCGGCTACTTCATGCTCATGCCCTGGCTGCTGCTGCAGCTCAAGGACGGCGGCGAGTCCACCGCGCTGGCAGGGCTGTTCGCGGCCAGCGGCTGGGTCGGCGTGTTCTTCATGACACCCTTCGCCTCGGCCATCACCCAGCGCCTGGGCCGGCGGCCCACGCTGTGGCTGTCGGCGCTCATCCCCGTGGTCTCCACCACCGGCTTCCTGCTCACCGACGCCCTGCCCGTCTGGTTCGCCTGCGAGTTCATCGCCGGCGCGGCCTCCGGCCTGCGCTGGGTGCTGGCCGAGGCGGTGGTGGCCGAGTTCGCGCCGCCCCACCAGCGCGGGCGCATGGTGGGCCTGTTCGAAACCATGGTCGGCACCACCTTCGTGATCGGCCCGGCCCTGCTGGCGCTGGTGGGCCCCACCAGCCCGGTGGCGCTGTGGATCGTGCTGTGCTTTCTGGTGCTGGGCCTGCTGGGCAGCCTGTGGATTCCGCGCCTGCCGGCCGCGGCCGACGCGCACGAGGCGCGCGTGGGCCTGCACGGCGTCTGGCACGCGCTGCGCGCGCACCCGCTGATCATGACGGTCGGCTTCGTCGGCGGCTTCTTCGAAAGCGGCCTGACCTCCATCCTGCCACTCTACGGCCTGGCGCTGGGCATGGGGGCCGCGGCGGCGGCGCTGCTGGTGTCGGCCAGCGGCCTGGGCAGCGCGCTGATGATGCTGCCCGCCGGCATGGCGGCGGACCGGCCCTCGCTGCAGCAGCGCCACGGCGGCGAACACGGCGCCCGGGTGCTGATCCTGCACGCCTGTGCCCTGATCACCCTGCTGGCCACCGTGCTGATTCCCTTCGTGGCCGGCGCCCCCTGGCTGGCGGCGGCGGTGGCCTTCGTCTGGGGCGGCGCGGGCGGCAGCCTGTACACGCTGGCCATGATCGACATCGGCTCGCGGGAGGAAGGCATCACCCTGGTCAACAGCACGGCGGTGCTGGTGCTGTCGTACACGCTGGGCGGCGTGCTGGCGCCCGCGCTGGGCGCCGCCATGCTGGACTGGGCGCCGGTGATCGGCTTCCCGGCGCTGCTGCTGGCCGTGGCCGGGCCCGGCTGGTGGCTGCTGCGGCGCGAGCACCGCAGGCTGCGCTCAGGGCGCCGCGGCCGCGCCTGATGGCGCACCGGCCGGTGCAGCCGGCCGGGGACGGTCCAGCACCCGGTCGGCCAGACCACCGCCGACCCACATGCCCGCCAGCGTGAGCCAGGCCGTGACGGCGAAGATGGCGCCGCCGGTCATGCCAGCCCCCACCGCGCAGCCGCCGGCCAGCATGGAGCCGAAGCCCATGAGGATGGCGCCGATGATGTAGCGCGGCATGGTGTAGCCGCCGCCGAAGCCTTCGAGCTTCCAGTCGCCGCCCACCAGCGCGCCGATCAGCGAGCCCAGGAACACGCCCGGCATCAGGCCCAGGTCGAAGTTCCAGGGCTCGTCCGGGTTGCTCAGCACGCGCATCAGCCACTCGGCCGAGGGGCCGCTGAAGGTCATTCCCTGCACCTGCACCGGCTCGAAGGAATGCGCCAGCACCTGGTAGGTGGCCAGCCAGGCCAGTGCCACGGCCAGCCCGGTGCCGATGCCGCCCAGCCACTTCCAGACGCCCCAGCCGCTGTAGTAGGCGAAGAAACCCGCCGTCACCATCCACACCGCGCCAAACGCCAGGCCGTCGTTCGGCCCCACGCCGACCAGCGCCAGCAGGCTGCGCGCCGGCCCGCCGTCCACCACCCACCACCCGGCGATCGCTTCGCGCCAGGGCGCGAGCACGCCGGCCAGCGAGGCCTGCGCCGTGACCGCGAAGATCAGCCCCGAGAGCAGCGCGCGCAGGTTGCCGTTGGCCGAGAGCACCAGCAGGCGGCTGGCACAGCCGCGCGTCATGACCATGCCGACGCCGAAGATCAGACCGCCGACCAGCGCGCCCGACAGACTGCCTTTGGAAGCGAGCTGCCGCGCCGTGCTGACGTCCAGCAGGCCGGACACCACGAACAGCTGCACCGCCACCACCGCGGTGGAGAACGCCAGCAGCCACACCGCGAGCTTTTCACCGAACCGGCCGTGCCAGAACTCGATGACCGCCGCCCGCAGGCAGAACTTCGAGCGCTGGGCGAAGAAGCCGAACAGCAGCCCGCTGAGCAGGCCGCCCACCAGCAGCACCCGGGGCTCTCCGTAGTGTTCGATCCAGGCGGTCCAGTCCATGCGATCCTCGTTTATCAAAACATGCGAATTTACGGATGTTATGCCTGTTCTCGCCCATTTTTCTTGATGCGGCGCAACATGTGACGGGGCGCTAAGCTCCCTGGCGGGCAGTGCCCCCACATGAAAGGACTCCCATGCCCATCCCCTGGCTGACCGCACTGAAGGTGATTCCCTGGGGCGACGTGATCGAACACGCGCCCAAGGTGCTCAAGGGCGCGCGCGACCTGCTGAACCAGCAGCGCCAGCGGCGCCGCGAGGCCGCCGAGCCCGCCCCCGCCCCGGACGCCGCCGTCATCGAGGCGCCCAGCCCCACGCCGCCCGAGCTGCGCGAACTCCAGCAACAGCTGGCCACGGCGCGCGAGGACCTCACCCGGCTGCAGCAGACGCAGGACCAGATCACCCAGACCGTGGCCGAACTGGCCGAACAGAACACCCGGCTGGTGGCCGCGGTGGAGCTGCTGCGCACGCGCACGCGGCTGCTGATGGGGGCGGTGGTGGTGCTGGCGGTGGTGCTGGCCGCCTGGTATTTCAGCGCCGCTTGAAGGGCACCTGGTAGAGCCAGACCGGCTTGCCCTGGACGGTTTCGAGCCGGGCTTTCGGTGTGAAACCGGCGGCCTCGAACTCCAGGCTGGCCAGCCAGGCGCCGGGTGCCAGCTCGGCGGCGGCCTTCTCCATCGCGCGCGGCATGCTCTCGGGCCGCTGGAACAGATAGACCATGTGGTAGCCCGACCAGTCTTCGGCCCATATGTCGGCGCGGCGCACCGTTGCGAAGCGGCAGCGCAGCCGGCACAGCAGGGCCAGCGGCCAGCTCCACTCCAGGCCGTGGACCTGCGCCCGCGGGTACTGGCGGTGCAACGCGATCAGGCCGGCGCCGAGCCCGCAGCCGGCATCCACCACCGCCGCGCCATCGGGCAGCGGCGCCTTCTGCGCCAGCCCGTCCAGTGCGTTCCCCGGCGTGGGGAACAGCGGCGCGTCACCCCAGCTGCCCAGCGGGTACAGGGCCAGCAGCAGTGCCAGCGGCAGCAGCCAGACCCAGCCCGGCACGGCAGCGGCCGCGCCGCTGGCCAGCAGCGAAAGCGGAAAACCGGCGAGCATGAACAGGCGCCGCCAGGGTGTGCGGCCGGTCCAGGCGGCCAGGCCGGCGGCCAGCAGAGCGGGCACAAAGGCCGCCACCGGCCCCAGACCCACCGCCTGAAGGCCCATGAACAAGCCCCAGGCCAGTGCCCAGGTCAGCAGCGCGGGAAGCGGCCAGATCAGCATGCGGGCATTGTCATCGTTCGCGGCGCGGCCACAGCGCAGTCACCGGCGTCGCCAAGGCGATGGTGGCGGCTTGCCTCGGCGGCACGGCGTGTCTATGGTGCGTCTTCCACCACAACATTCAGGAGACACCCCAATGGCCCTCGCCCCCCGCTTTTCCGTGCTCGTCTCAGGCTACACCTTCTTCGAAAGCCCGCGCTGGCGCGACGACCACCTGTGGCTGTCGGACTTCTACACCCACCAGATCATCCGCGTCGACCGGCAGGGCCGGGTGGAAAAAATCGCCGACGTGCCGCAACAGCCCTCGGGCATGGGCTGGCTGCCCGACGGCCGCCTGCTGGTGGTCTCGATGCGCGACCGCAAGGTGTTGCGCCGCGAGGCCGACGGCCGCCTCGTCACGCACGCCGATCTGTCGTCCGTCGCGAACGGTCATGTCAACGACATGGTGGTGGACGCGCAAGGCCGTGCCTACGTGGGCAACTTCGGTTTCGACCTGATGGGCGGCGGCGCGCCACACACCGCCACGCTGGCGCGCGTCGACCCCGACGGCTCGGTGCACGCGGCGGCCGAAGGCCTGTACTTCCCCAACGGCAGCATGATCACGCCCGACGGCCAGACCCTGATCGTCGCGGAAACCATGGGCAACCGCATCTCGGCCTTCGACATCCAGCCCGACGGCCAGCTGGGGCCGCGCCGCGACTGGGCCGCCTGGGGTCCGTTGCCGGCCATGACCGACGTGCCGAGCGTGCTGGGCGCGCTCAAGGCGGCACCCGACGGCGCCACGCTGGACGCCGAGGGCGCGGTGTGGTTCGCCGACGCCGTGGGCCACCGCGTGGTGCGCATGGCCCCGGGCGGCGAGATCCTGGAGAGCATTTCCACCGGGGACCAGGGCGCCTTCGCCTGCACACTCGGCGGCCCCGATGGCCGCACCCTGTTCATCTGCGTGGCGCCGGACTTCCTGGAGCACGCGCGCCAGGCTGCGCGCGAGGCGGCCATCTGGACCACCACCGTGAACGTGCCAGGCGCCGGACGGCCCTGAACCCCGCCGCCCGCCCGACGGGCGGGCCGTTCAGCGCGCCAGCACCGGCGCGAGCACCTGGCCGGTGTGCGTGCCCAGCCGCACCACGTCTTCCGGCGTCGCCGCCGCCACGATGCGGCCGCCGCCCGAGCCGCCTTCGGGGCCCAGGTCGATGATCCAGTCGGCCTCGGCCATCACGTCCAGGTCGTGCTCGATCACGACCACGCTGTGGCCGCCGTCCACCAGGCGGTGCAGCACGCGGATCAGTTTTTCCACGTCGGCCATGTGCAGGCCCACCGTGGGTTCGTCCAGCACGTACAAGGTGTGCGGCGCCTTCTGGCCGCGGCGGCCGATGTCGTCGCGCACCTTGCTGAGCTCGGTCACCAGCTTGATGCGCTGCGCCTCTCCGCCCGACAACGTAGGTGAGGGCTGGCCCAGCGTGAGGTAACCCAGGCCCACGTCCTTGAGCAGCTGCAGCGGGTGGCTGATGGCGGGCATGCTGGCGAAGAACTCGACCGCCTCGTCCACCGCCATCTGCAGCACGTCGCCGATGTTCTTGCCCTTCCAGGTGACGGCCAGGGTCTCGGGGTTGAAGCGCGCGCCGTGGCAGACCTCGCAGGGCACCTTCACATCCGGCAGGAAGCTCATCTCGATGGTGCGCAGGCCCTGCCCTTCGCAGGCGGGGCAGCGGCCTTCGCCGGTGTTGAAGCTGAAGCGGCCCGGGCCGTAGCCGCGCGCCTTGGCTTCCAGCGTGTCGGCGAACAGCTTGCGCACCGTGTCCCAGAAGCCGATGTAGGTGGCCGGGCAGGAGCGCGGCGTCTTGCCGATCGGCGTCTGGTCGACCTCGAGCACGCGGTCCACGGTCTCGCTGCCCAGCAGCTTGCTGCAGCCGGTCCAGGCGGGGCGCACACCCTCGTTGTCCCAGGCCTGGCGGCCGGCGAAGGTGCTGCGCATCGACACCGCCTCGGCCACATTGGTCAGCAGCACGTCGCGCGCCAGCGTGGACTTGCCGGAACCGCTGACGCCGGTGACCACCACCAGGCGCTTGAGCGGCACGGCCACGTCCACCTGCTGCAGGTTGTGCATGGTGGCGCCGCGCAGTTCGAGCTGCTCACCGTCGGCGGTGACGGCGCGCCGCGGCTGCAGCGGGTGCTTCATGGCATGCAACAGGTAACGCCCGGTCAGCGACTCTTCGCTCGCCGACAGGTCGGCCACCGTGCCTTGCGCCACCACGCGGCCGCCGCGTTTGCCGGCGCTGGGTCCGATGTCGATGATGTGGTCGGCGCGGCGGATCGTGTCTTCGTCGTGCTCCACCACCACCAGGGTGTTGCCCATGTCGCCCAGCTTGTGCAGAGCGTCCAGCAGGATCTGGTTGTCGCGCGGGTGCAGGCCGATGGTGGGCTCGTCCAGCACGTAGCACACGCCCTGCAGGTTGGAACCCAGTTGTGCCGCTAGGCGGATGCGCTGCGCCTCGCCACCGCTGAGCGTGGGGGCGCCGCGGTCCAGCGTCAGATAGGACAGCCCCACTTCTTCGAGGAAGGCCAGGCGGCTTTCGATTTCGGGCAGCAGGTCACGAGCAATGTCGGCTTCCCGACTGCTCAAGCCTCCGTCGGCCATGAGCGCACGGACCTTCTGCCGCACCTCGCTCACCGACAGGCGCGCGATGTCGGTGATGCCCACGCCGCCGAACTTCACCGCCCGCGCCTGCGCATTCAGCCGCGTGCCTTCGCACGTCGGACAGGCCTCGTCGGTCAGGTCTTCCACCTCGGGCTCGGCGAAGCTCTGCTCGCGGCCCTTCTGGTCGTCGTCGCGCACCGAATCGTCCAGCGCCTTGCGCTGCTCACGCGAGAGCTTGACGCCCGTGCCCACACAGTCGGGGCACCAGCCGTGCTTGCTGTTGTACGAGAACAGGCGCGGGTCCAGTTCGGGGTAACTGGTGCCGCAGGTCGGGCAGGCGCGCGTGGTGGAGAACACCTCCAGTTTGCCCAAGCCGGCGGTGGAACGCCCCTCGGCCAGCGCGGGCGCGAGGCCGTCAAGATCGGTCAGCAAGTGCAGCGTGCCCTTGCCGATTTCGAGCGCCTTGGTCAGCTGGGTGCGCAGCCAGGCTTCGTTCGCCGGGTCCACCACGCCGTCGGCCACCGGCAGTTCGATGGTGTGTTCCTTGAAACGGTCGATGCGCGGGAAACCGGTGGTGGGCAGGAACTCGCCGTCCACTCGCAGGTGCGTGTAGCCGCGCGGACGCGCCCAGTCGGCCAGCTCGGTGTAGACGCCCTTGCGGTTGACCACCAGCGGCGCCAGCAGGCCAATGTGGCGGCCGCGGTAGCGGGTGAGGATGGCGGCGGCGATGCTCTCGGGGCTTTGCGGCATCACGGCCGAGCCGTCGTGCACGCAGTGCTGCGTGCCCAGCTTCACGTACAGCAGGCGAAGGAAGTGCCAGACCTCGGTGGTGGTGCCCACCGTGGACTTGCGACCGCCGCGCGAGAGCCGCTGCTCGATCGCCACGGTGGGCGGGATGCCGTAGACCGCGTCCACCTCGGGCCGGCCCGCGGGCTGCACGATGCTGCGCGCGTAGGCGTTGAGCGATTCGAGGTAGCGCCGCTGGCCCTCGTTGAACAGGATGTCAAACGCCAGCGTGGACTTGCCCGAACCGCTGACGCCGGAGATGACGTTGAACTTGCCGCGCGGAATGTCGACGCTCAGGTTCTTGAGGTTGTGCTCCTTGGCGTTGACGATGCGGATGGCGTTGCTGTGGCTTTCGGCGCGGGCGGCCGCGGCCTGTTGGCGCTGCGGCTGCTTCAGGTAGTCGACCAGCCGGCCTTCGTGCACCGCGTGCACCTCGCCCATGGACGCTGCGTACTCGCGCAGCGCCCTGGCGGTGTGGCTGCTTGCGTGTTGGCGCACCTCTTCGGGCGGGCCTTCGGCCACCACCAGGCCACCGCCCGAACCGCCTTCGGGGCCGAGGTCGATCAGCCAGTCGGCGCTGCGGATCACGTCCAGGTTGTGTTCGATCACGATCAGCGAATGCCCGGCTTCGAGCAGCTTGCGCAGCGAGCGCATGAGCTTGGCGATGTCGTCGAAGTGCAGGCCGGTGGTCGGCTCGTCGAAAAGGAACAGCGTGCCCTTGCGGGCCAGCGCCTGGCGGCTGGCCGCGCTGTTCTTCGCGGCCTCGGCCAGGAAGCCCGCGAGCTTGAGGCGCTGCGCCTCACCGCCCGAGAGCGTGGGCACAGGCTGGCCCAGCTTCACGTACTCCAGCCCCACGTCCACGATGGGCTGCAGCACGCGGATGACCTCGCGGTCGGCCTTGAACAGGTCGGCGGCTTCGCTGACGGTGAGTTCGAGCACATCGGCCACGTTGAGCATCCGCCCGCCGCGTTCGATGCGCACCTCCAGCACCTCGGGCCGGTAACGCTTGCCATCGCAGTCCGGGCAGCGCAGATAGACATCGCTCAGGAACTGCATTTCCACGTGCTCGAAGCCCGAGCCGCCGCAGGTCGGGCAGCGCCCGTCACCGCTGTTGAAGCTGAACTTGGCCGCGGTGTAGCTGCGCTGGCGCGCAAGCGGCGCGTCGGCGAACAGCGCGCGGATGGCGTCCCAGGCGCCGACGTAGCTGACCGGGTTGGAGCGCGCGGTCTTGCCGATGGGCGACTGGTCCACATAGACCACCTCGCTCAGGAAGTCGGCACCCAGCAGGCGGTCGTGCGCGCCAGGTGACTCGGTGGCCTTGCCGAAATGGCGCAGCAGCGCGGGCGCGAGCACGTCCTGGATCAGCGTGGACTTGCCCGAGCCCGACACGCCGGTGACCACGGTCAGGCGCTGCAGCGGGAGCTCGACGTAGAGGTTCTGCAGGTTGTGCTCGCGCGCGCCTTCGAGGATCAGGCGCGGCGTGCTGTCGGTGACCATGCGCTTGAAGCCCATGCCCACGGTCTTGCGGGCGCCGAGGTAGGCGCCCGTCAGCGTGTCGGCGCTGCGGATGGCCTCGGGCGTGCCGTCGAACACGATCTGCCCGCCGCGCTCGCCGGGGCCGGGGCCCATGTCGATCAGGCGGTCGGCCGCCAGCATCACGGCCGGGTCGTGCTCGACCACCACCAGAGTGTTGCCGGCATCGCGCAGGCGCAACATGGCGTCGTTGATGCGCGCCATGTCGCGCGGGTGCAGGCCGATGCTGGGTTCGTCCAGCACGAACAGGGTGTTGACCAGCGAGGTGCCGAGCGCGGTGGTGAGGTTGATGCGCTGGACTTCGCCGCCGCTGAGCGTGCGGCTCTGGCGGTCGAGCGTGAGGTAGCCGATGCCGACCTCGCACAAGTAGCGCAAGCGGGTGTTGATCTCTTCGAAGAGCAGCTTCAGGGCCTGCTGTTCACCCGAGGCTTTGGGTGCGCCCGGGTCCGGCGATGCGGGTGGGTGGGTGGAGTGCCCGGGGAAGGAATCGGAGCCTGCGACTGACGCCCCCGGGCGCTCCGCCCGCGCGCCCGCGTCGCCAGCGAGAGAAACCGACAGATCGGAGAAGAAGCGCCGCAGATCGGTCAGCGGCATCAGCATCAGGTCGTGCAGGCACAGGCCGGGCAGGGCTTCAAGCTGCGCGCGCGACCACTTCACCCCGGTCGGCAGGTAGCGCCTGCCGGCCGGCAGCACCGCGTCGGCCTGCGCCTTCGTGCCGATGCGCCACAGCAGGCTGTCGGTCTTCAGGCGCGCGCCGCCACAGCTGGGGCATTCGGTGTAGCTGCGGTACTTGGACAGCAGCACCCGGATGTGCATCTTGTAGGCCTTGCTCTCCAGGTACTCGAAGAACCGCGCCACGCCGTACCACTGCTTGCCCCACTGGCCGTCCTTGTAGCTGGGGGTGCCGCCGATGACCCACTGCTTCTGCTCGGACGTGAGCTTGTTCCAGGGCGTGTCGCGCGGGATGCCTGAGGCTTCCGCATGGCGCATCAGGTCGTCCTGGCATTCCTTCCACGCGGGGGTCTGGAACACCTTGATCGCACCGTTGCGCAGCGTGAGCTTTTCGTCGGGGATCACCAGGCCGTAGTCCACGCCGATGACGCGACCGAAACCGCGGCAGGCCTCGCAGGCGCCGACGGCGGAGTTGAAGGAGAAGGCCGAGGGCGTGGGTTCGGTGTAGCGGATGTCGCTTTCCGGGCAGTGCAGCCCGGTGCTGAAACGCCAGATGTCCGGCTCGCCCTCCTCGCGAAGCACATAGACCATCAGCTTGCCCGCGCCGCGCTTGAGCCCGGCTTCGATGGCTTCCATCACCCGCGCCGGTTCGGCGTTGCCGAGGCGGAAGCGGTCGGCCACCACGTCCAGCAGCTTCACGGCTTCGATCACCGGCTTGGCCTTCTTGCCCTTGGCCGGCGCTTCTTCCTTCGCTTCGCGCTGCACGGTGCGCTCGGCCTGCACGCGGGTGTAACCACTGGCCGAGAGCCACTGCTCCACCTCTTCGGGCGTGGTGGACGCGGGCAGCTCGACCGGGAAGGTCACCACCAGCCGCGGATCGCCCTGCTCGGCGGAACGCCTTTGCAGTTCCGCAAAGATCGACTCCGGCGAATCGTGCCGCACCGGCAGCGCGGTGGCGCGGTCGAACAGCTGCGCCCCGCGCGCGAACAGCAGCTTGAGGTGGTCGTTCAGCTCGGTCATGGTGCCGACCGTGGAGCGCGACGAGCGCACCGGGTTGGTCTGGTCGATGGCAATGGCCGGGGGCACGCCCTCGACCTTGTCCACCGCCGGCTTGTCCATGCGGTCCAGGAACTGGCGCGCGTAGGCGCTGAAGGTCTCGACGTAGCGCCGCTGGCCTTCGGCGAACAGGGTGTCGAACACCAGGCTGGACTTGCCCGACCCGCTGGGGCCGGTGACCACCGTCAGCTCGCCGGTGCGGATGTCCAGATCGAGGTTCTTGAGGTTGTGCTGGCGGGCACCGCGGATGCGGATCGTGCCGCCACCGTCTGCGGGCGCCTCGGCGGGGGACAGGGGTTCGTCGGCGGGGCGGAGATCGTCGGACATGCAGGCCTTCCTGAGAGGGAGCCGAACATTCTAGGAGCCGCACGTCGGGCTGTCCGGGGGCTACGTCATTCCCCCAATGCCGCACCCCCATCCACTGCCTAGACTGGCGCTCCCAAAGGAGACAGACGAATGACAAACACAACAAGCGTGCGCCGGACCCTCGGCGCCATGGGGCTGGCCGCTGCACTGGCCTGGCCCGCAGCCGCCTGGTCACAGATCCGCATCGGCCAGACCGCCGGCTTCAGCGGCCCCGTGGCCGCCGGGGTGAAAGAAACCACCGACGGCGCCAGGCTGTACTTCGACGCCATCAACGCCAAAGGCGGGGTGAACGGAGAGAAGATCGACCTGGTGTCGCTGGACGACAAGTTCGACCCCAAGCTGGCGGCCGAAAACGCCCGGAAGCTGGCCGACGACAAGGAGGTGGTCAGCCTGTTCCTGAACCGCGGCACCCCGCACACGCAGGCCATCCTGCCGGTGCTGGCGGACGCCAAGCTGCCCCTGGTGGGCCCGTCCACCGGCGCCATGGTGCTGCACCGACCCGTCAACCCGTGGGTGTTCAACGTGCGCGCCACCTACCAGCGCGAGGCCGAGCGCGCGGTGCAGCACCTGAGCCTGATCGGCATGGACCGCATCGGCGTGCTGCACGTGGAGGACAGCTTCGGCGCCGACCTGCTCGAAGGCGCCCAGAAGGGCTTTTCGTCGGTGGGCAAGAGCCCGCTGTTCATCGAGAAGTTCGACCGCGCCCAATGGGACTTCAGCGCGATCGCCCCCCGCATCGCCAGCTCGGGCGCGCAGGCGGTGCTGTTCATCGGCTCGGGCGTGGCGGTGGCCGATGGCGTGGCCGCGATCCGCAAGGCCGGCTCGCGCGCCCAGATCATCACCAACTCCAACAACGCCTCCGGCGGCTTCGTGAAGTCCCTGGGCACCCACGCCTCGGGCACCATCGTCACCCAGGTCTTCCCGTACGAGCGCTCGCTCTCGGTGGCCATGGTGAAGGAGGCGATGGACCTGGCCAAGGCCAAGGGACTGGAGGGCGTGAGCCCGGCGATGCTGGAAGGCTTCGCGGCGGCCAAGGTGCTGGTGGCGGGCCTGCAGCGCGCCGGCGCCAACCCGACACGGGCCAAGCTGCGCGACGCGCTGGAAGGGCTGTCCAAACTGGACATCGGCGGCCTTGAGGTGGGCTTCGGGCCGAACGACCACACCGGCCTGGAGTTTGTCGACCTGTCCATCATCGACAGCGGCGGCAAGTTCCGCCGCTGACCCCCTCAGCCCAGGAACCCGAGATTCCTGGTGCTGAAATTGGTGAGGTTCGGCAGGATGGTGTTGAGCTGCGGGTCCGAGGCACCGAACCAGCGCAGCAGGGTCGCGGCGTACTGGTCGACCGAGGTGGTGGGAATCCACCGCCCGTGCAGCTCCCAGGAGGAGACGCCGACGTCGTTGGGGCCACCGGCCACCAGCTCGGGATAGCTGCCATAAACCGCCCCACCCTGCACCGCACCGCCCATCACCAGATGGTGGTTGCCCCAGGCGTGGTCGGTGCCGGAGCTGCTGTTGGGCACGAAGGTGCGGCCGAAGTCACTCTGGGTGAACAGGGTCACGTTGTTGCCCATACCGATGGCCGCCATCGCGTTGTAGAAGCAGGCCATCGCGTCGGCCAGGCCCTGCAGCAGGCGGGCGTGCACGCCGCTCAGGCTGTCCGCTGCGATCTGCTCGTTGTGCGTGTCGTAGCCGCCCTGCTGGGCAAAGAAGATCTGGCGGTCGCCCTGCACGGTGGCACGCCCGGCCACCAGCTTGGCAATCTGGTAGAGCTGGCGGCCGAGGTCGGTGCCGATCGCCCCCTGTGCATTGGTCAGCGGCGCGAAGGCCGTGTCGATCAGGGTCGGCGCCGCCGGGTTGGGCTCCACCCCGACGATGGCGCCCAGCCGGGACGACACCTCGAACGCCGTGCGCTGCTGCTGCGCGTAGGCGTCCAGCAGCACGTTGGAGCTGCCCAGGTTGCCCGGCTGGTACAGCGCCTCCAGCGCGGTCTTGCGCGCGACCGTGGGTGCCCAGGTGCCCTCCAGGCCTTCCACCCCGAAGGTGTCGCCCGGCCCCGGCAGCACCAGGGGCGTGCCGAGCGCGGACAGGCCGAAGTGGCCGTTGCCTCCCACGGAGATCACCGGATTGGTGGTGCCCAGGGTGTCGGTGGCGCGACCGCCCCAGCCGGTGCGTTCGAGTGAACGGGCGCTGGACGCCTCCCACTCGATCTGCTGGTCCGAGTGCGAGAACAGATTGTCCGGAATCAGCGGCGAGGTGCCCGGCAGGCTGCGGAACTCGGTCTTGGTCAGCGGTCCGAAGAGCGGACCGACGTTGGCCACGGCGGCGATCTTGCGCGCGCTGCACACCGGCGCCAGCGCGGCCATGGACGGGTGCAGGCCCACGTCTGTGCCCGCCATCGGCACCAGGCTGTTGCGCGGCAGGGCGAGGGCGCCGCGCGCCGTGGCGTACTGGTTGTAGCGCGTGGTGTCGGTCGGCACCACCGTGTTCTGCCCGTCGTTGCCGCCGTACAGGAAGACGCACACCAGGGCCTTGTAGCCGTCGGCCTGGGCCTTCACCGGGTTCTGCAGCAGGGCCGACAGGCTGCCCACCCCGAGTGCGCCCGCCAGTGACGCGCCGCCCCAGCGAAGCCACTGCCGCCGGTCCATCGGCGCCCACTGCGATGCATGTTGTCGGTTCATGTCGGTCACATCCCTTCAGCGGACCAGGTGGTACTGGGGCGAGGCAAACACCAGGAAGGCGGCCTGGCGCACCCGGTTGGTCCGGTCACTGGAGGTCCCGGACCCAAACTGGTTGACCGCAGAAATCACCGCCGTGCGCGACGTGGCGGGCAGCAGCTCGCCCAGCGCCAGCATGGAGATGCGGTCCACCAGACGGCCGGCATCGGTCACATCCGCCTCGAACCCGCTGAGATTGACCCGGGTGCCCACCGCGCCGGGCACAGTCGAGCTGGCACCGGAGCCATTCCAGAAGATGAGGTAGTTGAGGTAGTTGATCCGGTTGAGCGCGGTGTTGGCGTTGTGGATGCCGAAGGCCGGCCCCACCAGCGCGGTGCCGGCCACCGGGTAATCCGGCGAATAGAAGTTGAACACCGACGGCGGACGGAAGACGTGCTGGCGCATCTCTTCGCCCCACCACCAGCCCAGCGCCTCGCCATCGGTCCGGCCGTTGAGGGCGCGCAGCACGCCGGTGAACAGCTGAATGGGCTCGCGCAGCCGGCCGGCCGAGCTGGCCACTGTCGTGCTGCGGGCTTCTGCATCCAGCAGCACCGCGGCCACGGTGGCGGCGAGATCGCCCTTCCGGCCGGTGCCCAAACGGCCGTGCCGGCCGGCGCTGAACGCCCCCGCCACGCGCTGTACGTACGCAGGGCTCGGGTTGCTCGTCACCAGCTGCTGGATCAGGTGCCGGCTCACGAACGGCGCCACGTTCTGGTGGGCCATGATGCTGTCGAGCACCGCCTCCAGCGCCGCCGGCGCAGTGTTGCCCGAAGGCAGGCTCACCCCGGACAGCAGCGAGCGCGCCGCGGTGTTGTGGAACGACGCCACCGAGACCATGTCGCCGTCGTAGAACTGGCAGTTGGCGCCCCGGGGCCAGCAGCCCCACGGCGTGGCGCCACCAGGGGGATAGGTCCAGCCGGTGAGTGCGTGGGCGTAGGCGCGCACACGCTCGTTGTCGTAGGTGGGCGTGCAGCTGCCGCCCTGCAGCGAGCCGTCCGGGTTGAGCAGGCAGGTGCCCAGCGAGAACAGCTGCAGCAGCTCGCGGGCGAAATTCTCGTTGGGCGCGTCCTTGTCGTTGTTGACATGGTCGAGGTAGTCGCCCATGACCGGCGACAGGATGACCTTGCGCAGCAGGTCGCGGTAGTTGCCGAATGCGTGGTCCAACAGCATGTTGTGGTAGTTGCGCAGACCATAGGTGCCGCTGACCTCGTAGTTGGACACCACCAGCATCTGCTGCAACGCCAGCCCGACGCGCTGGCGCAACTGGTCCTGACCGGTCACCGCATTGCGGTAGAAGTCCCAGACCAGGGGTGTGGACGAATACCAGTCGCGCCAGCACTGGTCGCCCCGGTTGTCGCAGAAGTCGGCGCCCTGGCTGGTGTGCTTGTGCACGGCGTTGGTGCCGCCGCTGGTGTAGCGGGACCGGGGCAATGGCACGATGACGGGTACGCGCGGCCCATTGGGACTGGGCTTGAAGGCCTGGCGCTGCAGGCTCATCTGGTCGGCGACCCAGCGCGAGGCCCCCCACTCGCGGATCTGCGTCACCAGCGACTCGGTGGGCCCGAAGGTCGCCTGGTTGGCCAGCCGCACCGCATCGGCCTGCGTCATCACAAGGGCCTTGGGCGCTCCACCCTCGCCGGCCTCCGGCACAGGTTCATCGTCGAAGACCGAACTCAGGCTGGGCCAGCTGGTCCCTGTGGAACCCCCAGACTCCGACGCCGCCGTCTTCCGGGCCGAGGTCCGATCTGTACCGCCTGCAGTTTCACCGCCGCCGCAGGCCGCGAGCGCCGCCACCACGACCACCAGCGGCAGCCGAAGCCAGAGGCGCCGGCGCGAGGGGCCGGGCAGTGCGATAGGGGGCGCTGTGGCGTTCATGGGCCGCCAATGTAGGCGGCCGAACCCGGACCGCGAAGGACCGGATTCGGCCGCTGTTACATGCCACAAACAACTTACAGAACGTGACAACCCCGTCGGGTGCACGCACACCAGGCCCGCCGCCTGGTTGAGAAAGGCGCCCGCCGGGCGCTCAGTCCTTGACGATCAGCACTGGCAGGCGGGTGTGCGTGAGCACCTTCTGCGCCACGCTGCCCAGCACCAGCGCCTTGACGCCCTGGCGGCCGTGCGAGGCCATCACGATCAGGTCGCAGCCTTCGGCCTGCGCCGTTTCGATCACCCCTTCGTAGACCACGTTGCGCTCGATGGTGTCGCCGGCAAACGGCACGCCTTCGGCCGCGAAGACCTTGCCCAGCTCATCCAGCGCCTGCCCGGCCACGCTGCGCGATTCGGCCAGGTAGGCCTGCAGGCCGGCGGCCGATGCGTCCCCGATGCCGATGTAGGGGAACGGGTCGATGACGTAGACACCGATCACCTGGGCGCCGTGCGCCTTGGCCAGCTGCACGGCGGTGGAGGCCGCACGCAGGGCCAGCGCGGAACCGTCGGTGGGGACGAGGATTTTCTTGAACATGTCGTATCTCCTTGTGGGTGAGCGCATTTCTCAGAGCGCCTGGGCGCCGGGACAGGCCCAGGACACAGTCATATTAGTGGCATCCTGCGCCAGCAGCTCTGCGCGAGATCAATGAGGCCGCTTCAGGCCTTGCGCTGCACGCCCACGGGCAGACGGTGCGCCGCCTCCCAGTCGCCGCACTGGAACCACGCCGCGCCGTCCAGGCTTTCGCGCAGCATCGGCAGCGCGTCCAGCCCCCAGAACACCCGCCCACCCGCGACCATGGACGGCACACCGAACAGGCCCAGCGCCAGCGCCCGCTCGGTGTTGTCGCGCAGCCGCTGCTTCACCACCTCGCTGTCGGGTTCGTTCCAGGGTTTGTCGCGCTGCCGCATGTGGTCCTGCAGCTGCGATTGCAGGGCCTGCAGACGCACGGGGTCGAGCGGGTCTGCGCCGCCGTGCCAGACGTGGTGGAACAGCTGCTCGGTCACATACCGGTTGGTCTGGCCGGGCGCGTCGTCGGTGGAGGCGCACAGCCCCAGGCGCAGCAGCGGCAGCGGGTTGAAGGGGTGCATCGCTGGCAGGTCCAGCCGCACGCCGTGGTGCTGCGCCAGCCAGAGCACCTGGCGGTAGGTCCAGTCGCGCTTGGACGGGATCTCGGCCGGGCCGAGCTGTCCGTGCGCCTTGAGCAGCGCCGCGAACAGTACCGGGCGGTAGTGCACCAGCACACTCAGTCCTTCGAGGGCCTGGGGCAGCCGCTCGAAGGCCAGGTGGGCGTAAGGCGAGATCGGGTCGTAGAAAAAGTCGATCTCGTGCAGGGTGGCGGACATGGCGGCGGAGGGGATCAGGTGATGGTGCGCGGCACCTGGCGCGACTCGATGCGCTCCCAGATCGCCAGCCGCTGTGCTTCGCCGGCCTGGCCCCAGCCCGCGATTTCTTCCACCGTGCGGTAGCAGCCGCTGCACAGACCGGTGGCCGCGTTCATCTGGCAGACCGAGATGCAGGGCGAAGGCACCTCGGGGTCGAGGTGGCGCGCGCGCGCGTCTTCCAGGTTGATCAGGGGTTTGGGGCGCGGTGGCGGTGGGGCCTCGCGGCGCCCGAAGAGTTTCTTGAACATCTTGAAAAGCTCAGGGGGAAGGCGGCACCGTCACGTCGTGCACCGGCGCGCCGGTCAACCGTGTCAGGTCGTCGGGGGTCAGGCGGAACACGCCGTGCGGGTGGCCGGCCGCGGCCCAGATCACGTCGAAGCGGAACAGCTGGTCGTCGATCAGCGTGACCGGCGGCTCGGCGTGCGCCAGCGGCGACACACCACCGATGGAGAAACCGGTCTTGGCCTTGACGAAATCGGCATCGGCACGGCCGAGCTTGCCGCCCTCGGCGCAGACGATGGCCTGGACCTTCTTTTCGTCGACGCGCAGGTCGCCCGAGGTGATGACCAGCACGGCCGCGTCGTCGGACTTGCGGCGGAAGATGATGCTCTTGGCGATCTGGCCCAGGGCCACTCCCAGCACATCGGCGGCCTGCTGCGCGGTGCGCGCCGCGTCGTCGAGCATCACCGGCGCGTGCGGATGGCCCAGTGCGGCCAGCACCTCGGTCACGCGCAGCACGCCGGGTGGAAGGGGTACGGAAGCAGAGAGGTTCATGGCCCGCGATGGTAGCGGGCTCAGCCGCCCTTGCGCACCAGCAGCAGGCTCGCCCCCATGGCCATCAGCACGCCGCCGAACACGCGGTTCTGCGCGCGCCGCGCCTTCGCCGTGGCCAGCCAGCGCTGCGCGCGCGAGGCCAGGAAAGCGTAGCCGTGCATCACGATCAGGTCCACACCCACCGAGGTGGCGAGCAGGATCAGCAGCTGCAGCCACAGCGGCCGCTGCGGGTCGATGAACTGCGGCAGCACCGCCACCATGAACACGATGCCCTTGGGGTTGGTCACATTGGTCATGAAGCCGGTCAGCACCCGCTCGCGCACCGACGGCAGGCCGGCGTGCTTCACCAGCGCCTCGCCAGCGGCGGGGGCCTGCTGCGCGACCGGCGCGCGCCACTGCTTCACGCCGAGGTAGATCAGGTAGGCCGCGCCCACCAACTTGACCACGGTGAACGCGGCCGCCGAGGCCAGCAGCAGCGCGCCCACGCCCACCCCGGCGATCAGCAGGATCACCGCCAGTCCCAGCTGCAGGCCGGCGATCGTGGCGCTGGTCTGGCGCACGCCATAGGCCAGGCCATGGCTCATCGACAGCACGGCACCGGAACCTGGCGAAATCGCGATCACCCAGGACGCTGCAAAAAAAGCAAGCCAGACACTGAACTCCATGGCGATCACCCTGCCCGTTTCGCCAGCAGCGCCCGCGCCACGCGCGAGCCGCTCGGGCGGCCGAGGTGCCCGCTGATGAATTGGCCGGCGTCGACCAGTTTGTCCAGGTCAATGCCGGTCTCGATGCCCATGCCGTGCAGCAGGTAGACCACGTCCTCGGTCGCGACGTTGCCGGTGGCGCCCTTGGCATACGGGCAGCCGCCCAGCCCCGCGACCGACGACTGGAAGTTCCAGACCCCCATCTCCAGCGCCGCCAGCGTGTTGGACAGCGCCTGGCCGTAGGTGTCGTGGAAATGGCCGCTGATGTGGTCGATGCCGAAGTGCTGCAGCGTCGCCCCGATGGCGGCCTGCACCTTGCGCGGCGTGCCCACGCCGATGGTGTCCGCCACGTCCACACGCTCGACGCCGATGCCCTTCATCAGCCCGGCTAGGTAGGCCACGCGCTCGGGCGCGATGTCGCCCTCGTAGGGGCACCCCACGGTGCAGCTCATCGCACCGCGCACCGCGATGCCGGCCGCCTTGGCCGCCGCGACCACGGGCGCAAAGCGTTCGATGCTCTCGGCGATGGAGCAGTTGATGTTCTTCTGGCTGAAGGCCTCGCTGGCGGCGCCGAAGACGACGATCTCGTCGGGCTTGTCGAGCACCGCTGCCTCGTAGCCCTTGAGGTTGGGCGTGAGCACCGAGTAGCGCACGCCGCCCTGGCGCGTCATGCCCGCCATGACCTCGTGGTTGTCGGCCATCTGCGGCACCCACTTCGGACTGACGTAACTGGTGACCTCGATCTCCTTCAGGCCCGCAGCCTGCAGGCGGTGCACGAGCTCGATCTTGACCGCCGCCGGCACCGGCTGCTTCTCGTTCTGCAGGCCGTCGCGCGGGCCGACGTCGATGAGGCGGACTTTCGATGGGATGTTCATGGTGTGTCTCTTCTTCAATAGCCGCGGACCGGGTCCACGACACCGGCCACCGGCTGGCCGGCTTCGAGCGCGCGGATCTTGCCGGCGATCTGGGCAATGCTCTCGTCGCGCAGCGTGCGCGCCGACGTGTGGGGTGTGACGGTGATTTTCGGGTGCTGCCAGAAGGGGTGGCCGGCGGGCAGCGGCTCGGTGCGGAACACGTCCAGCGTGGCGCCGGCCATGTGGCCGCTGTCCAGCAGGGCCAGCAGGTCGTCTTCCACCAGGTGGGCGCCGCGCGCCACGTTGATCAGGTAGCCGCCCGGCTTGAGCCGGCCCAGCGTCTTGCGGTTGAGGATGTCGCGTGTGTCCGGCGTGAGCGGCAGCAGGTTCACCAGCACCCGGCTGTTGCCGAGGAAGGTGTCCAAGCCGACCTCGCCGCTGTGGGTCACCACACCCTCGATGGCCTTGGGGCTGCGGCTCCAGCCGAAGACCGGAAACTCGAACACCCGCAGCGCCTTCGCCACGCGCTCACCCAGAACGCCCAGCCCCATCACGCCGACCGGGAAGTCCTTGCGCTCGCGCGGCTTGCGGAACGACCACTGGCCGGCCTTCACGTCGGCCTCGTAGCCGTCGAACTCGCGGAAGTGGCGGATCACGGCGTGGCACACGTACTCGGCCATCTGCACCGACATGCCCGCATCATCCAGACGCACGACCTTCACACCTGGCGGCAGACGCAGCTTCAGCAGCGCATCGACGCCGGCACCGATGTTGAACAGGCCCTTGAGCGCGGGCTGTTCGTCCAGAAACTGTTGGGGCGGCGCCCAGACCACGGCGTGGTCGGCCTGGGGCGCGCCGGCTTGCCAGACGGTGACGGTGGCGCCGGGCAGCGCCGCGCGCAGGCCCTCCAGCCAGGGCTCGGCCTTGGTGTCGGTGCAGCAGAATGTGATGTTCATGCGCCGAGCTTAGCGGGCCCGGAGCCGCCGGGCCGCCCCAAGGCGACGAGCGCCCCCTTGGGGGGCAGCGCCGGACACGCAGTGCCGAGCGTGGGGGCACCCATTCTTACCCTTGGGTTCACGCGGTGGCGACCGCCAGCTTCAACAGTTCCGCGCCCTCGGCCACCTGGTCGCCCGGGGCGAACAGCAGCTCGGCCACCGTGCCGTCGGCCGGCGCGGCGATGGTGTGCTCCATCTTCATGGCTTCCATCACCGCCAGGGGCTGGCCCTTGCGGACGGTGTCGCCGGCCTTGACGGCAAAGCTCACCACCTTGCCCGGCATGGGCGCGGTCAGGCGCCCGCCTTCGGCCGCGGTCTCGCCGGCGTGGGCCAGCGCGTCCAGCTCGGTGATCACGGTCGCGCCGCGGTCGCAGAACAGGTGCACGCTCTCGCCGAGCTGCCAGCACTGCACCGTCTGGCGCTGGCCGTTGTACTGCAGGTCCACCACCGTGCCGCTGTCGGCCGGCTGGGCCTGGAAGCTCAGCACGGCGTCGGCATCGCCCACCGCCAGCTGCAGCGCACCGCCGTGCCCATAGGTCAGCTGCGCGGTCAGCGCGTCGCCCTGGTATTCGAAGTCGAAGCGGCGCTGGGTCAGACCGAAGGGCCGCCAGCCGTCGGTGCGCGAGAACGGGTCTGCGCCCTCGCCGGCCTTCTCGTGCACCAGGGTCTGGGCCACGGCCGCGGCCACGGCCAGGGTACGGCCCACCGGGTCCTGGTTGAACAGCGCCTCGGCTTCGCGCGGGATCAACGCGGTGTCGAGCCTGGCGGACGAGAACGCGCCTGAGCGCACCACGTGGCGCAGGAACTGCACATTGGTCGCCAGGCCCACGATGCGGGTCTGCGCCAGCGCCGCGTCCAGCCTGGCCAGCGCCTCGGCGCGCGTGGCGCCATGCACGATCAGCTTGGCGACCATGGAGTCGTAGAACGGGCTGATCACATCGCCCTCGCGCACGCCATCGTCGAAACGGATGGCGCCGCGCTCGAACGCCACGTGCGCGGGCTTGCGGTACACGTCCAGGCGGCCGGTGGCCGGCAGAAAGTTGTTGTCCGGGTTCTCGGCGCAGATGCGCGCCTCGATGGCGTGGCCCTGCATGCGCAGCTCGTGCTGCTGCAGCGGCAGCTTCTCGCCCGAAGCAACGCGCAACTGCCACTCGACCAGATCGAGCCCGGTGATGGCCTCGGTGACCGGGTGTTCGACCTGCAGGCGCGTGTTCATCTCCATGAAATAGAAGCGCATCTGCTCGGGGTGGTCGTAGCCGCCGGGCTGCTCGACGATGAACTCCACCGTGCCGGCGCCCACATAGTTCACCGCCTTGGCCGCGGCCACCGCCGCCTCGCCCATCTGCTGGCGCAGCTCGGGCGTCATGCCCGGCGCGGGCGCCTCTTCCAGCACCTTCTGGTGGCGCCGCTGCACCGAGCAGTCGCGCTCGAACAGGTAGACGCAGTCGCCGTGCGTGTCGCCGAAGACCTGGATCTCGATGTGGCGCGGGCGCTGCACGTATTTCTCGACCAGCACCGCGTCGCTGCCGAAGCTGTTGATGGCCTCGCGCTTGCAGGAGGCCAGCGCCGCCGCAAAGTCCTCGGCCTTCTCGACCGCGCGCATGCCCTTGCCGCCGCCGCCCGCGCTGGCCTTGATCAGCACCGGGTAGCCGATGCGGTCGGCCTCGCGCTGCAGCAGCGCCGGGTCCTGGTCTTCGCCGTGGTAGCCCGGCACCAACGGCACGCCGGCCTGCTCCATCAGACGCTTGGATTCGGCCTTCAGGCCCATGGCCTGGATCGCCGACGAGGGCGGGCCGATGAAGACCAGACCCGCTTTCGCGCAGGCGTCGGCAAAGGCCTCGTTCTCGCTCAGGAAACCGTAGCCGGGATGGATGGCCTGCGCGCCCGTGGCCCGGGCGGCGTCGATGATGCGTTCCCACTGCAGGTAGCTCTGCTTGGGCGCGCTGCCGCCGATGTGCACCGCTTCGTCGCAGGCCGCCACGTGCTTGGCGTTCGCATCGGCGTCGGAGTACACGGCCACGGTGCGCACGCCCAGGCGGCGGGCGGTGGCGGCGACACGGCAGGCGATTTCGCCGCGGTTGGCGATCAGGATCTTGGAGAACATGCGGCTTTTCCTATGCGGGAGCGGAGTCGGGGGAGAACAGGTTGCGCAGACGGCGGAACGCCGCGCGCAGGAACTTGAACAGCATCCAGGTGACGATCCACATCAGCACCAGCGCGATCAGCAGCAGGATGCCGAAGACCACCGGGTGGCTGGTCGCCAGCCAGACGGCACCGATCACCAGGCCATCCTCGACCAGGCTCATGGCGACGTTGGAGAAGGGCTCGGGCGAGGTGTTGATGGCTGCGCGCGTGCTGGTCTTGGCCGCCTGGCTGCTGGCGGCCAGCGTGCCGCCCAGCAGCGCCGCGACCACGGCCATGGTGGCGTTGTCGGCGCCGAACACGCCCGCGGCCAGGGCGGCGCCGGCCGGCACACGGACCACGCTGTTGACGATGTCCCACAGCGAGTCCAGGCCCGGAATCTTGTCGGCGAAGAACTCGACGAACAGCAGCGCGCCGCTGGCCGCCAGCACCGCCGGGTGCTGCAGCACCTGCAGGCCCTCGGGCAGCGGCAGCCAGCCCACCAGGCCCATGGAACCGACGAGGAAGACCACCGCGTAGAGCCGGAAGCCACTGGCCCAGCCGAGCGCGGCGGCGAGCGCGAGCAGGCTGGTCATGTCCAGCTGGTTGGCGGCCGCGCTCACGCCCTCGGCGACCTGGCCGCCGATCTGCGCGCCGGCCTCGGCCGCCTGCTGTCCGGCCTGGGCGCCGAAGCCCCTGAGCCATTCCACGAAGCTGTTCCAGATCGCGTCCATGCCGTGTCCTCCTGAAGGGAAAGGACCAGATTACCCCGCCAGCCAGGCGGGTTTGCGCTTCTGCAGAAAAGACGCCACACCTTCGCGGCCTTCGTCACTCGCGCGGATGTCGGCGATGCCTTCCACCGTCGCGGCAATCAGCGCGTCGTCGATGGTGCGTTCGGCCACGTCCTGCACCAGCCGCTTGCAGGCACGCACGGCGGCCGGGCTGGCGCTCACCAGCGCGGCGCTCAGTTCGGCCACCTTGGTCTCCAGCGCATCGGCGTCCACGAGTTCGTGCACGAAGCCGATGCGGTGCGCCTCCTCGGCGGAGAAACGCTCGGCGGTGAGGAAGTAGCGGTGCGCGGCGCGCGCGCCCATGGCTCGGATCACGTAGGGGCTGATGGTGGCCGGGATCAGGCCCAGCTTCACCTCGGACAGGCAGTAGGTCGCGGTGCGCACGCTGACCGCCATGTCGCAGGCCGCGACCAGACCCATGCCACCGGCGAACACGTCGCCCTGCACGGCGGCGATGGTCGGCTTGGGGCATTCGTAGATGGCCTTGAGCATGGCGGCGAGCTGGCCGGCGTCGGCGATGTTCTCGTCGCGCGTGTAGTCGGCCATGCGGCGCATCCAGTTCAGGTCGGCGCCGGCGCAGAAGGCCGGGCCCTCGGCCGCCAGCACCACGGCGCGCACGTCGTCGCGCGCACCCACGCTTTCAAACGCGGCCTTGAGCTGCTGGATCACCTCGTCGTTGAAAGCGTTGCGCACCTCGGGGCGGGTGAGCGTGATGCGGGCGGTGCGTTCCTGCACCTTGACGGTCAGGGCCATGGTCGTGGGGGTCGTCATTTCGAGGCTTCCTCTTGCAGCAGGTACACCAGGTCCAGCTCCGGGCTGGCGTGACCCAGCGCTGTCAGCGCCGCTGTGATCTGGCCGCGGTGGTGCGTGCCGTGGTTGAACACGTGGGCCAGCGTAGGCGCAAAGGGCAGGCTCATCACCTGGCCGCGCATGTTGGTGTAGTTCAGGGCCCCGTCGAAGCGCTCGGCGGGCCAGCCCTCGATCAGAGGCAGCCAGTTGGCCGCGCCGCCCTTGAGCGCCTGGCCCAGCCGGTCGCGGTCGGGCTCGACCTCGGCGTTCAGCTCCACCTTGGGCGAGACGCCCCGGGCAAAACGCGGATACCACAGCATGTGCTCGCCCACCAGCAGGTGGTTCAGCGTGCCGTGGATGCTCTTGAAGAACAGGCCCACGTCCTTGCGGTAGTCGGCCTCGGACACATTCGCCACCGCGTCGAGCAGGCGGCGTGTGGCCCACACGTTGTAGCGGGCGAGCTGCAGGAAGTGGGCGCGGGCGTCCATGCCGACCTCACATGCGGAACAGGCCGAACTTGGTGTCCGGGATCGGCGCGTTCAGCGAGGCGGAGAGGCCCAGGGCCAGCACGCGGCGCGTGTCGGCCGGGTCGATCACGCCGTCGTCCCACAGGCGCGCGGTGGCGTAGTACGGGTGGCCCTGCACCTCGTACTGTTCCTTGATGGGGGCCTTGAACGCGGCCTCTTCTTCCGCGCTCCAGCTGCCGCCCTTGGACTCGATACCGTCGCGTTTGACCGTCGCCAGCACGCTCGCGGCCTGCTCGCCGCCCATCACGCTGATGCGCGCGTTCGGCCACATCCAGAGGAAACGCGGGCTGTAGGCGCGGCCGCACATGCCGTAGTTGCCGGCGCCGAAGCTGCCGCCGATGATGACGGTGAACTTGGGCACCGCAGCGGTGGCCACGGCCGTCACCATCTTGGCGCCGTTGCGCGCGATGCCTTCGTTCTCGTACTTGCGGCCGACCATGAAGCCGGTGATGTTCTGCAGGAAGACCAGCGGCGTCTTGCGCTGGCAGCACAGTTCGATGAAGTGCGCGCCCTTGAGCGCCGACTCGGAAAACAGGATGCCGTTGTTGGCGATGATGCCGACCGGCATGCCTTCGATGCGAGCAAAGCCGCAGACCAGGGTGGTGCCGAAGCGCGCCTTGAATTCGTCGAACTCGGAACCGTCGACGATGCGGGCGATGATCTCGCGCACATCGAACGGTTTGCGGGTGTCGGTCGGGATCACACCGTACAGCTCCTCGGCCGGGTACAGCGGTGCGACCGGGTCGATGGTGGTGATGGGCGGGACCTTGCGGGCGTTGAGGTTCTTCACCGCCTGGCGCGCCAGCGCGATGGCGTGCAGGTCGTTCTGCGCCAGGTGGTCGGCCACGCCCGACAGGCGCGTGTGCACGTCGCCACCGCCCAGGTCCTCGGCGCTCACCACCTCCCCGGTGGCGGCCTTCACCAGTGGCGGGCCGCCCAGGAAAATGGTGCCCTGGTTCTTGACGATGATGGTCTCGTCGCTCATGGCCGGCACGTAGGCACCGCCGGCCGTGCACGAACCCATGACCACCGCGATCTGCGCAATGCCTTGCGCGCTCATATTGGCCTGGTTGAAGAAGATGCGGCCGAAGTGGTCGCGATCCGGGAAGACCTCGTCCTGGTTCGGCAGGTTGGCGCCGCCCGAGTCCACCAGGTAGATGCAGGGCAGCTGGTTCTGCTGCGCCACTTCCTGCGCGCGCAGATGCTTCTTGACGGTCAGCGGGTAGTAGGTGCCGCCCTTCACCGTCGCGTCGTTGCAGACGATCATGCAGTCCACGCCGCTGACGCGGCCGATGCCAACGATGACGCCGGCGCAGGGCGCGCTGTCGCTGCCGTCGCGGTCCGGGTACATGCCCATCGCGGCCAGCGGGCTCAGTTCCAGGAAGGGCGTACCCGGGTCCAGCAGCATCTGCACCCGGTCGCGCGGCAGCAGCTTGCCGCGTGCGGTGTGTTTGGCGCGGGCGGCCTCGCCACCGCCGAGCGTGGCCTTCTGGATCTGTGCCTTCAGGTCGTCCACCACCGCGCGCATGGCGGCGGCGTTGGCCTGGAAGTCGGCGGAACGGGCGTTGAGTTTGGTGTCGAGTGCGGGCATGGTGTGCTCTGGTTCAGGCGGTCTTGGCTTCGGCCAGCCCCAGCTGGTCCTTCATGGCGTCGCGGATCTTGAACTTCTGGATCTTGCCGGTCACCGTCATCGGGAAGGCGTCAACGAAGCGGATGTAGCGGGGCACCTTGTAGTGCGCGATCTGGCCCTTGCAGAAGGCGCGCACGGCGTCCTCGTCCAGGCTCTGGCCGGGCTTGACGATGACCCAGGCGCACAGCTCCTCGCCGTACTTCTGGTCGGGCACACCGACCACCTGCACGTCTTGCACCTGCGGCATGCGGTAGAGGAATTCCTCGATCTCGCGCGGGTAGATGTTTTCGCCACCGCGGATCACCATGTCCTTGATGCGGCCAACGATGTTGACGTAGCCCTCGTCGTCCATGGTGGCGAGGTCGCCGGTGTGCATCCAGCCGTCAGCGTCGATGGCTTCCTGCGTCTTGGCCGGGTCGCCCCAGTAGCCGTGCATCACCGAATAGCCCTTGGTGCAGAACTCGCCGCGCTCGCCGCGTGGCACGGTAGCACCGGTTTCGGGGTTGACGATCTTCACTTCCAGGTGCGGCTGCACCAGGCCCACGGTGGACACACGCTTGTCCAGCGGGGTGTCGGTGCTGCTCTGGCAGCTCACCGGGCTGGTCTCGGTCATGCCGTAGGCAATCGTCACCTCGCCCATGTGCATGTCGGCCTGCACCCGCTTCATCACTTCCACCGGGCAGGGCGAGCCGGCCATGATGCCGGTGCGCAGGGTGTGCAGGTCGAACTCCTTGAAGCGCGGGTGGTCCAGCTCGGCGATGAACATGGTGGGCACGCCGTGCAGGCCGGTGCACTTTTCGGCCTGCACCGTCTGCAGCACGGCCAGCGGGTCGAAGGCGTCGCTAGGGTAGACGATGGTGCTGCCGTGCGTGAAGCAGGCCAGGTTGCCCAGCACCATGCCGAAGCAGTGGTACAGCGGCACGGGGATGCACAGGCGGTCGTCCGGCGTGAGCTTCATGCACTCGCCGATGAAGAAACCGTTGTTCAGGATGTTGCGGTGGGTCAGCGTGGCGCCCTTGGGAAAGCCCGTGGTGCCGCTGGTGAACTGGATGTTGATCGGGTCGTTCGCTGTCAGGCCCGCGGCGGCCTGCGCCACGCGCGGGTCGCCCACCTGGCCGCTGGCCAGCAGCGCGGAGAAGCGTTGCATACCCGGCTGCTCGGTGCCCTCGCCCGCCACGTCGATCCAGGCCACCGTGCGCAGCGCCGGCAGGCGCGCCGATTGCAGCGCGCCGGGCGCGCAGGTGGCCACTTCGGGCGCCAGCTCGCGCAGCATGCCCAGGTAGTCGCTGGTCTTGAACGTCGCCATCGACACCAGCGCCTTGCAGCCCACCTTGTTGAGCGCGTATTCCAGCTCGGCGGTGCGGTAGGCGGGGTTGATGTTCACCAGCACCAGGCCGACCTTGGCGGTCGCCAGCTGCATCAGCACCCATTCCACGTTGTTGTGCGACCAGATACCGATGCGGTCGCCCGGCTGCAGGCCCAGGCCCAGCAGCGCGCTGGCCAGCCGGTCCACCTCGGCCGCCAGCGCGGCGTAGGTGTAGCGCCGGCCCTGGTGCACGCTCACCAGCGCCTCGCGCTGCGGGTGGCGCGCGGCCATGGCGTCGAAGAAGGCGCCGATGGTCTGTTCGATCAGGGGCACATCGGTGCGGCCCGCGGCGTGGCTCAGCGTCAGGTCCATGGGGTTTGTCTCCTCTGGCGTACAGGCGAAATCCGGTCACCAGCATAGCGGCCTGCCCCGGTTTCGGGGCGGGCAAACAGGTTACAAATCGCGCCATACGTGGCAGACTCCGGCCATGCCCGCCCCGCGCCCGAACGCCCACGCTCGCAGCACTGTCGTCGCGGCCACCCCGATGGCCTTTGTGCAGGCGATTGCACGCGCCTATGCGCTGCGGCAGCTGGCGCCCGACGCCGCGCTCGCCGCCGCACAAATCGCGCCAGCCGATCTGGACCGGCCCGGCGCCCGCATCACCGCCCTGCAGATGGAGTGGCTGTCGGCCGCCGCCATGCAGGAGCTCGACGACGAAGGTCTGGGCTGGTTCGCCCGCCCCCTGCCCTGGGGCAGCTACGGGATGCTCGCCCGCGCCTCGCTGTCGGCGCCGACGCTGGGCGTGGCGCTCAAGCGCTGGTGCCGCCACCACGGCCTGCTCACGCGCGACATCACGCTCGCCGTCCAGACCGAGGGCGACGAGGCCCGCATCGTGCTCGGCGAACACCGTCCGCCCGGCGGCGACGGTTCGCTGCGCGAGTTCTGCTTCGTCTCGGTGCTGCGCAATATCCACGGCCTGGCCTGCTGGTTCGTGGACTCGCGCATCCCGCTGCTGGGCGCCAGCTTCCCCTACTCCGCGCCGCCGCACGCCGAGACCTACCGCGTGCTGTTCGACGGTCCGACGCGCTTTGATGCGGAAGACACCTCGATCCGCTTCGATGCCCGCTACCTGGCCCTGCCGATCAAGCGCGACGAGGCCGCGATGAACCAGATGCTGCAGCGCGCGCTGCCCATCCAGGTCCGCCCCTACCGGCGCGACCGCCTGCTGGTGCAGCGCGTGCGGCAGGTGCTGCTCAACCAGCCCCAGGACGCCCACAACGCCGACGACCTGGCCGCCCTGCTCCACACCTCGGCGCGCACCCTGCACCGCCAACTGAAAGAAGAAGGCGCCACGCTGCAGGCGCTGAAAGACGAGGTGCGGCGCGAGCGCGCGATGGCGCTGCTGCAGCGCACGAATCGCCCCATCAAGCAGATTGCCGCGGCGACCGGCTTCCTCAATGAAAAGAGCTTCATCCGCGCGTTCAAAACCTGGACCGGGATGGCACCGGGCGAGTGGAGGGCCATGCGGTGAAGCGCGACCGTGGCAGGCGCCACAGCGGCTCAGACGCGATCCGCAGCGAATGCACTCCGTGCCGACCTACAGGTGGTAGTGGCCCGCAGCCTCCGGCTGATACAGCACCTTGCCAATGCGGATGTGGCAAGTCCGGTTCGGCATCCGCCAATTGAAGGTATCGCCTTCCTTGTAGCCCAGGATCGCGGTGCCGATACCGGAGAACACCGACAGCTTCCCTGCGTGATCGTCTGCATCTTCCGGGTATACCAGCACAACCTCCCGCTCTTCGTCATCCACCTTCAGCAAGGCCCTTGAATTCATCGTGACAACGTCCTCCGCCACCTTCCTGGGATCGACGACGACGGCGCGCTCGATTTCGTGCTCCAGCTCGAAAATCTCCGACCCCGGCTCGAGGTCGACCAAGCGCCTGAGCCGGGCCTTGTCGACCTCGGTGATGTGAATGTCGGCGACATGAACCGCAGGACTTTCCCGCAACAGCCTGAGATAGCGCGCCGATTCCATGACCAGGGACTTGATCGTTGGCGTCTCACTGTGCGGCACGAAGCCACTTCGCAGGAAAGCGTTCAATGATCTGACGTTGTCCGGGTGGATATTGGCGATGAGCTTCTCGGCCCGCATCTCGAAGAAGGCGAGCTTCATGCCTTCTCGGATCGCGCTCGCGCCAAGCTTGCGCCCCCAGTTGTCGCGGTTCCCAATGACCAGGACCATCTCGCAGTTCGACCCCGTCTTGACCAGACGCACAAAGCCCACCGGCACGTCGTGCTGGTCGCAGGCCATGAAGAACCGCCCGCCCTGGTTGAACAAATGGGTCAGGATGGGCAACTGAACCCGACCGAGAACCTGCTCGATCATTCGGGAGACGTTGCGCGAATCGCTCAAGTAGCGAGTGACCGCCTCATCCTCCAGCCAGTCCGTCAGCGTCAGCGCGTTGGAGCGCGTGATCTCGGGGCAAAGGGCAATGAAAGGTGTGTTCATCTCGACAGCGCCTGCGAGCACCCTGCTGTGGCAGTTGGCGTTGTCGGGCGGCGGCCAAAGACTGTGGTGGTGAACATTCATAAAACTCCTGTTTGACAAAGATGGTTCAGCACCGAACGTCAAGGAACGGGCATCAAGGAACCACGGAGGGGCGAGCAAGCGTCGTCACGTGCAAGAACACAACGTGCTGAGAAAGCACGTCTACGACGCGAAGAGGGAAAGCGCGAGATCTGAATGTGCGGGACCGCATGCGGTCGACCACTGTCTCGCTTCAGATGAGCCCGGCGATAGGGATGATGCGCTGCGAGTAACGCGTATCGCCGGGCTTAGGAGTCTGCGGCCGTCAAGCAGACTCTGGGCCGTTCCGGGTGGAACAGCGCTGCACCACCCCGCTTCGACGCCACACAGGGTGCGAATGTCATTGGAATGGAGTGCGACAACAACGCCATGGCTCGACTATAGGGCGATGCCAGGAAGCCTGTCAAACCCGGCCCGCCCCCGCTGCCGCCGAATGGGTTCAGCTGAGGGCTCCCGTTCAGATCATCAGCCGCCGAAAGACGAGCAAGAGCGCTCCGACATCACGTCCAATAGCCACGCGCCACAATAGGCGACGCCTCACCCGGAGACCCTGATGGCACTGCTCAAATGGACCTTGTGCGCCTTGCTGGTAGCGGCCACCACTCTTGTGCTGGCCGGGCAGCTCGGGCTGCTCGGCGGTCGCATGCCTGACGACCTCGGTGTGAAAGACGGCCGGCTCAAACCACCCTCTGCCACTGAAAACAGCGTCAGCAGCCAGGCCGGCCTCTACCCCGACCACCCCATGCGCGCCTACGCCGAGATTGCGCCGCTGCCGCTCCAAGGCGACGGCCCCGCCACCCTCGCCCGCCTCCGGCAGCTGCTGCAGGACATGCCGGGCGTGACGATCGTTGAGGACGGAGGCGACGGCTACCTCTACGCCCAGTGCACCACGCGCTGGATGAAATTCGTCGACGACCTCGAACTCTGGGTCGACCCGGTCCAGCAGGTGGTGCAGGTGCGCTCGGCCTCGCGCGTGGGGCGCAAGGACTTCGGGGTGAACCGGGAGCGGGTGGAGACGTTGCGGGCGGGGTTGGCCGCATTGAACTGAGAGCCCCGGCACCACCGGCTGCCGACCTTCAGAGTCTTTTCAAAGCGAATCGCAATTCAGCGCGGTCGACTTTCCCTCCCCCTCGATCGGAAGCAACCGATTCCAGTTTTTTGACCGAATACACTGCACGCGCGCAACCAATCGAATGGGCGTGCACCTTCCCTATTCACAAGCCATCGCAACAAAAATTCAATGAAGATTACATCTATCGCTGTCATCGCCGCCGCCCTGCTCATGTCCGGATGCGCATCCGTGAACATGGCATCCAAGGAACAATCGGCGAAGGCCAAGGAGTTCAATCCGCCCAGCCCTGGGAATGCTGGCCTCTACATCTACAGAAACAGCTACATGGGCCGGGCACTCAAAAAAGACATCTGGGTGGACGACAAATGCATCGGAGAAAGCGCGCCAGACGTTTTCTTCTACACCGAGGTTGAGGGCGGTAAAACCCACCGAATCGACACGGAATCCGAGTTTTCTCCAAACAGCCTGGAACTCCTTTTTGAGTCAGGCAAGAACTACTTCATCAAGCAGTTCATCAAGATGGGCGCATTTGTTGGCGGAGCGGGGCTTGTGCAGGTTCAGGAAAGGCAAGGCATGACCGATGTGGTGGAACTGGACATGGCTCTTCCCGGAAACTGCAGCTCAACCAAATAGGTTGATCACCCACATCTGAACTCTAGGACATGGATTCCGCGCAGCGTCAGCGTCCCGCTGGCGCCCCATCCGCCGACGGCCCTGGAATCCCCCGCCCCTCCACCGTCGTCGGCGCCACCGGATGGGCGCTTGCCGACGGCCTGGCGGGCTGTACCGTCGGCGCCGCCGGAGCCGGAGCGGGTGGTGCGAGCGGCGAAGCCGTTGGCGCCGCAGCGGGTGCCGGCGCAGGCACCACCGCCTTGCCCAGCCCCAGCTGGCTCACCAGGCTCTGCAGCGCCGCGTCCACCTGCACTTTCAGCGATTCGCGCGCCGCAGCCGCCACGTCTTCATTGAGCCGCGGGCCGGTCAGCAGGGCCGGTGCGGGCACTCGCTGGGCGGTGTTCACCGTGGCCTCACCGAGCACCGCGCCGAAGGTGCTGGGCACCAGCAGGTCGGCGCGCAACGAGACGTGCGCGGCGGATTCGGTGTTCACCCGCACAATGCTGCGCTGGGCAATGCCCAGACCGTTGAACCCCTCCCGGGTGCCCCAGAGGCTGTCGCCCGAGGGTGCGGCCGAGAGCAGCAGCACGTGGTCGGTGGGGGTCTTGAGTTCCTTCAGCTCCTTGAGCGCTTCTTCGCGGCGGGTCGAGGTGATGGTGACGCGCTGCACGCTGGAGAAGCGCCCCGAGGCCTTGAGCAGTTCCACCGTGCTGTTCTCCAGCTGTTCCTTGAGGCCCCAGCCGGGCACGAAGGCCTCGCCGAATTCGTTGTTGAACGGCGTGGTGCCGCGCCAGGACAAGCGCAGCGTGGTGCCCACGGTGCTGATGACGGTGATGGAACGGCCCTGCAGCCGCGCCTGCACGCTGGGTTTGTCGACGGTGGCGCAACCCGCCAAGCCCAGGCTGGCCAGCGGCAGAGCGGAAGAACGGAGCAGGAGTTGTCGGCGGGTGATGGGCATGGCCTGTTTTTACCGCAGCGGGGCGAGGTGCTGCACCAGTTCGCCCATGTGCTGCATCACCCGAGCCACCGGCAGGCCGCCGAAGGCGCGGCCGTCGCCGTGCGGGCAGTAGCCCCAGACGGTGGCGCCCGCGGCGAGGCCCGCCTGCGCGCCGGTGGCGGTGTCTTCGATCACCAGGCAGCGCGCGGGGTCCACGCCCAGGTGCGCGGCCGCGGCGAGGTAGACGTCGGGGTGCGGCTTGGAGCGCGGCAGGTCGTGGCCGCTGAAGATGCGCTCCCCGAAGTACGGCGCCATGCCGGCCATGCCGATCTGCATCACCACCTTGGGCCGGTCGGCACCCGAAGCGCAGGCGATGCGGCCCGCCGTGTGGCCGTGCGCGGCGATGACCGCGTCCAGCGCGCCGGCGACGGCCTGCAACTCGGCCACCAGGCGCTCATTGCGGCGCGCGTAGAAGGCGCGCATCCACTCTTCGGTGAGCGGCTTTCCAGTCTCGGCTTCGATGAGCGCGCGCTGGTCGCGCACCGCGCGGCCGATGAAATGGTGTTCGCACTCGGCGGGTGTGAGCGCCCAGCCCGCCTCGTTGAGCATCTGGCGCAGCACGCCGTTGGTGATGGGCTCGCTGTCCACCAGCACGCCATCGCAGTCGAACAGGACCGCGTCAAACCGTTCCATCAATGCATGTCTCCGTCAACGTAGTACCAGCGCCCGCCCTCGCGCACGAAGCGGCTGGTTTCGTGCAGGCGCACGCCGCGCCCGCCCAGGCGCGAACGGGCGACGAACTCGACCTCGGCGTGCTCGGCATCGATCACGCGGTGCCGCTTCACCTCCAGCCCCAGCCATTTCTGCCCCGGCTCCAGCGTGAGCCCGGCGGGCCGGGTGCTGGCGTGCCAGCTGGCTTCCAGATAGCCCACCCGGCCGAGCACGAAGGCGCTGTAGCGCGAGCGCATCAGGCACTCGGCGTCGGGCGCAGGGGTGTCGTGGTCGAGGTAGCGGCCGCAGCATGCTTCGTAGGCCGTCGCGCGGCCGCGCGCATCGGTGCGGCCACAGGGGCATGCGGTGCCAACGCTCATCCGCGCGCCGCCTTGCTGGCCGCCTTGTGCGCTTCCAGTGTTTCCGTGGGCGCGCCCGCCTTCACCCAGGCGGTGAAGCCGCCGTCGATGTGCGCCACGTTGGTCATGCCCATGTCCTTGAGCGCCTTGGTGGCCAGCGCGCTGCGCCAGCCGGCGCCGCAGAACAGCACGAACTCCTTGCCCTCGTCGCCGAACACCGGCTTGAAATAGGGCGAGTCGGGGTCGACCCAGAACTCCAGCATGCCGCGCGGCGCGTGCACGCAGCCGGGCACCGTGCCTTCGCGCTCCAGCTCGCGCGGGTCGCGGATGTCGACGATCTGCAGCGTCGGGTCGCTGCCCATGCGGGCGCGCACCTGTTCGACGCTGTAGGTGGTGATCTGCGCGTTGGCTTCGTCGACGAGGGCGCGGAACCCCTTGGTGATCGGCATGGTGGTGTCTCCTGTCCGGTGGGTGGGCGAAAAGGCCATCGTAGCGCGCCCTGCAGGGCCGGCGCCAAGCTGCTAGGGTACGGGCCGCAAAGGAGATTGACATGACCGACCTGTCCGCTTTTCCCGTCACCCGCAAGTGGCCCGCAGAGCACCCCGACCGCCTGCAGCTCTACAGCCTGCCCACGCCCAACGGCGTGAAGGTCTCGATCATGCTGGAGGAATGTGGCCTGCCCTACGAGGTGCACCGCGTGAGCTTCGACACCAACGACCAGTTCACACCCGAGTTCCTGTCGCTCAACCCGAACAACAAGATCCCGGCGATCCTGGACCCGAACGGCCCCGGTGGCCAGCCGCTGGCGCTGTGGGAGTCGGGCGCGATCCTGGTCTACCTGGCCGAGAAGACAGGCAAGTTCCTGCCCGCCGACCCGGCGCGCCGCTACGAGACGCTGCAGTGGCTGATGTTCCAGATGGGCGGCGTCGGCCCGATGTTCGGCCAGGTGGGCTTCTTCACCGTCTTCGGTGGCAAGGACTACGAAGACAAGCGCCCGCGCGACCGCTACACCGGCGAATCGAAGCGCCTGCTGGGCGTGCTGAACCAGCGCCTGAAGGGCCGCAGCTGGATCATGGGCGACGAGTACACGGTTGCCGACATCGCCATCCTGCCCTGGGTGCGCAACCTGGTCGAGCGCTACAAGGCGGGCGACCTGGTGGGCTATGGCGAATTCACCGAGGTGCAGCGCGTGCTGGCTGCCTTCGTGGCCCGTCCCGCGGTGGAAAAAGGCCTGGCCATCCCCGCCGCACCGAACTGAGCGCCCGCGTTGAGGCCGGCGGCGCCGGTTTCAACGCCTCCAGAACGCGCCGGTGAAGAGCACGAGGAACGACAGCAGCTCCAGCCGCCCGAGCACCATCGCAAAGCTCAGCATGTTCAGCTGCAGGTCGCCCAGCACGCCGAAGTTGCTGGCCGGGCCGACCTGGCCCAGCCCCGGACCGATGTTGTTGACCGTGGCCACCACCGCGCTGAACGCGGTGACGATGTCCAGCCCGGTGAACAGCATCAGGAAGGTCAGGCCCATGGTGGCGGCACCGTAGATCAGCATGTAGCCCAGCACGGACGTCATCACCGGCAGAGGCACCACCTGCCCGCCCAGCGTGACCGGGTTGACCACCCGCGGGTGGATGATGCGCACCAGCTCGCGCCGCGCCTGCTTGATCAGCAGGATCATGCGGACCATCTTGATGCCGCCGCCGGTGGAGCCGGCGCACGAGACGAAGGTGCCCAGGAAGATCAGCAGCACCGGCGCGAACACCGGCCACTGGGAAAAGTCGGTGGTGGCGTAGCCGGTGGTGGTGGCCATCGACACCACGTGGAAGGCGCTGTCGCGCAGCGCGTCCTCGAAACGGGTGTGCACGCCGTGCACCATCAGCAGCAGCGCCACCAGCAGGATGGCCACCAGCAGCACCGCCACGTAGGTGCGGATCTCGCGGTCGTGCGTCAGCGGGGTCAGCCTGCGGGTGCGCAGCACCACGAAGTAGCGCACGAAGCTGATACCCGAGATGGCCATGAAGAAGGTCGCCACCAGCTCCACCCGCAGCGAGTCGAAGTGGCCCAGGCTCGCGTCGTAAGACGAAAACCCGCCCAGACCCATGGTGGTGCACATGTGCATGAAGGCGTCGGCCCAGCCCATGCCGGCCCAGCGGTAGGCCAGCAGGCAGGCGCCCGAGAACAGGAAGTACACGCCCCAGAGGCCGCGCGCCGTCTCGGCGATGCGCGGGGTGAACTTGGTGTCCTTCATCGGGCCGGGCGTCTCCGCCTTGTAGAGCTGCATGCCGCCCAGGCCCAGCATGGGCAGCACCGCCACCACCAGCAGCATGATGCCCAGGCCGCCGATGAGCTGCAGGAAGCAGCGCCAGACATTGACCGACACCGGCAGCGCGTCCAGCCCCGACAGCGCGGTGGCACCGGTGGCGGTCAGTGCGCTCATGGCTTCGAAGTAGGCCTTGCTCCAGCTGATGTCGGGCACGGTGAACATCAGCGGCACCGCCGAGAAAGCGGGCAGCAGCAGCCAGACCATGTTGACGAGCAGAAAGCCGTCGCGCGCCTGCAGTTCGCGCCGGTGGCTGCGCGTCAGGACCCAGAGCAGCCAGCCGCTGGCGGCGGCCAGCGCGAACGAACCCTCCCAGACGTAGCGGTACTGCTCGTGGTCCTCGCTCCAGGCCCAGGCCAGCGGCACCAGGAAGGCGAAGGCGAACGCCACCAGCACGCGCGAGAACACGTTGAGCGCGGGAAACAGCATGCGCATGGAATCAGCCGAAGAAGGTGGCGCCGACCTGGAACAGCTTCTCCACCTCGCGCACCAGGCGCTTGTGGGGAATGAAGATGATCACGTGGTCGCCGTCCTCGATGACGGTGTCGTGGTGCGGCATCAGCACCTTGGAGTCGCGGCCATCGCCGCGCACGATGGCGCCGAAACGGGCGCCCTGCGGCAGCCGGATTTCGTCGATCCGGCGGCCCACCAGCTTCGAGGTCTTGATGTCACCGCGCGCCACGCCCTCAAGCGCCTCGGCCGCACCGCGGCGCAGGCTGTGCACCGCCGCCACGTCGCCGCGTCGCAGGTGCGCCAGCAGCTCGCCGATCACCGTCTGCGAGGGCGAGATCGCGATGTCGATGGTGCTGCCCTGCATCATGTCGGCATACGCGCGGCGGTTGATCAGCGACAGCACGCGGTTGGCGCCCAGCCGCTTGGCCAGCATGGCCGACATGATGTTGTCCTCGTCGTCGCTGGTCAGGGCCAGGAACATGTCCATGTCGCCGACGTTCTCTTCCTCCAGCAGGTCCTCGTCGGCCGCGTCGCCGTTGAGGACCAGCATGTTCGACGGCAACTGGCTGGCCAGGTACTCGCAGCGCTTGTGGTCGCTCTCGATGAGCTTGACCTCGCACTGCCCGACCAGGCTGCGCGCCAGCCGCAGCCCCACCTTGCCGCCGCCTGCGATCATCACGCGCTGCACCGGTTTGTCGATGTTGTGGATGGCGGCGAGCACCATCCGGATCTCGCGCACGTCGGCCAGCACGAAGACCTCGTCGCCCGGCAGGATGCGGGTCGAGGGCGTGGCCTCCATCTCGGTGTCCAGGCGGTAGAGCGCGACGATGCGCATCTCCACATGAGGAATGCGGTTGCGCATCTCGGCGATGGTGTGCCCCACCACCGCACCACCGGCCGCCGCGCGCACCACCACCAGGGCTGCGCGGTTCTGCGAGAACTTGACCACCTGCAGCGCCTCGGGGTAGCTGATGAGCAGGTGGATGTAGCGCATGACCGACTCTTCGGGGCAGATCACGTTGTCCACCGCGAAACCGCCCTTGCCCAGCAGCTCGTCGCCCTCGATGAATTCGGGCGAACGCAGACGGGCGATGGTGGTGGGCACGTTGAACACGTCGTGCGCCACCTTGCAGACCACGAGGTTGGACTCGTCGGCCGCCGCGCAGGCGATCACCATGTCGGCGTCGCGCGCGCCGGCCTCGGCCAGCACCGAAGGCTGGATACCGTTGCCCACCACGCCGCGCAGGTCCAGCTTCTCTTCCAGCAACCGCAACCGGGCGGGGTCCTGGTCGATAACGGTGATGTCGTTCTGCTCGGACACCAGGCTCTCGGCCACGCTCTCACCGACGCGACCGGCACCCAAAATGATGATCTTCATAGGGCTGGATCGTACCCCCGCACCGGGGGCTGCCAGCACCTACAGTGCTCGCTGAATGATGATCTTCTGCACGTCGCTTGTGCCTTCGTAGATCTGGCAGACGCGCACGTCGCGCCAGATGCGCTCGACCGGGAAATCGTTCACATAGCCGTAGCCACCCAGCGTCTGGATCGCCGCGGAACACACCTGTTCGGCGGTCTCGCTGGCGAACAGCTTGGCCATGGCGGCTTCCTTCAGGCAGGGCCGGCCGGCGTCGCGCAGGGCGGCGGCGTGCCAGATCAGCTGGCGCGCGGCTTCGAGCTTCGTGGCGCACTCGGCGAGCCGGAAACCCACGGCCTGGTGGTTGAAGATGGCCGTGCCGAAGCTCTGGCGCTCCTTGGCGTAGGCGATGGCCACGTCCAATGCGCTGCGCGCCATGCCTACGCTCTGTGCCGCGATGCCGATGCGCCCGCCTTCGAGCGCGCTCAGGGCGATCTTGTAGCCCTCGCCTTCCTGGCCGATCAGGTTCTCGGCCGGAATGCGGCAGTTGTCGAAGTTGATCTGCGCGGTGTCGCTGCTGTGCTGGCCGACCTTGTCTTCCAGCCGCGCCACCACGTAGCCCGGGTTGTCGGTCGGCACCATGAAGGCGCTCATGCCCTTCTTGCCCGCGCCCTTGTCGGTCACCGCGATCACCACCGCCGCCTGCCCGTTCTTGCCCGAGGTGATGAACTGCTTGACGCCGTTGATCACGTACTCGTCGCCCTCGCGCACCGCCGTGGTCCGCAGGCCGGAGGCGTCCGACCCCACGTGAGGCTCGGTCAGGCAGAAGGCGCCGAGGATGTCGCCGCGCGCCGCGGGCACCAGCCACTGCTGCTGCTGCGCGGGCGTGCCGTACTTCATCAGGATGGCGTTGTAGGGGCAGTTGGTCACGCTGATGGCGGTGCTGGTGCCGCCGTCGCCGGCCGCGATCTCTTCCAGCACCAGCGCGAGTGTCAGGTAGTCAAGCCCCGCGCCGCCCAGTTCCTCGGGCACACAGATGCCGTAGGCGCCGAGTTCGGCCAGGCCCTGGTGCACGTCTTTCGGGAAGTGGTGTTCCTTGTCCCACCGCGCGGCGTTGGGCCACAGCTCTTCCTGCGCAAAGCTGCGCACGGCGTCGCGGATCATTTCCTGGTCTTGGGTCAGCAGCATGTCTTGTCTCTTTGTGTGTGTCGGTTCACCACGAGCTGGCGCGGCGGCCGTCGTGGTGGATGAGTTGTCCGTTGTCGTCCGGCGTCAGGCTGGCCAGCACGGCGCGCAGGCCGCTCACGCTGGCCTCGGCGCTCAGCGGCGCCGCACCGCCGCCCATGTCGGTCTGCACCCAGCCCGGGTCCAGCGCGACCAAGGTCGCCTTGGGGTAGTCGAAGCGCGCGCTGCTCACCGCCATGTTCAGCGCCGCCTTGCTCACGCGGTAGAGCCAGGCGCCGCTGCCGCTCACCGGACCGATCTGCGCCATGCGGCTGGACAGCGCGCCGAACACGCCGCCCGCCGCCTCCACCATGGGCATGACCTGCGGCAGCACCTGCATCAGGCCCAGCACATTGGTGTGCATGAGGTGGTCGAAGGCCTGCTGCGTGGGCGGCGTGGTGGCGTTGCCGCGGTCGATGACGCCGGCCACATAGAGCGCGACATCGATCTCCACGCCATCGAGCTGCCACGACAGCCCGCTCACGCTGGCAGGGTCGGCCACGTCCACGCGCAGCGGCTCGGCGCCCAGAGCGCGCAGACGTGCCAGCCCCTCGTCGTCGCGCGCCGTGGCGATCACGCGGTCACCCGCCGCGCGGTACTGCCGCACGAATTCCAGGCCGAGGCCGCGCGAGGCGCCGATGACGAGGACGGTGGCCATCAGAGCAGCTCGATGGCCATGGCGGTGGCTTCACCGCCACCGATGCACAGCGTCGCCACACCCTTCTTGCCGCCACGGGCTTGCAGCGCATGCAGCAGCGTGACCAGAATGCGCGCGCCTGACGCGCCGATGGGGTGGCCCAGTGCGCAGGCGCCGCCGTTGACGTTGACCTTCTCGTGCGGGATCGACAGCTCGGTCATCAGCGCCATGGGCACGACGGCGAAGGCTTCGTTGATCTCCCACAGGTCCACATCACCGACCGACCAGCCGGTCTTGGCCAGCAGCTTCTGCGTGGCGCCCACCGGCGCGGTGGCGAACCAGTTGGGTTCCTGCGCGTGGGTGGCGTGGGCCACGATGCGCGCCAGCGGCTTGAGGCCCTGGGCCTGGGCGGTGGACTGGCGCATCAGCACCAGCGCGGCGGCGCCGTCGTTGATCGACGAGGACGAGGCGGCGGTGATGGTGCCGTCCTTCTTGAACGCTGGCTTGAGCGAGGCGATCTTGTCGAGCTTGACTTTGCCCGGGCCTTCGTCCACCGAGACCACGCGCTCGCCGCTGCGGTCTTTCACCGTCACGGGCGCGATCTCTTTCGCGAAGGCTCCACTCTCGGTCGCGGCCTTGGCGCGGGTCACCGAGGCGATGGCAAACGCGTCCTGCTGCTCGCGGGTGAAGCTGTACTTGGCGGCGCAGTCTTCGCCGAAGGTGCCCATGCTGCGGCCGGGTTCGTAGGCGTCTTCCAGGCCGTCGAGCATCATGTGGTCGTAGATCTTGTCGTGGCCCATGCGGTAGCCGCCGCGGCCCTTGAGCATCAGGTAGGGCGCGTTGGTCATGCTCTCCATGCCGCCCGAGACCATCACGGTGGCGCTGCCGGCCAGCAGCATGTCGTGCGCCAGCATGGTGGCCTTCATGCCCGAGCCGCACATCTTGGACAGCGTGACGGCGCCGGCCGACAGCGGCAGCCCGCCCTTGAGCGCGGCCTGGCGGGCGGGCGCCTGGCCCTGGCCGGCCATCAGGCAGTTGCCGAACAGCACCTCGTCGACCAGCTCGGCCTTGACGCCAGCGCGCTCGACGGCGGCCTTGATGGCGACGCCGCCCAGGTCGTGGGCGGAGAGGCTGGCGAAGTCGCTCTGGAACGAGCCCATGGGGGTGCGGGCGGCGCCGACGATGACAACGGGATCGGTGGTGTGGCTCATGGGAATCTCCTTTGAAAAGTCAGTCTAGAAGTTCTTTGTGCGCCTGCGCGCGGAAGCGCCGGGCACGTTCGTAGGGAAACACGTCGTACACATGTCCGGCGGCGATGCGTTCCTTGTGCGCCTGCCAGAACGAGGCATCCAGCAGGTCGGCGTGATGCTTCATGAAGTCTTCGCGCACCATCGGGTTGCCCAGCAGGAAGGGCTCGAATGTCTCGGGGAAGACATCGTGCGGGCCGACCGAGTACCAGACCTCGCCCGACATCTCGTCCTCTTCGTTGCGCGGTGGCGGCACGCGGCGGAAATTGCAGTCGGTGATGTATTCGATCTCGTCGTAGTCGTAGAACACCACCTTGCCGTGGCGCGTGATGCCAAAGTTCTTCCACAGCATGTCGCCCGGGAAGATGTTGGCCGCCACCAAATCCTTGATGGCGTTGCCGTACTCGACCACGGCTTTGGTGATCTGTCCGCGCGCGCGCCGCAGCGATGTGTCGTCCACATCGGGCGTCTGCAGGGTGTCGAAGGCTTCCTGCAAATAGATGTTCAGCGGGATCATGCGCCGCTCGATGTAGCAGTGCTTGAGGATGACCTCGGTGGTGCCGTCGCCGTCGCGGTCGCTGATCTCCAGCTGGCTGGGCGCGAATTTCTGGATCTCGGCGATCAGCTCGTCGGTGAAGCGGGCACGCGGAAACCCCACCTCGGAGAACTCCAGCGTGTCGGCCATGCGGCCCACGCGGTCGTGCTGTTTCACCAGCAGGTACTTGCCGCGGATCTGTTCGCGCGTGGTGTCCTTGGGCGCGGGGTAGAAGTCCTTGATGAGCTTGAACACGAAGGGGAAGCTCGGCAGGTCGAACACCAGCATGACCATGCCCTTGATGCCGGGCGCGATGCGGAACTTGTCGGTGCTGTGGCGCATGTGCGCCAGGAAGTCGCGGTAGAACAGGGTCTTGCCCTGCTTGGCCAGGCCGAGTGCGTTGTAGAACTCGGCGCGCGGCTTGCGTGGCATCAGGCTGCGCAGGAACTGCACGTAGGCGCTGGGCACCTCCATGTCGACCATGAAGTAGGCCCGCGCGAAGCTGAACAGCATCAGCAGGTCGTCCTCGCCGAACAGCGCGGCGTCGATCACCAGGCGGCCGTTCTCGTTGTGCAGGATGGGCAGTGCGAACGGCACTTCCTGGAAGCCGTTGATGATCTTGCCGACCACGTAGGCGCCCTTGTTCCGGTAGAACAGCCCGGACAGCGCCTGGATCTGGAAGTTGGCGCGCAGCTTGTGGTGATCGAAGCGCTGGCGCATGGCTTCGAGCACCAGTCCGGCGTCGCGCCCCAGGTCGTCAAAGGGCACGCGCAGGTCGAAGTCCTCGACCATGCGGCGCACCTCGGCGCGCATGGTCTCGTGCGTCGGGTAGTAGCTGCGGTAGGTCGGCAGCGCCCTGGGTTCGTCGTTCTCGATGTACTCGGTCGAGACCGCCGGCCGCACGAAGATGAAGTCGTTCTGGAAGTACGCCCGCTTGAGGATTTTGGTGGTGACCGAGTTGAAGAAGGTCTCGGCCAGCTCGGGCTGGTGGTGGTTCACCAGCAGGCCGATGTAGTGCAGCTTGACCTGCTCCCACACCGCCATGGGCTGCTGGTCGGCCTTGAACTCCTTGACCAGGCGCTGCAGGCATTCGCGCACCCGCAGGTCGTAGAACTCGATGCGCTCGCGCTGGGCGCGTTGCTGGGCGGGCCAGTCGCGCGATTCGAAGCGGTGCTTGGCGCGCGCCGACTCGGCGCGGAACAGCCGGTAGTGGCGGTTGAACCCGTCCATCATCGCCTTCGCGATGTCATAGGCCACGGTCGAATCCAGCCGCTGGGGGAACATGGCCTGCGGGTGCCTCAGGTCTCGGCGCGCGGGTATCGCTTGAGCGCCGAGCGGAAGATGGGCATGACCTCGTCGCGGTGGCTCATGCTCACGCCCAGGTCCTTGACCAGCCCGTCCTTGAGGCCATAGCACCAGCCGTGCACCGACACGTTCTGGCCGCGCGCCCAGGCGTCCTGCAGCACGTTGGTCAGCGCCACGTTGCCGACCTGCTCGATCACGTTCATCTCGCACAGCACGTCTTCCTGCACCGCCATGGGCAGATGGTCCAGGCGCTTGCGGTGGCGCATCTTCACGTCGTGCACATGGCGCAGCCAGTTGTCGGCCAGGCCCACGCGTGCACCCTTGAGCGTGGCCAGCACGCCGCCGCAGCCGTAGTGGCCCACGACCAGGATGTGCTCGACCTTCAGGAACTCGACCGCGAACTGGATCACCGACAGCGCGTTCAGGTCCGAATGCACCACCACGTTGGCCACGTTGCGGTGCACGAAGACCTCGCCCGGCTCCAGACCCGTGATCTGGTTGGCCGGCACGCGGCTGTCGGAACAGCCGATCCACAGGTACTTGGGGTTTTGCTGCTGCGCCAGCTTCTGGAAATAGCCGGGGCGCTCCAGTTCGGTCTGGGCAGCCCAGCGGCGGTTGTTCTCGATCAGGGTCTGGATGGATGTGCTCATGCGGCGATGTTACCTAGGCGACACGCGCAGCGGCAAAGCGTGGGGCCACATTCACATGGTCTCGGCGAACAGCTCGCGCCCGATCAGCATGCGGCGGATTTCCGACGTTCCCGCTCCGATCTCGTACAGCTTGGCGTCGCGCCACAGGCGACCCAGCGGGTACTCGTTGATGTAGCCGTTGCCGCCGTAGATCTGCACGCCCTCGCCGGCCATCCAGGTCGCCTTCTCGGCGGTCCAGAGGATGACCGAGGCGCAGTCCTTGCGCACCTGGCGCACGTGCTCGGTGCCCAGCAGGTCCAGGTTCTTGGCCACGGTGTAGGCGAAGCTGCGCGCCGCCTGCAGCACGGTGTACATGTCGGCCACCTTGCCCTGGATCAGCTGGAACTCGCCGATGCTCTGGCCGAACTGCTTGCGGTCGTGGATGTAGGGGATCACGTTGTCCATGACCGCCTGCATGATGCCCAGCGGCCCGCCGGTCAGCACCGCGCGCTCGTAGTCCAGGCCGCTCATCAGCACCTTGGCGCCCATGTTCAGGCCACCCAGGATGTTCTCGGCCGGCACCTCGACGTTCTGGAACACCAGCTCGCCGGTGTGGCTGCCGCGCATGCCCAGCTTGTCGAGCTTCTGCGCGATGGAAAAGCCCTTCATGCCCTTCTCGATCAGGAAGGCGGTCACACCGCGCGCGCCCATCTCGGGCTCGGTCTTGGCGTAGACCACCAGGGTGTCGGCGTCGGGGCCGTTGGTGATCCACATCTTGCTGCCGTTGAGCAGGTAGTAGCCGCCCTTGTCCTCGGCCTTGAGCTTCATGCTGATCACGTCCGAGCCGGCGCCCGGCTCGCTCATGGCCAGCGCACCCACGTGTTCGCCGCTGATCAGCTTGGGCAGGTACCTGGCCTTCTGCGCGTCGCTGCCGTTGCGGTTGATCTGGTTCACGCACAGGTTGCTGTGTGCGCCGTAGCTCAGGCCCACCGAGGCGCTGGCGCGGCTGATCTCCTCCATGGCGACCATGTGGGCCAGGTAGCCCATGTTGGCGCCGCCGTACTGCTCGGGCACGGTGATGCCGAGCACACCCAGCTCACCCATCTTGCGCCAGCAGTCCATGGGGAACTGGTCGCTGCGGTCGATCTCGGCGGCACGCGGGGCGATCTCGGCCTGCGCGAAGTCGCGCACCGCGTCGCGCAGGGCGTCGATGTCTTCACCGAGCTGGAAATTGAGGCCGGGCAGGTTGGTCATGAGGGTCTCCGTGGGACGTTGAATGCGTTGAGGGGGTCAGTAGGTCTTGGGCACCGGCACCAGGGTCTGCTGCATCACGGCACAGTCGGTCCGCTGCCCGTCGGGTGCCACGTGCACCACCTCGGCGGTGGTGACGATGATGCGTCTGCCGCTGCGCACGACGCGGCCGGTGGCCTGCAGCTCGCCGCCCTGGAAGGCCGCGAGGAAATTGATCTTGTATTCGACGGTGGTGACTTCCATGCCCTCGGGCGCCACGGTCAGCGCGGCATAGCCACCGGCGATGTCGGCCAGCGCGCCCATGGCGCCGCCGTGGAAACCGCCCTGCTGCTGCGTCACGCGGTCGGAGTACGGCAGGGCCAGCGTCACCATGCCCGGCGCCACGGCCAGCAGCCGGACGCCCAGCTGCCGCATCATGCCCTGGCGGTCCAGGCTGGTCTGCACGCGCTGGCGCAGGGCGTCGTGGTCGGGTGTTGTCTCGCTCATGTTTTGATTTACGTTTACGTAAACGTCAATTATGACCGACACCACTGGAAGGCGGCAAGCCCGCAGGGACCCGTGTGGGCGGGACAACCGTTTTTGGACCGTCGATCAGCCCCGGGCCAGGCCGGTGAAGAGCCGCCGGAATGCCTCGCGGTACGGGCCGGGGGCCTCACCCTGTGCCATGGCCAGCGCCGCGCGGTCGAAGGCGGCGGAGAGCAGCACGGTCAGCTCGTGCAGCGGCACCGGTTCACGGGCCGGGCCGAGCAGGTGGGCCAGACCTTCCTTCAGCGCCTGAGAACCGGCCCGCTCGCTCAGCGCCATCAGCTGCGCGGGCGACAGCACGGAGGGCGCTTCCAGCAAGAGCAGCCGGGCGCGGCCCGGTCGACCCATCGAGGAGAAATAGGCCTCCGCCCCCGCCAGCAGCGCGTCGATGGGGCGGTTGTGGTGGGCCGAGCCCCGGGCCACGTCGTCGGCGACCTCTTGCGCCAGCTGCTCGGCGACCGCGAGGAACAGCGCCGTCTTGTCGGCAAAGTGGTGGTACAGCGCCCCCCGGGTGAGCCCGGCGGCGGCCACGATCTCCGGTGTGCCCGTGGCGGCGTAGCCGCGGCCCAGGAACAGTTCGCGCGCCGCCGCCATCAGGGCCGCACGGGTGGCATCGGTGCGCTCGACCTGCGAGCGACGAACGGCAACGGCAGTTCTTTGCATACATGCAGCCTGTATGTTAAATTGAAGATACATGCAGATTGTATGTATTCAACCGGAGCACCGCCATGAAGATCACCCAGTACTACCCCGTCCTCATGACCGATCGCGTCGAACCGACGGCGCAGTTCTATGAACGGCATTTCCGTTTTGTGCGCCAGTTCAGCAGCGACTGGTACGTGCACCTGCAGTCGACCGACGACCCCGCAGTCAATCTCGCCATCCTCGACGGCGACCACGGCAGCATCCCGACGGGCGCGCGGGGCGGGCGGGCCGGCGGGCTGCTGCTGAACTTCGAGGTGGCCGATGTCGATGCCGAGTACGCCCGCGTGCAGTCCGAGGGCCTTGATGTGCAACTGAGCTTGCGGGACGAGGCCTTCGGGCAGCGCCACTTCATCGTGCGCGACCCCAACGGGGTGTTGATCGACGTAATCCAGCCCATACCGCCGAGCGCCGAGTTCCTGGCGCAGTACGCCGACGGCGCTGCGGCGGCCCCGCAGGTGTCCGCCCTCAGCGGCTGAACCAGAGCGCCAGCAGGCCTAGCGCCGCCGGCACGGCCTGGACGAACAGGATCTTGCGGCTGGAGGTGGCGGCGCCGTACAGGCCTGCCACCAGGATGCAGGCGAGGAAGAAGACCTTCACGCCGAAACCCTCGTCGCCCAGCCACAGCCCCCAGAACAGGCCGGCGGCCAGAAAGCCGTTGTACAGGCCCTGGTTGGCCGCCAGCACCTTGCTCGCGGCCGAGAACTCCGGCGTCAGGCCAAAGGCCTTGCGGCCCTTGGGCGTGTCCCAGAGGAACATCTCCAGCACCAGGATGTAGACGTGGATCAGCGCCAGCAGGGCGACGATGGTGGTGGCGACAAGGCTCATGGAGCGGCTCCGGCAGCAGAAGGAGCCGCCGAGTCTAGGCCTTGTCGGCCTTTTCCACCTTGGCCAGCAGCGCCCGCGCCTCCTTCTCGTGCACCTTGACCTCGTCGAGGTTGGCCATCAGATCGGCCAGCTGCTCTTCGAGCTGGCGCTTGTGGTCGGCCAGCACGGCGAGGAACTTGCGCAGCTGCGGCCCGGTGTCGCGCGGGCTGTCGTACATGTCGATGATGTCCTTCGCCTCGGTCAGGGACAGGCCCAGGCGCTTGGCGCGCAGCGTGAGCTTCAGCCGCGTGCGGTCGCGCGAGCTGTACACGCGGTTGCGCCCACCCGGCCCTTCGCGCTGCGGCTGGATCAATCCCATGTCCTCGTAAAAGCGGATGGCGCGCGTGGTCAGGTCGAACTCGCGCGCGAGGTCGCTGATGGAATAGGTCGGGTTGGTCGCCATGGTGCTCACAGGGGGTGTCGGCTTTCGGACAGCGGTGACGGGGATCGCTCCCTAGAATGCGTCGCATCTTGACGTTTACGTCAACGTCAGTTTAACGGAAGCTTTTCAGGAAACACCCCGTGACCCCACCCTCCAGGGACGCGCTCGAAGCCCGTCTGCACTACCCGCTGGGCGATGCCCTGCCCCCGTCCGGCGGCGCCATCGCCGTGGCGCCCGGCGTGAAATGGGTCCGCATGGCCCTGCCCTTTGCGCTGGACCACATCAACCTCTGGCTGCTGCGCGACACGCTGGACGGCCGCGAGGGCTGGACGGTGGTGGACACCTGCATCGCACGCGACGAGGCGAAGGCGCAGTGGGAGCAGGTCTTCGAGCACGAGCTCGACGGCCTGCCGGTGCTGCGCGTGATCGTCACCCACATGCACCCGGACCACATCGGGCTGGCGCAGTGGCTGTGCGAGCGCTGGAGCACCGCCGAGCACGACTGCCGCCTCTGGATCAGCGGCATGGACTACCACATGGCCCGCATCGGCTCGCGCAGCACCACCGGCTTCGGTGGCGACGGCGCCGCCGCCTTCTTTCGCGCCAACGGCCTGCTCGACGCCGACGCCCTGGAAAAGATCCGCGCCCGGGCGGGCTACTACCCCGGCCTGGTGCCCGGCGTGCCCGACCAGTTCCGGCGCCTGATGGATGGGCAGGTGGTGGACATCGGCGGCCATGGCTGGCGCTGCATCGCCGGCTACGGCCACGCGCCCGAACACATGGCGCTGCATTGCGAGGCGCTCGGCGTGCTGATCAGCGGCGACATGGTGCTGCCGCGCATCAGCACCAACGTGAGCGTCTACGACGTCGAACCCGAGAGCGACCCGCTGGCGCTGTTCCTCGACTCGCTGCAGCGCTACCTGCCCCTGCCCCACGACACGCTGGTGCTGCCCTCGCACGGCAAACCCTTCACCGGTCTGCACGAGCGCATCCGGCAGCTGCAGGAGCACCACGACGAGCGGCTGGCCGAGGTGATGGCCGCCTGCACCGAACGCCCGCACAGCGCCTGGGAGATGATCCCGGTGCTGTTCCCCCGGCCGCTGGACCTGCACCAGAGCACCTTTGCGCTGGGCGAATCGGTGGCCCACCTGCACCGGCTCTGGTTCCAGGGAGGGCTGCAACGCCGCACCGGCGACGACGGCGTACACCGCTTCCAGCCAAGGGATTGAACGGGGCATGCCCGCGGCGCCGGGCCCGGTTCCTACAATGACGCCCCCAGTCAAGAGAACCGTCCCGTGCACCCCATCCTGTCCCGGCTCCGATCCCTTGTCCCTGCTCCGCTGACTGTCGGCCGACGCGAGATGCTGCTGGGCTGCCTGGGGGCTGGCCTGGGCCTGTGCGTCACCGAATGGCTCAGCCTGCACACCCTGGGCACCACCGATCCCTGGTTTCTCGCCCCCATGGGGGCCTCGGCCGTGCTGCTGTTCGCGGTGCCCGCCAGCCCGCTGGCACAGCCCTGGTCCATCCTCGGCGGCAACACCGTCTCCGCTCTGGTGGGCGTGAGCTGCGCCCTGCTGCTGGGCCACACCGGGCTGGCCGCCAGCGCGGCGGGGGCGCTGGCCATCGCGGCCATGTTCGCGCTGCGCTGCCTGCACCCGCCGGGCGGCGCGGTGGCGGTGACGGCCGTGCTGGGCGGGCAGGCGGTGACGCACCTGGGCTACCAGTTCGCGCTTTCGCCGGTGGCACTCAACTCGGGCCTGCTGATGCTGGCGGCCCTGCTGTTCAACCACTTCACGCACCGGCGCCATCCTCACCCAGCCCCGGGCCCCTCCCACCACACCCGCGACCCGCTGCCCAGCCGCCGGCTGGGCTTCACCCACGACGACCTGACCCGCGCGCTGGCCAGCCAGGGCGAGCTGCTGGACATCCGGCCGGAGGACCTGGAAGACATCCTGGTGCAGGCCCAGCTGCTCGCAAGCCAGCGCCAGTGGGGCGAGGTGCGGTGCCGCGACATCATGTCCCGCGACGTGGTGCACATCGGCCCGCGCGACTCGGTGGACGAGGCCTGGGCCCGGCTGGCGTACCACAAGATCAAGGCACTGCCGGTGGTCGAGGCGGACGGCACGCTGTGCGGCATCGTCTCGCTGCACGACTTCTTCATCGGCCACAGCGCGCCCGACCCGCGCCGCCAGCCGGTCATGAGCACCGCCCGCTATGTCGAGGAGATCATGACCCGCGAGGTGCGATCGGCGCGGCCGGAACAGCCCATCGGCGACCTGGCCGGCCTGTTCTCCGACGGCGGCCTGCACCACATGCCGGTGGTCGATGGCGCACAGCGGGTGGTCGGCATGATCACGCAGTCCGACGTAGTGGCCGCGCTGTTCCGCAGCCGCCCGGGCGCTGACGCCTGAGCCGGGCGCTCAGTCGCCCAGCGGCACCGCCACGCGCCTGAGCGCCTGGCGACGGTCCAGGTGGTCGGGCATCACGCTGGCCACCACGTCCCAGAACTGGGGGCTGTGGTCCATGTGGCGCAGGTGGCTCAGCTCGTGCACCACCACGTAGTCGATCATCTCGGGCTTGAGGTGGATCAGGCGCCAGTTCAGGCGGATGGTGCCGTCGGCACTGGCGCTGCCCCAGCGGGTGCCGGCGCTGGACAGCCGCAGCTTGCTGTACGACACACCCAGCTGCGGCGCAAAGCGCTGCAGGCTTTCGCTGAACACCTGCTGCGCCTGCCGCATCAGCCAGGCCTGTGCGGCGTCCCGGATCTGGACTTCGGTCGCGGTGCGGGCCAGCCCCAGGCGCAGCACCGGCAGGGCGTCCCCGTCGCCCGGCTCCAGCGCCGCACCGGCGGAAGCGAACACATGGGCCGAGTCCAGCACCAGGCGCACGCGCTGCCCCAGGAAGTCGAACTCCGCGCCGTCGGACCAGACCGTCCTCGCGCGCTCCAGCGCCCCGGCGCGCTCGCGCGAGGCGCGCAGCTTGTCGAGCACCCAGCCCGATTTTTCCTGGATGAAGGCCTCGACCTCACCGACCGTGGTCCAGCGCGGCGCCCGCACGCTCAGCCCCTCCGGCCCGACCGACAGGCCGATGGTGCGGCGCTTGCCGCGCTTGAATTCGTAGCCCACCTCGCAACCGGCGAGCCGCACGCGGCGGTTGGCGCGCGGGTGCTGCCAGGTCCCGGGCTGGAACACCGACGACATGGGCTCGGCCGGCGACGCGTCGTCGCGCGGCGACGGTGCCATCGTTTGCGGCGGCGGGACCACCGGATCGGGTCCGGTCAGGAAATCAAGCGCCAGCTGGACGAAGCGCTGCATGTCCCGTATCAGCCCTTGGCGTAGGCTTCAGGGTCGAGACGGTGCATCTCCGCCTCGATCCAGTTTTCCACTTCCAGCATCAGCTCGTCGGCCTCGCGGCCCTGGCTGGGGATCGGCTTGCCGATCGAGAACTCCACCGTGCCCGGCTTCTTGATGAAGGCCTTGCGCGGCCAGCACTTGGCCGAGGTCACGGCGATCGGGATCACCGGCGCGCCGGTGCGGATCGCCAACCGCGTGCCACCGGTCTTGTAGACCCCTTTTTCGCCACGGGCGATGCGGGTGCCCTCGGGGAACATGATCACCCAGGTGCCCTGGTCCAGCAGGCGCTGGCCTTGCTGCACCACCTTGACAAAGGCGCGTGCGCCGTCGGCGCGGTCGATGTGGATCATGTCCATGCGCGCCATGGCCCAGCCGAAGAAGGGCACCTTCAGCAGCTCCTTCTTGAACACGAAGGCCAGCGGGTGCGGCATCAGGGCCGCCATGCTGAAGGTCTCCCACAGCGACTGGTGCTTGACCAGCAGCACCGCCGGCGCCGTCGTGCCCACGGGCAGGTTTTCGTAGCCGATCACCTGGTTGCGGATGCCCAGGATCACCGTGCCCCCATCGACCGCCAGCTTGAGCCAGCGCGCGCACATCCAGTAGATCTGCGTGCTGTTGAGAAACGGGGCCGCGATGACCACCGCCAGCGCCCACGGCACCACGGTCACTACCATGAACAGCATGTGCAGCACCGAGCGCAGGAAATTGATCAGGATCATGTAGAAACCAAAGTCATGAAGTGGCCACCGGCTGCGCCAGCAGCCAGTCGGCAAAGGCACCCAGGTCGTCGTGCAGCAGGGTGCCGGAGGGCAGCCCCGGCACCAGCGCCGAGTCGGGCACACCGGCTTCCCGGCGCAGATGCCCCGACTGGCCGGTCATCAGCAAGTGGGTCGGACAGCCCGCCGCTGCCCCGGCTTGCACGTGGCGCAGCGCGTTGCCCGCCACCGGCACCTCGGCGGGTGGGATGCCGAAGCGCTCCGCCACCTGCTCGAACAGGCCGGGCTCGGGCTTGCGGCAGTGGCAGGCGTCTTCGGGCGCGTGGGGGCAGAAGAAGATCGCCTCGACCCGCGCCCCCACCGCGGCCAGCGCGCGGTGCATCTTGGCGTGGATGGCGTTGAGCGAAGCCATGTCGAACAGGCCGCGACCAATGCCCGACTGGTTGGTCGCCAGCACGACGCGCCAGCCCCCCTGGTTCAGCCGCGCCACGGCTTCAAGCGCGCCAGGCAGCGCCTCCCACTCGTCGGGCGAGGCCACGTGGTCGTCGCGGCTGCGGTTGAGCGTGCCGTCGCGGTCGAGGATCAGCAGTTTCATGCGAGCTTCCTTCGGTGTTCCGGGACGGCCAGATCGTACGGGTTACGCGGCAAGTCTGGACAGATCGGCGACGCGGTTCATGGCCTCGTGCAGCGACTTCAGCAGCCCCAGGCGGTTGGCCTTGAGCGCCGCATCGTCGGCATTGACCATCACACCGTCGAAGAAGGCGTCCACCGGCGTGCGCAGTGCGGCCAGCGCCTGCAGACTGGCGGTGTGGTCGCCCGCGTCGAACTTGGCGTTGGCGGCGGGCACGGTGGCCTGCATGGCGGCGTAAAGGTCTTTTTCAGCGGGCTCCACGAACAGCGCCGGGTTGACCGCAGCGCCCTCGCCTTCGGACTTCTTGAGGATGTTGCCGATGCGCTTGTTGGCCGCGGCCAGCGCAGGTGCCTCGGGCAGCGCGGCGAAGGCGCGCACCGCCTGCAGGCGTTGGGCCACGTCGGCCAGGCGCTGCGGGCGCAGGGCCAGCACGGCGTCGACTTCCTGCGCGCTCGCGCCCTGCTCGCGCAGGCCACCGGCGAGGCGGTCGTAGATGAAGTCGGCCAGAGCCGGCGTCGCGTCGCTGATCTTGTCGCCGAAGGCGGGCACGGCAGCGGACAGCAGCTCGGTCAGGGCCAACGGCAGGTCTTTCTCGACCAGCATGCGGATTACGCCCAGCGCATGGCGGCGCAGCGCGAACGGGTCCTTGTCGCCGGTCGGCAGGTTGCCGATGCCGAACATGCCGACCAGGGTTTCCAGCTTGTCGGCCAGCGCGACCACCACACCGGTCTGGGTGCGCGGCAGCTCGTCGCCGGCAAAGCGCGGCTTGTAGTGGTCTTCGATGGCCAAGGCGATGTCGTCGGACAGGCCGTCGTGGCGCGCGTAGTAGCCGCCCATGATGCCCTGCAGCTCGGGGAACTCGCCCACCATGTCGGTCACGAGGTCGGTCTTGGCCAGGCGCGCGGCCAGCAGCGAACGCGCCGCCAGTTCGGGGCCGCCCAGCCGCAGGCCGATGGTCTCGGCGATGGCGCAGACGCGCTCCATGCGCTCACCCTGCGTGCCCAGCTTGTTGTGGTAGACCACCTTGGACAGGGCCGGCACGCGGCTCTCCAACGTCTTCTTGCGGTCCTGGTCGAAGAAGAACTTGGCGTCGGCCAGGCGCGGGCGCACCACGCGCTCGTTGCCGCCGATCACCGCGCTCGCGTCGTCCGGGCGGATGTTGCTGACCACGAGGAACCGGTTGGTCAGCTTGCCCTGGGCGTCCAGCAGCGGGAAGTACTTCTGGTTGGCCTTCATCGTGAGGATCAGGCACTCCTGCGGCACGTCGAGGAACTGTTTCTCGAACTCGCAGATGAGCACGTTCGGGCGCTCGACCAGTGCGGTCACTTCGTCCAGCAGCGCGTCGTCCTCGATCGGCTGGCAGCCGCCGCCGACCTCGGCGGCCGCGGCGGCCAACTGGCGCGCGATCTCGGCCTTGCGTTCAGCGAACGATGCGATCACCGCGCCGTCCCTGGCCAGCGTCGCGGCGTAGGCGTCGGCATCGGCCAGCGGCACCGGATCGATGGCTGCTTCAAAGCGGTGGCCGTGCGTGCTGTTGCCCGCCGTCAGGCCCAGGGCCTTGACCGGCACCACGTCGGCGCCGTGCAGCGCCACCAGGCCGTGCGCCGGGCGCACGAAGTTCACGCTGGACCAGCCGGGCAGTTCGCAATCCGTTTCGAGCTGGTAGCTCATGACCTTGGGAATCGGCAGCTTGGCGATGGCCTCGTGGAGCGCCTTTTGCAGGCCCTCGGCCAGCTCGACGCCGGGCTGCACGCTGTCGAAGAACAGGGCTTCGGCCTTGCCATCCATGGCGCGCTTGAGGCCGGCCACGGCCGACGCATCGGCGCCCAGACCGGCCAGGCGCTTGAGCAGCGCGGGCGTGGGTGCGCCGCTGGCGTCCAGGCCGACGCTGACCGGCATCAGCTTCTGCGACACGGCCTTGTCGGCCGCTTTGGCGGCGACGCCGGTCACGTGCGCGGCCAGTCGGCGCGGCGAGGCGAACGGCGTGACCACCGCGTCGGCGGCGGTCAGTCCCTGGGCCTTGAGTTGGTCGGCCAGCACGCCGGCAAAGGCGTCGCCCAGCTTCCTGAGCGCCTTGGGCGGCAGCTCTTCCACAAACAGTTCGACGAGGAGGTTCTTCGTTGTCATTCTTGTTGCTCCGGCTCAGGCGGCTTTCTTTTCGATCTGCGCCACCCACTCGCGCGGTGCCATGGGGAAGCCCAGGCGTTCGCGGCTCTCGTAGTAGCTCTGCGCCACGGCGCGGGCGAGGTTGCGGATGCGGCCGATGTAGGCCGCGCGCTCGGTCACGCTGATGGCGCCGCGCGCGTCCAGCAGGTTGAAGCTGTGCGCGCACTTGAGCACCTGCTCATACGCGGGCAAGGCGAGCTGCTGCTCCATCAGGTGTTTGGCCTGCTTCTCGTGCGCGTTGAAGGCGGTGAACAGGAAGTCGGCGTCGCTGTGCTCGAAGTTGTAGGCCGACTGCTCCTTCTCGTTCTGCAGGTAGACGTCGCCATAGCTCATGGTCTCGGTCCACTTCAGGTTGTAGACGTTGTCCACACCCTGCAGGTACATGGCCAGGCGCTCCAGGCCGTAGGTGATCTCGCCGGTGGCGGGCTTGCAGTCGATGCCGCCGACCTGCTGGAAGTAGGTGAACTGCGTGACCTCCATGCCGTTGAGCCACACCTCCCAGCCCAGGCCCCAGGCGCCGAGCGTCGGGTTCTCCCAGTCGTCCTCGACAAAGCGGATGTCGTTCTTCTTCAGGTCGAAACCCAGGGCTTCGAGCGAGCCGAGGTACAGCTCCAGGATGTTGGCCGGCGCGGGCTTGAGCACCACCTGGTACTGGTAGTAGTGCTGCAGGCGGTTGGGGTTCTCGCCATAGCGGCCGTCCTTGGGCCGGCGGCTGGGCTGCACGTAGGCGGCCTTCCAGGGCTCGGGGCCGATGGCGCGCAGGAAGGTGGCGGTGTGGCTGGTGCCGGCGCCGACCTCCATGTCGTAGGGCTGGAGCAGGGCGCAGCCTTGCTTGTCCCAATAGGACTGCAGGGTCAGGATGATTTGCTGGAAGGTCAACATGGTCGGGTGCCGACGACGGGCCGGTCGGCAAGGTGATGCGGTGTGTGGCGCGGCGGCCGCCCCAACGGCGGGCCGCGCAAAACCCTGGATTTTACGGGCCGGCCTGCGCGTCGCCGCCGCCCGCGCGCACCGGCCGGCGCGTCCCCAGGCGGCGCACCAGCAGCGCCAGCGCCACCACCGCCAGGCACAGTCCCCAGACCGGCCCCTGCCCCCAGCGCGAGGCCCAGGCGGCGTAGGGTGTGAGGCCCGTGCGCCCCTGCACCGAAACCTCCAGCCGGTCGCGCACCAGGCGCGGCAGGCGCTGCGTCACCACGCCACGGTGGTCGATGGCGGCGGTGGCGCCGGTGTTGGTGGCGCGCAGCATGGGGCGGCCCAGCTCCATCGCCCGCAGGCGCGAGATCTGCAGGTGCTGGTCGATCGCCACGGTGTCGCCGAACCAGCCGATGTTGCTCAGGTTGACCAGCACCGTGGGTGCCACAGCCGGGTCGGCGAACGAGGCCGCCAGCTCCTCGCCGAACAGGTCCTCGTAGCAGATGTTGGGTGCCACGCGCTGGCCCGCCCAGTTCCAGCCCGGCTGCGCCAGCTCGCCGCGCGCGAAGTCGCCCAGCGGGATGTGCATGAGGTCGGTGAACCAGCGGAACAGCGGCGGAATGAACTCGCCGAAGGGCACCAGGTGGTGCTTGCTGTAGCGGTAGAAGCGCTCACCCGGGAAGCCCCCGTCGCGGCCCTTGAGCATGTCGGCCGACAGCCCCCAGGCCGAGTTGGTGTAGCCCGACTCTATGGACCCCAGCGGAATGCCGACCATCACGCCCAGGCCCGGCGACCCCACCGGGGCCGACGACTCGATCACGCCGAACAGCGGCTCCCAGAACTCCGGCCCCAGCTGCTGCGGCAGCACCGGCACGGCCGTCTCGGGCGCCACCACCAGGTCCGGGCCGGCGCCGGCCAGCTTCGCGCGCGCCGCGTCGGCGATCTGCGCCGGGTACCAGGTCAGCGCCGTGGCGACACCGGTACCGGTCTCGAACTTCTCGTTCTGCGGGATGTTGCCCTGCAGCAGCCAGACGCGCAGCGGCCCCGCGTCGCCCGTTCCGCGCAGGCCGGCGTCGCGCCAGCGCTCACCCAGCACCACACTCAGCAACAAGGCCAGGGCGACGGCGCCCGCTGCCACCTGGCCCAGGGTCGTGGTCCAGTGACGCACCGGCGCCTGCAGACGACCGCCGATCCGGCGCACGTTGGGAAACAGCCGCCGCAGCAGCCCGCCCCACACCGCCGGCACCAGCAGCGCCAGCGCGTAGGCCAGCAGCGCGGCGATCAGGCCAATGCCGTAGACCCCGACCCAGGGCGCCCAGGCGGCCATCAGGTCCGCCTGCGCATAGCCGCCAGCGCCCCAGGGCAGACCGGTGAGCCAGCGGCCACGCACCAGCTCGGCCAGGGTCCAGAGCGCAGCAAACAGCAGCGCCTGCAGCCAGCGGGGCCGCGGCGCCCAGGCGCACAGCGCCCACGCCACCAGCCCGTAGAACAGGGCCAGCGCGCCGGACAGCGCCGCCACGGCAAGCACTGCCATCCACGACGCCAGACCGCCGTAGGTGTGCATCGAGACATACAGCCACCAGAGGCTGCCGGCCAGCCAGACCCAGGCGAACACCCAGCCGCGCCAGAAGCCTTGGCCGTTGCGGTGGGCGTGGCGCAGCGCAAACACCAGCAGGGCCAGCGAGACGATCTGCAGCCAGCCCGAAGGCGCCCCGGCCACGACACCGGGCGGCGCCCAGGCCGGCCACGGCCAGGCGAGCGAGGCGGCCTGCAGGGCACCACCCAGCACACAGACCAGGAACCAGAACACACCCGAGCCCCGCGCCGGGCGGCCGGGCGGCAGGCCCGTCAACGGGGACAGACTGGAGGGCGTGTGCAGGTTGCCGAACAGGCTGCGCATGGGCCGGGGGGTCAGGCGCCGGTGGGCACGGGCATCACCTTGAACCACTTCACCGCGCCGCCCTTGGTGTGCAGCACGACAAAGCGCAGACTGTCGAGCTCGTGCATCTCGCCGCGCTTGGGCACGTGGCCCATGGTGTGGGCGATCAGGCCGCCGATGGTGTCGAAGCCGTCATCGGCCAGCTTCAGGCCGAAGGACTCGTTGATGCGTTCGATGGCGGTGTCGCCGCTGACGCGCCAGGTGCCGTCCGCCAGGGCGAAGATGTCGCCGTCATCTTCGGCCACATCAAACTCGTCCTCGATCTCGCCGACGATCTCCTCGAGCACGTCCTCGATGGTGATGAGTCCGGCCACGCGGCCGAACTCGTCGATGACGATGGCCAGGTGGTTGCGGTTGCCGCGGAATTCGCGCAGCAGGTCGTTGAGCCCCTTGCTCTCGGGCACGAAGGTGGCCGGGCGCAGCAGGGCGCGGATGTTGAGCTCGGGCGCCCGCTGCAGCTTGAGCAGGTCCTTGGCCAGCAGGATGCCGATGATGTTCTCGCGCTCGCCCTCGTAGACCGGGAAGCGCGAGTGCGCGGTGCCGATGACCAGGTGCAGCAGCTCGTCGAACGGTGCGTCGATGTCGAGCACGTCCATGCGCGGTGCCGCCACCATCACGTCGCCCGCACTCATGTCGGCGATGCGGATCACGCCTTCGAGCATGACGCGCGATTCGGCGTTGATGATGTCGTTGTCCTCGGCCTCGGCGAGCGTCTCGATCAGCTCGTCCTTGGAGTCGGGCCCGGGGTGGATGAATTCCGCGAGCTTCTGCAGGAATCCACGTTTGTCTTCATGCCGCAGGCTGCGCTGCGGCCCCGTACTGGGGGGGTTGTCGGCCACTGGGGAGAGGGGGTGGTTGAAACAGCGGCAAAGGATACCGCAAGGCCGTGACACCGGCCAGACGCCGCGTCAGCGGCGCAGGGGGGGTCACTTCATCCGGTCGCGCGAATCGCGCACGCCCTGCCGGATTTCCTGCAGCAGCGCCAGCGCGTCCCAGAAGTTCTTGGCCTGGGCCTTGAGCTGGTAGTTGGTCAGGGCCAGCTGCTCATCGATGAGCTCGGTGACGCGGGAGTCGAAATCGGCCGGCGGCAGGCGCAGGTGCGCCTCGGCCTCGGGACCTTCGCGCTCGATCGACGCGCCCGCCTTGCGGGCGATGCGCAGCATCGCAGTGTTTTCGGACAACGCGTGGATGAACAGCTGGCTCACGCCTTCATTGCGCGCATGCATCACAGCCCGCTCGAACAGGCGGCTGCCATAGCCCCGGCCGCGAGCCGACTTCGACACCGACACACCGAACTCCGCGCAGCTGGCGCAGCTCGGGTCGATCGAGTAGGCCAGGTGCGCCATGGCGATCAGTTCCAGCTTGCGGTTGAAGATGCCGAACAGTTCGTCGCGCCCGAAGTTGAGCTTGTCCACGTAACGGGCGATCTGCTCGTCGTTGGCGGCGTAGCCGAAGCGGAGGTAGCGGTCGTGGGGCGTCAGCGCCAGCAGGTGCGCCTGGATGCTCGCCGCGTGGGAGCGGCCAATGGAACGGATCGGCACCGCAGCGCTGGCGGCCGTGGGCGTGCGTTCCGGTGCGGGGGTGGCGGTGGCGTCGTTCGACATGGCGTGAATGTAAGGGTTTTCCCTATATCGACAAGGTCGTATGGCTCTAAATCCGGAAATGCCCGATGAACGGCGTCAGACCGGCAAGGCGGTGGTGCTCTTGACCCGGTCCATCACGAAACTGGTCTTGCAGTCCTGCACGCTGGGGTGGCGCAGCAGCACGTCCATCATGAAGCGCGAGTAGGCGGCCATGTCGGCCACCACCAGGCGCAGCAGGAAGTCCATCTCGCCGGTCAGCGCGGCGCATTCCACCACCTCGGGCCAGCCCATCACGCTGGCGCGGAACTCGTCCATCGGGTTGCGCTTGGCCGCACCGCTATGCTTTTCCAGCCGCACGTTCACCCAGGCGGTCAGGCCCAGACCCACGGCTTCGGGCTTGACCAACGCCACATAGCGGTCGATCACCCCCGCCTCTTCGAGCCGCTTGACCCGTCGCAGCACCGCGCTGGGCGACAGCCCCACCGCCTCGGCGATCTGGTCGTAGGTGGCGCGCCCGTCGGCCTGAAGGCTGCGCAGGATGTGGCGATCGAGCTTGTCCAGTGCTTGCATGCACATCATTTTGCAGGAATACTGCAATCTGGACCAGTGGCACGCCCCATTTCGCAGCGATCGTGCGACCCTGCGCTTCTACAGTGGCGCATTCAGCCCGATCACAAAGGAGACCACCATGAACGCCAGCCTGCCCGCTTCCGCAACGACCGCCCTGAGCACCTGGGACAACCCCATGGGCACCGACGGCTTTGAATTCATCGAATACGCCGCACCGGACCCGGCGGCGATGGGTGCGCTGTTCGAGCGCATGGGCTTCAAGCCGATCGCCAAGCACCGCCACAAGAACGTGACGCTGTACCGCCAGGGCGGCATCAACTTCATCATCAACGCCGAGCCCGACAGCTTTGCCCAGCGCTTCGCGCGCCTGCACGGCCCCAGCGTCTGCGCGATCGCCTTCCGCGTGCAGGACGCCAAGGCCGCCTACGAGCGCGCCATCTCGCTGGGCGCCTGGGGCTACGCCAACGCCGCAGGGCCGGGCGAGCTGAACATCCCGGCCATCAAGGGCATCGGCGACTCGATCATCTATTTCATCGACCGCTGGCGCGGCAAGAACGGCGCCAAGGAAGGCGAGATCGGCAACATCGGCTTCTACGACGTGGACTTCTATCCGCTGCCCGGCGCCGAGCTGAACCCGGTGGGCCACGGCCTGACGGTCATCGACCACCTGACCCACAATGTGCACCGCGGCCGAATGGCTGAGTGGGCCGGTTTCTACGAGCGACTGTTCAACTTCCGCGAGGTGCGCTACTTCGATCTGGAAGGCCAGCAGACCGGCATCAAGAGCAAGGCCATGACCAGCCCCTGCGGCAAGATCCGCATCCCCATCAACGAGGAAGGCAACGACAAGGCCGGCCAGATCCAGGAGTACCTGGATCGCTACCAGGGCGAGGGCATCCAGCACATCGCGCTGGCCTCGACCAACCTCTACGACACGGTCGACGCGCTGCAGATGGAAGGTCTGAAGCTGCTGAACACCAGCGAGACCTACTACGAGCTGCTGCCCAAGCGCATCCCGAACCACGGCGAGGACATTGAGGCGCTCAAGGCCCGCAACATCCTGGTGGACGGCGCGCCGGGCGAGCTGCTGCTGCAGATCTTCAGCGAGAACCAGCTCGGCCCGATCTTCTTCGAGTTCATCCAGCGCAAAGGCAACCAGGGCTTCGGCGAAGGCAACTTCAAGGCCTTGTTCGAGACCATGGAGCTCGACCAGATGCGCCGCGGCGTGCTCAAGGACTGAGCCCCCCCTGGAGCGCCGGAAGGGACAGCGTCCCTTCCATCACCTCGTCCGCAAAAGCCATGGCGACATGCGGCTGGCCGTGGACGAAGCGGTTGTCGGCCCCGGGCAGAGTGGCCGTTGAGGCTGGGAACACGATGTTGTCGGCGCTGGAGTACCAGCAGGTGAACGGCGCGTAGGTGCCTGTGGGCCAGCGCTGTGCCTCGAGCTGCCGCAGTGCCCGCAGCCAGGGGCCATCCTGCCGCATCTGCCGCCCGTTCGGCACGTGGCTGAACTGCGCCAGCCAGGTGCCGTGGTGCGGTGAACCGATGGTGACGATGTGGCGCACCAAGTTGTCGGCATCGGGCGTCGCGGCGCGCCAGGCGCGCACCGCCAGCCCCCCCATGCTGTGGCACACCAGCACAGGCGCCACGCCGGTCAGCGCATGGGCGCGCCGCACGGCCTCATCGATCAGCGGGATGTAGTCGTCGATCGACCCAAAGACCGGCTCCAGGTTGACGCTGGTGTACCGCAGTCCGCGCGAGCGCAGCCTCTGCATCCACGGCAACCAGAAGCCACGGTTGCAGACGAAGCCGTGCACGAAGACCACGGCCGGCTGACCCGTTGCCCCGGCGGCGTGATCGTCCGGCAGACACCACCATCGAAACGGCTGGCGCCAGGAAAACACCCGCGGCGCCGCCTGCACTTCGCGCCACCAGGCTTTCACCAGGGTGCGGGCGGTCGCCTGGGGCGCAGGATCGTGGCGGTTCACATGGGCGACGGCGAAGAACTCCAGCCCCAGCACCAGCGCATAGCCGAACAGCAGCAGCACGCCTCCGACGGCCACAGCCCAGCCCGGTCGCCCCCAGCTCCAGGCCATCCACCCGGCGAACAGTCCCACGGTGGCGAACACGATGAGTTGCTGCAAGCGGGCCAATGTCGAGCTTGAGGGCGTCGCCGCCATGCCGGAAGGGTGTGGGTGCTGCATGAGCAGCACTATGTCATGGCCGGCATCTGGACGGTCTCCGTCGCCCTAGAGACCAGTCACTAAGGCGCCGTGCATGGCGGCGATAGACTCCGACCACCATGCCGCAAGCTTCCGCCGCCGACCGCATCCGGGCCCATCTCGCCACCGTCGACGCGCTGCGCACGCAAGCCCGCAGCGACGGAATCAACGCCGCGGTGTCTGCGATCAAACGTCTCCAGGCTCAGCGTTTTCAAGGCACCTACGCCGATGTGCTCGCACACCGGGTGCAGGGCGCCGCGGCTCGCTTCTTCCTCGACGAGCTGTACGGCGACCACGACTTCTGCCAGCGCGATGCCCAGTTCGGGCGGATTGCCGGGGCCATCGAGCGCCTGTTCCCGGAAGCGGTGTCCGAGTTGTCCGTGGACCTGGCCGAGATGCACGCACTGACCGAGACCCTTGATCACACTATGGCGATGCACTGGCTGGCGCAGGATCCGAAGGAGTCCCCCGCGAAGCGTTACGTGCAAGCCTGGCGGGCGACCGGGCGGCGAGAGGCCCGTGAGCGGCAACTGGGTGTTGTCGGGCACATGGGACTTGAACTGCAACGGCTGACGCGCAGCAAATCCTTGCTGATGTTGCTCAAGATGATGCGGCGCCCTGCTCAGGCGGCCGGGCTGTCCGATCTGCAGCATTTTCTCGAAGCTGGCTTCGCCGCATTTGCCGAGTTGGGGGACGCCCGCCCCTTCCTCTCGATCATTGCAGCGCGCGAACGGCGCTGGATCGATGCGCTGTTCAGCGATGACCTCACGGTTTGCGCTGCCGCGCTCGGCGCTGAGCTTTGTGCGACAGGGCCCTAGGGCTGGCCCTGAGGCTGGGCGGGAGCGGGACCATCAGAATCGCTGCATGGACCTCGCTACCCCGGAAACCCTCTCGCGCCCCTGGCTGGCCCACTATCCAGACGGTGTGCCGCACGACATCGATCCCTCACAGTACCGGTCTCTGGCCGCACTGCTCGAAGAGTCTCTGAAGAAGAACGCCTGGCGACCAGTCAGTGTCTGCATGGAGCGCTGGATGACGTACGGAGAGCTCGATGAGCACAGCGCTGCGCTGGGCGCATGGCTGCAGGCCCGAGACCTTCCGGCCGATGCGCGCGTCGCGGTCATGTTGCCCAACATTCCGCAGTTCCTCGTCGCGATGACCGCCATCATCCGCGCAGGGTTCACAGTGGTGAACGTCAATCCGCTCTACACCGCGCGCGAACTGGAGCACCAGCTCAGGGACTCGGGCGCCGAGGCCATCGTGATCCTTGAGAACTTTGCAGCAACGCTGGAAGAGGTGATCGAGCACACCTCCATCCGCCACGTGGTCGTTGCCAGCATGGGGGACATGCTGGGCTTCTGGTACGGGCGCTGGATCAGCTTCGCCGTGCGGCACTTGTCAAAAATGGTCAAGCCATATCGGCTGGCACTGACCGGTGCGACCGGCCCACGCACCATCGTCAGCTTCCGCCAGGCCCTGGACGAGGGCAGCAGGCTGTCGTTTCGCGCGAGTCAAGCCTGCCACGACAATACCGCCTTCTTGCAATACACAGGCGGCACCACGGGGCTGTCCAAGGGAGCGGAGCTGACGCATCGCAATATCATCGCCGCCACTTTGCAAGCCGAAGCCTGGTTCCGTCCGGCGCTTGGACGAATCGGCGATGTGCGCAACATCAACGGCATTGCTGCCTTGCCGCTTTATCACATCTTCGCTCTGACCCTGTCACTTCTGGCGATCCGTTGGGGCGCCCACATGACCCTGGTTCCCAATCCGCGCGATGTTTCCAGGTTCGTCGAAACCCTGTCGAAGCGACCTTTTCATCTGCTGCCGGCGGTCAACACACTGTTCAATGCGCTGCTGCAGAACCCGCGCTTCAGGCAGCTGGATTTTTCTTCTCTGCTGATGTCGCAGGCAGGTGGCATGGCCGCCTCCGAAGGCACGGCTCGGCACTGGATGGCCGTCACGGGCTGCGCGATGGTTGAAGGCTGGGGCATGAGCGAGACCTGCGCCATTGGCACCAACAACCCGGTAACCAGCCGGCAGTTCAGCGGAACGATCGGCCTACCCTTGCCCGGCATTGACATCGCCATCAAGGACGAGGCCGGTGCCAGCCTCCCTGTCGGCGAGTCCGGAGAGATCTGCATCCGGGGCCCCAACGTCATGCGCGGCTACTACCGACAACCTGAAGAAACCGAACGCGCGTTCACGGCAGATGGGTTCATGCGAACCGGCGACATCGGCGTGATGGACGAACGCGGTTACACCCGCATCGTCGATCGAAAGAAGGACATGATTCTGGTGTCAGGGTTCAATGTCTTTCCCAGCGAACTCGAGAATGTGATTTCGTTGTTCCCGGGCGTGCTTGAATGCGCCGCGGTTGGTGTCGAAGACGCCAAACAAGGCGAGGCGGTCAAGGTCTTCGTGGTTCGCAGCGACCCCACACTCCGGGAGGAGGATGTGGCCAGGTTCTGCCACGACAACCTCACCGGGTACAAGCGGCCCAAATACATCGAGTTTCGCGATGAGCTCCCCAAGAGCAATGTGGGCAAGATCCTCCGCCGCGCCCTGCGCACCTGACCTCAGGGCGTCCACTCGTGCTTTCTTCAACTGCCCGTGAGCGCCTCACCCGCATTGGTGCAACGCTGTTTGAACGTGGATGGCTTTCGTCCAACAACATCCTGATCACAGGTTCCAGCGGAGCCTCAGCGCTCATCGACTCCGGCTACTGCACCCACGCCGACCAGACCGTGGACCTAGTGGAAAAAGGGCTTGGAGGAAGGCGCCTCGGTTTGCTCCTGAATACACATCTTCACAGCGATCACTGCGGAGGCAATGCCGCACTGCAGCGCCGTCACCCCGCTCTGCAAACGCTGATTCCTTCAGGGTCGGCAGAGGCGGTTCGGCTGTGGGACACCGAAGCGCTCAGCTATGCCAGCACGGGACAGCAGTGCCCTCGCTTTTCATTCGATGGCATTGTTCGCCCGGGAGAGAACCTGCGGCTCGGGGACTGGACGTGGGAAGTCCACGGTGCCAAGGGACACGATCCACACGCGATCGTTCTTTTTCAACCCGACAACAGTGTTCTTCTTTCTGCTGACGCGCTCTGGCAAAACGGCTTTGGCGTGGTGTTTCCGGAACTCGAAGGTCTATCCGCCTTTGACGAAGTCGGGCAGACCTTGGATTGCATCGAGTCGCTTTCGCCTGAGGTCATCATTCCGGGCCATGGTGGTGCGTTCGAAGACCTTCAATTGGCGCTGGAGCGAGCGAGAAGCCGCCTGCGGCGTTTCATGGAATTCCCTGAACAGCACCTGAGGCACGCACACAAGGTGCTTATTAAGTTCAAGCTACTCGAATGCAAGAGCATCAACTTTCAGCACCTGCTTCGATGGGTTGAGCAGACCCCGTATCTCGCCAAGGCCGCATCGTCTAAAGAACCAGCACGCACACAATGGCTCGAAGAGCTGATTTTCGACCTAGAGCGCAGTCAAGCCATCAAGCGCGAAGGCGACTTGATTCTCGATCTCTAGAACATCAAGCTCTGTTTTTTATGCTCAAAAAGCAAAAGGCCCCAAGTATCTCTACTTGGGGCCTTGCTCAATAATAGCCTGACGATGACCTACTTTCACACGGGAACCCGCACTATCATCGGCGCAAAGTCGTTTCACTGTCCTGTTCGGGATGGGAAGGAGTGGGACCAACTCGCTATGGTCGTCAGGCATAACTTGTTGCCTGGCTGAACGGACTGTTCAGCCAGACGAATTCATAGAGTCTGTAATCAGCTTTTTTGATTGCTGCCAACGTCATGATATTAGTCATGAGGGCATAAGACATTTGCACGAACCGTCTTTTCAGACACGTGGTTTCGTCAAAGTTATAGGGTCAAGCCTCACGGGCAATTAGTATCGGTTAGCTTAACGCATTGCTGCGCTTCCACACCCGACCTATCAACGTCGTGGTCTTCAACGACCCTTTAGGGGGCTCAAGGCCCCGGCAGATCTAATCTTGGAACGAGTTTCCCGCTTAGATGCTTTCAGCGGTTATCTCTTCCGCACTTAGCTACCCGGCAATGCCACTGGCGTGACAACCGGTACACCAGAGGTGCGTCCACTCCGGTCCTCTCGTACTAGGAGCAGGCTTCCTCAAATCTGCAGCGCCCACGGAAGATAGGGACCAAACTGTCTCACGACGTTTTAAACCCAGCTCACGTACCTCTTTAAATGGCGAACAGCCATACCCTTGGGACCGGCTACAGCCCCAGGATGAGATGAGCCGACATCGAGGTGCCAAACACCGCCGTCGATATGAACTCTTGGGCGGTATCAGCCTGTTATCCCCAGAGTACCTTTTATCCGTTGAGCGATGGCCCTTCCATACAGAACCACCGGATCACTATGTCCTGCTTTCGCATCTGCTCGACTTGTCAGTCTCGCAGTTAAGCACGCTTATGCCATTGCACTATTAGCACGATGTCCGACCGTACCTAGCGTACCTTCGAACTCCTCCGTTACACTTTGGGAGGAGACCGCCCCAGTCAAACTGCCTACCATGCACTGTCCCCGATCCAGATAATGGACCTAGG
>NZ_CP037867.1:4447500-4860785 GCF_004353865.1 Hydrogenophaga pseudoflava
CAGGTGCAAACGGGGCTGCGAGTCGCCTATGTCCCGCAAGAGCCGGATCTGGACCCGTCGGCGTCAGTGTTCGAGGCGGCCAGCCTGGGTCTGGCTGAAGCCCGCCAAGCCAGGGACCTCTACCTCAGCGGCGCGGAAGGACTGGACCTGGACTTGCTCCAGGGCAGGATTGAAGCGCTTAACGCATGGAACTGGGAACAGCGGGTTGAGGAGACGTTGCAGAGGCTCCATCTTGATGGCAACCACACGGTGGGTCAGCTCTCTGGAGGCAACCGCAAGCGGGTGGCACTGGCTCAGGCCCTGGTGAGCCGCCCCGATGTGCTGCTGCTGGACGAACCGACCAACCACCTGGACATGGACAGCATCACCTGGCTGGAGGACCTGTTGCTGGAGTACCGCGGCAGCGTGGTCACCATCAGCCACGACCGGGCCTTTCTCGACCGGGTGGTCACCCGCATGGTCGAGCTGGACCGGGGGCGGCTGCTGAGCTACCCGGGCAACTTCGCCCAGTACCAGGCACTCAAGGAAGAGCAACTGGCCCAGGAGGCCGTGATCAATGCCCGGGCCGACAAGCTGCTGGCCCAGGAGGAGGTGTGGATCCGCAAGGGCGTGGAAGCCCGCCGCACCCGTGCACAGGGACGCATCACGCGGCTGGAACGCCTGCGCGAGCAGCGCGCCCAGCGGCGCGACGCCGTGGGTCGGGTGCGGCTGGAGGTGGCCAGCGGGGGTGCCAGCGGCAAGATCGTCGCGGAACTGGACCGGGTGTCCAAGTCCTTCCCTTCCGCCGATGGAGGCATCCGCACCGTGGTGCGCGACTTCAGCGCCACCATCCTGCGCGGAGACAAGGTTGGCCTGATCGGCCCCAACGGCGCCGGCAAGACCACGCTGCTCAAGCTGATCCTGGGCGAACTCTCACCCGACAGCGGCACTGTGCGGCAGGGCAGCCAGATCAGCGTGGCCTATTTCGACCAGTTGCGCGACCAGGTGAACCTGGACGCCACGCTGGAGGACTTCATCAGCCCGGGCAGCGAGTGGATCGAGATCGGCAATCGCCGCACCCACGTCAAGAGCTACCTGAACGACTTTCTGTTCTCGCCCGCCCGGGCCAACGCACCGGTGCGCACGCTCTCTGGAGGAGAGCGCAACCGCCTGCTGCTGGCGCGCCTGTTCGCCCGGCCGGCCAACGTGCTGGTGCTGGACGAGCCGACCAACGACCTGGACATCGACACCCTGGAACTGCTGGAAGACCTGCTGCAGCAGTACGAAGGCACGGTGTTCCTGGTCAGCCACGACCGGCGGTTTCTGGACAACGTGGTCACCAGCACCATCGTCAGCGAAGGCGATGGGGTCTGGCGCGAGTATGTCGGCGACGTGGAGGACTGGCTGACCCAGTCGACGCGTGCGCAGGAGCTGCAGCGCCAGCGCGCACCGGAACCGGCCAAGCCACTGGAGGCAGCCGCACCGGCGCCAGCACCGGCCAGCCCCCCTGCCGCGGGCAAACGCAAGCTCAGCTACAAGGAGCAACGCGAGTTCGATGACCTGCCCGCGAAGATCAAGGCGCTGGAGGACGAGCAGGCTGCGATCGACAGTGCCCTGGCCGGCGGCCAGCTGTTTGCCACCGATGCCTCCCGGGCGACTCAACTCAGCGCCCGCCATGCGGAAATAGAAGAGGAATGGATGCAGGCCCTGGAGCGCTGGCAGGCGCTGGGCGGCACGTGAGAACCCCAAGCGACCGGCCGCTGCCCCTGACCACGCCCGCCGAACCGCACGGGTGGCGCAGACGGATGGCCGCCCCCCCAGGCCCTTGCGGCGCTGCTCAGCTCGCCACCAGGCGCCTGAACACCTTCCAGAACGCCGCGTCCTGCGTGGTCGCGAAGTTGATGCGCATCAGCGTGCTGGGCGCGCGCGCCGCGTGGAACAGCGCCCCGGGCGCGATCAGGTAGTCCTCGTCCAGCATGCGCTGCGCCAGCGCCTCGGTGTCCACGCCCGTGTCGACCCAGCCGAACAGGCCCGAAGGCTCGGCCACGAAGCGACAGCCCGCCGCCTGTGCCAGCTTCACGCTGCGGCTGCGCGCGGCGTCCAGCCGGGTGCGGATGCGCTCGGCGTGGCGGCGCAGCTGACCGCTCTCGATGCAGTGCGCCAGCGCGCGCTCCAGCAGGCTGGGCGTGGTCAGCGTCGCCAGCAGCTTGGTGTCCAGCAGTCGCTCGGTCAGCTCCGGCGGCGCCACCAGGTAACCCACGCGCCAGTTGGGCGCCAGGATCTTGGCGAAACCGCTGACGTAGATGGTGCGCCGCAGACCGTCGAGCACGCTCATGCGGGTGGCGTGTTCGGGCGCAATGTGGCTGTAGGTGTCGTCCTCGACGATGTGGAAGTCGTGCTGCTGCGCCAGCTGCAGCACGCGGTGCGCGCTGGCGGGCGAGAGGCAGTAGCCCGTGGGGTTGTGCAGCACGCTGACGCTCACGAACAGCTTGGGTGCGTGTGCCTCGCAGTAGCGCGCCATCACCGCCAGGTCGGGGCCGGCCGGCCCGCGCGGCACCGGCAGGATGCGCATGCCCAGCGCATCGAGCCGCGCGAACTCCACCGCCCAGCCAGGCTCCTCGACCATCACGGCGTCGCCCGGTTTGAGCAGGGTGCGACTGACGATGTCCAGGGCGTGCGTGGCCCCCACGGTGGTGATGATCTGCGTCGGGTCGGCCGGCAGGCCCAGGCTCTGCAGCCGCGCCGCCAGCACGCGGCGCAGGTGACCGTCGCCCATGGGCTCGCCGTAGCGCAGCGAACTCTCGGCCAGTGCCTTCTGGCCGCTGACCTTGCGCACCGCGGCGGGCATAAAGCTCGATTCGAGCCACTCGGGCGGCAGCACCCCCATGCCGGGCTGGGGCAGGCTGCCGCTGGGGTGGAACATGCCGCGGATCAGCGTGGCGGCCGACAGCGGCGCGGCCCTGCGCAGTGCGGCGGGCGCTGCGGCCGGCGCCGCCGCATCGGCGTCGCGCAGCGGCGCCCGCTCGCGCACGAAGAAGCCCCGGTGGGGCCGGGCCTCCACCAGGCCCTGGGCCAGCAGCAGGTCGTAGGCCGCCACCACGGTGGACGGGTTCAGGCCGTGCTGCGCCGCGCACTGGCGCACGCTGGGCAGGCGCGCGCCCGGGGCCAGCAGGCGGTCGCGGATGCGGGCGGCGAAGCGCTCGGCCAGCTGTTCGGTGAGCGTCTGGGCAGCGGTCCGGGTCAGCGCCGCAACCGCCGTGGCGTCCGGCGCGGTGTCTCTGGAATCCTTGCTATGGAACATGCGGTGTATGGCCCTCATGAACCACACAGATTCATTCCGTGACCCGGCCATCTGTATGGTTTGTGTATGGCCCACAAGGATAAAGTGCATTGCATGTCCCCACAAGTCCTCTCGGTGCAGCCATGACCGCCAGCGAGTTCAGCGCCCTGCTGGTGCTGGCCACGGCCACCAGCTTCACGCCCGGCCCCAACACCACGCTGTCCACGGCGCTGGCGGCCAACGGCGGCCTGCCACGGGCACTGCGCTTCATTGCCGCGGTGCCTGTGGGCTGGGGCCTGCTCTTCACGCTGTGTGCGGCGGGCGTGGGTTCGCTGGTGGTCGCGGTGCCGGCGCTGCGCTGGGCCATCCTGCTGGGCGGCACGGTCTACCTGCTGTGGCTGGCGCGGCGGCTGTGGGGCAGCCGGTCGCTCAGTTCGGTGGACAGCTCGCGGTTGAACGTGGGCTTCTGGCAGGGTGTCGGTCTGCAGTTTCTCAACATCAAGGCTTGGATGCTGGCGCTGTCCATCGTCGCGGGCTGGATCGCCGGCCAGGCCGACGCCCAGCAGCGCTTCGTCGCGGTGCTGCCGGTGCTGCTGGCTTTTGCCTTCTTCAGCAATCTCAGCTACGCGCTGGTCGGCTCCCTGCTGCGCCACTGGCTGGCCGGGCCGGTGGTTCATGGCCAGCCCACCGGCGCGCGCCTGCTGGTGTTCAACCGCGGGATGGCGCTGGCCCTGGTGCTGACGGCCGCGTGGATGCTGCTGGGTGGTGCGGGCCTGAACGGGGGCGCGGCATGACGACCACCACCACGCTGCCGCACCACCGCATGAGCGACGCCACCCTCGGCCTCTGGCTGGGCCTGGTCGGCGTGGTGGTGTTCGCGCTCACGCTGCCCATGACCCGCCTGGCCACCGGCACTGCCGACGCGCCCCAGCTCTCGCCCTGGTTCGTGACCTGGGCACGTGCCGCGCTGGCGGGCGGCCTGTCGGCCGTCTACCTGCTGGCCACCCGCTCGCGCCTGCCGACGGCGGCCGAACGCAGGCCGCTGCTGCTCTCGCTGGCGGGCAACGCCATCGGCTACCCGCTGCTGCTGGGCTGGGCGTTGCGCCACGTCACGGCCAGCCACGCCGCCGTCATCACCGCCCTGCTGCCGCTGGCCACCGCCGCGGTGGCGGCCTGGCTGATGCACCAGCGCGCGCGGCTGGGCTTCTGGCTGTTCGCGGTGCTGGGCAGCGCGCTGGTCGCGGCCTACAGCCTGATCCGTGCGGTGCAGGCGGGACACGGCTTCGGACTGACATGGGCCGACGCGCTGCTGCTCGGCGCGGTGCTGGCCGCGGCGCTGGGCTACGTGGGAGGCGCCAAGGTGACGCCCTCGCTGGGGGCCGAGCGCGTGATCAGCTGGGTCTGCGTGATGGCCCTGCCGCTGACCGTGCCGGGTGCGCTGCTGACCTGGCCCGAACAGCCGATCCACCTGTCGGCCTGGCTGGCGCTGGGTTATGTGGGCGTGTTTTCCATGTGGGCCGGCTTCTTCGCCTGGTTCCGCGGTCTGGCCCTGGGCGGCGCGCTGCGTGTGAGCCAGACCCAGCTGCTGCAGCCCTTTGTCAGCATCCTGGCGGCCGTGCCACTGCTGGGAGAATCGCTGGACGCCATCACGCTGGGCTTTGCCCTGGCCGTGGTCGCCACCGTCTTCATGGGCCGGCGCATGGCCGCCCCCATACCCCGACAACCACCATCCCACCCGGAGAACCGCCCATGAGCGCCCACTGGACCCTCGCAAAACGCGCCCACAAGATGAACCCCTCGGTGATCCGCGAAATCCTCAAGGTCACCGAGAAGCCCGGCATCATCAGCTTTGCCGGCGGCCTGCCCTCGCCCAGGACCTTCCCGGTCCAGGCCTTCGCCTCCGCCTGCGACGCCGTGCTGAAAACCGACGGCGCCGCCGCGCTGCAGTACGCCGCCAGCGAGGGCCTGCCGGCTCTGCGCGAGTGGATCGCCGGCCAGCTGCCCTGGGACGTGAGCCCGGACCAGGTGCTCATCACCACCGGCAGCCAGCAGGGCCTGGACCTGGTGGCCAAGGTGCTGATCGACGAGGGCAGCACGGTGCTGGTCGAGACGCCCACCTACCTGGGCGCGCTGCAGGCCTTCACGCCGATGGAGCCCAAGATCGTCAGTGTGGACAGCGACGACGAGGGCATTGATGTGGCCGACCTGGCGAAGAAGGCGCCGGGCGCGCGCTTCCTCTACGTGCTGCCCAACTTCCAGAACCCCACCGGCCGCACCATGAGCGAGGCGCGCCGCCAGGCCCTGGTGGACGCCGCACAGGCCGCAGGCCTGCCGGTCATCGAAGACAACCCCTACGGCGACCTGTGGTTCGACCAGCCGCCGCCCAAGCCACTGACCGCGCGCAACCCCGAAGGCTGCATCTACCTGGGCTCGTTCTCGAAGGTGCTGGCCCCCGGCCTGCGCCTGGGCTACGTGGTGGCGCCCAAGGCCATCATGCCCAAGCTGCTGCAGGCCAAGCAGGCGGCCGACCTGCACAGCCCCACCTTCAACCAGCGCATGGTGGCCGAAGTGCTCAAGGACGGCTTCATCGACCGCCACGTGCCCACCATCCGCGCGCTCTACAAGCACCAGTGCGAGGTGATGCTGGACGCCCTGAAGAAGGACATGGCCGGGCTGGACGTGCAGTGGAACTCGCCCGTGGGCGGCATGTTCCTCTGGGCGCGGCTGCCCGAAGGGGTGGACGCGGTGGACCTGCTGCCCAAGGCCGTGGACAAGGGCGTGGCCTTCGTGCCCGGCGCCGCGTTCTACGCCGACCAGGGCGACCCGCGCACCATGCGCCTGTCCTTCGTGACGGCGAGCGAGGAGCAGATCCGCATCGGCATCCAGGCGCTGGCCGACGCCATCCGCGAAGCCGTCAAGGGCTGAAATGACCCCCACGCTCGCCACTTCGTGTGCTTCGCTGCCCCCCGAGGGGGCGTCAGTCGCCTTGGGGCGGCCCGGCGGAGACTGAGACATGCTGCGCATCTGGGGCCGGCTGAGTTCGATCAATGTGCGCAAGGTGGTGCTGTGCGCCCAGGTACTGGGCGTGCCATTCGAGCGCATCGATGCGGGGCTGAGCTACGGCGTGGTGAACACGCCGGACTACCGCGCCAAGAACCCCAACGGCCTGGTGCCGCTGCTGGAAGACGGTGACTTCACGCTCTGGGAATCGAACGCCATCGTGCGCTACCTGTTCGCCCGTGAGGCTTCGCCGCTCTACCCTCAGGACCTGCAGCGCCGCGCCGACGCCGAGCGCTGGATGGACTGGCAGCAGACCACGCTCAACCCGGCCGGCAGCCCCGGCTTCAAGCAGCTGATCCGCACGCCCGAGGCGCAGCGCGACCCGGCCGTGATCGCTGCGTCGGTGGCGGCCACCGAGCCGCTGTTCGCACAGCTGGACGAGCACCTCGCGCGCCAGCCCTTCATGGCCGGCGACGCGCTGACCATGGCCGACATCCCCATCGCCTGCGAGGTGCACCGCTGGTGGGGCCTGCCGCTGCCGCGCCCGGCCTGGCCGCACCTGGAGCGCTGGTACGCGCAGTGGCTGGCGCTGCCCGCCAGCCGCGGCGTGCTCGACCTGCCCCTGTCCTGATCCCGGAGAGCCTTCATGCAGCAACGCCCGTTCAAACAAGTCGACGTCTTCACCACCACGCCCTACCGCGGCAACCCGCTGGCCGTGGTGCTGGACGGCAGCGGCCTGTCGACCGAGCAGATGCAGCACTTCACGAACTGGACCAACCTGTCGGAGTGCACCTTCCTGCTGCCGCCCACGCCCGAAGGGGCCGCCGCCGGCGCCGACTACCGCGTGCGCATCTTCTGTCCGGGCCGTGAACTGCCGTTTGCCGGCCACCCCACGCTGGGCAGCTGCCACGCCTGGCTGGAAGCGGGCGGTGTGCCGCGCGGCGAGCACGTGGTGCAGGAATGTGGGGTGGGGCTGGTGAAGCTGCGCCGCGACGGAAACCGTCTGGCGTTTGCCGCACCGCCGCTGATCAAGAGCGGCCCGCTGGACGAGGCCGACGTGACGCTCATCGCCCGCGGCCTGGGCGTGGCGCGCGAGGACATCACCGCGCACGCCTGGTGTGACAACGGCCCCAACTGGCGCGGCGTGACGCTGCGCAGCGCCGAGCAGGTCCTGGCGCTCAAACCCGACACCACCGTGCTGGCCGGGCTGGACATCGGCGTCGTAGGCCCGCGCGGCAAGGTCGGCGTGGTCGGCCCGCAGGACGCGGGTGACACGCAGTTCGAGGTGCGCGCCTTCTTCCCGGGCAACAACGGCCTGGCCGAAGACCCGGTGACCGGCAGCCTGAACGCGGCCCTGGCGCAGTGGCTGATCGGCGCCGGCCTGGCCCCGGATCGCTACGTGGCGGCCCAGGGCACGGCGCTGGCGCGCGAAGGCCGCGTGCACATCGAACGCGCCGCGGACGGCACGGTCTGGGTCGGCGGCGCCAGCGTCACCTGCATCGCCGGCACGGTGCAGCTGTGAACCAGGCCAGCAGGGCCGGCATCGACCACCTGGTGGTGGCCGCGCCGTCGCTGGCCGAGGGCGTGGCCTGGTGCGAAGCGACGCTGGGCTTGACGCCCGGACCCGGCGGCGCCCACGCGCTGTTCGGCACGCACAACCGGCTGCTGCGCCTGCACAGCACGGTGCACCCCAAGACCTATCTCGAAATCATCGCCATCGATCCGGCGGCCACACCCACCCGGCCGCCCCCGCTGCGGCGCTGGTTCGACCTCGACGACCCGGCCCTGCGCGAGCGCCTGCGGCGCGAGGGGCCGCAGCTGATCCACTGGGTGGCCAGCGTGCCCGACATCGATGCCGCCTGTGCGCGGCTGCGCGCCCTGGGCATCGAGCGCGGCCCCGTCATCGACGCCTCGCGCCCCACGCCGCAGGGACTGCTGCGCTGGCGCATCACCGTGCGCGACGACGGCCAGCGCCTGTTCGGCGGTGCGCTGCCCACGCTGATCCAGTGGGGCGACACGCACCCGGCCGACGGCATGACCGGTGCCGACCTGGGGCTGCAGGGTCTGACGCTGCAGCACCCCGACGCCGGGCGCCTGACCGCCGCACTGACTGCCATCGGGCTGGACGGCGTGGCCGTGCACACCGGCCCGGCCGGTCTGCGGGCCGACCTCACCACCGCCGATGGCCAACCCCTGGTCCTGAACCCGAGCACACCCGCATGAACCTGCCCACCCTCACCGACATCGAAGCCGCCGCCCAGGTGGTCTACCGCAGCGTCCCGCCCACGCCGCAATACCGCTGGGGCCTGCTGAGCGAACGGCTGGGCACCGGCTGCTGGCTCAAGCACGAGAACCACACACCGGTGGGCGCGTTCAAGATCCGGGGCGGGCTGACCTACTTCGACCAGCTGCAACAGCGCGGCGAACGGCCGCGCGAAGTGATCAGCGCCACGCGCGGCAACCATGGCCAGAGCATCGGCTGGGCGGCGCGCGAACATGGTGTGGCCTGCACCATCGTCGTGCCGCACGGCAACTCGGTGGAGAAGAACGCGGCCATGCGCGCGCTGGGCGTGCAGCTGGTCGAACACGGCAGCGACTTCCAGGAAAGCCGCGAGCACGCCATGCGGCTGGCGGCCGAGCGCGGCGCGCACATGGTGCCCAGCTTCCACCGCGACCTGCTGCGCGGCGTGAGCACCTACTGGTGGGAATTCTTCAAGGCCGTGCCGCAGCTCGACGTGGTCTATGTGCCCATCGGCCAGGGCTCGGGCGCGTGTTCGGCCATTGCGGCGAAACAGGCGCTGGGCCACCGCGCGCGCATCGTCGGCGTGGTCAGCGCGCACGCCACCACCTACGCCGACTCGATCGCGGCCGGCCGGGTAGTGGAAGCGCCGGTGACGACGCAGCTGGCCGACGGCATGGCCTGCCGCGTGGCCGACGCCGAGGCGCTGGCGATCCTCGCGCCGGCGCTGGACCACATCGTGCAGGTGACGGACGACGAAGTGGCCCAGGCCATGCGCGCGGTCTTCGCCGACACCCACAACGTCGCCGAAGGCGCGGGCGCCGCCGCGCTGGCCGCGGCCCTGCAGGAAAAAGAAACGCTGAGCGGCCTGAACGTCGGCCTCAGCCTCAGCGGCGGCAACGTCGACAGCGCCATCTTCGCCAAAGTCCTGTCCGGCGCAAGTGCCTGATGCAAGGATGCGGTGGAACCGGCTTTGCCGGGCCAATCGCATCGCCCCCTGGAGGGGGTAACGCCGCAGGCGGCGCGGGGGTGGGTCAGTTTTTTGGGGACACGAGCCGTGCCACAACCTCGCAGAAGGCCTCCACCGCGTCGGTCTTGAACACCACCTCGGTCACGCCAGCCGCCGCCGCTTCGGCCTGCAACTCATCGCTGATGTAGCCCGATGCCACCGCCACCGGCAGTTCCGGATTGATGGCCAGCACCTCGCGCGCCACATCGACGCCCGACATGCCCGGCATGTTGTAGTCCGTCATCAGCAGCTGGAAGCCCTGCGGCTGGGCCCGCACCGCGTCGATCGCCTCCTGCTGGTCGCAGACCGCCGTGACCTTGTAGCCCCGGCGCTCCAGCAGCCGGCGCACCAGGAACACCAGGGTGTCGTCGTCGTCCAGGTAGAGGATGTGTGCAGGTGCGGCGCTGGGGTCGTCGGACATGGCTGGAGGCTCCACTGAAAAGGGTGCGGGCGGAGACGGCTCGCCGCCGGGGATGGGAGCCATTGTGCCGCCATCCGCGAAGACCACTTCCGGTACCGATTCGGGGGCCGGCGGCTTGTCGGCGGTGGCCGGGAAATACAGGGTGAAGGTGGAGCCCTCGCCCGCCCGGCTCTCGACCGTGATCGCACCGCCGTGGGCCTCGACAATGCCCAGCACCATCGGCAGCCCCAGCCCCGTGCCCTGGCCCACGCGCTTGGTGGTGAAGAAGGGCTCGAAGATGCGCGCGCGCGTGGCGTCGTCCATGCCGCAGCCGTTGTCGCTCACGGCGATGCGGACCGCACCCAAGCCGCTGCGCCGGCACGGCTCCAGCAAAGCTGGCGGCAGCGCCGGGTCGTCCGGCCCGACGGTGTCGATGCGGAACCCGATCCGGCCCGGCTGCCCTTGCAGCGCATGCACCGCGTTGGTCCCCAGGTTGAGCAGCACCTGCCCCAGCCGGGTCGCGTCGGCGAGGATGGCCGGGCCGTTCGGCGCCACCTCCTTGACCAGCTGGACGTTGGAGCCGATGGCGGTGCGCAGCAGGCTGCAGGTTTCGGTGACGATGGCGTCGGGACAGACCGGTGTGCGCGCCAGCGGCTGCTGGCGGCTGAAAGCCAGGATCTGGCGCACCAGTTCGCGCCCGCGCCGCGCCGCACTGCTGATTTCGTGCAGGCTCTGCCGCGCCGGATGGCCCGTTGGTAGATCCTGGCGTGCCAGGTCGGCGTTGCCCAGGATGGCGGCCAGGATGTTGTTGAAGTCGTGCGCCACGCCACCGGCCAGCGTGCCCAGCGCCTCCATCTTCTGCGACTGCGCCAGCTGCTGCTCCAGGGCCCGCTGCTGCTGCTGCATCTGGCGCAGCGCCGTGATGTCGACGAAGGTGAAGACCACGTGGCGCAGGCCGCCCAGCACGTCGTTCTCCGGGTAGGCGTTGCACAGCGCCCAGCGGATTTCGCCTGCGATGTGGATGCCCACCACCACATCAGACACGGGCTGCCCGGTCGCCAGCACGCGCTCGAACGGCATTTCGTGTCGTGGCAGTCGCTGCCCGTCGGGGCCCAGCAGGGGCCAGACACCGGTCGCAGGCGGTTGCCCGCCCTCCGGCCAGTTCAGGAAGCGACGGGTCGCGGCATTGATCCGGGCCACGGACCGATCAGGTCTCAGCACCAGCACCCCGGCGCCCAGGTTGTCGACCAGCGCACGCGACTCGGCATCCCGTTCGGCTATGGTCTGCCGGGCCCGCTGCGCCTCCTGACGCATGCGAAGCGACACCAGCGCGCCGTAGATCATCACGCGCACCAGCTTGGTCATCAGGAACAGCATGAGGAAGGTCGCGGCCACCTCGTCGAGCGGACTCAGGTGGCCGGCCATCCACACCAGCATGGACACCAGCACCAGGGCCTCGAAGGCGGAGAGCGCCGTCAGCGCCCGGAACTCCGGCGGCGCCCGCCGCAGCCCCACGCGCACCAGGTCGCGCAGTGACAGCAGGCTCAGCATCAGGCCGGAGCCGACGTAGAGCATCTGCAGCAAGGCCGCCGGCTGCGGGCGGAAAGATGCGGCCAGCAGCGCGACCAGCAGCCCCGCGGAAGACACGCCGACGAACTTCAGCGGAAGATCCCAGCGCAGGTAGCTGCGCAGACCGACCCAGGCAAACGCATTGGCAACGAACATCAGCAGCGCCGCCATCGCGCCCATCTGGGGCGACATGCCACCGGCGCGCGCCATCAGCGCCAGCGAGCCTGCAATCGACACCACCGAGCCCAGGGACCACCAGCCCGGGCCGCCCATGGCCGGGTAGCGCCGCATGAGCGCCCAGAACGCAAACGCGATCAGCACCTCCAGCAGGAGGCGCATCAGCAGCAGGGTTGCGAGATCAGGCGTCATGCGCCGGGTCGGAAACTGGCATCGGCCCATTGGATCACGGCGCCGCCCGGCCGGGTCCGGGCAAAACGCACAAAAAAGGCCGCCATTTAAGGGTTGTGCCGACCGGCGTGGCGCCTGCGCGACCCGCAGTCGCTGCGGGGACAAAGTCCGGGAGCGGGCTGCGCCCAGAATCCCGCCCCATGGGAACCCTCTACCTCGTGCGCCACGGCCAGGCCTCCTTCGGAGCCGCCGACTACGACCAGCTCAGCGACCTGGGCCAGCGCCAGAGCGAGCGCCTGGGCCGCTACTGGGCCGAGCGCGGGCTGCGCTTCGACGCCGTCATCACCGGCACGCTGCGCCGCCACGCCCAGACCTGGGCCGGCATCGCGCGCGGCGCCGGGCTCGACCTGCCGCCCACCGAATGGCCGGGGCTCAACGAGTACGACAGCGGCGCGGTGATCCGCGCCATCCTGCCGCGCGGACAGGACCAGGCGCTGGGCGATCCGCACAGCCCCGAGGGCTACAAGGCGCATTTCCGGCTGCTGCGCGATGGCCTGCGCCAGTGGATGGCCGGCACCATCAGCCCCGAGGGCATGCCCGCCTACACCGATTTCGTGCACGGCGTCACCAGCGCGCTGGAGCATGTGCGCGCGCACCACGCGGGGCAGAACGTGCTGCTGGTCTCCAGCGGCGGACCGATTGCCACGGCGGTGGGCCATGTGCTGGGCCTGAGCCCGGACGCCACCATCGACCTGAACATGCGCATCCGCAACAGCGCGGTGACCGAGTTCCAGTTCAACCCCAAGCGCCACCACCTGCTGACCTACAACACGCTGCCGCACTTGGACAGCCTGGCCTACAAGGACTGGATTTCCTACGCCTGATCAGACGGGCCGGCCGCCGGGCCGCCCCAAGGCCGGCCCAGCCCACTCGGGGGCAGCGACCCGCACAGCGGCGGAGCGTGGGGGCTCAGTTGAACGCGGTCTGCTCGCGCAGGGTGTCGGGCGGCAGTTGGTCGATCTCCACCAGCGCCTGGGCCAGCGCCCGGCCGGCCGCGTCCAGCAGCGCGCGGCCCTTCCCGGCCGTGGCCGCCGCCGCATTGCCCACGGCGCCCTGCGGGTTGTAGTCCTGCATCATCCAGCCGAGCTTGGCGCTGCGGCCGTTGCCCAGCGTGGCGAACCGCTCGGCGCGGTCCTGGGAGGTCGAACGAAAGTACTCGGCCTTGTCCATGCGCACGCGCTGCGGGTGCAGCGCCAGCATCATCGAGGTCTCGATCTCGCCGGCGTGGATGCCGAAGCGGTGTTCGTCGGCGCTGAACAGCGCGTTCACGTCGTTGCCGGCCGCGTCGCGCAGCGGCAGGTTGAACCAGCTGATGCTGTAGACCAGCATGCCCAGCCGCGCGCGCAGGTCGCGCGCCACCAGGTCCAGCGCCCCCACCTGGCCGCCGTGGCTGTTGAGCAGCACCAGCTTCTTCACGCCGCTGGCGGCCACCGCCTCGCCGATCTCGGTCCACACGCGCACCAGGGTCTCGGCCTTGAGCGTGAGCGTGCCGGCAAAGCGGGTGTGTTCGGGCGAGAAGCCGATGGCCTGCGTCGGCAGGAACAGCGCCGGCAGATCGGCCGGCAGGTGCGGCAGCGCCGCCGCCACCACGCCGTCCACGATGTCCGTGTCCACCGACAGCGGCAGGTGCGGCCCGTGCTGCTCGGTGGCGGCCACCGGCAGCACCGCGATGGCGCGCTCGCGGTTCAGCGCGGCGAAGTCGGCGGTGGACAGGTCGGACCAGTGGCGGATCGGGGCGTTCATGTGCCGGAGTGTAGGCCCGCGGATTTCAGGGGTACATCCAGCGCCGCGACCAGGGCAGGCCCTGCGCCGACTGGCCCGCCGGCCGGCACAGCACTTGGTAGAGCGCCACCTCGTCGTGTTCGAAGGCCCAGGCGCAGCCGGCCAGGTAGATGCGCCAGATGCGCCAGCGCGTCTCGTCCACCAGCGGCCGGACCTGCGCCGCGTGCGCTTCGAAGGCCTCGCTCCACAGCTGCGTGGTGCGCTGGTAGTGGCGGCGCAGGTTCTCCACGTCCAGCGCCTCCAGCCCGCCTTCCTGCAGGGTGCGCAGCACGGTGCCGATGTGCGGCAGCTCGCCGCGCGGGAACACGTAGCGGTGGATGAACTGGCCGCCGCCGTGACGCGTCTCGCCATCGTGCGCGTCGGTGCTGGTGATGCCGTGGTTCATGGCCCAGCCGTCGGGTTTGAGCAGTTCGCGGATGCGGCCGAAGTACGCCGCCAGGTGGTCCAGCCCCACGTGTTCGAACATGCCCACGCTGGTGATGCGGTCGAACGGGCCGTCGGCCACGTCGCGGTAGTCCTGCAGCCGGATCTCGACCCGGTCCTGCAGCCCGGCGGCGCGCACCCGCTCGGTGGCCAGGTCGAATTGGTTCTGCGACAGCGTCACGCCCACACAGCGCGCGCCGAAGCGCTGCGCCGCCCGCAGCACCAGCGCACCCCAGCCGCAGCCGATGTCCAGCAAGCGCTGGCCCGGCTGCAACCGGATCTTGCGCAGGATGTGGTCGATCTTCTTCTCCTGCGCCTGCTCCAGCGTCTCGTCACCCTGCTCGAAATAGGCGCAGGAATAGACCATGCCCTCGCCCAGCCAGGGGCGGTAGAAGTCGTTGGACACGTCGTAGTGGTACTGGATCGCCTCGCTGTCGCTCTCACGCGTGTGGCCGAAGCGGCGGCGGATGCGGCCGAGCAGGCCGGTGGTCGGCTGGGCGCTGGCCGCCAGCCCATGGGCCACCTCGACAATGTCTGACAAGCGCCCGTCCACATCGACCAGGCCTTCGACATAGGCCTGGCCCAGGGTGTCCAGCCCGGGTTCGATCAGCAGCGGCCAGGCCGCCGCCCCGCGCACCCGGACCTCGACCGTCGGCGCCTCGCCCAGCGCGACCGCCGACGCACCGTCCGCCCCCCAGCGCAGGCGCACCGGCACGTTGGCCTCGCGCCGCACCCGCTCGGCCCAGCTCTGCAGTGCCCGCTCCATCATCGAACCCATGGCGCATCTCCCGTGAGAACAACGCCCGGGTTGTAACATTTGCCGGCCGCTGCCGCACCCCTTTGAGGAACTTGGCGCGCCCGGCGCCCTCCTACCTCGGCGCCCTTCCACCCCACTCCCCATGCGTTCACTGCCTGCTGTCCTCGCCCTCCTGCTGCTGCCCCTGGCGGGCTTCGCCCAGAACCTGCTCGGCGGCGACGCCACCGTGGTCAAGACCGACCAGGTGCGCGCCGAGCTGCTGGCCCACGCGCCCGAAGGCGCCGCGCCGGGCGCCAAGGTCTGGGTCGGCCTGCAGCTTACCCACGCGCCCGAGTGGCACACCTACTGGAAGAACTCCGGCGATTCCGGCCTGCCGACCGAGCTGCAGTGGACCCTGCCGCCTGGCGTGACCGCGGGTGAGATTGCCTGGCCGACGCCGCGCAAGTTCCCCATCGGCCCGCTGGCCAACTACGGCTACAACGGCACGGTGCTGCTGCCGGTGCCGCTGACCGTCTCGCCCGACTTCCAGGGCCAGCAGCTGGACGTGAAGCTGCAGGCGGCGTGGCTGGTCTGCCGCAAGGAGTGCATCCCCGAAGAAGGCCAGTTCTCGCTGCGCATCCCGGTGATGGGCTCGACCGGGCTGAACGGCGCCGCTTTCGACGCCGCCTTCAACGCCGCGCCCAGAGACCAGGCCGCCGCCACCAGCGCGCTGGCGCCAGAAGCCGGCTTCCTGAACGTCTCGCTCGACACCCTGCCCGCCGCCTGGAAAGGCCAGAAGCTGGAGTTCTACCCAGAGCCCACCGGCCTGATCGACCCCGGTGCGCCCTGGACCCAGGCCTGGGACGGCGCGCGCTGGACCGCGAAGCTGCCGCTTTCGGCCCAGCGCGGCGACAGCCCGTCCGAAGTCGCCCTGGTGGTGGCGCAGGCCGACGCGCCCGGCGAAGGCCCGGGCCTGGCCGGCGTGCGCATGACGGTGCCGGTGCAGGGCGCCTGGCCGCCGGTGGCGGCCCTGCCGGCGGCCGGCGTCTCGCCCGCATTGCAGGCCGCGCTGGACGCCAACGCCGCCCGCGCCGCCGCACCGGCGTCCGGCGCCTCCGTGCTCACGCTGGGCGCCGCGCTGCTGGGCGCGCTGATCGGCGGCTTGATCCTCAACCTCATGCCCTGCGTGTTCCCGGTGCTGGCGATCAAGGTGCTGGCATTCGCCAAACACGCCGACGACCGGGCCGCCCACCGCCGCTCCGGCCTGGCCTACACCGCCGGCGTGGTGGTCTCCTTCCTCGCGCTGGGCGGCCTGCTGCTGGCGCTGCGCGCGGCCGGCGAACAGCTGGGCTGGGGCTTCCAGCTGCAGAGCCCGGCCGTGGTGGCGGGGCTGGCGGTGCTGTTCACGCTGATCGGCCTGAACCTGGCCGGCCTGTTCGAATTCGGCAGCGTGCTGCCCTCCGGCCTGGCCAGCCTGCAAGCGAAGAACCCGACCGCCGACGCCTTCCTGACCGGCGTGCTGGCCGTCGCCGTGGCCTCGCCCTGCACCGCACCGTTCATGGGCGCCTCGCTCGGCCTGGCCGCCACGCTGCCCGCCGCGCAGGCGCTGGCGGTGTTCGGCGTGCTCGGCCTGGGCATGGCCCTGCCCTACCTGGCCGCGAGCTGGTGGCCCGCCATCGCACGCGCGCTGCCCCGCCCCGGCGCCTGGATGGAGCGTTTCCGCCAGTTCATGGCCTTCCCGATGTTCGCCACCGTGGTCTGGCTGCTCTGGGTGCTGGGCCAGCAGAGCGGCATCGACGGCGCGGCCGCGCTGCTGATGCTGCTGCTGGCGCTGGCGCTGCTGGTCTGGTCGCTCGGGCTGTCGGGCAGGGGGCGTGTGGTGCTGGGTGGCCTGTCGGCCGCGGCCCTGGTCTGGATGGGCGTGGCCGTCGGCCCGAACGTGACCCGGCTGCAGGACAGTGGCCCGGCCGCCGTGGCCGAGACCGGCGTGCAGGGCGTGAGCTGGCAGCCCTGGAGCCCCGAGAAGCTGACCGCGCTGCAGGCCGAGGGCCGGCCGGTGTTCGTCGACTTCACCGCCGCCTGGTGCGTCACCTGCCAGTTCAACAAGCGCAACGCCCTGGCCGACGAGGGCCTGCTGCAGGACATGGCCGCAAAGAACGTCGCCCTGCTGCGCGCCGACTGGACGCGGCGCGACCCGGCCGTGACCGCCGCGCTGGCGCAGCTGGGCCGCAACGGCGTGCCGGTGTACGCGATCTACAAGAACGGCCAGCCACCCGTGGTGCTGACCGAGGTGCTGAGCGTGGGGGAGGTTCGAACCGTGCTGCAGGGGCTCTGACCCCGCAGCGTCGCCGTTTCAATCACCGACCGGAGATTCACGATGCAACGACGCCCCTTCATCACCAGCCTCGCCGCCCTGGGCTCCGCCGCCCTGCTGCCCCGTCTGGCCCAGGCCGCCGCCGCGGTGGGCCAGCCGGCGCCCGATTTCCGCCTCGCCGACACCGCCGGCCAGGCCGTCAGCCTGTCGCAGTTCAAGGGCAAGCTGGTGGTGCTCGAATGGAACAACCCGGGCTGCCCCTTCGTGCGCAAGCACTACAACGGCAACATGCAGTCGCTGCAGAAGGACTTCACGCAGAAGGGCGTGGTCTGGCTGGCGGTCAACTCGACCGAAACCCAGAGCGGCGACTACCTCGAACCCGAGCAGCTGGCGCGCTGGATGCGCGACAAGGGCGCCAGCCCCACGGCCACGCTGATGGACCCGGACGGCAAGGCCGGCGCCGCCTTCGGCGCCCGCGTCACGCCGCACATGTACATCGTCAATGCGCAGGGCCTGCTGGTCTACGCGGGCGGCATCGACAGCATCCCGTCGGCGCGCGAGTCCGACATCCAGAAGGCCACCAACCACGTGCGCCAGGGCCTGACCGAGCTGCTCGCGGGCCAGCCGGTCAGCGTCGCCTCCAGCCAGGCCTACGGCTGCAGCATCAAGTACAAGAGCGGCTCGGCCTGAGCCCCGCCCGCGGCGCTCACTTCTTCCCGCGGGCGCCGCGCTCGTACTTGCGCCAGTAGGCGAACTCGTCCTCGTGGACCTCCAGGTCCAGCTCGGACACGCGCTGCTGCAGCCGCTCCTGCACGTCGGCCACGGCCTTGTTGTAGACCACCGGGCCGATCTCTTCGAGGAAGAAGCCCAGCAGGCCACCGGCGGCGATGTTGCCGATGGGCTCGTCCATGTGTTCGCGGAAGTAGCGCTCGATGGACTGGATGGCCTGGGTGCGCTGGTCCTTGGGCAGTTCGATGGGCATCGGTTTCTTTCAGTCACGGGCGCCCGCCGCACCGCGCCATTGGCTGAACGGGTGGGTGGCCAGGTTGGAGTTGAAATAGCGGTGATCGTGCGTCACCTCCTCGCCCACCCAGGGCGGCAGGTCGACGGCCTGGTCCTCGCTCGCCAGCTCCACCTCGGCCACCACCAGGCCCGCGTTGTCCCCCAGGAACTCGTCGATCTCCCAGAGCAGGCCGCCGTGCTCGACCCGGTGGCGCACCTTGTCGATCAGCGGCCCGTCGCACAGGGCGAGCAGCGCCTCGGCGTCGGCCAGCGGAATGGCGTATTCAAACTCCGCCCGGGTGGCGCCGGTGGTGACACCCTTGATGGTGAGAAACGCCTGAGCGCCGGCGACGCGCACCCGCACCGTGCGGTGCTGGTCGCGGTTGAGGTAACCCTGGCAGATGCGCTGGCCATCGGCCGTGCGCCAGGCGGTGCCGGTGACCCGGAATTTGCGTTCGATTTCGATGGGCATGGCAAGGTCAATCAACAGGCAGGTTCAACGCGAGCGTCGTCTCTGATCGAGATGGTGGCCGATCCGTCCGTAGATCGCCGCCCACACGAGCCCATTGAGCAGGTAGTCGAGGAGCAGCACCGCAAGGCTGGTGTCTCCCTGCGGTTCAAGTTCAGCGAACCGGACGACGAGATAGGCAGGTGAGCCGTGAAGCGCCTCGGCCACGACCCCCAGCGCCCCCAGAAGCTGAAGCGGGAACGGCAGGACCAGCAGCGAGAACAAGCCATGGCTCACAGGATACGCGGCCAACCCGCAGGCAGCGCCGACGATCGCGCAGACATGTTCGCGCGACCGCCAGCGGGCATACAGCCAGGCCGTGAGCGGCAGGCAGACGGCCCACAGAAGCGTCGACAGTTTCCCGGGCCAGCCAGCAAGAAGGAGCAACGCGGCGGCTTCAGCCACCCCCAGGGCGAAAAGCTCAAAGCGCCCTGCGCGCGTGGTTTTCATGCGGTTGACCGGATGCAGACAACGCCGGACTCAGCGGAAGGCCCTGCCGAGCTTCAGGCTGCCCGGGTGTGGGAGGGTTCCGTGCGCTGACCGACCGCGGCAAACAATGCCAGCGCAAAGCCCCCCACCGCCAGGGCGGTGCGCAAGCTGTGCCACTGCCACCACGTGTCGCGCAGTTCCGCCCAGTTGCTCGCGGGGGCCTGGGCGCTCCAGGTCATGACGAGCACATTGATGGGCTGGTTCGCGAAGCGGGTGATGAGGCCCGCGGCCACCAGGCAGAGCGCCGCCACGACGAGCAGCGAGCGGGCGCGTCCGTCCCGCCGGGTCACCACGGCCAGGGCCGCCGTCAGAACGATGCAGGCCAGGCCGAGGGCAGGCAGCACCACGTTCAGCGCACGGATGGTGTTCTGCTGCATCTCGACATAGGCGCCCGCCGACAGCGCCGCGGGATTGAACCCGAGCCAGATGCCGAACATGGTGCCCACGAGCAATGCCGTGAGGAAAAGACCCGCGAATCGAAGGGTGGTGGCCAGCATGGCGGTCCTTGAACATGAGATCTGACGCCCGACTCAAGTCGTGCCGCGCAGCGGCAGCGGGTGGACGGATGGAATGGATTCCCCGGCTCGTTCGTGCGCGATGGACGCTCTGGTCTCGTGGGCGGGGATCCGTCTTCATCCAGACAAAAAGGTCGCCGGTCATGCTACACCCGAGGCCATTGACTTGGCAAAGTCTGCTCGCCGCCAGCAGACCCGCCTGCGCTCGCTCAAAGTGAGGTCACAGCCCACACGGGATAATCGCCGCTTCCCGTCAGATCACCGCAACCGGATACCCCCATGAGCTTCGCCCCCCTGCAGAACGACACCTTCCTGCGCGCCTGCCTGCGCCAGTCCACCGCACACACGCCCGTGTGGCTGATGCGCCAGGCCGGTCGCTACCTGCCGGAGTACTGCGCCACGCGCGCCAAGGCGGGGTCGTTCATGGGGCTGGCGACCAACGTGGATTACGCCACCGAGGTGACGCTGCAGCCGCTGGAGCGCTACGCGCTGGACGCGGCCATCCTGTTCAGCGACATCCTGACCGTGCCGGACGCGATGGGCCTGGGCCTCACCTTCCAGCAGGGCGAAGGCCCGAAGTTCGCGAAGACGGTGCGCACGGATGCCGACGTGGCCACGCTGGCCGTGCCGGACATGGACAAGCTGCGTTATGTGTTCGACGCGGTGACCAGCATCCGCCAGGCGCTGAACGGGCGCGTGCCGCTGATCGGCTTTTCGGGCAGCCCCTGGACGCTGGCCTGCTACATGGTGGAGGGCGGCGGCTCGGACGACTACCGCGCCGTGAAATCGCTGATGTACAGCCGCCCGGACCTGATGCACCGCATCCTCGCGATCAACGCGGACTCGGTGGCCGTGTACCTGAACGCCCAGATCGACGCCGGCGCGCAGGCGGTGATGATTTTTGACAGCTGGGGCGGTGTGCTGGCCGACGGCAAGTTCCAGGAGTTTTCGCTGGCCTACACGAAGCGCGTGCTGGCGCAGCTCAAGCGCACCGACGGCACGGGCGCGGTGATTCCGCGCATCGTCTTCACCAAGGGCGGCGGCCTGTGGCTGGACGACATGAAGGGCCTGGACTGCGAGGCGCTGGGCCTGGACTGGACGGTCAACTTGGGCCACGCCCGCGCATTGGTGGGCGACAGCAAGGCCCTGCAGGGCAACATCGACCCGAACGTGCTGTTCGCGCCGCCCGAGGCGATCGACCGCGAGGTGGCGGCCGTGCTGGAGAGCTTCGGCACGCCGCACCAGGGTGCCGGCACGGGCCCGACGCACATCTTCAACCTGGGCCACGGCATCAGCCAGTTCACGCCGCCGGAGCATGTGAAGGTGCTGGTGGACGCGGTGCACGCGCATTCGAAGCGCCTGCGCGCGCAGTCTTAAGACTCCATCGGCCTGGAAGCCGCGCCAGGCCTAGCGGAGCGCCGCCGCGACCCCGTGTCAAGTCACCCGGCGCAGTTTTTTCTGAGAAACAGCGCTTGACAGGCCTTGGTTATGCACAAATTTTTTGCTGCGGTGCAGAAGGTACATTGCATCACCATTGCCCACTACCCCGGAGGGGTTGGTTTTGCAAGTTATTGATTTCATTGAGCTTTGTGGTTTGCCATTTTTACGGGCAGTTTAAGAAAGCCCTTGATTTACAAGGGTTCCCGCGCCTGCAAACACATCTATCAACAAAGTTATCCACAGAAAATCTGGACAGCTGTGGAAGCCTTGACAAATCAATGACTTACCCGGCTTTTCGACAGTTCAACTGAGGAAAAAGCGCCAAATATGCCTACTTGGTCCAGCGTGGTCGTTGCGACCCCCGCCCACAGCGGTCTGGGGCCGGCGCTGAGTTACCGAAGTGAGTTGTCGCTCGCGCCGGGAACGCTGGTGCGTGTGCCGCTGGGCACGCGCGAGGTGCTGGGTGTGGTGTGGAACGGGCCGGACGAGCCGCCGCCGGGGTTGGACCCGGCGCAGGCGAAGTCGGTGATCGGGGCGCTGGAGGGACTCCCGCCGCTGAGCGCCACCTGGCAACAACTGGTTACGTTTGCAGCCCGCTACTACCAGCGCAGCCTGGGCGAGGTGGCGCTGGCGGCGCTGCCGCCGCAGCTGCGCGAGCTGGACGCGGTGCAGCTGGCGCGGCGACTCAAGCGCCGGGCCGGCAAAGCAGCCCCGGCCGGCCGGGACGGCAGCGCAGCGCCCGCCGTGCCGCCGTCCAGCGAGGAGCAGGCGGCGGTGCTGGCGGCGCTGCCGACGGCGACCGAGCCGGTGCTGCTGTATGGCGCCACCGGCAGCGGCAAGACCGAGGTCTACCTGCGCGCGACCGACGACGCACTGGCGCAGACCGCGCCCGAGGGCGAACCGCCGACCCAGGTGCTGGTGATGGTGCCGGAGATCAACCTCACGCCGCAGCTCGAAGCCCGCTTCCGCGAACGTTTTGCCCCGCGGTACGGCGAGGGCGCGGTGGTGTCCATGCACAGCGGCATGACACCCGCGCAGCGGCTGGGCAGCTGGCTGGCGGCGCACAGCGGGCAGGCGCGCATCGTGCTGGGCACGCGCATGGCGGTGTTCGCCTCGATGCCCGGCCTGCGCCTCATCGTGGTCGATGAGGAACACGACCCGAGCTACAAGAGCCAGGACGGCGCGCGCTATTCGGCGCGCGACCTGGCGGTGTACCGCGCCAAGGTGGAATCGGAGGCCCTGGCGCCGCGCGGCCAGCGCTGCCAGGTGATCCTGGGCTCGGCCACGCCCTCGCTGGAGAGCTGGCACGCGGCCGACCAGGGGCGCTACCGGCGGCTGGAGATGCCGGCGCGCATCGGCGGCGGCGCCCTGCCCCGGCTGCGCCTGGTGGACATGAACCACCAGCCCAAGGGGGCCAGCATCGCGCCGCCGCTGCTGGCGGCGATGGAGGCGCGCATCGCGCGTGGCGAGCAGTGCCTGGTGCTGCTCAACCGCCGCGGCTATGCGCCGGTGCTCTCGTGCGACGCCTGCGCCTGGAAGAGCCAGTGTCCGCACTGCAGCGCCTTCCGCGTGTTCCACAAGCTCGACCGCACGCTGCGCTGCCACCACTGCGGCTTCAGCTCGCGCGTGCCGCGGTCCTGTCCGGACTGCGGCAACCTGGACATCGCACCGGTGGGGCGCGGCACCGAGCAGATCGAGGAACAGCTGGCCGGCCTGCTCTCGGACGTGAAGCGCCCCGACGGCCAGACCGCCAGGGTGGCGCGCATGGACGCCGACACCACACGCCTCAAAGGCAGCCTGGAGCAGCAGCTGGCCGCCCTGCACAGCGGCGAGGTGGACGTGCTGGTGGGCACGCAGATGGTGGCCAAGGGCCACGACTTCCGGCGCATCACCCTGGTGGCCAGCATCAACGCCGACGCCGCCCTGTTCGCCAGCGACTACCGCGCGCCCGAGCGGCTGTTTGCGCTGCTGATGCAGGCGGCGGGGCGGGCCGGGCGCGACGCGGCGCAGTCCGGCGCCAGCGAGATGTGGGTGCAAACCTGGCACCCGGAGCACGCGCTGTTCGCCTCGCTGCGCAAATACGACTTCCCCGGTTTCGCCGCCACCCAGCTGGCCGAGCGCGAAGCCGCGGGCATGCCGCCCTTTGGCGCCCAGGCCCTGCTGCGCGCCGACGCGCGCACGCAGGAAGCGGCGCAGGCCTTCCTCAACGCCGCCGCCGAGGCGGCGGCCAGCCTGCCGTACCGGGACGAAGTGACGCTCTACCCGGCGGTGCCGCTGACCATCCAGCGCGTGGCCAATGTCGAACGCGCGCAGCTCCTGGTGGAAAGCGCCTCGCGCGCGGCGCTGCAGCGCTTCCTGGCGGCCTGGCAGCCGCTGCTGCTGGACGGCCGCAGCGTGCCGGGCGCGCGCGGGCTGCTGCGCTTCGCGGTGGACGTGGACCCGCTGGTGATATGAAGCTCCCGCGCTGCGCGCCTCAGCCGGGCACCGTGGCCGCGGCCAGCAAAGCCTCCACCGTGGCGATCAGATCGCGAATCTTGAACGGCTTGAGCAGCAGGCGCCGGATGCGCAGTTCCTTGAGCCGTGCGGCCATGGTGGCGTCGATGCCGGACGCTGTCATGGCCACCGGCATGTCGGCCGAGCAGACGAACGATCCCTCGCGCAGACGGGTGAGCAGGTCCAGGCCCGACCCGCAATCCGACAGGGACACGATGCCCGCCTGCAGCGAATCGTCCACCAGGAGCTTCGTCGCCAGGTCGCAGCTGCCCGCCTGAATGACGTGGGCCAGCTGAAGTTCGCGGCAGACGGACGCCACCGTCCCCCGGACCAGACCGTCCGGCTCGACCAGCAGGATGCGCGGCAACCGGCGGACGCCGATCAGGGTTGGCATGGTGCGGCCTCCTGGCGGAGCATTTCTTCCACCACGAGGTCGCGCAGGGACCCCAGAATGGACTGGTCCACCGGGTCCATCTGGCGCGGCCGGGTGTCCATCACGCACAGGGTGCCGAGCGCCACGCCATAGGGCATGCGCAGCACCGCCCCGGCGTAGAAGCGGATCCAGGGCTTGTTGACCACCAGCGGGTTGTCGTGGAAGCGCTCGTCCTTCAGCGCATCCGGCACCACCAGGATGTTGCGCTCCAGGATGGCGTGGCCGCAGAAGGAGATGTCCCTGGGCGTTTCCCGGTCCTCGATGCCGAAGTTCGACTTGAACCACTGCCGGTCCCGGTCCACCAGGGACACCAGGGCCATGGGCATGTCGAACTCCCGCATGGCGAACTGCGTGATGCGGTCGAACCGCTCCTCCGAGGGCGTGTCCAGGATGAGCAGCTTGCGCAGCGCCTTCAGTCGCTGGCTGTCGTACTCGGGAATGGGGGCCAGGATCATGGTGTTCTCCCAGGGCAGATGTACGCCCTTTGTGTTGCATTTCGGCAGACACGGCAGAAAACTTGAATCACAACCACCGCCGGGTGGTCGTGATCCTGGTCCACGGGTCCTGGCGGCCCCGTCCCTAGCGCGTGAAGGTCTGCGGCGCCGCGGCCCCCATGTCGCCGCCCGGCAGCGCGAGCGTGCTCAGCGGCTTGAGATCGGCCGCGTCGTACACCGCGAGGTTGTTCCAGGTGCCGCCCAGGTACACCTTGCTGCCGTCCCGGTTCATCGAGACCGTGTAGTGCGAGTGCGGGATCTCGGCGGCCTTGAGCAGCTTCTTTTGCCGGATGTCGTACTTGGCGAGCCGGTTGAGCACGCCGTACATCAGGTTCGGGTCCTTGGGCGAGCGCACGCCCGTGAAGTAGATCTCGGTGAAGGGCCCGAAGTCGCGCGTCTCGGTCTGGCCGGTCTTGAGGTTGACGTTGAAGTAGCCGTAGATCCAGTCGGCCGTGGCCGGGTCGTCGGTCTTGCCCTTGAACTTCGCCGTGGTGTAGAGGATGGTGAAGTCGTCGTTGGCGTTGCGCAGCGGCCAGACGCTCAGCACGTCGGGCTGGGCGTAGCGTGCGCGCTTCCAGTTGCGCGACGGGATGGCGACGGTGTGCTGGCCGGTCTGTGGGTCGAACTTGTAGATGTCCGGCCCGACCATGTAGAGCGAACCGTCGTGGCCGGTGGCCATCACGGTCACCTGGCGCGGCGCCGGCATGGTGCGCAGCGGTTGGGCGCCCTCGCCGGCCAGCGCGTCGTAGACCGCCAGCCGCGGCTGGCCGACGCGGTAGTGGTCGGGGTGGAGCGTGGTCGGCGTCTGGATGACGTAGAGCTGCTTGCTGTCGTTGCTCAGCGAGAGCGCGAACAGCGCTTTGGCGCGCTCGTCGGCCTTCTGCGACATCCTGGCGCGGAACACCAGCTTGCAGCTGTCGAGCGCGATGCCGTGCACCTCGTCGAAGCGGTTGGTGATGAGGTAGGCCGTGGCCCGGTCGGGCGACATGACCAGGGTGGCGGGGCCGACCGAGCCGGGCACGGCGCAGGTCTTGTAGAGGCTGTCGGTCTTGAGGTCGACGACGTGCAGGTTGTCGGGGTAGTTGCCGACCACCAGGTACTCGTCGCCCGGAACCAGGGGCTTGTCGGCGTTGAGCGGTGCGGCGTGCACGGCGGCGGGCGCCAGGGCGGCCAGCGCGAGGGCCTGCCACGCGGGGGCAAAGGTCTTGTTCATGCGGGTTCTCCGGTGGCGGGTCACTCGTTGGGGAAGACGGAGCCGAGATTGCGCCAGTCGTCCTTGGTGCTGGCGGTCTGCTTGCCCCAGTCCGGGTAGGTGTTCATGGTGTCCGGCACCTGGGCCGGCCACCAGCAGGGGTCGGCGCAGCCGTAGAGGTCGGCCTCCATCGGCTGGCACAGCGAGGCGACGCCGCCGAAGGCGTCGACCTCCCAGCCGGGGTCGAAGGTGGCGGTGCAGCCGGCCACGCTCTGCATGGCGACCACGTCTTCCACTTTGTTCTGTTCGGCCGCCTGGTCCAGCAGCTGGGCCTTCTGGTTGATGGCTTGGAGGTGTTTCATGTCAGTGCACCTTTCGCGGTGAGATGAAGCGGTCGATGAAGGACGGGTTCTTGGCCATGATTTCGCTGTAGACGCCGATGCCGAAATCCACCCAGTCGCGCATGAGTTCGCAGTAGTGGTAGGTCGGGTGGACGGGGTCCTGGTAGCGGGCGTAGCTCTCGTGGTAGCAGCCGCCGGCGCAGAAGTTGCGGATGCGGCAGGTCTCGCAGCCGGTGCCCGTGCGGTCCAGCCGCTGGTCGAGGAACGCGCCCAGGGCCTGTTTCTCGATGCCGGTCTTGACGTCGCCAAAGGTCGGCAGCGAGGAGCCGGTGAAGCGGTGGCAGAGGTTGAGGCCGCCCTCGTGGTCCACCGCCAGCATCTTCAGCCCCGCGCCGCAGGGCAGCGCCTTGCGCTGGCCCTCGTGCAGGTCGGTGATGAGCTGGTGCAGGTTGGAAAAGCCGGTGGTGCGGCCCTGCAGCGCTTCGGCGAGATACCGTTCGCCCAGCCGCTTGAAGCCGGCGAAGACCTCGTGCAGCTCCTCGACCGAGAGGTTGAAGGTGTCGATGTCGCCCGAGGTGACGGGCGCAAAACCGACCTCCGCAAAGCCCAGCTCGTTGAACAGGTGGTCCCAGATGCGCTCGACCTCGGTGGTGCCGTGGGTGAGCGTGACGCGGGCGCCGACGGGCCGCGCGTGGTAGCGGGCCAGCAGCTTGCGCGCCTTGTCGCTGACGGTGCGGTAGGTGCCCTTGCCGCCGACGGTGCGCCGGTTGCGGTCGTGGATGGCCTCGGGGCCGTCCATGCTGATCGAGAGGCCAAAGCGGTGCTCGTCCAGCCAGTCGACGATCTCGTCGGTCAGCAGCGTGGCGTTGGTGGTCATGACGAAGTCCACCTGCTTGCCCAGCTGGGCGAAGCGGGCCTCGCAGTAGTCCACCACGGCGCGGATCAGCTTGATGTTGGACAGCGGCTCGCCGCCGAAGAACACCACACTGAAGCGTTTCTCGTGGGGCGACTCGGACAGCATCAGCTCGATCGACTGCTTCGCGGTTTCCAGCGACATGCGCCGACCCTTGTCGGGCGTGTCGAGGTCTTCCTTGTAGCAGTAGGTGCAGCTGAGGTTGCAGCCGGTGTTGACGTTCAGCACCACGGTGTTGATCGCCAGGTTGCCCAGCGTGGTGACCGGCTTGGCGGCGGGCGCGGGGCGGCCGTCGCTCAGCAGGTCCAGCGTCAGCAGTTCGCCGACGGTCTCGCGCAGGTCCTGCTCGTCGAACCGGCCGCGCAGTTGCTGCACCAGCTGGTCGGCCGAGAGGGATTCGGCGCGCACCCGCTCCAGCACGGTGTCGGTCATCTCGTCGATGCCGTACAGCGCGTTGGTCGGGATGTGCAGCATCATGGTGCGCTCGCCCACCCGCACCTTGTGCAAGTTGTGTTCGCGCAGGCTCAGGATCTCACTCATGTCTGTGCTCCTTGGGGTGTGCGCGTCAGGGCAGCGGCGGGTTGTTCCAGCGCTGCACGGTGACGATGAAGTGGCCCTTGCCGGTCAGCGTCTTCTTGCCTTCGGTCACCGTCGCCACCGCGTTCAGGTTGCCGGCGTTGTTGGTGCTCATGCGGCGCTTCGGGTTGGGGCCGGCGCCGGCCGGCGTGAAGATGCCGGTGTCGGCGTCCATCAGGCCGGCGAACTCGGCGTCGCGGTCTTCCTTGGCGGTCTCGTTGAAGGGCTCGACCGACCACTTGGCGGGCACCGGACCGATGGCCCAGTCGTCCTTGGTGCCCTTCTTGCCGTCGCGCCCCACCGAGTGCGCGATGGCTTCGAAACGGCCCTGCACCACCGGCGTCGAACCACCGTTGCCACCGATGCGGCCCACCGCGTACTCGGGCGCCACCTTCACGTAGTCGATGCGGTCGAACACCGCCAGCGGGCTGCTCGCCGCGCCCACCTGCAGCGCCTTCACGCCCCGGGCCGCGGACTTCGCCGCGCTCACCTTGAGCACCAGCTGGTTCGCATCGCGCGAGACCGTCTCGGCCACGCTCAGGCCCTTGGGCAGCTTCACCTCGCCGTCGAGCCCGGTGCCGACGATGCGCAGCGTGGTCGTCTCGCCCGCGCGGATGAGCGCCGGCTGCACCGCCAGCACCACCGCGCCCTTGTCCTGCCGCGCCGCGTTCAGGTCGCCACCGCTGGCGTCCTGGTCGCGCTCGAACATGCGGCCGCTGGCGCGGTCGCCGTCCAGCGCCATCACCTGGCGCATCTTCACGCCGCCCACGTCGAGGTCGGCGCGCCACTCGTAGCCGGTGTAGACCAGGGCCGCGCCGCTGCCCTTGAGCGGGCTGCCGTCGGCCCAGCTGCCGTCCAGCTCCACCGCGTAGCGGTCGGCCGCGTTGCCTGCCGCCACCGTCATCACGCCCGCGTAGTCGCCCTTGCCGGGCCAGCGGCCGGCCACCGTCCAGCGGCCCACCGGGCTCACCGGCGCCTGGGTCTTCCAGTCGTCCCAGGCCTTGGACTCGTAGGGGTAGGTCTTGGCCAGGTAGGGCACCATCTCCTTGAGCGCAATGCCCAGCCAGTCGCGGTCGCGGCCGCCGGCCTGGTACTCGGTGGTCGGGAACTGGCCCAGGTGGAAGTGCACCAGGTGCTCCCACTCGGCCATCGGCCGGCGCTGCAGTTCCACCCGCGCGCCGGAGTGGCAGCGCGCGCACATCTGGCCGAACAGCTCCGTCTTGTGCTGCTCGATGGTGTTCAGGCGCCGCTCCATGGCGAAGCGCGCGCCCTGGGTTTCGGACGGCGCCAGGCCCTGGGTGTCGGCCAGGTGCTTCACCACGGTGCGCACCTCCTCGGGCGAGAGCTGCGCGCCGTGCATGGTGCGCATGCGGGTCACCGTCATCAGCCAGCTCTCGGGCGACTTACGCTGCTGCAGGCGGTTGACCTGGTCGCCCACCTTGGTGTGGCAGGTGACGCACTTGCTGTTGATGATCTCCTGCGCAGTGGCGGCGCCCGCGGCCGGCGTTGCCGCCAGCCACGCCAGCGCCGCACCCAGCGGCAGCAGCGACCTGAGTGTCTGTTTCCAGTTCATGGGGGTTCTCTCCTCGCAAAGTCACCGCCTTCGTGGCGGCGTGCGATTCACTTTAGGGAGATTCCCGATGGCGCCGTATCCACTTTTGGCAAACGCTTGCGGACCTGCCCGGCGGCATGTTTTTTGCACCGCAGCACAGGCGCGCACCACCCGTGTGCAGATCCCGCCCCACGAATTGCGAGTCGCCCCATGAACCGGTTCCTTGGCCCCACCACCCCGCGCAACGCCACCGCCGACGTGGTGGACGTGCGCGTGAGCGACACGCACGACGCCGACGAACAGGCCGCCTGCCTGACCGACTGGGGCCAGTGCTACGAGCAGATGAGCCACGGCAGTTTTGACGGGCACTTCGAGAGCTACCGCTTCGACGGCATCGAGATCTTCCGGGAAGACACCAACCAGGTGGTGCAGCAGTACGGCCAGCCCCAGGCCGGCACCATGACGCTGGCGGCCCTGCTGAACATCAGCGACGACGGGCGCTTCTGCGGCACCCCGGTCAGTCCCGACCACTACTTCTTCCTGCGCGGCGGCAAGGAGTTCCACTTCCGCACGCCGCAGCGCGTGACCCTGGCCGCGGTGACGGTGAACATGGAGCGTTTCGCCGCCTACTGCCAGCGCGTGGGCGAGCTGCCGCCGCCCGGCACCTGCGTGGACAACGGCCTGATCCACAAAGGCGAGCAGGACGAGCTGGGGGGCGTGCTCACCAGCCTGATGCAGAGCCTGCGCCACTCGCCCGACATGCTGCGCCACGACACCCTGCGCCGCTGCCTGGCCGAAGGCATCCACAGCACGGTGCTGGGCCTGTGTGGTCCGACCGAGAACACCGCCAAGGACCTGACGGCCTGCACGCGGCAGTACGTGGTGAACAAGGCGCGCGACTACATGCGCGAGCATGTGGACGAGCCCATCACCGTGAGCGACCTGTGCGCGCACATCCGCGTCTCTCGCCGCACGCTGCAGTACTCCTTCCAGGACGTGCTGGGCACCAATCCGGCGCGCTACCTGCGCAACATGCGCCTGAACGGCGCGCGGCGCGAGATCCGCCGCCAGACCGACGAGCGCGCACCGGTGGCCGACATCGCGGCGCGCTGGGGCTTCTGGCACCCCTCGCGGTTTGCGTCGGAATACAAGTCGCTGTTCGGCGAGCTGCCCTCGGCCACGCTCAAGGCCGCGGTGAAACACTGAGCGGCCGCGGCCGACGGCTACCGCCCGCCCTGCGCGCGCAGCCAGCGCAGCGCCGCCTGCGCCCGCGGCACCGAGCCGCCCAGCAGCGGCGCCAGGGCCTCGACCTCGCGCCCCGGCGCGGCCCGCGCAGCGCGCCACAGCGGCGCCACCTCGACCCCGTCCACATGCCAGATGCCCAGCGGCTGCTCGGTCGTGACCAGCACCTCGGCCAGCCGGATGCGGTCGCGGTCGACCACCGGGCGCTGTTCGATGTGCGGCGGTGCGTCGCCTTCTGCGCCGTGGGCCGGCAGTGCATCGGGCCAGGCGCGGCGCACGGCCCAGAAAGGCTCGCCGGCCCAGCGCGCCTCCTGCGCGTAGAAGTCGCGGCCGATGCGCGCGAAGCGCTGGAACAGGCCCTGCACCCGCTCGGTGTGGAAGCGCTGCGCGTGCGGCGCGTCGGCCGGGTGGTTCAGCAGGGTGTGCACCACCATCGGCGCCTGCAGCGCCGACGAAAGCGACTGGAAGATGCCGTTGCCAGAGAGCGGGTCGGCCGCCATGGCCGCGTCGCCCACGCGCAGCCAGGTGTCGCCGCAGACCTCGGGCGCGAGCACGGCGCCGCTGGTGCGCGCCAGCGCGTGCACCTCGGCCGCGGGACTATCCAGAAATGGCAAGGCCGCCTCGACCGCGGCCAGCTGTTCGCGGACGAAGGCGCCGAGCTGCGCGCGCGGCGGCAAGGTGATGGCCGACGGATCGACCGTGAGCTGCAAGGCCACCGCGCCACCCGGCAGCCGTGCGCACCAGGCCCAGCCGCCCGGCAGGCTTTCCACCGCCGACCCCGCAGCGCCGCCCGGTGCCCCCTGCCCGCGCCAGAGCAGCGCCACGGTCTCGGGCCCGCGGGTCACGCCCTGCGGCGGGTGCGGCGCGAGGCAGCCACGCGCCTCGACCACGAAGCGCGCGCGCAGGGTCTGCGGCTGCGCATCGTCGGGGCGCTGGATCTGCAACGTGTGCCCACCGTCGCCAGACTCGCCGGGCACCCATCGCATCACCCGCGCGAGCAGACACTCGACGCCGTGGTCCTGCAGCTCCTGCCACAGCAGCCGGTCGAAGGCGGCGCGGTCGACCAGGCGTTCGTGGTTCAGCGCGGTGGTGGAACCGGCCCAGGTGGCGCGGCGCGGCGAAGGTTCGGCGATGGCGGCCAACGCCGCCTCGATGCCGACGCCGCGCAACCCGGCCACCACGCGGTCCGACACACCTTCGATGGCGTCGAAGGCGCGCGGCGTGCCGACCACGGTAACGGCATGGCCGAGCCGGCGCAGGCCCAGCGCCACGGCGGCGCCGGCCGGACCGGCGCCCAGCACCACGATGCCGCGGTCGATCCGCGTCACCGCGTTCTCCTCTCAGGGCCGTGGAAGGCCGCGCTGTCGACCAGCGCCTGCCAGACGGCCGCCCGGTCCCGCGCCACCCCGCCCGCCAGCAGCGCAGCCACGCGCCCGCTCAGGTGCGCGCAACCCAGGCTGGCGCCGGCGTGCGCGCGGTCGCCATCGGGTGGCAGCACGCAGGCGCCGAAGTCGGCGTGCGGCAACAACAGCGCCGAGTGCTGGCCAGGTGTGCAGCGCGCGTCGCCCATGGCTCGGATCGCGCCCGGGTAGGCGGCCGGGAACACCGGATCGCCACGCGCGGGCGTGGACGCGACCAGCAGACAGCCGCTCGCCACGGCGCGCTCGCAGGCGGCGCGCAAGGCCGGGTAGTCCTGCCGCACGCCCAGGCTGAGGTTGATCACGGTGGCGCCCTCTTTCACCAGCCAGTCCACCGCGCGCGCGACCGTGGCCATGTCGGTGCGCAGCGCCTCGCCGAACACCTGGGCCACCACGAAGCGGGCGTCGGGCGCCAGGGCGGTCATGGCCTGCAGGGTACGCGCGCCGTGGCCCAGGCGGTCCATCGCGTCGCCGCCACCGGCCACGAAACTCTGCGCCGCGAGCACCCGGTCCTGCAGCGCCAGCGGCCAGCCGCTGTCGACCACGCCCACCCGCACCGGTTCAGCCATGGGTGCCCTCTGCGCCCTCGTGCGCCTGCACCTCGATGCGACCGCCAGCCAGGTGCAGCCGCATCGAACAGCCCGCCCAGGCGCTGGGCCGGTGGCTGACGATCAGCCGTGTGCGGCCCGCGAAGCAGGCGCCGATCTGCGCCAGGATCTGCGCCTCCATCGCCTCGTCCACCGCCGAGGTGGCCTCGTCCAGCACCAGCACGGCCGGGTCCTGCAACAGCGCGCGCGCGATGGCGATGCGCTGGCGCTGGCCGCCCGACAACGTCTGACCGCGCTCACCCACGGTGGTGTGCAGCCCCTCGGGCAGCGAAGCGATCCACCCGCCCAGGCCGGCGCGCTGCGCGGCCTGCGCCACCGCCGCGTCGTCGGCGCCCGGGCAGGCGTAGCGCAGGTTCTCCAGCAGCGGCGCACGGAACAGCACGATGTCCTGGCTCACCACTGCGACGGCGCGGCGCAGCTCGGCCAGGGCGAGCTGGCGCAGGTCCACGCCGTCGAGCGTCACCGCGCCGGCCTGCGGGTCGTGGTGGCGCAGCAGCAGGTCGATCAGCGTGCTCTTGCCCGCACCCGAGGCGCCGGTCAGGGCCACGCAGGCGCCGGCCGGGATGAGTGCGCTCGCGCCGGCCAGCACCGGCTCGCCACCGCCCGCGTGCGCGAACACCACCGCCTCCAGCCGCAATTCGCCCCGCAGTGGCGCTGGCAGCGGCACCGGCTCAAGCGGGTCGCTCACGGCCACCGGCTCGTCGCGCAGCTCGGCCACGCGCTCCAGGCTCACCCGCACCTTCTGCAGCCCCACGTACCAGCCCAGCAGGCTGTTCACCGGGCCGCTGGCCATGCCGAGGTAGGTGGAGAACGCGACCAGCGAGCCCAGCGCCCACTGGCCGTCGATGACCCAGGCACCACCGATCAGGAAGGCCAGCGCGCGGGTCCAGGCGGTGAGCTGGCCGGGCACGGCGTGGGTGGCGAACTCGATGATCTGCAGCCGCAGCAGCGACGAGAGGTAGCCCGCGTGCAGCCCGTCCAGCCGCTGCGCCTCGCGCGCCTCCTGCCGGCTGGCCTGCACGAACTTGAGCGCGGGCAGCACCTCGACGAAGAAGCTGGACACGTCGCCCGAGCGCTCGCGCAGCGCGCGCGTGCCCTCGGCCACGCGCGGGCGCATGCGCCGCAGCCACCACCACTCCAGCGGCAGCAGCAGCGCCACCAGCAGCGTCAGTTCCCACGACAGCCAGAGCATCCAGCCCACCGCGCCCAGCAGACCCAGCAGGTTGGACAGCACGGCAAACAGGCTGTCGACCGCGAAGCGCTGGATCTCGGCCATGTCGCCGTCCAGCCGCGACATCACGTCGCCGGTGCGGCGCCGCGCCCAGAACGAGGGCGAGAGCCGCTGCAGGTGCGCGAACACGTCGTGCCGCAGGTCGAACAGCACCGCGGCCGAGAGCCTGGTGTGCAGGTAGCGGTTGAGACCGGCCAGCAGCGTGGCCGCCAGCCCGGCCAGCAGCATGAAGAGGGCGGTGGTCCAGAGCACCTCGTGGCTGCGCGCGATCAGCCCGTCGTCGATCAGCCGCTTGACCAGCAGCGGCTGCAGCAGCACCAGGGCCGTGGCGATGACCGACAGCGCCATCACGCCGGCCATGGCGCGTGCGCGCGGCCGCACGAAACCGGACAGCCACGCCCAGTGCCGGCGCTCGCCCTCCGGGCGCCGCCGAGCCAGCAAGGGAACGAGCAGGCCGAACATGCGGGCATGGTGGCACAGCGCCGCGACGCGCCCAAGGACCCTGTGGCGGGCAGGCCGCAGGCCGCTACGATTGCCAAAAGTGGCTACCGGAAAGCGCGGCTTGTCGGCCAAGGTCGAGCAACAGGCGACGCGCCCGGACGACAAGGCCGCCCTGCCTTCCATCACAACAAAGGAGACCCCATGAGCGCCGTCCGCGACTTTCTGGCCGCACGCGACTTCCTGCTGCAGCACCGCAGCGACTACGCCACCGCGTACCGCGATTTCCGCTGGCCCCGGCTGGAGCACTTCAACTGGGCGCTGGACTATTTCGACGCCATGGCCGAGGGCAATCACCACCCTGCGCTCTGGATCGTCGAGGAAGACGGCCGCGAGGCCAAGCTGTCCTTCGCCCAGCTCTCGGCCCGCTCCAGCCGCGTGGCCAACTGGCTGCGCGAACAGGGGGTCCGGCGCGGCGACCGCATCCTCCTCATGCTCGGCAACGAGGTGCCGCTGTGGGAGACGATGCTCGCCGCGTTCAAGCTGGGCGCGGTGGTGATCCCGGCGACCACGCTGCTGACCGCGGACGACCTGGTGGACCGGCTCGACCGCGGCCAGGTCCGCCACGTGGTGGTCGGTGCGGCCCACACCGCCAAGTTCGACCCGCTGCCGGGCGACTTCGGCCGCATCGCCGTGGGCGGCGCCCCGGCGGGCTGGAAGGCCTTCGAGGACGCGGCGACCGCGTCCGACCGCTTCACCCCGGACGGCGCGACGCACGTCGACGACCCGTTGCTGCTGTACTTCACCTCCGGCACCACCTCCAAGCCCAAGCTGGTGCTGCACACCCACCAGTCCTACCCGGTGGGCCACCTGTCGACGATGTACTGGATCGGCCTGCAGCCCCACGACCGCCACATGAACATCTCGTCGCCGGGCTGGGCCAAGCACGCCTGGAGCTGCTTCTTCGCGCCCTGGAACGCGGGCGCCTGCGTGTTCCTCTACAACTACAGCCGCTTCAACGCCGCAGCCCTGCTCGATGTGCTGGTGAAGTACGAGGTGACCACCCTGTGTGCGCCGCCGACGGTGTGGCGCATGCTGATCCAGCAGGACCTGGCCGCGGTCAAGACCCGGCTGCGCGAGCTGATCGGCGCCGGCGAGCCGCTGAACCCCGAGGTGATCGACCAGGTGAAGCTGGCCTGGGGCATCACCATCCGCGACGGCTTCGGCCAGACCGAGACGACGGCGCAGATCGGCAACCCGCCCGGCCAGCCGGTCAAGCCCGGCTCCATGGGCCGCCCGCTGCCGGGCTACACGGTGGCGCTGCTCGACGTGGACGATCGGCCTGCGCGCGAGGGCGAGGTGGCGCTGGTGCTGGGTGAGCAGCGGCCCCTGGGCCTGATGGTCGGCTACGCCGGCGATGCCGGCAAGACCGCCGAGGCCACCCGCGCCGGCCACTACCGCACCGGCGACGTCGCCAGCGTCGACGACGAGGGCTACATCACCTACGTCGGTCGCGCGGACGACGTGTTCAAGTCCTCCGATTACCGCATCAGCCCCTTCGAGCTGGAGAGCGTGCTGATCGAGCACCCGGCGGTGGCGGAAGCGGCGGTGGTGCCCAGCCCCGACCCGGTGCGCCTGTCGGTGCCCAAGGCGGTGGTGGTCCTGGTCGGCGGACAGCAGCCCAGCCCCGAGCTGGCGCGCGACATCTTCGCCTTCACCCGCGAACGGCTGGCGCCGTACAAGCGCATCCGCCGCCTGTCCTTCGGCGACCTGCCCAAGACCATCTCCGGCAAGATCCGCCGCGTCGAGCTGCGCCGGGCCGAACAGGCGCGCGGCGTGGACGAGCGCCTGCCGGATGAGTTCTTCGACCGGGACTTCCCCGAGCTCAAGGACTGACCAAACAAGAAAAGCCCCCGGGGTCCTCTGCGGACACCGGGGGCCCGGGCAGCACGCGCGCCCGTTCAGGGTCTTACTTCTTCAGGTCGAAGCGGTCCAGGTTCATCACCTTGTTCCAGGCGGCCACGAAGTCCTTGACGAACTTCGTGCCGTTGTCGCTCTGGGCATAGACCTCGGCGATCGCGCGCAGCTGCGAGTTGGAACCGAAGGCCAGGTCGACGCGGGTGGCGGTCCACTTCACGGCGCCGCTCTTGCGGTCGCGGCCCTCGTAGGCGTTGTCACCGATCGGCTTCCAGGCGGTGGACATGTCCACCAGGTTGACGAAGAAGTCGTTGGTCAGCTGGCCCGGGCGCTGGGTGAACACGCCGTGCTTCGAACCGCCGTGGTTGGCGCCGAGCACGCGCAGGCCACCGACCAGCACCGTCATCTCCGGCGCGCTGAGCGTGAGCAGCTGCGCCTTGTCGAGCAGCATCTCCTCGGGCGAGACGCGGAAGGCCTGCTTGCGGTAGTTGCGGAAGCCGTCGGCCACCGGCTCCAGCACCGCGAAGGACTCCACATCGGTCTGCTCGGCCGTGGCGTCGGTGCGGCCGGGGGTGAAAGGCACCTCGACCGGGTGGCCAGCAGCCTTCGCAGCAGCCTCGACACCCGCGTTGCCGGCCAGCACGATCAGGTCGGCCAGAGAGACTTTCTTGCTGCCCGCGGCGCCGGCGTTGAAGCCGCGCCGGATCTCTTCCAGCACCGCCAGCACCTTGGCCAGCTGGGCCGGCTGGTTGGCCTCCCAGTCCTTCTGTGGCGCCAGGCGGATGCGGGCACCGTTGGCTCCGCCGCGCATGTCGGAGCCGCGGTAGGTCGAGGCCGATGCCCAGGCGGTCGAAACCAGCTCGCTCACGGAGAGGCCGCTGGCCAGCACGCGGGCCTTGAGCTCCCTGGCGTCGGCGGCGTCGATCAGGGGATGGTCGACAGCGGGCACCGGGTCCTGCCAGATCAGGTCTTCGGCCGGCACTTCGGGGCCGAGGTAGCGGGCCTTGGGGCCCATGTCGCGGTGGGTCAGCTTGAACCAGGCGCGGGCGTAGGCGTCGGCGAACTCGTCCGGGTTCGCGGCGAAATGGCGCGAGATCTTTTCGTAGGCCGGGTCGAAGCGCAGCGAGAGGTCGGCCGTGGTCATCACCGGCGGGTGCTTCTTGCTGGGGTCGTGGGCGTCGACCACCATGTCCTCGGGCTCGACGTTCTTGGCGCGCCACTGGATGGCGCCGGCCGCCGTGGTCATCTGCTCCCACTCATATTTGAAGAGCACCTTGAAGTAGCCCATGTCCCACTGCGTGGGGTTGGGCTTCCAGGCGCCTTCGAAGCCGCTGGTGGTGGTGTCACCCCCCTTGCCCGTGCCGTGCGCGTTCTTCCAGCCCAGGCCCATTTCTTCGGTCGGCGCGCCTTCGGGTTCGGGGCCGACCAGGGCCGCGTCACCGGCTCCGTGCATCTTGCCGAAGGTGTGGCCGCCAGCCACCAGGGCCACGGTTTCGTAGTCGTTCATGGCCATGCGGGCGAAGGTCTCGCGCACGTCCTTGCCCGAGGCCACCGGGTCGGGCTTGCCGTCCGGGCCCTGCGGGTTCACGTAGATCAAACCCATCTGCACGGCGGCCAGCGGGTTCTCCAGATCGCGCTCGCCGCTGTAGCGACTGTTCGGCTTGTCGCTGGTGGCCAGCCATTCCTTCTCGGCGCCCCAGTAGATGTCCTCTTCGGGCGCCCAGATGTCGGGGCGGCCACCGGCGAAGCCGAAGGTCTTGAAGCCCATGGTTTCCATCGCCACGTTGCCGGCCAGGATGAAGAGGTCGGCCCACGAAATGGCGTTGCCGTACTTCTGCTTGATCGGCCACAGCAGGCGGCGGCCCTTGTCGAGGTTGCCGTTGTCGGGCCAGGAGTTCAGCGGCGCGAAGCGCTGGTTGCCGGTGTTGGCGCCGCCGCGGCCGTCTGCCGTGCGGTAGGTGCCGGCGGCGTGCCAGGCCAGGCGGATCATCAGGCCGCCGTAGTGGCCGTAGTCGGCGGGCCACCAGTCCTGGCTCTGGGTCATCAGGTCGGCCAGGTCTTTCTTCAGGGCCTTGAAGTCGAGCTTCCTGAACGCTTCGGCGTAGTCGAAGTCCGGGTCCATCGGGTTGGACACCGGCTGGTGCTGGTGCAGGATGGACAGGTTCAGCTGGTTGGGCCACCAGTCGGCGTTGGACTGGGCGCCGTGCGTGGCGCGGGCGCCGCCGGCGGCGTGGAAGGGACACTTGGCTTCGGTGTTCGGGTTGCTCATGGTGATCTCCTGAGGTGGGTGGGCCGGAAACGGGACTCAGTGCGCAGCGGCCAGGGCCGCCAGCGCCTCGATCCAGTCGCTGTGAACGGTGAGAGACGATGAGGACGGCTTCATGACAGGCTCCGGTGTCTGGTTGATGAGCCCTGACTTTAGAAGTTCACTATCAAAAAGTCCAACCAATTGCTTTCATCAATTTCATAGCCATTGCCAATGCGGCGGCGCAACACGCCCTACTGGCAAGCCCTGCAAGGGGGATGGAGGCCGAGCGCCCGGCCATGCTCCAATGCGCGCCTGGGTGAAATCAACCGGGGAGGAAAGAAGATGAAGACGATTCAACGGTTCCAGCATCTGTGGCGCCGCTGGCTGGCGCTGAGCATGCTGGTGGTGATGGCGGGGTGTGCGACTGGGCCGAAGGTGGTGTCGCACTCATTTAACTACGACGGCTTCAACGACAAATGGGCCGACAAGGTCGACCTGCTGGCGTACAGCTACGGCGACCAGTATCCGAAGCTCAGGCGCAAGGCCGCAGAAGGTTCAACCGTGGGAGCGCAGGGAATCGTCAACGGTCCCATTCCGGTCGGCGACTTCCTGTATGTGCAATGGCGTCTCAAGGCCACAGGCGAAGTGCTGGAGCAACGGGTCGATCTGCGGGATCGACTGCCTCGTGACATGACCGATCACGAGCTGACCTTCTTGATGGATGGGCGGCAGTTGTACGTGTATGTGGTGACGCCTCGTCGCAAGAAGTCGTTCGACGAACCACCAATCCTCAAGACCTGGCGATCAGAGTTTGCCCACGCCTATGAGATCTACCCCACTCTGCGGAAGCCTTGAGGTTCATCCATGGGCACCTCAGATGTAAGACGCCTCACTGACGAAGAAATGGCGCGGCTGCCAGAGGCCAAAGCAGCCATGGAGGAAGCGGGCCGAGCCGGCACCTCCAGTCGTTTCAACTTTTTCGCCGCCTTCGATGGCACCAACAACGACCAAGGCAATTTGAAGCTGTCGGGTGACCCGTATCCGACCAACGTCGGCAACTTGGATCAGCAGGCCGAAGCTGCTGGCAGCAAATACCTGCGTCGCGGCTACTACCCCGGCGTCGGCACCGGCGGCGACCAGGGCAATTTCGTCAATGCAGGTCCGAACCCCACCCCTGCCATCGACGCGGCCGCGGAAAAAGCCTACAGGGACTTCAGCGATGCCGCGCAGACCTACCTGAAACAGACCCCCGGCGCCACCCCAGCCGACCTAGGCGCCTCCGTCACCGGCTTCAGCCGGGGCTGCGCCGCCGCCGTGCGCTTCGCCCAGTTGGTCAACGACCGGGGCCTGGTCGCGCCCGACGGCACCGTGGTGGCCCCGCCCGGCAGCGTTCCCATCACCGGTATGGCGCTGATGGACCCGGTGGCCACCGGCGTCCAGGGCGAAACGGGCATCCCGGCCAACGTCAAGGGCCAGGTGCTGGTGGTGCAGGCCGAGCACGAAAGCCGCAGCTGGTTCCGGCCCGTGGACTACAGCGACGACCCACGTGTGACCACGGTGAAACACCCGGGCAACCACGTCGGCGTGGGCGGCGGCTACGACCGCGACGGCACGGCGGCCAACGTGCACGAGGGCGTGACGGCCTATTTCCAGCGCCGCGGCGTGCCGCTGGCCGACGTGCCGGCCGAGCAGCGCCACAACCCGAACGAGCCGGCCATGATCCGCACGGAGAACTACCAGACCGCGCGCAACGGCGACGTGCTGACCGATGAGGACGGCAGGAAGCAGCTGCGCTGGATGGTCGACGACGAAACCAAACCCCGCATCACGGTCAAACCCCGCATGTCCGAGCAGACCAAGGCGCAGCTGCGCCAGTCCTACACCGAGCTGGCGCCCGGCCTGAAAGCGCGCGGACTGGACGGCGAACAGTGCCTGCAGGTCAGCGCGGCCTGTGTGGCCAAGGCGGCCGAGCACCCGGACTGGGGCGACCCGAAGCGCTATCTGCTCAGCAAGAACGGGGAACAGGTGGCGGTGCAGCACCAGAACGGGCGTTTCAACGAGGTCCGTGTGGACGAGGCGCTCCAGAGCAGCACCACCGCGCACCTGGACCGGGTACAGGATCTGCAGCAGGCGCAGGCCACACCGGCCGCGCAACCCGAGCGCGCCGCGCCCGTGCAGACCGAACCGGCCCTGACGCGCTGAGCCCACGGGCTCAGGTCAGCAGCGACACCGCGCCCGAGAAGGTGATGAAGGCGGCGACGGTGGTCACCAGGATGATGCGGGCGATGCGCCCGTTGTCCGCGCCCAGTCGCTCGGCCAGCAGCGAGACGTTGCTGGCGCTCGGCAGCGCGGCCACCAGCACGATGACCGTGAGCGCGAAGCCGTCCAGCGGCACGCCGAGCTGCCGCACCGCCAGACCCACCGCCAGCACCAGCAACGGGTGCAGCACCAGCTTCATGACCGCCACCGGCAGGTAGTCGCTCAGCGGCATCGGGTGGCTGGACTGGATCTGCGAACGCGCCAGCACCGCGCCGATGGTGAACAGCGCCACGGGCGACGCCGCGTCGGCCAGCAGCCAGGCGGTTTTTTCGACCGGGCCGGGCAGGCTGAACTGCGCGTACGACGCCAGGGCACCGAGCAGGATGGCCCAGGGCATGGGGTTGGCGGCCACCCCCTTGAGCGCCTTCTTGCCCGCGTCGATCATGGCCTCGCGCCCATGACCCTCGCCTTCGTCCAGGCGCGAGAGCGCCACGCACAGCGAGCTGGTGACGACCATGTCCACCAGCATGGTCAGGATGGCCGGCCCCGCCGCCGCGGGCCCCAGCAGCGCCACCAGCAGCGGCACGCCCATGAAACCCGAATTGGGAAACGCCGCCACCAGCGCGCCCAGCGAGGCGTCGTTCCAGCGGATGCGGCGGTCCATGGTCCAGACGATGGCGAACGCCACCATCACCAGGGCACAGAGCAGGTAGACGCCCGCCACGGTGACATCGAGCAGCTGCGCGATCGGCGTGGTCGAGCCGAAGCGGTAGAGCATGCAGGGCAGCGCAAAGTACAGCACGAAGCCGTTGAGCCCCGGGATCGCCTCCAGCGGCAGCATGCGCCGGTGGGCGGCGACAAAGCCCGCGGCCACGAGCGCGAAGAAGGGGAAGGTGACGATCAGGATGTTGAGCACAGGGGGCGATTGTCTCAGGGCGCACGTTTCGGCCGGTGCATCGGGTGTCGCGCCGGCGCGGCAGACACCCCCCGGTATCATTCGCCGCTCCGCCCTGCCCCCTCTCCCGCCCTCATGTCCTCCCCCGGCCCCGGCCTCAACCTTGCCCAGCTCGACGCTGTGAACCACCTGGGCGGCCCCAGCCTGGTGCTGGCGGGCGCCGGTTCGGGCAAGACGCGGGTGATCACGCACAAGATCGGCCGGCTGATCCAGGCCGGGCTGGCGGCCGACCGCATCGCGGCCATCACCTTCACCAACAAGGCCGCCGCCGAGATGCGCGAACGCGCTGGCCACCTGGTGGGGCGCGACGCGCGCAAGGTGCTGATCTGCACCTTCCACGCACTGGGCGTGCGGCTGCTGCGCGAAGACGGCCAGGTGCTGGGCCTCAAGCCACAGTTCTCCATCCTCGACACCGACGACATCACCAGCCTCCTCAAGGACTGTGGCGGCACCACCGACGCCAACACCGCGCGCGCCTGGCAGTGGACCATCAGCAGCTGGAAGGCTGAAGGCATGACCGCGGCCGATGCCCTCAAGCGCGCAAAGGACGAGAACGAGCGCGTGACCGCGACCATCATGGCGCGCTACGAAGAGCGCCTGACCGCTTACCAGAGCGTGGACTTCGACGACCTGATCCGCCTGCCGCTCAAGCTGCTGGGCGAGCACGCCGAGGTGCGCGAGAAGTGGCAGAAGAAGCTGGGCCATGTGCTGGTCGACGAATACCAGGACACCAACGCCACGCAGTACGAGCTGCTCAAGCTGCTGGTGGGCGAACGTGCGCGCTTCACCGCCGTGGGCGACGACGACCAGTCCATCTACGGCTGGCGCGGCGCCACGCTGGACAACCTCAAGAAGCTGCCCATCGATTTCCCGCAGCTGCGCGTGATCAAGCTGGAGCAGAACTACCGTTCCACCAGCGCCATCCTGCGCGCGGCCAACCACGTGATCGGCCCCAACCCCAAGCTGTTCCCCAAGACGCTGTGGAGCGACCTGGGCGAAGGCGAGCCGGTGCGGGTGGTGGACGCCGACAACGAGGAGCACGAGGCCGAACGCGCGGTGGCGCGCATCCAGAGCCTGCGCGCGAACTCGCAGTACAAGGAGTGGCGCGACTTCGCCATCCTCTACCGCGCCAACCACATGGCGCGCTCGTTCGAACAGGCGCTGCGCCGCGCGCAGATCCCCTACAAGGTCTCGGGCGGGCAGAGCTTTTTCGACAAGGCCGAGATCCGCGACCTCTGTGCCTGGCTGCGCCTGATCACCAACAACAACGACGACCCGGCCTTCCTGCGCGCGGCCACCACACCCAAGCGCGGCATTGGCCACACCACGCTGGGGCAGCTGGGCACCTTTGCCACGCAGTACAAGCTCAGCCTGTTCGAGGCGCTGTTCTCGCATTCGCTACCCAGCGCGGTGAACAGCCGCTCCATCACCGCGCTGCACGAGTTCGGCCGGCAGGTGAACGACCTGGAATACCGCGCCCGCCACACCGTCGGCCACGAGGCTGCGCTCGCCTTCCTGCTGCAGTGGCTCAAAGACATCGGCTACGAGCAGTACCTCTACGACAGCGAAGAGAACGAGAAAATCGCGGCAGCGCGCTGGACCAACGTGATGGACTTCATCGACTGGGTGGCCGGGCGCTGCGGCGGCAAGATGGAAGACGATGGCGCGGGCGTGCAGGTGGAGAGCGAGCGCAAGAGCCTGCTGGAAGTGGTGCAGACCATCGCGCTGATTTCCACGCTCTCCGACCGCGAGCAGGACCAGAACGTGGTCACGCTTTCCACCCTGCACGCGTCCAAGGGTCTGGAGTGGCCGCACGTGATGCTGGTGGGCGTGAACGAAGGTCTGCTGCCCTTCAGGACCGATGACGCCGACAGCGACCTCAGCGCTGAACTGCTGGCGCTGCGGGTGCAGGAAGAGCGACGCCTGATGTACGTCGGCATCACGCGCGCCCAACGCACGCTGGCGGTGAGCTGGCTCAAGCGCCGCAAGAAGGGCCGCGAGAGTGTGCCCGGCACACCCAGCCGCTTCATCAAGGAAATGGCGCTGGACCAGGCCACGGTGAAGGAAGACCCGCGCGAGAAGCTGCGCGCGCTGCGGGCCGAGTTCGCGCAGCGCGCGGCCGCCGCGCCCAAGCCGGAGGCGATGTGAGGCGGCCCGCACCTTCCGTGCTTGCCCTGGCGCTGACCAGTCTGGCGCTGCTGGGCCTGACGGCCACTGCCCGCGCCCAGTCGCCGCAGGCCCCGCGTGCAGCCTCCTGCCCCACCGCAACCGAGCTCAGGGCCCAGGACCTGCACGGCCTATGGCGCCTGGTCCTCTGGCCCGAAGGCGGCAGCGAATCGGCGCCCGCCTCCACCGGCGCCATGCTGTTCGGACCCCATCCCGAATACCCCGGCAGCGTGCGCGGACGGCTGCGCCGCTCCGGCCCGGGGGCCGACCTCGAAGCCGAGGTGGCGGGGGACGTGGGCGACGACGGCGAGTTCAATCTCGACGAATCGGCCGACGGCCGGGCCATGGACGCGGTGTGGAACGGCCAGCCCTCCGATTGCGGCCGGACCATCCGGGGCCAGCGCCGCCCCGCCGAAGGCCGGTCCGACGCCGGCCCGGCGCTGCAGTTCCTGTTGCAGCGGGCGCCCGCGGGACACTGAGCCGCCGGCCCTCAGGGCTGCGTGTCGTCCAGCAGCCCCGCGCCCAGTTCGCGAATGCGCTGGTCCTCGTAGTAGCCGCCGTATTCGGTGTAGCGCAGGAAGGGACGCGCGCAGGCCCTGCAGACCCACACATCGCACCGGTTGTAGGGAAAGAAGGCTGGGGCGATGGGCGCATCGGGCGACCAGGCGTGCGTGCCGCGCGGATGGTGTTCCAGCAGCGTGGGCTCGTCGATATGCCCGTCGCGCAGCGTGCCGACGCACCGCAGAGCGGACAGGTCGAAGGTGGCCGGCACCGAGTCCCAGCCGGCGCCCACCAGCGGCGCACAGGCCGAGCAGCGCCCCGGCTGTCGTGCCGCTGCCAGCGCACGCAGGTCGTCGGCCAGCAGGCGCGGCAAATGCTCAGCGGTCATGACCCGTGCCTCCCGTCTGGCGCTTCGCTCCGTAAGGGCAGTGGTTTGGCCGCGGCCCCACCTGCGGGTGCTTGCGGCAGGTGTCGGGCCGCTGCTCGTAGACGGTGCAGCGGCGCGTCTTCGCGTCCAGGAAGTGGCAGTCACCGCTGGCCCGCCGCGCGATGGTGAAGACCTCGTGCTTGAAGTTGAAGTGGTCGATCAGACCGGCTTTCTCCAGCCGCCGGGCGATCTGCTTGGGTGCCTCGTGCTCGACCTCGAAGACGTCCACGATGCCCAGCCGCACAAGATCGGGCAGCCGCACTTCCAGCGGCATGGTGCAGCAGTTGGCCTGGCAGCTGTCGCACATGCCGGCGCGGTAACGCGTCCAGGTCTCGGTGCGGTCGACGTCGACGATGTGGATCGAGGATCTCATGGAGGAGACAGCCACAAAGCAAAACGCCCAGCGGGTGCTGGGCGTTCTGGAATTTGGTGGCCTGGGGCGGAATCGAACCACCGACACGCGGATTTTCAATCCGCTGCTCTACCAACTGAGCTACCGGGCCAAGAGCTCTCAATTATAGCAGTACTTTTGCGCGAGGCCGATCAAAGTGCATTGCGCTTGCTGCGCGCCAGATCCACCCCCAGCTGCTTGAGCTTGCGGTAGAGGTGGGTGCGCTCCAGGCCGGTCTTCTCCGCCACGCGGGTCATCGAACCGGACTCCTTGGCCAGGTGGTATTCGAAATAGGCCTTCTCGAACTCGTCCCGCGCCTCGCGCAGCGGGCCGTCGAGGTTGAAGGACTGATGAGACTGCGGCCCGATGTCCAGCACCATCTCGGGCAGGGTGCCGCCGGTCATGGCCGCCTCGACCGTGAGATCGGCGGGTGCCATCTGCAACCCGGGCTTTTGCATCACCGGGGCCATCGGCTTGTGCATGGACTTGTTCAGACCAATATCCACTGCCTTGAGCAGCTTCTGAAGCGTGATGGGTTTTTCAAGAAAGGCGGTGGCGCCGATGCGCGTGGCCTCGACCGCCGTGTCGATGGTGGCGTGGCCACTCATCATGATCACCGGCATGGTCAGCATGCCGGAGCTGGCCCATTCCTTGAGCAGGGTCACGCCGTCGGTATCGGGCATCCAGATGTCCAGCAGCACGAGATCAGGTCTGAGCTGGGTGCGCACACTGCGCGCCTGGGCGGCGTTCTCCGCCAGTTCGACGGTGTGCCCTTCGTCGTTGAGGATCTCGGAGAGCAGGTCGCGGATGCCCAGCTCGTCGTCTACTACCAGAATAGTTGCCATGGTCCCGAAAGTGTCCCTCGTTCGATGTTGTCAATTCGCAACTGCGAATGATAACGACACTTGCGCCCCCGTCACTTTGTTCTCCGTCATGCGGTTGCCAATGTCGACCCGGCCGCCGTGCTCCTCCATGATTTTCTTGACCACCGCCAACCCCAGTCCGGTGCCCTTGGACTTGGTGGTCACATAGGGCTCGAAGGCGCGCTTGAGGATGTGTTCGGCAAACCCGGGCCCCTGATCGATCACCGCCAGCCGAACCCAGGGTCCGCTGTCCGACCGGCGCGTGCGCAGCAGCACAAAGGCGTCCGTCTGACCGGCCATGGCGTCCTGCGCGTTCTGGACCAGGTTGTGCACGATCTGACGCACCTGCTGCGGGTCCGCCATCACGGGTGGCAGCTGCTCGGCCAGCTCGGTCCGCACCGGAATCGCCGCATGGTCGTAGAGAACCAGGATGTCCTTGATCAGGGCGTTGAGGTCGGTCGGCGCCAGGTGCGCCGCCGGCAGGCGCGCGTAGTCGCGGAACTCGTTGACCAGGCGCTTCATGGCGTCGACCTGGTCGACGATGGTGCGCACCGACTTGTTGAGGATGGCCTGTTCGGAGGGCTGCACCTTGCCTTCGAGCTTCATCGCCAGCCGCTCGGCCGAGAGCTGGATCGGCGTCAGCGGGTTCTTGATTTCGTGCGCCAGACGCCGTGCCACGTCGCCCCAGGCCTGTGCGCGCTGGGCCGACACCATCTCGGAGACGTCATCGAACACCAGCAGCCGCTCGTTGTTGGGCAGCAGCGCGCCGCGGGCGATCAGGGTGATGCTGCCTTCGACCGGCAGGCGGTCGTGCTCCCCGAGCTCGAACGACTGCTGCCAGTGACCACCGCCATGCGGCGTGTCGTCCGACAGGAAGCGCTCGAACTGCTGCATCACCCCCTGTCCGAAGGCTTCCAGCCCCGGCAGCTCGGTCAGCGGCTGGCCCAGGTGCAGGGCCAGCGGTGTGCGCAGGATGCGCGAGGCGCCGGGGTTGACGCTGCGCAGCCGCCCCTGCTCGTCCAGCACCGCCACGCCTGCGGTGAGGTTGTCCAGGATCGTCTGCAGGTTGTCGCGTGCCGCGTCCACCTGCTGCATGCTGCGCTGCACCGTCTCTCGTGCATCGGCCAGTTCCTGGGTCATGCGGGCAAAGGTGCGCGTGAGCCCGGCCAGTTCGTCGCGCGAGGCCATGGCCGCCTTGGGCGAGAGGTCGCCTTGCGCCACCTCGCGCATGCCCTCGGCCAGCACCAGCAGCGGCCGCACCATCTGGTTGCCCAGCACCACGGCCAGCAGCACGGCGCCGAACACGGACAGGAACAGCGCCAGGGTCAGGGTGCCGATGTACATCCGCCGCAGGCCTTCGCGACCCAGGGCACGCTCCTGGTATTCGCGGTTGGCCACCTGGACCGCCAGCGCGTCGGTGACCAGTGCCTCGGACAGCGGCACCACCACCTGCAGGTAGCGCGGTTCATCGTCCAAATCGAAGCCCGGTGCGCTGACCAGGGCCAGCACCTTGATGCGGGCCTGGCCGAGCGCCAGCCCCTCGATGTCGCTGTCTCCGGCGTCCCGTTCCTCCAGTCCTTCGACCTGCGCCACCACCCGCTTGGCGCGCACGGTGCGCAGCACCGCCAGCGGCGGCCGGTTGGGTGTGAAGTCGAAGCGGGATGCGCCCGCCGTGGCCAGCGCCTGCCCGGACGCGCTCCAGAGCACCATGTCGCTGGCCCCCAGCCGCGTGCGCAGGCGTTCCATGGCCAGCAGCGCCGACGAGCGGGGCTGGCGCGCCAGCTCCTCCGCCACCATGCGGGTTTTTTCGCCCAGGTCGGCGCTCATGGTGTCCAGGGTGGTGCGCCCGAGGTTCAGGCCGGCGGCCAGGGCCGACTCGACGCGCACGTCGAACCAGCTTTCGATGGAACGCGACACGAACTGGTAGGACACGGTGTAGATGAGCACCCCCGGCAGCACGCCCACCAGCCCGATGATGGCGGCCAGCTTGAGCAGCAGCCGGCTGCCGAAGCGCCCGAGCCGGAACCGCATGTAGAGACGCACGGCCAGCCACACGATGATCAGCGCCAGCAGCACCGCCACCGCCACGTTCACCATCGCCAGCCAGCCGAAGTTCTGTTCGTAGAAGGCGCGGTTGCGGGTGGCCAGCGTGAGCAGGAACATCAGCACCAGGCCCAGACCCGCCATGAACACCAGCGCCACCAGCAGCGCCCAGCGCCGCCGCCGGGAGGCCTTGGGGTCGAGCTTGGGGTCGTCCCGTTTCACCTGGTTCACCTCCACCGCGGGGTCAGCGGGTGTCTCCCGTGGCAGTTGCGGGCGCGCCCTCGCCATCGTTGCGGGTCGGCAGGTCGAAGCTGCGCTGCACCTCGATCAGCCACTCGGGCTGGTTGGCCATGCCAATCTGGAAGGGTCGCGGCAGCAGCGACAGGTCCAGCCGGAAGCGCCACTGGGCGCGGTAGTCCACCCCCTCCTCCAGGCGTCCGGGCTCCACGATGGTCCAGCCCGCCACCCGGCTGACGGAGGCCAGCGCCTCGTCCAGATCGTCGAAGTTCTGGTGCAGTGCGTACTGCAGCCCCGCGGCGTTCGGGGCGCCGTCGGTGGAAACACTGACGCGCCAGCGTCGGGTCAGCGGCTGGTAGGCCAGACGAACCGTGCGGGAGGCCGAACCCATGCGCTTGTCGGTCCAGTACCAGCGCTCCCGGACCACGTCGGCCTGCCAGACGAAATAGAGCGGCACGCCCTTGAGCAGGGCATCCTCCACCGGGGGCGAGGCTTCCAGATCCAGCCGCACCGACAGCTTGGCGCCATCGGCGCTGCGCTGGACCGTGCTCTGCAGCACCTCCGGTTCGCGGGCCATGGCCGGCGCCGCCAGCATCAGGCACCACAGCAGCACGCCGGCCAGCAGACAGGTCCACACCCGTCGCCACTGCCGGACTGTCGGTCCGGGCGTCACGGGATCAAGGCCTCGCCTTGTCCATGCGGGCGTAGAAAAATCCGTCGTATCCACCCGGATCATTGTCGTTGAACTCCCCGTTGGCGATGACAGTTCCGGGTCGCAAATGCCCTGGGGAAGGGAGCGCAAGGGCGTCGGTGTGGCGCTCAAGGAACGCATCGACCTGTTCCTGCCCCTCGGCACGAAAGACCGAACAGGTGCAATAGACCAGGCGCCCGCCTGGCTTGAGCAGCGGCCAGAGGGTGTCCAGCAGCCGGCGCTGGATCGCCACCAGCTGCCCGACATCGCCCGGGCGGCGCAGCCAGCGCACGTCCGGGTGGCGGCGCACGATGCCCGACGCGGTGCATGGCGCATCCAGCAGGATGGCATCGAAGGGGCGGCCGTCCCACCAGCCCGAGGGCTCCCCAGCGTCGGCGGCCCGCACCTCGGCCTGCAGGCCCAGCCGTTGCAGGTTCTGGTGGATGCGCTCGCAGCGGCGCGGATCGACGTCCAGCGCCAGCAGGTCCAGATCGGCGCGCTCCAGCAGATGGGCCGTCTTGCCACCCGGCGCCGCGCAGGCATCCAGCACCCGGTCACCCCGGCGCCAGTCGCGGCCCTCCAGCAGCAGGCCGGCCGCCAGCTGGGCCGCACCGTCCTGCACGGAACACAGCCCCTGGTCAAACCCGGGCAACCGTTCCACGGGTTGCGGCGAGGCCAGCAACAGCCCGTCCTCGCCGAGCGGCACCGCGCCGATGCCCTGTTCGGCCAGCTGCGCCGCGTACGCCTCGCGCGTCACGCGGCGGCGGTTCACGCGCAGCACCATGGGGCCGGGCTGGTTGCTCGCCGCCAGGATGGCCTCCCAGTGGGCGGGATGGTCGCGCCGCACGCGCTCGACCCACCAGGCCGGGTGGTTCCAGAGGGCAGACGGGTCCTGCCGGGCCTGCGCCAGCAGTGCCGACGATTCGCGCAGGTAGCGCCGCAGGCAGGCGTTGAGAAAGCCGGACTGCATGCGCGTGTCGCGCCCGCGCTTGGCGGCGTCGACCGCCTGGTCGACCAGGGTGTGGGGCGGGTAGGAGGCGCCCTGCCCGTCGCCGATCAGCAGGGCCAGCGCGGTGTGCAGCAGTGCCAGCGCCGCGGGGGCCGGCGGGCGCCGGGCCAGCAGCCGCGCCACGGCGCGGGCCGTGCCCAGGTGACGGAGCACCTGAAAGGTCAGGGACTGCACGCCGGGGCGCAGGCCCGACGGCACCTGGGGCAGGACCTCGGTCAGCGAGCGCCCCTGTTCGACCGCGAGCACGCAGCGCGCCACTTCGTGCAACTGGTCGCTCAGGCGGGGCACCTGGCGCGGAGAAAGAGCGTCGTTCAAAGGATCAGGCCTGGTTCAAGGGCAAAGGCGCCATGCGCCGTCCGTAAATGCGGCGCACACGTTCTTCGAGAGAGGGATGGGAGTCGAACCAGTGTGCCATGCGCCCCTCTTCGGTACCGACCAGCAGCATGTGCTGCACCATGGAGCCGATGCGACGCGACTGCACACCCTCGTTCTGCTGGCTCATCACCTTGCGCAGCACGCCGCCGATACCGTCGCGGCTGCGCGTCCATTGCACCGAGCGGGCATCGGCCAGGAACTCGCGCTGGCGCGAGACCGCGGCCTGCAACGCGTGGCCCGTCATCCAGCCCAGCCAGCCAGCGCCCATCAGCGCCAGCCCGAGCAGGGTCGCAAGGGTGCGGTGTTCGCGGATGTCGGGTTCGGCCAGGTCCTGGCCCATACGAAACAGCATCTCCAGCCCGAACACCATGCCCACCAGCCGCATGTTAAGGCGGGTGTCGCCCTCGCGAATGTGGCTGAATTCGTGCGCCACCAGCCCCTGCAGTTCCTCGCGGCTCAGGTGTTCCAGCGCGCCGCTGGTCACCGCCACCACCGCGTCTTCCTCGTCCCAGCCGGCGGCGAAGGCGTTGATGCCCTCGTCTCGCGCCAGCACCATCGCCACCGGTCGTTTCATGCCCGACGAGATCGCCATCTCGTCGACGATGTTGGCAAAGCGCTGCTCGGCGAAGTCGCTGGACTGCGCCAGCCGGGCGCCCATCTGTTCTGCCAGCACCCGGCCGCCACGCGACAGGCGGGACGTCTCCAGCCACCAGCCCCCCAGCACGAACAGCAGGGTCACGGCGGTGTTGACCTCGAAGAAATAGTGTGGATACCCCGCGCCGGGCACCCAGAAGCTCCAGGTGAGCCCCCAGGCGAGGGCCAGCGCGGCATTGACCAGCACGACCAGCAGCAGCACCGCTACACCAAAGGCCAGCAGCAGCCGCAGCGTGCGGACGCGCGCTTCTCGCTGCGATTCGAAGATCAGCACGGGCCGGGGACAGCGCCGTTCAGAAAGACACCTTGACCGGCTGGCGCTCGGCCTCGCTGGTGGTCGAGGCCAGCATGGACTGGGTCTGGAAGTTGAACAGGCGCGCGATGATCAAGGTCGGGAACTGCGCCGCCGCGTCGTTGAATTCCAGCACGTGGTCGTTGTAGGCCTGGCGCGCGAAGCCGATACGGTTCTCGGTGCTGGCCAGTTCCTCGCTGAGCTCGCGCATGGTCTGGTCGGCCTTGAGTTCCGGGTAGGCCTCGGCAACTGCCATCAGGCGCCCGAGCGCACCGCCGAGCACCTGCTCGGCCCCGGCCAGCGCGCCGATGGCGCCAGCGTTCAGCGGACTGGCCGCGGCCGACTGCTCGGCGCTGCGGGCCTGGTTGCGCGCCGCAATCACAGCCTCCAGCGTCTGCGCTTCGTGGGCCAGGTACTTGCGCGCAACCTCGACCAGGTTGGGAATCAGGTCGTAGCGGCGCTTGAGCTGCACGTCGATCTGACCAAAGGCGTTGGCGATCGCGTTCTTCAGACGGGTCAGGCGGTTGAAGGCTCCGACGGCCCAGAACACCACCAGCAGAGCGGCAGCCAGCAGGATCCATGACACAGGCGACATCTCGAACGCTCCTTCGTGAGGCGCCGGGACCGCCCCGGCGGGCGTGCGCAATATAGCCCAAGCCCCTGTCCACCCCGGTGTGGAGCGCCCATGAAAAACGCCCCCGGCCTGACGACCGGGGGCGTTGAAGGATCGGACGGCGGTTCCGTCCTGGTGCCGGCTTATTCCGACGCTTCGCCGGAACCGGCGGCTTCGGCCTGGTCCGCGGCCAGCGACAGCGCGTCGGCCTCGGCGATGGCGCGGCGCTCCTCGTCGTCCATCTTTTCCTTGACCTTGCGGGCTTCGTGATAGGCCATGCCGGTGCCCGCGGGGATCAGGCGGCCGACGATGACGTTTTCCTTCAGGCCGCGCAGCTCGTCCTTCTTGCCCATGATCGCGGCTTCGGTGAGCACGCGGGTCGTTTCCTGGAAGGACGCGGCCGAGATGAACGAGTCGGTCGACAGCGAGGCCTTGGTGATGCCCAGCAGCACGTTGGAGTAGGTCGCGGGGATCTTGCCTTCGGCGCGCAGGGCGTCGTTGGTGTTGAGGATCTCCGAACGCTCGACCTGCTCGCCGGCGATGTAGGACGAATCGCCCGGGTTCTCGACCACGACGCGGCGCAGCATCTGGCGAACGATCACCTCGATGTGCTTGTCGTTGATCTTCACACCCTGCAGACGGTAGACGTCCTGCACCTCGTCGACGATGTAGCGCGACAGCTCTTCAATGCCCAGCAGGCGCAGGATGTCCTGCGGATCGGCCGGACCGTCCACCACGCTCTCGCCCTTGTTGACCACCTGGCCTTCGTGCACCAGGATGTTCTTTTCCTTGGGGATGAGCTCGTCCCAGACCTTGCCTTCCGGATCGGTGATCTGCAGGCGGACCTTGCCCTTGGTTTCCTTGCCGAACGACACGGTACCGGTCATCTCGGCCAGCATGCCCTTGTCCTTCGGGCTGCGGGCCTCGAACAGCTCGGCCACCCGCGGCAGACCGCCGGTGATGTCGCGCGTCTTCTGGCCTTCGACCGGGATGCGCGCCAGCACGTGGCCTGGGCCGACGTCCTGACCGTCGCGCACTTCCAGCAGCGCGCCGATCTGGAAGCCCACCGTCACCGAGTGGTCGGTGCCGGGGATCTTCACTTCCTGGCCCTGGGCATCCAGCAGCTTGACCAGCGGGCGCACCACCTTGGCGGAGCCGCGGTGCTTCGGATCGATCACCACCAGCGAGGACAGACCGGTCACGTCGTTGACCTGCTTGGCCACCGTCAGACCTTCTTCCACGTTCTCGAACTTCACCGTACCGGCGAATTCCGTGATGATGGGTCGGGTCAGCGGGTCCCAGTTGGCGAGGATGGCGCCGGCCTTGATCTGCTGGTCGGCCTTGACCGACAGCGTGGCGCCGTAGGGCACCTTGTGGCGCTCGCGCTCACGACCGTGTTCGTCGTGGATGATGATTTCGCCGGAACGCGCAATCACCACCAGTTCACCCTTGGTGTTGGTCACGTAGCGCATCGTGGCGTTGAAGCCGATCACGCCCGAGGACTTGGCTTCCACGCTGGAGGCCACGGCCGCACGGGACGCGGCACCACCGATGTGGAAGGTGCGCATGGTCAGCTGCGTGCCGGGCTCACCGATGGACTGGGCAGCGATCACGCCGACCGCTTCGCCGATGTTCACCAGACCGCCACGACCCAGGTCGCGGCCATAGCACTTGGCGCAGATGCCGAAGCGGGTCTCGCAGGTCAGGGCCGTGCGGACCTTCACTTCGTCCACGCCAGCGGCCTCAAGGTCGTCGAGCATGTCTTCGTCCAGCAGCACGCCGGCGCCCAGCAACACCTTGCGGGTTTCGGGGTGGATCACTTCCTCGGCCGTGGTGCGGCCCAGGATGCGGTCGCGCAGCGACTCGATCACTTCACCGCCCTCGACGATGGCGCGCATCAGCGTGCCATTGGTCGTGCCGCAGTCTTCCTGGTTCACCACCAGGTCTTGCGTCACGTCCACCAGACGGCGTGTCAGGTAACCGGAGTTCGCAGTCTTCAGCGCCGTGTCGGCCAGACCCTTCCGGGCGCCGTGGGTGGAGATGAAGTACTGCAGCACGTTCAGACCTTCACGGAAGTTCGCCGTGATGGGGGTCTCGATGATGGAGCCGTCCGGCTTGGCCATCAGGCCGCGCATGCCTGCCAGCTGGCGGATCTGGGCCGCGGAACCGCGGGCGCCCGAGTCGGCCATCATGTAAATCGAGTTGAACGATTCCTGGTCGACTTCCTTGCCCGACGCGTCAATGGTCTTCTGCTTGGCCAGCTGGGCCATCATGACCTTGGAGATCTCGTCACCGGCCTTGCCCCAGATGTCCACCACCTTGTTGTAGCGCTCGCCGGCGGTCACCAGACCGGAGGCGTACTGCTGGGCGATTTCCTTCACCTCGGCTTCGGCGCGCTCGATCACGCCGGCCTTCTCCTTGGGCACCAGCATGTCGTCCACACAGATCGAGATGCCGGCGCGGGTGGCCAGGCGGAAACCGTTCTGCAGCAGCTTGTCGGCGAAGACCACGGTCTCCTTCAGACCGCACTTGCGGAAGGAGGCGTTGATCAGCTTGGAGATTTCCTTCTTCTTCAGCGCCTTGTTCAGCACCTCGAAGGCCAGGCCCTTGGGCAGGATTTCCGACAGCAGGGCACGGCCCACAGTCGTGTCCACCAGCTTGGTGGAGGGCACGAACTCGCCGGTTTCCTTGTTCTTGGTCCACTCGGTCAGACGCACGCTGATCTTGGCGGTGATCTCGACCACGCCGTTGTCCAGCGCACGCTGCAGCTCGGCCAGGTCGGCGAAGACCATGCCTTCGCCCTTGCCGTTGATGCGCTCGCGGGTCGCGTAGTACAGACCCAGCACCACGTCCTGCGAGGGCACGATGGAGGGTTCGCCGTTGGCGGGGAACAGCACGTTGTTGGAGGCCAGCATCAGCGTGCGGGCTTCCAGCTGGGCTTCCACCGACAGCGGCACGTGAACGGCCATCTGGTCACCGTCGAAGTCGGCGTTGAAGGCCGCGCAGACGAGCGGGTGCAGCTGGATGGCCTTGCCTTCGATCAGGATGGGCTCGAAAGCCTGGATGCCCAGGCGGTGCAGCGTGGGCGCACGGTTCAGCAGAACCGGGTGTTCCTTGATGACCTCTTCCAGGATGTCCCACACCACCGGCGTGCCGGATTCGACTTCCTTCTTCGCCGCCTTGATGGTGGTGGCGATGCCCATGGCTTCCAGGCGCGAGAAGATGAAGGGCTTGAACAGCTCAAGGGCCATCAGCTTGGGCAGACCGCACTGGTGCAGCTTCAGGGTCGGGCCCACGGTGATGACGGAACGGCCCGAGTAGTCGACGCGCTTGCCCAGCAAGTTCTGGCGGAAGCGGCCGCTCTTGCCCTTGATCATGTCGGCCAGCGACTTCAGGGCGCGCTTGTTGGCGCCCGTCATGGCCTTGCCACGGCGGCCGTTGTCCAGCAGCGAGTCCACGGCTTCCTGCAGCATCCGCTTTTCGTTGCGGGCGATGATTTCAGGAGCCTTGAGTTCCAGCAGGCGGCGCAGACGGCTGTTGCGGTTGATGACGCGGCGGTACAGGTCGTTCAGGTCGGAGGTCGCGAAGCGGCCGCCGTCCAGCGGCACCAGCGGACGCAGGTCCGGCGGCAGCACGGGCAGCACGTCCAGCACCATCCACTCGGGCTTGATGCCGGATTTCTTGAAGGCTTCCAGCACCTTCAGGCGCTTGGCGTTCTTCTTGATCTTCAGCTCGGAGCCGGTCAGGTCGTTGCGCAGCTTCTCGATCTCGATGTCGAGGTCGATGGCCTGCAGCAGTTCCTTGATGCCTTCGGCGCCCATCTTGGCGATGAACTCGTCGCCGTATTCCTTGCGCTTGGCGTCGTAGTCGTCCTCCGACATGATCGCGAACTTCTTCAGCGGGGTCATGCCCGGGTCGACGATCACATAGGCTTCGAAGTACAGCACGCGTTCGATGTCACGCAGCGTCATGTCCAGGATCAGGCCCAGACGCGAAGGCAGCGACTTCAGGAACCAGATGTGGGCGCAGGGCGCGGCCAGGTCGATGTGACCCATGCGCTCGCGGCGCACCTTGGTCTGCGTGACTTCAACGCCGCACTTCTCGCAGATCACGCCGCGGTGCTTGAGGCGCTTGTACTTGCCGCACAGGCACTCGTAGTCCTTGATGGGGCCGAAGATCTTGGCGCAGAACAGACCGTCGCGCTCGGGCTTGAACGTGCGGTAGTTGATGGTCTCGGGCTTCTTGACTTCACCGAAGGACCAGGAGCGGATTTTTTCCGGCGAGGCCAGACCGATGCGGATCGCATCGAAGTGTTCGTCGGGCGTGAACTGCTTGAACAGGTCGAGCAAGGATTTCATGAATTGCTTTCCTTTTCTTCAGTGAATCAGGAGCGGTCCAGCTCGATGTCGATACCGAGCGAGCGGATTTCCTTGACCAGCACGTTGAACGACTCGGGCATGCCCGCATCGATCGAGTGCTCGCCTTTGACGATGGACTCGTACACCTTGGTGCGGCCCTGCACGTCGTCGGACTTGACGGTGAGCATTTCCTGCAGGATGTACGAAGCACCGTAGGCCTCCAGCGCCCACACTTCCATCTCACCGAAACGCTGGCCACCGAACTGGGCCTTGCCGCCCAGCGGCTGCTGGGTGACCAGGGAGTACGGGCCGGTGGAACGGGCGTGCATCTTGTCGTCGACCAGGTGGTGCAGCTTGAGGTAGTGCATGTAGCCCACGGTGGTCTTGCGCTCGAAGGCTTCGCCGGTGCGACCGTCGTAGAGCTGCGCCTGGGTGCGGGTCTCGGTCAGGCCCTTGGCCTTGGCGACGTCGTCCGGATAGGCCAGCTTGAGCATGTCCATGATCTCCTGTTCGGACGCGCCGTCGAACACGGGCGAAGCGAACGGGACCCCGTTGGTCAGCTCCTGCGCCATCACGCGCAGCTCGTCGTCGGACAGCTCAGACAGGTCTTCCTTCCGGCCGGTGGCGTTGTAGATCTGCTCCAGGAACCCGCGCACTTCGGTCATCGCGGCTTCGCGCTGCAGCATGTCGCCGATGCGCTGGCCCAGGCCCTTGCCGGCCCATCCCAGGTGGACTTCGAGCACCTGACCGATGTTCATGCGCGAAGGCACGCCCAGCGGGTTCAGCACGATGTCGACCGGGGTACCGTCGGCCAGATGGGGCATGTCTTCCACCGGGGTGATCTTGGAAACCACACCCTTGTTGCCGTGGCGGCCGGCCATCTTGTCGCCAGGCTGCAGGAGGCGCTTGACGGCCAGATAGACCTTGACCATCTTGAGCACGCCTGCGGGCAGCTCGTCACCCTGGGTGAGCTTCTTGCGCTTCTCTTCGAAAGCCAGGTCGAAGCTGTGGCGGGTCTGCTCCATGGAGTTCTTGATCGACTCAAGCTGGGCGGCCACGTCGTCTTCCGCCGGGCGGATGTCGAACCAGTGGTACTTCTCGACCTCGTCCAAGTAGGCCTTGTCGATCTTCGTGCCCTTGGCCAGCTTCTTCGGACCGCCATTGGCCACCTTGCCCAGCAGCAGCTTTTCGATACGGTCGAAGGCGTCGGCCTCGACGATGCGCAGCTGGTCGTTCAGATCCAGACGGAAGCGCTTGAGCTCGTCGTCGATGATCTGCTGGGCGCGCTTGTCGCGCTGGATGCCTTCGCGGGTGAAGACCTGCACGTCGATCACGGTGCCCTGCGAGCCCTGGTCCACACGCAGCGAGGTGTCCTTCACGTCGGAGGCCTTCTCGCCGAAGATCGCGCGCAGCAGCTTCTCTTCCGGCGTCAGCGTGGTCTCGCCCTTGGGCGTGACCTTGCCCACCAGCACGTCGCCAGGCTGCACTTCGGCGCCCACGTAGATGATGCCGGAGTCGTCCAGGCGGTTGAGCTGCTGCTCGGCCAGGTTCGGGATGTCGCGGGTGATTTCTTCGGCGCCCAGCTTGGTGTCGCGCGCCATCACCACCAGTTCCTCGATGTGGATGCTGGTGTAGCGGTCGTCGGCCACCACGCGCTCGCTGATCAGGATCGAGTCCTCAAAGTTGTAGCCGTTCCAGGGCATGAAGGCGATCAGCATGTTCTGGCCGATCGAGATCTCGCCCAGGTCCGTCGACGCACCGTCGGCGATCACATCGCCCTTGGCCAGCTTGTCGCCGCGCTTGACGATGGGGCGCTGGTGGATGTTGGTGTTCTGGTTGGAACGCTGGTACTTGATCAGGTTGTAGATGTCCACACCCACTTCGCCAGCCACGGCCTCGGCGTCGTTGACCCGGATCACGATGCGGGTGGCGTCCACGTAGTCCACCACGCCGCCGCGGCGGGCGGTCACCACGGTGCCGGAGTCGATCGCGGCCACGCGCTCGATGCCGGTGCCGACCAGCGGCTTTTCCGGACGCAGTGTGGGCACGGCCTGACGCGACATGTTGGCGCCCATCAGTGCGCGGTTGGCGTCGTCGTGCTCCAGGAAGGGCACCAGCGAAGCGGCCACCGACACGATCTGCGCCGGCGACACGTCCATGTACTGGATGGTGTCGGCCGGGGTCAGGATGGATTCACCCTTCTCACGGGCAGAGATCAGGTCACCGGTCAGGCGACCTTCGGCGTCCAGCGTCGCGTTCGCTTGGGCGATGACGTACTTGCCTTCCTCGATGGCCGACAGGTAGTCGATCTGGTTCGTCACCTTGCCGTCCACCACGCGGCGGTACGGGGTCTCGATGAAGCCGTACTCGTTCAGGCGGGCGTACAGGGCCAGCGAGTTGATCAGGCCGATGTTCGGACCTTCCGGCGTTTCGATCGGGCAGACGCGGCCGTAGTGGGTCACGTGCACGTCGCGCACCTCGAAGCCGGCGCGTTCGCGGGTCAGACCGCCCGGGCCCAGGGCCGACACGCGGCGCTTGTGGGTGATCTCGGCCAGCGGGTTGGTCTGGTCCATGAACTGCGACAGCTGGGACGCGCCGAAGAACTCCTTCAGGGCCGCGGAAATCGGCTTGGAGTTGATCAGGTCGTGCGGCATCAGCGGCTCTTGCTCGGCCTGACCCAGACGCTCCTTCACGGCCTTCTCGATACGCGCCAGACCGGTGCGGTACTGGTTCTCGGCCAGTTCGCCGACGCAGCGCACGCGGCGGTTGCCCAGGTGGTCGATGTCGTCGACTTCACCGCGGCCATTGCGCAGGTCCACCAGGATCTTGACCACGGCAAGGATGTCGTCGTTGGACAGCACCATCGGCCCGGTGGCTTCGTCGCGGCCCACGCGGGCGTTGAACTTCATGCGGCCCACGCGCGAGAGGTCGTAGGTGTCCGGGTTGTAGAACAGGCGGTGGAACAGGGCCTGCACGGCGTCTTCGGTCGGCGGCTCGCCGGGGCGCATCATGCGGTAGATGGCCACGCGGGCAGCGAACTCGTCGACGGTTTCGTCGGTGCGCAGGGTCTGGCTGATGTAGGCGCCCTGGTCCAGTTCGTTGGTGTAGATGCAGGGCAGTTCCTGCACGCCGGCCGAGCGCAGCTTCTTCAGCAGGGCTTCGGTCAGCTCGTCGTTGGCCTTGGCGATGATCTCGCCGGTGTCCGGATCGACGATGTTCTTGGCCATCACGCGGCCGATCAGGAAATCTTCCGGCACGCTGATGTGCGTGGTGCCCGACTGCTCCAGCTCACGGGTGTGGCGCGCGGTGATGCGCTTGTCCTTGGCAACCACCACCTTGCCCGACTTGTCGGTGATGTCGAAACGGGCCACCTCGCCGCGCAGGCGCTCGGAAACGAAGGCCATCTGGGCGCCGCTGTCCATCAGGCGGAAGTGGTCGTTGACGAAGAAGTTCGCCAGGATGGTTTCCGGCGTCAGGCCGATGGCCTTGAGCAGGATGGTGACCGGCATCTTGCGGCGGCGGTCGACACGGAAGAACAGGATGTCCTTGGGGTCGAACTCGAAGTCCAGCCAGGAGCCGCGGTAGGGAATGATGCGGGCCGAGAACAGCAGCTTGCCCGAGCTGTGCGTCTTGCCCTTGTCGTGCTCAAAGAACACACCCGGCGAGCGGTGCAACTGCGACACGATGACACGCTCGGTGCCGTTGATGATGAAGGAGCCCTTGTCGGTCATCAGGGGCACTTCGCCCATGTAGACCTCTTGCTCTTTCACTTCCTTGACCACCTTGGACTGGGCGGTCGAGGACTCGCGGTCGTAGATGATCAGCTGCACGCGCGCGCGCACGGCGGAAGCGAAGGTCAGACCGCGGGTCTGGCACTCGCGCACGTCGAACGCTGGCTTGGCCAGGTTGTATTCGACGAACTTCATCTCGACAAAACCGTTGTGCGAGACGATGGGGAAGGCGGCTTCGAAGGCGGCCTGCAGGCCTTCAGCGGTGCGCTTCTTGGGCGCGGTGTCGGCCTGCAGGAACGCGGTGTAGGCGTCCTTCTGCATCTGCAGCAGGTAGGGAATCGCGAGCACATTCTCGCGGCTGCCAAAGCTCTTGCGGATGCGCTTGCGTTCGGTGTAGGAATATTTCGATGCGGATGCCATGAGATCTCCGGGCTTGAGGTCTGCGGCGACTGATCAGCCAAACCGTCGCTCTCAAGGCGGCGGGTGACGGGCTTGGCGGCAGGCCACTACCTGCCGTTGGCGGACGACCTGCGCGTTGCACGCAGGCCCGGACCAAGTGGTCTTCTGCAGTCGGGGTCAGAAGACACGGATAAGAAGACTCTGCGAATCTGCTTATCGGTGTTCTGAAAGCACCAAAGGCTGGAGGCCCTTTCGAGCACTCCAGCCCCTGACCAGAACCGAATTACTTGAGTTCGGCCTTGGCGCCGGCTTCCACCAGCTTCTTGACGGCGGCTTCGGCGTCGGCCTTGGCAACGCCTTCCTTGACGTTCTTCGGAGCGCCGTCGACCAGATCCTTGGCTTCCTTCAGACCCAGACCGGTGATTTCGCGCACGGCCTTGATGACGGACACCTTGTTGGCGCCGGCTTCGGTCAGCACGACGTTGAATTCGGTCTTCTCTTCAGCAGCTGCGGCAGCGGCACCGCCACCACCAGCGGCCGGAGCAGCCATGGCTGCGGCGGACACGCCGAACTTCTCTTCAATGGCCTTGACCAGGTCATTGAGTTCCATGACGGTCATGCTGTCCAGCGCCGTCAGAAATGCGTCTTTATCGAATGCCATTTTGATTTCCTAACAATTGGTTAAACGAACTCACTGCGCCGATCAGGCTGCAGCAGCTTCTTCTGCCGGAGCGGCAGCGCCTTCGCCTTTTTTGGCCGCCAGGGCACCCAGCACCACGGCGGTGCGGGAGATCGGCGACTTCAGCAAGCCACACAGCTGGGCCAGCAGCACTTCCTTCGAAGGAATGCTGGCGAGCTGCTTCACGCCGTTCTGATCCAGGACTTTGCCGCCGTAAACGCCACCGCGGATGACCAGCTTGTCGTTGGTCTTCGCGAACTCGGCCACCACCTTGGCGGCGGCCACAGCGTCTTCGGAGAAGCCGTAGATCAGCGGACCGGTCATCTGGTCGCCGGCCACTTCGAACGGGCTTCCGGCCACAGCGCGGCGCGCCAGCGTGTTCTTCAGAACACTCAGGCTGACACCGCTGCTGCGTGCCTTCACGCGCAGTTGGTCCATGGCAGCAACCGTGATGCCGCGGTATTCCGCCATCACGAGCGTTTGAGCTTTTGCGGCGAGGCTGGTCACTTCGGAAATGACCGCTTCTTTCTCACTGCGATTCAGACTCAAGGTCTACTCCTTCAATGTGCTTGGGGCTTGCGCCCGTCCACACGCTTCATTGCAGCGACCAACTGTTGAGGGAAACGGGTTCCATCTGCAGCGGGATCGCCATCTGCGCTGGCTTTCTCCGATTAAGTCTCCGGATCCGGGGAGCCATTGACACCAGCGGTCTTGGATGGCCCCACCTGCTGACCTTGCGGCCGGCGGGCGGGCCCACCACACCCGGTACGCCGAAGCGCCCCGGGAATCTCTTGCGATTACGCCGAGATGGACTGGGTGTCCACGCGGACGCCCACACCCATGGTCGACGACACCGCCACCTTACGCAGGTACACACCCTTGCTGGTGGCCGGCTTGGCCTTGTTCAGCGCGTCGATCAGGGCTGCCAGGTTGCCTTGCAGCTTGTCGGCGTCGAACGAGCGGCGGCCGATCGTGCCGTGCACGATGCCGGCCTTGTCCACGCGGAATTGCACCTGACCGGCCTTGGCGTTGCGCACAGCCTGGGCCACGTCGGGCGTCACTGTGCCAACCTTGGGGTTGGGCATCAGGCCACGGGGACCCAGCACTTGACCCAGGGTACCGACCACGCGCATCGCGTCGGGAGAGGCGATCACGACGTCGAAGTCCATCTTGCCGGACTTGACCTCTGCAGCCAGGTCGTCCATGCCGACGATGTCGGCGCCAGCGGCCTTGGCTTCTTCGGCTTTGGCCCCCTGGGCGAACACGGCCACGCGCTTGGTCTTGCCGGTGCCGTTGGGCATCACGACGGCACCGCGCACCACCTGGTCCGACTTCTTGGCGTCCACGCCGAGCTGGATGGCCACGTCGATGGATTCGTCGAACTTGGCGTTGGCGCACTCCTTGACAATCGCCAGAGCGTCGGTCAGGGCATACAGCTTGTTGCTGTCGACTTTGCCTTCAAAGGCTTTTTGCTTCTTGGTCAGCTTGGCCATGTCACACGCCCTCCACGATCACGCCCATCGAACGGGCAGAACCAGCGATGGTCTTGACGGCTGCGTCGATGTCGGCAGCGGTCATGTCCTTCATCTTGGTCTTGGCGATTTCTTCCAGCTGAGCGCGGGTGATCTTGCCGACCTTCTGCTTGTTGGGCACCGGAGAACCCTTGTCCAGCTTGATCGCCTTCTTGATCAGCGTCGTGGCCGGAGGGGTCTTGATGATGAAGGTGAAGCTCTTGTCCGCGAAGGCGGTGATCACCACCGGCAGCGGCAGACCGGGTTCGACGCCCTGGGTCTGGGCGTTGAATGCCTTGCAGAACTCCATGATGTTCAGACCGCGCTGACCCAGCGCCGGACCGATCGGGGGGGAGGGGTTGGCCTTACCAGCTGGCACTTGCAGCTTGATGAAGCCGACGATTTTTTTCGCCATGTTTTAGCTCCTGCGAGTGCAGACGGCTGTCATGAAGACAACCTCCTCGCGGTTGAAACCCGGAAAGAACGGAAGCCGCGGGCGCCGGGTGAAACCGCCTGCGGCCAAAAACATCAGGTCTTCTCGACCTGACTGAACTCGAGCTCGACCGGCGTGGCGCGACCGAAGATGGTCACCGAGACACGCAGCTTGTTCTTTTCGTAGTTGACCTCTTCGACGGTGCCATTGAAGTCGGTGAACGGGCCTTCCTTGACGCGCACGTACTCGCCCACCACGAACTCCACCTTGTGGCGCGGCTTGTCGGTACCTTCCTGCATCTGGCTGACAATCTTCTGCACATCCTCTTCAGAGATCGGCGCCGGCCGGTTCTTGGCACCACCGACGAAACCGGTCACCTTGTTGGTGTGTTTCACCAGGTGCCAGGTATCGTCATCCATCACCATTTCCACCAGCACGTAGCCAGGGAAGAACTTGCGCTCGGTGGTGCGTTTCTGGCCGTTCTTGACCTCAACCACCTCTTCGGTCGGCACCAGGATGCGACCGAACTTGTCCTGCATACCAGCCCGGTTGATGCGCTCGACGATGTTGCGCTCGGCAGCTTTTTCCATGCCGGAATAGGCATGCACCACATACCAGCGCATGCCTTCCGTCGGCGTCCCCAGCAGACTGTTGTTTTCGCTCATTATTTTCTCCACCCCAGAATCAGATCGTAGAACAGCCACTCCAGGGTCTTGTCGGTCAGCCAGAGGAAAAGTGCCATCACCACGACGAAGGCGAACACATAGGCCGTCATCTGGATCGCTTCTTTGCGGGCCGGCCAAACCACCTTCTTGGTTTCTCGCCAGGAATCGCGCCCGAACGCTACCAGCTGCTTGCCAGACTCGGACACACCGAACACCGCCACCGCAGCCAGAACGCCCACGATCAGGGCACCCCATTGCGCAATAGCGCCTTGCGCGGACAAAAGGTAGAACGCGACAAATGCACCCAGAAGCAAGGCGACGGCAACCGCCAGCTTGGCCTTATCGGCACCTGTGTTGACGGTTTGTACTTCGGAAGTGGCCATGAGATACCAGAAGATGCTTGACTTGTGGGCGAGACCAGAACCCGAAAGCCCCAGACACGCAAGCCCACCAGAAGTCTCAAAGACTTCGGCGGGCCTGATGACACTCAACAGACAGGACCCAAGATCCTGAACGACTTACTCGTCCTGTTGGGTGGCAGGGGCAGAGGGAATCGAACCCCCAACCTTCGGTTTTGGAGACCGACGCTCTGCCAATTGAGCTATACCCCTACTTGGCTGAAATCCTGACGAGCAGGAAGATTACGCAATGATCTTGGCCACGACGCCGGCGCCGACGGTACGCCCGCCTTCACGGATGGCAAAGCGCAGACCTTCTTCCATGGCGATCGGGGCGATCAGCTTGACGGTGATCGACACGTTGTCGCCAGGCATCACCATTTCCTTGCCCTCAGGCAGCTCGATGGCACCGGTCACGTCCGTCGTGCGGAAGTAGAACTGCGGGCGGTAGTTGTTGAAGAACGGCGTGTGACGACCACCTTCGTCCTTGGACAGCACATACACCTCGCCAGTGAAGTGCGTGTGCGGCTTGATGGAGCCGGGCTTGCACAGCACCTGGCCGCGCTGCACTTCTTCGCGCTTGGTGCCGCGCAGCAGGATACCGACGTTGTCGCCAGCCTGACCCTGGTCCAGCAGCTTGCGGAACATTTCCACGCCGGTGCAGGTGGTCTTCTGGGTGGCGGCGATACCGACGATTTCGATTTCTTCGCCGACCTTGATGATGCCGCGCTCGATACGACCGGTCACCACGGTGCCGCGACCGGAGATGGAGAACACGTCTTCCACAGGCATCAGGAAGGCACCATCCACAGCACGCTCAGGCGTGGGGATGTAGCTGTCCAGCGCGTCGGCCAAGCGCATGATGGCCTGCTCGCCCAGATCACCCTTGTCGCCTTCCAGCGCCAGCTTGGCCGAACCCTTGACGATGGGGGTGTCGTCGCCGGGGAAGTCGTACTTGGAGAGCAGCTCGCGCACTTCCATCTCGACCAGCTCCAGCAGCTCGGCGTCGTCCACCATGTCGCACTTGTTCAGGAACACGATGATGTAGGGAACACCCACCTGGCGCGCCAGCAGGATGTGCTCGCGGGTCTGGGGCATCGGGCCGTCGGCGGCCGAGCACACCAGGATAGCGCCGTCCATCTGGGCAGCACCGGTGATCATGTTCTTGACGTAGTCGGCGTGACCGGGGCAGTCCACGTGGGCGTAGTGGCGGTTGGCCGTCTCGTATTCCACGTGTGCGGTGTTGATGGTGATGCCACGAGCCTTCTCTTCAGGAGCCGCGTCGATCTGGTCGTAGGCCTTGGCGGCGCCACCGAACTTGGCAGCCAGCACCGTGGTGATGGCAGCCGTCAGCGTCGTCTTGCCGTGGTCCACGTGACCAATCGTGCCCACGTTCACGTGCGGCTTGGTCCGCTCAAATTTCTCTTTTGCCATTTTTCAGCTCCAAAACAAAATTGCCGAAACACCAGAACAAAGATGGTGCCCTTGGCGGGAATCGGACCCGCGACCTCTCCCTTACCAAGGGAGTGCTCTACCACTGAGCCACAAGGGCCAAGACATCCGACACACGCCGGATACCCTGAAATTCAAAATCCACGCCCGCTGGTCAGGCGGAGTCAACAACCAAAGATGGAGCGGGAGACGGGAATCGAACCCGCGTCATCAGCTTGGAAGGCTGGGGTTCTACCATTGAACTACTCCCGCACAGATTTCCATCGCTCTCACATCTGCAGTCATTGGTGGAGGGGGCTGGATTCGAACCAGCGTACTCGCAAGAGGGCAGATTTACAGTCTGCTGCCATTAACCACTCGGCCACCCCTCCACAAACGCAGCCCGACATTATGCCACGGTTTTTTTGACCGTGTCACTCAACGCCATCAACGACCAGTCAATTGGAGCAACACCCTGCTCCGCCAGCCACCGGTTCGCCGCACCAAAGTGGCCACACCCCAGGAACGGGACCGGACCGCGACTGGCAGACAAGGGTGACGGGTGGTTGGCACACAGCACCTTGTGGCGGGACACATCGATCAAGTCGGCCTTCTTCTGGGCGTGAGCCCCCCACAACAAAAACACCTTTGGCACGGCAGATGCACTGCAAGCCTCGATGACGGCATCGGTGAGCACTTCCCAGCCCTGCCCTGCATGACTACCCGCCTGACCATCCTCCACCGTCAGGCAGGTGTTGAGCAGCAACACGCCTTGTCGCGCCCACGGCGCCAGTGAGCCATCTTCCGGCTCCGGCAGTCCGAGGTCACGGCATAGCTCCTTGAAAATGTTGCGCAGGCTCGGGGGTTTGCGCACACCCGACGCCACTGAAAACGCCAGCCCTTCGGCCTGACCTGGCCCGTGATAGGGGTCCTGCCCGACGATCACCACACGGACATCGGCCGCCCCCCCCCAGGACAAGGCCCGCAAAGGTTCCGGCGGATAGATCACCGCGCCGACCCGCAGGCGTTCGCGAAGGAAAGCCAGCAGCCCCTGTCCGGCCTTGTCCGACCAGAATCGGTCGAGCACCAGGCGCCAGGTCTCTGCGACCGGCCAACGCGCCGGGTCGATCTCCCTGAGCCAGGGCACCGGATCGGTCGATGGCCGCGTCGGCGCCACGCCGTCCCATTCAAAAGATTCCTGTCGCATGAACGCGATTCAGGAAAACAGCTCGGCCAGCGCCAGCCCGGGCTCGGGTGCACGCATGAAGGCCTCGCCTACCAGGAAAGCGTGCACACCAGCCTCGCGCATGGTTCGCACATCCTCTCGCCCGAGGATCCCGGACTCGGTGACCAGCAGCCGGTCGGCCGGCACCTCGGGCAGCATGTCCAGGGTGGTTTGCAGGGTCACTTCGAAAGTGCGCAGGTTCCGGTTGTTGATGCCCAGCAGTGGCGTTTTCAGCCTGAGCGCACGATGCAGTTCGTCGCGGTCGTGCACCTCGACCAGCACCGCCATGTTCATGCCCATGGCGATGGCCTCCAGGTCGGCCATCTGCGCATCGTCCAGGCAGGCGGCGATCAGCAGGATGCAGTCCGCCCCCATGGCCCGGGCCTCGTAGACCTGGTAGGGGTCGACCATGAAGTCTTTGCGCAGCACCGGCAGATCGCAGCTGGCTCGCGCCTGCTTGAGGTAGTCCGCGCTGCCCTGGAAGAACTGGCGGTCGGTCAGCACCGACAGGCAGGCTGCACTGACCCGGCCATCGCCCTCGGCATAGCCCTGGGCAATGTCGGCGGGAATGAAGTCCTCGCGAATCACGCCCTTGCTCGGACTGGCTTTTTTTATCTCGGCAATCACCGCCGCTTGTCCCGCGGCGATCTTGGCGCGCAACGCACCTTCGAAATCGCGGGTCAGCACACGGCTTTCGGCATCAAAGCGCATCGCCTCCAACGGCTTCTTCTTGCGCGCGGCGGCGATCTCTTCGCGCTTGACCGCGACGATCTGGTTCAGGATGTCACTCATGTTTCTGCGATTCCTCGGGCCGCGGAGTCTGCAGCACCTTCTTGATGACGCGGTGCATGACCACACCGGCGATGATGAACAGGGCGGAGACGCCCAACGCAATCCAGGCGCCTTCGCTCTGCAGCCACACGGGCACGGAGCACCTCAGACGCCCGCGCCAGCGACAGCCGACTGGGTGAACACCTGCAGCTCGCGCAGCTTGGCCGCCGCCGCGCCCGATTCAAGGGTTCGGCGCGCCAGCGCAATGCCCTGCGCCATGTCGGGGGCGACGTTGGCCGCGTAGAGCGCCACGCCGGCGTTGAGCGCCACGATGTCGCGGGCCGCCTTGAGCACTGGATCGTCCCGGTTCTCCAGCACGCCCAGCAGCATCGCCTTGGAGTCCTCGGGCGTCTCCACGCGCAGCGCGCGGCTGCTGGCCATGGTCAGGCCGAAGTCCTCAGGGTGGATTTCGTACTCGGCGATCTCGCCGTTCTTAAGTTCCCCCACCATGGTGGCAGCGCCCAGCGACACTTCGTCCATGCCGTCCCGGCCATAGACCACGACCGCATGCTCGGCGCCCAGCCGCTGCAGCGCGCGCACCTGAATGCCGACCAGGTCGGGGTGGAACACGCCCATCAGGATGTTGGGCGCCGAGGCCGGATTGGTCAGCGGGCCGAGAATGTTGAAGATGGTCTTGATGCCCAGCTCGCGGCGCACCGGCGCCACGTTCTTCATGGCCGGGTGGTGGTTGGGGGCGAACATGAAGCCCACACCCACCTCGGCGATGCTGCGCGCGATCACGTCCGGCGGCAGGTTGATGTTGATTCCCAGGCTCTCCAGCACGTCGGCGCTGCCGCTTTTGCTGGAGACACTGCGTCCGCCGTGCTTGCTGACCTTGGCGCCCGCAGCGGCAGCCACGAACATGGAGCAGGTGGAGATGTTGAACGTGTGCGAGCCGTCGCCGCCCGTGCCCACGATGTCCACCAGGTGCGTCTTGTCGGCCACATGGACCTTGGTCGAGAACTCGCGCATCACCTGAGCAGCGGCGGTGATCTCGCCGATGGTTTCTTTCTTCACGCGCAGCCCGGTGATCAGGGCCGCCATCATCACGGGCGACATCTCGCCACCCATGATCATGCGCATGAGGTGCAGCATCTCGTCGTGGAAGATTTCGCGGTGCTCGATGGTGCGCTGCAGGGCTTCCTGCGGGGTGATCTTGTGGGCGTGGGGCATGGGGGTCTCCGGAAATCAGCGGGAAGGATTGTCGGACAGGGCGAGCTTGAGGCCAAAGCCGATGAACATGAGGCCGGCCGCGCGGTCCATCCAGTGCATGGCGCGCTGCACCGCACCAACGCGGCGCGAGGCCCAGCCGGCCAGCCAGGCGTAGCCGAAGTTGATCGGCAGCGAGTTCAGGTTGAACAGCAGACCCAGCAGCAGAAAGGCGGTCACCTTGTCCTCGGTGCCCGGCGCGATGAACTGCGGCACAAAGGCCAGGAAGAACAGCGCCACCTTGGGGTTCAGGACATTGGTCAGAAAACCTTGGCGGTACACGCGCCACAGATTCACCGCCGCCACCTCCGCGCTCACGCCCGCCGGCACGATGGAAGAATCACCGCCCTTGGCCAGCAGCAACTTGACGCCCATCCACATCAGGTAAGCCGCACCCGCCCACTTGAGCAAGGTGAAAGCTGTGGCTGAGGTGGCCAGCAACGCGCCGACGCCGAGGGCGGCGGCAAACACGTGGACGAAGCAGCCGCTGACGATCCCCAGCGCGGCCACCATGCCGGCCCGCACACCGCTCTTGAGCGCGCTGCTGACGATGTAGAGCACATCGGGGCCGGGCGTGAGGTTGAGCAGCCAGCCCGCCGCGATGAACATGAGAAGTTGCGTCGAATCGGGCATGGCGTTGTTCCTGGACCGATCAGTAAGGGCCGGTGCGCCCGGCTGCGGTGCCCGCTGCGGGCGCCTCGACAAAGAAGCGGCGCACGGTGGCGAGGGCATGGTCGATGCCAGCGGTGTCCACATCGAGGTGGGTCACGAAACGCAGGCCGATCAGCCCGGTGGCCAGCACGCCGTTCGCTTTCAAGAACTCCAGCAACGCCGGACCTTGGCCATCGGCCACGTCGACGAAGACGATGTTGGTTTCAGCCGATTTCACCGTCAGACCATCGATGCCGCGCAGGCCGTCGGCCAGCCGCCGTGCGTTGGCGTGGTCATCGGCCAGACGCTCCGCATGGTGATCCAGCGCGTGCAGCGCGCAGGCTGCCAGCAGTCCCGCTTGGCGCAGGCCGCCGCCGGCCATCTTGCGGATGCGGCGCGCGCGCGCAATCAGTTCGTGCGACCCGCACAGGGCCGACCCCACCGGTGCGCCCAGGCCCTTGCTGAAGCAGACGGACAGGCTGTCGAAGTGGTCGGCAATCTCGCGCAGGCGGGCGAACGTGGTCTGCTCCGGCGCGGCCGACGCGACAGCAGCGTTGAACACGCGCGCGCCGTCCAGATGCGTATTGAGGCCCTTCTCCCGAGCCAGTGCTGTCGCGGTGCGCAGGTATTCGTCCGGCATCACGTGGCCGTTCCAGGTGTTCTCCAGACACAGCAACCGGGTGCGCGCGAAATGCGGATCGTCGGGCTTGATGGCTGCGGCGATGTCGGCCAGCGCCATTCGACCTTGCGCATCCTGTGTCAGCGGCTGCGGCTGGACACTGCCGAACACCGCTGCACCACCGCCCTCGTAGCGGTAGGTGTGGGCCAGCTGACCGACGATGTACTCGTCACCGCGTCCGCAATGCGCCAGGATGCCGCAGAGGTTGCTCTGCGTGCCCGAGGGCATGAACAGCGCGGCCTCCTTGCCGGTCAGCGCGGCAATGCGTTCCTGCAGCGCGTTGACCGTCGGATCATCGCCGAACACATCGTCGCCCAGCGGCGCGGCCATCATGGCCTCTCGCATGGCGGCCGTGGGTTGGGTGACAGTGTCGCTGCGCAGATCGACAGTGTTCATGCCTGCTCCAGGAAGTTCTTGAGCATGGCGTGCCCGTGCTCGGTCAGGATGCTCTCGGGGTGGAACTGAACGCCTTCGATGGCCAGGGTCTTGTGCTTGACGCCCATGATCTCGCCGTCCGGCGTCCAGGCCGTGACCTTGAGGCAGTCGGGGCAGCTTTCACGTTCGATGGCCAGCGAGTGGTAGCGGTTGACCGTGAACTGCTCGGGCAGGTTCGCGAACACCCCCTCCTGCGTGGTGGTGATCACGCTGGTCTTGCCGTGCATCAGCTCCTGCGCCCGGATGACCTTGCCGCCGAAGGCTGCTCCGACAGCCTGATGACCCAGGCAGACGCCGAGGATGGGCAGCTTGCCGGCAAAGTGCTGGATGGCCGGCACCGAGATGCCGGCCTCGGCCGGCGAGCAGGGGCCGGGCGAGATGACCAGGCGGTCGATCTGGCCGGCGTCGAGCCGGCGCTGGATCTCGTCCACCGTGATCTCGTCGTTGCGCACCACGGTCACGTCGGCACCCAATTCACCGAAGTACTGCACGATGTTGAAGGTGAACGAGTCGTAGTTGTCCACCATGAGCAGCTGGATTTTTTTGTTCGTGGTCATAGCGTTCACTCCAGACCTTCTTCCACCAGTTCCGCGGCCCGCAGCAGCGCCCGCGCCTTGTGTTCGGTTTCCCTCCATTCCATCTCGGGCACCGAGTCGGCCACCACACCGGCCGCGGCCTGCACGTGCAGGGTCTGGTCCTTGATGATCGCGGTGCGGATGGCGATCGCCACGTCCATGTCGCCGGCGTAGCTGAGATACCCGCAGGCGCCGCCGTAAATGCCGCGTTTGACCGGTTCGAGCTGGTCGATCAGTTCCATGGCATGCACCTTGGGCGCACCGGTCAGCGTGCCGGCCGGGAAGGTGGCCTTGAGCACGTCCATGTTGGTCATGCCGTCGTTCAGCACGCCCTCGACGTTGCTCACGATGTGCATGACGTGGCTGTAGCGCTCGACCACGAAGGCCTCGGTCACCTTGACCGTGCCGATCTTGGCGATGCGGCCGATGTCGTTGCGCGCCAGATCGATCAGCATCACATGCTCGGCGCGCTCCTTGGGATCGGCCAGCAGCTCGACCTCGGTCGCCTTGTCCTTCTCGGGCGTGGCGCCGCGCGGGCGGGTGCCGGCCAGCGGGCGGATGATGACCTTCTGCCCCTCTTCCGTGTGCTCCTGGCGCACCAGGATCTCGGGCGACGCCCCCACCACGTGGAAGTCCCCGAAGTGGTAGTAGTACATGTAGGGGCTGGGGTTGAGCGAGCGCAGCGCACGGTAGAGCGACAGCGGCGACTCGGTGTAGCGCTTGCTGATGCGCTGGCCCACCTGCACCTGCATGAAGTCGCCCGCGGCGATCAGTTCCTTGGCGCGTTCGACCGATTTCAGGTACTCGTCCTTGGCGAAGCTGCGCTGGGCCGGATGGCTCTGGCTGGGTTTGACCACCGGCGCCGCCACCGAGTATTTGAGTGCCTCCTTGAGCTCGCGCAGGCGCTTCTTGGCGTTGGCGTAGGCCTCCGGCTGGGCCGGGTCGGCGTAGACGATCAGGTAGAGCTTGCCCGAGAGGTTGTCGATGACCGCCAGTTCCTCGCACTGCAGCAGCAGGATGTCGGGTGTACCCAGCGTGTCGGGCGGACAGGTGTGTTCCAGCTTCTTCTCGATGTAGCGCACCGCGTCGTAACCGAAATAGCCCGCCAGACCGCCGCAGAAACGCGGCAGGCCTGGCCGCAGCGCGACCTTGAAGCGCTGCTGGTAGGCGGCGATGAAGTCCAGCGGATTGCCGTGGTTCGTTTCGACCACCACGCCGTCGCGGACCACCTCGGTCCTGGCCTCGGCACCGAAACCGCTGGCGCGCAGCAGGGCGCGGGCAGGCAGGCCGATAAAGCTGTAGCGACCGAAGCGCTCGCCGCCAACGACGGATTCGAGCAGGAAACTGTTGGCGCCATCGCCCCGGCCATGGGCCAGCTTGAGGTACAGCGAGAGCGGGGTTTCGAGGTCCGCGAAGGCCTCGACCATCAGCGGGATGCGGTTGTAGCCCTGTTGCGTGAGGCTCTTGAATTCGAGTTCGGTGATCACGGTTCTTGCTCCGGGGTGCCTGGGCGGTGCCAGGGACCGTCTGTGAGGGATGCAGCCGGATCGGCTGCAGGCTTGCGGGGCGCTGGACGGACGCTGCGGGCCGGCCCGTGCCCCTTCAGAGGGGGGAGTGCACGTTTACGCTGGCTTGCGCCAGGGCCAGGCTCCCCGACCATTGCGGCCAGGTGCGAAACCTGCAGAGAACGTGAGAGAAGCGAACATGACGGCGCAGTGTAGCAAAGCGCGTCGCCTGCGAGGCGCCGGTCATCGACCGGCAAACACCTCAGGGTCATCCCGAGCTTGTTTCCGGTTCCGGGTTTGCGGACAATGCAAAAACGAACGATCGTTCTATTTGGAGCCATCCCATGAATACGCCGCGTCTTCACCTGTTTGTGTCCCGGCTCGTCCTGGCGACCTCCCTGGTCGTGGCCAGCCTGCCGACCCTGGCTGCGACGGTGGAGGTGGCAGGCGTCAAGCTCGAAGACCGGGTGACATTGGCCGGAAAGCCCCTGACCCTCAACGGTGCCGGCGTCCGCTACAAGGCGGTGTTCAAGGTCTACACCGCTGGCTTCTACGTGGAGAAGCCCGCCAGCACAACCGACGCGCTGCTGGACCAGCCCGGACCCAAGCGCATGACCATCACCATGCTGCGCGACATCGACTCGGCCGAACTGGGCAAGCTGTTCTCCCGCGGCATGGAAGACAACATGGAAAAGGGCAGCTTTGCCAAGCTCATCCCGGGCGTGATGCGCATGAGCCAGGTGTTCACCAACCACAAGGTGCTCAAGACAGGCGAGAACTTCATGCTCGACTGGATTCCCGGCACCGGGACCGTGCTCACGGTCAAAGGCCAGGTGGAAGGCGAGCCGTTCCGGGAACCGGAGTTCTTCGAGGCCCTGATGCGCATCTGGCTCGGCCCCAAGCCGGCCGACTGGCAGCTCAAGGACGCCCTGCTCGGGATCAAGAAGTAAGGCGCTGCGCCAGTTCAAGCAGCGAGTCCACCAGCAGGTCGTGCGGAGCCTGCGCCACCGGCTGGCCGTGGTTGTAGCCGTAGGTGACCAGCGCGACCGTGCAGCCCGCCGCACGCGACGCCAGGGCGTCGTTCTGGGAATCCCCGACCATCAAGGCCCGTCCGGGCTCGACGCCCATGGCTGCGCAGGTGCCCAGGATGGGCATCGGGTCGGGCTTCTTGCGCTCGAAACTGTCGCCACCGAACACCCAGCCGAAATACCCGTCGAGCGCCTTGGCTTTGAGCAGGCCCTGCGCAAACGCCAGCGGCTTGTTCGTCAGGCAGGCCATCGGCAGCCGCATTGACTTCAGTATCGCCAGCCCCTCGACCACACCCGGGTAGACCGCGGAGAACTCGCCGTTGATGCGCAGGTAGTGGTGCTGGTAGCGCTGCCAGGCGGGCTCGTAGAGCGTGTCGACGCTGCGCGCCTGGCAGACATTGGACAGCCCGGTCACCTCGGGCAGGGCCAGCTGATGCGCAAGCACCGACCGGATCAGGTGCTCCGAACCTTTGCCGACGGTGCGCTCAATCAGGGCGCGCGTGACCGGCGGCAGGTCCAGGTCGGCCAGGGTGCGGTTGAGGGCCTCCTCGAAGTCGCCCAGCGTGTCGACCATGGTGCCGTCGAGATCGACGATCACCGCCTTGATGCCGGCCAGCATCAGGCGAGCGCAGCGCGCATCTGATCGATCACAGCCTTGTAATCCGGCTTGCCAAAAATCGCGCTGCCGGCCACGAAGGTGTCGGCGCCGGCGTCGGCCACGCGGCGGATGTTGTCGGCCTTGATGCCGCCGTCCACTTCCAGGCGGATGTCCTTGCCGCTGGCTTCGATGCGCTTGCGCGCCTGCTCGATCTTGCGCAGCGCCGAGTCGATGAAGCTCTGGCCGCCGAAACCTGGGTTGACGCTCATGATGAGGATCAGGTCGATGTCCTCGATCACCCAGTCCAGCACGTCCAGCGGCTGAGCGGGATTGAAAGTCAGGCCGGCCTGGGCGCCTTTGGCCTTGATGGCTTGCACGCTGCGGTGCACGTGGGCACTGGCGTCGGGGTGGAAGCTCACCAGATCGGCACCGGCGTCGATGAAGGCGCCGGCCAGCGCATCCACCGGCTGGATCATCAGGTGCACGTCGATCGGCACCGGCGTGCCGTCGGGCTTTTTCGCGTGTGGCTTGAGCGCCTGGCAGACCATGGGACCGAAGGTCAGGTTGGGCACGTAGTGGTTGTCCATCACGTCGAAATGGACCCAGTCGGCGCCGGCGGCGATGACGTTCTTCACCTCCTCCCCCAGGCGGGCGAAGTCGGCGGACAGGATGGACGGGGCAATGCGGTAGGTGGTCATAAAAAGGGTCCGGATGGGCGCAGTTCCGCCATTTTCGCAGGGCCTGCCGGGTTATGCGGCGCCGCGGTAACATGCCCGCCATGCCGAAATACCAGTTCACCTGCGAGGTCGAGCCACAGTACCTGGCCGAACAGTCCGCGCCGGACGAGGACATCTACGCCTTCGCCTACACCATCACCATCACCAACACCGGTGACGTGACGGCGCAGCTGATTTCGCGCCACTGGATCATCGACGACGCCCGCGGTCACACCGAGGAGGTCAAGGGTCTGGGCGTGGTCGGCCACCAGCCGCTGCTGCGGCCGGGTGAATCGTTCCAGTACACCAGCGGCACCCGCCTGGGCACGCGCTCGGGCAGCATGCGAGGCAGCTACTTCTGCGTGGCCGAAGACGGCGAGCGCTTCGAGGCCGAGGTGCCCGAGTTCGCGCTGGTGGCCGACTGCGGCGGTGGCAGCGACCAGCCGCCGCGCGTGCTGCACTGACGCAGGCCGGGCTGTGACCAGCGCTGTGGACCCGGTCCGACTGCTCGACCGGCTGGACCCCGAGGCGCCGCTGGCCGAGCGGCACCTCTGGCTGATCGAGGTGCTGCAATGGGTGCGTGGCACCGACGGCGATGCCCGGGCCAGCGTGGCCCGGTTGCAGGTGCTGCTGGACACCGCCCAGGCACGCCCCGGCTGGGTGCGCCGCTGGCGCGCCTGGTGGCGCCGCTTCACCGACACCGTGGACCTGGCGCCGCTGCTGGCCGACCACGGCTTCGCACCGCGCACCGCCTTCCTGAGCGAATTCGGTCACCGCGTGCGCAAGAAGCTGCTGCCCGGCACGCCCGAGACCACCGACCTGGGCGCGCTGTTCGACCTGCTGCTGCCCACGTCCGGCGACGTGCGCTGGCTGCGCGCCCTGGACAGCCAGACGCTGCACCGGCTGCACGCGCTGCTGTTCAGCCCGGGTCCGGACGAACCGGCGACCACCGGACCCGGCCTGTGGGAACGGTCCCTGCTGGATGCGCTGGTGTTCTGCGTGGGCCAGATCACGGCCACCGGCTACGCCGCCGAGATCCGCGTGCGCATGTCCGAGGCCGCCAAGTCGGAGCGCACCTTCCACCAGCTGCCGGTCGACATGGAAGACCTGCGCGACGCGGTGCTGGCCCATGGCGTGCACAGCGCCGAGGTGCAGGCCACGGCCACCCACCTGCGCACGCAGCTGGATGCCTGCCGCCACGCGGCCTACTCGGTCTACACCCACCTGGACGCCCACGGCGTCTCGGTCGGCATCGTGTTCCGGCTGCGCCAGCTGCGCGAGCGCGTGCTGCGCGCCAAGTCCCTGCTGGACTGCCTGCAATCGGCCCAGCCCGAGCGCGCCACGGCGGCCCTGCTGGCCGACCTGGCCCAGATGGGCCACGACAACCGCAGCCTGCGCGCGCTGATCGCCAGCAGCTCGCACCTGACCGCCGCCAAGGTGGCCGAACGCAGCGCCGAGAGCGGGGAGCACTACATCACCCGCGACGCGGCCGAATACCGGCAGATGCTGGGCAAGGCGGCCGGCGGCGGCGCGCTGATCGGCATCACCACCTGGGTCAAGTTCGCGCTGTATGGTCTGGGCCTGTCGCTGTTCTGGAACGGCTTTGCCGCCGGCCTGAACTACGCCTTCTTCTTCGTGCTGGTGCAGCTGCTGCACTGGACCGTGGCCACCAAACAGCCCGCGGTGACGGCGCCGGCCATGGTGGCCAAGCTGCGCGACATCCGCCAGCCGGGCGCGGTGCGGCGCTTCGTCGACGAGGTGGCCAACCTGCTGCGCTCGCAGATCGCGGCCATTCTGGGCAACGTCGGCCTGGTGATCCCGGTGGTCATGCTGATCAGCGGTCTGCTGAGCGCGTTCACCGGCGCGTCCATGATCGACGCCGAGAAGGCGCAGCACGTGCTGCACGACATGCAGCTGCTGGGGCCGACCGCGCTGTTCGCCGCCTTCACCGGCGTGCTGCTGTTCTCCTCCAGCATCATCGCGGGCTGGGTCGAGAACTGGTTCGTGTTCCACCGCCTCGACTCGGCGATCCGCCACAACCCGCGCACCACCCGCTGGCTGGGGCGGGCGCGCGCCGACCGCTGGGCCGGCTTCCTGCGCCGCAACATCTCCGGTCTGGCGGCCAACATCTCGCTGGGCCTGATGCTGGGCATCGTGCCGGCCTTTGCCGAGTTCTTCGGCCTGGGCCTGCAGGTGCGCCACGTCACGCTGTCTGCCGGCCAGGTGGCGGCGGCCGCCATGGCGCTGGGCTGGGACGTGCTGCACGAGCCGGCGTTCTGGTCGGCCGTGGCCGGCGTGGCCGTGGTCGGCCCGATCAACCTGGCGGTGAGCTTCTACCTGGCGTTCCGGCTGGCGCTGAAGGCACAGGCGATCAACGACGCGCACCGCAGCCGCATCTACGCCGCCCTGCGCCACCGCCTGCGCCACGCACCGCTGAGCTTCCTGCTGCCGCCGCGCCCTGGCGCGGAACCACCGCCGGACGCGAGCGACGACGGGTTGAGCGCCGACGCCCCCGACACCGAAACCACACGGGGCTGACGGCGTGGGCGAGTTCGAGCTGATCCGTCGGCATTTCCAGCGCGCGAAGTCCGGGCCGGCGGTGGCGCTGGGCATTGGCGACGACTGCGCCCTGCTCACGCCCAGCCCTGGTCACCAGCTCGCCATCTCCAGCGACATGCTGGTGGAGGGTCACCACTTCTTTCCCGATGTCGACCCGCAAGCACTGGGCCACAAGGCGCTTGCGGTCAATCTCAGCGATCTCGCGGCCATGGGCGCCCGGCCCCTGGGTTTCACGCTGGCGCTGGCCCTGCCCCAGGCCGACGACGGCTGGCTGCACGCCTTCTCTGACGGCCTGCTGGCCCTGGCCGATGACCACGGCTGCCCGCTGGTGGGCGGCGACACCACGCGTGGCCCGTTGAACCTCTGCATCACGGTGTTCGGCGAAGTGACACCCGGACACGCGCTGCGCCGCGATGCCGCCCGGGCCGGCGACGAGCTCTGGCTGAGCGGTCGCACCGGCGAGGCGCGGCTGGCGCTGGAGCGGCTGCGCGGCACCGCCTGGGCGCTGGCGGCACCGAACGACGAGGACCTGTGCCGCCAGCGGCTGGAGCGGCCGGCGCCCAGGCTGGCGCTGGGCCAGGCGCTGGCCGGAGTGGCGCACGCCGCACTTGACCTCAGCGACGGACTGGCCGGTGACCTCGGCCACATCCTCACGGCCAGCGGCGTCGGCGCAGAGATCGACCTGGCCGCACTGCCGGTGGCACCGGCCCTGCAACCACTGGCCGACGCGGACCGCCTGGAGTGTCTGCTCAACGGCGGCGACGACTACGAGCTGCTGTTCACCGCTCCCGCGTCGGCGCGGGACCACATCCTGCGCGCGGGCACCGCCAGTGCCACCCCGGTGCAACGCATCGGTTGCATCACCGCCGAAGCAGGGTTGCGCCTGCTCGGACCGGACGGCCGCATGCGGCCGATGAGCGCCCGCAGCTACGACCATTTCGCCTGAGTGCCGGCCGCGACGCGGAACCGATAATCCCGCCATGTCCGAGACCCTGGCCGCCGACGCTCCCACACCGGTCATTCACCGGCCCGACCTGAAATTCCTGCTCGCCCACCCGGCGCACTTCATCGCCCTGGGCGCCGGTTCGGGCCTGTCGCGCGCCGCGCCCGGCACCGTCGGCACGCTCTGGGCCTGGGCGGCGTTCGTGCTGCTGCAGCCCCTCATGACCGACCTGCGCTGGGCGGCGCTGATCGGGGCCGCCACCCTGGTCGGCTGGTGGGCCTGCACCGTCACCGCGCGGCACATGCGCATCGCCGACTCGGGCCACATCGTCTGGGATGAGGTGGTCGCCTTCTGGCTGGTGCTCTGGCTGGTGATGCCCACGGGCTTCTGGGGCCAGCTCGTCGCCTTTGCGCTGTTCCGGCTGTTCGACGCCGTGAAGATCGGTCCCATGGCCTGGGCCGACCGCACCTTCAAGGGCTTCGGCCCGCGCGGCGGCTTCGGCATCCTGCTCGACGACTTCGCGGCCGCCCTGTGCACGCTGCTCGTCATCGCCCTCTGGAAGTACTGACCCATGCACCCCATTCCGACCCTGGTGGAACAGCTGGCCATGGCCCTGCGGGCGCGCGGCCAGATGATGGCGACCGCCGAGAGCTGCACCGGCGGCCTGATCGCCGGCGCCTGCACCGAGATCAGCGGTTCCAGCGACTGGTTCGAGCGCGGCTTCGTGACCTATTCCAACGCCGCCAAGTGCGAGCTGCTGGGCGTGCCGGCCGCGCTGATCGAGGCGCATGGCGCGGTCAGCGAGGCGGTCGCCCGCACGATGGCCGCGGGCGCGGTGGCGAACGCGCACGCGCACTGGTCGGTGGCGGTCACCGGCATCGCCGGCCCCACGGGCGGCACCGCCGACAAGCCGGTGGGCACGGTCTGGTTCGGCTGGGCCACGCCCGAAGGCGTGTTCACCGAGCACCGCCGATTCGACGGCGACCGCGCCACCGTGCGGCAGGCCACCGTGGCGCACGCGCTGGACGGGCTGCTGCGGCGGCTGTCGCAACACCCCTGAGCCGCGGCATGGCCGAGCCGTTCAAGAACCTGATCAGCACCCGCACCGTCGACACCGCGGGCCGCCACCTGCAGCGCGTGTGGCCCCGCTTCAACCGCGCTGCGTTCGAGCAGCAGGCGGCCAGCGGGCTGGATGCGCTCGAGTTCAAGGCGCGTGCGATGCAGCTGGCCGACGCCCTGGAGGCCACGCTGCCGGATCGCTTCGCACACGCCGCGGACCTGATCGAGGCCAGCCTGGCGCCACCGACCCCGCTCGACGCCGACGGCGAACCGGTGGGCCTGGCCAACAACGAACACGGCGAGGCCGACGAACCCGGCCTGCGCGGCTGGGTGGTCTGGTCGCTGGCGGAATTCGTGGCGCGGCGCGGCATGGACGATGTGCCTCGCGCCCTGGCCTGCCTGCACGCCCTGACCCAGCGCTTCTCGTCCGAGTTCGCGATCCGCCCGTTCATCCAGCGCCATCCGGACGCCGTGTTCGCGACCCTGGCGCAGTGGGTTCATGATCCCAGCGCCCACGTGCGCCGCCTGGTCAGCGAAGGTTCGCGCCCCCGCCTGCCCTGGGGCCTGCGGCTGCAGGCGCTGGTGGCCGATCCGGCGCCGACGCTGCCCCTGCTACGCGCCCTGCAGGACGACCCCAGTGCCTATGTGCGACGCAGCGTCGCCAACCACCTCAACGACATCGCCAAAGACCATCCGGACCTGGTCGCAGCCTGGGTGCAGACCCACCGGCCCAGCGCGGGCGCGCAGCGGGAGGCGCTGCTGCGCCACGCCAGCCGCAGCCTGATCAAGCAGGGCCACGCGCCCACCCTGGCGGCCTGGGGCCTAGCGCGCGGACTGGAAGGCGAGGCCCGGTTGCAGCTGTCGGCGCGCAGCGCCGTCGTCGGCGGAGACATCGGGCTGGGGGTGCAGCTGCACAGCACGGCGGCGACCCCGCAGACCCTGGTGGTCGACTACCTGGTGCACCACGTGCGCGCCAACGGCGGCACCAGCCCCAAGGTGTTCAAGGGCTGGAAGCTGGTGCTGGCGCCGGGCGAACGCTGCACCCTGAGCAAGCGCCACAGCCTGCGCCCGGTCACCACCCGCACCCTCTACCCGGGCCGGCACCGCATCGAGCTGCAGGTCAACGGCGAGGTGTGCGCCGAGGCCGCGTTCGAACTCCTGGCCCAGGAGCCGGAAGGCGGCTGAGCCCCTTTCGGGTGGCGCTCAGGCGCCGTGGCACTTCTTGAATTTCTTGCCGCTGCCACAGGGGCATGGGTCGTTGCGGCCGGGTTCGGCCGACTTGCGCACGGGGTCCACGCGCGGCCCCAGGCTCTGCCAGATCTGGTGCAGGTCGTAGACCGCCCAGATCGCCGACCCGAAGGCGTTGGCACGCGCCTCGCTCACGCTGGGTGGCCCTTCTTCGGCGTGCATGTTGAACGCGGGCTGGCCGGTGTCGTCCTCGGTCAGCACCACGATGGCGTCCAGCGCCTCGTCGATCCAGCCGGCGGTCTCGGCGTCGCGCGGCGGCGCCCACTCCTCCTCCCAGTTCTCGACCACGAACATGAAGCCCAGCGCCCAGACCTGGCCGAAGGCCGGCAGCGGCTGCCCCTCGATCTCGGCCCGCTCCGCCTCGGGCAACATCGCCACCGCGCCGCGCACGTCCATCACCTCTGGGTGGTAGGCGCGTTCGTCGTCGAGCGATTCGACCTTGGCCGCGAGCGATGCCGCCACCTCGTTCCAGCGCCGCGTCCACAGGTCCCTGAACAGGGTGGCCTGCTCGGCGTCCTTGAACGACAGGTCACCCTCGTCCTCGCCGACGCCCACCACCACGGGCAGGGCTTCTTCGGCGCTCACCGGGCGGCGGGTGCACAGCAGGGCCGCGATCGCGCCTTCGCAGAACTCCCATTGCGGCACCTCCTCGTCGCCGACACGAAGGTCGTCCAGGATCGCCTCCAGGGCATCAAACTCGGCGTTGTCCATGGGGGGCAGGTTGTCAAAGCTCATCGGATCGGGGTGGGGTCTTAAGATGCGGGCCAGTGTAGCCGCGCCACCCAGGACTCCCGACATGCTCGACCGCCTCAACGCCCTCTATCCCGTGCGGTACACCGCGCTCGCGCTGTGCGTGGTGTGCGCCCTGCTGAGCCTGTTCACCCTGGTCGGCTTCGGCATCGGCGGCTTCTGGTTCCTGGTGTTCACCGGCCTCTCGGTCCTGGGCTACCGGGACCTGCGCCAGACCAATAGTGCGGTGCTGCGCAACTACCCCGTCATCGGCCACCTGCGCTTCATGCTGGAAAAAATCCGGCCCGAGATGCGCCAGTACTTCATCGAAGGCGACACCGAGGCCGCACCGTTCTCGCGCAGCCAGCGCAGCCTGGCCTACGCGCGCGCCAAGGGCGAGACCGACAAGCGGCCCTTCGGCACCCAGCTCGATGTCAAGGCCGATGGCCATGAGTGGCTGAACCACTCGCTGGCGCCGACCCACCTGGACTCGCACGATTTCCGCATCACCATCGGCGGCCCGGCCTGCGCCCAGCCCTACGAAGCGAGCGTGTTCAACATCTCGGCCATGAGCTTCGGCGCGCTCTCGGCCAACGCCATTCAGGCGCTCAACAGCGGCGCGCAGCAGGGGCGCTTTGCCCACGACACCGGCGAAGGCTCCATCAGCAGCTGGCACCGGCTGCACGGCGGCGACCTGGTCTGGGAAATCGGCTCCGGCTACTTCGGCTGCCGCGACGAACAGGGCCGCTTCAACGACGACCGGTTCAAGGCCAACGCGCTGGACCCGCAGGTGAAGATGATCGAGCTCAAGCTCAGCCAGGGCGCCAAGCCGGGTCACGGCGGTGTGCTGCCCGGCACCAAGGTCACCCCCGAGATCGCGGCCGCGCGCGGGGTGCCGGTGGGCCAGGACTGCATCTCGCCGGCCGCGCACAGCGCGTTCTCCACGCCCATCGAGATGCTGCGCTTCATCGCCCACCTGCGCGAGCTCTCGGGCGGCAAGCCCACCGGCTTCAAGCTCTGCATCGGCCACCCCTGGGAGTGGTTTGCCATCGTCAAGGCGATGTTGGAAACCGGCCTCACACCCGACTTCATCGTGGTCGATGGCGCCGAGGGCGGCACCGGCGCCGCCCCGCTGGAGTTCACCGACCACGTGGGCGCGCCGCTGCAGGAGGGCCTGCGCCTGGTGCACAACACCCTGGTGGGCGTGAACCTGCGCGACCGCATCAAGATCGGCGCCTCCGGCAAGATCGTCAGCGCCTTCGACATCGCGCGCGCCATGGCCATCGGCGCGGACTGGTGCAACAGCGCACGCGGCTTCATGTTCGCGCTGGGCTGCATCCAGGCCCAGAGCTGCCACACCGGACAGTGCCCGACCGGCGTCAGCACGCAGGATCCGATGCGCCAACAGGCCCTGGTGGTGCCCGACAAGGCCACGCGGGTCTTCAACTTCCACCAGAACACGCTCAAGGCCCTGCAGGAGCTGGTGCAGGCCGCCGGGCTGCAGCACCCCGGCGAGATCAGCGCCCAGCACATCGTGCGCCGCGTCAACGAGAACGAGGTCCGGCTGCTGTCCAACCTGCTGCCCACTGTGGCGCCCGGCGCGCTGCTGGGCGACATCCACAGCCTGCACCCGGTGTTCACCACCTACTGGCCCAGCGCCAGCGCCGAACAGTTCGCGCAGGTCTGAGGGTCAGACGCCCGGTGGACACGCCGGCCACTGCCGGCCGACCGCCACACCCAGCGTCGCCAGCCGCTTGCGCATGCACAGCACCGCCTTGTCCTTGCTCAGCAGCGTGGCACCGTGCTGCACGGCGAGGTCGATGAACTGCTGGTCGTCGCCGTCCTTGCAGGTGTAGGGCGCCTTGGGCGCCAGGTCCACGATCTGCACGCGCGCGTCGAATGCCGCCAGCACCCCGTCGGCGGTCAGGGCACGGGACGCCAGGCGCTTGACCACCTGCGGGTAGTCCAGCACGCGCCGCAGTTCCTCGCGCATCACCGGCGTCGCCAGCCAGCGCGTCTGCGCATCGGCCAGCCGCTCGCGCAGTGGCACCGTGGCCGGGTCTTCGTAGACGAAGAGGTCGAGCACGACGTTGGTGTCGAGCACCAGCACCGCCGTCGAGGCGGTCATGCCGATGGCTCGGCCGGCGCGCGCCGTGCGGTGAGGTCGAAGCGGAACAGCCGGCACTCGATGGGACCGTTCCACAGCGGCACGCGGCGCGACTCCTTGAAACGCATCTTGCCGGGCAGCTTGAGGTCGGGCGTGAGCAACCAGGCGCTCCAGCCGGCGTAGTGGCTCTTCCAGTGCGTGGCCAGCTGCGCGAAGAAATCGCTGCCGTCGCTGCCATCGGCCATCTGGGCGCTCTCGCGGCCTAAGCCGGGCTCGGGAGCGGCCTTGGCACCCACGGTGAAGGTGCGGGGCGCACGCGCACCGCGTTCGGCCGCCCGCACCTGGGCGCTCTGCCCTGCCACCCCGGCAGCCGCAATGCGCTCGCCATAGGGCGGGTTCAGCAGCATCACGCCGGGCTTGTCGGTCGGCGGCATGCGCTGCAGCGCGTCACCGCCACGCAGCTCCATCGCGAAGGCCACACCCGCGCGTTCGGCGTTGCGCTGCGCGAAGTCGACCATGCGGAAGGCCACGTCACTGCCGAACACGATGGGCTTGCGCCCGGCCGGCCACTCGCGGCGCTGCTTCGCGGCCTCGTCCTTGAGGGCGTGCCAGACGTGTGGCTGGAACGGCAGCAGCTTCTCGAACGCGAAGCGGCGCTGCAGACCGGGAGCGACCCGCAGCGCGATCTGTGCCGCTTCGATCGCCACCGTGCCGCTGCCGCAGCAGGGGTCGTACAGCGGCACGATGTCGTCCAGCGATTCGGCCTCGGCGCCGTTCCAGCCGGTGGCGGCGATCATGGCCGCGGCCAGCGTTTCCTTCAGCGGCGCGTCGCCTTTGTCCTCGCGCCAGCCGCGCTTGAACAGCGGCTCGCCCGAGGTGTCGATGTAGAGGCTCACCGTGTCGGTGGTCAGGTGGGCGTAGAGCCGCACGTCGGGCCAGGTGGTGTTGACGCTGGGGCGCTCGCCGCGCTTGTCGCGGAAGCGGTCGCAGACCGCGTCCTTGATCTTGAGCGCCGCGAAGTTCAGGCTCTTGAGCGGGCTGTGCTGCGCCGTGACCTCGACCTTGATCGTCTGCTGCGGCGTGAACCAGATTTCCCAGGCGACCTCACTGGCGGCCGCGTACAGGTCGTTCTCGCTGCGGTAGCCGCCGTGCCAGAGTTGCACCAGCACGCGCTGCGCGAGCCGGCAGTGCAGGTTGAGCTTGAGCGCGTCGCGCCAGGACGCCTGCAGCGCCACACCGGCGCGCGACTTCTGCACCGCGGTCTCGCCCGTGATGCGCGTGACTTCGGCGGCGAGGTAGTCCTCCACGCCGGCGGCGCAGGGGAGGAAAAGATTCAATTGGTTCAAAGCGCTTTTCTCAGGTTCGCCGGCGCGATGCGCAGCGCCTCGCGGTATTTCGCGACCGTGCGGCGCGCGCACTCGATGCCCTGCTCCTTGAGCAGGTCCGAGAGCTGGTTGTCGGACAGCGGCTTGGTCGGCTCTTCGGACGCGATGAACTGCTTGAGCAGGGCGCGCACCGCCGTGCTCGACGCATTGCCGCCGGTCTCCGTTCCCAGGCTGGAGCCGAAAAAGTACTTGAGCTCGTAGGTGCCGAACGGCGTGGCCATGTACTTGGCCGTGGTCACGCGGCTGATGGTGGACTCGTGCAAGCCCAGCTCGTCGGCGATCTCGCGCAGCACCAGCGGGCGCTTGGCCAGTTCGCCGTGCATGAAGAAGTTGCGCTGGCGCTCCACGATGGCCGAGGACACGCGCAGGATGGTGTCGAAGCGCTGCTGGATGTTCTTGATGAACCAGCGCGCTTCCTGCAGCCGCTGCTGCATGGCCGCGTGGCCCGCTTCGCCGCCGGCCTCGCGCCGCCCCCGCAGGGCGTTGGCATAGACATCGTGCACGCGCAGGCGCGGCATCACCTCGGCGTTGAGCGAGACCTTGAAACCGCGACCGGCGCGGGTGACGATCACGTCGGGCACCACGACGTTGCGCTCGACGTCGACGAAGCGCCGGCCCGGCTTGGGCTCCAGGCGGGCGATCAGCGCCAGCGCGGCGCGCACGGTCTCGTCGTCGTGCCCGGTGGCCGCACACAGGCGCTTGATGTCGCGCTTGGCCATCAGCTCCAGCGGCTGCTCGCAGATCGCCAGCGCCGCGCGGGCGGCGGGCGTGTTGCGCAGCTCCATGATCTGCAGCCGCAGGCACTCGCCCAGGTCGCGCGCGCCCACGCCCGTGGGCTCCATCTGCTGCAGCCACTGCAGGGCCATGCCCAGGCGCTGCTCAATGGCCTCGACTTCGTCGAAGCGCGGCTCTTCGTCGGCCGGCCGGCCCGCGGTCAGGCGCCAGCAGGCGCGCGCCAGCTCGTGCAGGCTGTCCTCCAGATACCCGTCGTCGTTGAGCGACTCGATCAGGAAAAACAGCGCCGCGCTGTCCTCGTCCGACAGGCGCAGGCAGCGCGCCTGCTCGTGCAGCTGGTCCTGAAGGCTAACCGGCACACGGGCCAGGTCGGCGGCCGTGGCGGTGTCGTCGTCGTCCCCGCCGGAACCGCTGTTGCGCGCGGGTGCATCGCCGCCCCATTCGCTGTCGTCGGGCGCCATCTCGACGGTGCCGTCGCCTTCCCAGCTTTCTTCGACCGGCGCGGCGCCGTCCAGCCGGCTCTCCACGTCGTCGCTGCTGTTGTCCGCGCTGTCGGCCTGGGTGGTGCGGGTGTCCGGCTCGGCGCTGCGCAGCTCGACCACCGGCTGCGCCGCTTCTTCCAGTTGCTCGCCGGCCACCACCGGCGCGTCCGCGGTCTGCACGCCGAAATCTTCGCGATCGGCCACTTCCTCGCCCCGTTCCAGGAACGGGTTCTCGTCGAGCATCTGCTCGACTTCCTGAGCCATCTCCAGCGTGGACAGCTGCAACAGGCGGATCGACTGCTGCAGTTGCGGCGTCAGCGCGAGGTGCTGCGACACCCGCAGCGACAGACCTTGCTTCATCGGCTCATTCCGTCACATGCGGAAGTTCTCGCCCAGGTAGACGCGGCGCACCTCGGCGTTTTCAATGATCTCGGCGGTGGTACCGCTGGCCAGCACATGACCGTCGCTGATGATGTAGGCGTGGTCGCAGATGCCCAGGGTTTCGCGCACGTTGTGGTCGGTGATCAGCACACCGATGCCGCGCGACTTGAGGAAACTGATGATGTGCTGGATCTCCAGCACCGCGATCGGGTCGATGCCGGCGAAGGGCTCGTCCAGCAGGATGAACCGCGGCCGGGTGGCCAGCGCGCGGGCGATCTCCACGCGACGGCGCTCACCGCCCGAGAGGGCGGGCGCGGGCGAATCGCGCAGGTGGTCGACGCGCAGCTCCTTGAGCAGCTCGTCCAGCCGGGCATCGATCTCGCGCGCCGACAACGGCTGGCCGTTCGCGTCCTGCTGCAGCTCCAGCACCGCGCGCACGTTCTGCGCCACCGTGAGCTTGCGGAAGATCGAGGCTTCCTGCGGCAGGTAACCCAGCCCCAGCCGGGCACGGCGGTGGATGGGCAAGGACTCGATGCGGTGACCGTCCAGCAGGATCTCGCCACCGTCGGCCCGCAGCAGGCCGACGATCATGTAGAACGACGTGGTCTTGCCGGCACCGTTGGGGCCCAGCAGTCCCACCACCTCGCCCTTGTCCACCGACAGGGACACGTCCTTGACCACCTTGCGGCTGCCATAGGACTTCTTGAGTCCCCGGACCTCCAGACGGCTGTGCGACGGCATGTCGCCCGACGGACTGGCGCTGGCGACGGTCTCCGTCACTTCTTGGGCTCGGTGATCTTGCCGCTGGGACGCAGCGTGGCCGGATCGGTCGCCGGGGCGGCGGGGCCGTTCTTCTCCTCTTCCGGGATCGGCGTGAGCATGGCGCGCACGCGGCCGGTGGGGTTGGCGGCGGTCTTGCTGGTGTCCCCACCCTTGACCGTGAACACCTCGGTCAGGCTGTTGTAGAGGATCTCGCTGCCCACGCTCTGGTCGTTGAGCAGGGTGCCGCGGTAGCGGCGCAGCACCGCGCGACCGGTGAACAGCACCGTCTGCGCCTTGCTGTCGTATTCGATGCGATCACCCTCGCCCTCGATCCATTCGTCCACGCCTTCCCGCTTCTGGCGGAAGAAACCGGCCTTTTCGGGGGTGCCCAGCAGCAGACCGTACTGATTGCCTTGCGGGTCCTGGCGCACGTCCAGCTTGGCACCGCGCATCAGGATGGTGCCCTTGGTGATCACCACGTTGCCTGTGAACACGCTGGTCTGGCGTGTCTCTTCGTAGCGCAGCGCATCGGCCTCCACGTTCATGGGCTTGTCCTTGTCGGCCTTTTCGGCCTGCGCCAGCAGGGGCAGCATCAGGCCAATGACGGCCAACATCCGGGCGATGGAACGGGGGGTTGGTGCGTGTGGGTGCATGGCGTTTGAGGGCACAGATCTTGCATTCATTGTAGCGGCGCCCAGAGCGTTTCGCCGCTGCGCCGGCACATTGTGCCCGCCATGAAACCAGGAAGCCCGCACAGGGCGGGCTCCGAAGGGAAGAGGGTCAGAAACCGGTCAGCCTTTGCGGGCCTCGGCAATCAGCGAGTCCGCCACCAGCAGGGTGCGCGGCCCTTGTCCGCCCACATAGAACTTGCCGGCGATGCCCAGGGCGGGCGTGCCTTCCACCTGGTAGGCGTCCTGCAGACCAACGGCCTTCTCCGCCAGCTTGGCAGCCTGGCCATTGAAGATGCCCAGAAACTGCTCGCGGTTGACACCCTGTTTTTCGATCCAGGCGGTGATGGCGGGCGCGGTCGTCAGCGGCTGGCGCTCTTCGTGGATCGCCTTGAACACCTTGACGTGCAGCGTGTCCACCAGGTTCAAGGCCTCCAGCGTGAAGTACAGGCGCTGCATCGGCACGAAGTTCTGGTTGAAGGCCACCGGCATGCGGCGCACCGTCACATGGGCCGGTTTGCGCTTGATCCACTCATGAAAGACCGGTTCAAAGTTGTAGCAGTGGATGCAGCTGTACGCGAAGAACTCGACCACCTCGACCTGCCCCGCCGGGCTCTCGGTCGGCGCCGGCTTGGCCAGCCGCTGGAAATCGGTGCCTTCCTTGAAGGCCACGCGCTGGGCCAGGGCCGGCGACAGGGTCAGCCCGCTGGCGGTGGCGGCACCAGCCACCAGGAGGCTGCGCGAAAAATCTCGACGATGCATGGAATCGGACTCCTTGAAATGACCTGAATCAGGCTCCCGGGACAGCGAAAAGTTCCTCGGTACCGTGCAATCAGCGCTGCACCCGCACCAGCGCCGCTTCCACCCCGTTCACCTCCAGCTGTTCGCGCGTGGCCTCGGCCATGGCCTTCTGGCCAAATGGTCCCATGCGGACACGGAACACGGTGCGCCCCGCCTGCTCGCGTTCGGTGATGGTGGCGTCCATGCCCAGCATGGCCAGCCGTGCTTTCTGCGCCTGCGCCTCTTCGGGAGACTTGAATGCCCCCGCCTGCACGAAGTAGGAGAAGGGGTCGGCCCCCTGCGCAGCCGCGGGCTCCGACGCCCCTCCGGCCTTGGCCCTCATGAGGTCGCCCAGCGGATCGCTGTCCGGCTTGGTGGCCGCGTCAGCGGCTTTGGCGGCCGGCGCCTTGTCGGGCTCCGCCGCTGAGGCGTCCTTCGGTGCCGCGTCGCCGGCGGCCGGCGGGGTCGTTTCGACTGGAGCCGGCAGCGGCGGCGGCTTGTTCACCAACCCGGCGTTCGGGTTCCAGCCCTTGTTGCGTTCGGCCTCGGCCGCATCGTCGGCCGGCTTGCGGGTGACACCGCGGTCCACGAATGGCACCGGCACGCGCGTCACATACACGGCCACCGAGAGCGCCAGGCCCAGGCCGACGAGCAGGCCGACCACAAAGCCAACCAGGGTGCCGCCACGCTGAGCGCGGGCCTGCGGGAATGAAATGTTCATGGGAGGTGGGAGGTTCACATCTTCTGCGGGGCGCTCACGCCCAGCACGGCCAGGCCATTGTGCAACACCTGTGCCGTTGCCCGGACCAGCGCCAGACGGGCGCGTTTGACCGCTTCGTCGTCCACCAGGATGCGCTCGGCGTCGTAGTAGCTGTGGTAGGCCGCGGCCAGCTCGCGCAGGTAGAAGGTCACGTCGTGCGGCGCAAAGCCCTCGGCCGCTGCGGTCAGCATGGCCGGGTACTTGGCCAGCAGCAGCATCAGCGACTGCGCGGCCGGCGTGTGCAGGGGCGACAGGTCGGCGCCGGCGAGCGAGTCCACGTCACCGCCCCAGGCCGCCAGCACCGAGCAGATGCGCGCGTGGGCGTACTGCACGTAGTAGACCGGGTTGTCGTTGTTCTTCTGCACCGCCAGATCGACGTCGAAGGTGTATTCGGTGTCGGGTTTGCGACTGAGCAGGAAGAAGCGCACCGCATCCTTGCTGGTCCACTCGATCAGGTCGCGCAGCGTCACATAGCTGCCGGCACGCTTGCTGATCTTGACCTCTTCGCCGTTGCGCACCACGCGCACCATGGTGTGCAGCACGTAGTCGGGGTAGCCCTGGGGGATGCCCACGCCCGCGGCCTGCAGGCCGGCGCGCACGCGGGCGATGGTGCCGTGGTGGTCGGTGCCCTGGATGTTGATGACCTTGGTGAAGCCGCGCTCCCACTTGGCGATGTGATACGCCACGTCGGGCACGAAGTAGGTGTAGGACCCGTCGCCCTTGCGCATGACGCGGTCCTTGTCGTCGCCGTAGTCGGTGGACTTGAGCCACAGCGCGCCATCCTGCTCGTAGGTCTTGCCCGCCTCGCGCAGCTTCTGCACCGCCGCGTCCACACGGCCACTGGTGTAGAGGCTGGACTCCAAGTAGTAGTTGTCGAACTTCACCGCGAAGGCCTTGAGGTCCAGGTCCTGCTCGTGGCGCAGGTAGGCCACGGCGAACAGGCGGATGTCGTCCAGCGCCTCGGGGTCGCCGCTGGCGGTGAATTCGCGGTCGTCGGAATGCACCGTCTTCTTGGCCAGGTAGTCGTTGGCGATGTCCTGGATGTAGTCGCCGTTGTAGGCGGCCTCGGGCCATTCGGCATCACCGGGCTTGAAGCCCTTGATGCGCAGCTGCGTGCTGGTGGCCAGCGTCCCGATCTGCACGCCCGCGTCGTTGTAATAGAACTCGCGGTACACGTCCCAGCCCTGGGTTTCATACAGGCTGCAGATCGCGTCGCCCAGCGCGGCCTGACGGCCGTGGCCCACGTGCAGCGGGCCGGTGGGGTTGGCCGAGACGAACTCCACCATCAGGCGCTGGCCGTTGGACGGCTGGACGCCGAAGGCCTCGCCGGCCTGCAGCACCTCGGTCACGATGGCCTGCTTGGCCGCGGGCTTGAGCCGCAGGTTCAGGAAGCCGGGCCCGGCGATCTCGATGTCGGCCACCCACTGCTGGTAGACGGGCAGCGCCATCAGCGCGGCCTTGAGCTGCTCGCCCAGCTGGCGCGGGTTGGCTTTCAGCGGTTTGGCCAGCTGCATGGCGGCCGTGACGGCGTAGTCGCCATGGGCGGCGACCTTGGGCGATTCGAAGGCGGCCTTGTCGCCGGCACCGGGCGAGAGCTGGTCCAGCGCCTGCGCGAGGCCGGCCAGCAGTTCCTGTTTGATCTTGAGCATAGGGACGGGATTTTAGGTTCGGGAAAGCCCTGCCCCCGGCTGTCAGACAGCCTTAAGACAAACGCGGGTATCGTTTCCGGGCCCGTTTCGGGCGCTTCACCCCACAAGGCACCACATGAAACAACTGCTGACCCTGCTCGCCCTGACCGGAACCCTCTCCCTGGCCCTCGCCCAGACGGCGGCTCCTGCGGCCGCACCCGCCGCCGCTGCGGCACCCGCTCCCGCCGCGGCACCGGCGGCAGCCCCTGCGGCCGACAAGAAGCCGACCGCCCAGCAGAACCGCATGAAGACCTGCAATGCCGACCCGAAAGCCAAGACGCTCAAGGGCGACGAGCGCAAGGCCTTCATGAGCAAGTGCCTGAGCGGCGAGGAAGAGGCCGGCAACAGCCAGCAGAACAAGATGAAGACCTGCAACGAGGAGGCCGGCAAGAAGGCGCTCAAGGGCGATGTGCGCAAGAAGTTCATGAGCGAGTGCCTCAAGGGATGACCCCCCTGCGCCGCTGACGCGGCTTCCCCCCTGCTGCGCGGGGGGACCACACCTGCGGCCGTGCGAAGCCCGTTCCGCGGTGTGCCTGGACAAGGCATTTCGCGCCGGGAACGCTTGTCTTATGAGCTTGATTGCTGCGGCAGCGCAGCATGCGCAGCCGCTTTGACCGCCTGCGTCAGCCGCTGCGCCGACAGCGGCTCGCGCGCCCAGTGCTGCCAGTACAGGGTCACGTCCACCGTGGCGCCGGGCAGCACTTCCTGCAGGCCCGGCCGCCCGGGCAGGTTCTGTTCGGGCACCATGCCCCAGCCCAGCCCCAGTTCGATCGCCCGCTCGAAGGCGTCCACCGCCGGCGCGTAGTGGCGCGGGTAGCTGGGCTGCCTCAGGCCGAAGTGCTGCAGCAGGAAGGCGTCCTGCAGCGCGTCCTTGCGATTGAAGATCACCGCCGGCTGGGCCAGCAACCGGTGGGGCGACACCGCCCCGCGCGGTGTGCGGCAGCGCTGCACCACCTCGGGCGCCGCCACACAGCGGTAGCGCATCACGCCCAGCGGCTCGGCCACGCAGCCGCGCATGGGTTCGGCCAGGGTGGTGACGCAGCCGATCACGTCGCCGCTGCGCAGCAGGTCGTGGGTGTGGTCCTGGTCGTCGATCATCACGTCCAGCAGCAGCCGGTGTTTCTGCAGCACCGGCGCCACGCCGGGCAGGAACCAGCTGGCCACGGAGTCGGCGTTGGTCGCCACGCTCAGGCTCTGCCAGGCCGCACCGGCCCGCGACTCGGCCCCGCCCTGGAGCCCCGCCAGCAGGTCGGCCTCCATCATCTGCAGCTGCTTCACATGGGCCAGCAGGGCCTGGCCGGCGGCCGTGGCGCGCACCGCCTTGCCGCGCACCAGCAGGCGCTGACCCAGGTGTTCTTCGAGCGACTTGATGCGCAGCGACACCGCCGCCAGCGTGAGGTTCAGGGCCTGGGCAGCCGGGCCGAAGCCGCGGTGCTCGACCACGGCGGCCAGGGCTTCGAGTTGGCGGGCGTCCAGCATGTCTGATTGAAACTTGAACGAACCAGAAACGGTTCAGCCCAGTTTAACCAGACAGCCCTTGCGTGGAAGTGGCCGCCACCATGGGCAGGCCGCTGTGGTCCTTGAGGCCGACGCCGGTCAGGCCCAGGCGCAGGCCTTCGTGCACCAGCCAGGCCAGGCGCCGCGCGGCGGTCACCGGGTCCTGGCCGGCCGGGCGCACGTTGGAGATGCAGTTGCGTTCGGCGTCGGTGCGGCCGACGCGCGGCGCGTGCGTGAGGTAGATGCCCACGCTGTCGGGCGAACTCAGCCCGGGGCGCTCGCCCACCACCATGGCCACCATGCGGGCACCCAGCAGCTCGCCCACCTCGTCGGCCACCGCCACCCGGGCCTGGCCTACCAGCACCGGCGGGCTCTGCACGAAGGCCCCGCCCAGCGCCTCGCGGATGGCACCGAACAGGGCCACGGTGTGGCGCTGGATGCCCAGGGCCGACAGGCCGTCGCCCACCACCAGGGCCAGGTCGGGCACGGGGTTGTCGGCGCGCCAAGCCTGCAGCGCGGCGACGCTGGCCTCATCCAGCCGGCGCCCCAGGTCGGGGCGCAGCAGGTACTCGTGGCGGTCGTGGGCCCGGCTGCGCAGCCGCAGCGGCGCGGGCCAGCCGTCGGCCTGCAGCTGCCCGGCCAGCAGGTCCATGTCCAGCGGCAGGTGGATGGCGTCGCGCGCCTGCGCATGAGCGAGGGTGAAGTCCAGCACCTCGCGCGTGGGCAAGCTGGCGCCGGCGCGCCCGAGGGCGATGCGCGCGGGCGTGAAACGTCTGAGGTGGGCCCAGGGGTCGGCGCTGACCTCGATGGTGTGGTGCGGTTCGTCCGGCACAGGCGAGAGGTCCTTCGTCATGCGGGCTCCGGCAGGGTCCACAGGCGCTGAGACAGCGGCAGCTGCGCCGAGGCGGGCAGCAGGCGGCCGTCGGCGCCGGTCACGCCCACGCGCTGCAGCCAGGCCTCGAACTCGGGTGCGCGCTTCAGGCCCAGCAGGTCGCGCAGCACCAGCGCATCGTGAAACGAGGTGCTCTGGTAGTTGAGCATCACGTCGTCGGCGCCGGGCACGCCGATCAGGAAGTTCAGCCCCGCGCTGGCCAGCAGGACCATGAGGTTGTCCATGTCGTCCTGGTCGGCCTCGGCGTGGTTGGTGTAGCAGATGTCGCAGCCCATGGGCAGGCCCAGCAGCTTGCCGCAGAAGTGGTCTTCCAGCCCGGCGCGGATGATCTGCTTGCCGTCGTACAGGTATTCCGGGCCGATGAAGCCGACCACGGTGTTGACCAGCATCGGCCGGTAGCGCCGCGCCACCGCGTAGGCGCGCGCCTCGCAGGTCTGCTGGTCCACGCCGTGGTGGGCGTTGGCCGAGAGGGCACTGCCCTGCCCGGTCTCGAAATACATCACGTTGTCGCCCACCGTGCCGCGCTTGAGTTCGAGTGCGGCGGCGTGCGCCTCGTCCAGCAGCGACAGGGTGATGCCGAAGCTGCGGTTGGCCGCCTCGGTGCCGGCGATGGACTGGAACACCAGGTCCACCGGCGCGCCCAGCTGCATGGCCTGCATCGTGTTGGTGACGTGGGTGAGCACGCAGCTCTGCGTGGGCACGGCGCCGCGCTCGATCACCTCGGCCAGCACGTGGTTCAGGCGCACCAGGTCGGGCACGCTGTCGGACACCGGGTTGACGCCGATCACCGCGTCGCCCGCGCCGTGCAGCAGGCCGTCGATCAGGCTGGCGACGATGCCGGCCGGGTCGTCGGTCGGGTGGTTGGGCTGCAGCCGCACCGAGAGGTGGCTGCGCAGCCCTACGGTGTTGCGAAAGCGCGTGACCACCTCGCGCTTTTTCGCCACCAGCATGAGGTCCTGGTTGCGCATGAGCTTGCTGACGGCCGCCACCATCTCGGGCGTGAGCCCGGCCGAGAGCCGCTCCAGCACCGCGGGCGTGGCCGCGTCGGACAGCAGCCAGTCGCGCAAGCCGCCCACCGTCAGCCCGCTGACCGGCGCGAAGGCCGCGCGATCATGGCCGTCGATGATCAGCCGCGTGACCTCGTCGCTCTCGTAGGGAATCAGCGCCTCGTCCAGGAAGCGCTGCAGCGGCACCTCGGCCAGCACCCATCGCGCGGCCACCCGCTCCTGTTCGGTGGTGGCGGCCAGGCCCGCCAGGGCGTCGCCCGAGCGCAGCGGCGTGGCCTTGGCCATCACCTCGCGCAGGCTGCCGAAGCGATGTGTGTGGTGTCCCAGCGTCGCGCTCAAGTTCACGTCAGCGGCTCCTCGGTGGGGGTCGGATCAAACGGTGGATTTCATTCTGCCGCAGCGGCCAGCATCGCGTCGTGCGGCGCGGCGTCGCGCTGGGCGACGGTGAGGCGGAAATAGAGATAGCACACGGCCATGAAGCCCAGGAAGATGACCGAGAGCAGCTGGTTGAAATACACCACCGCCGCCAGGCAGACCAGGCCACAGACGATGGCAATCGCCGGGAACAACGGGTAGAGCGGCGCACGGAAGGGGCGGTCCAGCTTCGGCTCGGTGGCGCGCAGCTTGAACAGCGAGGCCATGGACATGATGTACATCACCAGCGCGCCCAGCACCGCCATGGTGACGATGTTGGCCGTCAGCGGCAGGCCGCCGATGGTGACCCACTGGTCGCTGAACACGGCCGCGATGCCCACGATGCCACCGCCGACCAGCGCATTGACCGGGGTGCGGAAGCGCGGGTGGACCTTGGCGAACCAGGCCGGCAGGTAACCGGCGCGGGCCAGCGCGAACATCTGGCGCGAGTAGCCCAGCACGATGCCGTGGAACGAGGCGACCAGGCCGAACAGGCCGATCCACACCAGCATGTGCAGCCAGCCGCTGGACTCGCCCACCACCATCTTCATGGCCTGGGGCAGCGGGTCGTTGATGTTGGACAGCTTGGACCAGTCGCCCACGCCGCCGGCCATGACCATGACCAGGAAGGCCAGCGCCACCAGGGTCAGGATGCCGGTGATGTAGGCGATGGGGATGGTGCGCTTGGGGTCCTTGGCTTCTTCGGCGGCCATGGCCGCGCCTTCGATGGCCAGGAAGAACCAGATCGCGAACGGGATGGAGGCGAAGATGCCGGCCCAGGTGCCCATGCTGAAGTCGGGCGAGCCGGCCCAGCCGTTGGCGGTGAAGTTGGCCAGCGACCAGCCCGGGGCGACGACGCCGGCGAACACCAGCAGCTCGATCACGGCCAGGATGGTGACGAACAGCTCGAACGCCGCCGCAATGCCCACGCCCACGGCGTTGAGCGCGATGAAGATGACGTAGGCGCCGACCGCCGCCCACTTCGGGTCCAGCGACGGGTACTGCACGTTCAGGTAAGCCCCGATGGCCAGCGAGATCGCCGGTGGCGCAAACACGAACTCCACCAGCGTGGCAAAACCCGCGATGAAGCCGCCGGTGGGCCCGAAGGCACGGCGCGCGTAGGCGAACGGGCCGCCCGCGTGCGGGATGGAGGTGGAGAGCTCGGTGAAGCTGAAGATGAAGGTGGTGTACATCAGCGCCACGAACAGCGTGGCCACCAGAAAGCCCAGGGTGCCGGCGCTGGCCCAGCCGTAGCTCCAGCCGAAATACTCGCCGGAAATGACCAGACCGACGGCGATGCCCCAGAGCGAGAAGGTGCCCAGCACGGGCTTGAGCTCCCGGGCGACCTGTTTGGATGCGGATGACATGGCGTGTCCTCGTGAGGTGTGAAAGTGATGCCCGAGACCTGGCTCGGACGACCCGGCGTGCATCGTGCGGCGTCCACCGCCCTCCGCGGTATCCCGGATCGGAAACTCGCTCCCACCCCGGTGCATTTTTCCGAAATGGGATAGCCGGGTGCGGGTTTTCCATCAGTCCGCGCGTGGCACGGAACTTGATACTCCCGCTGCATCCCGGCGCTGCGCGTGCCGAAGGAGCCCTGCCATGCCCACATCCAGCCCTGCCCAGCCCGCCTGCTTCCGCGTCAAACGCACGCGCGAAGTGGACGTGCACGCCCGCAACCTCGACGCCTGGGACCAGGACTACGTTCAGACGTCGCCGGGCGTGTTCCAGGGCCAGGTGCGGGAACTGTTCGACGGCCCGCTGCAGGCCTTCGAGGAAGTGGCCAACTGCGCCACCAGCCAGCACTGCCGACCCTGGCGGGGGGGCGTCTGGCTGGGCCTTTCAGTGCCCGAACAGCCCGCCGGCCTGCGCTTCATGGGCCGGCCGGTGGGCGGGCACGAACTGATGATTTCCGACGGCAGCGAGGCCTTCGACCTGCAGGTGCCGGCAGGCCACGGCCTCTACGGCCTGGTGTTCGACCCGGCCGAGCTGCAGGCCCATGTGCGCACCCGCGACCAGGCCGATGCGGCCCCGGTGCGCGGGCCGGGGGTGCGGGTGCAGACCCTGACACCCACCCTGCGCTTTCGCCTGGTCGGGCTGATGCGCGAGGTGCTGCGCGGCCTGGAGGCCGACCCCGGCGTGCTGCACCACGAGGCCAGCCGCCGCAGCCTGCGCGAGGCGCTGTTCTCGGTGCTGGGCGACACGCTCATGCCGAACGGCCAGGCCGACGCGGTCACGCCGCGCCAGCAGCGCCGGCAGGACGTGGTGCGCCGCGTGCGCGAACTGGTGACCGAACAGCCGCAGGAGTACCTGGGCGTGGAACGCCTGTGCGAGGCGCTGCACATCACCCGCCGCACACTGCAGAACTGCTTCCAGGACAGCCTGGGCATCAGCCCCGCCAGCTACCTTCGCCTGGTGCGGCTGAACGCGGTGCGGCGCGAGCTGCGCGACGCGGACGCCGACCAGACCATCGGCGACGTGGCGGCGCGCTGGGGCTTCTGGCACATGGGCCATTTCAGCCACGACTACAAGGCGCTGTTCGGGGAATCCCCCTCGAACACGCGCACCGCGGCTTGAGCAACCCATCGAATTGGTTGATTCCTTTTTAACAAACTAGATTTCGAGTTGAAATGGTTTAACAAAACCAGCGGCGGCGGCAGACTCCTGCCCCATGACCCTCGCATTCCCCACCTTCACCGCCGGCATGGTGCTCAGCATGTCGCTCATCATGGCCATCGGCCCGCAGAACGCGCACGTGCTGCGCATGGGCCTGCAGCGCCAGCACCTCTGGCTCACCGTCGCCGTCTGCGCGCTGGCCGACATCGTGCTCATCTCGCTCGGTGTGTTCGGCCTGGCCCAGCTCGGTGGCCTCTCTGACAAGCTGCTGGGCGCGCTCATCGGCGCCGGCGTGCTGTTCCTGGGCGTGTACGGCTGGCAGGCGTTCCAGCGCTTCCTCAGGCCGCAGGCGGCCGCCCCGCTGGCCACCGCCCAAGCAACGAGCCAGCAGGCGCCCGCCCCGATCAGCCAGCGCCAGGCCATCCTGTCGGCCCTGGCCTTCTCCTGGCTCAACCCGCACGCCTGGCTGGACACCGCCGTGCTGATCGGCACCGCCTCGCTGGCCTATGGCCCGGGCAGCAAGGCCTTCGGCCTGGGCGCCGCCACCGGCTCGGTGGTGTGGTTCCTGGTGCTGGGCGCCGCGGCGTTCTGGCTCGGCCGCCGGCTGAACTCGCTGCACATCTGGCGCGTGCTGGACGGTGTGGTCGCGCTGATGATGTGGGGCACCGCCGCCTGGCTGGTCGCCGGATTGTTCTGAAGCCCAAGGAGCCCCCATGAGCGCCACCCGTCCCGCCAATGCCCCGGTCACCACCTTCGGCCCGGACTTTCCATTCGCCTACGACGACTGGCTGACCCACCCGCAGGGCCTGGCCACGCTGCCGGCCAGCGCGCGCGGCACCGAGGTCGCCATCGTCGGCGCCGGCATGGCCGGCATGACCGCGGCCTACGAGCTGATGAAGCTCGGCCTCAAGCCCGTCATCTACGAGGCCTCGCGCATGGGCGGGCGCCTGCGCTCGCAGCCCTTCGAGGGCGGCCAGGGCGTGGTGGCCGAGCTGGGCGGCATGCGCTTCCCGGCCTCGTCCACCGCCTTCTTCCACTACGTGAACCTGCTGGGGCTGGAGTCGAAGCCCTTCCCCAACCCGCTCACGCCCGCAGCCGGCAGCACAGTGGTCGACCTGGAAGGCCAGACCCACTACGCCCGCACACTGGCCGACCTGCCGCCGCTGTTCCGCGAGGTGGCCGACGCCTGGGCCGCGGCGCTGGACGAGCTGGGCTTCGGCGACCTGCAGCAGGCGCTGCGCCAGCGCGACGTGCCCAGGCTCAAGGCGCTGTGGGACGCGCTGGTGCCGCTGTGGGACGACCGCACCTTCTACGACTTCGTGGCGCAGTCGAAGGCGTTTTCGAAGCTGTCGTTCCGCCACCGCGAGGTGTTCGGCCAAGTCGGCTTCGGCACCGGTGGCTGGGACTCGGACTTTCCCAACACCATGCTGGAGATCCTGCGCGTGGTGCTGACCGGCTGCGACGAGGACCAGCACCTGATCGTGGGCGGGGTGCAGCAGGTGCCACTGGGGCTGTGGCAACACGCGCCCGAACAGATCACCCACTGGCCGGCCGGCACCTCGCTCGCCCGCCTGCACGGCGGCGCCACGCGGCCGGGCGTCACCGCCATCCGGCGTGCCCCCTCGGGACAACTGGCCGTCACCGACAGCTGGGGCACCGAACGCGAGTACCCCGCCGTGCTGGTGACCTGCCAGAGCTGGCTGCTGACCACGCAGATCGCGGTCGAAGAGTCGCTGTTCTCGCAGAAGCTGTGGATGGCGCTGGACCGCACGCGCTACATGCAGTCGAGCAAGACCTTCGTGATGGTGGACCGCCCGTTCTGGAAGGACGTGGATCCGGCGACCGGCCGCGACACGATGAGCATGACGCTGACCGACCGGCTCACGCGCGGCACCTACCTGTTCGACAACGGGCCGGACAAACCCGCGGTGATGTGCCTGAGCTACGCGTGGATGAGCGACGCGCTCAAGATGCTGCCGCACCCGCCCGCCAAACGTGTGCAGCTGGCGCTGGACGCGCTGCGCAAGATCTACCCCACGGTGGACATCGCCGGCCACATCGTCGGCGACCCGATCACGATCTCGTGGGAGGCCGACCCCTACTTCCTGGGTGCCTTCAAGGGCGCCCTGCCCGGTCACTACCGCTACAACCAGCGCATGTACGGCCACTTCATGCAGGACAGCCTGCCGGCGGCCGAGCGTGGCATCTTCCTGGCCGGCGACGACATCTCGTTCACGCCCGCCTGGGTCGAGGGCGCGGTGCAAACCTCGCTGAACGCGGTCTGGGGCATCGTGCACCAGCTGGGCGGGCAGTGCCCCGCCGACAACCCCGGGCCAGGTGAGCTGTTTCCCACACTGGGTCCTGTGGCCTTGCCAGAATGACGGCGTGAACGACCTGCACATCGCCCTCTGGCAGACCCCGCACCCGGCCAGCACCGCCGAGGCGCTGCAGCGCCTGGACACGGCCTGCGCGCAGGCGCGCGCGCAAGGCGCCGAGCTGCTCATCACGCCCGAGATGTTCCTCACCGGCTACGCCATTGGCCTCGAACGCGTGGCGGCGCTGGCCGAGCCGGCCGACGGCCCGCTGGCGCAGGCGGTGGCGGGCATCGCGCAGCGCCACGGCATCGCCGTTGTCTATGGCTACCCGGAGCTGAACCCGCACGGCCGGCCGTTCAATGCAGCGCAGGCCATCGCCCCCGACGGCACGCGGCTCATGAACTACCGCAAGACCCACCTGTTCGGCGACATGGACCGCGTGCAGTTCAGCCCGGGCGGCGCGGCGTCGCAGGTCTTTGAATGGCGCGGCTGGCGCCTGGGGCTGCTGATCTGCTACGACGTGGAGTTCCCGGAAACCGTGCGCCTGCTGGCACTCCAGGGTGCCGACGCGGTGCTGGTGCCGACGGCCAACATGGTGCCGTTCGACGAGGTGCAGCGCGTCCTGCTGCCCGCGCGGGCGCTGGAGAACCGCCTGTTCCTGGCCTACGCCAACGCCTGTGGCCGGGAAGGCGGGCTGCACTACAACGGCCTGAGCCAGGTGAACGCGCCGGACGGGAGCGCTCTGGCTCGGACCGGCGCAGGAGAAACCCTGCTGAGGGCCGCCCTGCAAACCTCGGCGCGGACCGCCACTCCCGCGGCGCAGCTGCAGGACCGGCGCAGCGACCTCTGCGGGCCGCTGGCGCAATCTCAGAGGTAGGCCGCTTCGGGCGCCTGGGCGCGGATGAAGTTGATCACCGACGGCCCCTGGGCGTTGGTGAACAGCGAACCGTCGCCCTTGCCGCAGTCGACCACCGTGCCCGAGGACGTGATGCCGATCAGCGCCGGCTGACCACCCACCGTGCGGTAGGCCGGACCACCCGAATCGCCGCTGCAGGTGTTGCTCAGCTCACCCGAGTAGGTGTAGCCGATGCTGGTTTCGTTGACCGTGGTCAGCGTGGCAAAGCCGACCGCCAGGTCGAAGCCGGGCGCGCCCCAGCCGGCCACGTAGATCGGCTGGCCGGGCGAGGACGGCTGGCTCACCAGCAACGGCATGGTCGGGTTGGGCAGCGCCTGCTGCAGCACGATCACCGCCGCATCGTTGAGCAGCGCGTTGGTGCTGCGCTGGTACTGCGGGTGCACGGCCCAGCGGCTGGCGGGCACGCCGACCACGGTGCCGTCCCCACGCCAGAGCCCCGCCAGCACGCGCCGGGTGCCACCCGGCAGGCAGTGCGCCGCCGTGAGGATCTTGGTGGGGGTGATCAGCGTGCCGGAACACACCGCCGTGCCCGAGCTGGTGGACACGTTGAGCAGGATGACCGACGAGCGCTCCGGAGTCCCGCAGTTGGCGCCGTTGAGCACCTTGGGTTGCAGGCCCATGCTGCCGCACATGGACTCCGCGCTGGGCAGCGAGGCGTCGTCGCCGCCCCCGCAAGCCGCCAACAACACCGCCGCAGCGGCGGCTGCCACCGTGGCCATCACTCCCTTGCCGATCCTGTTCATGGATTCACCCTGTTGGTTGAGAAATGGGGAAGGGCCGACCCGCCGGCCCCGTCGCAGCCGCCAATGTACCGCCGGCCCAGAAGTCGGCCTGCGCATAGTGGTGCTTGAGGAAGTCGATCCACAGCCGCACCCGCAGCGCCAGGTGCTTGCGCTGAGGGAACAGCGCGTAGATGCCGTTGGGCGGCGCGGCGTACTCGTCCAGCACGGTTTCGAGCCGGCCTGCCGCGATGTCGGCCTCCACCTCCCAGGTGCTGCGCCAGGCAATGCCGTAACCGGCCAGGCACCACTCGCGCAGCACCTGCCCGTCCGAACAGTCCAGCGGCCCACCGGGGCGCAGGTGCACGATCTCGGCCTCGGCTCCTTCGGAAGCGCCTTCGCCGGGCGGCATGCGAAAGGCCCAGCCCCGGGTCTGGGACGCGTCGGACGACAGGGTCAGGCAGTCGAAGCGTGCCAGGTCGGCCGGGTGGGCGGGGCGGCCGTGCCGCCGCAGGTAGTCGGGCGTGGCCACGCACATGCGGCGGTTGTCCGCCAGCCGCACGCTCACCAGGGACGAGTCCGGCAGGTCGCCGACCCGCACCGCGCAGTCGTAGCCCTCGCCCGCGAGGTCGACCACCCGGTCGCTGAGATTGAGCGAGATCGTGACCTCGGGGTGCAGTTCGCGAAAACGCGGCACCAGCGGCGCCACGTGGCGGCGCCCGAAACCGGCAGGGGCCGTGATGCGCAGGTGGCCGCTGGCCTTGACGCCGCCCGCGCTGACGCTGGCCTCGGCGTTGGCCAGGTCGGTCAGCAGGCGCTGGCAGTCCTCGATGAAGGCGCTGCCCTCGTGGGTCAGCGTGATGCGGCGCGTGGTGCGCACCATGAGCTTGACGCCGAGGCGGGACTCCAGCGCATCCAGCCGCCGGCCGATGATGGCCGGCGCCACGCCCTCGGCCTTCGCGGCGGCCGTCAGGCTGCCGCGCGTGGCCACCGAGACGAAGGTTTCGAGCTGCTTGAGCTTGTCCATGGGCCCGCAGATTACCCCATCAAAAGGAGGCAATCAACGGGACTTCTGGACAGATTTTTTACCTGGGTGTTACGCCGGAGCGATCAGTTGCACTGGGCAGGCAGGTTGGGAATCTCGGTGCAAGCCTGTCCGCCCTTGGCCGCACAGGAATTGTTCGCCGCGGTCTGCGCGTCGAAGGCCGAGCCCCCGGCGCCCACACCCCAGACCCAGGCACCGGATGCCGTCTGTCCCTGGGCAATGGCACCGCACTCCTCGAACTGCAATACCACCTGGCAATCGCCGGCATCGCACTCGTCGCGCGCTGCGTCGTTGGCGATCGACTGGGTCAAGGCTTCGGAAGCAATGCCCACCCGGTTGGTCGACGCACTGACAGCGATGGAGCCGTAGCCATTGCTGTCGCCGCCCCCCCCGCAAGCCGCCAGCGTCACGGCGGCGATCAGGGCCGCACCCCAGGTCCACAACTTCTTCATGGGTTTCCTCCTCAGGAATGGATAAGCATGGACGCCCGATGCGCCCATCGCGAGCAGTCTAAGACAGCTCGCGCTCCACGTCTTGATCCAGATCGCCACTTTGCGCACGAATCAGAGGGGCCACCCCTTGGGCAACCCGGCCTCGGGCGTCATGCCGTACACCGGCTCGCCGGGCAGACCGGCCTGGAGCGGTTCGCGCGCGGCGATGAGCTGGCCGATGTCCACGCCCGTGGACACGCCCATGGCCTCGAACATGAACACCAGGTCTTCCGTCACCACGTTGCCGCTGGCGCCCGGCGCGTAGGGGCAGCCGCCCAGGCCGCCGAGCGAGCTGTCGAAGGCGCGCACGCCCACGTCGTACGCCGCCAGGCAGTTGGCCAGACCCAGGCCACGCGTGTTGTGCATGTGGGCCGCGCCGGCCCTCTCGCCCAGTTCGGCGCGCAGGCGGGTGAACAGGCGCCTGACTTGGGCCGGATTCGCCATGCCGGTGGTGTCGGACAGGCCGACCTCGTCCACGCCCGCGTCCACGCAGGCCACGGCCAGCGCGATCACCTCGTCCTCCGGCACCAGCCCCTGCAGGGTGCAGCCGAACGCGGTGGACAGGCCGACCTCCACCGGCACGCCGGGCGCGACCTCGTTGCGCAGCGCCACCACCTCGCGCAGCTCGGCCACCATCTGCTCGCGCGTCTTGCGCACGTTGGCCAGCGAATGCGCCTCGCTGGCCGAGACCGGCAGCGTGAGCTTGTGCACCCCGGCGGCCAGCGCGGCCTCGGCGCCGCGGCGGTTGGGCACCAGGGCCATCACCGTCAGACCCGGCAAGGTGACGGCGTGGCGCACCACCTCGGCCACGTCGGCCATCTGCGGCAGCAGCCTGGCGGGCACGAAAGAACCCACTTCGATTTCGCGCAGGCCGGCCGCGGCCAGCGCGTCGATCCAGCGGCACTTGTCCGCCGTCGGCATGGTGGCCTTGACGGACTGCAGGCCATCGCGCGGCCCCACCTCGCTGATGTGAACGTCGGGTGTGCTCATGCCGGCCTCACGCGACCACCGCCTGCTGGCGCAGACGTTCGATGTCGGACGCCGCGTAGCCCAGGCCGTGCAGCAGCTCGGTGGTGTGCGCGCCCATGCGCGGTGGGTCCAGCCGCACGCCGGGGCGCTGGCCGTCCAGCGTGAACGGGAACAGCGTGGTCTTGACGGTCTGGCCGGCGCGCTCGCCGTCGGGCAGGGTGATGTCGGCCAGGCCACCAGTGGCCAGCAGGTGCTCGTCGGCATACAGCTCTTCGGGCTTGCGGATCGGGGCAAACGGCAGGCCGACCTTCTCGAACAAGGCCGCCAGGTCGGCCGCGCGCCAGCCGGCCAGGCGCTCGCGCAGGATGGGCAGCAGCTGCGAACGCAGCTTCACGCGGGCGTTGTTGTCGGGGTACCGCGGGTCGGCCTTGAGGTCGGCAAAACCCAGCGCGTCGCAGAAGGTCACCCACTGCGCGTCGCTGACGGCCGCCAGGAAGATCTGCTCGCCGTCCTTCACGGTGAACACGTCGTACACCGCCCAGGCCGATATGCGCTCGGGCATGGGCGCCGCCGGCTTGCCGGTGATGGCGTACTGCAGCATGTGCTGGCCCACCAGGAAGACGTTGTTCTCGAACAGCGCGCTCTGCACCTCCTGGCCCTTGCCGGTGATGCCGCGCTGGATCAGCGCACCCAGCGCCCCGATGGCGCCGAACATGCCACCCATGATGTCGTTCACGCTGGTGCCCGCGCGCAGCGGGTCGCCGGGCCGGCCGGTCATGTAGGCCAGGCCGCCCATCATCTGCACCACTTCGTCCAGCGCGGTGCGGTGGTCGTAGGGGCCGGGCAGAAAGCCCTTGAGGCTGATGTAGATGCAGTGCGGGTTGACCTGCGAGAGGGCCGCGTAGTCCAGCCCGTACTTGACCATGGTGCCGGGCTTGAAGTTCTCGGCCACCACGTCGGCGCTGGCGGCCAGGCGGCGCGCCACCTCGGCGCCCTCGGGCTGGCGCAGGTCGATGGCGATGCTCTTCTTGTTGCGGTTGAAGAGTGGAAAAAAGCCCGCGCCCGAGCCCAGCAGGTGGCGCGTGCGGTCGCCGTCGATGGGCTCGACCTTGATGGTCTCGGCCCCCATGTCGGCCAGCACCATGCCGCAGGTGGGGCCCATGACCATGTGGGTGAATTCAACGACGCGCAGGCCGGTGAGCGGCAGCGGGCGGGAGGGGGCGGCGTCCCCGGCGGTCTGGTTCATGCGAAGTCTCCGTTCTGGGCATCTGGGTGTACGGCCCGGCGAACGGCAGTTTAGGCTTTACCAAAACAGCGCAAAGCGGTATTTTTTCGCCCTTGGTATTCCATACTGGAAATTCTTGACCTCATGCGCGACCTGGATCTCACCAATTTGCGGCTGTTCGTGGCCGTCTGCGACCACCGCAACATCGTCCGCGCGGCCGCCGAGGCCCACCTGACGGCCAGCGCGGTCAGCAAGCGCCTGGCCCAGCTGGAGGCGCAGATCGGCACGCCGCTGCTGACCCGGCGCCGCCACGGGGTCGAGCCCACGCCCGCCGGCGAGAGCCTGCGCGAACACGCGCGCGAACTGCTGCTGGGCGCCCAGCGCATCGAGCGCGACATGGCGGCCTTCGCGGCCGGCGTGCGCGGCCAGGTGCGCCTGCTGGCCACCGCGTCGGTCATGGCGGCGCCACTGCCGGGCGATGTGGCCGGTTTCCTGGCACAGCCGGCCCACGAAGGCATTCAGGTGGAACTGGCGTCGCGGTCGGGCGCGCAGGTGGTGCAGGGCATCCGCGACGGCGTGGCCTCGCTGGGCATCTGCTGGCACAGCCCGCACGGCACCGACCTGCGCGGCCTGTCGCACACCCCCTACCGCAGCGACCGGCTGGGGCTGGTGCTGCCCCGGGGGCATGCGCTGGCCGGGCTGGCGCGGGTGCGGCTGGCGCAGGCGCTGGACAACCCCTTCGTCGGCCTGCCGGTGGACAGCGCGGTGCAGGCGCTGATGCTGCGCGCCGCGGCCGAGCTGGGCCACACGCTGCGCTACCGCATGATCGTGACCGACTTCGATGCCGCGCTGCGCGTGGTGGCCACGCGGCTGGCGGTCAGCGTGATGCCGGTGGCGGTGGCCCTGCCCCGGGCCGAGGGCCTGGGGCTGACCGTGGTGCCGCTGGACGAGGACTGGGCCGAACGCCGCTTCGCGATCTGCTACCGGGACGAAGCCGACCTGGGCCCTGCCGCCCGCCTGCTGCGGGACCACCTGGTGCGACAGGCCGCCGTCGCCAGCTGATTACATTCTTTTTTGTCACAGATAAATCAAAATTCAGGTGATTAATAAGGAGACAAGTCTCGAATAAAGTGGCGGGATGGAAAAACCCCGCGCGGTTCTGTTCGACGCCTACGGCACGCTGTTCGACGTGTACAGCGTGGGCCTGCTCGCCCAGCAGCTGTTCCCGGGCCAGGGCGCCCGGCTGGCCACCGTGTGGCGCGACAAGCAGATCGAATACACCCGGCTGGTGACCACCAGCGACCAGGGCGCGCCCCATCAGCCCCACTACCGCCCGTTCTGGGAACTGACCCAGGCCGCCCTGACCTACGCCATCAAGCTGATCGAACCGGCCGCCCGCAGCGACTGGGCGGCCTACGAGGCCAAGGCCACGCAGCTGATGAACCAATACCGTCACCTGAGCGCCTTCCCGGAGAACCGCGAGGTGCTGCAGGCCCTCAAAAGCCGCGGCATCGTCACCGGCATCCTGAGCAACGGCGAACCGCAGATGCTGGGCATCGCCGTGCGCAGCGCCGGGCTGGAAGGCCTGCTGGACCACGTGATCAGCGTGGACGGCGTGCGCAAGTACAAGACCCACCCCGACGCGTATGCGCAGGGCGAGAAGGTGACCGGCCTGACGCGCCAGCAGATCGTGTTCGTCAGCAGCAACGCCTGGGACGCGCTGGGCGCGACCTGGTTCGGCTACCGCACGCTGTGGGTGAACCGCCAGAACCAGCCCTTCGAGGAACTGGGCACCCCGCCCACGCGCACGGCCACGAACCTGCGCGAGGTCCTCGCCTTCTTCGACTGATTTCCTTTTCCTTTTGAACCGACGGAGTCCTTCCATGACGCAACGCACCAGCATCCACGGTCTGCAGGTTTCCACCGACCTGTACCAGTTCATCAACGAGCAGGTCCTGCCCGGCACCGGCGTGAGCGCCGAGAGCTTCTGGAAGGGCTTCGACGCCATCGTCACCGACCTGGCGCCCAAGAACGCCGCCCTGCTGGCCGAGCGCGACCGCCTGCAGGCCGAGCTGGACACCTGGCACAGCGCCAACCCCGGCCCGATCCTGGACATGGCCGGCTACCGCAAGTTCCTGGAAACCATCGGCTACCTCGTGCCCGAGCCCAAGAAGGTCAAGGCCACCACGAAGAACGTGGACGACGAGCTGGCCACGCAGGCCGGCCCGCAGCTGGTGGTGCCCATCCTGAACGCCCGCTACGCCCTGAACGCCGCCAACGCGCGCTGGGGCAGCCTGTACGACGCGCTGTACGGCACCGACGTGATCAGCGAAGACAAGGGCTGCGAGAAGGTCGGCAAGAAGGGCGGCTACAACCCCAAGCGCGGCGCCAAGGTCATCGAGTACTGCCGCTACGTGCTGGACCGCTGCGCCCCGCTGAAGAAGGGTTCGCACGTCGGCTCCACCGGCTACAAGGTCAACAAGGACGGTGAACTGGTCGTGGGTCTGGCCGAAGGCGGCACCTCCAAGCTGGCCGACAAGAGCCAGTTCATCGGCTTCCAGGGCGAGGCCAAGACGCCCACCGCCGTGCTGCTCAAGCACAACGGCCTGCACCTGGAGATCCAGATCAACCGCGCCACCGCCATCGGCAAGACCGACGCCGCCGGCGTGAGCGACCTGGTGGTCGAGGCCGCGCTGTCCACCATCCTGGACCTGGAAGATTCCGTGGCCGCGGTGGACGCCGAGGACAAGGTGCTGGCCTACCGCAACTGGCTGGGCATCCTGCAGGGCACGCTGACCGAGTCGTTCGAGAAGGGCGGCAAGACGATGACGCGCGGCCTGAACGCCGACCGCGAATACACCGGGGCCAACGGCAAGAAGGTCCGCCTGCACGGCCGCTCGCTCATGTTCGTGCGCAACGTGGGCCACCTGATGACCAACCCGGCCATCCTCTGGGGCGCGGAAGGCAAAGAGATTCCCGAAGGCATCATGGACGCGATGGTCACCACCGCCATCGCCATCCACGACCTGAAGAAGAGCAAGAAGGACGCGATCCGCAACTCGCGCAAGGGCTCGGTCTACATCGTCAAGCCCAAGATGCACGGCCCGCGCGAAGTGGCCTTTGCCTGCGAACTGTTCAGCCGCGTCGAGAAGGTGCTGGGCCTGGCCGACAGCACGGTCAAGCTGGGCATCATGGACGAGGAGCGCCGCACCTCCGTCAACCTCAAGGCCTGCATCGAAGCCGCCGCCAGCCGCGTCGCCTTCATCAACACCGGCTTCCTGGACCGCACCGGCGACGAGATGCACACCGCCATGTTGGCCGGCCCCATGGTGCGCAAGGGCGACATGAAGACCAGCGCCTGGATCCAGAGCTACGAGCGCAACAACGTGCTGGTGGGCCTGTCCTGCGGCCTGCGCGGCAAGGCACAGATCGGCAAGGGCATGTGGGCCATGCCCGACCTGATGAAGGCCATGCTGGAGCAGAAGATCGCCCACCCCAAGGCCGGCGCCAACACCGCCTGGGTGCCCTCGCCCACCGGCGCCACGCTGCACGCCCTGCACTACCACCAGGTGCTGGTGTCCGACGTGCAGAAGGAGCTGGAGAAGGTCAAGGCCGACAAGCTGCGCGACGACCTGCTGACCGGCCTGCTGACCGTGCCAGTGAGCGCCAACCCGAACTGGACCGAGGCCGAGAAGCAGGCCGAGCTGGACAACAACATCCAGGGCATCCTGGGTTACGTGGTGCGCTGGGTCGACCAGGGCGTGGGCTGCTCCAAGGTGCCCGACATCAACGACATCGGCCTGATGGAAGACCGCGCCACACTGCGCATCTCCAGCCAGCACGTGGCCAACTGGCTGCACCACGGTATCGTGACCGAGCAGCAGGTGCGCGAGACCTATGAGCGCATGGCCGCCAAGGTGGACAAGCAGAACGCCGGCGACAAGCTCTACCAGCCCATGGCGGGCAACGTGGCCACCAGCAAGGCTTACCAGGCGGCCCTGGACCTGGTGTTCAAGGGCAAGGAACAGCCGAGTGGCTACACCGAGCCGCTGCTGCACGCGTGGCGTCTGAAGGTGAAGGCTGCCTGAGGCCAGAGCCCACCCCCGCGCCGCACCTGCGGTGCGTCACCCCCTCAAGGGGGCAACGCCTGCGGCCTGGCAAAGCCAGTTCCGCGGCGTTCTGGACCAAAACACGGCGCTCCGAGGGGCGCCGTTTTCTTTGGGTGTCTACAAGGTGGCGCGCGCCAGCTGCCTCGCCCGCTGTGTCCGGCCTCCGTAGCCCCAGTCCGTCGCCGGCAGCTCGCGCACCGTGACGTAGCTCGCCACCTCGAAGCCGCCGTCGGGTGCCAGCTGGCGCTGCAGCTCGTCGAACGCGGCGGCGATGAAGCGGGCCTTCTCGTCCTCTGTGTTGGTGCCGGCGGTGATGCCGATCTCCAGCAGCGCCGCGGTGCCCGCCACCGTGCGCCCGCCGACGCACCAGCGGGCCCGCGGCAGGTCGTCGATCACCACCGCAGTGACCTCGGGCCGCTTGTGCAGGAGCTCGGCGGTGAGGGCGGTGAGCGCCGCGGCCAGCGCCTGGTAGCGCTCGGGGTTCTGCAGTGGGGTCACCTTGAGCAGCAGCGTGGGCATGGTCAGACCTCCATCAGGCGGACTGCGTGAGCGCCATGTCCGCGATGCGCAGCGAGGCGGCGGACCCGTGCGCCCAACCGCTCGGCCCAGCCCTGTCCGAAGCGCTGCACCGCTGCCTGCCGCTCGCGCTTGGCCTGGTGCTGCAGGGCGTCGAACAGGGCCGCGTGGGCCTGGGGCGAAAGGGTCTGGTGCAGGTGTTCGGTGCGCATGGCGGGCTCCTGTCGGCATGAAATGAAGGGGTGCAGCGACTCTAGGCAAGCCCCCTTCAGCGGGAAACGGCGGGCGGCTCAAAACGGTTTTGCAATCCGTGCAAGGCCCTGCGCACCGACGCGGACTACCATCGCCGCATGGACGCGCTCGCCTTCGACGACCTCAAGCTGTTCGCCCGCGTGGCCGCGCTGGGCAGCCTGTCGGCGGCGGCGCGCGAGCGCGACGTGCCGGTGAGCCAGGTCTCGCGCGCGCTGAGCCGGATCGAGAAGACCTGCGGCGCCCGCCTGGTCCACCGCTCCACCCACGGGCTCTCGCTCAGCGCCGAAGGCGAGATCTTTCTTGAACACTGCCAGCGCATCACCGGCGCACTCGACGGGCTGCAGGCCGACTTCGCGCAGCAGTCGGGCGAGGCGCGCGGCCTGGTGCGCGTGGCGGCCAGCACCGTGATCGCGCAGTACCTGCTGCTGCCCAGCCTGAACGCACTGAGCGCGCAGCACCCCCAGCTGCGGGTGGAGCTGGAGGTGAGCGACCGGCTGGCGGACATGGCGCGCGAGGGCATCGACATCGCCATCCGCACCAGCACCGACCTGCCCGAAACCCAGGTGGCGCGGGCGCTGGGCCAGCTGGGCCGCGCGCTCTACGCATCGCCCGCCTACGCGGCCCGCGCCGGCCTGCCGCAGCACCCCGACGAGCTGCACCAGCACCGGCTGATCAGCAACACCGCGGCGCCAAACCTCAACCGCTGGCCTTTCGTGGTCGACGGCACGCCCTGCCGCCGGACCATCGACGGCCACTGGCGCACCAACGACACCGGCCTGGCCGCCAACATGGTGGTGCAGGGCCTGGGCATCGGCCGGCTGGCCACCGTGGCCGCGGCTCCGCTGGTGCAGCAGGGCCTGCTGGTGCCGGTGCTGGCGGACTTCGTCGATCCGCAACCGGTGCCGCTGTACGCGGTGACCGCCAGCGCGCGCCAGCGGCTGCCCAAGATCCGCGCCTGCATCGACTTCTGGGCTGGCTGGATCGCCAGCGACCGCACGCCGAATCTCGCGGCTTCCGCGGGGTGATCACGCCATGCGCCTGCCCTTCGCCCTGCCACTGACCCTCGCCTTGAGCCTGTCCCTGCTGCCCGCTCCGGCGCTGGCCCAGCAGCCGTCCGTCCGGTGGCAGGCCCAGTGTGAGGCGCAGCTGCCGCCCACGGTGATCGAGGTGAACGCCGAACCGGCCCCCGTGCGCCACCGCAACGACCGCAGCATCGCCGACCTGATGCAGGTCCAGCGCCTGCCGCAGGAACACGCCTTCACCCTGGGCCTGACCGAGTTGCAGCTGGGCACGCGCATCGCCTTCCGCAGCCCCACGCTGAGCCACCCGCGCGAGCGCCTGGTGTGCATGCGCCCGGCCATCACCGTCACGCTCAGCCTGGACCCGCACGTGGTGTCGGTGGCCAGCGAGTTCGAGGAAGGCAGCTGCGCGCACCGCCACATCCTGGCCCACGAGATGCGCCACGTGCAGGTCAACCAGCTCACGCTATCGGCAGCGGCCGAGCGCATGCGCGAGGGCATGCGGCAGTCCTTCGGCAACAAGATCTACTACGGCGAACCCAAGGAGCTGCAGGAGCGCCTGACCCGCCACATCCGCGAGCAGTGGCTGCCCTGGGTCGATGCGCAGATGAAGCACACGCTGCAGCGCCACCGCGAGATCGACACGCCCGAGGAGTACGCGCGCAACCGCACGGCCTGCGGCGGCGAGATCGCGCGCACGCTGGACGCCATGCGCTGAACCCGGAACCACCCATGTCCCTGAACTACCTGATCTTCGACGCCGCCGACGATGGCGAAGGCACCGGCAGCTGGGAGGCCGTCGCCAGCGTGCGCCGCGCCGACCTGCCGGCGGTGATGGCCGAGGTGGAGGCCGTGCTGGCGCTCGCACAGCGCGAAGCACCCGGACCGCGCGGTCCGCTGGACGAAGGCGGCGCCTGGGACGCCGACACCCAGGTGCACGAGGATGGCGACTGGACCGAGGTCCGGCTCACGCTGACCGGGCCCTGGGACTGGGGCGAAGCCCTGGTGGCCGACTTCAGCGGCCTTTGAACATCGGCCGGCACCACACGCTGCACGAAGTGGCGCCGGCGCGGCGAAAAGGAGGGGATCCGCCCGTCTGTTCGGGCTCAAGTGCCGTTCGACTTTGGCCGATCATGAACAACCCCGAGGTCTCGCCTACCAGGCCAGACCGTCCAACGCATTCATCAGATGCGGTGTTTCCGTCCAATGAGGTCAACGTGATCCCAGCTTCGTCAAAATTTCTTCGCCTGTCGATCAAGGCCCGCCTGGTCCTGACGGTCGCCGTGCTGGTGGTGGTCAGCCTGGTCGTCGTCAGCACCTTCAACTTCCTGAGCCTGCGCTCGACCACCCGGGCATCGGTGAACGCCTCGGCGCAAAGTCTGGCCCTGGCGCGCGCCGAGGGCATCGGTCAGTGGGTCGCCAGCAAGTCGGCCGTGGTGGGTGCGCTGTTGCCCGCCACCCAGGTGGAAGACCCCATGCCGGCGCTCACCCAGGCGGTCAGGAGCGGGTTCTTCGACACCACCTACATCGGCTACCAGGAAAAAAGGGCGATCTTCTCGAGCCCGCAGAACCTGCCGCCCGACTGGGACCCGACCGGACGGCCCTGGTACCTGCAGGCGGCCAATGGCCAGGGCGTGGTGCTGACCGAACCCTATGTGGATGCGGGCAGCAAGAAGCTGGTCATGACCTTCGCGGTGGCCGACCGCAACGGCAGCGACACGCGGGCGGTGGCCGCCGGCGACGTGTTCATGGACGTGGTGGCCGCGGCCGTGACCGCCATCAAACCCACGCCGTCGAGCGATGCCTTCGTGCTGTCGGCCGAAGGCAAGGTGATGGTGCACAGCAACCTGGATCTGGTGCTCAAGGAGGCGTCCAGTCTGAGCCCTGCGCTGACCCCGGCGGCGGTGGCGGCGCTGGGCGCCGACCTGACCGAGGTGGACATCGGCGGCACCGCCCGCCTGTTGACCGCGGTGCCGGTGGCGGGCACCAACTGGAAGCTGGTGATCTCGCTGCACAAGGGCGAAGCGCTGGCCTCGGTGTCGAACTTCCTGCTGCAGTCCCTGATCGGGGCTGTGGTGGTGACCGTGGCGGCCGTGCTGCTGGCGGGTGTGGTGGTCGCGCGTTCGCTCCAGCGCCTGGACCGCCTGCAGGCGGCCATGCAAGACGTGGCCTCGGGCGACGGTGACCTGACCAAGCGGCTGGACGCGAGCGGGCACGACGAGCTGGCGCGCATTGCCCAGGGCTTCAACGCCTTTGTCGACAAGATCCAGGCCACGCTGCGCGACATCCGCGCCACCAGCGACGCCGTGCATGAAGCGTCACGCGAGATCGCCAGCGGCAACCACGACCTGTCGTCGCGCACGGAGTCGGCCGCCTCCAGCCTGCAGCAGACCTCGGCCACCATGGAGGAAATGACCTCGGCGGTGGCGCAATCGGCGCAGTCGGCCCAGGAGGCCAACCAGATTGCCGGCGGCGCGGCCGCCTCGGCCGAAAAGGGTGGCGAAGTGGTGGGCCAGGTGGTGGCCAGCATGGAAGCCATCACCCACAGCTCGCGCAAGATCAACGACATCATCTCGGTGATCGATGGCATCGCCTTCCAGACCAACATCCTGGCGCTGAATGCGGCGGTGGAAGCGGCCCGCGCCGGCGAACAGGGTCGGGGATTCGCCGTGGTGGCCGGCGAGGTGCGCAACCTGGCGCAGCGCAGCGCCGAAGCGGCCAAGGAGATCAAGCAGCTGATCGGTCGCTCGGTCGAAAGCGTCGAGGCCGGCTCGGCCCTGGTGGGGCGCACCGGCGAGGTGATGCAGGAGATCGTGCAGAACGTGCGCCGCGTCTCGCAGATGATGCAGGAGATCGCCACCGCCTCGTCCCAACAGCGATCAGGCATCGAGCAGGTGGGCATGGCCATCGGCAACCTGGACCAGATGACCCAGCAGAACGCCGCGCTGGTCGAGGAAAGCGCCGCTGCGGCCAGCGGTCTGCAGGATCAGGCCGAGCGCCTGGCCCGCACCGTGGGCCAGTTCCGCATCGGCTGATCCCCCCTCAGCGCACGCGCTGCACGTCCAGCGGGTTCACCGGGTTCGCCTGGTGGCCCCAGCTCTGGCGCAGGAAGCTCGCCACCGCGGCGATCTCCGCGTCCTGCAGCAGGGTGCGGAACGGCGGCATGCCGTAGGGGTGCGGATGGCCCGGTGTGGACGGCGCGAAGCCGCCGCCGACGATGGCCTGCAGGGCGTTGGTGGGGTCGTCCATGGTGACCACGCGGTTGCCTGCCAGCGGCGGGTACGCGCCCTGGCGGCCCTCGCCCTGCTCGCCGTGGCAGTCGGCGCAGTGCTGCCGGTACAGGCGCCCGCCGGTCTCCAGCAGCCCTCCGTCGGCGCGCTTGAAGGCCGGAGGTTCACTGGCTTTCACAGGCAGGCTCTTCAGGTAGCCGGCCATGGCGTTCACATCGGCCTCGGGCAGGTACTGCATGCCGTGGAACACCACCTCGGCCATCGGCCCGGCCACGCTGGCGCCTTCCACGCGGCCGTTCTTCAGCAGGGCGGCCACGCGCTCCACCGGCCAGTCCTGCACGCCCGCCTGGCGCGGGTCGAGCAGCGAGGGCGCAAACCAGCGGCCATCGGGCAGGCGCTCGCCGCCGAAGGCCTCGGTGGTCGCGCCCCAGGCGTTGCGCGTGCCGTGGCAGGCGGCGCAGTGGGCGACGCCGTTGACCAGATAGGCGCCGCGGTTCCATTCGGCGCTCTGCGCGGCGTCGGGCTGGAAGCGGCCAGGCTCGAAAAACAGCGCGCGCCAGACCGCGAGCGCGGGCTGGGTGCCGTAGGGGAAGCGCAGCGCGTGCGGCGTGTTCGGCTGGCGCACCGGCGGCAGGCTGCGCAGGTGCGCCCAGAGCGCGGCCACATCCTCGTCGCTCAGGCGGGTGAAGTGGGCATAGGGAAACGCGGGGTAGAGCAGCCGGCCGTCGCGCGAGCGGCCTTCGTGCAGCGCGCGCTGGAAGGCCTGCTGCGACCAGGCGCCCAGACCGGTCTCGGCGTCGGGCGTGAGGTTGCCGGCATAGAGGTCACCAAACGGCGTGCCGATGCGGCGACCGCCCGCATAGGGTGCGCCCCCGCGCTCGGTGTGGCAGGCCATGCAGTTGCCGGCGCGCGCCAGTTCGGCGCCGCGCGCCAGCAGCGTGGGGTCGGCGGGTGCGGCGTCGGTCGCGGGCGGCAGCGCAGGCGCGTGCATTTCCACAGCGATCACGGCGCCCAGCAGGGCCAGGCCCGCGACGAAGACGGCGGCGATCCAGCGCAGGGGGCGGCGGCTCATTTCGCAGCTCCCGGCGCAGGCGGTGTTAGCCCGCAGCGCAGCGGCAGTGGCTCGGTGGTGGGTGCGGCCGGGTGCGGGTCGGCCGGCAGCGGCTGCGCGGCGAGCCAGCTGGCCACGGCCGCCACATCGGTGGGCGAGAGACGCTGCGCCACATGGGCCATGCAGTCGGGCGCAAAGGCCTTGCGCAAACCGGTCTGCCAGGCGCCGAGCTGGCCGATCAGGTAGTCGCGCGGCAGGCCCAGCAGGCCGGGCACGGCGGGCCGCACACCGGTCATGGCCGCGCCGTGGCAGGCGGTGCAGGCCGGCAGATCACGCGCCGGGTCGCCGCGGCGCACCAGCGCCTCGCCGCGGGCCAGATCGGCGGCGCTGCCCTGCGGCGGCAGCGGTGGCGGGTAGGGCAGGTCCAGCGATGCAAAGTGCTGCGCGATCAGGCGCAGGTAGTCGTCGCTCAGGTGGTCCAGCAGGTAGCGCATGCCGTCGTTGTTGCGCCGGCCGTCGCGGAAGTTCAGCAGCTGGTGGTAAAGGTAGTCGGCCGGCTTGCCCGCGATGCGCGGGAAGAAGCCACCCGGCGTGGCGCGGCCTTCTTTGCCGTGGCAGAGGGTGCAGGCCTGGACGCGCTGGTCCATGGAGTGGGGAACGGTGCGCGGATCGGCCGCCGCCGCGCCGCCAACGGCGAGTGCAAGCACGAACGACACAAGAAGGGGAAAGGGTGACAGGGACAGCACGGAAGACCTTGGACAGAGCAGTGCAAAAAGTACCACAGGGCGTGGATGACTACACTGATCAGAACCGGCCTTTTCCATGCAGACCACACCCACCTCCGACCCCACCCGCTGCCCGCTCTGCGGCGGCGACAACCGCTGCGCGATGGAGCTTGAGCGCGCGACCGGCCAGCCCCAGCCGCCCTGCTGGTGCGTTGATACCGCGTTCCCGCCCGGCCTGCTGGCGCAGCTGCCCGCGGAAGCCGAAGGCAAGGCCTGCATCTGTGCCGCCTGTGTGGCGCGTTTCGCCGGTGAAGGTCTCGGGCCCTGAACCCGGCACACCGCGCGCCCGCGGTGCCGGGCACCATCAGCCCAGTTTCACCGGCACGAAGATGCGGTCGCCGTCGCGCTGGATCAGCAGCGCCACCGACTTCTGGGCCTTGGCCACCGCCGCACGCACCTGGTCGATGCTGGTCACCGGCGTGCCGTTGACCGCCACCAGCAGATCACCCGGCTGCACACCGGCGCGGGCCGAGGCACCGGCCACGTCCTCGATCACCAGGCCGCCGTCCACACCCGCCTCGCGCTTTTCCTGCGGCTGCAGCGGCCGCAGCGCCAGCCCCAGGCGGCCCTGGCTTGCGGCCTTGTCGGTCTGGGCCACCTCGGCCTTCTTGTCGCCCGCATCGCCCAGCTGCGCGCTGAGTGTTTCGCGCTTGCCTTGGCGCGCGAGTTCGAGCGCGACCTTCTCGCCCGGGCTGGCCTGGCCGATGTAGGCCGGCAGGTCGGCCGAGGACACGATGGGCTGGCCGTTGACGCTCAGGATCACGTCGCCAGTCTTCAGCCCGGCCTGGGCCGCCGGGCCACCAGGTTCGACGCCAGAGACCAGGGCTCCCTCGGGCTTGTCGAGCTTGAAGGAATCGGCCAGCGCCTGGTTCACCTCCTGCACCGTCACGCCCAGCCGCGCATGGCTGGCCTTGCCGGTGGCGACGATCTGGTCGCGCACCTTGCTGGCCACCTCGATCGGGATGGCGAAGGACAGGCCCTGATAGCCGCCCGAGCGGCTGTAGATCTGCGAGTTGATGCCCACCACTTCGCCGCGGGCGTTGAACAGCGGCCCGCCCGAGTTGCCGGGGTTGATGGCCACGTCGGTCTGGATGAAGGGCACCAGGCTGTCGTCGGGCAGCGAGCGGCCCTTGGCGCTGACCACGCCGACGGTCACGCTGTTCTCGAAGCCGTAGGGCGCGCCAATGGCCAGCACCCATTCGCCGGGCCGCATCGACTTGGAGCTGCCCAGCGGCACCACGGGCAGGTTCTTCGCGTCGATGCGCAGCACCGCCACGTCGGTGCGCGGGTCGGTCCCGAGCACCTTGGCCTGGAACTCGCGCCGGTCGGTGAGCTTGACCGTGACCTCGCTGGCGTCCTGCACCACGTGGGCGTTGGTGAGGATCAGACCGTCGCTGCTGACGATGAAGCCCGAGCCCTGGCCGCGCACCGGCTGCTCCGAGGGCCCGCCGCGCGGGCCGGCGAAGCCCGGGAAGCTGCGGAAGAAGTCGTAGAAGGGGTCCCGCGGGTCGAGCCCGGGCACGCCGGCCCGCTCCTCGTCGGACACCTTGCGCATTCCGCTGACGCTGATGTTGACCACGGCCGCACCGTGGCGCTCGGCGATGCCCGCGAAGTCGGCCTGTCCCGGGCTGGTGGCGGGCGCCGCCGCCACCACGGCGGACGGCGAAGGCGCAGCGGCACTGGCATGCGAACCGTGCAGCCAGGTGGCGCCGGCACCGCCGATCGCACCGGCGGCCGCCAGGGCCAGCACCAGACGGGTGGGGGTGAGGGTGTTGAGTTGCATGATCGCTCCTGTGAAATGGGTTGGACTGGCCAAGAATGTGGGCGCGTTCACTTAGACGGGGCTTAATCCGCCCGCGGTGGCACACTGGCCGCATGAGATCGCACCCCCTGCACGGCCTGCACTGGTCGGCCCGCTTCAGCGCCCTGGAACGCCAGGCGCTGGCGCTGCTGCCCGGGGTGCTGACCGGCCTGGCGGTGGCGCGGCTGGTGGCGGCGCCGGCCGGCACCGCCCTGCTCTGCGGCTGGGTCGCGTACTGCACCACCTACCTGGGGCTGATGGCCCACCTGGCCCACCGCCTCAACGCCGCCGACACCCGCCGCCGCGCCCAGTGGGAAGACCCGGGCGCGGCCATGCTGTTCGTGCTGGTCACGCTGGCGGGGCTGGCCTGCCTGGTGGCCGTGGCCATCGCCGCCGACGCCGGCGCCCACCTGCGCGGCGCGCCGCGCATGGCCCACCTGGCGCTGATGGTGCTGTCGCTGATGGGCGCCTGGCTGCTGATCCAGAGCGTGTTCGCGCTGCACTACGCGCGGCGCTACTACCGGCCGGACGGGCATGACCGCCCGCACGTGGGCGGCCTGGCGTTTCCGGGCGGCGAGGCGCCCGACTACCTGGACTTCTTCTACTTCAGCGCGGTGATCGGCATGACCTCGCAGGTCTCGGACGTCGCCATCACCGAGCGCTCGCTGCGCCGGCTGGCCACGGGGCACGGTCTGCTGTCGTTCGCCTTCAACCTCACCGTGCTGGCACTGGCGGTGAACGTGCTGGCCAGCACGCTGGCCTGATCAGGCCGCCGGCAGCTCCAGCCGCACGCGCAGGCCGCCCAGCGTGGGCGAGGCGTCCAGCCGCAGCGCGCCGCCGTGCATCTGCGCCACCGACTGCGCGATGGCCAGCCCCAGGCCGCTGCCGGTGGAAGGCGCGTCGGGCAGGCGGTAGAAGCGGTCGAGCACGCGCGTGCGCTCGGCCTCGGGAATGCCCGGGCCGCTGTCCTCCACCACCAGCGCCACCCTGCCCGCTGCTTCGCCGGCCAGCACACCGACCTCGATGCGGCCAGCGGCCGGCGCGTACTTGATGGCGTTTTCGATCAGGTTGCGCAGCAGCAGGCGCAGCGCGTCGGCATGGCCCGTCACCATCGCCGTCTCCAGGCCCGACAGCCCCAGCGCCTGCGAGCGGGCCTGGGCATCGGCCACCGCCTCGCCGATCACCGACCTCGCCAGCGCCGCCAGGTCCAGCGGCGCGGCCGGGGCGCCCTCGGCCTGCCGCGCCTGCTGGCGCGCCAGCTCCATCAGCTGGCCGACCAGCCGTGTGGCGCGGTCGATGCCGGCGTCCAGCCGCTGCAATGCGCGCTCGCGGGTCTCGACGCCCTCGGCGCGGCGCAGGCCCTGCACCTGCAGCTTGAGCGCCGCCAGCGGCGAGCGCAGCTCGTGGGCCGCGTCGGCCACGAAGCGCTGCTGCACCTCAAAGGCCTGGCCCAGGCGCTGCAGCAGGCCGTTGAATTCCTGCACCAGCGGGCGGATCTCGTCGGGCAGGTCCTGCCCGGCCAGCGGCGCCAGGTCGTCGGCGCTGCGCGCAGCCACCTGCTCGCGCACCCGCGCCACCGGGGCCAGGGTGCGGCGCACCAGCCAGCCCACCGCCAGCATCAGCACCGGCGCCAGCCACAGCACCGGCGCGGCCGTGCGCAGCGCCAGGTCGCCGGCCATGCGCTGGCGCACCGCCATGTCCTGCGCCACCTGGATCACCAGGCCACCGGTGATGACCGAATAGACGCGGTAGGTGGTGCCATGCGCCACCACGTCGGCAAAGCCCAGCACCGCGCGTGCGGGCAGTTCGGGCCGGTCGGCCGAGCGCAGCAGCAGCGAGCCGTCGACCGACCAGATCTGCAGCACGAAGTCGAAGTCCTGCTGCGACGGCGGCACCGGCAGCACGCCGGTGGCCAGGCCCTCGGGCAGGCCGGCGCGCAGGGTCTGGGCGGTCTGGCGCATCTGGTAGTCGAACAGGGCGTCGGCCTCGGCCCGCGCCGCGCGCCAGGCCAGGGCGGCCTGCAGCAGCGCGGTGGCCAGGATGGCCAGCAGCACGAACACCAGCAGGCGGGCGCGCAGGGAGGTGGGCCAGCGCAGCGTCATGCCCTGGGCACCAGGTAGCCGACGCCGCGCACGTTCTGGATCAGGTCGGCGCCCAGCTTCTTGCGCAGGCCGTGGATGTAGACCTCGACCGCGTTGGAGCTGATCTCGTGCTTCCAGTCGTAGAGTTTTTCTTCCAGCTGCGCGCGCGAGAGCACGAGCCCCGGCCGCGCCAGCAGCGGCTCCAGCACCGCCCACTCACGCCCCGAGAGCACCACCGGTTCGCCATTCACCGTGACCTCGCGCGTGGCCGGGTTGATGCACACGCCCTGGTGCTCGTAGACCGGCTCCGCCCGGCCCGAGGCGCGGCGCAGCAGGGCGCGGATGCGCGCCAGCAGCTCGTCCATCTCGTAGGGTTTGACCACGTAGTCGTCGGCCCCGGCGTCCAGGCCTTCGACGCGCTGGGCCAGGGCGTCGCGGGCGGTGGCGATCAGCACCGGCACGCGGGAACGGCGTGCGCGCAGCCGGCGCAGCACCGACAGGCCGTCCTGCCGCGGCAGGCCGAGGTCGAGCAGCACCAGGTCGTAGTCCTGGGTGCGCAGGGCCGTGTCGGCAGCGTCGCCGTCGCGCACCCAGTCCACGGCGTACTGCTCGGCGCGCAACAGGTCGAGCACCGATTCGCCGATCATCGAGTCGTCTTCCACCAGCAAGAGGCGCATTGCAAACCGCGCCGGCCTGAGTGCCGCGCGCGGGTGCCGGCAATGTTACGCGGCATGCATGCGCGGCATGTCCCCGGCGACGCCGGGCACCGGCAAACCCGATAAGCTGCCGCCTGGACCCGCCCGCATGAACACACCACCCGACCCTCATTCCATCGCCGCCCTGCGCGAACGCCACGGGCCGCGCTACCGCTGGCTGCTGCTGCTCTCGGTGATGGTCGGCACCATGGCCTCGGTCATGTCCTCGACCATCGTCAACGTGGCCATCCCCGACATGAGCCACCACTTCGCACTCGGCCAGGAGCGCGCGCAGTGGGCCTCCTCGGGCTTCATGGCGGCGATGACGGTGTCCATGCTCACCACGCCCTGGCTGCTGACGCGCTACGGCTACCGCCGCACCTACACCGGCTGCATGTGGCTGCTGCTGGTCGGCGGCCTGGTGGGCGGCTTCGCACAGCACTACCCGCTGGTGCTGGCCGCGCGCGTGGCCGAAGGACTGGCCGCGGGCGTGGTGCAGCCGATCCCCGCCATCATCATCCTGCGCGCCTTCGACTCCCAGGAACAGGGCCGCGCCAGCGGCATCTTCGGCATGGGCGTGGTGCTGGCGCCGGCGCTGGGCCCGTCCATCGGTGGCCTGCTGGTCGACGCCTTCGGCTGGCGCTCCATCTTCTTCCTGGTCGTGCCGTTCTGCCTGGCCTCGCTGTGGATGGCGCGGCGCTTCGTGCCGACCACCGCCCCCGGCGGTGCCGCCCCCAATCCGCAGGGCGCCGCGCTGGACTGGCGCGGCCTGCTGCTGGCCACGGCCGGCACACTGTGCCTGCTCAACGGCCTGGTGGAGCTCAAGGGCGGCACGCCCCTCGCGGCCTTCGGGTTGCTGGGTGGGGCCGCGCTGGCGCTGCTGGTCTTCGTGGCACTGCAGCGGCGCATGCTGCTGGCGCGCACCCGCCACCCCGACCAGGGGGTGGACCCGCTGCTGAACCTCTCGCTGTTCCGCGACCGGCGCTTCGCCATGGGGAGCATCGTGGCCTTCATCTACGGCGTGGCGCTGTTCGGCTCGACCTACCTGCTGCCGGTCTACATGCAGATGGGCCTGGGCCTGTCGGCGTCGTTCGTCGGCACCATCCTGCTGCCCGCCGGCCTGGTGCTGGCCGTGACCATCGCCGTCGTGGGCCGGATCTCGGACCGCCAGCCGGCCCACCGCCTGGTGAGCATCGGCCTGCTGTTGCTGGCCTGCTCGTTCGCGCTGATGCCCACCATCGACACCGACCACCGCGCCCAGACCCTCACCCTGTTGGTGGCCTGGGCCATCCTGGGCCGGCTCGGTCTTGGCTTCATCCTGCCCTCGCTGAACGTCGGGGCGATGCGCGGTCTGGCACGTGCACAGATCCCGCAGGGCGCCAGCGCCATCAACTTCCTGCGCATGCTGGGTGGCGCCGCGGGGGTGAGCCTGTGCGGCATCGTGCTGGAGTGGCGAACCGCGGCGCACGGTCTCAAGCTGGTCCCGGGCAACACCGCGCCCGGCCACCTCGCGCCGTTCAACGAGACGTTTTTCATGGTCGCAGCCATTTGTGCGCTGGCCATCGGGGCCGCCGTGAAAATGCGTGCAAAAACCGGGAAGGCTGCCGGACAATAGTCGGATGTGCCAGCTGCTCGCCCTCAACTGCGCCACCCCGACCGACGCATCCTTCAGCTTTACCGGCTTCTGCCGGCGCGGTGGTGCCACCGACCACCACGCGGATGGCTGGGGCATCGCCTTCTTCGAGGGCCGGGGCCTGCGGCTGTTCATCGACCACGAGAGCGCGGCCAACTCGCGCATGGCCGAGTTCCTGCGCAGCTACCCGCTCAAGAGCAGGAACATCGTCGCCCACGTGCGCAAGGCCACCATCGGCGAGGTGAGCCTGGAGAACGCCCATCCCTTCACGCGCGAGCTCTGGGGCCGGCACTGGGTGTTCGCCCACAATGGCGACCTCAAGGACTATTTCCCCAAGCTGCACAGCGCGTTCCGCCCGGTCGGCACCACCGACAGCGAGCGCGCCTTCTGCTGGCTGATGCAGGAACTGGCCAAGTCGCACGCCAGCCTGCCCAGCGTCGAGGAGCTGACGCACACCCTGCGCGAACTGATCCCGCAGGTCACCCGCTTCGGCACCTTCAACTTCCTGCTGTCCAACGGCGAGGCGATGTGGGCGCACTGCAGCACGAAACTCCACTATCTGGTGCGCCAGTACCCGTTCTCCAAGGCCACGCTGATGGACCACGACTGGACGGTCAACTTCGCCGAGGTCAACCAGCCCGGCGACCGCGCGGCCGTGATCGTCACCACACCGCTGACCAGCGACGAGCAATGGACCGCGTTCGAGCCCGGGGAACTCAAGGTGTTCGTTGACGGCCTGCCTCAGGGCGGTGGGTCGCTCACAGAATCTTGAACAGCTTCTCGCGCAGCTCTGGCAGTCTGCGGGCACCGGCGCTGTGCCCCGCCATGCTGGTTTCCCAGTCGCGGTAAACCTTGCGCAGGCCTTCCGATCCCTGCGCCTGGAAGATGTTGGTGACCAGGGTGACGCGCATGTTCTGCCCGATGATGGCGTTGATCGAATTGATCATGAAGTTGCGCGCCATCTCGTTGTCCTGGGCGCTGCGGCTGTCCGCCGGCGGAAGCCCCGCCAGGTCTGCCCCGGTGTCGTCCGGCTCGCCTGCGGTGTGAGCCGCCGCCATCCGCTCATGGGACGCGGCCGCCCTGGACGTTGTTGCGGCGGGGGCCTGACCGACGGCTTCAATGCAACCCAGCTGCAGAAGCTGCTCCAGCACCTCTGCGATGTCGCCCTTGCCCACGAGGAAGACCGACAGCTCGTCGGCGGTGCGTTTGCCATCCACCAGCACCAGGGCGCGGCGCACGATCGGTGAAAGTCCCAGGTCGCGCGTCTGGATCTGCTGCTGGCCCAAGGCGGTCTTGGCAAAAATGGTGCGCTTCGTATCGATGTTCTCGGGCATGGTGTGCTGTTCGGATGCTTACTCTCCCCTGGCCCGCGTATTTGTAATGCAGCACCCACACCCTCGCAAGCCAAGCAAGACCGGGTTAACCCTTGTGTGCGTACTTTCTACCGATCGAATTTGTCACGATCGGCCGACTTCGGGACCAAGGGTTCTTGATGCATGACCGACGGCGGCCGGCATGCATTTGGCGCTAGCGATTTGGGTGCAAGGGCTCAGCGGCCCAGCGCATCGAGCAAGGCGTCAGCGAACATGGCCGGCACATCGAAGCCGGTCTGGTCGTGAATCTCCTGGAAGCAGGTCGGGCTGGTGACGTTGATCTCGGTGACCTTGTTGCCGATCATGTCCAGCCCCACCAGCAGCAGGCCGCGCGCCGCCAGCACCGGCGCGATGGCCTCGGCCACGGCGCGGTTCTCGTCGGACAGCGGCTGGGCCACGCCCTTGCCACCCGCCGCCAGGTTGCCGCGCACCTCGTTGCCCTGCGGGATGCGCGCCAGCACATAGGGCGCCACCTTCCCGCCGATCAGCAGCAGGCGCTTGTCGCCGTCCACGATCTCGGGCAGGTAGCGCTGCACCATCACGCTGGTGGCGCCGCCCTGGTTGAGCGTCTCGATGATGGAGCCGAGGTTCATGCCGTCGGCGCCGACTCGGAAGATGCCCATGCCGCCCATGCCGTCCAGCGGCTTGAGGATGATGTCCCGGTGTTCGGCGTGGAAGGCGCGGATGGCCTCGGGCGAGCGCGTCACCAGCGTGGGCGGCGCGAACTCGGCAAACTCCATCAGCGCCAGTTTTTCCGGGTGCTCGCGCAGCGCGGAGGGCCGGTTGAACACGCGCGCGCCTTCGCGCTGCGCCTGCTCCAGCAGGTGGGTGCAGTAGAAGAACTCGCTGTCGAACGGCGGGTCCTTGCGCATGAGCACGGCGTCGAAGTCTTTCAGCGATTCGACTGCCTCGCCGGTGACTGCGAACCAGTCGTGCGCGTCGCCGGTCAGGCGGATGCGGCGCACCGTGGCGTTGACGGTGCCACCGCTGCGCCAGCCCATGTGGCGTGGCTCGGTGGCGGCGATGGCGTGGCCGCGTTGCTGCAGCTCGCGCATCATGGAAAAAGTGGTGTCCTTGTAGGTCTTGAAGGACTCCAGCGGGTCGGCAACGAAGAGGATGTTCATGGTGTGTGCTTTCGGGCTCCGTACTGTTGCACAAACAGCGCCAGCGCGCCGGCGACCACGCCCCAAAACGCCGAGCCGATGCCGGCAATCACCACGCCGCTGAGCGTGACCAGGAAGGTGATGAGCGCGGCTTCGCGGTGGGTGTCGTCCTTGAGCGCCGCATGCAGGCCGCCACCGATGCTGCCCAGCAGCGCCAGCCCGGCGATGGCCAGCACCAGCTCCTTGGGGAAGGCCAGCAGCAGGCCGGTGACCGCCGCGCCCACCAGGCCGATGGCGATGTAGATCAGCCCGCAGGCCACGGCCGCGGTGTAGCGCTTGTCCTTGTCGGCGTGCGCCTCTTCGCCCATGCAGATGGCGGCGGTGATGGCGCTGAGGTTGAGCGCGTAGCCGCCGAAGGGTGTCAGCACCAGGGTGGCGACGCCGGTCATGGTGATGATCCTGGAGATCGGCATGTGGTAGCCCGCGGCGCGGATCGCGGCCACGCCCGGCAGGTTCTGCGAGGCCATGGTCACGATGAACAGCGGCAGCGCCAGGCTGACGAAGGCACCGAAGGTGAACTCGGGCGCGGTGAACACCGGCACCGCCCACTGCAGCGTGAGCGCACCGGCGTTGAACTGCCCGTTGGCCACCACGGTCACCACTGCCACCAGCAGCGTCAGCGGCACGGCGTAGCGCGGCAGGAAGCGCCGCCCCAGCAGGTAGGCCAGCAGCATCAGCACCACCAGCGGCAGCGCGGTCTGCGCCGCGGCGAAGGCCTGCAGGCCGAAGCGCGCCAGCACGCCTGCCAGCAGCGCCGACGCAATCGCCATGGGAATGCGGTTCATCACCCGCTCGAACAGGCCGGTCGCGCCCGAGAGGATGATGAGCACGGCGCAGGCCATGAAGGCGCCCACCGCCTGCGCCATCGTGAAGCCGCCGGCCAGGCCGGCCGTGGCCAGCACCGCGGCACCCGGCGTGCTCCAGGCCACCATGACGGGCTTCTTCATGATCAGCGAGGGGATGGCCGAACACAGGCCCATGCCCAGGCCCAGCGCCCACATCCACGAGGTGATGAGCTCGGGCGTGGCGCCGAAGGCCTGCGCGGCCTGGAAGACGATGGCGACCGAGCTGGTGAAGCCCACCAGCACCGCCACGAAGCCGGCCGTGGCGGCCGAGAGGTTCAGGTCACGGAAAAAAGACATCCGGCGATTGTGCCGGGCGTCAGATCTCGAGTTTCGAACCCAGCTCGATCACCGCATTGGCCGGCAGGTTCAGGAACTCGGCCGCCGCACCCGCGTTGTGGTGCATCTGCGCGAACAGCTTCTCGCGCCACAGCGCCATGCCCTCGCCCAGCGTGGGCACCACCAGGTCGCGCGAGAGGAAGTAGCTGGTCAGCATGGGCTCCAGGTCGCAGCCGCGACCGCGCATCAGTTCCAGCGCCTTGGGCACGTCCGGGTCGTTCTTGAAGCCGTAGTGGATGACGACTTGCCAGCAGTCGTGGCCCAGCGGCTCCACTTCCAGTCGCTTGTCCAGGCCGATCCAGGGGCGTTCGTGGCTGCGCACGGTGACGAACAGGTTCTGTTCGTGCAGCACCTTGTTGTGCTTGAGGTTGTGCAGCAGCGCGTTGGGCACGGTGCCGGTGTCCGCGGTCAGGAACACGGCCGTGCCGGCCACCCGCGTGGGCGGGTCCATGAACACGGCTTCGAGGAAGCTGTCCAGCTCGATCGCCTCGGCCTGCTGCGCCCGGGCCATCAGGGCCCGACCCTGTTTCCAGGTCATCATCAGCGTGAACACCACGCCACCGATCAGCAGCGGGAACCAGCCGCCCGCAAACAGCTTGAGCAGGTTGGAGCTGAAGAAGGCCAGGTCGACGATGAAGAACCAGCCGGTGGCGGCCACGCACAGGGCCAGCGGGTACTTCCAGCCGTAGCGGATGACAAAGAAGGTCAGCACCGTGGTGATGAGCATGTCCAGCGTGACCGCGATGCCGTAGGCCGCCGCCAGGTTGGACGAGGACTTGAACATCACCACCGCCAGCACGATGGCGGTGAACAGGCCCCAGTTGACGAAGGGGATGTAGATCTGCCCGGTGTCGCTGACGCTGGTGTGGCGGATGTTCAGGCGCGGCAGGTAGCCCAGCTGGATGGCCTGCTTGGTCACGCTGAAGGCGCCGGAGATCAGCGCCTGCGAGGCGATCACCGTGGCCATGGTGGCCAGGCCCACCAGGGGCAGCAGGGCCCAGTCGGGCGCCATGTTGAAGAAGGGGTTCTTCACCGCCTCCGGGTCTTCCAGCAGCAGCGCGCCCTGGCCGAAGTAGTTGATGGTGAGGCAGGGCATGACGATGGAAAACCAGGCCAGGCGGATCGGCTTCTTGCCGAAATGGCCCATGTCGGCGTACAGCGCCTCGCCACCGGTGACGCACAGCACCACCGCGCCCAGGATGATGAAAGTCGTGCCCGGCTGCTCCCACATGAAGCGCAGCGCATGGTGCGGGCTGAGCGCCCCCAGGATCTCGGGGTGGCCGACGATGTGTGGGACCGCCAGCAGGGCGATGGACAGGAACCACAGCACGGTGATCGGTCCGAAGAACCGGCCGATGCCACCCGTGCCGCGCTTTTGCACGAAGAACAGCGCGAACAGCACCAGCAGCGTGATGGGCACCACGTATTTCCTGAAGTGGGGCGACACCACCTCCAGACCCTCCACCGCGGACAGCACCGAGATGGCCGGTGTGATGACGCCGTCGCCGTAGAACAGCGAGGTGCCGAAGATGCCGATGGCCAGCAGCCACTTGCGCAGTTCGGGCTTGTCTTTCACCGCCTGCGAGGCCAGCGCCAGCATCGCGATCAGGCCGCCTTCGCCGCCGTTGTCAGCGCGCAGCACGAGGGTGACGTACTTGAGGGAGACGATGACCGTCAGCGTCCAGAAGACGATGGAGAGCACGCCGTAGACGTTGGCGTGGGTGAAGGGCACATGGCCCGACCCGAAAATTTCCTTGATGGCGTACAGCACCGAGGTGCCGATATCGCCGTAGACCACACCGATGGCGCCCAGGGTGAGCGCAGCAAGCGACGACTTGTTCGAGGACACAAAACCGTCCGGCCCGGGCGGGCCAGACCCGTTGTCTGGAAGACCGCGATTCTGCGCCCGCGCCCACCTGGCTGTCAGCCGGGAGATGGCCTCAAACGGACGGCCGGGCGCCGGATGTTGCGGCGCAACAACCGTCCGGCGTCAGTCGTAGGTTTCGGCCTCGGGGTCGGTGGCTTCGAGTTCGTAGGCGGCCGACAGCATGGCCAGCCGGCCGATCACCCCGTACATGTAGAAGCGGTTGGGCACGCTGGCCCCGGGTTTGGCACCCGGCTGCGGCAGCTGGGCGCTCTGCTCGAAGGCCAGGGGCACGAAGCTCGCGCCCGGGGCCGACAGGCTCTCGTCGGTGCTGCGGTCGGCGTGCACGCGGTAGAAGCCCCCCACCACGTAGCGGTCCATCATGTAGACCACCGGCTCGGCCACGGCGGCGTTGATGCGCTCGTTGGTGAGCACGCCTTCCTGGATGATCACTTCGCCGATCGCGTGCCCCGCAGTGGCCTTGGCGCGCGCCTGGAACCAGGCATCGTCCAGCTCCTTGGCGTCGCGCACCGTCAGCTGGCCCAGCGCCGCATGGCTGTTGTCGGCCTTGATGACGACAAAGGGCTTCTCGTTGATGCCGTATTCCTTGTACTTGCGCCGCACGCGCGCCAGCAGCGCGTCGGTGTTGCTGCGCAGGCACTCCAGCCCGCTCTGCTCGGCGAAGTTCACCGCGCCGCACTGGTTGAACATGGGCGTGATCAGCCAGGGGTCCATGCCCAGCAGTTTGCCGAAACGCTTGGCCACCTCTTCATAGGCCTTGAAGTGGTTGCTCTTGCGGCGGATGCCCCAGCCGGCGTGCAGCGGCGGCAGCAGGTACTGCTCGTGCAGGTCTTCCAGGATGCCCGGCGCACCGGCGGCCAGGTCGTTGTTGAGCAGGATGGTGCAGGGGTCGAAGTGCTTGAGGCCCAGGCGGCGCTTGCTGCGGATCAGCGGTTCGAGCGTGACCGACTCGCCGCCGGGCAGGTCGAAGGTGGTCGGTGCCTTGATGTCGTTGGACAGCGAGCCCAGGCGCACGTTCAGGCCGGCCTGGTAGAAGATGCGCTGCAGCTGCGCCAGGTTGGCCAGGTAGAAGGAGTCGGTGCGGTTTTCCGGCACCAGCAGCAGGTTCTTGGCCTCGGGGCAGATCTTCTCGATCGCCGCCATCGCCGCCTGCACCGCCAGCGGCATCATCTCGGGCGTCAGGTGGTTCCAGGCGCCGGGGTAGAGGTTGGTGTCGACCGGTGCCAGCTTGAAGCCGGCGTTGCGCACGTCCACCGAGGTGTAGAACGGCGGGGTGTGCTCCATCCATTCCAGACGGAACCAGCGCTCGATCACCGGCGTGGACTCGAGGATCCGCTGCTCCAGCTCGTTGATCGGACCGGTCAATGCCGTGACGAGGTGCGGAACCATGGGACAACCTTTGCGCGAAGAATAAGACGACCGCCCCATTGTAGGGACCGGCCAAGACAGCCAAAGGTCGGAAATGGGGGCGGCGGCCCGGCTTGCAAGCCCCGCTCAGGTGCGGATTTCGCCTTCGCCCAGCACCACGTACTTCAGCGAGGTCAGGCCTTCGACGCCGACCGGCCCGCGGGCGTGGAACTTGTCGGTGCTGATACCGATTTCGGCGCCCAGCCCGTACTCGAAGCCGTCTGCGAAGCGGGTGCTCGCATTCACCATGACACTTGCCGAATCGACCTCGCGCAGAAAGCGCTGGGCGTGCACGTGGTCGGTGGTGAGGATGGCGTCGGTGTGGTGGCTGGAATAGCGGTTGATGTGGGCGATGGCCTCGTCCACGCCGTCCACCAGCTTCACGCTGACGACGGGCGCGAGGTATTCCTCGCTCCAGTCCTGTTCGCTGGCGGTCGTCACATGGGCACCGGGCACGGCGGCCAGGATGGCCAGGGCCTCGGGGCAGCCGCGCATCTCCACACCCTTGGCGGCGTAGACGGCGCCGATCTTTGGCAGGAACTCAGCCGCCACGCCGCGCGCCACCAGCAGGCTTTCGGTGGCGTTGCAGGGGCTGTACTTCTGGGTCTTGGCGTTGTCGGCCACCTTCACCGCCATGGCGATGTCGCAGGGGTCGTCCACGTAGGTGTGGCAGTTGCCGTCAAGGTGCTTGATGACCGGCACCTTGGCCTCTGCGCTGATGCGCTCGATCAGGCCCTTTCCACCACGAGGAATGATGACGTCCACGTACTGCGGCATGGTGATCAACTGGCCCACGGCCGCGCGGTCGGTGGTGGGTACCAGCTGCACCGCGTCGGCCGGCAGGCCGGCGGCCACCAGGGCCTGCTGCACCAGCGCGGCCAGCGCGCGGTTGGAGTCGATGGCCTCGGAGCCGCCGCGCAGGATGCAGGCGTTGCCGCTCTTGATCGACAGGCTGGCGGCCTCGATGGTCACGTTCGGGCGGCTCTCGTAGATCATGCCGAACACGCCGATGGGCACGCGCATCTGGCCCACGCGGATGCCGCTGGGCTGCTGCTTCATGCCCATGATCTCGCCGATGATGTCCGGCATCGCGGCCAGCTGCTCGCAGCCCTCGGCGCAGGTCTCCAGCACCTTGGGGCTGAGCTTGAGCCGGTCCACCATCGGCTCGGCCAGACCGGCGGCACGGGCGCGCTCCAAGTCCTTGGCGTTCTCCACCTGCAGCGGCGCCACGTTCTCGCGCAGCAGGCGGGCCAGCTCGCGCAGCGCCTTGACCTTGGTCGCGGCGCCGGCCTTGGCCATGAGCGCCGAAGCGGCCTTGGCCTGGCTGCCCAGGGTGTTCATCAGTTCGGAGGTGGAAGTCGCGTTCATCACGCGATTTTCGCAGAGTGCCTACTTCAGCGCACAGGCATTGGCCACCCTCAGTGCCATGCGGTGCAGGGCGTCCCACGGATCGGCCGGCCAGTCGGGCTGCTTGAGTCCCTTGACGATACCGTCCACCGTGTGCGCATCCTGCAGCCACTGCGCCAACTGCGCGGGTCGGATCAGCGGCAGGGCGCGCTCCATGAGCTTTTCCTTGATGCCCCAGACCCGGTTCTCGCGCAGCGCCATGGGCAGCGGCCGGCCGGCGTCCATCGCGGCGCGCACCCGGTGCAGCGTGCGGATGTCCTCGGACAGCGCGAAGTGCACCAGCACCGCAGCCTCCCCCTCGGCCTGCAGGCCATCGAGCATGCGCTGCACCCGCAGCACCTGGCCGCCCAGCACCGCCTCGGCCAGCTTGAACGGCGTGTAGCGCGCCACGTTCAGCACCGCGTTCTCGATCTGCTCGAAGCTCAGTTCGCCAGCCGGATACAGCAGACCCAGCTTCTGGATTTCCTGGTGCGCCGCCAGCAGGTTGCCCTCGACCCGGTCGGCAAAAAACTGCAGCGTGCGCTGCCCTGCTTCTCCCGCCGGCACCCGCTGCCCCTGGGCCTGAAGGCGCTGGGCGATCCAGGCGGGCAGCGCCTGCCGCTCGACCGGGTCCACCCGGACGGTGACCCCAAAACTGTCCAGAGCGCCAAACCAGGCGCCCTTCTGCGTGGCCATGTCCAGCCGCGGCAGCAGCACCAGCGTGAGGGTCGAGTCGTTGTCCCGCGCGGCCTCGGCCACTTGCTGCAGCACCTGCGAGCCGTCCTTGCCCGGTTTGCCCGACGGGATCTGGATCTCGATCAGCTGCCGGTCGGCAAACAGGCTCATCGAACCGCCGCTGGCCAGCACCTCGCTCCAGTCGTAGTGGGCACCGGCCACGGTGTGCACGGTGCGCTCGGTGTAGCCCTGGGCGCGCGCGGTGGCACGGATCGCATCCGCCGCCTCCTGGATCAGCAGCGGCTCATCACCGTGCAGCGTGTAGAGGGAGCGCAGTCCCTTTTGCAGATGCCCGGCCAGCTGCGGGGCGGCAAGCTGCATGGGATCAGAGGGTCTTCACAGCGGCGAGCCGGCGCAGCACCTGCTGCACGATGTCGCCGTCCATGTCGCGGAACATCAGGTTCTCTTCGGCGGCCTTGGCCAGGGCCGCCGTTTCGCTGAAGCTGATGTCGCGCTCCAGCAGCAGCTCGGTGTCTTCGATCAGGATCTTTCCCGCCGGGGTCGTCAGCCGGAAACGGAACCGGGCGCGCAGGGTCAGTTCCCGCACCTGGCCGGTGTCGGTCTGGCCGGACACCACGCGCTCATGGCGGTCCAGTGTGACGATGAGCACCACCTGCGGCGGCACCGCGGCCTGCGCGGGATCCACCGGCGCCCGGGCGCCAGCCGACGAATTGACCACGCGCAGCCCCGACGACACCAGCGCCTGCTGCAGCGACCGGGACACCGAGGTGTTTTCAAAGCCCGCCACCTGCACCGACTCGAACGCGAACTTGGGCGCCTGGCGCAGCGCAAAACCGCAGCCCGTCAGACCGGCCAGAAGACCTGCCGAACCGGCCGCTGCCAGACCCCGCAGGGCGGCCCGACGGGCCGGTGATTTCAGGACAGCAGGGGCCATGGCTTGGGTTCTCGCTCGGTTGAAAGGGGACATGCGACGGGAATCGAAGTTTTATACCACCACGTTCACCAGACGGCCGGGCACCACCACGACCTTCTTGGGCGCAGCGCCGTTGGCGGCTTTCTGGAACGCCTCGCTGGCCAGCGCAGCGGCCTCGATGGCGGCCTTGTCGGCGCCGGCCGGCACGATCACGCTGCCACGGAGCTTGCCGTTGACCTGGAGGACCAGCTCGATCTCGTCGCGCTGCAGGGCCGATTCATCGGCCTTGGGCCAGGGCGCATCCAGCAGGTCGCCCGACACGGCTGCATAGCCCAGCCCGCTCCAGAGCGTGTGGGCGATGTGCGGGGTGGCGGGATACAGCGCGCGCAGCAGGATGCCGAAGCCCTCTGCCAGCGCGGCGTTGTCGCCCTCGCCGCCATCGCCCTTGAAGTCTTCCAGCGCGTTGAGCATCTTCATCGCGCCCGAGACCACGGTGTTGTACTGCATGCGCTGGTAGTCATAGTCCACCTGCTTGAGCACGGTGTGGATCTCCAGACGCAGCGCCTTGGCCGCCTTGGACAGGCTCTGTCCCGACACGCCGGCCGCCAGCGCACCCAGGCCACCGATGGCGCTGAGCTTGTGGCCGAACCCCCAGACGCGGCGCAGGAAGCGGTAGCTGCCCTCCACGGCCGCGTCGTTCCACTCCAGTGTGGCCTCGGGCGGCGCGGTGAACATGGTGTACAGGCGCGCGGTGTCGGCGCCGTACTTCTCGATCAGGTCCTGCGGGTCGACGCCGTTGTTCTTGGACTTGGACATGGTGCCCACGCCCTCGTAGTCGATGGCCGTGCCCACCGGCAGGTCACCCACCGCGTTCTTCAGCTTCGCGCCGACGATCTTGCCGCCTTCGTCGAGCACATGCTCCACGTCGTGCGGCCAGAAATACTCCTTGCCGCCCTTCTCGGTGCGGCGCGAGTAGATGTGGTTGAGCACCATGCCCTGCGTCAGCAGCTTGGTGAAGGGCTCGTCCACCTTCACCAGGCCCAGATCGCGCATGACCTTGGTCCAGAAACGCGCGTACAGCAGATGCAGGATGGCGTGCTCAATGCCACCGATGTACTGGTCCATCGGCATCCAGTAGTCGGCGCCGCCCGCGACCATCTTTTCAGAATTGGTCGGGTCGCAATAGCGCATGAAGTACCAGGACGAATCCACGAAGGTGTCCATGGTGTCGGTCTCGCGCCGCGCGGGTTTGCCGCAGCAGGGGCAGTCCACCTTCAGGAAGGCCTCGCACTTGTTCAGCGGGTTGCCGCTGCCGTCCGGCACCAGGTCCTCGGGCAGGCGCACCGGCAAGTCCTTCTCGGGCACCGGCACCGGGCCGCAGGACTCGCAGTGGATGATCGGGATCGGCGTGCCCCAGTAGCGCTGGCGGCTGATGCCCCAGTCGCGCAGGCGGAACGTGGTCTTCTTCTCGCCCAGACCCCTGGCGGCCAGCAGCTCGGCGACCTTGTCCACCGCGGCCTTGTGGCCCAGGCCGTCGAGTTCGCCGGAGTTCACGCACACGCACTTCTGTTTGTCGCCATACCACTCGGCCCAGGCGTCGGTGGAGAAGGTCTCGCCTTCGACCGCCACGACCTGCTTGATCGGCAACTGGTACTTGAGCGCGAACGCGAAATCGCGCTCGTCGTGCGCCGGCACACCCATGACAGCGCCGTCGCCGTAGCTCATGAGCACGTAGTTGCCGACCCAGACCTCAATCTGTGCTCCGGTCAGCGGGTGGGTGACGAACAGGCCTGTGGCCATGCCCTTCTTTTCCTGCGTGGCCAGCTCGGCCTCGGTCGTGCCGCCGGTCTTGCACTCGTTGATGAAGGCGGCCAGCGCGGGCTGCGTCGAGGCGGCGTGGTGTGCCAGCGGGTGCTCGGCGGCCACCGCGCAGAACGTCACACCCATGATGGTGTCGGCGCGCGTGGTGAACACGTACATCTTGCCGTCGCCGATCAGCGCGCCGTCGGTACCCTGGATGTCGTGCGTGAAGGCAAAGCGCACACCCTCGCTCTTGCCGATCCAGTTCTCCTGCATCAGGCGGACCTTGTCGGGCCAGCCGTTGAGCGTCGCCTTCTCATTGCCCAGCTGCACGTGGTTGAGCAGTTCGTCGGCATAGGACGTGATGTTCAGGTAATACCCGGGAATCTCACGCTTTTCGACCAACGCGCCGGTGCGCCAACCGCGGCCGTCGATCACCTGCTCGTTGGCCAGCACGGTCTGGTCCACCGGGTCCCAGTTGACGACCTGGGTCTTGCGGTAGGCGATGCCCTTGTCCAGCATCTTCAAGAACAGCCACTGGTTCCACTTGTAGTAGTCCGGAGAACAGGTGGCGACCTCGCGCGACCAGTCGATGGCCAAGCCCATCGCCTGCATCTGCTGCTTCATGTAGGCGATGTTTTCGTAGGTCCACTTGGCCGGCGGCACGCCGTTCTTGAGTGCCGCGTTCTCGGCCGGCAGGCCGAAGGCGTCCCAGCCCATGGGCATGAGCACGTTGTGACCGTTCATGCGCAGGTAGCGCGTGAGCATGTCGTTGATGGTGTAGTTGCGCACGTGGCCCATGTGCAGCTTGCCGCTGGGATAGGGCAGCATGGAGCAGGCATAGAACTTCTTCTTGCCGGCGTCTTCGGTCACGCGGTAGGCGTCGGTGGCGGTCCAGTGGGCGTGCGCTGCGCGCTCGACGTCCTGGTGGGCGTATTTGTCTTGCATGGGGCTGGGGCCGGGCTGGGCCGGCGTTCGGAAGGGGCAGCGGACTGCGTCGCCCCTGATTTTAGGGCTTGCGGTTCAGCGACCCGGCACCGGCGCGGAGGGTGCGCCCGTGGCCGGATCGGCCACAAAACCGATGCGTGAAAGGCCGACGGACTGCGCCATCCCGATCAGCTGCACCATGCGCCCGTAGGGCACCGCGGTATCGGCGCGCAGCTGCAGCTCGGTTTCCGGGTCGCGCCTGGCGATCTCTTCCAGGCGCTTCTGGAGCGCGGCCGCATCCACCGGCTGCTCGTCCCAGTAGACCTGACCCTGTGCATCGACGCTGATCGACACGAAGGCCTCGGGCTCCTCGACCTGGGCGGCCTTGTCTTCGGTCTTGGGAAGCTCCAGCTCCAGCCGGCTGGACATCAGCGGCGCGGTGATGATGAAGATCACCAGCAGCACCAGCATCACGTCCACCAGCGGCGTGACGTTGATGTCGCTGATCGGCTGGTTGCCGCCCGGTTTTTCCAGTCGTCCGAAGCTCACTGCGCACGCTCCTGGTGGTGCACCAACAGCTCGCGCAGGTCGCGCGCGAAGCCCTCGAGGTCGGCCTCGATGCGGGCGATCTGACGGCCCAGCACGTTGTAGGCCAGCACCGCCGGGATGGCGACGGCCAGGCCGGCCGCTGTCATGACCAGCGCCTCGCCCACGGGGCCAGACACCTGTTCGATGCGGAACTTGCCGTCGATGCCGATCTCGGTGAGCGCGTGATAGATGCCCCACACCGTGCCCAGCAGGCCCACGAAAGGCGCCGTGGAGCCCACGGTGGCCAGCAGCACCTGCCCGAACTGCAGGCGGTGCAGCACCCGGTGCAGCGCATCGCGCAGCACGCGCGTGAGCTGCTGCGAGCGGTCACCGGCGGCGGCCAGCGTCTGCGGGGCGGCCTGTTCGATGGTGCGGGCGGCCTCCAGCAGAGGCAGCACCAGACGGCGGGGATCGAAGGTCTTGAGGCGCTGCTGCGCCTCGTCGAGGTAACCGGCCTGCCAGAAGGCGGCGGTCGAGGTCTGAACGTCGCGCACCGCCCGGCGCAGCAGCCACCCCTTCCAGAGGATCACGACCCAGCTCGCGACCGACATGGCCAGCAGCAGCAGGGCCACACCGCGGCTGACCGCATCGCCCTGCCAGATGGTTTGCCAGACGCCACCCATGGATCGTTCTCCCTCGTCCCGTCCGGCTCAGCGCAGGCCGAGCACGTCAAACATGTCGTACAGGCCAGCCGACCGGCCGGCCAGGAACCGCACCGCGCGCAGGCTGCCCTGCGCATAGGTGGCGCGGCTGCTGGACTTGTGGGTGATTTCAATGCGCTCGCCGGTGCCGGCGAACAGCACGGTGTGGTCGCCCACGATGTCACCGCCGCGCACGGTTGCAAAACCGATCGTCGACGGATCCCGCTCGCCGGTCACGCCCTCACGGCCGTACACCGCGCAGTCTTTGAGGTTGCGGCCGAGGGCGTCGGCGATCACCTCGCCCATCTTCAGGGCTGTGCCGCTGGGGGCATCGACCTTGTGGCGGTGGTGTGCCTCGATGATCTCGATGTCGTACCCGGTCGACAGGGCCTTGGCCGCCATCTCCAGGAGCTTGAGCGTGACGTTCACACCCACGCTCATGTTGGGCGCCATCACGATGGCGATCGACTTCGTGGCCTCCGCGATCTCGGCCTTCTGCTCATCGCTGAAACCCGTGGTCCCGATCACCAGGTTGACCTTGTGGGCCACACAGGCCTTGAGGTGGGCCATCGTGCCTTCGGGGCGGGTGAAGTCGATCAGCACCTGGCTGCCCGCCAGTCCGGCGGCCATATCGGCGGTGATCGCCACGCCCGTGGACTTGCCGGAGAACGCGCCGGCATCGAGGCCAATGGCGGTGCTGGTTGACACATCCAGCGCGCCAGTCAGCGTGCAGTCACCGCTGCCACGCACCGCGTCGACCAGCATCTGGCCCATGCGGCCACTGGCACCGGCGATGCACACCCGGTGCAGGGAGTCGGTCGCCAGGCTCATCGTGGTGCCCCTGAGGTTTCCAGCGGTGGGTAAGAAGTGGAGGGCGCGGCTGGGGCCGCCGGCGCCGGGGCGGGCGCAGACCCTGCATTGCGCGCCTGGAAGGCCTTGAGCTGCTCTTCGGTGGCCTCCAGTGGCGGCACCTTCTCGGTCTTGCGGCGGGAATCCAGGGACGACACGAACTCGGTTTCGCTGGGGAGTTCGTCCGCCTCGATGCGGTCCATGATGTCGCCCTTGAAGAACACGGTCAACCGGCGCTGCTGCGGCGGCTGTCCCTGGCGCTTGAGGGTGAACACATAGTCCCAGCGGTCGGCATGAAAGACACTGGCCAGCAGCGGCGAGCCCAGCACGCCACGCACCTGGTCGCGCGCCATGCCCGGCTGCAGCGCCTGGGCCTGCTCGCGGGTCACCACGTTGCCCTGAAGAACGTCCACCTTGTAGGGCGTCACGAAACCCGCCACGCTGGAGGCGGAAGGCATCTTCTCACCCACGCTGGAACAGGCCCCGAGGGCCATGCAGGCAGCCAGCACCAGTGCAGAGCGTGGCCATGCGCCACTGCGGATACGGGCCTGCGGCTGCATCAGGGGATTCAGGATAGACAGGCGCATGTGCGACTCTCAGATAAAGCGCTCGACCGCGGGGATCCCCGGGTCATTGGCACCACCGCCGCGCGCTGACGATATGATCCGGCCATTGTAGCCCCGGGGTCCAGACAGGATCCGGCGGCCATTCAATTGCCACCCGCTTCTGCCGCCATGTCCAACATCGAAGAACTCAAGAGCACGGGCCTGAAGGCCACCCTGCCGCGGCTGAAGATTCTCGAAGTCTTTCAAAACGCCAAGCGCCGCCACATGACGGCGGAGGACGTCTACCGCATCCTGCTCGAAGAGCACTCCGACATTGGCCTCGCCACGGTCTACCGCGTGCTGATGCAGTTCGAGCAGGCCGGCCTGCTCTCGCGCAGCAACTTTGAGTCGGGCAAGGCCGTCTACGAACTCAACGAGGGCCAGCACCACGACCACCTGGTGTGCCTGGACTGTGGTCGGGTCGAGGAGTTCTTCGATCCGGAAATCGAAAAGCGCCAGCAGATGATTGCCAAAACCCGGGGGTTTGTGCTCCAGGAACACGCCCTCTCGCTGTACGCCACGTGCAGCAAGGCGGATTGCCCGCACCGCGCCACACCGGCGGATCACCGCTGACCCGTCGCGGTCCCTGATTCACTCGCTGCGCATCATGGCCGCGCGGTGCCGTGAGACGAATTCCTGGTAGGTGTCGATGCCGCGGAACTGCAGGATGGTGTTGCGCACCGCGGCCTCCACCAACACGGCGATGTTGCGGCCGGCCACCACCTGGATCACGGCCTTTCTCACCGGTACGCCCAGCACATCCTGGTACAGGGGCTCGTGCGGCATCCGGTCGTAGTCCCGCTCCATGGTTTCTTTTCGAACCAGGTGCACGATGAGCTGCAGCCTCATCTTGCGGCGCACCGCGGTCTCGCCAAAGATGGCCTTGATGTCCAGCAGGCCGATGCCGCGCACCTCCAGCAGGTTTTGCAGCAACTCGGGGCAGCGGCCCTCCACGCTGGTCTGGTTGATGCGGTAGAGATCCACCGCGTCGTCGGCCACCAGGCCGTGACCGCGGGAGATGAGTTCCAGCCCCAGTTCGCTCTTGCCCAGGCCCGACTCGCCGGTGATCATGACGCCCATGCCCAGGATGTCCATGAACACGCCGTGCATGGACGACCGGTCGGCGAAGTGCCGGGAGAGGTAGGCCCGCAACACGTCGATCACGAACGCGGCCGGCTCGGGCGTCGCGAACATCGGGATCTGTGCACGTTCGGCCATCGCCATCAGCGGATCAGGCACCGCCTGGCCGTCGGCCACGATCAGCACCGGCGGCTCCAGGGTCACGATGCGCGCGATGCGGCGCCGGTTGTCGTCGTCGCTGGGGCTGGTGAGGTAGGCCATCTCCCTCTCACCGAACACCTGGACACGGTACGGATGGATGTAGTTGAGGTAGCCAACCAAGTCGGCGCCCGAGCGGGCTTCGCGCACCGCAACCTCGTCAAACCGGCGCTCGGACGCTCCGAGCCCGGCGACCCATTGCCATTTCAGCGCATCGCGGTGGTCTTCGAAAAGAACGTCGGCACTGACAACGGTGGGCTTCATGAAACGACGTTGGAAGGGCCTGCCACCAGGCAACCCCAAGGCAAGACCAGCCCCCTCGGGGGGCAGCGACCCGCGCAGCGGTGGAGCGTGGGGGCAGGCAAGTCTTATGCGGCCGCGTGGGCCGACTGCCAACCGGTGATGAGCGCGTGCAGGGCGGCCGCGTCGGTCGAGTTCTTCATCTGCTCGCGCAGCGGGCTGTCGCTGAGCAGTTCGGCGATCTCGGAGAGGATTTCCAGATGCTTCTGCGTGGCGGCTTCCGGCACCAGCAGGAAGATCATCAGCTGCACCGGCTGTTCGTCGGGCGCGTCGAAGCCGATCGGGTTGCCCAGCTGGAACACGGCGGCCAGCGGCTGCTTGAGGCCCTTGATGCGACCATGGGGAATGGCCACGCCATGACCCAGCCCGGTGGAGCCCAGGCGCTCCCGGGCGAACAGGCTGTCGGTGATCAGCGCACGGTTGAGACCATGCAGGGTTTCAAACAGAAGGCCCGCCTCTTCAAAAGCACGCTTCTTGCTGGTGGCGTCCACACCAACGAGCACTTGGGTGGCAGGCAGGATCACGGATAGACGGTTCATTGGGGCCTCTTCGGAGCGCAAATTATGCCGAGTTGAGGATGCTTGCCTAGACAGCAGGTACAAAAAAGCCGCTTGACTTTCCAAGCGGCTTGTTGCATTGCAGCACGCGCGGCGCCAAGGCGGCCGGCCGCAGCGGGGACTCACATCAGCCGTTTAGCCGAATCGTGGTGGTGATCCTGCGCCTTGTCCTTGTAGCGCAGCACCTGACGGTCCAACTTGTCGGCCAGTTCATCGACAGCGGCGTACAGATCGGCGTGAGCCGATTCGGCAAACAGGTCTTTCCCCTTGACATGGATGTTGCATTCGGCCTTCTGCCGTTGGTCTTTCTCCTTGAGGTTGTCCACCGTCAGCAGCACCTTGATGTCGACCACCTGGTCGAAGTGTCGGGAGATGCGTTCCAGTTTGGAAGTGACGTAACCGCGCAGGGCGGGGGTGACTTCGAGGTGGTGACCGCTGATCGTCAGGTTCATACAAGAGCCTCCTAATGCTCCGGGTTGACACAAGCCGCCGGTGGGGCGGACCCCCCTGCGGCCTCGGGGATGTCTTGAACCCACTATGCCCACGATTGCGCCAGGGCGCAAGCCCGCAGCGCAACAAAGGACATCAAAGAAAACCTTGGCATTCATGCCCGTCCGGCGGGTGCGGCCGAATGGATGACCAGGCGGCGCGCCAGAGAGATGGACGCCAGACTGGCACCGACGCCAATCACCCCCGCCACCCAGTAGTTCTGCACCTGTCCTGCGGCATCGCGACCGATGACCAGGCCGGACAGGAACGAGGCGAACCCCATCGAAGCCGACTGCACCGCCCCGTTGAGCGCCATGAAGGTGCCACGCAGGGACGGATCGGCGGCTCCGGTGATGAGGGCCATGCCGGGGATCATGCGCCCGCTGAGAAACACGAACAGGGCCGTGGTGGCCACCAGGATCACCGGCAAGGGCCAGGGCGGCAGCAACGTCATCGTCAGGATCGGCGCAGTGACGATGGCGGCCAGCGCGCTGAACACGGCCACCTTGCCCCGGCGGTCGGTCAGGCGCCCGATCCAGCGGGCCGTGATCAGCGTCGTGACACCACCGACCAGGTAGATGTAGGGCACCTGCTCCGGCAGAACGCCGGCGTTGGACTGCAGGTAGATGGTGATGAACGGGATCACGCAGAACCCGGCGAACACCAGCAGCGCGGAAAAGCAGAATGCCCGCAGGTGGTTGCGATTGACCAGCACGCGGCCGATGGCGCGCCAGGCCGAGGACTGGCCATGGGCCTGCAGATGGCCGCGCAGGGCCGGCAGCGTGAGCGCCGCCGCGACCGCCAGCACACCGCTGAGACCGGCAATGGCCAGGAAGGGCAGTTGCCAACCCCAGCGGGAGGCCAGGAACAGGCCGATCGGCACACCGGCCACCGTGGAGAACGAAAACGAGGACATCACGATGCCCATGGCGCGCCCGCGCCGCTCGAACGGCACCACGTCGGCCACGATGGTCTGCGACAGCGCCGACAGCACACCACCGAACAACCCGGCAGCGACGCGCGCCGCCATCAGGAAGCCATAGCCGGGCGCCAGACCACAGGCCAGGGTGGCCAGCGCGAACAGCCCGTACAGCACCAGCAGCAGCCGCTTGCGGTCGAAGCGGTCGACATAGGTCGCCGCCGCGAGGCCAGAAAAACCGGCCGAGAAGGTGTAGGCCGAGACCAGCAGACCGAACTGCGCGTCGCTGATGCCGAACAGCCGCGTGAACTGCGGCCCCAGCGGCATCATGATCATGAAATCGAGGATGTGCGTGAACTGGATGCCGGCGATGGTCAGCAGCAGCCAGCGCTCGCGACCGGGAGCGAGGGAATGTTGTGTCATGATTTTCCGAACAGCCCGCCAATGTAAGCGCAGGCCCTCATCTGTGTCCCTCGATACGCTGATCACCTACAACCTGCTGAGCCCCGCCCCTGCACCGGCGGATGATGGTGCCTGCGCACTGGTCCTGATGGGTGGCGGTGCTCGCACCGCCTACCAGGCGGGGGTGCTCAAGGCCATCGCCGTGATGCATGGCCACTGGCGAAACGACGGATCGGTGTCCGACCGCGGGTTTCCCTTCCGCTGGCTCTTCGGCACCTCGGCCGGCGCGCTCAACGCCACCTTTCTGGCCAGCCGTGCCGCGCTGGATCTGCAGGCCTTTCATGACCTGGCCGCGTTCTGGAGCGCCCTGCGGTCGGAACGCGTCTACCGGCTGGACGCGCCGACCTGGGTGCGGGCCAACCGCGTCGTCGCCGGACTGACGCTGGCGCGCCAGGTGCGCCGCCACCGCGCCCTGCTCGACACACTGCCGCTGGTGGACACCCTGCACCGGGCCATCGATCTGCGCAGCCTGGAACTCGGGCTGGCCGATGGCCACCTGGAGGCCCTGGGCGTGACCGCCTCCAGCTATTCCACCGGCGAACACTGGACCTTCTGCCAGACCCGACCGAAACACCCGGTGCCGCCCTGGCACCGGCCGGGCCGGCGCGCCGACTTCCAGCCCGTCACGGTCGAGCACCTGATGGCCTCCAGCGCCATCCCCTTCCTGTTTCCGGCCGTGCCGCTATGGGTCGACGGCCACCGGGAGCATTTCGGGGATGGCTCGATGCGCCAGCTCTCGCCGCTGTCGCCCGCCATCCATTTCGGCGCGCGTCGCATCCTGGCCATTGGCGCCGGCCAGCCCCAGCGCTCGGGGCTGGCGGTCCGCGTGACCGACGAGCCCACCGCAGGCACCATCGCCGGCCACGCCATGGCCAGCGTGTTCCACGACACGCTGCAGGCCGATGTCGAACAGGCCCAGCGCGTGAGCCAGACCATTGCGCAGCTGCCCCAGGGACTGGCCGCCGCCCTGCCCTACCACCCGGTGCGCGTGCTGGCCCTGCAGCCCAGCTTTTCGCTGGACGAGCTGACCCACAAACACATTGCCAGCCTGCCCGCGGCCACCCGCAACACGCTGATCGGCCTGGGCGCGCTGGACACCGGGCGCGGTGCGGCCGGCAGCGCGGCCTCGCTGGCCAGCTACCTGATGTTCGAGCCACCCTTCGTCAACGCGCTGATGGAGCTGGGCGAACACGATGCCTGGCGCCGCCAGGCCGAAATCAAGGCCTTTTTCGCGCCTCTCGCCGCCTCTTCGCCCGGTGTGGCGATGCCATAATCCGGTCTTCCCGTTCCCGAAAGAGCCTCATGGAAAGCACACCTCCCAGTTGTGTGCTTTCAGCCCTCCCCGCGACCGTCTGATGCGCAGGCGGCCGGCCGGCTGAAAGCGCCGCCCGAACCGCCCACCGGCGCGCCCCCGCGCCCGGTTTCGCCAGACCACCCGCCCGGGAGCCCCCATGCTCAACGTCTTCACCCTGGCCAATGGCCGCCTGTTCCAGGAAGAAATCGAGTCGCTCGAAGCGCTGACCCGATTCAAGCCCATCTGGGTCGACCTGGAGAACCCCACGCCCGAAGAGCGGCGCTGGGTCAAGCAGCACTTCGGCCTGTCCATCCCCGAAGACGCGATGGACGACGACATCGAGGAGTCGGCCCGCTTCTTCGAGGAAGACAACGGCGAACTGCACATCCGCTCGGACTTCCTGATCGACGACGAGGAGAACCCGCGCGCCATCCGCGTGGCCTTCATCCTCAACCAGCACAACGCCGAGCTCAAGAGCCAGGGCGTGCTGTTCTCGATCCACGACGAGGACGTGCCGGTGTTCCGCCTGCTGCGCATGCGCGCACGCCGCATGCCCGGCCTGATCGAGGACGCCAAGGACGTGCTGCTGATGCTGTTCGACGCCGATGCCGAATACTGCGCCGACACGCTGGAAGACATCTACGACGACCTCGAAACCGTCAGCCGCCAGGTGCTCGCGGGCGACGTGACCGACAACAAGGCCGGCGAGGTGCTGGCCGCCATTGCGCGCCACGAGGACATGAGCGGCCGCATCCGCCGCAACGTGATGGACACGCGCCGCGCGGTGAGCTTCCTGATGCGCAGCCGCATGCTGAACGCCGAGCAGTTCGAGGACGCGCGCCAGATCCTGCGCGACCTCGACTCGCTGGACGGCCACACCGCCTTCCTGTTCGACAAGATCAACTTCCTGATGGATGCGACCGTCGGTTTCATCAACATCAACCAGAACAAGATCATCAAGATCTTCTCGGTGGCCAGCGTCGCGCTGCTGCCACCGACGCTGATCGCCAGCCTGTACGGCATGAACTTCCAGTACATGCCCGAGCTGAGCCAGAAGTGGGGCTACCCGTTCGCGCTGGGGCTGATGGTGCTGTCGGCCGTGGTGCCGATGCTGTACTTCCGCAAGCGCGGCTGGCTCAAGTGATGCAGGGCCGTGAGGCCGGGGCCGGTCAGAGCCAGCCCTTGTCTATGAACTCGACCACGTCGTGGCAGCGCGGCTCCAGCGGATGGGCCAGCGCCGCGCCAACGATGCGCCGCACACCCTCGGCATAGGGCGCGCCGCCCGTCACCAGGGTCTCCAGGCGCAGCCGGCAGTCGCCCTCGCCGATCTCGATGCGGTGGAAGGCGTGGCGCCCCAGGTCGGCGGCCGGGATGCCCAGCCCGCCCGCCTGCTGTGCCGGGTCGCGCACCGAGACGATGGCCTCGGGCGACAGGCCCAGCGACGCCGCCAGGGCCACCGCCGTGCCCGGCACCGAGGTCTTGCCGGCCTGGTGCGACTCGGTCAGGCGCATGGGCTCACCGCGGAACCACGGCCCGCAACGCGCGAGCATGGCCATGAACTTGAGCATCAGCAGGTTGGCGTTGGCGCAGACCACCACCGGCACGCCATCGGCCAGGTCCGCAATGCCGGTGCCGGTGGACAGCTCGATCAGCGGCAGCGCGCGTTCGCGGCAGAAGCGAAGGATCTCCGGCAGCTCGCGCCCGGAGCCGGCGTGCACCACGGCCCGCACCGCGTCCGTCCGGTCGCGCCAGGGCCGGGCGTCGGGCGCCAGGCCCGCGAGCAGTTCGCGCGCCAGCTTGCCGGAGCCGGCGATCAGTAGAGGCGGGGTGTTCATGTCCGCAGCAGGGTGTCGATCAGCGCGCCGCTGTAGCGGCTGGCCACCTCGCGCAGGAAGCGCGGGAAGTCCACGTGCGCCGCGTCGTCGGCGCGGTCGGAGATGGTGCGCACCACCGCCAGCGGCACGCCGAAGTCGTGGCAGACCTGGGCGAAGGCCGCGCCTTCCATCTCCACCGCCAGGGCGTCCGGCAGCCCGCGCTGCAGCGCAACGCTCTCGGCGGTGGTGGCGACGAAGCGGTCGCCGCTGATCAGCAGGCCCTGGTGCAGGCGCGGCGCCTGCAGGCCGAAGGCGTCCACCGTCGAGGTGCCGAGCTGCTGCGGCAGGCTGTGCAGCATGCGCTCGCAGGCCAGCTCCAGCGCGTCGGCCAGGGCCGCGTCGGCCTCGAAGCGGGCACGGCCGTACAGCGGCACCTCGTGGCGGGGAAACAGCGGCGAGGCGTCCATGTCGTGCTGCAGGAACGAGCGCGCCAGCACCACGTCTCCCACCTTCACGCCCGGGCCCAGTCCGCCGGCCACGCCGGTGAACACGATGCGCTGCACCTTGAAGCGGTCGATCAGCAGGGTCGCGGTCGTGGCGGCCGACACCTTGCCGATGCCCGACAGCACCGCCACCACGTCCTGCCCGTGCAGATGACCGACCCAGAACTCGCGCCCGCCCACCACCTCTTTCTGCTCGTCGGGCATCAGCGCCAGCACGCTGGCGAGTTCGTCGTGCAGCGCGGCGACGATGGCGGTTCGGGTCATGCAACGGCTCCGGAAATGACAAAGGCGGCCGAAGCCGCCCTGTCATTGTGTCGCAGGCGCTGCGTCACTTCTTGTCTCTGAGTTCGCGCCGGAGAATCTTGCCCACCGGCGTCTTGGGCATCTCCTCACGGAACTCGACCACCTTGGGCTGCTTGTAGCCGGTGAGGTTGGCCTTGCAGAACTCGCGCACCTGGGCTTCGGTCAGCGCCGGGTCTTTCTTGACGATCACCAGCTTGACCGCCTCGCCCGACTTCTCGTCGGGCACGCCGACCACGGCGCACTCCATCACGCCCGGCAGCTGGGCCACCACGTCCTCGACCTCGTTGGGATAGACGTTGAAGCCGCTGACCAGCACCATGTCCTTCTTGCGGTCCACGATCTTGAAGTAGCCGCGCGCGTCCATGATGCCCACGTCGCCGGTCTTGAAGAAGCCGTCGGCGGTCATGACCTTGGCGGTTTCGTCGGGCCGTTGCCAGTAACCCGCCATGACCTGCGGTCCCTTGATCGCGATCTCGCCCGGCTGGCCCTGCGGCACTTCGTTGCCCTCGTCGTCCAGGCACTTGAGCCACGTGTTCGGCAGGGGCACGCCGATGGTTCCGGTGAACTCGGTGTTGGTCACCGGGTTGCAGGTGGCCGACGGGCTGGTCTCGGACAGGCCGTAGCCCTCGCAGATCGGGCAGCCGGTCTTCTCCAGCCACAGCTTGGCGACCGCGCCCTGCACCGCCATGCCGCCGCCCACGGACACCTTGAGGTTGCGCCAGTTGACGGTGTGGAAGTCGGGGTGGTTGGCCAGGCCGTTGAACAGCGTGTTGACCGCCGGGAAGCTGTGGAAGGTGTGCTTGCTCAGCTCCTTGAGCACCGCCGGCAGGTCGCGCGGGTTGGGGATCAGGATCACTTTGCCGCCGGTGCGCATGCCCAGCATCATGTTCACCGTGAAAGCGAAGATGTGGTACAGCGGCAGGGCGCAGACGCTGGTGGTCTGCTCGCCGGCCGGCACCTTGCTCATGACCGGCGCGTTCCAGGCCTCAGACTGCAGCACGTTGGCCAGCACGTTGCGGTGCAGCAGCACCGCGCCCTTGGAGACACCGGTGGTGCCGCCGGTGTACTGCAGCACCGCCACATCGTCGGGCCGGATGTCCGGGCGCTTGAGCGTGCCGCGCGTGCCGCGCGCAATGGCCTCGTTGAAGCGCACCGCCTGCGGCAGGTCGAAGGCCGGCACCATCTTCTTCACGTTGCGCACGACGTAGTTGACGATGCCGCCCTTGATCAGGCCCAGCAGGTCGCCCATGGCGGCCAGCACCACGTGCTTGACCGGCGTCGCCGAGATGCACTGTTCCAGCGTCGCAGCGAAGTTCTCAATGATGACGATGGCCTTGGCGCCCGAGTCCTTGAGCTGGTGCTCCAGCTCGCGCGCGGTGTAGAGCGGGTTGACGTTGACCACCACGAAGCCGGCGCGCAGGATGCCGGCCACCGCCACCGGGTACTGCGGCACGTTGGGCATCATGATCGCGACGCGATCGCCCTTGACCAGCCCGAGGCCCTGCAGATAGGCCGCGAACGCCTGGGACAGGCTGTCGACCTGCGCATAGCCCACGTCCTTGCCCATGAAACTGTAGGCGGTGCTGGCGGCGTGCTTCTGGAAGCTCTCTTCCAGCAGGTGCACCAGCGAGGGGTATTGCTCGACGTCGATGTCGGCCGGCACACCGTCCGGATACGCACCCAGCCAGGGGCGGGCGGCGGACGCCTGCGTCGGTTCAGTCATGAGAGGGTCTCCAGGGTCGATGTTGTCGTTCAGCATGCATTTTCCCGTTCAGGCCCGGAACCCCGAGCGCGTGTTTTCCCTGACGCGATTCTGACGCATCGCCCACGGGCGGCAATCCTTGAACCTTTCCCGCTACAAAAAGTGAACGTCTGCCAGGCCGCCCACAAAAAGAACAAGGCCCGGACTCGCCGGGCCTTGGCAGGGCGACCGGGATCAGCCCCGCAGCGCCGCCAGCACCTCGTCAAGCATCTTCTTGGCGTCGCCGAACAGCATGCGGTTGTTGTCCTTGTAGAAGAGCGGGTTGTCCACGCCGGCGTAGCCGCTGGCCATGGAGCGCTTCATCACGATGCTGGTGCGCGCCTTCCAGACTTCGAGCACCGGCATGCCGGCGATCGGGCTGGTGGGGTCGTCCTGCGCGGCCGGGTTCACGATGTCGTTGGCGCCGATCACCATGGTCACGTCGGTGTCCGGGAAGTCCTCGTTGATCTCATCCATTTCCAGCACGATGTCGTAAGGCACCTTGGCCTCGGCCAGCAACACGTTCATGTGACCCGGCATGCGGCCGGCCACCGGGTGGATGCCGAAGCGCACGTTCACGCCCTTCTCGCGCAGCAGCTTGGTGATCTCGAACACCGTGTGCTGGGCCTGCGCCACCGCCATGCCGTAGCCGGGCACGATGATCACGTTCTTGGACTCGCGCAGCAGCTCGGCGGTTTCCACCGCGCTGACCGGCGTCACTTCGCCCTGCGGCTCGGCCGCAGCGCCGGCCGCTGCCTTGGGTGCCGGCGCGCCGCCACCGAAGCCACCCGCGATCACGCTGATGAAGTTGCGGTTCATCGCGCGGCACATGATGTAGCTCAGGATCGCGCCCGAGGAGCCCACCAGCGCACCGACCACGATCAGCAGGTCGTTGCTGAGCATGAAGCCGGTGGCCGCGGCCGCCCAGCCCGAATAGCTGTTGAGCATCGACACCACCACCGGCATGTCGGCGCCGCCGATGGCCATCACCATGTGGATGCCGAACAGCAGCGCGATCACGGTCATCACGATCAGCGGCGTCATGCCGGACTGGATGTCGTGTGCATTGAGGAAGGCGCGACCGAACCAGATCACGACCAGCAGACCGGCCAGGTTCAGGAAGTGGCGGGCGGGCAGCAGCAGCGGCTTGCCGCCGATTCGGCCAGACAGCTTGCCAAACGCGATGAGCGAGCCCGAGAAGGTGACCGCGCCAATCAGGATGCCGATGTAGATCTCCATCTCGTGGATGGCCTTCTCGGCCGGTGTGGCGAAGACGGTGGAGGTGTCCACGTAGCTGGCGAAGCCCACCAGGCAGGCCGCCAGGCCCACCAGGCTGTGCATGAGCGCGACCAGCTCGGGCATCTGCGTCATCTGCACTTTCTTGGCAGCGAAGAGGCCGATGGCGCCGCCAACGACCAGCGCGCCGACGATGTAGGGGATGCCGGCCGCGGTGACGCGCGGGCCGAGCACGGTGGCCAGCACGGCGATGGCCATGCCGACCATGCCGAACAGGTTGCCGCGGCGGGCGGTTTCGGGGTTGGAGAGGCCGCCCAGGCTGAGGATGAACAGGATGGTGGCGCCGATGTAGGCCATGGTGGCCAGACTGGAGGTCATGGGTGTCGTCCTCTTCTTCTTACTTGCGGAACATCGCCAGCATGCGGCGCGTGACGGCGAAGCCGCCGAACATGTTGATGGCGGTCAGCACCAGCGCGACCACCGCGCAGCCCAGGATCAGGGCGTTGGGCCGGTCGGCGGCCCCGGCCGCGTCCAGCGGCGGCGCGACCTGGATCAGCGCGCCGATGGCGATGATCGAGCTGATCGCGTTGGTCACGCTCATCAGCGGCGTGTGCAGACTAGGCGTGACGTTCCACACCACCATGTAGCCCACGAAGCAGGCCAGCACGAACACGGTGAAGTGCGACAGGAAGGAGGCCGGTGCGTAGAGGCCGACCAGCGCGAACAGCAGCGCGCCGACACCGAACACGATGGCCAGGGTCTTGGCCGACATGGGCTCGCCCGGGCCGTGGCCGTGGGCCGGCGCCTTGGGCGCGGCCACAGCGGGTTTGGCCGGCGGCTTGGGTGCAGCCGCGATGGGTGGTGCGGGCCAGGTGACCTCGCCGTCCTTGATGACGGTCAGGCCGCGAATGGCGTCGTCGGCCATGTTGACGTTGATGACGCCGTCCTTGGTCTTGCACAGCTCTTCCGTCAGGCGGAACAGGTTGGTGCCGTACAGCGTGGACGACTGGCGCGCCATGCGCGAGGCCAGATCGGTGTAGCCGACGATGGTCACGCCGTGCTTCACGACCGCCTTGCCGGGTTCGGTGAGTTCGCAGTTGCCGCCCTGCTCGGCCGCCATGTCGACGATCACGCTGCCGGGCTTCATGCTGCGCACCATCTCGGCGGTGATGAGCTTGGGCGCCGGCTTGCCCGGGATCAGCGCGGTGGTGATGATGATGTCCACCTCACGCGCCTGCTTCGCGTACATCTCGCGCTGCGCGGCCTGGAAGCCTTCGCTCATGACCTTGGCATAACCGCCGCCGCCCGAGCCCTCTTCCTCGTAGTCCACCTTGACGAACTCGCCACCGAGCGAGACCACCTGGTCGGCGACCTCGGCGCGCGTGTCGTTGGCGCGCACGATGGCGCCCAGGCTGGCGGCCGCGCCGATGGCGGCGAGACCCGCCACACCGGCGCCGGCGATGAACACCTTGGCCGGCGGCACCTTGCCCGCGGCCGTGATCTGGCCATTGAAGAAGCGGCCGAAGGCGTTGGCCGCCTCGACCACGGCGCGGTAGCCGCTGACACCGGCCATCGAGGTCAGCGCGTCCATCTTCTGCGCGCGGCTGAGCGTGCGCGGCAGGCAGTCGATGGCCAGTACCGTCACCTTCTTCGCCGCCAGCTGCTGCATCAGGTCGGGGTTCTGCGCCGGCCAGACGAAGCCGATCAGGGTCTGGCCCGCGTGCATCAGCGCCACCTCGTCGGCGGTGGGCGGGCGCACCTTGAAGACGATGTCGGCGCTGCTCCAGAGCTCGGCGGTCGAGCCGGCGATGCTGGCACCGGCCTCGCGGTAGGCATCGTCGGAGAGGTCGGCGAGCTCACCGGCACCGGTCTCCACCACCACGCCGAAGCCCAGCTTGGCGAGCTTGGTGACCACGTCGGGCACGGTGGCCACGCGCTTTTCACCAGGGAAGATTTCACGGGGGATGCCGATGCGCTGCGGGGTGGCAGCGGCGGTGTCGGTCGGGGCGCCAGAAGTCATGGGCAGGTCCTCATTGCTGGAAGTTCAAAAAACAGTGCAGGGCGTGCGGTCAGCCGCCGCCGGCCGCGGCAGGCTGCGGCGGCGCGACCAGCCGGATGGGCGGCATGTCCAGACGGCCAGAGAGCGAATACACACTGCTCTTGACCGCGTCCTTGAGCTGGCGTCCCCACACCACATGGGCAGGTGGCACGTCCTTGGGCAGTGCGTCTGCAGCAGCGGCGCCTTCGGCGCTGATCGGAAACACCGTGAAGACGCGCACATCCACGAACGAACCCGTGGAGATCGCGTGCCGGCTCCACACGGTGTAGAACGGCGGCATCTCGGCGCCTTCGGTCTTGAGAGCCCCTTCCAGCTGGGGTGCCAGGGCCTTGATCACGCCGGGGCCGTCGTACAGGGGCGTCACCGTCAGGCACTGGGCGAAGCTGGCCCTGAAGCCCTCGTTGCCTTCGCGGTAGTTGTGTTCATCGGACTTGCACTCGACCGAGTACGTCATGTGGCCGCCCCGGCCACCGCCCAGCCCCTCCGAATTGGCGCTCACCAGGATCAGCACCGGCGTTTCGCTGGCGCCTCCATCCCGGACAAACAGCTTCTCCTGGACCGCCAGCGCGCCCGACCGGTCGCCCCCGTAGGCTTGCGCCGCATCCGGCAGGGGCACTTCCTTCCAGCCCTCGTCAGCGAACCGGATGTCCACCCGCCCGACCGAGAACTCGGCCGCGTGGCTGGTCACCGCTCCCCAGAGCATCCAGCCGCAGACCGCCGCCTTCCACATCCTTCTGGACATTCGTCTTTTTCCAATCATGTGCGCCGGGGCCCTCCGCCCCGTGTTGTCTCTCGCGCCTAACGGACGCCGTCCCTGGTCGGCGCGAGCGCCCGCCCGGGAGCGCCGTTGGCAGCGCGCCAGCTTAACCGACGCCCTTCAGGCCTTCACCAGCCGCAAGCCCTTGTCGCACAAGGGTTTGTACCAAGCACCGGATGCCCCCAGACCCATCGCATCCCTGCCGAATTTCATGATGCGGCAGGATGTCCCGTTCAAAGGAACACCCGAACGGTCGGTCGGGATAATGGCGCCATGAACACCCGATGGAAACCCAGTGCCACCGTGGCCGCGATCATCGAGCGCGAGGGCCGCTACCTGCTGGTGGAGGAAGAGACGCCCGAGGGCCTGCGCCTGAACAACCCGGCCGGGCACCTGGACCCGGGTGAGAGCCCCGAACAGGGCGTGGCGCGCGAGGCACTGGAAGAAACCGCCTTTGCCTTCCGCCCGACCGCGCTGGTGGGCATCTACCTCTCGCGCTTCCAGCGCGAGCGCACGGGCGAGGACATCACCTACCTGCGCTTCGCCTACTGCGGCGAGCTGGGCGAGTTCGATGCGCACCGCTCGCTCGACACCGGCATCGTGCGCACCCTGTGGATGACGCCCGACGAGGTGCGCGCCAGCGCCGATCGCCATCGCAGCCCGCTGGTGCTGCGCTGCATCGAGGACCACCTGGCCGGGCGGCGTTTTGCGCTCGACACGGTGCAGACGGATCTGTCGGTGTTCGTGGCGCGTTGAGGGTTCCGACCTCAGCAAGCGGCTTCACCGGTCAGGTCCACCAGTCCGTGGCGAACCGCCAGGCGCAGCAGCTTGAAGTCGCTGTCGGCGCCCAGCTTCTGCCGCACCATGGACAGGTGGTTCAGCACCGTCTTCGGGCTCAGGTGCATCTGGCTGGCGATCCGGTGCGTGGCTTCGCCGGTGGCGGCCAGCCGCAACACCTCGAACTCCCGCGGCGTCAACCGGTTGAGCAGGCCGTCACCGTCCAGCGAGGCGTCGGCCAGCGACCGGGCGACATCGGGCGCCAGCACCCGTCGGCCGCGCGCCACCGCCCGGATGCCGTCGAGCATGTCACCCGGCTCGCTGCTCTTGCTCAGGTAGCCCAGCGCACCGGCGCGCATGGCCTGCGTCACGTACCCGGGGCTGTCGTGCATGGACAAGACCATCACACGCAGCTGAGGGTCCCGGGCGACCAGGCGCCGGATCGCCTCGACGCCGCTGGCACCCCGCAGGCTCAGGTCCACCACCGCCACGTCGATGCCGCCCAGCTGGAGGTGGGCATAGGCCTCATCCGCCGTGCTGGCCTCGGCCACCACGCGCAGGTCCGGCTCCGCGTCGATCAGCCGGCGGTAGCCGGTGCGCACCACGGCATGGTCATCCAGCAAAAGCACATTCACCATCGAAGTCTCCTTGTCCCTGGGTTGCCAGCGGCAGCCACAGCATCACGCGCAGCCCCCCCAGCGGGGCGGTGCCCAATTCGAAGCGACCGCCCGCCATGGCGGCCCGCTCGCGCATGCCCATCACGCCGGCCCGGGCTGCCCGCAACACGTCGTTCGCACGCCCCGCACCATCGTCGTCCAGCGTCATCTGCAAACCCTGCGCACCCAGGGCAATGACCAGGCGCACGCGCGCGGCATGGGCGTGGCGCAACACGTTGGTCAACGCCTCCTGGACCGTCCGGTACAGCGCCAGACCCGCCTCCGCCGACAACCTGGGCAGCACGTCCGGCACCTGGGTCTCGATGGCAACGCCCTCGGCCCGCAGGCGACTGCCATACACCAGCTCAGTGATGGCCTCGCGAAGGTTCATGGCCTCCAGGCCGTGCGGCCGCAGCTGTCGCAGCCGGCTTCGCACCTGCAGGGTCATGCGGGTCGATGCGGTGCGGATGTCCCGCGCGCATTCGACCAGGGTGTCGGGACGCGCGGAGTCGGCGTGCCGTTCGACAAAGGCGGCCGCCGCGCCCATGGCCGCAAGGCCCTGGCCGAACTCGTCGTGCAGCTCGCGCGCGAGTTCCTCCCGTTCGCTCTCCTGCATCGCCATCAACCGCTGTCCCAGACGGCGCTCGCTCTCGTGCGCCTGCGCCAGGGTCTGCTCCAGTCGATTGATGGCATGGGCCACCCGCTGGTACTCGCGCAAGGCCATGGGGGGCATCGGCCGGTCCAGCTCTCCGCGACCGATGCGCGCCAGGCCCTCCTCCAGTTCGCGCACCGGGCGCAAGGCCCGATCGGCGGCCCACCAGGCGGCCGCCAGGGACACACCCGCAAACAGCAGGAACACCGCCAGCATCGCCGCCGCATCCTCCAGCACCTCGTCGACCTCGCTGCGCGGGTCCATGCGGATCAGCAGTTGTTCGTTCGGTCCCACCGCGAGCCGGTATTCGGGTAAATCCCAATCCTGCAGGCCGGCCAGTCGCTCCGCCCAGCCGGCGTCCTCGTCCCGGGTTGTTGCGGAATGGAGCAGTGGCTGCTCCGCGGCTGAACGCACCCACTCCACGCGGACATGGCGCAGCCCGCCGCGGGCCAGCAGGCTGTCCACCGCGCGGTGCGCGGCCTCGCTGCCCTGGGGAGAGGCCTGGGCCGCCTGCAGGACCAGCGCCACCAGCCGCGCCGTGCCTTCCAGCTCGTCCTGCACGTCGTCCCGCAGGCTCGTCGCCACCAGCAGCGCGCCCGCCACCAGCAGGGCCGCGAAGCCCGCCGACAGGCAAGCCAGCAATCGGTGTCTGAGGTCCATGGGTTGCTCCAGGCGACAGGGAACCCGTGCTTCGCAATCCACATGCCACCCTGTCCGGCTTTCCCGGGCCTGTCGGGCATTTTTCCCGGGTTGAGGGGGCGGCGCTCCCGCGACGGTGATCCGGGCGCTGCCGATACTGGCGGCGCTCTGCAGTTCCGCTGCGACCCGGCAGCCACCACCCACACCGAGGAGACCCACCATGACCGCACGCCCTGCGTTCACCCCGCGGCCGAGCCACATTGCGCTCGCACTGGCCACCCTGCTGACCGCGACCGCCCATGCCGCCAAGCCGGTGACCTGGGAAGACATCGCGAACGACCACAAGACCACCGGCGATGTGCTGAGTTACGGCCTGGGCCTGACCGCCCAGCGCTACAGCCCGGCCAAGACCATCAACACCCAGAACGTCGCCGGGCTGCTGCCGGTGTGGAGCTACTCGTTCGGCGGAGAGAAACAGCGCGGCCAGGAAGGCCAGGTGCTGGTGCACGACGGCGTGATCTACGCCACCGCGTCGTACTCGCGCTTCGTCGCCATTGAGGCGCGCACCGGCAAGCGCCTGTGGAGCTACGAACACCGCCTGCCCGAAGACATCCGCCCCTGCTGCGACGTGGTCAACCGCGGCCCGGCCATCTACGGCGACAAGGTGTTCTTCGGAACGCTGGACGCGTCCATCGTGGCGCTGGACCGGGCCACCGGCAAGGTGGTGTGGAAAGAGAAGTTTGCCGACCACGCCGTGGGCTACACCATGACAGGCGCACCCTTCATCGTGAAGGACCAGAAGACCGGCAAGGTGATGCTGGTGCACGGTTCCTCGGGCGACGAGTTCGGCGTCGTCGGTTTCCTCTACGCCCGCGACGTGGACACCGGCAAGGAGCTCTGGGCCCGGCCCTTTGTCGAGGGCCACGTGGGTCGCCTCAACGGCCAGCCCAGCACCCCGACCGGCGACCCCAAGGCCCCAACGTGGCCCAACGACCCGAACTCGCCCACCGGCAAGGTCGAGGCCTGGAGCCACGGCGGCGGCGCTCCCTGGCAGACGGCGTCCTTCGACGTCGAGACCAACACCATCGTCGTGGGCACCGGCAACCCCGCGCCGTGGAACACCTGGAAGCGCACCGCCCCTGGCGACAAGCCGATCAACTGGCCCAGCCTGTACACCTCGGGCCAGGCCTACGTGGACCCGACCACCGGCGAGCTCAAAGGCTTCTTCTCGCACACACCCAACGACGCCTGGGACTTCTCGGGCAACAACTCGGTGCTGCTGTTCGACTACAAGGACCCCAAGACTGGCAAGGTGGTCAAGGCCTCGGCCCACGCCGACCGCAACGGCTACTTCTTCGTGACCGACCGCGAAAAACTCGCCAAGGCCGGCGGCGGCCACCCCTGGAAGCAGAACGCCATCATCAACGCCTGGCCTTTCGTGGACGGCATCACCTGGACCAAGGGCTTCGACCTGAAAACCGGCATGCCCCAGGTGGTCGACGCACAGTACCCGCCGCAGCCCAAAGACGGCCAGGACAAGGGTGAGAGCATCTTCGTCTCGCCGCCTTTCCTGGGCGGCACGAACTGGATGCCGATGAGCTACAGCCCGGACTCCGGCCTGTTCTACATCCCGGGCAACCACTGGGCCATGGACTACTGGGCGGAGAAGATCACCTACAAGCCGGGTGCGGCCTACCTGGGCCAGGGCTTCCGCATCAAGAAGCTGTTCAACGACCACGTGGGCGTGCTGCGCGCCATCGACCCGGTGAGCGGCAAGATTGCCTGGGAGCACAAGGAGCAGTTCCCGCTCTGGGCCGGCACGCTGACCACCGCCGGCGGCCTGCTGTTCACCGGCACGTCCGACGGCTACATCAAGGCCTTCGACCAGAAAACCGGCAAGGAGCTGTGGAAGTTCCAGACCGGCTCGGGCATTGTCTCCATCCCCGTCACCTGGGAGATGGACGGCGAGCAGTACATCGGCATCCAGTCGGGCTACGGCGGCGCGGTGCCGCTGTGGGGCGGCGACATGGCCGAGCTGACCAAGCAGGTGTCCCAGGGGGGATCGATGTGGGTCTTCAAGCTGCCCAAACAGGTGGCTTCGCGCTGATTCACCCTTTGCGTTGACCTGGCACGCCCCCTCCGATCCTCTGGGCGGGTCAGGTCTTTTTTTCTTTCACCCACTATGTTCACGCCACTCATCCGGCGCTTGGCGCCCGCGGTGCTGGGAGCCCTGTGCGCCGGCGCCGGCGCACAGGCGCCTGGCACCGAAGCCCCGACCGACGCCGACCAGCCGCTGGTCATCAACGGCTGTCCCATCTGGCCCTACACCCGCTGCCCCGGCGCCGACCTTCGCCATGCCAACCTGGTGGGCAGCAACCTGGCCGGTGCCGACTTCCGCGGGGCCGACCTGACCCGGGCCGACCTGCGCGGTGCCAACCTGGCCGTGGCCGATCTGGAAGGTGCGAACCTCACCGGCGCCAGGCTGTCCAAGGCCACCGTGTCCAACGCCAACCTGAAGAGGGTGCGCTTCTACGGCACCGACCTCGAAGGCGCACGCCTGCTGCGCTCGGACTTCTCGGGGGCAGAATTCAACGGCGCCAGCTTGGAGATCGCGCGGCTCGACAAATCCTGGTTCCTGGGCACCCGCTTCATCGGCAACAACCTGCAGGAGGCGAAGTTCAACCAGGTCAACCTGCAGGGCGCGGTGTTCGACGGCAACGTCATGCTCTATTCGGTCTTCCCATCGTCCAACATGGTGGACTGCCAGGGCTGTCCGAAGGGCTGGGACTGACCATGACGCACCCCCTCAGCGCATCGCGGGCCCTGTGCCTGCTGGGTCTGTCCCTCACCGTCCTGACGGCACGGGCCGACGCCGACGTCAAGCGCCCGGACGTGGACACCGCCGCCTTGCCGGCCATCGCACCCGGCTGGGCCGACCTCAACCCCCTGCGCGGCAACGCCGACGCAGCCCGCATCGGTGGCACCATCTTCAACCAGACCTGCGCCCGCTGCCACGGCGAGAACGCCAACGGCATGCGCTCACCTGCCCCCGACCTGCGCCGCATCGGCATGGCCTGCCAGCGCGTGAAGGACCCTGCCTTGCGCCAGCGTTGCCTGTCGGACGCCGACCACTTCTTCGTCAAATCGGTCCGCTACGGCAAACAGAAGTTCGGCATCGTGCACATGCCGCCCTGGGACGGCGTGCTCGAACCCTCGCTCGTGTGGTCGCTGCGCAGCTTCGTGGAAACTGCGCCACGCAACTGAGCAAACCATCGTCCGCCGCGGCCCGCACTTGGCCGCGCACGGGCGGCTCACTATCATCGGCGGCTCCTACCCACGGTTTTCCCGACACAGGCGCTGCCCCTTGGAAACCCCAGGCACTCCCCCGCTGCTGCCCCCGGAACTGCTGGCCATGATGGCGCGCGGCGTGTCGGTCATCGTGAGCTCGTGCGGGCCTGACCTGACGCCCAGCCTGATGCGAGCGGTGGGCAGCCAGGTGGGACCGCAGGGCGAACAGGTCACGGTGTTCCTCAACCGCGGGCAGTCGGTGCAGCTGCTGCGCGACGTGGCCCGCACCGGTCGCGTCGCGGTGGTGTTCAGCGAGCCCCACAGCCACCGCACGGTGCAGCTCAAATCGAACAGTGCGCGCCTGCGCGAGGTCACACCCGACGATGTGCCCGCGCTGCAGCGCTACCTGCTGGCCATGCAGGGCGAGCTGGGCCGCATCGGCTTCGCCCCCGACTTCGCCGCCGCCATGCTGGCGCACCGCCTGGACGACCTGAGCGCCGTCACCTTCGCACCCGAGCAGGCCTTCGACCAGACCCCCGGCCCCCGGGCGGGCCAGCCGCTGCGGGGGCCGGCATGAACAGCACGGTCACGCTGGGCGAGGTGCGCCCCTGTTTCGAAGGGGCCATCCCGGCCATCATGGCCACCACGGCGGCAGACGGCACGCCCAACGTGGCCTACATCTCGCAGGTGTTCCATGTGGACGAGCGGCATGTGGCGCTGTCGTTCCAGTTCTTCAACAAGACGCGCCGCAACATCCTGGAGCACCCGCGCGCCACCGTGCTGCTGCTGCACCCGGTGACGGCACAGTTCTACCGGCTGCATCTGCGCTATCTGCGCACCGAAACCGGCGGCCCGGTGTTCGAGAGCATGAAGGCGCAGCTGGCGGGCATCGCCTCGCACAGCGGCATGGCCAGCGTCTTCGTGCTGCGCGGCTCCGACATCTACGAGGTGCTCGACATCGAGCGGGTGGCCGGCGAGCCACTGCCTGGCAGCGCGCCGCGCTGCAGCCTGCTGGGCGCGTTGCGCCGCGGCAGCGAGCGGCTGGCCCGCGCCACCACGCTGGACGAGGCGCTGGAGGCCACGCTGCAGACGCTCGAACACGACATGGACATCGCCCACGCGATGGTGCTGATCGCCGACCCCGCCACGCTGCGCCTCTACACCGTCGCCAGCCGCGGCTACCCGACCTCGGGCGTGGGATCGGAGATCGCGCTGGGCGATGGCGTCATCGGCGTGGCCGCCCGCGAAGGCACGCCGGTGCGCATCACGCACATGACCAGCGCCTACCTCTACAGCCAGGCGGTGCGCAGCGGCCTCGAAGACCGGGGCCTGGCGCCGGAGGACATGACCGAGATCCCCTACCCCGGGCTGCCAGAGCCCCACAGCCAGCTGGCGGTGCCGCTGCGCGCGGGCGACCGGGTGCTGGGCGTGCTGTTCGTCGAAAGCCCGCAGGACCTGCGCTTCAGCTTCGAGGATGAAGACCTGCTGGTCACGCTGGCGGGCCAGCTGGCCGCAGCCATCGACCGGCTGCAGGAAACGCCGGAGGTGGGCGAGCACCCCGAGGACGACACCCCCGAGCCGGTCGCGGCGCCCCCGCGGGGACCGGCCCTGCAGGTGCGCTACTACCCGGCCAACCACAGCGTCTTCATCAACAACGCCTACCTCATCAAGGGCGTGGCCGGCGCCATCCTCTGGAAGCTGCTGCAGGTGCACCGCCGCGAGGGCCGCCAGGAGTTCTGCAACCGCGAACTGCGGCTCGACCCCGGGCTGGGCCTGCCCGATGTGGTGGACAACCTCGAGGCGCGGCTGCTGCTGCTTGCGCGCCGCCTGCAGGAGCAGTGCCCGGCGCTGCGCATCGAGAAGACGGGCCGCGGGCGCTTCCGCCTGCGGGTGGGCGCCGCGGTCGACCTCCAGACCGTGCAGGCCTGAGGGTCGACCGGCGCCTCACACCGCGTCCACCAGCCCTGGCACGGCGGGCAGGCCCAGCCCACCGCTCAGCTTGGCCCAGTCGCGCGGCGACAGGTGCGGCTGCACGACATCGAGCACCGCGCGGAACACCGGCTCCGGTGCCTCCTGGCGCATGCCGCCCAGCACCGCCAGCCGCTCGGGCGCGTTCATCTGCGGCAGCATCCAGCGCATCACCAGCATCATCTCGCCCGGCGGGATGGTCGCCACCAGCGCGCCGTGGATCGCGCGCAGCTCGTCGTCAGTGTAGGCGCACCACAGGGCCGCGTTGTGTTCGGTTTCTTCCACGTGCATGTGCCGCAGGTTCTCGGCCACGAACAGCGACAGGTCCAGGTACAGCGTGTGCAGGGCGCTGGTCAGCGCCGCGCCCTGCAGTGTGTCCAGCTGCCGCGCCGCCGCGCGCAGGCGGGCGATCTGCTCCAGGTGGCCGAGGTGCTCGTGCGCCACGTCGGCGCTGAGGCCGGGTGTGCGCGCCTCGATGGCGGGGTGCACGAAGTTGTTCTCGTGGTGCACGTGGGACACGCACAGGTCCATGAGCGCGCAGACACGGGCCCCGGCGTCGGTCACGTCCTGCGGGTCCGTCGGGTCGGCGCGGCCGACCGCCAGCAGGCACTCGGCCATGACGGCGCGCAGCGCCTTGTGGATGCCGGCGTACAGGTCCTCGCGACCGGCGGCCTGGCTGGCTTCGGCCAGCTGTTTCATTTCCTGTTGGGTGAATTTCATGATGACTTCCTTGTGCGGACCAGGTCCGCTTTTGCTGCCTGGCGACAGCGCCCCATGCGTTGCCTGCCATGGGAAGAAAGTCTAAAAATCAGTGGCCGGATGCGCTGCTAAATAGCACTTAAGAAAACCCTAAAAACACCTTAAGCGAACCGATTCACTCAGAACCGCGCACCCGGCCGCGCCCCTGCTTGATCTGCGCCCGGCTGGCCTTGCCCGCCAGGCGGCGCTGCTTCGAGGCCAGCGTGGGCCGCGTCGGCTTGCGCGCCTTGGGCACGTGGGCGGCGGCGTTCACCAGCGCCTGCAGCCGCGCCAGCGCGTCGGCCTTGTTCTGCTCCAGGCTGCGGCTGGTCTGGGCCTTGATGACGATCACGCCCTGCTCGGTGATGCGCTGGTCGCCGTGCGCGAGCAGCCGCGCTTTCACCGCCTCGGGCAGCGAAGACGCGGCCACGTCGAAGCGCAGGTGCACGGCGTTGGAGACCTTGTTGACGTTCTGCCCGCCCGCGCCCTGTGCGCGGATGGCGGTGAACTCCACTTCGGAAGGATCGATGCGCAGCATGGTGCGCGGCAGTGTGCCACGCCGCAGGTCAATACCGCTCTTTGGTGCCGGTGACCATCGCCTTGACCAGACGGGTGCGCTCGATGCGCCCCATCACGATGGCGGAGGCGGCGTGCAGGCCGGCCGACAGCAGCAGGGCATTCGCCAGCACCTCGTGCAGCTCCTGCAGCCACTCTTCACCGAACCAGGCATCGGTGCCCTGCATCCAGCCGGTGACGCCCAGGGCCAGCACGAGGCCCATGAGCAGGAACATCATCAGGGCGCCCAGCGGGTTGTGGCCCCAGTGGTGCTCCGGTCGGCCCGAACGCATGGCCTGCAAGTGTTGCCGCAGGCGACCAGGCGTCGGGAAAAAATCCGAAAAGCGCGCATGGCGCGAACCGATGAAGCCCCAGACGATCCGCGCGACCACGAGTGCGGCGGCCAGATAGCCGGCCCACTCGTGGGGCGTTTCGCCCTCTTCGAGCACGAACTGATTGAGCAGCACGGTGCCGACCAGGGTCCAGTGAAAGACACGGACAAACAGGTCCCAGACCGGGCGGCTGGACTCGGAGAGTGCGGAGGTCTTCATCGCGTCACACGAATTACTTGGTTTCGAGCACGGCGGCGGTCACGGGGTCGAAGTAGATCTCGACCTTCTTGCCGGCCTTGTCAAAGCCATAGATCTCGTAGCACTCGCCCTTGGAAACCTTGAAGGTCTTGATCTGGTAGCCCTTGTCTTCCAGGCCCTTCTTGAACTGGGCTTCGGGCATCCACTTTTCCTTGGGCTGCTCGCACTTGGGACCGGCCAGAGCGACACCGGAAACGGCGACCATGAGGGCGGCGACAGCAATCGATTTCATCGGAAACATCCTTTTCAATAGCACCCCAGCACGTGCTGGTGCGGGCATTGAAACGGCGCCGGATTAGCCCGACCTTAATTAAGCTGTGTGATTGTGTGACCGTCTGTACGACGGTTCTTGAGTGCGGCCGCCGCCGCGCCTCAGGCGGCTTTGGGGCGCGGCGCACGCCCGCTGCGCCACATCAGCAGCACCGCCAGCAGCGCCGAGGCCACCATCAGGAACAGGCTGACGGCGTTGAGCACCGGCGTCGCGCCCTCGCGCATGCGGCCGTACATCAGCACGGTCAGCGGCGCGTCCGAGCCCACCAGCATCAGCGTGGTGTTGAAGTTCTCGAACGACATCAGGAAGGCCATGGCCGCCGCGCCGATCATGCTCGGGCGCAGGTAGGGCAGCGTGATGGTCCAGAGCACGGCGGCGCGGCTGGCGCCCAGGTTGAACGCAGCTTCTTCGAGCGTGCGGTCGAAGCGGCGCAGGCTGGCCGAGATGGTCAGCGTGGCGATGGTCACGATGTAGCTGAACTGGCCCAGGATCACCAGCGGCAGACCGGGCCGCAGGAACTCCAGTTCGAGCCCCCAGGTGGCGTCGGCGAAGTTGGCGATGCGGCTGGCAAAGGCCAGGATGGAGATGCCCAGGATCACGCCCGGGATCACCAGCGGCACCATGGACAGCAGCGCCACCGCACTCTTGCCCGGGAACTCGAAGCGCTCCAGCAGGAAGGCGTTGCAGGTGCCCACCACCACCGACAGCACGGTCACCCAGAGCGCCACCCAGGCGCTCACGCCGATGGCCTTGAGCAGTTCGGCGTCGTGCAGCAGGCCCGTGCGGCTGTCGCTGTCGGCGAAGAACCAGTCGAGCGTGAAGCCCATCCAGGGCGGCGTCGGGTAGTCGGCGTTGTTGAACGCGAACACCGCCACCACCACCAGCGGCACGAACAGGAAGACAAAAAACGCGCCGACGAAGGCGGCGAGGCCATATCGCTGGATCGCAGGACGCGGAAGGCTGGGGATCATGGTGTCAGCTGGCTTTCATCACGGCACCAAACCGTTGCCCGGTGAGCTTCAACCCCGCCCACACCAGCAGGCTGGAGAGGAACAGCAGCAGGAAGCCGAAGGCCGCGCCCTGGTTCCAGTTGAAGCGGGTGATGAACTGGGTGTAGATCTGCTCGGTGAACCAGAGCGAGTCCTTGCCGCCCAGCAGCGTGGGGGTGAGGTAGTTGCCCAGGCAGAGCATGAAGACCACGATGGAGCCGGCGGCGATGCCCGGGGCGGCATGTGGAATGACGATGCGGCGCACGATGTTGGCCGTGCTGCCGCCGAGGTCGTAGGCGGCCTCGATCAGGCTGTCGTCCAGGCTCTCCAGGCTGTTGACCAGCGGGATCACCATGAACAGCAGGGATGCGTAGACCAGACCGACCAGGATGGTGGCGTCGTGGTACAGCAGCTCGACCGGCTGGTTCGCGAGGCCCGTGGCCTGCAGCAGGCCCGAGACCACGCCGGTCTCGCGCAGCAGGATCAGCCAGCCCAGGGTGCGCACCATCTCGCTCACCCAGAAGGGCAGCAGGCACAGCACCAGCATCACCATCTTCAGCCGCCCCTGGGCGACCTTGGCGATGTACCAGGCGGCGGGAAAGGCCAGCAGCAGCGTGAACAGCGTCGCCAGCACCGACATCACGGCCGTACGCACGAAGGTGTTCCAGTACAGCGGCTCGTCGACGAAGGTGCGGTACTGGTCCAGGCTGGCCGCGTACTGGCCCGGCCCCACGCGGGCCTGCAGCGACAGCAGGGCCAGTTCGACGTGCGGCAGCACCACCAGCCCGCCCAGCCAGAGCAGGGCCGGCGCGAGCAGGAAGAGCAGCATCCAGCGGCGGTGGGCGGCGACGTCCATACCGCTCAGGCCGCGAAGCACCAGGCCTGCGACGGCTGGTAGGAAAAATGGACCGTCTCGCCCGCGCGCAGGTCGGCCAGGCGGCCGGTCAGCGGCAGCGCGATCTGCAGCGGCGTGCCGGTGCGCGCTTCCTGCACCTGCACCGTCGAGTTGCCGCCGTCGAACAGCACGGCCTGCACCGTCGCGCTCCAGGCCGGCTCACCCGCCGGCAGCTCGCGCGGGCTGCGCCCGATCTCGATGGCTTCGGGCCGGATGAACAGGCTGGCGGTCTGCCCCTGGTCCACCGCGCCGACGCGCTGCGCCCACAGGCCCAGGCCGCCGCCGGTGCGCAGCAGCACCTGGTCGCCGTTGCGGGTCTCGATCTGGCCTTCGATGCGGTTGTTGTGGCCGACAAAACCGGCGACGAACGCCGTCTGCGGCTGGTAATAGAGGTCCTGCGGCGAACCGAGCTGCTCGAAGCGCCCGTGGTTCATCACCGCGACCTGGTCGGACATGACCAGGGCTTCGCTCTGGTCGTGCGTGATGTAGACGAAGGTGGTGCCCACCTCGGCCTGCAACTGCTTGAGCTCGACCTTCATGTGCTCTCGCAGCTTGAGGTCGAGCGCGCCCAGCGGCTCGTCCAGCAGCAGCAGCGCGGGTTCGAGCACCAGCGAGCGCGCGATCGCCACACGCTGCTTCTGCCCGCCCGAGAGCTGGTCGATGCGCTTGCCCTCGCTGCCCGGCAGGCCGACGCGCCGCAGCATGTCCGTCACCTTGGTCTTGGCCGTCGACCCCTTCACGCCCCGCCGCTCCAGCCCGTAGGCGATGTTCTCGCCCACGGTCATCATCGGGAACAGCGCCAGGTGCTGGAACACCATGTTCACCGGCCGCCGGTTGGGCGGCACGCCCTGCATGGACTGGCCCTTGATCACGATGTCGCCGGCGTCGGGCGCGATGAAGCCCGCGATCATGCGCAGCAGCGTGGTCTTGCCACAGCCCGAGGGCCCGAGGATGGAGAAGAAGGAACCGGAACGGACGCCGAAGCTCAGGTCGTCGACCGCCGCAAACGCGCCATAGCGCTTGCGGACGGTCTGGATCTGGAGGTCGTAGGCGCCCGCGCGGTCCGCTGCGGCGGCAGCGGTCACGGCGGGGGCGATGGTCATCGGCTTACTTGGCGGCCTTGATGCGGTCGAGCACGCGGCCTTCGATGTCCTCGATGCCGGCGGGCACGGCCGGGTACCACTTGATGTTCTTCAGCGCGGCCTCGGGGAAGCTGTCGGCAAACTGCTTCTTGAGCACCGGGTCCATGCCGGCGTCACCACCCTTGGCGGCGGTGAAGTTGCCGGCCGAGGTGGCGACCTTGGCGGCGATCTCGGGGCGCATGTTGAAGTTGATCCAGGCGTAGGCGGCCTCGTCGTTCTTGCCCTTGGCCGGCAGGGCGAAGGTGTCGACCCAGCCCAGCGCGCCGGACTTGGGCGCGACGAACTTGATGTCCGGGTTGGTCTTGTTCAGACCCCAGCCGCCGGTGTCCCACATCATGGCCGTGGTCAGCTCGCCCGAGCGCATGCCCGCCAGCAGCTGGTCCTTGCCGTCCCAGTAGAACTTCACGTTCTTCTTGCACTCGGTCAGTGCCTTGCCCACGTCGTCCATCAGCGCGCCGTAGGCCTTGGCGTCGCTGTACAGCGCGAACGGGTTCTTGCCCATGGAGAAGGCGAAGGCGATCAGGGTTGGGCGCTTCAGGCGCATGCTGACCTTGCCGGCGTTCTCGGCCGCGCACAGGTCGGTGTAGTCGGCGGCCTTGGAGGTCTTGGTATTGACCACCAGACCATCGGTGCCCCAGATGTGCGGCACGGCGTAGACCTTGCCGCCCACGGTGGTGTTCAGGCGGGTGGCTTCGAGCATCGAGGGAATGAACTGCTCGGACTTGATCTTGGACAGGTCCATCGGCTTGTAGATGCCGAACTCGGCCTGCGGGCCGGCGATGCGGTCCTGGCTGGGCTGGGCCAGGTCGAAGCCGGCGCCGGCGGTGGCGCGCAGCTTGGAAATCATTTCCTCGTTGTTCGAGAGCGTCACCTCGACCTTGATGCCGGTCTCCTTGGTGAACTGCTCCATCACGTCCTTGGGCACGTAGTCGGCCCAGGTGATCAGGCGGAGGGTCTTGTCCTGGGCATGGGCGGCGCCAACGGTCAGCAGCAGCGCGGCCAGGGCCACGCGGGAGATCTTGTTCTTCATGGGTGTGCTTTCAGTGTGGATGACGAAAACATGAACCGCGGCCGCGGGATTGCGGCCGACGTGGCGGAAACGGCGCAACGCAGAATCCGGCAAAGCCCAGCGTATGTCAAGCACGTGAAAGTCCCGTGACAGCGCGCCACGGCGCGCGCGGATTCAGTCCGGCCCGTGCAGCGACCGCACCCCCAGGTGGTGCATCAGTTCGCGCAGGATCAGCAGCACCGCGTCTCCTGCCGCATCGTCGAAACCCGTGCCACACGCCGAGGGCGCACCCACCGCCCGGGCCGCCAGCAGCTGGTACTCGCGCTCGATGTCCTCCAGTCCAATGGACCCCTGCGCCAGCGCGGCAATGGCACCGCCGCGTTGCAGCGGCGCCAAACTGCGCCCGCTCAGCACCATGTGCGCGCCGCGCGGCACTTCGGCCGCGATGCGCTCGATCGCGTCCTCCACGGTCTGGATGCCGTTCTCCACCGCCAGCGCCGAGGGCCCCGACGGCGTCAACGGCCACAGCGTGGCCGAACCCACAGGCAGGGTCCAGGTGGTGCCAGTGGGGGTGTTGATCACGGTCTCGCGCGCCCCGATGTCCAGCGCCAGCTGCGGGCCGGTGTCGGCGGCGTTCACGGCGCCACCTCGTCCAGCGCACGGGCCAGCAGCGCCAGGGCGCGCGGGTCGATGCCGTGCGCGAGACCTGGCAGCAGGTCGGCCCGGGCATCGGCGCCCAGGGCCTGCAGCTGCTGCGCTCCCTGCGAACTGAACGCCGCGGGAATCACCGGGTCCTGCGTGCCGTGGATGAAACGGAAGCCCACGCCCGACGGTGCGGTCTGCGGCGGCACGGCGAAGCGCCCGGACATCGCCACCACCCGCGCGGCCAGCGGCTCGCCGGCCTGCGTCGATTCGAGCGACATGATCGCGCCCTGCGAGAAGCCGGCGAGCACGGTCTGCGCGGCGTCAAGTCCGGTGTGCGCCTGCCAGCGCCGCACGGTCTCGGCAAAGCGCGGCATGACCGCCGCGATGCGTTCGGCGCGGTTGGCCTCGGTCACGCCCTGCACCGAGAACCACTGCCAGCCGGCGCCGAAGCCGGACTCGAACGGCGAGCGCACCGCCACGACCCAGCGGTCGTCGCGCGCCAGCGCAGGACCCAGGGGCTCAAAGCCTTCGGGGCTCGCGCCCACGCCGTGGAACAGCAGCACCAGCTGGCGCGCGGGCGCTGAGGGGCGGTGCAGGACGAGGTCGCCCGCGGGCGCTTCGGTTCGGGTGTTCATGTTCAGGCCTCCACAGCGTCGGGCGCACCGGCAGGGAGGTTGCCGAACTGGAAGGCATCCATCGACAGCACACCGTGCGTGATGCCCCCTTCGATGCGCGTGGCCGGCACCTCGGCGCCCGCCGCACCGGCGGCCACCATCAGCGGCCACAGGTGTTCGGCCGTGGGGTGGGCGCGCTGGGCGTGCGGCGCCATCGCCATGGTCTGCTGCAGGCGCGCGTGGTCGCGGCCGGTCACCACGCCATTGATCCAGTGCGCGAACTCGAGCGCGTAGGTCTCGGCGTTCGCATCGGGCGCGTCGAAGCGCACCTCGTAGAGGTTGTGTGTCAGGCTGCCGGAGCCGATCACCAGCACGCCCTCCTCGGCCAGCGGTGCCAGCGCCTGGCCGTAGGCGTAGGCGCGCTCGCCGTCCAGCCGCGCGGGCAGCGAGACCTGGAACACCGGCACGTCGGCATCGGGCAGCAGGTGCATCAGCGGCACCCAGGCACCGTGGTCCAGGCCCCACTGCGGGTCGGCCTCGGCTTTGTGCCCGGCGGCGCGCAGCAGCTCGATGGCGCGCTGCGCCACGTCGGGCGCGCCAGGTGCCGGGTACTGCAGCTGGTAGAGCGCGGGCGGGAAGCCGCCGAAGTCGTGGATGGTCTGCGGGCGCGGCGTGGTGGCAACGCGCGGCTCGCGCGTCATCCAGTGCGGCGAGACGATGAGGATGGCCTTGGGCCGCGGCAGGGTCTGGCCCAGCGCGGTCAGCGCCGGCCCAGCCTGACCGGGGTCGATGGCGAAGGTGGGCGAACCGTGGGAGATGAAGAGCGTGGGCAGGCGGGACATCGCGGATTCCTGGTGGGTGGCGCCGGGAGTGGCGGCATGGGTTTCACTGTAGGACCGGCACCCGCCGCCATCGTTCGATGCCCTCGCCGGTCACGTTCCAATTTTTTGAAGCCGGGGTCGGCCGGAACACCCGCTGGGATAATCCACCCATGGCAAACAAGCAACGTGTGGTGGTCGGGTTGAGCGGGGGCGTGGACTCCGCGGTGAGCGCGCACCTGCTCAAGGAGCAGGGCTACGAGGTCATCGGCATCTTCATGAAGAACTGGGAGGACGACGACAACAGCGAATACTGTTCGTCCAACATCGACTTCGTGGACGCCGCCTCGGTGGCCGACGTGCTGGGCATCGAGATCGAACACGTGAACTTCGCGGCCGAATACAAGGACCGCGTGTTCGCCGAGTTCCTGCGCGAGTACCAGGCCGGCCGCACGCCCAACCCCGACATCCTCTGCAACGCCGAGATCAAGTTCAAGGCCTTCCTGGACCACGCCATGCGCCTGGGCGCCGAGAAGATCGCCACCGGCCACTACGCCCGCGTGCGCCTGAACGAAGCGACCGGCAAACACGAGCTGCTCAAGGGCCTGGACCCGCTGAAGGACCAGAGCTACTTTCTGCACCGGTTGAACCAGGCGCAACTCTCCAGGACCCTGTTCCCGGTCGGCGAGCTGCCCAAGACCGAGGTGCGCCGCATCGCGGCCGAGATCGGCCTGCCCAACGCGAAGAAGAAGGACAGCACCGGCATCTGCTTCATCGGCGAGCGGCCGTTCCGCGATTTCCTCAACCGCTACATCGCCAAAGAGCCGGGGCCGATCAAGGACCCGACGGGCCGCACGATTGGCCAGCACGTGGGCCTCTCGTTCTACACGCTGGGCCAGCGCCAGGGCCTGGGCATCGGCGGCGTGAAGGCCAAGGGTGCGCAGAAGGGCGGCAATGAGCACGAGCCCTGGTTCGTCGCGCGCAAGGACGTCGAGAAGAACATCCTGTGGGTGGTGCAGGGCCACGACCACCCCTGGCTGCTGGCGCCCAGCCTGCGCGCCGAGGATGTGAGCTGGGTGGCGGGCGAGGCGCCGGCGGTGTCGGCCATCGCCGCCAAGACGCGCTACCGCCAGAGCGACGCGCCCTGCTCGCTGGTCGTGGACGACACCGGCTTCACGCTGCGCTTTGCCGACCCGCAATGGGCGGTGACGCCCGGCCAGAGCGCCGTGCTGTACGACGGCGAGGTCTGCCTGGGCGGGGGCGTGATCCACACCGAGGCCGCGAACGCCCCCTGAGCGCGGCGGCCCGCGGCGTGATCAGTCCGCGGTGATCTTGCGGGCCTGGATGGTGGCGGCCCACTGGGCCGATTCCTTCTTCATGAAGGCCGCGAAATCGGCCCGCGTGGTGGGCTGGGGGGTCAACCCGTGGTGCATCAGGGCCTCTTTCACGCCCGGGTCGTTGAGCACCTTCACGATTTCCTGGTTCCAGCGGTCCAGCAGCGGCACCGGCGTCTTGGCAGGCGCCACGAAGGCGTACCAGTTCAGCGCCTCGAAGCCCGGGTAGCCGGCCTCGGCCACGGTGGGGATGTTGGGCAGGTAGGCCGGGCGCGTGAGACCGGTGGTGGCCAGGGGCACCAGCTTGCCGCTCTCGATGTGCGGCATGGCCGTGGGCGGCGCCGAGAAGTAGGCGGCGATGCGGCCGCCCAGCAGGTCCTGCAGCGCGGGCGCGCCGCCCTTGTAGGGCACGTGGACCATGTCGATGGCGGCGCGCTGGTTGAACAGCTCACCCGCCAGGTGCGAGGCCGAGCCGGGACCGGTGGAGGCGTAGTCCACGCTGCCGGGTTTCTTCTTTTCCAGCTGCACGAATTCAGCCAGCGTCTTCACGCCCACGCCCTTGTGCACGACCAGCACGTTGGGGAAGTTCACGCCGCCCGAAATAGGGGCCAGGTCGGTGAAGGGATCGTAGGCCAGCTTCATCAGGTGGGGCGCGATGGTCAGCGGACCGACCGAGCCGAACAGCAGCACCGAGCCGTCGGTCGCCGCCTTGGCAACGTACTGGTGCGCGATGTTGCCGCCCGCACCGCCCTTGTTCTCCACGATCACCGACTGGCCGATGTTCTCGCCCAGCTTCTTGGCGATCAGGCGCGCGGCGGCATCGGCCGCGCCGCCGGCCGCAAACCCCACCACCAGCGTGACCGGCTTCTTGGGCGGGAAGTCCTGCGCCTGGGCAAGGCCCGCCAGCGACAGGGTGGACAGGGCGAGCGCGGTGGCGCGCAGGAAGGCTCGTTTGTGCATGGCAAGGTCTCCTCGGTGAGGTTCGTGGGGTGGGGGAAAAGGGTGGGTGGCCGCGGCGGACCCGCCGCAGAGAGGGAACGAGGCGCCGGTTCAGTCGGCGCCCAGACCGATGGGGTTGGGCTGGCGCTTCTCGACCGCGTGGCGCAGCAGCGCGGCGGTGCGGAAGATGCCGTGGCCGAACTTGCCGTAGGGCATGGTGGCGAACAGGGCCATCACCGCGCCCAGGTGCAGGCACAGCGTCAGCGCCAGGGCGGGGGTGCCGCGCGCGGCCCACAGGGCCAGGCCGCTGGTGGCGGTGAGGAACAGCAGGGCGATGAAGCCGCGGTCCATGGGCTTCTGCGCGGCGTCGCCGTGCAGCGGGTGGCGGCGCAGGTTCAGCCGCCACAGGCCCGCCGTGCCGATGGCCAGGCTCAGGCCGCCCACGGCGCCCAGCAGCTTGGGCAGGCTGGGCAGGTCGTAGGGCGCGGGCAGGCCCAGCAGGTAGTGGTAGAGCGTGCCCACGCTGGTGGCGGCGAAACACAGCAGGAAGCCGTAGAAGGTGAGGTGGTGGTAGCGCCGGCGCGCCAGCGTGTGGGCGTCGTCCTCGTTGTGGCAGCCGTCGCCATGGCCACCGTCCAGGTACTTCAGACGCAGCACAGCACCGGTCGCCTCGGCCGTGGCGGGCGCCGACAGCGGCGCGCCGCTGGTGGCGGGCGTGATCTCACGCCAGAAGCGGCGCACACCCAAGCCCAGCGCCAGCGTGGCGAACCCGAACACCGGTGCGAACAGGCCCACCAGCAGGTTGTGCGGGAACAGGCCGTAGAAGTCGCTGCCCGGCGCGCTCCACAGCGCGCCCAGGCCCTGCCCCTGCAGCACCACGGCCAGCACCAGGAACAGCGCGAGGCCGGCGGCCAGCGCCAGCGACAGCGTGAGGCCCTGGCGCTGGTAGAGCCGGCCCAGCGCGGGCGGCCAGGCGTAGTCCGCATAGGTCTGGCCGCGCACCTGCGCCATGGCCTGCGGCACGTTCACCGCAAACTCGTGCGGCGGCGCGTACTGGCAGGCGTGCAGGCAGGCGCCGCAGTTGTGGCAGAGGTTGGCCAGGAAGTGGATGTCGGCCTGGCCGAATGCGAGCCGGCGCGTCATGGCCGGGAACACGGCGCAGAAGCCTTCGCAGTAGCGGCAGGCGTTGCAGATCTGCATCTGGCGCGCGACCTCTGTTTCGGGCGCGGACAGCACGACCTCGCCGTTCGCCAGGGCGCGGGCATCACGGGCCAGGGCTTCAAGCGTTTGCATGGCGCGCTCCTTTCAGCACGGCCTGCGCGGCCTGGGTGCCCGCGATGCGACCGAAGGCGGTGCCGATGCTCATGCCCACGCCCGCGGTGTAGCCCTGCCCCAGCACGTTGCCGGCCATCATCTCGCCGGCCACGAAGAGGTTGGCGCTCGGCCGTCCGCCGAAGTGCACCGCCGCGGTCTCGTCGGTCTTGAGGCCCAGGTAGGTGAAGGTGACGCCGGGCTTGAGCATGTAGCCGTAGAAAGGCGCGGTGTCGATGGGCCGCGCCCAGTGCGTCTTGGCGGGAGCCACACCCTCGGTGTGGCAATCGTCCAGTGCGGTGTGGTCAAAGGTACCGACGCGGCAGGCGGCGTTGTAGTCGTTCAGGGTCTGCATGAAGGTGGCCTGATCGAGGCCGAGTTTCTGCGCCAGCTCAGGCAGGGTGTCGGCCTTCACGCCGGCGAACACCGGCGGCATGAATCGGCCGATGGCCTTGGCGTCGATGATGGAAAAGCCCACCTGCCCCGGCTGCTGTGCCACCAGGCGGCCCCAGATGGCGTAACGCTTGGGCCAGAAGTCCTCGCCCTCGTCGTAGAAGCGGCGCGCCTCGCGGTTGACCACCACGCCCAGCGACACGCAGTCGATGCGGGTGCAGATGCCGCCGTCGTAGAGCGGCGCGCGCGCGTCGATGGCGACCATGTGGGCCTGCGTCGGGTCGCCGATGGCATCGGCGCCCAGGTCGAGCAGTTGCTTGAGCAGCACGCCCTGGTTGAAGCGGGTGCCGCGGATCAGGAAGTTGTCCGAGGGCCATTCGCCGCGGGCGTTCTGGCCCCAGGCCTCGCGCAGCCAGTCGCGGTTTGACTCGAAGCCGCCGGCCGCCAGCACGCAGCTGCGCGCGGTGATGCGCTCGCCCCGGACCCAGGCGGCCACGAAGCGGTCGCCGTCCAGCTCGATGCGGTCCACCGGCGATTCGTAGCGCACCTGCACACCCAGGCGCTCGGCGCTGCGGAAGTAGGCGTTGACCAGGGCCTTGCCACCGCCCATGAAGAAGGCGTTGGTGCGCGCCGTGTGCAGCGCGCCCGAGAGCGAGGGCTGGAAGCGCACGCCGTGGCGCACCATCCAGGGCCGGCAGGTGGCCGAGGCGCGGATCACCAGCCGGGCCAGCGCCTCGTCGGTCTTGCCGCCGGTGACCTTGAGCAGGTCCTGCCAGAACTCCTCTTCGGGGTAGGCGTCCACCAGGACGTCCTGCGGCGCGTCGTGCATGCAGCGCAGGTTGCGGGTGTGGGCGGAATTGCCGCCGCGCCATTCACGCGGCGCGGCTTCGAGCAGCAGCACACTGGCCCCGGCTTCGCGCGCCATCAGCGCGGCGCACAGGGCGGCATTGCCGCCGCCGATCACCAGGACATCGGGGTCCTTTGACATGGGTTTCCTTCGTGTTCTCTCGGGGAGCGCCGGAGCCGATCCGGCGCGTGAAGAACTGTAGGAAGACCGTCGCCCGCTGTGCAGCGGGCCCCCGTCATGGGGGTATCACGGGATGTGATGGGTGTCGGGCAGTGCCGCGAGCGCAGAGGCGCCGGACCAGCGGCCCTCGCCCAGCAGGGTGCGCACGCAGTCCTTGAGCACCACGCGCGCGGCCAGCGCGGCCGGCGACAGCTCGTCGTCGGACAGGCTGCACAGCAGGTTCACGCGGCGCGCGGGAGCGTCGCTGATGCGCGCGCACTGGAAGCGCTGCGCCGCGTCCGGGTAACGCCCCAGCGCCGCCCAGGGCTGCAGCGTGGCGCCCAGGCCCGCGTCCACCGCGGCCATGACCATGGCCAGCGAATCGACCTCCAGCACCACGCTGGGCGCAATGCCGGCACCCGCGAAGGCCGTGTCCAGCGTGCTGCGCAGGCCGTGCGGCCCGGTGGGCAGGATCAGCGGCACCCCGGCCAGGTCGGCGATGGCGATCTCGGCCGGCAGGTGCGGCGCGCCCGCGCGCTGCACCAGGAACAGGTCTTCCTCCAGCAGCGGCATCACGCTCCAGCCGCGACCGCCGCCATCCTGCCGGGTCTGGTGCAGGCGGGTGTCGAACAGCACTGCGAGGTCGAGCTGGCGCGCGTTCAGCATGGCCGTGAGGTGGCCCGACATGCTTTCGACCATGTGCAGGCGCACGTCGGGGTAGCGCTCGCGCATGGCCTGCATCAGCGGCAGGCCCAGCACCGCCGAGGTGGTGGGCGCCAGCCCCACCGACACCGAGCCCGACAGGCGCGCCTGCTGCGCGGCCCGCGTGGCCTGCTCGGCGTGGCGCAGGGTCAGCTGGGCCTCGCGGAAGAAGGCCACGCCCGCCTCGGTGGGCGCCACGCCGCGCGGCGTGCGGTGGAGCAGTCGGGTGGCGAGTTCGCTTTCCAGTCGCGTGATCTGCTGGCTCAGGGCCGACTGCACCAGGTCCAGGTCGGTCGCGGCGCGGCTCATCGAGCCCAGCTCGACGATGCGCACGAAGTACCGCAGCTGACGCAGTTCCATGGGGAGGCCTGTGGTGGTGGTTCGCCCGCCGGGGCGGCGCGGGGTTCGGGGTGGCCGCCAGTGTATCGGCCGTCCCTGAAAATACCGCCACCACCACCCGCTCCGCCTGCCCGCATGCGCTCCACCCTCACCGACTGGTTCCCCATCCTCCGCTGGGGCCGGACCTACAACCGCCCGCTGCTGGCCGCCGACATCACGGCCTCGGCCGTGGTCACGCTGCTGCTGATCCCGCAGAGCCTGGCCTACGCCATGCTGGCCGGCATGCCGCCGGTGACCGGGCTGTACGCCAGCATCGTGCCGATGGTCATCTACGCGCTCATGGGCAGCAGCACGGTGCTGGGCCCCGGGCCCTCGGCGCTGCGCTCCATCATGTCGCTGGCGACGGTGGGCACGGTGGTGGGCGCGGGCAGCGCCGACTTCATCGCCGCGAGTGCGGTGCTGGCGGTGATGGTGGGCCTGGCCCTGCTGGTGATGGGCGCGCTGCGCATGGGCTTCATGGCCAGCTTTCTGAGCCAGCCGGTGCTCTCGGGCTTCATCACCGCCTCGGGCCTGCTGATCGGCATGAGCCAGCTCAAGCACGTGCTGGGCATGCCCCTGAGCGGCGACGACGTGCCCGGCTTCGCCCGCAGCCTGGCCGCACACTTCGGTGAGGTCCATGGCCTGACCCTGGCCGTGGGCCTGGGCGCGCTGGCGCTGCTGTGGGCGGCCCGGCGCTGGCTCAAGCCCCTGCTGTGCCGCCTGGGCGTGCCGGCGGTGGCGGCGGACCTGGCCGGCAAGGCCTCGCCGCTGCTGGTGATCCTGCTGTCCATCGCGCTCACCACGGCCCTGGGCTGGCCGCAGCAGGGGCTGGCGGTGGTGGGCGAGATTCCACAGGGCCTGCCCAGCCTGGTGCTGGCGCCGCTGCTGGAGCTGCCGACGTCCACCGTGCGGGCGCTCATGGTGCCGGCCCTCCTGATCGCGGTGATGACCTTCATCGAGCAGATCTCCATCGCCCAGGGCATGGCCGCCAAGCGGCGCGAGCGCATCGACGTGAACGCCGAGATGCGGGCCATGGGCGGCGCCAACCTGGCGGCCGGCCTGACCGGCGCCTTCGCCGTCGGCGCGAGCTTCTCGCGCACCTCGGTGGTGGCCGAAAGCGGTGGCCGCACCCCGGCGGCCGGCATCATCACCGCGGTGCTGCTGGCCTTCACGGCCCTGTTCCTCACGCCCTGGCTGCACGACCTGCCCATGGCCGTGCTGGCCGCGACCATCCTGATCTCGCTGGGCTCGCTGATCGACTTCCGCAGCTTCCCGCTGAACTGGCGCTACGCGCGCGCCGACTTCGCGGCCCAGGCCCTGACCTTCTCCGTCACGCTGCTGGTCGACCTGGTCACCGGCCTGACCGTCGGCGTGATCGCCTCGCTGGCGCTGCACATCTGGCGCAGCAGCCGCCCGCACATCGCCGTGGTGGGCAACGTGCCCGGCACCGAGCACTACCGCAACGTGCTGCGCCACCAGGTGGTGACGCGCCCGCACATCCTGGGCCTGCGGGTGGACGAGAGCCTGTTCTTTGCCAACGCGCGCCACCTGGAAGACCGCATCACCGCCGAGCTGGCCGCCCACCCCGGGGTTCGCCACGTGGTGCTGCAGTGCACCGCGGTGAACGACATCGACGCCAGCGCGCTGGAGAGCCTGCGCAGCATCCACCGCAACCTGCAGGACGCCGGCGTGCGGCTGCACCTGAGCGAGGTGAAGGGCCCGGTGATGGACCGCCTGCACCGCAGCGACTTCCTGGAGCGGCTCTCGGGGCAGGTGTTCCTCACGCACCACCAGGCCATCCGCGCGCTGAACGAGCCGGCGCAGGACCCCGCGGCCCAGATCTGAGCGGCCGCCGCCGCCTCAGCGCCTGCGGCGCAGCAGGCGCACGTGCAGGGGGCGCACGAAGCGGGCGCCGTCCGCGCCGAGGTGCGGCTCGAAGGCGCGGCGCACGCGGGCTTCGAGCTCCGGCGTGATCTGGTGGTCGGCAAAGCTCGGGTAGAGCATGCGCTGGGCGAAGCTGGGCCAGTCGGGGTAGTGCACCGGCTGGGCGAACCGGCGCTCGGCCACCGCCTCCCATTGATTGCCGTTGACCAGCGCGCGGTCCAGCGCGGCCTGGGCGGCGGCCCGCACCACGCCCTCGTCGTTGTAGAGGCGCACGATCTCATTGAGGGCGCCGCCGTAAACCGGCTCGCTCACATAGAACCAGCCGCCCGGCCGCAGCACCCGCGCCACCTCGGCCAGCGCGCGGTCCATGGCGGGAATGGGCACGTGGTGCAGCGACTTGAGCATGAGCGCGCCGTCGAAGCTCTGGCGCGCAAAGGGCACGGCCTCGGCGCTGGCGGACAGGAACTGCAGCCGCTCCCGGGGCTGCGACAGGTTCTTCGCGTGCTGGACCGCATCGACCTCCAGACCCACCACCTCGCTGTCCGCATGGCGCTCCAGCAGCCCGCGCGCCAGCCGCGCGTTGCCGCAACCCAGTTCGATGATGCGCTGGCCCGCCAGCGGCACGAGTTCGGACAGCAGGTCCAGCTCGTTGTCGAGCAGCGGGAAGTGGTCGGGGTTCGGGCCGCAGGGGGGCTGGTGGTGGGTGTTCATGTCCGGCGGTGCAGAGGTTTCGGGCCCACACGGGCGAAGAACCCGTCGCGGGTGAGACCGGCGAAGTGGGGACTCCAGCGCCGCTGCTCCAGCACCGTGGTCACCGCCCGCGCCCGGCGCTCGTGGCCCGCGAACAGCAGGGTCTCGTCGGGCAGGGTGAAGATGCGCTGCTGCACGCTGTCCCACAGCGCCGCCGGCAGGGCCGGCCGGGGCTGCCACGGGCAGGCGTCGGCGGTCAGCAGGTCGCCGCAGAACATGCGGTCCTGCCAGAGGTAGCTCTGGCAATGGGCGGTGTGTCCCGGCGTGTGCAGCACCTGCACGAAGCCCGCGCCCAGCGGCAGCCGCTCGCCGTCGGCCACGCTGCACACGCCCTCGCGCCGGGCGCCCTGCACCACCGGCGCCCCCAGGTGCAGCAGTCGCCCGAATTCGCCGGGCGGCTGGTCATCGTGGCCGTGGTGCTCGTGGGTGCGCAACACCCAGCGCAGGCGCAGGCCGGCCTCGTCCAGCAGGGCCATCAGCACCGGCCGGTCGCCGCTGCGCGGGTCGACCAGGGCGGCTTCGTGCGCCGCTTCGTCGGCCAGCAGGTAGCTCAGCGCACCGCTGTGTTCGTCGTAGAGGATGCGCAGGCTCATCGGGGTTCGGGTCGGGTCCGGAGCACTCAACCTTCCAAGATCCATGCCAGCCGCGCCCGGCCCGCCAACGCCTTTGCCAACAAGCACTTGCACGCGCTGGCACGCCACAGCTGGCCCGGCGCAACGCCGCCGGGACTGCCTTGTCTGCCAGATCTGGCAGACAATCCCGGATACCCCCCACCCCAGCGGGTCCATCCATGAAACCCCTGCCCGAACTCACCGCCTTCCTCGAAGGCCTGCCCGAGCCGCACATCCTGTTCGACGCGCAGTACCGCATCCTGGCGGCCAACGCCGCCTACCGACGCCAGTTCAGCCCCGAGCGCAGCGTGGTCGGCCGGCACTGCTACGAGGTCTCGCACCATTTCGCCGTGCCCTGCGACCAGGCCGGCGAGTCCTGCCCGCTGGCGCAGTCCCGGATCTCGGGCCAGCGCGAGCGCGTGCTGCACCTGCACCACACGCGCCGCGGCGAGGAGTACGTGAACATCGAGCTCTCGCCCCTGCCGGGCGCGGACGGGCAGCCGGCCTTCTACGTGGAGAAGATGGAGCCGCTGCGGGTGGCCCAGGGCCAGCCGGCGGCGCAGGGCCTGATCGGCCGCTCGCCCGCCTTCCAGCGCATGCTCGGCCTGGTCGCGCGGGTGGCGCCGGCGCCGGCCACCGTGCTGCTGCTGGGCGAATCGGGCACCGGCAAGGAACTGGTGGCGCGCGCCATTCACGAGGCCAGCCCGCGCGCCAGCAAGCCGCTGGTGCCGGTGGACTGCTCCAGCCTGCCCGAGACGCTGTTCGAATCCGAGCTGTTCGGTCACGAGCGCGGCGCCTTCACCGGCGCGGCCACCGCCAAGGGCGGCCTGGTCGAGGCGGCCAGCGGCGGCACGCTGTTCCTCGACGAGGTGGGCGACATCCCGCTGGCGATGCAGGTCAAGCTGCTGCGCCTGCTGGAGACCGGCATGTACCGGCGCGTGGGCAGCACCGAGCCGCGCCACGCCGACATCCGGGTGATCTCGGCCACCCACCGCGACCTCGACCGCATGATGGCCGAAGGGCGCTTCCGCGAAGACCTGTACTACCGGCTCTCGACCTTCCCGATTCCTCTGCCGCCGCTGCGCGAGCGCGCGGGCGACCTGGCCCTGCTGGCCGAGGCGCTGCTGGAACGGGTGGCGGCCCCACGCCGCCTGCGCCTCGCGCCGGCCGCCCTGCGGCTGCTGGAGGCGCAGCCCTTTCCCGGCAACGTGCGCGAGCTGCGCAACCTGCTGGAGCGCAGCGCCCTGCTGTGCGACGGCGAGGTGATCGAGGCCTCGCACGTCGACGAGGCCATTGCCATCGGACGGCGGCCAGGCCAGGCCACGACCGGGCCGTCGGCACCGGCCACGGCCGGCGACACGGTGCGGGCCGCCAGCCGCGAGACGCTGCGCGCCATCGTCGCCGAGCACCGGGGCAACCGCGCCGCGCTGGCGGCCAAGCTGGGCATCAGCGAACGCTCGCTCTACCGCAAGCTCAAGTCCCTCGACTGAGCACGGCGGGGGGGGGGGCCACTGAGACTGCCCATGCCGGGGCATCTGCGTTAGGCTCCACCCCATCCAAACAGGGGTCGGGGTGGCGGCATGGTGTTCGGGTTGCGCGGTGCGCTGGTGGGTGTCGGTCTGGCGGCGGCCGGCGGTGCGTGGGCGGTGCAGATCACCGGCCTGAGCCCGCAGGGCGAGGTGGCCAGGGTGCGGCAGGTGGTGGCGACTTTCGACGCCCCCGCAGTGGCCTTCGGCAACCCGAACGCGGTGGCGCCGCTGCAGCTGAGCTGCAACGAGCCCCAGGCCTCGGCGGGCACCGGTCGCTGGCTCAACGAGCGCCGCTGGGTGCACGACTTCCAGCAGATGCTGCCGCCGGGCGTGAAGTGCACGCTGCAGGTGGCGCCGGGCTTCGTGGCGCTGGATGGCCGGCCGCTGACCGGCCCGCAACGCTTTGCCTTCGAGACCGGCGGTCCGGTGGTGCGCCAGAGCGTCCCGTCCGACGGTCAGACCATCGAAGAAGGCCAGTACTTCCTGCTGCGCTTCAACGGCGCGGTGTCGCCCGAGAGCGTGCAGGCCCACGCCTGGTGCGGCATGGACGGGCTGGGCGAGCGCATAGCGGTGAAGCTGATCACCGGCGCCGAGCGCGAGCAACTGGTGAAGGCGCGCGGCTGGAACCGCCAGGACGTGCCCGCCGACCAGGTGGTGGCCCTGGCCTGCCAGCGCCAGCTCACGCCCGCGGCCAAGGTGAAGCTGGTGCTGGGCAAAGGCGTCGCCACGCCGAACGGGGTCGCGACCCGGCAGGACCAGCGCCTGAACTTCACCGTGCGCGAGCCCTTCAAGGTCACGTTCAGCTGCGAGCGCGAAAACGCGCAGTCGCCCTGCCTACCGCTGCGCGGCATGTCGCTGCGCTTCAACGCCCCGGTCACCGCCCAGCAGGCGCTGGACATTCGGCTGCGGCCCGCCGCTGGCGGCGAGGCGCGGCAACCCAAGCTGGAAGACGGCGCGCAGGGCGACGACGCGGTCGACGGCGTGGACTTCGCGCCCACGCTGACCGAGAAGGCCAGCTACACGGTCGAGCTGCCCCAGGGTCTGGTCGACGCCTCGGGCCGCGCGCCCGCCAACGCGAACCAGTTCCCGCTCAAGGTGTCGACCGGCCTGATGCCACCGCTGGTGAAGTTCGCGGCCGCGCCCTTTGGCGTGGTCGAGCGGCTGGCCGAACCCGGCGGTGCGGCGCTGCTGCCCATCACCGTGCGCAACGTCGAGCCCGAGCTCAAGGCCCTGGGCCTGTCGGTCAGCGGCAGCAAGGTCAGCGACCTCCGGCTCTCCAGCGACGCCGAGATCATTGCCTGGTACCAGCGGGTCGCCACGTTCCACGGGGGCACGGTCGAGCGCAAGCTCGCAGCCCAATGGACGAAGACGCCGCTGCCCAAGGTGATCGACAAGGACAACGGGGACTGGGTCGAGTCGCGCATGCTCGGCCTGTTGCAGGGCCTGCCGAACGTGAAGCCGCTGGATCTGCCCCAGGCGGCGGCGGGCGACCCGCGCCCGATGGAGGTGGTGGGCATTCCGCTGCAACCGGGCTTCCACGTGGTCGAGATCGCCTCGCCGCGGCTGGGCCGCTCGCTGCTCGACGAGCGCCACGGCGAGGGCCGCACGATGTACGTGCGCAGCTCGGCGCTGGTGACCAACCTGGGCGTGCACTTCAAGCTCGGTCGCGAGAACGCGCTGGCCTGGGTGACCACGCTGGACAAGGGCCAACCGGTCGCGGGCGCGGCGGTGCAGGTCTCCGACTGCCGCGGCAAGCCGGTCGCCAAGGGCCAGACCGACGCGCAGGGTGTCGTGAAGCTCGACGGCATCCCGGGCCGGGCGCCCGTGTGCCAGAACGGCGAGGCGGACGAAGGCGACTACGGCGGCGCCTGGTTCGTCAGCGCACGCGCGAAATCGGCCGACGGCGTGGACGACCTGGCCTTCACCTGGAGCGACTGGAACCGCGGCATCGAGGCCTGGCGCTTCGACCTGCCGACCGGCGACCTCGCCAGCGCCACGCAGCGCGCCCACACCGTGCTCGACCGCGCCCTACTGCGGGCGGGCGAGACGCTGTCGATGAAGCACTTCCTGCGCACCGAGGACATGAAGGGCCTGCACGTGCCCGAGCTCAAGAGCGGCGAACTGATCATCACCCACCAGGGCAGCGGCCAGGAGTTCCGCCAGCCCGTGGCCTGGCGCAAGACGCCGACCGGCGGCCTGAGCGCGACCAGCGAGTTCGCCATCCCGCCCTCGGCGCGGCTGGGCGTCTACACGGTGCAGCTCTCGCAGTCGCTGGGCCGCCAGGGCACCGAGATCCTGGACAGCGCGCAGTTCCGGGTCGAAGAGTTCCGGTTGCCGGTGCTGCAGGGCCAGCTCAGCGCCAACGACAAGAAGCCGCTGGTGGCGGCGACGGCCACGCCGGTCGACCTGCAGGTGAGCTACCTCTCGGGCGGCGGCGCGTCCAACCTCGCCACCCAGGTGTCCGCACTGATGCGCCGCAAGCCGCTGTCCTTCCCCGGCTACGAGGGCTTCAGCTTCGAACCCCCGCGCGCCAGCAACCGCGTGCAGGAAGGCCGTGACGAGGGCGAGGACGGCGCCGACGCGGCGCAGAAGCTGGTGGCCGACAAGCTGCCGCTGACGCTGGACAGGAACGGCCGCGGCCGCACCGAAATCAAGGACCTGCCGGCGGTGACATCGCCGCAGCAACTGCTGATCGAGGCCAGCTATGCCGACCCCAACGGCGAGACCCAGACCCTGCGCCACGTCACCACGCTCTGGCCCGCCGCCGTGGTCGCGGGCATCAAGACCGAAGGCTGGGTCTCGACCCGGCAGCAGGCGCGCTTCCAGGCGCTGGCGCTGACGCTGGACGGCAAGCCGGCGGCCAATGTGCTGCTGGAGGTGCGCGCCTCGGTCCGGACGACGACCACCACGCGCAAGCGCATGGTCGGCGGCTTCTACACCTACGACAACAAGACCACCTCCAAGGACCTGGGCAGCGTCTGCTCGGGCAAGAGCGACGCGCGCGGCCTGCTGCTGTGCGAGGCCGAACTCGACGACGCGGGCGAGGTCGAGCTGACCGTGGTGGCCAAGGACCGCGAGGGCCACGCGCACCAGAGCGCCGCCTCGGTCTACGTCACGCGCCAGGGCGAACTCTGGTTCGGCGGCGAGGACCACGACCGCATGGACGTGGTGCCCGAGAAGAAGCGCTACGAACCCGGCGAGACCGCGCGGCTGCAGGTGCGGATGCCGTTCCGCTTCGCGACCGCCCTGGTCAGCATCGAGCGCGAGGGCATCCTCGACACCAAGGTGGTGCAGCTCAACGGCGAAGACCCGACCATCGACCTGAAGGTCGAGCCCGGCTGGGGACCGAACGTGTACGTGAGCGTGATGGCGCTGCGCGGCCGGCTGCGCGAGGTGCCCTGGTACAGCTTCTTCACCTGGGGCTACCAGGCACCGCGCGAGTGGTGGACCGCGTTCTGGTACGAGGGCAAGGAATACGTGGCGCCGACCGCGCTGGTCGACCTGAGCAAGCCGGCCTACCGGCTGGGCGTGGCTGAGCTGAAGGTCGGCACGGCGGCGCACGAGATCAAAGTCAGCGTCGCCACCGACCGCGAGGCCTACCCGGTGCGCGGCACCGCACAGGTCAGCATCCAGGCCAGGCTGCCCAACGGCCAGCACGCGGCCCACGCCGAGGTGGCGCTGGCGGTGGTCGACCAGGCCCTGCTGGAGCTGGGACCGAACGACAGCTGGGACCTGCTGGCCGGCCTGTGGCAGCGGCGGAACTGGAGCGTCGAAACGGCGACCGCGCAGATGGAAATCATCGGCCGGCGCCACTACGGCCGCAAGGCGATATCGGCCGGCGGCGGCGGCGGCCACAGCCCCACGCGCGAACTGTTCGACACCCTGCTGCTGTGGCAGCCCTCGGTGGTGCTCGATGCCCAGGGCCGCGCCACGGTGAAGGTGCCGCTGAACGACGCGATCAGCAGCTTCCAGGTGGTGGCCATCGCCGATTCGGGCCCGGGCCTGTTCGGCACCGGCCAGGCCAAGTTCCGCGCCACCCAGGACCTGCAGATCATCAGCGGCCTGCCGCCGCTGGTGCGCGAGGGCGATCGTTTCATGGCGCAGTTCAGCCTGCGCAACACCACGGCGCAGCCGATGAAGGTGAACGTGAGCGCCCGCGCCACCCTGGTCGAGACGCCCGCGCAGACAGTCGAGATCCCGGCCGGTGAAACCCGCGAGGTGGCCTGGGACGTGACGGCCCCGGTGCCGCTGGGTCTGGGCCGCTTCGAGGCGCTGCTGTGGGAGGTCACGGCGCAGGACCAGAACGGCCAGGCGCGCGACGCGGCCAAGTTCAGCCAGCGCGTGCTGCCGGCCGTGCCGCTGACGGTGCGGCAGGCCACGCTGGCCCAGCTCGACGGCCCGCTGACGGTGCCTGTCGCGACCCCGGCCGACGCCCTGACCGACGCCCAGGGCGCGCTGCGCGGCGGCCTGCGCATGAGCCTGCAACCCACGCTGGCCGAGGGTCTGCCGGCGGTGCGCGAGTGGTTCGTGAACTACCCCTTCGCCTGCCTGGAGCAGAAGACCTCCAAGGCCATCGGCCTGCGCGACGCCAGGCTCTGGCAGACCGTGCTGGCGCAGCTGCCGACCTACCTGGACAGCGACGGCCTGGCGAACTACTTCCCGCCGCGCGATGGTGACCGCCCCTCGGGCAGCGACACCCTGACCGCTCACCTGCTGTCGGCCACGCACGAGGCGGCGTCGCTCGACCCGGCCTGGACCCTGCCCGATACGGCGCGCGCGGCCATGCTGCGCGGGCTGGAGAACTTCGTCACCGGCAAGATCGAGCGCGGCTTCTGGAGCCCGCGCCAGGACCTGAACCTGCGCAAGCTCGCCGCGGTGGAAGCGCTCTCGCGCCACGGCCGGGCCAATGCGCGCCTGCTGCAGAGCGTGGAGATTGCGCCCAACCAGTGGCCCACGCACGCGGTGATCGACTGGATCAACGTGTTGCGCCGCGTGAACGACATCCCCAAACGCGACGAGAAGCTGGCCGAGGCGAACAACATCCTGCGCGCGCGGCTGTCGTACCAGGGGGCCAAGCTGGTGTTCAGCACCGAGGCCGACGACCAGTGGTGGTGGCTGATGCACAACGGCGACACCAACACCGCGCGCCTGCTGCTGGCCATCATGGACGACCCGGCCTGGAAGGACGACATGGGCCGCATCGCCAGCGGCTTCATCGGCCGCCAGCAGCGCGGCGCCTGGCAGACCACCACCGCCAACCTCTGGGGCGGGCTGGCGCTGCAGAAGTTCTCGGCGCGGTTCGAGGCCGTGCCGGTGACCGGCAGCACCCGCGCCGCGCTGGGCGCCGCCAGCGCCGCGGTCGACTGGAGCAAGGTTTCGCGCGCCGATCCCAAGGCCCCCGTGGCCGCGGGCTTCGCCACCGTCGGCCCCGCCAAGGCCGACCCCAACGTGCCCACCGGCCCGTGGCGCAACAACGCCGCCACCCTCGCCTGGCCCAAGGACGGCGCCGCGTCCCTGGTGGTGCAGCACCAGGGCAATGGCAAGCCCTGGGTCACGCTGCAGGCACTGGCGGCCACGCCGCTGAAGGCGCCGGTCTCGGCCGGCTACACGGTGACCAAGACCATCACACCGGTCGAGCAGGCCGTGGCCGGCCGCTACAGCCGGGGCGACGTGCTGCGCGTCACGATCGAAGTCAACGCCAGCACCGACATGACCTGGGTCGTGCTCAGCGACCCGATCCCGGGCGGAGCCACCCTGCTGGGCAGCGGCCTGGGCCGCGACTCGGCCATCGCGACCGCGGGCGAGAAGCGCTCGGGCAGCGGCTGGCCGGTGTTCGAGGAGCGCAGCTTCGAGGCCTTCCGCAGCTACTACGACCACCTGCCGGCCGGGCGCTTCAAGACCGAGTACACGGTGCGGCTCAACAACGTGGGCACATTCGCGCTGCCGCCCACGCGCATCGAGGCGATGTACGCGCCCGAGACGTTCGGCGAGCTGCCCAACGCGCCCATGAAGGTAGAGGCCAAGTGAGACGCCGGGCGCTGCTGGTGGTGTTGCTGACCGGGGGCTGCGCGCTGCCGGCGGCGGCTCTGCCCAGCTTCGCCGAGGTGAAGGCCGCGCACCCGACCTCCGAGACCCGTTTCCTCGACCGCCACGGCGAGCTGCTGCAGCGCCAGCGCACCGACCCGACGGTGCGCCAGGGCGCCTGGGTCGCGCTGCCCGAGGTCTCGCCCGCGCTGCGCGGTGCCCTGGTCTACAGCGAGGACCGGCGCTTCTACGAACACAGCGGGGTCGACTGGCAGGCCGTCGCGGCCGCCGCCTGGGGCAACCTGTGGAACACGCGCACGCGCGGCGCCTCCACCCTCACCATGCAGCTGGCCGGCCTGCTGGACAGCGACCTCAAGGCCGGCGCCAACGGCCGCCGCTGGACGCAGAAAGCCGGGCAGGCGGTGTGGGCGCAGTGGCTGGAGACGCGCTGGCGCAAGGACCAGATCCTGGAGGCCTACCTCAACCGCGTGCCCTTCCGCGGCGAGATCGTCGGCGTCGACGCGCTCGCGCGCAGCCTGTTCGCCAAGGCGCCGCACGGGCTGAACGCGGACGAAGCGGCGATCACCGCCGCCCTGGTGCGCGCGCCCAACGCCGCGCCCGAGCGCGTGGCCGCACGCGCCTGCGAGGTGCAGCAGGCCATGGCGCGTGCCCAGGGTGCGAAGGCCGACTGCCTGTCGGTGCGGCTGCTGGCCGGCAGCGTGCTGCGCGACCGCCGCTGGGCCGCCAGCGAGGGCGACGCCCCGCACGCGGCGCGGCGTGCGCTGGCGGAATGGCGCCAGCAGGCCGGCACGCGCGCGGTGCCGGCACAGGTCCGCACCACGCTCTGGGCGCCGCTGCAGCGCGAGGCGCAGACCCTGCTGCAGCGCCAGCTGCGCTCGCTGCTGGGGCGGCGCGTCGAAGACGGCGCGGTGGTGGTGCTCGACAACACCAGCGGCGAGGTGCTGGCCTGGGTCGGTTCGTCGGGCCTGCTGAGCCAGGCGGCCGAGGTCGACGGCGTGACCGCGTTGCGCCAGCCCGGCTCCACGCTCAAGCCTTTTCTCTATGCCCAGGCTCTCGCCGAGAAGCGCCTGAGCGCGGCCTCGCTGATCGAGGACGCGCCGACGCACATCCCGACCGCGGGCGGCCTCTACATCCCGCAGAACTACGACCGGCACTTCCGCGGCTGGGTCTCGGTGCGCACCGCGCTCGCCTCCTCGCTGAACATCCCGGCCGTGCGCACGCTGGCCATGGTCTCGCCCGAGGACTTCGCAGTGCAGCTGCTGCGCCTGGGCCTGCCGCTGCGCGAAAGCGGCGACTACTACGGCCTCGGCCTCGCGCTGGGCAGCCCCGAGGTGAGCCTGCTCTCGCTGGCCAACGCCTACCGCACGCTGGCCAACCAGGGCCGCCACGCACCGGTCGCGCCGCTGCTGGCCGGCCCGCGCCTGGCGGTGCGCAGCGAGGCGGTGCTCGACCCCGGCGCTGCCTTCATCGTGGGCGACATCCTGTCCGACGCGAATGCGCGGGCCGCCACCTTCGGCACCGACAGCCTGCTGGCCACCCGCGTCTGGACCGCCGTGAAAACCGGCACCAGCAAGGACATGCGCGACAACTGGGCGGTGGGCTGGTCGCAGCGCTACACGGTGGGCGTCTGGGTCGGCAACGCCAGCGGCGCGCCCATGGGCGACGTGAGCGGCACCACCGGCGCGGCGCCGGTCTGGGCCGGCCTGATGCGCTGGCTGCACGAACGCCAGCCCAGCCGCGCGCCGACACCGCCGGCCGGCGTGGTGGCGCAGGCCGTGCGTTTCGGCCAGCAGCTCGAACCCGCGCGGCGCGAGTGGTTCATCGCCGGCACCGAACAGCCGCTGTTCGCCCTGGGCACGGACAGCGACAGCGGCGCGCCGGCACTGCGCCCGCGCATCCTCAGCCCGGCCACCGGCACCATCCTCGCCATCGATCCCGACATCCCGCCCGCCCACCAGCGCCTGACGCTCCGGGCCGAGGCCGGCCACGTGCGATGGCGCATCGACGGTCAGCCGCTGGGCAAGGGCCAAGAAGTGGCGTGGATGCCCTGGCCGGGCAAACACCAGATCGAACTGCTCAACGCCCGCGGCGAGGTGCTGGACCGGGTGCGCATCGAGGTTCGTGGGGCGGGGGTGCGTCCCACCACGGCCACCCCACGCCGGCCCCCCGCCAGAAACCCGGTGGCGGGAACGTCCTGATCGGTCTAGAGTTCCAGGTATCCATTCAAATATCAGGATGCATGCATGAAAAAACTTGAAAACAGCCTGTTCGCCTTCGGTGAGCAGGTCGAGGGCTACCCGGTCCGCGTCGTCAACGAGCGCATGGTCCGCGCCGCCGCCGGCCTGCTGTTCTTCCCGGCCGTGGTGTCGTTCATGCACTCCTTCCTGCTGGGCAACTTCCAGTACACGCGCCTGTTCATCATCGTGTTCCTGGTCGACATGACACTGCGCATGCTCAACCCGCGCTGGGCGCCGAGCATGATCGCCGGCGGCTGGATCGTGCGCCACCAGGCACCGGAATGGGTGGGCGCGCCGCAGAAGCGCTTCGCCTGGGGCCTGGGCCTGCTGCTGGGCCTGGCCATGCTGTACCTGATGGTGTTCAACCGCTACATGGGGCCGCTGAACATGCTCATCTGCGGCAGCTGCCTGCTGCTGATGTTCTTCGAGACCGCCTTCGGCATCTGCCTGGGCTGCAAGCTCTACAACCTGTTCCACAAGGAGCAGGCCCAGCTGTGCCCGGGCGGGGTGTGCGAGCTGCCGGCGCAGAAGAAGGGCTGGGGCCTGCCGCTGCCGCAGGCGGCCGTGCTGCTGGCCTTCGCCGCCGTGCTCGTGGCGGCCAAGGGCTGGGTCGACCGCACCGGCCCGCTGCAGGGCTTTGACGACATGGCGACGCTGGAAGAGATGGGCCTCAAGCCCACGCCGGGCGAGACGTCAGCGGCCGACGCCGAACGATGCCAGGTGCCGGCCTTCGCCAAGGCCATCGGCCATGAGACGCTGTGGAAGCAGCACAACGGGTGCAGCTGAACGCCCCGCGCCGCCCCAGGTTGGCGCAGGGGCTCAATGATCCGCGTGCAGCTTCTCGTGGATCTTCTTCGTCGTCCACCAGACCGACCACAGCACCAGCGGAATCGCCGCGCCGGCCAGCAGCTCCGGCTTGATGGGCAGGCCGATCTCCTTGCCCGCCTTGCCGAGGTAGAGGATCAGGCTGATCACGTAGTACGAGATGGCCGCGATCGACAGACCTTCCACCGTGCTCTGCAGGCGCAGCTGCAGTTCCTGGCCCCGGGTCAGCTTGGCCAGCAGCTGCTGGTTCTGCACCTCGGTGGCGATGTCCACCCGCGTGCGCAGCAGGGCGCTGGTGCGGGTGATGCGCTCGGACAGCGAGGCCAGGCGCTGCGCGGTGGCCTGCACCGTGGCCATGGCCGGTGACAGCCGGCGCTGCATGAACTCGCCGATCGTCTGGGTGCCCGGCACCGGCTGCTCGCGCAGTTCGGCGATGCGCTGCGCCACCAGGCCGTCGTAGGCCCGCGTGGCCGAGAAGCGGTAGGCGTGCTCCGCGATGGCGCGCTCCACCCCCGCGGCCAGCGACACCAGGGTGTCGAGCAGGCTCTGGTCGGTGGCGCTCTTGCTCTCCAGATGGGCGGTGATGTCGGCCAGCTGCGCCTCGCAGCGCGAGAGGAACGGGCCGAGCTGCTTGGCCACCGGCAGGCCGCGCAGGGCCAGCAGGCGGTAGGTCTCGATCTCCAACAGGCGCTGCGAGATGCGGCCGGCCCGGGTTTCGGTGGTGTCGGGCGGCGCCACCACCAGGATGCGTTCGTAGCCGGACTCCCGCAGCATCAGGTCGGTGATCACCATCGAATGGGACTGGTTGCCCATGAGCGAGGCCACCACGGTGTGCTCACCCAGCCAGGTGCGGCCCTGCGCCAGGGCCTCGTGCGGGTCCGCCAGGTCGCCGTGCAGCATCACCAGCTTGATGGCCGCGATCGTGCGCCCGGGGATGCCGGCCAGCCAGTCGGCCGGCAGCACGATGTGCGAGAGCAGCTCGGGGTCGCGGGCGCCCAGCTGCGCGCCTTCGGGCAGCGGCTGCACCAGCGAGTAGCGGGTGAATTCGGTGTGGCGTTCCCACTTGAGCGTGTAGCCCGGCAGCCGCAGGCGCAGGAAGCTGCCACTGAGCTGCTCGGCCTGCAGGTCCTGCTGGCCCGGCAGGCGGCGCAGGTGCGCCAGCTCCTGCTCGCGGCTCACGCCGTCGTTGGTCACGGCGATGAACACCACCAGCGCCGGCAACCGGATGCGCGCTGGCGGGCGGGCATGCACCTCGTTGTGCAGCATCTCGCGCAGGGGGTCGTTGGTTGGCAGCAGGGGTTGGGCGGTGTCCATGGCGCGATTGTGCCGAAACCCCTCTGTCACCCGGCCCGGCACAGGCGGCTCAGCCCCGGGTCTGCGGCGGTCTGGGCAGCGACACCACGAACCGCGCACCCTCGTTGGGGCGGGCGTGGAAGCCGATCTGCCCGCCGTGCCGCCGGACGATGCCCAGGGCGTTCGCCAGCCCGATGCCGTGCCCGGGGTAGTCGCTTTCGGCATGCAGCCGCTGGAAAACGCCAAACAGACGGTCGGCGTGCTTCATGTCGAACCCGATGCCGTTGTCCTCGACCGCGATCTCGTCCATGTCGATGCCAGCGCTGCAGGTGACCGAGACCCGCGGGCTGGGGTGCTTGCTGCTGTACTTGATCGCGTTGCCCAGCAGGTTCTGGAACACGATGCGGATGAGCGCCGGATCGGCCCACACCCTCGCCTCGTCAGGCCACTCCAGCAGCGGCGCCCGGTCGGCGCCGCCCACCAGCTGGGCGGCGATGTCCGCGAGCAGCGCCGGCAGGTCGACCCACTGGCAACGGGGCTCGGCCTGGCGGTTGCTCGAGTAGTCGAGCAGCGCCTCCATCATGACCGCCATCTTCGACCCCGCCTGCAGCACGGCCTCGACACAGCTTCGGGCTTCGGGGTCCTGGCCGACGCTGTCCAGTCCGAGCATCAGCTCGCCGTAGCCCATCATGTGCCGCAGGGGCGTGCGCAGGTCGTGCGAAATGGAGTAGGCAAACGAGGCCAGCTGCCGGTTGGCCTCTTCCAGATGGGCCGTCTGCCGGGCGACCTCCTGGGTCAGCGAGGCCGACAGGGATTCGAGCCGCTGCTCGTAGCGCATGCGGTCGATCTCGACCCCGGCCCGCGCCGCATGCATCTGGACCAGCGCCCGCAGCTCCGCGGAGTCGGGCAGCAGCTTGTCGTCCAGCAGCACCAGCAGCCCGATGCCCTGGCCCTGGGTGTCGAAGATGGGTGCCCCCAGGTAGCTGCTGACGCCCATCTCCTTGAGCAGCGCGTCCTCCGGGAACTCGGCACAGACGTCGCCGGAGTAGACGCACATGCCTTTGCCGACGATGCTTTCGCAGGGAGAGCCCGACAGGTCGTAGCTGAAGTTGGGCGAGAGCGCGCCGCCGATGGCGGTGGCCAGGGAGTGGACCGTCTGGTCCTCCCCCGGGCCGATGACCCCCACGAACACGTACCGGACGCCCAGCAGCCGCCCGAGCCGGGACACCATGTTCTCGCAGCAGCGCAGCCCGACCGAGGTGTCGCCGGCCAGCTCGAGCAGGCCCTGCCGAAGCACGTGCTGTTCCTGATGCATGCGATGACCCAAATGAAGCCTGTTACCTCGGCAGTTCGCCCCCGGACTTGAACCCTGATACGGCGCCGAGCCGACAAAAAAGCCCGCACCCCGGAGAGGGAGCGGGCCTGGTGAGCGGTGGGGCCGTCTCCTTCGAATCAGAACGGGATGTCGTCGTCCATGTCGTCGAAACCACTGGCCGGACGGGCGGCCGCCGGAGCGGGGGCCGGTGCCGGACGGGGCGCGGGCGCCTGGCGCGGCGCGGCGGCCGGACGGCTGTAGCCGCCACCACCACCGCCCTCGTCGCCACCGCCCATGCCTTCGCGGCCGCCGAGCAGCTGCAGTTCGGTGGCGATGATGTCCACGGTGTTCTTTTCCACGCCGGTGGCCTTGTCCACATAGGTGCCGTACTTCAGGCGGCCTTCGACGTAGATCGGGCGGCCCTTCTTGACGTATTCGCCGGCGATTTCGGCCAGGCGGTCGTAGAAGGTGACGCGGTGCCACTGGGTGTCTTCGATGGTCTCGCCGCTGTTGCGGTCCTTGCGCCGGCTGGAGGTGGCCACGCTCACGTTGGCCACCGCCTGGCCCGAGGGCAGGTAACGGATTTCGGGGTCGCGGCCGCAGTTGCCGACGAGGATGACTTTGTTGACGGATGCCATGGATGAACCCTGCTGAACTGGAACCAGGCGCCGCGACGGCGCCGGGGCGGTCGGACATTGTGCCGCAAGTGCCCTTCTTCCCCGCCGTCCGACCCGCGAAGACGACCTGTGAACTGAGATAAACCGGCCGGGGGCACGCTTGCTTCTACACTGCGGGGCCCATGAAAGGTGAGCCGGACTTTTTCCAGAACCTGCAGGACGAGCTGTCGGACGGACGGGGCTGGCTGGACCGGTCGATCGTGCTGGCCTATGCCGTTGCCGCCGGCCTGTGCGTGGTGATCTTCACCCTGATGAGCGAAACCGCCTTCGAGTGGTTCGCGCACCTGCATGCCCGGTCGCCCTGGGCGGTCCTGATCTGGACCCCGGCATTGACCGCCTTCATCGTCTGGGCCACACGCCGCTTCGCGCCCGGCGCCGCCGGCTCCGGCATTCCGCAGGTGATGACGGCCCTCGACCCCCACCTGCCACGCGACATGCGCCAGCGGTTCGTGTCGATCCGCCTGACCGTGGCCAAGATGCTGCTCGGCTCCATGAGCCTGCTCGCCGGACTGTCGGCCGGGCGCGAGGGGCCTTCCGTGCAGGTGGCCGCAGGTGTGATGCACAACGCGCGCCGCTGGCTGCGCCCCGGCTCGGGGATGAACGATCACGCCCTGCTGGTCGCCGGCGGGGCGGCCGGCATCGCGGCAGCGTTCAATGCGCCGCTGGCCGGCGTGGTGTTCGCCATAGAGGAACTGTCCAAGAAACTCGAGTCGCGCAACAGCGGCCTGATCATCGCGGCCATCGTCCTGGCAGGCCTGGTGAGCATTTCGGCTTTTGGCAACCTCAGCTATTTCGGTTCGGTGGCCGTGACCCGGCTGGGCTGGGGCGCCCTGCTGCCCGGCCTGTCGGTGGCCATCGCCTGTGGTGTGCTCGGCGGCCTGTTTGCGCGGCTGCTGGCCGCCTCGGCGGCGGGCATGCCCGACCGCTTCAGCGCCTTCCGCAAGCGGTACCCGGTGCGCTTTGCCGCCGGCTGCGGGCTGCTGATCGCCATCATCGGCCTGGTCACGGACGGCGCCACCTTCGGGGCCGGTGCCGAAGAAGTGCGGCACATGCTGGCCGGCGAGAGCGACGCGTCCCGTCTGTATGTGCTGCTCAAATTCGTCGCCACCTGGCTGACCACCTGGAGCGGCGTGCCCGGCGGCATCTTCGCGCCCTCGCTGTCCATTGGTGCCGGCGTCGGCCACGACATGGCCCAGCTGGTGGCGGGCGCGCAGTTCCAGACCCTGGCACCGAGCCTGATCGCCATGGGCATGGCCGGCTTCCTGGCTGCGGCCACGCAGGCGCCGCTGACCTCGTTCATCATCGTGATGGAGATGATCGACGGCCGTCCGATGGTGCTGAGCCTGATGGCCTCGGCCATGATCGCCAGCCTGATCGCGCGTCTGATCAGCCGCCCGCTTTACAGCACGCTGTCGGGGCTGATGATGCGGCCCCTGCGCGAAGCACAGGCCCGCGCACGGGAGGCGAAGGAAACCGCGCCCCCGCCGGACGGCGCCAGCTGAGTCCGGAACGGTGTTTCAGCCCTTCGGCGCGGGCGCCTTCATCGGCCAGGCCACCACGAACCAGACCAGCGTCGCCACCGCACAGGCGGCGAACAGGCCAGTCGGCCCCTGGGTGCGGGCCAGCCAGCCGCCGACGGCGCCGCCGACAAAGAAACCCACCGACTGCAGCGTGTTGTAGACCCCCAGCGCGGCGCCGCGCGCATGGGCCGGCGCCAGCTTGGACACGAGGCTGGGCTGGCTGGCTTCCATCATGTTGAAACCGATGAAGAACACGAACAGCAGGCCGCCCAGGGTCCACAGGCCCGGTGCTGCGCCGGCCACGGCCCACAGGCCCAGCTGCACCGCCAGGATCAGGCCGATGGACACCAGGAAGGCCGCGCGCAACCGGCCTTTGCGCTCCATGGGGAACAGCACGCCGCCCATGACCAGCAGCGAGGCCGCCACCGCGGGCAGGTAGACCTGCCAGTGGTCCGCCTTGGCCAGTCCGGCGTCCACCAGCAGCGCAGGCAGCGCCATCCACATGGCCAGTTGCACCGCGTGCAGCACGAACACCCCCAGGTTCAGGCGCAGCAGGCCGGCGTGGCGCAGCACCTCGCCCAGGCCGCCGCGCACCTGCTGCATGTCCGACGGCTTGTGAACCACCGGCTCGGGTGGTGCCACCCACAGCACCACGGCGATGCCCAGCAGCGCCAGCGCGCAGGTCATGGTGAAGATGCCCGAGAGGCCAACCCAGCCGGCCAGCAGCGGGGCGATCACCAGCGACAGCGCGAACATCAACGCGATGCTGGCGCCCACCATGGCCATGGCCTTGGTGCGCACGGCGTCGCGCGTGACGTCGGCCAGAAAGGCGGTGACCGCGGCCGAGATGGCGCCCGCGCCCTGCACCGCGCGGCCGACGGCCAGCCAGGTGAGGTCCGGCGCCCAGGCGGCGATGGCACTGCCCACCGCGAACAGCAGCAGGCCGGCGACGATGGTGCGCTTGCGGCCGAAGCGGTCGGACGCGGTGCCGAAGGGGATCTGGAGGAAGGCCTGGGTCAGGCCATACAGGCCCATGGCGAAGCCCACCCGCGCCGGATCGTCGCCGCCGGGCAGGCGGGCGGCCTCGAGCGCGAACACCGGCAGCACGATGAACAGGCCCAGCATGCGCAGCGCGAACACCAGGGCCAGTGAGGCGCTGGCGCGGCGCTCGTCGGGTGTCATGCGGGAGGAGTCGGTCGAATCCGGGGTGGCGGTGGTCGGGGACACGGCGGAATGTGCGGTCGAGGCAAAGGCGTGATTGTCGGTCATGGCGCGCCCCGGGGTTTGGCCGGGAAAGGACCGGCCTCTTATCATGTCGGGTTGCCCATCTGATGCCCCTCCCGTGGATTCCAAGCTCACCGCCCCCGCCGCCCACCCCACCGCCACCACCCTGTCGGTGCGCGGCGCGCGCACGCACAACCTCAAGAACATCGACCTGGACATCCCCAAGCAGTCTCTGGTGGTGATCACCGGTCTGTCGGGTTCGGGCAAGTCCAGCCTGGCGTTTGACACGCTGTACGCCGAAGGCCAGCGACGTTATGTGGAGAGCCTGAGCGCCTACGCCCGGCAGTTCCTGCAGCTGATGGACAAGCCCGACGTGGACCTGATCGAGGGCCTGTCGCCCGCGATCGCCATCGAGCAGAAGGCCACCAGCCACAACCCGCGCTCGACCGTGGGCACGGTGACCGAGATCCACGACTACCTGCGCCTGCTCTACGCCCGCGCCGGCACGCCCTACTGCCCGGACCACGACCTGCCGCTGGCCTCGCAGAGCGTGGCGCAGATGGTGGACACCGTCCTCGCATTGCCCGAGGGCACGAAGCTGATGATCCTGGCGCCGGTGGCGCGCGAGAAGAAGGGCGAGTTCGCCGACCTGTTCGCCGAGATGCAGGCCCAGGGCTATGTGCGCTTCCGCCTCAACGGCGAGGTGGTGGAGGCCGAGGCCCTGCCGGCACTGAAGAAAACCGAGAAGCACAACATCGACGTGGTGATCGACCGCATCAAGGTGCGCTCGGCCGACGAGGAAGGCACGAACCCGCAGCGACAGCGGCTGGCCGAGAGCTTCGAAGCCGCCCTGCGCCTGGCCGAGGGCCGCGCACTGACGGTGGACATGGACACCGGCGCGGAACAGGCGTTTTCGGCCAAGTTCGCCTGCCCGGCCTGCACCCACACGGTGGGCGAGCTGGAGCCGCGCCTGTTCTCCTTCAACTCGCCGCTGGGCGCCTGCCCGGCCTGCGACGGCATCGGCCACACCGAGGTGTTCGACCCCGAGCGCGTGGTCGCCTTCCCCACACTCAGCCTGGCCAGCGGCGCCATCAAGGGCTGGGACCGGCGCAACGGCTACTACTTCGCGATGATCGAGAGCATCGCCGCGCACTACAAGTTCGATGCCGAGGCGGCCTGGGAAAGCCTGCCCGAGAAGGTGCAGCAGGTGCTGCTCTACGGCTCGGGCGAAGAAGAGATCAAGTTCAGCTACGCGCTGGAATCGGGCGAGCGCGCCGGCAAGAAGATCGCCAAGAAACACCCCTTCGAAGGCATCATCCGCAACTTCGAGCGCCGCTACCGCGAGACCGACAGCGTGGCCGTGCGCGAGGAGCTCGCACGTTACCGCAGCACCCAGCCCTGCCCCGAATGCGGCGGCACGCGGCTGCGCAAGGAGGCGCGCCATGTGTTCGTCGGTGAAGGCGAACAACGCCAGCCCATCTACAAGGTCAGCCACATCACCCTGGGCGAGGCGCTGGACTACTTCCGCCGCCTCGAACTGCAGGGCGCAAAAGCCGACATCGCCGCGCGCGTGGTGAACGAAATCCGCCAGCGCCTGAAGTTCCTCAACGACGTGGGCCTGAACTACCTGAGCCTGGACCGCAGCGCCGACACCCTGAGCGGCGGCGAGGCCCAGCGCATCCGCCTGGCCAGCCAGATCGGCAGCGGTCTGAGTGGCGTGATGTACGTGCTGGACGAGCCCAGCATCGGCCTGCACCAGCGCGACAACGACCGCCTGATCGGCACGCTGCAGCACCTGCGCGACCTGGGCAACACCGTGCTGGTGGTCGAGCACGACGAGGACATGATCCGCACCGCCGACCACGTGATCGACATCGGCCCCGGTGCGGGTGTGCACGGCGGGCGCGTGATGTCGCAGGGCACGCCGGCGGTGGTGATGGCCGACCCCAACTCACTCACCGGCCAGTACCTCAGCGGCGCGAAAGAAATCGCCGTGCCCACGCGGCGCACGCCCTGGCTGCCGGTCATCAAGCCCGAGGAGAAGGCCGACCCCAAGGCTTCGGCGGCCAAGTCCCGCTTTCCCATGAGCCCGGCCGCCGAACGCCGCGCCGAACGCCAGGCAGCGCACGAGGCCACGCTGGGCGCGCTTCAGGAAATCCGCGTGCGCGGCGCCAGGGGCCACAACCTCAAAGACGTGAGCGTGGCCTTCCCGGTGGGGCTGCTGACCTGCGTGACCGGCGTTTCGGGATCGGGCAAATCGACGCTGGTGAACGACACCCTCTACGCCGCCGTGGCGCGCACGCTCTACCGTTCGCACGACGAACCGGCCGAGCACGAGGCCATCGAAGGCATCGAACACTTCGACAAGGTCATCAACGTCGACCAGAGCCCCATCGGCCGCACACCGCGCAGCAACCCGGCCACCTACACCGGCCTGTTCACCGGCATCCGCGAGCTGATGGCCGAGGTGCCGACCGCGCGCGAACGCGGCTACGGACCGGGGCGCTTTTCCTTCAACGTGGCCGGCGGCCGCTGCGAGGCCTGCCAGGGCGACGGCGTGGTCAAGGTGGAGATGCACTTCCTGCCCGATGTCTATGTGCCTTGCGAGGTCTGCCACGGCCGGCGCTACAACCGCGAGACGCTGGAGGTCCAGTACAAGGGCCGCAACATCGCGCAGATCCTGGACATGACGGTTGAGCAGGCGGCCGAGTTCTTCAGCGCCGTGCCCACCCTGCACCGCAAGCTGCAGACCCTGCTGGACGTGGGCCTGAGCTATGTGCGCCTGGGCCAGAGCGCCACCACGCTCTCGGGCGGTGAGGCGCAGCGCGTCAAGCTGGCCCAGGAGCTGAGCAAGCGCGACACCGGCCGCACGCTCTACATCCTGGACGAGCCGACCACCGGCCTGCACTTCGCCGACATCGAGCTGCTGCTCAAGGTCTTGCACCAGCTGCGCGACGCGGGCAACACCATCGTCGTGATCGAGCACAACCTTGATGTGATCAAGACCGCCGACTGGCTGATCGACATGGGCCCCGAAGGCGGCTCGGGCGGTGGCACGGTGGTGGTGCAGGGCACGCCGGAAGACGTGGCGGCCTGCGAGGCCAGCCACACCGGGCGCTATCTGGCGCGCTTGCTCAGTCGCTGAGGATCAGCGCTTGCCGCGGAAAGCGATGCCGGCGCTGATCGAATGCGTGGTCTTGCGGCCCACCAGTGGGCTGCGCGAGGGCGCCGACAGCATGCGCGAGAGGTCCAGGCCACCGAACAGCACCCAGTGCTCGCTCAGCACATGGGTGTACTGCAGGCTGGTGCGCATGTTCTCCCAGCCACTGCTGAGGGTGAAGGGCGAACGCCCGACGCTCTGGGCCGTTTCGGGCGTGATGCCGTAGTGGGTCTGCAGGTAGGTCTCGTTGCCGTAGGTCGCGCCCAGCCCGAAGTCCCAGTAGCTGTGTTCCGTCAACGGGTGGCGGTAGCCGAGCCCGGCCGACAGCCGGGACCCGCCCCGCCGCCCCAGCAGGTCCTTGTCGATGCTGGTGCTCCAGCTCCAGCGCTCGCCCAGCGCCGAGCCGGTGGAAATGCGGGCGCGCAGAGTGGACGGAATGTCGGGCAGGCCGCGAAAGCGGGGGTCGCCACCGAAGTCGCGCCCGTTGTCCATGCGCAGGGAAGCGCCCAGGCGCCAGTCGTTGAAGATGCCGAAGTCGGCGCTGACCCCGGTTTCCAGTTCCTCCCGGCCCGCCTTGAGCAGGCTGGAGGCGCGGGAGCGCGACACCCGGAAAGGCCCCAGCTGGAAGGCCCACATGGGCTTGAAGTCGTAACGCACCGGTGCATCGCCGATGTGTCCGTTGCCGGACACGACCGAGGCGCCGATCAGGTAATCGCCTTCGATGGTGAGCCAGTCATCGTCGGCAGCGGACGCGGCGACGGCGGACGCACACAAAACCAGACCCAGGCCCGAGCGATGACAAATGGACAGCATGGGCGCAGATCATAGCCACCCAACATGAAGGGCCCCACGGATGCCCCGGCGGGGCGTCCGGCATTGGGTTCAGGCCCGTGCGGCGGGGCGCTGCGCGACCCGGTCGCGCCAGGCTTGCAAGGCGGAAAACCCTTGCTCGCCGGCGTTGAAGCGCATCAGTTTCGCGAACTCGATGGCACAGAACGCAGTGATGTCGGCGATGGTGAAGCGCTCGCCCGCCATCCAGGGCTGGCGCTGCAGCTCGGCATCAAGCCAGGCCGCGGTCTCGCGCAGCTTCTCGCCCTGCGAGCGGCCGAAGTCGGGGAACTGCGGCTGCTCCAGCGGCGCCAGGCCTGGGTGGGTGTGGCGCACGCAGTTGGCGATGGGCAGCAGGAAGTACCACTCGATGCGCCGGTCGGCCATCTCGATGAAGGCCCGCTCGGTGGCGTCCACGCCCATCAGGTTGGGCTCGGGGTGCTGCCCTTCGATCCAGGTGCAGATGGCCCGGGTTTCGGTCAGCACGCGCCCGTCGTCGAATTCCAGCGCGGGGATGCGCGCCAGCGGACTCTTGGCGCGGAAGGCGGCGCTCTTGTGTTCCTGGGCGTTGAGGTCGACGTTCACCAGTTCGATGCCGGCCGCGGCCAGGTCGATGCCCTTTTCGGCCAGGAACATCTGCACCCGGCGCGGGTTGGGGGCGCGCGGCGACACATAGAGTTTCATGGTCGCCCCCCGCTCAGGCTTTGGCCGCGTTCAGGACCTCGCGCGTGCGCAGCGCCTCGGCGCGCGCGGCGGCCGCAAAGTCGGTACCGCCCGAGGCGTAGAGCACGGCGCGCGAGCTGTTGACGATCACCGGGCCAGTGGTCGCCCCGCCCTGCGTGCGGTAACCGGCGCGGATCGTGGCCACCGCGTCGCCGCCCTGTGCGCCCACGCCGGGAATCAGCAGCGGCAGCGTCGGCGCAATCTCTCGAACCCGTTCGATTTCATCAGGATAGGTGGCACCGACCACCAGGCCGAGCTGACCATTGAGGTTCCACGGACCTTGCGCCAGTCGGGCGATGTGTTCGTAGACACGCGGGGTGCCTTCCGTGAAGGCCAAGAATTGGTTCTGCAGGTCGTCGCCACCGGGGTTGGAGGTGCGGCAGAGCAGGAAGGCACCCTTGCCGTGGTACTTCAGGTAGGGCTGCACCGAATCGAATCCCATGAAGGGCGAGAGCGTCACCGCGTCGGCGCCGTAGCGTTCAAACGCCTCGATGGCGTACTGCTCGGCGGTGCTGCCGATATCGCCGCGCTTGGCGTCCAGGATCACCGGCACCTGCGGTGCCACCGCCTTCATGTGCCGCATGAGTTTTTCGAGCTGGTCTTCGGCGCGGTGCGCGGCGAAGTAGGCGATCTGCGGCTTGAAGGCGATCACGGCGTCGGCCGTGGCCTCGACGATGGCGGCGCAGAAGTCGTAGATCTTCGAGGCGTCGCCCTTCATCGCCGCGGGGAACTTGGCCGGATCGGGGTCGAGGCCGACGCAGAGCAGGGACTGGTTCTGGCGCTCTGCCGCGCCCAGCATGTCGAGGAAGGTCATGCCCGAATTTTACGAACCCTGCGGTCGCGCGGCGGTGCCCGCCGGCTCGCAGGACGGGCCCAGCACGGGCCGCAGCACCAGCGGCTGGTCCACCACCAAGTCCAGCGAGGCCGCACGGACGCCCTGTCCCTGCCAGCCCTGGACGCGGCGGCACGGGCCTTCGAGCACCTCGATCTTCAGCGCCATGCCCTTGAAGTAGCGCAGCGTCACCGGCTGCGACGGATCGCCCTCGTGGCGCATACCGTTGACCTGCAGCACCGCGCCCGGCACCAGCGGCCCCAGCTGGATCGCCACCGGCGCCTCCAGCCCGAACAGCGACTGGAACTCCGCCAGTTGCGCCCCCACCCGCTGGCTGGCAAACCCCTTGACGTGGCGGACCGAGCGCTCCCAGGCCGCCACGTCGGCCGGCACGCGCCAGCGGTTGATGTGGTGCGGCACTTCGGTGGCGATCTCCCCGCGGTACTGGTCGACGAATCGGTGCACGCGCTCCGGTGCGAAGCGGGTGTTCAGCAGGTCCACATAGCGCTGCAGGAACCGCGCCCGGACCGCCGGGTCCTTCATCAGCGCGCGGAACAGCCGGGTGCTCCAGGCCAGGTCCGGCCGGCCGCGCGGCCCCTGCTCCGACAGCATGTCGGTGAGCTTGGGGGTGCCCGGCACGTGGAAGGAGGCGTCCATGTCGTTGGCCGGCCAGTGCCATTTGCGGTGTGCCTGGGCCCGCGGGGGCACCGAGGCCGACGGACGCACGCGCCAGGCCTGCATGTTGTTGAAGGGCCAGTCGATGTTGCCGACGTAGATCTGCGCGATGTGCAGGTCGATGTAGCTGGCCAGGTCCATCTCGGCCTCGGCCACCGGCCCCACCGGCCGGCCCGCCGCCGTGGCGGCCTCGATGCGCCCGATCAGGTCCAGCCATTCGGGCGCCATGCCCGGCTGCTCCTCGGTGACGCCGTAGTTGCGGCTGAGCTCGATGTCCGAATCCTTGACCCCGGCCAGCCCGGCGAAGTGGTCATCGCCCAGGCGCTCGCGCAGGTTGAACAGCCCCCAGTACTCACCGTTCACAAACACCGACACCGGTCGGCTGCGCGAGACCTCCAGGTGCAGACCGTCCAACACCCGGTGCAGCACGGCGTCCCGGAACAGCGCCCCTGTGCGGTCGTTGCCCGCGTTGCGCAGGATGACCTGCTTGGCCGGGAACGGCCGGTCCATGGTGCCGAACGCGTCCATGTCGTCCTGGCCGTAGCGCTTGCGCGCGTGCAGGCGCATGGACTTGTTGGTCGCCGCCCGGCTGAAGGCCCCGTGCACCCGCAGACCCGCCGACTGCGCGGCCGGCTGGGACTGCAGCCGGCCGTTTTCCATGCCCAGGTATTCGACGTGCACGGCACGCTCGGAGCTGTCGCCCTCGTCGCGCCAGTTGGCATCGGCCGTGCCCGCGGTGGCGGTGTGGTGCGGATGCCGTTCGCGCCAGGCGTCGAAGCGCCGCCCGGCCACCAGCACGCCCTGTTCGTAACCGAACAGGTCCTCGGGATCGGCCGTGAGCGCGACCACCGGCAGACCAAAACGCGCCGGGTTGCCGAAGAAGAAGCTGCGGGTCACGACGTGGCTGCGCTCGCCGCGCGGACCGACCGCCACCGCCCGCACCACCACGGCCCGGTCCACCTGACCATCGCTGGCGCGGGGGTGCACCAGCGCCTGCGCCGGGTCTGCACCCGCCCAGGCGTCGATCCCATTGCGCGAGTACTCCAGGAACTCGTCCCACACCCGCTGCAGCCCATAGGGGTCCGCGCCGGGGGGTGCCGGTGGCAGATGCGCCACCGGCTGGTCGCCGTAGCTGGTGGGGATGCGGGCGTAGCGGCCCGCGCCGCTCATCACGCGGGAGAGCTTGATCGGCCCGCGGTACGGCAGCGTCACCAGCCGCCCTTTTTCCAGCACACCGTCCTTGCTGCGCGGCGAGCGGCGGTAGGCGGTCTTGTACTGGAAGCTGCGCTCGTAGGGGAACTGCACGTAGGGCGTCGAACCGTCCAGCGTGTAGAAGATCGAGACCCCGGCGTCGGGGTGGTAGAGCTTGAGCTTGAAGGTGTAGGGATGGAACCCCGCCTCGTGCGAGAACTGCGGCGGGCTGATGATGTCGGCCGCCTGCGCCGGCCAGCAGGCACAGGCCAGCAGCAGCACCAGCCCGCGCAGGGCCTGGCCCAGACCGGTCAGTAACCTCATGCCGCCACCCCCGCCGCGGCCACCAACAGGGCGGCAGGCGCCACCGGCTGGCAGTCCAGCCGCCGGTGGTTGGCGCCGAAGCGGCTGGCACCGGTCCAGAGCCCGCACGCCAGCAGGCCGATGCAGTACTTGGACATCTGCGTCTGCGGCCGCAGGCCGGCATCGCGCAGCAGGCGGTCGGTCAGCGACATCGGCCGCGCCGACTTGACCTCGACGATCACGCTGCCCGTGCTCTGGTGGACCCCGGGTTCGGTGGCATGGCCGAACGACAGGCCGGTGTCGATGGTGACCCGGGTCTGGTCGCGCGCGTCGAACAGGGTGATGCGCCGGTAGCTCACGTCCAGCGTCGGCAGGAAGCAGCGGTCGGCCGCGGCGCCGGCGATCTGCCGGATGCGGCCGAGCAGGCCGCCGAAGTCGTCGCCGAGGTCCGACGGGTCGCTCAGGGGCACGCGCGACTTGGCGGTCGCCGCCACCCGGGTCTTTTCCTTGAGCTCGCAGAAGGCCAGGCCGCTGTCCTCGTAGCGCCGGATGCGCAGCTTGAAGCGGTTGGCCCGGCCCTGGTTGTGGGCCCGGAAGCACAGCAGGTCGGGCGTGTCGTAGTAGCGGCTCTGGTAGCCGTGCGAGCGCAGGCCGTCGATTTCCAGCACCGTGTGGCTGAAGCGCAGCACGTCGAACAGGCCGTCCAGCGCCGCCGGGTCCAGCACGTACTTGCGCTCCAGCCGCTTGAGCAAGGCGGCCTGCCCGTTCAGCTCGGCCAGGCCGATGGCGGCGAAGCCGGCCAGCCGGGACGCGGGGACGGCGCCCGGACGATCAGTACTCAACCTGCAGCTCCACGGTCTCGGTGATGCCGCACACCCGCACCAGCTGCACGCGCTGCGCCTTCAGCCCGGTCTGGCGGCCCACGGCCTCGACCACCGCGGCCTCGTCGCCCACGTCGAAGCTGCGGTCCATGTCCAGCTTGATGCGCGTGCTGCGCAACGGGCGGCTGAGCCTGGGGTGGTCCAGCACGTAAACCGAGGCCAGCATCGCCAGGATGATGATGAGCATCAGGCCGCGGTCGATCGCGTTGATGGCGAACAGCACCGCCATCGAGGCGCTGCCGAAGAAGTAGGCGATGTCCACCCGGGACAGCTGCTCGGAGCGCAGCGTGAACAGCGCCAGGATCGCGAACAGGCCAAAACCCGCCGCCAGCGAGAACTGCACGTCTGCCAGCACCGTGAGCACGGCGAACACGAACACGTTGAGCAGCAGGGCGGAGACCGCGGTGTCGCGGTTGTGGTGCCTTCTGTAATAAAGGCCAAACATCAGCACACTGGCTGCGCCCAGGTTGAGCGAGAACCGTGCGATGAATTCCAGATACCAGATGATTTCCATGGGCCGGCGGGCGTTGGTTGGACAACAATCACGACCGACCGGAGGCGTCGGATTCGGGCAAAGCGGACGATTTTATTAAATCCGCTTAAGAATCCGTTCCGCTTCATCGACAACCGCCCCCATCACCGTGATGCTCTGCACATGTCGCTTTCCCGCCAGCAACTCGTTCTGCTCGTCCTGCTCACCCTGGTCTGGGGCATCAACTGGCCGATCATGAAGTTCGGGGTCACCGGCTTTCCACCGCTGACCTTCCGCGCCCTGTGCATGTGGCTGGGGCTGCCGCTGCTGGGCGGCTTCCTGTGGCTGCGCCGCGTGCCCTTCACCATCGGTCGCGAACACTGGCCCGAGCTGGCCCTGCTCACCGTGTTCAACATGTTCTTCTGGCACACACTGGCGATCCTGGCGGTCCAGTCGCTCTCCAGCGGGCGCGCCGCCATCCTGGGCTACACCATGCCGGTGTTCTCGGCCGTGATCGGCGCGCTGTGGTTCGGTCAGCGGCTGGTGACGCGCGCCTGGGCCGGCGTGGCCGCCGCCGCGCTGGGCGTGGTGCTGCTGCTGTGGCACGAGATCACCACCCTCTCGGGGCGGCCGCTGGGCGTGGCGATGATGCTGGTGGCCGCCGCCACCTGGGCCGTCGGCACGCAGCTGATGCGCCGTACCCGCATCGCTGCGCCCACGCTGGCGATCAGCTTCTGGATGACGGTGGCGACCACGCTGTGGATGTCGACGCTGGCGCTGCTGTTCGAGCGCGGCCAGTGGCTGGCCCCCAACCCCGCGCAGTGGGCGGCCATCGCCTACAACGCGGTCGGCGTGTTCGCCTTCGCGCAGGTGGCCTGGCTGGTGCTGGCGCGCGAGCTGCCGCCCATCGCGTCCACGCTGTCGGTGATGTTCATCCCGGTGCTGGGCGTGTTCAGCGGCGCCTGGTGGCTGGGCGAGGTGCTGCACTGGCAGGACTGGACCGCCGTGGCGCTGGTGATGCTCTCGATCGCCACGGTGCTGTGGCCCGCCCGCTCCACCGCGGCCACCTGAGTCACATCGCCTTCATCAGGAAACGTTCGATGGACGTCGCGAGCGCGATCGGCGTCTCGTCCATCGGGTAGTGGCCGGCGTTGGCCATCACCTCCAACGTGGCATTCGGGTAGTGCTGCAGCCAGGTGGCCTTGCAGGTCTCGGCGCCCAGCGCCGGGTCGTGTTCGCCCGCGATCACCAGCACCGGCAGGGTCTGACCCTGCACCCGGTCCAGCACCGAGGTCTTGGCCCAGGCCACCAGGTAGTCGGCCACCGCGGTTTCATCCGAGTGCTGCAGCGAGCGCCGGGCCATGCCGTCGAGCCAGACGCCCGAGAGCCGGTTGCCGGTGGTCAGGTCGATGATGGCGCGGCGCGTGCCCACGTCCTTGGCCGCGGCCGAGAAGAAGGTCCAGCCCGCGTCGTCGAAAGGCACACCCGAGGCCGGCACCGGGGTCACGCCCACCAGGGCCTGCACCCGCTGCGGTGCGTCGGCCAGCAGCTGCTGGATCGCCAGCCCGCCCATCGAATGCCCGACCAGGGCAAAGCGGTCCCAGCCCAGCGCGTCGGCCAGCGCCAGCGCGTCCTGCGCGATCTGGGCCATGGTGTAGGGGCCGCCGCTGTCCTTGCGGTGGCCGTAGCCGCGCTGGTCGAGGAAGGCGTAGGTGAAGGCGTCCTTGTCCAGGTGCTGGACCATGGGGCCCCAGCCGCGGGCATGGCCGAACCAGCCATGCAGGCACAGCACCTTGCGCGGGCCGGTGCCGATGAGGGGGGCGTCGAAGAGCTGGGTCATGGGGGTCTCCCGTCGTTGGTGATGACCGCAGGATCGCGCGACCGGCGCGGGCCGCCAACCCGGGGGAACCCCTGCCCCCGGACCGTCAGAGGCCTTCGGCCGTCTCCATCGCCAGGCACAGGTCTTCCCAGGCCTTGGCCTTGTCGGCCGGGGTGCGCAGCAGGTAGGCGGGGTGGTAGGTCACGATCACCGGCACGCCCTCGTAGCGGTGCACGCGCCCGCGCAGGCGGCCGATGGGCTCCTCCGTCCGCAGCAGCGACTGGACCGCAAAGCGCCCCATGGCCACGATGATCTTGGGCTTCACCAGCGCCACCTGCCGCGCCAGGTAGGGCTCGCACTGTGCGACCTCCTGCGGCTGCGGGTTGCGGTTGGCGGGCGGGCGGCACTTGAGCACGTTGGCGATGTAGGCGCCTTTCGTGCCTTCGCCGCTGCGGGTGCGGCCGACGGCGCGCAGCATGTTGTCCAGCAGCTGGCCGGCCGCGCCCACGAAGGGCTCGCCCTGCAGGTCCTCGTTCTCGCCCGGCGCCTCGCCGACGATCATCCAGTCGGTCCGGGTGTCGCCGACACCGAACACCGTGTTGCGGCGCGTCTTGCACAGGCCACAGGCCTCGCAGCCGGCTACGGCCGCCTGCAGCGCCGGCCAGTCCATCTGCGCCACACCGGCCGGGCGCAGGCGCTCGGCGGCCGTGGGCGGGGCGGCCGGCGCAACGGCCGGTGCCGCAGGAGCCGCTCTTGGCGCGGCGGCTGGCGCAGGATGTGCGGGAGGACGGGGCTCGACCGGCGGGGGCGCCATCGGGGCGGACACCTCAGGCACCGGGGCCGGCGCAAGCTCCGCCGTGACCGCCTCGGCGCGCGGCGCCCAGACGCGCACGCCCATCTCGGCCAGCATGGCGCGCTGGCGCGCGTCCAGATGCGGCACGAACGAGGTGGCGTCGTCGTGGGCGTCGGTCATACACCGCCTCCCGGGCCACGGACCGCCAGGTCCAGGCTCATCACCACCGCGTCCTCGCGCTGCAGCCCCCCGGCCGGGTAGTACCCGCGGCGCAGCCCCACCTGCTGGAAACCATAGCGGGTGTAGAGCGTGCGCGCCGGTTCGTTGCCCGCACGCACCTCCAGCCAGAGCCACTGCGCGCCCTGGCCGCGCGACCACAGCACCAGGGCGTCCAGCATGAAGCGCGCCCAGCCCTGGCGCTGCTGCGCGGGCGCGACCGTGATGTTGAGCAGGTGCACCTCGTCCACGCCGGGCATGGCCACCAGGTAACCCAGCAGCACCCGGCCATCGCCACGCTTGGGGTGCGGCACCTCACCCGGCAGGGGCTCGGCCAGCAGCATCACGGCGGGGTGGCCGCTGGCCAGCGAATCGGCGAAATGGCGCCGCGACCAGGGATGGGCGTAGGCCGTCTTCTCGACCTCGCAGACTGCGTCCAGGTCGGCGTCCGTCATGGGCTCGAAGGCCACCCGGCGGCCGCGCTGGGGATCGGCGACCGCCGCAGGCCAGGGCGCAGCCAGGGCGGTCATGCCCGGCCCTCCCGCTCCAGCGTGGTGCGCGCAACCTTGTCGCGCACGTACAGCGGCAGCGCTTCGCGCGCGTCCACCGTGTGGCCCGCCGCCATCAGCGCCGGCGCCAGCGACAGCAGGGCCTGGGCCGTGGGCAGCGCGGGCTGCCGGGGGAGCGCCGGCAGGTCGAGCCGGTCGCGGTACACCTCGAACACATTGCCGGCCAGCAGGACGTCGCGCCCTTGGTCTGGCGCCACCCCACGCAGCCAGTCGCCCAGGTCCTGCGGGGCACACAGGCGCGGCGCCTGCAGCGGCCCGGTCCGCAACCCGTCGGGGCCGCAGGCGTACAGGGCCACATACATCTCGTCCATGCGGGCGTCCAGCAGGGCAGCGATCGCGGCGGGCACGGCCTGGCCGTCGGCGACCCGCTGCAGCCGGGCCGATTCGGCCAGCGCCAGCAGGGTGTCCACCGGCAGCACCGGCCGCCCTCCCGCGCCGTAGGCCAGGCCCTGTGCGACCGAACAGGCGGTGCGCAGGCCGGTGAACGAGCCCGGGCCGCGCCCGAACACGATGGCGTCCAGCGAGGCCAGCGACCAACCCGCCTGCGCCAGCAGCGTTTGCACGGCCGGCAGCAGCGTGGCCGAGGCCTGGGCCGCGCCCGGTCCTGTGAACGCCAGCGGCGTCTCGCCGGGCGCGCCCGAGCCCAGGGCCACCGACAGGGTGTCGGTGCTGGAGTCGATCGCCAGAAAACGCAGGTCGGAAACAGGCATTCGGGGGATTATCCGTGAGGGGCCCGGACCCATAATCGGCACTCCATGCGACACCCCCTGCACACCGCCCTGCTGACCGGCCTGCTGCTGACCCTGGTCAGCGGCGGTGCGCTCGCACAGGCGCAGGAACAGGAGCTGTCGGCCGACGAGTTGCGGCTCACCCCGGAGGCGGGCCTGCATGCCCCCGGCGCACCATCCGCCACCGCTCCTGCGGCCTTGCCAGCCGCCGGTCCGCGCGCCGCGGCACCCCAGCCCCCCGTGCAGACCGGCCTGCCACCGTCGGTGCTGGCGGCCCTGCAGCGCGCCCAGGTGCCCGCGGCGGCCATGTCGGCCCTGGTGCTGCCGGTCGGTGGCCCCGGTGCCGCCCGGGTGCGCTTCAACACCGAACAGCCGGTCAACCCGGCCTCGGTGATGAAGCTGGTGACCACCTACGCCGCGATGGACCTGCTCGGCCCCGATTTCACCTGGTCGACCCGCTTCTACACCGACGGCGTGGTGGACAAAGGCACGCTGCGCGGCAACCTCTACATCAAGGGCGGCGGCGACCCCAAGCTGGTGCTCGAACGCATCCAGGGCGCCTTCCAGGCGCTGCAGAACCTGGGGGTGGTGGTCGTGCTGGGCGACATGGTGCTGGACAACAGCGCCTTCGACCTGCCGCCGCGCGACCCCGGCGCCTTCGACGGCGAGGCGCTGCGGCCCTACAACGCCGGCCCCGACGCGCTGCTGGTGAACTTCAAGTCGGTGGTGCTCAAGTTCTTTCCCGACCCGGCCGCTGGCGTGGCGCGCGTGGTCAGCGAGCCGCCGATGGCCGGTCTGGCGGTGGACGCCACGCTGCCGCTGGCGCGCGGTGGCGGCTGCGGCGACTGGCGCGGCGCCATCGGCGCCCGTTTCGACGATGTCAACGCGATCCGCTTCACCGGCCGCTACCCGGTGGGCTGCGGCGACAAGGAGTGGCCGGTGGCCTACCAGGACCCGGCCAGCTACGCGGCGCGCGCCCTCGAAGGGCTGTGGCGCAACAGCGGCGGCGCGCTCACCGGCAAGGTGGTCATGGGCCCCACCCCGTCCCGCGCCCGCCTGCTGCACGAGGCCCGGTCGCTGCCGCTGTCGGAGATCATTGCGGACGTCAACCAGTGGAGCAACAACGTGATGGCGCAGCAGCTGTTCCTCACGCTGGGGCAGCTGGCGCCCGCGCGGGTGGATTCGATGACCGTGCCGCGCGGCCGGCTCACGCCCGAACGCCAGGGCCGGCTGGAGCGTTCGCGCGAGATCGTCGCGCGCTGGTGGAGAACCACCTTCGGCATCCGCCACACCGTGCCGGTGATGGAAAACGGCTCGGGCCTCTCGCGCATCGAGCGCATCACGCCCGAGGCCCTGGGCGATCTGCTGCTGCACGCGGCCCGCCACCCCCGCGGCGCGACCTTCGTCCAGTCGCTGTCGGTGGCCGGGGTCAAGGGCACGGCGGCCCGCGTCGGCCGGGAGCCGGGCAGCCCGGCCTATGGCAACGCCTGGCTCAAGACCGGCACGCTGCGCGACGTGACCGGCATCGCCGGCTATGTGAACGCGGGCAACGGTGGTCGTTACGTGGTGGTCGGGTTCATCAACCACCCGAACGCCATGGCGGCACGCCCGGCGCTCGACACCCTGGTCGAGTGGACCGCCGCCCTGCCCGACTGAAGCCGCCGCGGGTGGGGGTTCAGCCCAGCCACCAGACCAGTGCGGGCACGACACACACCGCCAGGACCACCAGCCCGATGCCCAGCCGGCGGTGGTCGCGGCGGGCGATCAGCGCGCGCGCCTTGCGGCGGTTGAGCGCAGCCAGCAGCAGGTCGTCGTCGCAGGTCTCGGCCTGCATGGTGCTGTAGTACTGGTGTCTCGTGGCGTCGTTGATGGCCAGACGGTCGTCGCTGACGCTCTGGAAAGCGAAGTGGTTGCGGTTCACGGCGGGCTCGCAGGTGGTTCGGCGGACGGAGGTGCAGGCGCCCTGACGGGCATCCTGCAGGGGCTATCGGCCGACCGCCGCCGAACTTGAGGGAAAGATTCGCCCGCGTCAGGCCGCGGCGCGCTGCAACCGGTCGCGAACGCCGTCCCACTCGGCGCCTTCGGGCGGCGTCTCGACCCAGATCAGCTTCACGCCGATGGCGTCCAGTTCGCGCAGCACCGCGAACAGCTCCTGCGCGCAGGCGGCGGCATCCGCCGGCATGCGGCGCTGCACCACGGCGCGGGCGGCCCGCTGTGTGGTGCGGGTGTACACGGCGATGTGCTTCGCGTCCTGGCCCAGTACGTCCAGCGCGGCCTGGATCTGCTCGCCCGACATCAGCCGCACCTTGGCGCGCGGCGCGTAGTGCGACTCCAGCGTGCCCGAGGCACGGGGCGCCGCCTCGTCGCGCTCGCGCAGGGGCTGACCGCAGGCGGCCTCGATCTGCGCCGGCGTGAGCATGCCCGGTCGCAGCAGCACCGGGTGCCCGCGCGAGCAGTCCACGATGGTCGATTCGATGCCCACCGGGCAGGCGCCGCCGTCGAGGATGAGCAGTTGTTCGTCGCCCAGCTCGGCGAACTCCTCGGCCACGTGCGCGGCCGTGGTCGGGCTGACACGGCCGAAGCGGTTGGCGCTGGGCGCCGCCACGCCCAGCACGCCATGGGCGCGCGCGGCTTTGAGCAGCGACTGCGCCACCGGGTGCGCCGGACAGCGCACGCCCACCGAGTCCTGGCCACCGGCCGCCACCGCGGCCACCTCGGGCCGGCGCGGCAGGATCAGGGTCAGCGGACCCGGCCAGAAGGCGGCCATCAGCGCCACGGCGAAGTCCGGCACGCTGTGCGCCAGCTGCGCCACCGACGCGCGCCAGTCGCCGGCTTCGGCCGGGGGGATGTGCACGATCAGCGGGTGGTCGCTGGGCCGGCCCTTGGCGGTGAAGATGCGGCTCACCGCGCTGGCGTTGCCTGCATCGGCCGCCAGGCCGTAGACGGTTTCGGTCGGCATGCCCACCAGGCCGCCCGCGGCCAGGCGCTGCGCGGCCTGCTCGATGGCCGCCGGATCGCTGGCGTTCAGGGTCAGGGGCACGGGATTCAGTCCAGCGCGGGCAGGCCGAGCAGGGCGAGGACTTTGGAAGCCGTCTCGCGCACCTGCACCACCGAGTCGCCGGTGATGTTCAGGTGGCCCATCTTGCGGCCCGGGCGGGCGCTGAGCTTGCCGTACAGGTGCAGATGGGTGCCCGGCAGCGCCAGCACCTGCGCCCAGGGCGGCGACACCGGCTGTTCGCTGGCGGCACTGCGCACACCATTGGGGTTGAACCAGAGGTCGCCCAGCAGGTTGACCATGATGGCCGGGCTGTGCTGGCGCGGCACGGGCAGCGGCAGGCCGGCCAGGGTGCGCACCTGCGCCTCGAACTGGGACATGTCGCAGGCGTTCTGCGTGTAGTGGCCGCTGTTGTGCGGCCGCGGCGCCATCTCGTTGACGATCAGGTCGCTGCCGCCCTGGCCATTGTCGACCACGAAGTACTCGACGCAGAGCACGCCAACGTAGTTCAGGTGGTTCGCAATCGCCACCGTGCTGGCCTGCGCGCGCGCCGCCAGATCGGCCGGCACCGCGCCCTCATACACCTCGGTCAGCGCCAGGATGCCGTCGCGGTGGGTGTTCTTCTGCACCGGGAAGGCGACCACCTGGCCGTCGGCGCCGCGCGCCACGATGACCGAGCACTCGCTTTGCAGCGGCATCAGCTTTTCCAGCACGCAGGGCACCCGGCCCAGCTGCTCCCAGGCGGCGGCGAGTTCTTCGCGGTTCTTCACGCGGATCTGGCCCTTGCCGTCGTACCCCAGGCGCGCGGTCTTGATGATGCCGGGCAGCAGGTCGGCCGGCACCGCCGCCAGCAGCTCGGACGTCTCGATGGCCGCGTAGGGCGCCGGGTAGACCCCGCTGATCGGGCCGCACTGCACGAAGTGGGCCTTCTCCTGGATGCGGTCCTGCGCCACGGCCACGCAGTTGGCCGAGGGCGCCACCGGGCGGTGCGCGCCCAGGGTGATGAGCGCGGGCGCCGGCACGTTCTCGAACTCGGTGGTGATGGCGTCGCAGCGCTGCATCAGCTGGGCCAGGCCCTGCTCGTCGTCGTAGGGCGTCTCGATATGGAAGTGCGCCACCAGGCCGGCCGGGCTGGCCGGATCGGGGTCCAGCACCGCGGTGAAGTAGCCCATGGCCTGGGCGGCTTGCACGAACATGCGGCCGAGCTGGCCGCCACCCATGACGCCCAGGGTCATCTGTTGGCCACGGTCTGACAGGGCGCCGGGCAGGAGGGGTTTGAGGCTCATGGGATCAGACAGGCAGGGTCATGTTGCGGGCCGCTTCGGTCTGCTCGGCGCGGAAAGCCAGCAGCCACTGGCGCAGCGCCGGGTCTTCGTTGGCCAGCAGGGCCACGGCGAAGAGCGCCGCGTTGGCGGCACCGGCGGGGCCGATGGCGAAGGTCGCGACCGGCACGCCCTTGGGCATCTGCACGATGGAGTGCAGCGAGTCCACGCCCGACAGCGCTTTGGACATCACGGGCACGCCCAGCACCGGCACCACCGTCTTGGCGGCGATCATGCCCGGCAGGTGGGCCGCGCCCCCGGCGCCGGCGATGATGGCCTTCAGCCCCCGGCCTGCGGCGGCTTCGGCGTAGGCGAACATGTCGTCGGGCATGCGGTGGGCCGAGACCACGCGCGCCTCGTGCGCGATGCCGAAGTCTTTGAGGATCTGCACGGCGTGCTGCATGGTGTCCCAGTCGCTGCTGGAACCCATGACGACGCCAACCAGGGGTGTGCTCATGGGGAAGGCTCTCGTGCGCGCCGGGCGGGCGCTGTTGGAAGGGGACTCGGGTGAAGCCGGAGCCCGCGGGCGGGCGGCTCCGGTAAAGTGCGGATTTTACGTTTCGCGCCACGCCGGCCGCCACGTCCCGCCCCCACACCACCGCTGCACGCCATGATCAACGTCACCGTCGCCAACTTCGAAGCCGAGGTCATCGAAGCCTCCATGCACACCCCGGTGCTGGTCGATTTCTGGGCCACCTGGTGCGGCCCCTGCAAGGTCATCGGCCCCATCCTGGAGAAGGTCGAGGCCGAGTACGGCGGCCGCTTCAAGCTGGTCAAGATCGACTCGGACCAGGAGCAGCAGCTGGCCGCGGCCTTCGGCATCCGCAGCATCCCGACCTGCGTGCTGCTCATGAACGGCCAGCCCGTCGACGGCTTCATGGGCGCCCTGCCCGAGGGCCAGATCAAGGCCTTCCTGGACAAGCACCTGCCCAGCGAGGACGAGCTGGCCGCCCTGGCCGAGGCCGACGAGGCACAGCAGATGCTGGCCAACGGCGCCGATGAGGCCGAGGCCGGCTCCGCGCTGGAGAAGCTGGCCCAGGCCGTGGCCCAGGCGCCCGACAACGACGACCTGCGTTTCGAACTGATCCGCCAGTGCATCAGCCACGGTCTGTTCGAACAGGCCGCCGGGGCGCTGGCGCCCACGCTCTCGCGCATCCCGGTGCCGCTGCGTTTTGACGCGCTGGCCCAGTGGCTCAACGCGTTGGAGTTCGTCGGCACCGACCCGCGCGGGCAGTGGCCGCTGGAGAAATTCGACGAGCTGATCGGCCAGAACAAGCGCGACTTCGAGACCCGCTTCGCCAAGAGCCGCGTGCTGATCGCCATGGGCGAATGGCCCGCCGCGCTCGAAGAGCTGCTGGAGATCATCATGCGCGACAAGAAGTGGGACGACGAGGCCCCGCGCAAGACCTACGTCGGCCTGCTCGAACTCATGACCCCGCCCAAGCCCAAGGCCGACCCGGCCGCGGCCGGCAAGAGCGCCGGCGGCATCGAGCTGGCGGGCAAGGCGGCGGTGCAGGAAGACCCGCAGGCGCAGCTGGTCTCGCAGTACCGGCGCAAGCTCAGCATGGCGCTGAACTGAGCCGCCTCACTCAGGCTTGAAGCCAGCCCCCTTGAGCAGCTCGGCGCTGCGGGTCACGTCGGCGGCCACGTACTTGCGGAATTGCTCGATGCTCTCCTGCACCGGCTCGATCCCCAGGGTGTCGAGGGCGCCCGATTTCGCCAGCTGGTCCACAGCCTTGTTGACGGCCTTGTTCAGCAGCTGCACCCGGTCTTCCGGCGTGCCCTTGGGCGCCCAGACGCCGTACCAGGACTCGTAGACCATGCCGGGATAGCCGCTTTCGGCCGCGGTGGGCACGTCCGGCACCACCTTGCTGCGGCGCGCCATGGTGGTGGCGATGGCCTTGACCTTGCCGCTTTTCGCCATGGCCTGGATCGAAATGATGGAATCCATCAGCAACTGCACATGGCCGCCAGCCACGTCGGCCAGCGCAGGCGCGGTGCCCTTGTACGGCGTCATGGTCAGTTTGAGGCTGCCCTGCTGGGCCAGCAGCAGCGTCGCCAGATGGCTGGGCGCACCCAGGGCCGGCACGGCGGCGGTCCACTTGTCGGGTTGTGCACGTGCGGCGTCCAGCACCTCCTTCAGGTTCTTCTGCGGTGCGCCGGGCGGAATCACCAGCATCAGCGGCGCCTCGCCCACGCGCGCCACCGGCGCGAAGTCGGCCTGCGGGTCGTAGGGCGGGTTGGCCAGTACCTGCCTGGCCAGCACGTGGGTGGCGGCCGAGAACAGCAGGGTCATGCCATCGGGCGTGGCCATCTGCACCGCCTTGCCGCCGATGGTGCCGCTGGCGCCGGCCTTGTTCTCGACGATCACCGACACGCCCAGGTCGGTCTGCAGCTGCCGGCCCAGCAGGCGCGCCGCCTGGTCCACCCCGCCGCCGGCGGCAAAGGGAACGACCAGTTTGAGCGTGCCCGACGGGAACTGGCCCTGCGCCTGCACCGGCGCCGTCAGCGACAGCCCCAGCGCCAGGGCGGCCATCCAGATCTTGGTCTTCATGCTTCTTGTCTCCACGGGTGGATGGTAGGCGCGCCGGCCCGGCGCGCCTGAGGAGTCTCACTGCGCCAGGCCCAGGCCTGCGGCGCGCATGGCGGCGGCGATTTCGTGCTCGGCGCCTTCGGCCAGCGGCAGCAGCGGGCTGCGCACCGTGGCGTGCTCGAGGATGCCGCGCGCCACCAGTGCCCACTTCAACGCCACCGAACCCTCCATGTGCGAGCCGCGGTGGTAGACGTTGGCGGTCACCGGCAGCAGGCGGTCGTGCAGTTCGCGCGCCTTTTTGTAGTCCTTGGCCTTGCCGGCCTTGATCATCTCGACCAGCGGCTCGGGCGCGATGCAGCCATAGCCCACCAGCGCGCCGTCCACGTCGAACATGGTGTGCAGCAAGTACTCGTCGTGGCAGGTCAGGATCTGCAGGTCGGGGCGCTCGGCGCGGATGACCGGGATCTCCCGGTCCCAGCGCTTCATGTTGCGCACACCGTTCTTCATGGCAAACACGCCAGGCAGGGCGGCAATGTCCAGTTGCGTTTCCAGGTCGTAGGTGCACTTGGTCGCGTCGGGGTACTGGAACAGGATCAGCGGCAGGCCGCTGGCCTCGTAGATGGCCTTGTACTTGTCCTGCGGTGCGCCCTTCTGGTAGCCGAAGCGCAGCCAGCCGTGCGAGGGATAGACCAGGCCGGCGGCAGCGCCTGCCTCCACGGCGCGCCGGGCTTCGGCGGCCGCCACCTGGGTGCCTTCGAGCGTGATGCCGGCGATGATGGGCAGCTTGTCGTCCACCGCCTTGCGGAAGGCTTCGATCACCTTGAACTGCTCGTCGCGTTCGAGGAAGGTGCCCTCGCCGGCGTGGCCAAGCACGGTCAGGCTCTTGACGCCGTCCACGCTGGCCAGCCAGCGGCCCAGGCGCTGGATGGCCGCGTAGTCGACGGCGCCGTCGCGGGTGAAGGGGGTCACGGGGGCGGGGTTCAGGCCGCGCAGATCAGGAGCTTTCATGGCATTTCCTCAGCAAGGGGTTCGTTCGGCACAGCCGCCGTGCTTTCTGCCCGGTGACCGCCTGGGCGGCGGGGCCCTGCAGGTCCGCCGCCGTGGAACGGACTGTCGGTCAACGCAACCCATAGCGGAACTGTCTGACGGTACATTTCAGACATACGTTTTCTGCATGTCACGTCCATGAATCCTTTGCTCTGGAAGCTGTTCCTCGACGCCGCCGAAACCGGCAGCCTGAGCAGGGTCGCGCTGCTGCACGGCACCAGCCAGCCGCATGTGAGCCGGCAGATCGCCGAGCTGGAGCAGCGGTGCGGCGGGCGCCTGTTCGAGCGCACCGGCCGGGGTGTCGCACTCACGGCCTTCGGCCAGCGCATCGCGCCCAAGGTGCGGGTCTGGCTGCGCAGCACCGAGCAGCTGGAGAACGACGTCCGCGCCACCGCCGGCCAGACCATGGGCCGCGTGCGCCTGGGCACCATCCCGTCGCTGGCCCACCCCTTCGTGAGCACGCTGTTCGCCCGCCTGCGCCAGCAGCACCCGCTGGTGCAGCTGAGCGTGCGCGAAGGCCAGGGCGCGCAGCTGGAGACCTGGCTGGACGACGGCAGCCTGGACCTGGCCCTGCTGTTCCGCCACGGCCAGCCCAACGGCAGCGACGCGCTGTCGCTGGCCGAGGCGCAGACCTACCTCGTCGGCCCGGAGGGCGACGCGGTGACCGCGAAACCGACGGTGAAGTTCAGGGCGCTGGACGGCCTGCCGCTGGTGGCCTTCTGCCGCCCCAGCAGCTGGCGCGACCAGCTGGAGCAGGTGGCGCGCCAGCGCGGCGTGCAGCTCAACGTGGTGCTGGAGGCCGATTCGCTCGCGCTGCAGCTGGGCATCGCCTCGCAGGGCGGCGCCTACGCGCTGCTCGGGTCCTACGCCATCGACGTGGCGCGCAGCCAGCACCGCTTCCAGGCCGCGCGCTTGCTGGACCCGCCCATCGTGCGCCACATCGCGCTGGCGCTGGCACGCACCGGCCCGCTCAGCCCGGCCACCCGCGCGGTGATGCAGGAGTCGCTGGCGCTCGCCCAGGAAATGTCGCTGGACCCGGCCCGGGCGGCGCCCGGCGTCACAGCCGCTGGTCGGTCGAAGGCTTCTTCCAGAGGTTGAGGCCGCCGTCCACCGCGTGCTGGTCGATGGCGGCGAGTTCGTCGGCGCTGAAGTGCAGGTTCTGCAGCGCGCCGACCAGCTCGGTGATCTGCTCGGGCTTGCTGGCGCCGATCAGCGCCGAGCTCATGCCCGGATGGCGCAGCACCCAGGCCACGGCCATCTGCGCCAGGCTCTGGCCGCGCGCCTGCGCCATGTCGTTGAGTGCGCGCACATGGATCAGGTTCTGTTCGCTCAGGTGTTCCTGCTTGAACGATCCGCCCCCGGGGCGGTGGATGCGCGCATCCTGCGGCACGCCGTTCAGGTACTTGTTCGTCAGCAGGCCCTGCGCCAGCGGGCTGAAGGCGATGCAGCCCATGCCCTCGGCCTGCAGGGTGTCGAGCAGCGCTTCCTCGACCCAGCGGTTGAGCAGGCTGTAGGACGGCTGGTGGATCAGCAGCGGCACGCCCATCTGCCGCAGGATGGCCGCGGCCTCGCGCGTCTTGCCGGCCGAGTAGCTGGAAATGCCCACGTACAGCGCCTTGCCCTGCTGCACCGCCGTGGCCAGCGCGCCCATGGTTTCTTCGAGCGGAGTGTCGGGGTCGAAGCGGTGCGAATAGAAGATGTCCACGTAGTCCAGCCCCATGCGCTTCAGGCTCTGGTCCAGGCTGGCCAGCACGTACTTGCGCGAGCCACCGCCCTGTCCGTATGGGCCGGGCCACATGTCGTAGCCGGCCTTGCTGGAGATGATGAGCTCGTCGCGGTAGGGCCGGAAATCGCGCCGCAGGTGTTCACCGAAATTGGTCTCGGCGCTGCCGGCGGGCGGGCCGTAGTTGTTGGCCAGATCGAAGTGGGTGATGCCGGCGTCGAAAGCGGTGCGCAGCATGGCGCGCTGCGTTTCCATCGGCGTGGCATCGCCGAAGTTGTGCCACAGGCCGAGAGTGATGCTAGGCAGCTTCAGGCCGCTCTTGCCGACGGTGCGGTAGGGCATGCGCTCGTAGCGCTGGGGGTGGGCGGTGTACATGGTGCGTCTCCTGGTGTTCGGTGACCGCACTCTACCCAGTAACCTCGCGGTAACCGGCACCACCGGCCGAACAACCCTTCGCCCCCGCCCCGGGGCGGGCCCCCGCAGGTCAACCCATCAGACGGGTCAGCGCTTCCTGGTACTTGGCGGCCGTCTTCTCGATCACCTCGCGCGGCAGGCGCGGTGCGGGGGGGGCCTTGTCCCAGGGCTGGCCGTTGACCTTGGCGGTCTCCAGCCAGTCGCGCAGGAACTGCTTGTCGAAGCTGGGCGGGTTGCTGCCCACGGCGTACTGGTCGGCCGGCCAGTAGCGCGAGGAATCGGGCGTCAGCACCTCGTCCATCAGCACCACGGTGCCGTTCTTGTCCAGGCCGAACTCGAACTTGGTGTCGGCAATGATGATGCCCTTCTTCAGCGCGATCTCGGCGGCGGCCTTGTACAGGGCAATCGCCTTGTCGCGGATCTGGGCGGCGATGTCGGCGCCGACCATTTCGACGGTTTTCTCGTAGGTGATGTTCTCGTCGTGCTCGCCCATCTCGGCCTTGGCGGCCGGGGTGTAGATCGGCTCGGGCAGCTTGGACGCGTTCTGCAGGCCTTCGGGCAGCGGCACGCCGCAGACCGAGCGGCTTTCCTGGTATTCCTTCCAGCCGCTGCCGGCCAGGTAGCCGCGCACCACCGCTTCCACCGGAATGGGCTTGAGGCGCTGCACCAGCATCGAACGGCCGGTGACCTGGGGCGCCTCTTCGGCCGAGACCACGCTCTCGGGCGCGTCGCCGGTGAGGTGGATAGGGCAGATATTCAGGCCCTTGGGGCCGAGCTGGTCGAACCAGAACAGGCTGAGCGTGGTCAGCAGCGCGCCCTTGCCGGGAATGGGCTCGCCCATGATCACGTCGAAGGCGCTGATGCGGTCAGACGCCACCATCAGGATGCGGTCGTCGCCCACGGCGTAGTTGTCGCGCACTTTGCCGCGTGCGAGCAGGGGCAGGGACTTGAGGGCGGAGGTGTGCAGGGCGGTGCTCATGATCGGTCGCGGAGAAAGTGACAGACAAGAAAAAAGCCCGGTGACCGAACAGTCAACGGGCTTTGAACCATTCCGGCAGATTATCGCAGGTCGGTCCCGGCGGGATCAGACCACCTTCTGAGCCAGCTCGCCGCTGGCGTAACGGGCGGCCATCACGGAGAGCGTCTCGCCCTTGATCTTGGCGCCCTGGCCTTCGCAGCCGAATTCCAGATAGCGCTGCTTGCACACCGCCTTGGCCGCTTCGCGGGCGGGTTTGAGCCATTCGCGGGCGTCGAACTTCTCGGGGTTCTCGGCCATGAACTTGCGCACCGCGCCGGTCATGGCCATGCGGATGTCGGTGTCGATGTTGATCTTGCGCACGCCGTGCTTGATGGCTTCCTGGATCTCGGCCACCGGCACGCCGTAGGTTTCCTTCATGGCGCCGCCGTACTGGTTGATGATGGCGCGCAATTCCTGCGGCACCGACGACGAACCGTGCATCACCAGGTGGGTGTTGGGGATGCGGGCGTGGATTTCCTTGACGCGGCTGATGGCCAGGATGTCGCCGGTGGGCGGGCGGCTGAACTTGTAGGCGCCGTGGCTGGTGCCGATGGCGATCGCCAGCGCGTCCAGCTGGGTGGCCTTGACGAACTGGGCGGCCTCTTCGGGGTCGGTCAGCATCTGGCTGTGGTCCAGCTTGCCTTCGGCGCCAATGCCGTCTTCCTCACCGGCGTCACCGGTTTCCAGGTTGCCCAGGCAGCCGAGTTCGCCTTCCACGGTCACGCCGGTCTTGTGGGCCAGTTCGACCACCTTGCGGGTCACGTCGACGTTGTAGTCGAAGCTGGCCGGCGTCTTGCCGTCTTCCATCAGCGAGCCGTCCATCATCACTGAGCCGAAACCCAGCCCGATGGCGCCTTCGCAGACCTTGAGGCTGGTGCCGTGGTCCTGGTGCATCACCATCGGGATGTGCGGGTACATCTCGGCGGCGGCCTGGATCAGGTGCTTGATGAAGGCTTCCCCGGCGTATTTGCGGGCGCCGGCCGAGGCCTGCAGGATGACGGGTGCGCCGACCTCGTCGGCCGCGGCCATGACGGCCTGCACCTGCTCCAGGTTGTTGACGTTGAACGCCGGAATGCCGTAGCCGTTGGCCGCAGCGTGGTCGAGCAGTTCGCGCATGGAAACGAGCGCCATGAGGATCCCCTAGTCAAAGTTGGTAACCGGTCTGTAACTCCAGGGATTTTAAGGCGCCCGGCCTTGCGTGCCGATGACAGGCGGTTCAGGCCGCCCGGCAGATCTTCAGCGTGTTGGTGCCGCCCGGCGTGCCCATGGGCTCGCCCACGGTGATGGCGTAGACGTCGCCCTTCTGCATCACGCCGCGCGCCTTCAGGTCGGCCTCGGCCTCGGCCAGCGCGGTGTCGCGGTCGGCGCTGGTGTCCACCAGCAGTGGCCGCACATTGCGGTAGAGCGTCATCTTGCGCTGCGAGGACAGCTTGGACGTGACCGCATAGATCGGCATGCGCACGCTGTGGCGGCTCATCCAGAGCGCGGTCGAGCCCGACTCGGTCAGCGCCACGATGGCCTTGGCCTTGAGGTGGTGCGCGGTGAACAGCGCGCCCATGGCTATGGCCTGGTCGATGCGGGTGAAGGTCGCTCCCACGAAGTCGTCTTCCAGCGGGTCGTGGTCGGTCTTCTCGGCCTCCTGGCAGATGGCGGCCATCTGCTGCACGGTCTCCAGCGGGTACTTGCCGGCCGCTGTCTCGGCGCTGAGCATCACGGCGTCGGTGCCGTCAAGAACAGCGTTGGCCACGTCGCTCACCTCGGCGCGCGTGGGCACCGGGTTGACGATCATGGACTCCATCATCTGTGTCGCGGTGATGACCACCTTGTCCATCTTGCGCGCCATCAGGATCATGCGCTTCTGCAGGCCCGGCACCGCCGCGTTGCCCACCTCCACCGCCAGGTCACCGCGCGCCACCATGATGCCGTCGGACACCTTGAGGATGTTTTCCAGTTCCGGGATGGCCTCGGCGCGCTCGATCTTGGCGATCAGGCCCGGCTTGTGGTTGTACTGCGCGGCGGCCATGTTGCACAGCTGGCGCGCCAGTTCCATGTCGGTCGCGTTCTTGGGGAAGCTCACGGCCACGTAGTCGGCCATCAGGCTCATGGCGGTCTTGATGTCCTCCATGTCCTTGGCGGTCAGCGCGGGCGCGGTCAGGCCGCCACCCTGCTTGTTGATGCCCTTGTTGTTGGACAGCTCGCCGCCGAGCTTGACCGTGGTGTGCACGGCGTCGCCGACCACCTTGTCCACCGTCATCACGATCAGGCCGTCGTTGAGCAGCAGGGTGTCGCCGGCCTTCACATCGCGCGGCAGCTCCTTGTAGTCCAGACCCACGCCGGCGATGTCGCCCGGCTCGGTGCGCGAGGCATCCAGCACGAAGGGCTGGCCGGGTTCGAGCATCACCTTGCCTTCGGCGAACTTGCCGACGCGGATCTTGGGACCCTGCAGGTCGGCCATGATGCCCACCTCGCGGCCGGCGCGCTTGGCGGCGGCGCGCACGAGGTTGGCGCGGTCGATGTGGTCCTGCGCCTTGCCGTGCGAGAAGTTCAGCCGAACGACGTTGACGCCAGACCGGATCATGGCCTCAAGCAGGGCGGGATCGCTGGACGCAGGGCCGAGGGTGGCGACGATTTTGGTGGCGCGCTGGGGCATGTGAGGTGTCTCCGTTGTAACTTGGTTTCAATTGTCCATGAAACGGGTTACTGGGTGGGTACAGGTTCCAGCAGCTCCCGGACCCGCGCCAGATACCGGGCCTGGTCGGCCAGCACCGTGCCTTCGTTGTACACGTGCAGCAACACGTCGGGCCGGAACTGGTCGATCACGACCGACCGCACGTGCCGGCGCTGCGCCGGACTGAGCCGGGACAGGTGGTTCATCGACAGGTACCAGACCTCGGCGAAATAGCGCGCCAGGGGTTCGGTGATGTTGTCGCCAAAGGAGTCGCCGATGATGACCAGCGTGGGCCGGCGCTGTCCCGCGGGCAGTTGCCAGGCCGACCGCACACGGGCGACCTGGAACAGCAGGGCGGCCTCGGCGGCGAACTCGGGGAAGCAGGCGGCGTCGTTGTGGCACACCAGCACCCGCCCGTCCGGATAGACAGGGACGAGGGTGGTGTCACGGCGCGCCACGCCGGGCGCCAATGCCCGCAGGTCGAACTCGGTCTCCCGCGGCTCCAGGGCCACGTCATAGCGGCGCGACAGACCCCACTGGCCTTGAGCCAGCCAGTCGGCGGCGACGGCCGCACCGTGAAAGTCCCAATGCAGGTTCCAGGGACGGTAGACCGGGTCCACCCCATCGACCTGGCGCATCGCATCAATGGGGTAGAACAGCCGGCCTGCGGTCTCGGGCTTCTGCGCCAGCCGATCAACCAGAGATTCGGCCGGCGGCTGACCACCGGCGCATTCCTCCTGCAACCAGCGGGGCAGCAAACGAGGCCGCAGACGCGACTTGTCGGGGACCATCATCAGGTAGCTCCGGGGCAGATCGGCATGGGTCGCGGCCAGCAGTTCCGCAACCCGCTGACCGACCACAGGCAGCTCAATGCGCTCGGCCCCGCACATCACCCGCAGCGCGTTGCCCGGAATGTCGCCGAACACGTTGTGGAACACCTCGCCCGCCTGACCGGGGACCAGGTCGGCGGACAGGAAATCGCCGAACACCTGGTGGCGCCAACGGTGGCTGGCCTCCAGCAGTTCGCCACGCAGGCCGAAATGGTCGCGCATCCAGGCCTGCATCCGCGCCGGCCAGGTGCTCACCTCATCCAGGGTGCCGGGCCAGCCCGGCGCCGGTGCGAGTGTCCGGTTTTCCAGCGGTGCCTCGTGCGGCGGCCGGAACAGGTGCACCAGCAGCGGCGTCAGCAGCAGGGCGCACCACAGCGCCAGCACCAGGGCATTTGCGCGGCGGGTCGGCAGGGCCTTCATGCTCAGAAGTGGAAGTAGAGGAAGGGGTTGTGGCTGCCGGACGCCAGGCTCGTGGCACTGAGGACCAGCACCAGCGTGAGAAAGACCCAGCGCACCGGGGCCCAGCGCGGGCGCACGAAATGCCGCCCACCGAACCAGCGCGAGAGGGGCAGCATCGATGAGAAGGCCAGCAACAGGACCAGCACCGTGTATCCGTCCAGGAAGCGGCCCGGGTGCATCGCACCTGCGGTGGCGGACGACCAGCCGGCCATGGCGGCATAGACCGTCCCGACCTGTGCGAAGTCCTCGGCGCGGAACATGGCCACGCCCGTCGTGAAGGCCAGCCAGGCGTAGATCTGCTGGCACACGCGGGGCCAGCGCGCCGTGATCCGGCCCAGCCCCAGCCGCTCCAGCACGATGAGTCCGCCGTTGTAGAGCCCCCAGCAGACGAAATTCCAGCCGGCCCCGTGCCACAGGCCGCAGAGCCCGAACACGATGAGGATGTTGGCGATGGTGCGGCCCCCGCCACGGCGGCTGCCGCCCAGCGGGGCGTACACATAGTCGCGCAGCCAGGACGAGAGGCTGATGTGCCAGCGGCGCCAGAACTCGCGCACCGACAGGGCGTGGAACGGGAAACGGAAATTGCGGGGAAACGAGAAACCCAGCAGCAGCGCCAGTCCGAGCGCCATGTGGGAATAGCCCGAGAAGTCCAGGTACACCTGGAACGCGTAGGCGATCGCGCCCAGCCAGGCCAGGGCGGTGGTCAGCGCCTGGCTCTCGAGCTGGTAGATCGCGTCGACCACGGCGCCCAGCGGGTTGGCCAGCAGCAGCTTCTGCCCCAGACCGATGATGAGCAGCTCCATGCCGAAGCGCAGGCGGGCCACGGTCCAGTGGCGCCGGATCAGCTGCCGCCGGATGGCGGCGTACCGGACGATGGGACCGGCCAGCAGGTGAGGGAACAGCAGGATGTAGTTGGTCAGCCGGGAGAGCTTGCGTTCGACGGGCAACTGGCCGCGGTAAATGTCGACCAGATAGGACATGGCGTGGAAGGTGAAGAACGAGATGCCCACCGGCAGGACGGGCACCGACCCGGGCTCGATGGACACCTGCCAGCCCAGGTCGTGCAGGGTGTCGGCCAGGAAACCGAGGTACTTGAAGGCCACGAGCAGCGAGAGCTGGAACAGCAGCGACACCACCAGCACCCAGCGCTGGCGGTCCCGGCGGTCTGCCTCGCGGCCGAGCGCGAGGCCGCCGAGGTAGCACCCGGCCAGCGACGCCGCCAGCACCCAGGCGTTCCGGAGTTCACCCCAGGCGTAGAACACGGCGCTGCCCACCAGCAACACCGCGTTGTGGCGGCCCGAGACCTGGTAGACCAGCAGGAATATCGGCAGGAAGTAGAAGAGGAACTCGACGGAACTGAAGATCATTCGTCGTGCGGCCGAACCGCCGTCAGCACGGCGAAGTCGGAGCCGATCTGACCTTCGGCCATGAGCCGGTCCTCGAGCGCGAAGAAGCGGTCGAGGTGGGCCATGTCTTCGGCACTGGACTCGCTGAAGTTCTGCGCGATGTCGCTCAGCCCGATGTGCAGCAGGGCCCCGCCCAGGTCGCGCCGGTCCAGCACGCGGAAGTGCTTCTCCAGCGTGGGAATGATCTGCGAGGAACGGATCGCCTCGGACGGATCGCAGGCGATCACGTCGGCCGCACGCGGACGCTCCCGGGGCCCCCGCACCACGCCGTTGGGCAGGCGGTGGTAGCGCTCGGGAAGGGTCTGCAGGAAGGCGTTCATGTGGGACAGCTGGGCATCGGTCCACTGGAAGCGGTCGGGCCCGACGTACTCGTGCAGATGGAAGATGCCGCCCGGGCGCAGCGCCCGCCGGACCATGCGGAACAGGCGGTCCAGGTCGTTGACGTGGTGGATCGACTGGAAGCCGACCACCAGGTCGCAGGACGCTTCGGGCAGCTCCAGCCGCTCCAGATCGGCCACGTGGTAGTGCAGCTGGTCCAGCCCCATGTCGGCGGCCCGTGCGCGCGCACCGGCAATCGCGCCTTCGGCGATGTCGTAACCATCGATCCGGCTGGCCAGCCCGATCTGCGCGAAACCGCGCTCCAGGGCCCCGAACCCGCAGCCCAGGCTGACCAGGCGCGGCACAGGGAGGCTCCAGCCCAGACGGGTCAGCGTGTCCTTCAGATGGATGTACACATCCGTGCCTTCTTGGCCGGTGGCCTTGTGGTGGAGGCGTGCCATGACCCTCGGATGCGCCATCCAGTTCATGCCCTGGATGTCCTGACGCTGCGACGGTGACACGCTCCAGGCCTCCGACACGCGCGCCTGTTCATTCCCGGGCGCCAGATCGACCGGCCGGCCCGACGATTCACACGCTTCGCGCAGCACGGCCCGCACCGTCGCGTCAAACGCCTGCGGAGCGCAGTCCCGCTCCACGGCCGCCAGCGCCGCCTGGCGGGTCTTCTGCCACAAGGCGGTATCGAAGTAGAGCCGCGCGCAGGCCTGGGCAAAATCCTCGGCGCTGTCCGCACCCAGCAGGGCACCCTGCCCGGCCCAGCCGAGCTGCGTCGCCACCAGTCCGCTGGCCACCACCGGCACGCCCTGCGCCGCCGCCTCCTGGACCTTGAGGGGGATGCCGGCCGCAAAGCGGGTGGGCGCGATGAACACGCGGGCCTGTTCATAGAAGTGCCGGATGTCCTCGACACGGCCATGGAACACCACCCGCGGTCCGCCCAGCGCCTGCTGGAGGCTCTCGCACGGGCTGCCCACGAGGTGGAGCACATAGCCTTCGCCGATCAGCTGGTCCAGCCGGGGCATGACCTCACGCACGAACCAGCACACCGAATCGGCGTTGGGTGAACCCTCCTCCGCCAACCGGCCGACAAACAGCAGGTGGCGCCGCTCGCTGTGGCCCTGGGGCGTGGGCTGCGCGGCAATGCCGTTGCCCAGCACCCGCACGTCCTGGCAGCCCGCCTGGCGGAACCGCTCGGCTTCGGCCTCGCTCACGGCGAAGACATGGCGGGCCGCCTCGGCCAGCTGCAGTTCGCGGGTCAGCGCAGCCGCGCCGTCTTCCTCCGGTGCCGGCTCGCCCAGCACCTGGGCACGCAGTGTTTCGCGGGTGGCGAAGATCGCCTCGGCGTCGTAGACCAGCGCGGTGCCGGGCAGGAAGGCGGGCACCTCCCGGCAGGCGCGGAGAAAGCGGTCCATGTTGTGCGGCCGGCTGACGATCACCGCGTCGTAGTACCCGCAGCGCTCGCGCAGGAAGTCGGCCAGTCCGTCGATGCCGCGACCGGCCATGATCTCCACCTCGCGCGGCAGCACCTCATAGGCCTCCACCAGGTCGACCTGCGGGCAGGTCAGCGGGTAATGGCTGACGAAGGCACCGGCTTCGTGCAGGCTGTGGACGAGCTGGCGCGCCCGCGGGAAACCAGAGCCCAGCGACGGGACGGGGATGCGGTCGTCGACCACCAGCACGCGCGGCTGCGTGGACGGGCGCTGGCGCGCCTCGATGGCGCGTGTTCCGTGGGGCCGGTGCCCCCGGGCCAGCACCTGGGCGTGGCGGTCGACGAAGACCGCCCGGTGCGCCTGCATGAGCCCCACCGCGGTCTGCTCACTCTCCGAACTGCCGAACTCGTAGTGCAGGATCTCGACCTGCGGCTCGTACACCACGGTGTGTCCGGCCTGGTGCAGGCGCATGCAGAAGTCGGTCTCTTCGTAGTAGGCCGGCGCGTACGCCGGATCGAACCCGCCCAGCGCCTCGAAAAGAGCACGCCGCACCATGAGGAAGGCCCCCGAGCAGTAGTCCACCTCGCGACGGAACTGGAACGCGGCGTCGTCCGGGTCCTCGCCCCGGCCGTATCCCGAGCAACTGCCATCGGCCCAGACGATGCTGCCCGCCTCCTGGAGGCGGCCGTTCATCAGCACCACCTTGCCGCCCACCGCACCGACGCGCCCCCGGCCGTCGAGCAGGGCCAGCGCCGCCCGGATCGATCCGGGTTTGAGCTGGGCATCGTTGTTGAGGAACAGCAGGTGCTCACCCCGGGCGTGGGTGGCCCCCAGGTTGGCCGCGCGCAGGAAATGCAGGTTCTCGTCCTGAGCCAGCACCCGGGCGCCGCGCACCCTGGCCAGCAGGGTGGCGGTGGCATCGGTGGATGCGTTGTCGATCAGGAGCACCTCGCAAGGGGCCTCGATCGCCTCCACCAGCGACGCCAGGCACTTGAACGTCAGTTCGGCCTGGTTGTGCAGCACCACGACGATGGAGACGCGGGGTGTTTCTGCGGTGGGCAAGTGCAGCTCGTGCCCGTCCTGCAGAAACCGCGCGAGCTCGTCCTGGCTGCGCTGGCGGAACGCCAGCTTGGCATCTTGCACCGCCGCGGGCGGCTCGACCACGACCGGGGCCGGGGCAGGCGTGGCCGGCCACGGCCGGTCCAGCGGCCTGAGGGGGAAGCCACGGTCCTCGTGTCGGCCGTGGACCTCGAAGTGGTACAGCGCATTGAGTCCGGCCTGCGCCACATCCGGGTGGGCCTCCAGATAGGCCCGGGTGGAGAACCAGGGCCCGGGGTCCCGGCCTTCCGACAGGCCGCCGAACAGCGCGTAGTGCACGGCGGCGTCGACCCCGGCGTCGGCCACATCGGCGTGGGCCGCCAGGTACCAGGCCGCGTCGAAGAATGCCGAGCGGCGCACGGTGTCGATCACCGGCTGCTGCGGGTCCGGTGGCTCGCGCCGGCCCAGCCGCCGCTGCAGCCGCTGCAGGACGCCCGGCCTGTCGGCGGCAGGCCCTCGCTCCGGGGGCGCGAGCAGCGTGGACAGCAGCTGGCGCAAAGCGGGCTCGGCGGTCTCCAGGGTCTGGGCCAGCGCGCGCTGCTGCAGCGTCAGGGTGGCGATGGTCTGGCGTGCTTCGGTCAGGCCATGCTCCACCAGCGCACGCTCCTGGCGCGCGGTTCTCATCTCCCCTTCCAGCCGGGCCAGCTTGCGCAGCGAGGCATCCCGCTGGCCAGCGTCCTGGCGCTGCGCCTGAACGGCCGCCCGCTCCCGCGCGAGTTCCCCGTCCAGACGCGCCACGGCGGCCTGCGCCCGGTCGCGCTCGCTGCTCACCTGGGCGCGCGCAGCGACCAGGGCGTCGACCTGCAGCGCGAAGGAACGCTCCATCTCACGTTCATTGGCGTGGCCAAGCCAGCGGGCGCCCGCCGCGGCGAAGCGCTCCCGGATGGCGACGCCTTGTGCCGTCGATGCGGCGTGGCACAGCTGCGCGACAGCCGCCGGCATGGCCCGCCCGGGGGCCACCACGCCCAGGCCGTTGCCATGCAGGAATTCGAAGTGGGGATGGCGGCCCGCCAGCTCGCTGAAGAAGCGGTGCACGCCGAAGTCGTCGCGGCGCACATTGGTGTCGTGGAACAGGACCACAGCGCGCTCGGACAGCTTGGGCCGCCAGGTTTCGTAGTCGTGTCGCACGGCTTCGTAGGTGTGGAAGCCGTCGATGTGCAGCAGGTCAATCGAGGCGTCGGCGAAGTGCCCGACCGCGGTGTCGAAGTCGGCCCGGATGAGTTCGGAGAACCCGCCGTAGTGGGCATCGTTGAAGGCCTGGACGTCGCGGTAGACGGCCTCGTCGAAAAAACCGGCATGTGCGTCGCCCTGCCAGCTGTCCACCGCGAAGCAGCGGGTGGGCAGACGGTGCTGCAGCACGGCGTCGCAGAAGGCGGCATAGGACACGCCATGGTGGGTGCCCAGTTCCACCAGCAGTCGCGGTTCGGTCGCCTGGACGATCCAGAACGCAAAAGGCACATGACCCCACCAACCGCTGGGTTGGCCCAGGCGCCGGGGTGTCCGGAAAAGGCTGTCCAGCGCAGGTGAGAGCAGTGGCTCCAGCAGGCTGGCGTCAGAATCGTGCATCGGGGTTCCTTGGTGTCGGTTGCTGCGGCGGCCAGGCGCGCCGCGCCACGACGGTGAACATCGGGACCATGGCGCCGTCGACATCCCGCTTCTGGTGGTGGATGCTGAGCCGCGCGTCTGGAAATCCCAGCAGCCCCAGGGACTGGATGACAAAGGCGGGCGTCAGTGCCCACCAGGTGTGCACCTGCGGGATCGCGGGGTCCGCCAGCAGGCGGCAGACCGGCAGATCCCCGAGGTTGGCGTCGTACACCTCGGTGACGATGAGGGTGTCGCTGACCCGGCGCGCCAGCTGCTCCATGACCGAGAACGGCGAACGGCAGTGCAGCAGCACCGATGCCAGCAGGCCGATGTCGAATGGCCCCTCCGATTCGGGCAGGGCGTCCAGATGCGCCACGATCAGCCGGACCCGGGAGGCGCGGGCGTGGTGCAGGTACTGGAACGACTGGCGCACCCCGGTGATGACGTGGGCAAACTCCTGGCGCCAGCCGGCAACGTCGAAACCGGGCACGGGGGCCACATCCCAGAGGTGCTCCATGGGCGGCTCCAGCGCCGTGACCCGGGCGCCCGCGGCCTCCATGTGAAAGCTCAGGAAGCCGCTGGCCGGCCCCACTTCGAGCACCGAGCGCCCTGCGAAGTCGACCCCGCCCAGATACGCATCCACGTTCGGGCGCAGGTCCCATTCCCCCTTCACCGACTCGCCGCCGGGAAGGTCCACCGAGTGGTAGAAGCGGCACTGCGACAACGCGGGCGGTTCCGCTGCTGCGGGTGTCGCAGGTGCAGCCGGCAAGGTGGCCGGCGCTGGCATGGCGACGCGCAGCGCCGCCGCTTCAGGAAGAGGTGCCGGATCGGACAGGCCCTGGACCAGGCTGCGGTGCTGCAGCCAGCGCTTGAGCGCGCTCTTGAGGTTCCACCAGGGGCCATGGTCGGGCTTGCGGCAGACCAGCACGGAGTCGTGCCAGACATCGCTGCCGTCGTCATGGCCCTCGTCCTGCCACTGGGTCTTCACCTGAACGGGATCGAGCTGGGCAAAACGGGCGAGGGACTCCATGCCGTCGGGGTAGAACCGCCAGCAATCCACCGGGTACCGGTGCTCCGGCCCGCTGGACGGCGCGATGACGATGCACAGGCCGCCCGGCCTGAGCACGCGGGCCACCTCGAGCATGGTGATCCACACGTAGCGGATGTGTTCGAAGGCCTGCCCGGACACCAGCACATCGACCGAGCCGCTGGCCACCTCGCGCCACGTGTAGGGCGTCTTGAGCACCAGGTCCACGTTGTCGCCGGGCACCATGTCCAGCCCGGTGTAGCGCCAGTTCGGGGAATCGAACAGGTCGCGGTACGAACCGTTCACGTCCTGGCTGCCCAGGTCGTGGATGACCAGCGGCTCCCCGCGACGCGCGCCCAGGTACTGTTCAACAAAAAGGCGCATCTTGTCGCGGGAACTCGTGTGCATGGATTCAGTCGGCGGGGGGATGGAGTCGGTACAGCCAGGCGTCGGGCCAGTAGGTGAGCGCCTCTTCAACAAAGGCCTCGTTGTAGAGCGCTGCGGGCCGGCGAAGCTCGAATTCGGGGTGTTCGGCCGCGTAGGCGCGCGCCGCCGCGGCCGGATTGTCCTCAAGCCAGTGCGCCTGGCCCCCGGGCGTGTCCGCGAGATGGGCCATGACACCGTCGGTCGCGACGATGTAGGAACCCGGTGTGACCAGCGGGCCGTAGGCGTCCAGTTCCCGGCGCACATGCGCCTTGCTGTGGTCGCTGTCGAGAAACACGAACACCGTCTGGCCCGGCCCCACGGAACGGCGCACCCGGTCCACCACCGCCGCAGAAGCCGAGTCGCCCTCGATCAGGGTGATGAGGTCACCCAGCGGGCAGGCGGCCACCGCCTCGCGCAGCGCCGGGGGTATCTGTATGTCGATCGAGATCACCCGCCCGCGCCCCAGCGCCCGGCACAGCGAGGCGAAGAAGACGGCGCTGCCGCCGCGGTTGACGCCGGTCTCGATGATGACGTCGGGACGCACGCTGGCGATCACCTCCTGCAGCCGCAGCACATCTTCCGGCAGCTGCCAGAGCTGGAAGCCCAGCCAGGAAAACGACTGCCAGTGCAGGAGGTTCCACTCCTGCCTGAGCCAGACCTGGGACACCACCCGGAAGGCCTCGGACGAGTACAGCGGCAGTCGCTTCGGGGTTTCATCGCCGGCCTGGTACTCCAGGGACTGGGCGTCGGTGTCGATGGTGATCTTCATGACGCTACTCTTTTTGGAGCGCGCAGTGTATCCGGGGCATCGGGTCCGCAGACGCCAGCGCGGCGCCCGCGCGCAACCTGCTCAAGGCCCGCCGTCTCGCAGGTTGTCCTGCATGTGGCGCAGCGCGCGCAGCAGCGCCTGCCGTTCCGGCGCCTCCAGCCCGCGGGCGGCCCGGGCCGCCACCTGGCGGCGGTGGCGCATGACGGACTCGTGCCGGTGCTGCGCCGCTTCGGTGGGATAGAGCCGGATCACCCGGCGGTCGTGCCCGTCCGGCCGTGCCACCAGCAGGCCCTTGTCCTTGAGCACCGCGATGAGGCGCGCCAGCTGGCCCTTGTCCCGCCCCGCGTGCTGCACCAGATCGGTCTGCGTACTGCCCGGGTGGCGCACAAAGAAGCCGAGCGCCCGCCCTTCCATCGGCCCCAGCCCATCGTCGGGCATGTGGCGCAGCAGCTGCGCGCGGGCCAGGTGCATCAGGTCGTGCACCGCCTCCATCAGATCGTCATCGGACAGCTTCGACATATTGGTTGACTCCATCAACTTGCTTTGACAGAATGGATGACATTATCAATCAATTCACCTATTCCATGTCCCATCCTGTTCCCACCGAGCACCCACCCGGCCCGACGCGCCGCGTGCGCCACGAACTGCTGCGCCGCGACGTGCGCGTGCGCCATGTCCGGCCGCTCGGCCCAGGCCTGCTGGCCGTGACCTTCGGCGGGCCGGCGCTGGCCAGCTTCGTCTCGCTCTCCTTCGACGACCACGTCAAGTTCATCTTCACCGACGCCGACGGACAGGAACACCGGCGCGACTACACGCCGCGCCATTTCGACACGGTCCGCCAGGAGCTGACCCTGGTGTTCGCGTTGCACGAAGGGGGCGCGGCCAGCGCCTGGGCGCAGCGCGCCCGGGCGGGCGACGCGGCGGTGATCGGCGGCCCCCGCGGCTCCATCGTCATTGCGGACGACCTGCCCTGGTACCTGCTGGCCGGTGATGCGACGGCGCTGCCCGCCATCGCGCGGCGGCTCGACGAACTGCCGGCGGGCACCCCCACCACGGTGCTGCTGCACACCCCGCACGAGCAGGACCAGCAGGCGCTGCCCCAGCGCCCTGGTCTGAAACTGCGCTGGTTGCCGTCCGGCGAGGCGCTGTGCGACGCCATGCGCACGGTGGACCTGCCCGCAGGCGACGGGTTTGTCTGGTGCGCGGGCGAAGCCGCGTGCATGGCGCGGCTGCGCGACATCCTGCTGAACGAACGCGGACGGCCACGCAGCCACGTCAAGGTCTCGGCCTACTGGAAGCCCGGCGCCAGCGACTTCCACCAAGACCTGGCCTGACGGGGCGTCAGGCACTATCGGCCGGCGACCTCGGCCGGTGCCCGGCTCAGGTCGTTGTTCTGCGTCACCAGCACCAGCAGCAGGCGCATGAACTCGGTGCGCTGGCGCGGGGTGAGCGGCGCCAGGATCTGCTCCTGCGCGCGCAGCATGGCGGGCACGGTGTCGGCCAGGCCCTGCTCGCCCGCGGGCGTCAGGAACAGCTGGCGCGCGCGCCGGTCCTGCGGCGACAGGCGCCGCTCCAGCCAGCCGCGCGCCTCCAGCCGGTCCACCACGCCGCCGGTGGTGGAGGTGTCCAGCGCGATGCTGCGCGCCAGCGTGCGCTGGTCGATGCCGGGCTGGTTGCCCACCACCTGCAGGGCGGCGTACTGCACCGGCGTCACGCCCAGCTCGCCCGCCTCCTGCAGAAAGATGCCGACCGAGATCTGGTGCAGGCGCCGGATCGCGTAGCCGGGCTGCTGGTCGATCTGGATTCCGGCGGGTTCGGGGGTGTCCATGGCAAACAGGGCAAGGGTGGTGGGCAACGGGGATCCGATGATTGACCCAGTCTAACCGCCCTCTTATCATCAGCACACTGATTATTAGCATGCGGCGGGAGCAGATCCGGCCCAAGGAGACAAGACATGAGCCACGCACTCGGCCGGCTGGAAGACCTGCCGCAGGACTACCGCGACGACCTGAAGAACCTCAACCTGGTGCCGCTGTGGCCCAGCCTGCGCGCCGTGCTGCCGTCGGGCGTGCCCACGCGCGCCACGCAGGCCGTGCACTGGCCCTACGCCACGCTCAAGCCGCTGCTGCTCAGGGCCGGCGAGCTGACCCCGATCGAGAAGGCCGAGCGCCGCGTGCTGGTGCTGGCCAACCCCGGCCACGGGCTGGAGAACATGAAGGCCAGCCCCGCCATCTACCTGGGCATGCAGCTGCTGCTGCCGGGCGAATGGGCGCCCAGCCACCGCCACACGCCCAACGCGGTGCGCATGGTGGTCGAGGGCGAAGGCGCCTGGACCACCGTCGATGGCGAGCAGTGCCCGATGAGCCGCGGCGACCTGATCCTCACGCCCACCGGCCTGTGGCACGAACACGGCCACGACGGCAGCGACCCGGTGGTGTGGCTGGACGTGCTGGACCTGCCGCTGGTCTATTACATGGAGGCCAGCTACCACATCAACGGCCCGCGCCAGACCGTCAAGCAAGGCAGTGGCGACCGCGCATGGACCCGGGCCGGCGTGGTGCCCACACAGGTGTTCTCGCGCAGCGGCAAGCGCTACCCGATGCTGCGCTACCCCTGGGTGGACACGCGCGCGGCGCTGCAGGCCATGGCCGCCAACCAGCCGGACCTCGACTGCGTGCAGGTGACCTACGTGAACCCCGAAACGGGCGATGACGCCGAGAACATCCTGGGCTTCTACGCGCTGATGCTCAGGCCCGGCCAGACACTGACATTGCCGGCGCGTTCGCCGGCGCAGGTGTTCCACCTGATCGAAGGCGGCGTCGACGTGTCCACCTGCGGCAAGACCTTCGGCCTGGTCGAGGCCGACACCTGCTGCGCGCCGGGCTACGAGCCGGTGACGCTGACGAACCGCCAGACCGACAAACCCTCCTTCATCTTCATCGCCGACGAGTCACCTCTTCACAGGAAGCTCGGTGTGTATGAGACCCGATGACTGTTCCAGAGACTGTCCGATGACTCAATACCTCTTCCCCCCGCCCGCCATCCCGTCCCTGCACATCCGTGGCCGCACCGAGCGCTTCCCCGTCAACCGCATCTTCTGCGTCGGCCGCAACTACCACGCGCACGCCGTCGAGATGGGCAAGCCGGTGGACAAGAGCGCCGAGCGGCCGTTCTACTTCACCAAGTCGCCGCAGACCCTGGTGGAGAGCGGCGTCACCGTCGCCTATCCGCCTGAGACGAAGAACTACCACTTCGAGATGGAACTCGTGCTGGCAATCGGCAAATCCGGCTTCCGCGTCAGCGCCGACAAGGCGCACGAAGTGATCTACGGCTACGCCGCCGGCCTGGACATGACGCGCCGCGACCTGCAGCTGTTGGCCCGCGACAAGGGCCGGCCCTGGGACCTGGGCAAGGACATCGAAGAAGGTTCGGTCTGCTCGGAGATCGTGCCGATGCAAGGCGTGGTGATCGGGCGCGGCACCATCGCGCTCGAAGTCAACGGGGCAACGAAGCAGTCGTCCGACGTCGACAAGCTGATCTGGAACATCCGCGAAATCATCGCCGACCTGTCGTTGTTCTATCACCTGCAACCCGGCGACCTGGTCTACACCGGCACGCCCGAGGGCGTGGGCGCCGTGGTGCCGGGCGACCGGATCACCGGCCGCGTCGAAGGCGTCGCCGAGGTCGCGCTGACCATCGGCCAGCCCGGGTGAGCGCCCAGCGACGGGCCGCGCACTGGCGCTGACCCGGGCGCCTGCGCCTCAGGTCGCCGGTGCCTGGGCCTGCACACGGCGGATGATCGGCATGTCCTGCTCCAGGATGTGCCCGATCAGCCAGCGGCGCAGGAAGCGTTCGAGGTCCAGGATCGTCAGCCGGCCCTGCTCCAGCTGCAGCTTCATGGCCGACAGCCGCTCCACAAAGCCGCTGTGCAGCCGCAGGTGCTGGGCGTGGGTGGTGGCGTCGGCCTGCTGGCGCAGCATCCACGCTTCCTCGTACCGGAAGTGGTAGTCCGCATAGGTCTGCAGCTGTGCAAGCACCTCGTCCAGCGCCGTCCCCGAATCGGCGGGCTGGATGCTGGCCACGCGCTGGAGCAGCTGGAAAAGCACCCGGTGCTGCAGGTCGATGGCCAGCACCCCGCTGTCCAGCCGGTCGTCCCAGACCAGCGGCCCGTCCGCGCCCTCGTCGGCACCAGGGTTCATCGGCCCCGCACCCTTCCGTCGGTGCGCCGGTGCTGCATTTCCTCGCCGATGGCGCTCAAGGCCGGGGCGTCCAGCAGGCCTTGCACCGCCGGGTAGACCAACGTCTCCTCCAGGCGGATGTGCTCGTCGTACTGGCCGGCAAAGCGGTCCAGCAGCTGCTCATCGCCGGGCGTCCAGCCGGCCCAGGAAGACGTTGCCGCAGCGTCGGCCACGGCCAGCAGACAGCGCCGCGCCTGGGGCCAGATCTCGCCCATGGCGACATGGTCGGCTTGCAGGCGGCGCACCGCCTGGCGCAGCGCCTCGTCGCCGCGCTGCAGCAGGAGCGGGAACACATGCAGTTCCTCGTCCTCGTGGTGCAGCGGCGCGGCCTGGTCGAAATAGCGCATGACATCGCGCGCCGCCTGGGCCGCCTGTTCGTCGTGGCCACGCGTGGCCAGGTGCTCGCGCAGCTTGCCCAGCAGCCGCAGCATGCGGTGCACCCGCTCGTGGCAGGCGGTCAGCATCTCGAACGGCTGCTCGAACCCCACCCCCGCCGCGTGCTGCCCGGGCTGCGTGATCTGGTGCAGGTGGATACCGGCCATTGGGTCAGTCCAGCAGCACCGCGCGGCCTTGCGGGTCGAACGGAATGAAGTTCTGGATGCGGCCCTGGCGGATGGACTCCACCATCTTCTGCAGCGGTGCATCGGCGTCGGCGCTGGTGGGGGGCTTGCCGGCGCTGCCCGACATGGCAGCGGCGAAGACCATGCCCCAGGGCTGACCGAAGCCGGCGGCCTCCTCCTTGAGCTGCTCGAACGAGGCCAGTTCGTCGGGGCTCTTGTCGACGCACATCTGCGGCACCAGCGCACCGCCCTGGCCTTTTTCGAAGGCCGCGCGTTCGGCAGGCGTGGCGTCGTCGGGCAGCTCGATGGCGGCGAACACCATCAGCAGGCGCTGGGGCAGGGGCTGGGCACGCGCGGCGGCGAGCAGGTCGTCAAAGTTGCTGATGTCCATGAAAAATCCGGTTCAGGAAAACGTGTCAGCCAGGGCCGACGGGGTTCAGGGTACTCACGTAGTCGGCCACCGCGGGGCGCACGACGGTCTTGCCGTGCGAGAGCGCGGTGCCGATGCTCAGGAAACACACGGCCTGCTCGTGCACGCCCAGGCCGAAGAAGCGGTGCAGCGCGGCCGAACGCACGGACTGCCCGGCCGTGAGCGCCGAGCCGTAGCCCAGGGCGGTGGCCATGAGCAGCACGTTCTGGGCGGCGGCGCCGGCCGAGATCAGCCGCTCGGCCAGGCCGATCTCGGCGTCGCCCTTGGTCTCGTCCACCACCAGCAGGGCCAGGAAGGGCGAGCGGAAACCTTTTTCGCGCGCCTTGGCGAGGTCGTGCGGTTCGGCCGCCGGGTCGCGCTCCAGCAGGGCCTGCACGAACACCTCGGCCAGCGCCCCGCGCTGGTCGGCGGGCACGGCGATGAAGCGCCAGGGCAGCAGGCTCCGGTGGTCGGGTGCGGAGGCGGCGGCCGCCAGGATGGTCTGCAGCTGCGCGGCGTCGGGGCCGGGCTCACCGAGGCGGAACGGCAGCACCGTGCGGCGCGCCGACATCAGCTCGGCCGCCAGTTCGGCCCAGTCGGCGGTGCCGACACCATCGGGTGCGCAGGTGTCCACGGTTCACCCCGGCCGGCCGTCGGCGCGCGGCCGGCCGAACCAGTTCGCCAGCCGCCCACCCCAGACCAGCACCACGCCGGCCCAGGTCAGAGCGGCCGCTGCCAGCCAGAGGCCGCTGCCGCCCGGCAGGGTGCCCGCGATGCGCAGCAGCACCGCCACCTGCAGCCCCCAGAACAGGGTCCACACCGTGGCGTCGGCCACCAGCGCGCGGCCGCTGTGACCGCAGGCCACACGCGTGACCATGGCCAGCATGGTGGAGCCGAGGAAGCCCATGGTCAGCGCGTGCAGCGCGCCCAGGCCCAGTGTGGGCACGCCCCCGGCGGCGAGCAGCCACTGCGACAGCCCCGAGAGCAGCAGCGACAGGCCGAACCAGACAAAGCCCACGTGCAGCATGGCCAGCAGGCGGATCTTCAGGCTCTGCACCAGGCCCCAGACCCAGGCCAGCCAGACCAGCACGCCGCCGATGCCCAGCTCCAGCGCACCGCGCAACAGGCGCCAGGCCGTGCCCTCGCCCCAGCCGGCGAGCATCAGCCACACCGAGGCGATCTCCAGCACCACGGCCGCCAGCATCAACCAGAGCACCCAGAACGGGCGCCAGACCTCGATCATGGGCAGCACGCCGGAGGTGAAGAAGGGAATCATGCGGTGGGCCACGGCCACGAAGGTGGCGACGATGAAGCCCCACAGCGCCGTGTGCACCAGGGCCAGCGCCACCGACCACTCGCCCAGCAGCAGCGCCACGCCGATGCCGGCGGCGCACAGCGCGCCCAGCGTGCCGCCCAGCGCCACCACGGTGGCGTGCACCCGGTCGGGCACGCGGCTGGCGCGCCACAGGCGCCAGAACCGCAGGTTCTGCGTCCCCAGGCCGGCCGCGGCCAGCAGGACGCCGGCCACCGCCACGTCCTGGTGCAGGTGCGCGCCTGCCAGCCACAGCAGCCAGCCGGCCACCTGCAGGGCCAGCGCGGGCGTGATGGCGCGGGCGTCCGGTGCGTCCACGCCCAGCCACTTGGGGCCGGCGGTGAACAGGAAACCGGCGAAAAACAGCGGCATGAAGCCCAGGGTCATGACCGCGGCGTGGGTCAGCGTGGGCGAGACCGCGTAGGACAGCCCGAACACGCCGCTGACGCGGTCGACCTGCACCACTGCCCACCAGGCGGCCGAGGCGATCAGCAGCAGCACCCCCGAAAAAAAGGCCAGCCGATGTGGCGCGCGCCACAGGCTGGCCCATTGCCAGGGCGTGGCGACCGGCGAACCCTTCGGACGCACCGGCAACGTCCCACGCCCCCCGACGCTCATCCGCAGGAACCCAGGTGCCCGCAGGAAGTGCAGTAGTCGCAGCCGTCCTTGCGGATCATGGCGTGCGCGCCGCACTCGGGGCACTTCTTGCCGGCCATGACACCCGAGGACATGCCCACCAGCTCCGGCGCGGCCGGGGCATGGGGCGTGGCGACCGCGGCGGTGTCGGTGTGCTGTTTGCGGCGGGCGATGATGTTCTGCAGCGCGAACGCGATGGCGGCCACCTCGGAGTCGTGCCACATCGGCACGTGGGTGCCGTCGGCCTTCTCGTAGGTGCCCAGGCGCACCGGGCCGCGGTCCCAGGCGACCTTGCGCATGTCGGACAGCGCCCGGCCCAGGAAGCCGCCGCGCGCGGCCAGCGACAGCATGCGCATGGTGGAGGTGATCCACTGCTGCGACTCGCCGTTCTGGCCCACGGGCATGAAGAACTCGATGGCGCGCTCGACCGTGCCCTTGCCGTCGGCGGCGGGCACCGGCAGGAAGGAAACCACGATGTACAGCGTCTTGTGGCCTTCCTGCGTCCAGTACTCGATCTTGTCGGCCACGGCCGAGAGCGCACCCTTGGGACGGCTCTCGATCACGGTGCGCATCGGGTCGACCGGCGCCACCACAGGCGCGGGGGCCGGCTTGGCCTCGGCCACCGGCGCGCCGGTGTCGAGCACCGAGCCCAGGATGGTGTTGGGCCGGTAGGTCGCCATGCCCTTGAGGCTGGCGCGCCAGGCCTGCAGGTACAGGTTCTTGAAGTCTTCGTAGGGGTAGTCGCCCGGCACGTTGACCGTCTTGGAGATCGCGGTGTCCACGAAGGGCTGCACCGCTTCCATCATGGCGATGTGCTCGCCGGCCGTCATGGCCAGCGCGTTGACGAAGTAGTCGGGCAGGGCGTCCACATCACCGCCGAGGTCGCGGTAGAGGCGCCAGGCGTGGTCTTCCACCGCGTACTCGCGGGTGGAACCGTCGTGCTCGCGCTTCTTGCGGCGGTACATCCAGGAGAACGGCGGCTCGATGCCGTTGGAGGCGTTGTCGGCAAAGGCCAGGCTCACCGTGCCGGTGGGGGCGATGGAGAGCAGGTGGCTGTTGCGGATGCCGTGCTTGCGGATGGCCTGGCGGATGGACTCGGGCAGGCGGCTGGCGAAGGTGCCGCGCTCCAGGTAGCCGTTGGCGTCGAACTTGGGGAAGGCGCCCTTTTCCTTGGCCAGCTCGATCGAGGCGCGGTAGGCCGCGTCGCGCATGTGCTCGGCGATCTGGGCGGCCACCTTGCGGCCTTCTTCGCGGTCGTAGCGCACGCACAGCATGGCCAGGGTGTTGCCCATGCCGGTGAAGCCCACGCCGATGCGGCGCTTGTCCTGCGCTTCCTTGCGCTGCTGCTCCAGCGGCCAGAAGGTCACGTCCAGCACGTTGTCCAGCGCCCGCACCTGGGTCGCGACGGCCTTCTCGAAGGCGGCGAAGTCGAACGAGGGCACACCGCCGAATCCGAAGGCGTTGCGCACGAAGTTGGTCAGGATGATGGGGCCGAGGTCGCAGCAGCCGTAGGACGGCAGCGGCTGTTCACCACAGGGGTTGGTGGCGGCGATGCCTTCGCAGTAGCGCAGGTTGTTGTCCTGGTTGATCTTGTCCAGGAACAGGATGCCGGGCTCCGCGAAGTCGTAGGCCGACTTCATGATGGTGTCCCACAGCTCGCGCGCGGACACGCTCTGGTAGACCCAGAGCCCGTCGGAGCGCTGGTAGGCGCCCTTGTCCATCACCTTGCTGCCGGGCTTCGATTTGTGCACCAGCTCCCAGGGCTGGTCGCCGGCCACGGCTTCCATGAAGGCGTCGCTCACGCCGACCGACACGTTGAAGTTGTTCCAGCGGCCGGGCGTGCGCTTGGCGGTGATGAAGTCCAGCACGTCCGGGTGGTCGATGCGCAGCACGCCCATCTGGGCGCCGCGGCGCGCACCGGCGCTCTCGACCGTCGAGCACGACTGGTCGAACACGTTGATGTAGCTGCACGGGCCCGAGGCCATGGAGTGCGTGCCCTTGACCTCGGCGCCGCGCGGGCGGATGCGCGAGAAGTCGTAGCCCACACCGCCACCGCGGCGCATGGTTTCGGCGGCTTCGCGCAGGGCTTCGTAGATGCCGGGGAAACCTTCGTCGTCGAAGCCCTGGATGCAGTCGCCCACGGGCTGCACGAAACAGTTGATCAGGGTCGCCTGGATGTCGGTGCCGGCGGCGCTCATGATGCGGCCGGCACCGATGGCGCCCGCGTACAGGTTGTCGAGGAACTTGGCTTCCCACTCGGCACGGATCGGCTCTTTTTCCACCGAGGCCAGGGCGCGGGCCACGCGGCGGTAGAGGTCGTCGATGCCGGTCTCCCCGGGTTTCAGGTATTTTTCTTCCAGCACATCGAGGCTGATCGGCTGGGGTTCCCGGAGATTCTGGGCTCCGGGTTGGGGGTCACGCTTCATGCAAGGGCTCCGGTTTTGAAGGCGTCGGATGGTACAGGCTCTGCCGGCAGGGCGCCGGTCACCATCCAGGACACCAGATCATGGACCGAACGGATGTCCTTGCCAAACGGGAGAGTACCCGCCCCGCGGAAGAACAGGCCCCGCTGCTGATCACCCTCCCAGGCGTGGGCCAATTGCTGGTCGATGCAGAACTGGCCCATGTCCGCCTTGCCATCCCGCAATCCGCAATGCGCCAGGCAGTCGAAGGCCATGTTGCAGCGGTCCTTCACGTGCGCCACGGCCTTCAGCTTGGGTTCCACGCGCAGGTATTTGTTGAGCCAATGTGTGCGCACACCTCGCGCGGGAAGCCCGGCCACGCTGATGAACTCCACCACATCTTCCGGCGTCGCGTTGGCCAGCACCTGCTTGAAGGCGAGGTCGGCGTCGCATTCCAGCGTCACCGCGAAGGCCGTGCCCATCTGCACCGCGCTGGCGCCCAGACCCTGCAGGCGGATGACGTCCTCGCGGCTGGAAATGCCGCCAGCGGCGATCAATGGAATCTTTCCTTCCAGCCCGGCCGATTTGAAAAATTCCAGGGACTGGGGGATGACGTTCTCGAAATTGAAGCGCGGGTCCTGCAGGTCGGCGACCTTGGCCGCGCCCAGATGTCCCCCCGCCAGCCGGGGGTGTTCGATCACGATGGCGTCGGGCAGGCGGCCTTTTTTCTCCCATTTCTTGACGATCAGCTGCACGCCGCGCGCGTCGGACAGGATGGGGATCAGGGCTGTTTCGGGGTGGTCCTTGGCCAGTTCGGGCAGGTCCAGCGGCAGGCCGGCGCCCACTACCACCGCATCGGCGCCGCTTTCCAGCGACTGGCGCACATAGATCTCGTAGGCCGACAGGGCCTTCATGATGTTCACCGCCACCATGCCGCGCCCCTGCGAAATCAGGCGCGCGCGCTGGATCTCGCGGTCCAGCGCCACCAGGTTGGCCGCGTTGATGCGCTCTCGCGCGTCGGGTTCCTTGCCACTTTCCAGGTGGCGGGTCTGGGCCATCAGGTCGGGGTGCAGGCGGCGCAGGTCCACCGACGACACGGTGCCCACCCCGCCCAGCGACGCCACGGCGCCGGCCAGGCCGCCCGCCGACACGCCCACGCCCATGCCGCCCTGCACGATCGGCAGCAACTCGCGGCCCCGCAGCCGCCAGGGGTGCATGCCGTTTTCGCCCGCCTGGCGCAGCAGCGCCCGCGCGCGTTCGGCGGTCTCGCCGTCTCCAGGCGCCACCGCCCCCATCACATCTCGTGCATTCATCGTCTGATTTCCCATAGGACGGCGCAAAAAACCGCTGGTGGAGACTACCGGCGACGGCGTCGCGCCGCCTTGTTCTGTGTCAAGAATTTCTGCGACGACCTGGGGAAAAACCCAGTCACCGGCAGGGTGATCCGGACCGACCGGTTTGCGCCAGATCAAGCCATGACGCCCTTGACACGGGTCAATCGCCGTCCGTCGGCTCGGGGCTAAGGTCGCGCCTTCCTTTCGCCGCCCGTCGGCCACCAACCCGTTCATTGCCCATGGATCTCGTCTGCCCCGCTGGCAGCCTGCCCGCCCTCAAGGCCGCCATCGACCACGGCGCCAGCTGCGTCTACCTCGGCCTGCGCGACGCCACCAACGCGCGCAACTTCGCCGGCCTGAACTTCGACGACGCCGGCATCGCCAGCGGCATCGCCTACGCGCACCAGCGCGGCCGCCAGGTCTTCATGGCCATCAACACCTACCCGCAGGCCGGCCAGCCGCAGCGCTGGCAGCAGGCGCTGGACAAGGCCGTCACCCTGGGCGTGGACGCCGTCATCCTGGCCGACCCCGGCCTGATGGCCTACGCGGTGCAGCGCCACCCGCAGCTGCGGCTGCACCTGTCGGTGCAGGGCTCGGCCACCAACCACGAGGCGATCAACTTCTACCACCGGCAGTTCGGCATCTCGCGCGCCGTGCTGCCGCGTGTGCTCTCGCTCGAACAGGTGCGCCTGCTGGTGCAGAAGACGCCGGTGGAGATCGAGGTGTTCGGCTTCGGCAGCCTGTGCGTGATGGTCGAAGGCCGCTGCGCGCTCTCGTCCTACGTGACCGGCGAATCGCCCAACACGCACGGCGTGTGCTCGCCCGCCAAGGCGGTGCGCTGGCAGGAAACCCCCAAGGGCCTGGAGTCGCGCCTGAACGGCGTGCTGATCGACCGCTACGCGCCCGGCGAGAGCGCCGGCTACCCGACGCTGTGCAAGGGCCGCTTCGACGTCGAGGACGACCACAGCTACTACGCGATCGAGGAACCCACCAGCCTGAACACCTTGTCGCTGCTGCCGCAGCTGGCGCAGATGGGCGTGCGCGCGATCAAGATCGAAGGCCGCCAGCGCAGCCCGGCCTATGTGGCGCAGGTCACCAAGGTCTGGCGCGAGGCCATCGACAGCTGCGCGGCCCAGCCCCAGCACTACACGCCCAAGGGCCAGTGGATGGCCGCGCTGGACCAGGTGGCCGAAGGCCAGCAACACACCCTCGGTGCCTACCACCGCCCCTGGAAATGACCATGCAACTCTCTCTCGGGCCGCTGCAGTACTACTGGCCGCGCAGCACGGTGTTCGATTTCTACGAGGCCATGGCCGCGACGGCGGTGGACATCGTCTACCTCGGCGAAGTGACCTGCTCGCGCCGGCACGAGCTGCGGCTGTCGGACTGGCTGGATGTGGCGCAGCTGCTGCGCGAGGCGGGCAAGACGCCTGTGCTCTCGACCCTGGTGCTGCTGGAGTCGGGCTCGGACGTGGGCGCGATGCAGAAGATCGCCGCGAACGAGGACTTCCCTGTAGAGGCCAACGACATGGGCGCGGTCGGTGCGCTGGCGGGACACAAGCCCTTCGTGGCCGGGCCGCACCTGAACATCTACAACGCGCCGGCGCTGCACTGGATGGCGGAACAAGGCGCCACGCGCTGGGTCGCGCCGCTGGAGATGAAGCGCGACGACCTCGCCCTGTTGCAGCGCGAGCGCCCCGCCGGCCTGCAGACCGAGGTGTTCGCGCACGGCCGCCTGCCGCTGGCGTTCTCGGCCCGCTGCTTCACCGCGCGCCACCGCAACCTGCCCAAGGACGACTGCCGCTTCAGCTGCATCGACCACCCCGACGGCCTGATGATGCAGACGCGCGAGCAGGCCGACTTCCTGGTGCTCAACGGCATCCAGACCCAGTCGGCCCGGGTGCACAGCCTGATCGACGCCTGGGACGATCTGGCCGCGCTCGGCGTGGACGTGGCCCGCATCAGCCCGCAGGCGCAGCACACGGCCGAGATCGTGGCGCTGTACGACGCGCTGCGCCGTGGAACCATCACACCCGCGGCCGCACGCGACGCGCTGCTGCCCCTGCTGCCGGCGGCGGGCGACGGCCAGCCCGACTGCAACGGCTACTGGCATGGCCGTCCGGGGCTGGACCGGGTCGAGCACCGCCACGCGGTCACCGCCTGACGCCATGGTGCACGGCGAACGTTTCAACAGCATCAGCCACCTGGTCGGCGTGTTCCTGGCCATGGCCGGTGCCGCGGTGCTCATCACCCAGGCCTCGCTGCAGGGCGATGCCTGGCGCATCGTGGCCTTCAGCATCTACGGTGCCATGCTCATCGCGCTCTACGGCGCCTCCACGCTCTATCACGCGCTGCGCGGACGCGCCAAGGCGGTGTTCCAGAAGCTGGACCACTGCAGCATCTACCTGCTGATCGCCGGCAGCTACACGCCTTTCGCCCTGGTGTCGCTGCGCGGCCCCTGGGGCTGGACGCTGCTGGGCGTGGTCTGGTCGCTGGCCGTGCTGGGCATCGCGCAGGAAATCTGGCTGGCCCGCGGCGCGCGGCGCCTGTCGCTGGCGCTGTACGTGCTCATGGGCTGGCTGGCGCTGGCCGCGGTGGTGCCGCTGTGGCAGGCGCTGGGGCCGGGCGGATTCGCCTGGCTGGCGGCCGGTGGCGCGCTCTACACCGGCGGCGTCGCCTTCTACGTGGCCGACGAACGCCTGCGCCACAGCCACGGCATCTGGCACCTGTTCGTACTCGGTGGCAGTGCCTGCCACTTCTTCACCTTCCTGCTCTACGTGGCCTGAGGCCATGCCGCCCACCATGACTGCTGCCCCATCCGACCGCCGCTTCACCGTGCCGCCCCCACTGGCCGGTCTGCTCACCCGCCTGCCGCCCTACCCCGGCTCGCTGCTGCTGGTCACCGGCCTGAACCTGGTGCTGGCGCGACAGCTGCCGGCCGACGTGGGCGCGCACCTGAACGGCCGGCGCATCCGCATCCAGGTGCGCGACGCCGGCCTGCGCTTCGACTTCCGCGGACAGGACGGCCAGTTCCGCGCCTGCGCGCCACAGCAGTCCCCCGACCTCACGCTGAGCGCGAACGCGCACGACTTCCTGCGCCTGGCCCGGCGGCTGGACGACCCCGACACCCTGTTCTTCAATCGCCGCCTGTCCATGGAAGGCGACACCGAGCTCGGCCTGGTGGTGAAGAACGCGCTCGATGCGCTGGAACTGCCGGTGTTCGAGCCCGCACAGTGGGCGCCGTCGGCCGTGTTCGCGCGGCTGCAGCGGCTGCGCCCTTTTGGTCCGCCCCATGGACCCCGCTGAACGCCGGGCGCTGCCCATCGTCTATTCCTGCTCGGGCTGCTCCAGCGCCGCGCAGCTGGCCAACCACGTCGCCGTGCGGCTGGACCGCACCGGCATTGCGGAAATGTCCTGCATCGCGGGCGTGGGCGGCGATGTGCCGTCGCTTATCAAGACCGCGCAATCGGGCCGCGCCATCGTGGTGCTCGACGGCTGCCCGCTCGAATGCGCGCGCCACTGCCTGCAGCGCCACGGCGTCAACCCCACCCAGCACCACCAGCTGAACCTGTACGGCGTGCGCAAGCGCCTGCACGAGGACTTCGACCCCGAGCAGGCCGAGGCCGTGCTGTTCCGCGTGCGCAGCGACCTGCAGAAGCTGCCCGCACCCGCACCCGATGAACCCACCCCCGACTGAAACACGCCGCCTGCTGGTGGCCATCACCGGCGCCAGCGGCGCGGTCTACGGCCTGCGCCTGCTGCAGGCGCTGCAGACCGTGTCCGACGTCGAAACCCACGCGGTGGTTTCCGACGCCGGCTGGCAGACCCTGCGCCACGAACTGCACGCCGACCCGCAGACGCTGCGCCCGCTGGTGCACACGCTGCACGACGCGGCCGACATCGGCGCCGGCCCGGCCAGCGGCTCGTTCCGCTGCGGCGGCATGGTGGTGGCGCCGTGTTCCATGCGCACGCTCGCGGCCATCGCGCACGGCCTGAGCGACAACCTGGTCACGCGCGCCGCCGACGTGATGCTCAAGGAGCGCCGCCGGCTGGTGCTGATGGCGCGCGAGACGCCGCTGCACCTGGGCCACCTGCGCAACATGACCGCCGTCACCGAGATGGGCGCCATCGTCTGCCCGCCGGTGCCGGCCTTCTACCTGCGGCCGCAGAGCGTGGACGACATCGTCAACGCCAGCGTGGCACGCGTGCTCGACCTGCTGGATGTACCGCACACGCTGAGCGAGCGTTGGGCGGGGCTGGAAGCCGAACCGGCATGACCTACAGGGACCTGCGCGATTTCGTCGCGCAACTCGAAGCCGCGGGCGAACTCAGGCGCGTGCGCGAACCGGTGTCGCCGCAGCTGGAGATGACCGCGCTGTGCGACCGCGTGCTGCGCGCCGGCGGCCCGGCCCTGCTGTTTGAAAACCCCACCGGCCACACCATGCCGGTGCTGGCCAACCTGTTCGGCACCACCGCGCGCGTGGCGCGTGCCATGGGCGTGGCCGACGTGGGCGATCTGCGCCGCTTCGGCGAGGTGCTGGCGCGGCTGAAAGAGCCCGAGGCGCCGCGCGGCCTGCGCGAGATGGCCGGCCTGGGCGATCTCGTCAAATCGCTCTGGCACATGAGCCCGCGCGAAGTACGGCACGCGCCCTGCCAGGCCGTGGTGATCGAGGGCGAGGACGTGGACCTGGCGCAACTGCCGATCCAGCACTGCTGGCCGGGCGACGTGGCGCCGCTGATCACCTGGGGCCTGGTCATCACCCAGGGGCCGCACAAGCCGCGGCAGAACCTGGGCATCTACCGCCAGCAGCTGCTCTCGCGCAACCAGCTCATCATGCGCTGGCTGGCGCACCGCGGCGGCGCGCAGGACTTCCGCGAACACGGCCGCCTGCACCCCGGCCAGCCCTACCCGGTGGCCGTCGCCATCGGCGCCGACCCGGCCACCATCCTCGGCGCCGTCACCCCCGTGCCCGACAGCCTGAGCGAGTACCAGTTCGCCGGCCTGCTGCGCGGCGCGCGCACCGAGGTGGCGCCCGCCATCGGCGTGCCGCTGCGCGTGCCGGCCACGGCCGAGATCGTGCTCGAAGGCCACATCCACCCCGACCCGGCCCACCCCAGCGGCTATCAGCACGCGCTCGAAGGCCCGTACGGTGACCACACCGGCTACTACAACGAACGCGCCGAGTTCCCGGTGTTCACGGTCGAGCGCATCACACGCCGGCGCGACGCGATCTACCACTCCACCTACACCGGCAAACCACCCGACGAACCCGCCGTGCTGGGCGTGGCGATGAACGAGCTCTTCATCCCGCTGCTGCAGCGCCAGTTCCCCGAGATCGTGGACTTTTACCTACCGCCCGAGGCCTGCAGCTACCGCATGGCCGTGGTCAGCATCCGCAAGGCCTACGCCGGCCACGCGCGGCGCGTGATGATGGGCGTCTGGAGCCACCTGCGCCAGTTCATGTACACCAAGTTCATCGTCGTGGTGGACGAGGACATCGACGTGCGCGATTGGAAGGACGTGGTCTGGGCCATGAGCACGCGCATGGACCCGGCGCGCGACAGCTTCACCATCGAACACACACCCATCGACTACCTCGACTTCGCCTCGCCCGTCAGCGGCCTGGGCAGCAAGATGGGCCTGGACGCGACCAACAAGTGGCCCGGCGAGACCAGCCGCGAATGGGGCCGCACGATGCACATGGACCCGGCCGTCACCGCGCGCATGGACGCGCTGGCCGAGGGCCTGGGGCTCTGACGTTTTCCGACCAACACCTGAACGAACCATGCAACGCCGTCACCTTCTGGCCCTGCTGGGCACCTCGCTGCTCGCCGGCACCGGCCACACCCAAAACACCCCGTCCGGCCCGGCACTGCCGCTGGGCACCGCCATCAACCGCGCCGGCCGCCTGCGCGCACTGTCGCAGCGCGTGGCCAAGCTGCACGTCCAGTCCACCCTGGGCGTGCTGCCCGAGCGCGCCAGCGATGTCATGCGCCAGTGCCGCCAGCTGATCGGGAGCAGCCTGGACGAGCTGAGACGCCAGCCCCTGAGCGCCGACACCCAGCCCCTGATGCCGCGCCTGCAGGGCCATGCCGAGCGCTTGCTCGTGCTCACGGCCGGCAGCGGAGCGCCGCCCCGCATCGACGACGTGGTGCGCTCGGCCGACGACATGCTCAAGTCCGCCGACGAGCTCACCACCGCGTTCGAGAAACAGAGCAAGCAGAGCGGCGCCCGGGTGGTCAACGTGGCCGGACGCCAGCGCATGCTGTCCCAGCGCGCCGCCCGCGCCCACTTCCTGCAGGCCGCCGGCGGCACCGCGGCGGCCGGCCAGGCGCAGCAGCTGGAGGCCGCCCGGCGCGAGTTCGACGAGGGCCTGACCTATCTGGCCAGCGCCCCCCTGTCCACCCCGTCGATCCGCCAGCAGCTGGAACTGGCGCGCGGCCAGTGGCTGTTCTTCGACCAGGCCCTGCGCAAGCCCGGCCAGGGCGATGCCCTGCAGACGGTGGCCACCACTAGCGAACGCATGTACGAGGTCATGGACCAGCTGACCGGCCTGTACGAGCAGGCGGTGCAGGAGCTGTACCGCTGACGTCGCGCGGGCTTCGTCTGGCAAACGGTGAGGCGCCAGACCTGATCCGGCTTGAGTCAGATCAAGCCATGGGCCATTGAGCCAGATCAACAGCGGGCCGATCGGCCACCACTAACGTTCGCGGACTTGGTCGGTTTCGCCACCAAGGCCCCGCCTTCCTGATCTAGGAGAACGCCATGGCCCATGCTGATCTTGAAAACATCGCAAGAACGCTCCGGCGGTTTCCGTTCCCGAAGAAGTTTGCCGTCGAGCTGTGCGCCGAGTGCAATCTGGCGTGTTCGATGTGCCACCACCCGAACATGAAGCGCCCCAAAGGCGTGATGCCCTTCGAGCTCTGGAAGAAGTGCGCCGACGAGATCGCTGCGACGGCGCCAGACACCGAGTGCTGGTTCTCTTTCTGCGGTGAGCCGTTGCTCGAACCCGCACTGCTGTTTCGCTGCCTGAGCTACGGCCGATCCGTCGGCCTCCAGTCGCTCAATGTCAACACCAACGGCATGTTGCTCACACCGGAGCTGGACGATGCCTTGCTGGATTCGGGCGTGCACCTGGTGGTCTTCGGCATCGACGGGTTCTCCAAGCAGTCCTTCGAAAAATACCGGGTGAAAGCCAACCGGGACGTGGTCTACGCCAACGCCGAGCGGCTGCTGGCCCGCCGCGATGCGCGCGGTCTGCCGGTCGCGATCCAGACGCAGTTCATCGTGATGGACGACAACGCATCTGAAGTCGATGCATACAAGGCGCACTGGCTGGAGCGCAATGCGGTCGTCAAGGTCCGCCGTCAGCTCAGCTGGGGCGGCAAGTTCGATACGGGCCTGGCCATCACGCCTGAAAACCGGATCCCCTGCCCATGGGCGATCACGATGATGCATGTCTTCTGGGATGGACGGATTCCGCGCTGCCCGGGCGACACCGAGGGCGAGGAAGGCGAAGGCAACGCGTGGCACGCGTCTCTGAGCGATCTCTGGGCCCGCCTGGGTGGCTATCGGGATCTTCATCTGGCACGCAGTTTTGACGCCCTGCCCGAGCGCTGCAAGACCTGCACGGACTGGATGACGGGCGCCGCCGAGCGTGTGCGGCCGGAATCCGGGGCGGTCCCCCTTGAGCCCGTCTGCTCGCGCGCGTGAGAGCGCCATGAAAGACGCTCTTTTCCTTTGTGGCGTGGGCAATGGCGAGGGCATTCGTCTGGCACTGACCGTCAACCGCACATCTCCGCGCTGGCAGAGGATCGTGCTGCTCGACGACGACCCGTCCAAGCACGGCACGACGCGTCTCGGCCTGGAGGTCGCAGGACCGATCAGCCATCTGGCCGGTGTGGATGCCAACTGCTCCGAGGTCGTGAACCTGGTCACCCGCACCACCGATGGGCGCGCCCGGGCACAGGAAAAAATCGGGCAGTACGGCATTCCGTTCACCTCGCTGATCCACCCCGGTGTCGACCTGTTCGGAGCAGAGGTGGCATCGGACGTGACCATCTACCCGCATGCGTCCGTTGGTGCCGAAGCCCGCATCGGACCAGCGTCCGTGCTGCTGATCGGAGCGGTGGCCGGTCACGGCGCCCGCATCGGCCGAGGCTGCGTGGTTGCGCCCAACGCCGTGATCAATGCCCGGGTGACGCTCGGGGACCGGGCGTACGTGGGCTCCAACGCCAGCATCCTGCCCGACTTGCGCATCGGCGCCGGAGCGACGATCGGAGCCAACTGCATGGTCTACACCGACGTGCCGGAAGGAGCGACGGCCATGGGCGTGGCCGCCCAGGTTCTGAGCGCAACACCTCACCACGCGCCGTCCGGTTCGATGGAAGCGCATGGCTTGCAGCCGGACTTTCCAGACGATCCGTCATCAAGCATCGCCGGCGCGGGCAGCGCCCACATCGAAGCCGTCATCACCAAGGCCCTTGTGCACGTGCTTGGCGCCGGAGAGCTGGACAGAAGCGGCAACTTCTTCGAGCTCGGGTGCAACTCGCTCAAGGCGCTGGAACTTGCACAGCATCTGCGCCCCCTGCTGGGGAGGGATGTGCAGGTCGTGGACATCTACCGCTTTCCCACCGCACCGGCGCTGGCCTCCTTTCTGACAGGTGGAGACCCAGCTGCGCTGGGCATGCGCCAGGCGCAGCAGCGAGCGGAAATGAGGCGCCAGCTGCGCTCGCGTGCGTGACCACCTGCGGCATGCGCTCAGCGGCACTCGAAGCGCTCGAAGCGCAAAGCCAGCGCCGCCAGGTCTGAAGCGTCCAGCACGTCCCGCGAGGACGCCGGGCCGCGGCAGGTCTGCAGCACCCAGTGGCGCACCGACTGTGCGGCCAGCTCATCGGCCAGGCGGAACAGGTCGTCGCGCCCGAACAGGCCGGCGTGCCAGGTGGTGCGGCACTCCAGGGCCACGCCGCTGTCCAGCAGCAGGCGCAGGCTGCGCGCGGCGCGCCCGGCACCCCCGCGCGCGCCGGTGACGGTGTCGTGCAGGTGCCGGGGCGCCTTGACGTCCAGCCCCACCCAGTCCAGGTGCGCCAGCGCCTGCGCCAGGCGCTGCGGGTACATGCCGCCGGTGTGCAGACCGGTGGCGTGGCCCATGGCCCGCGCCTCGGCCAGGGCGGGCACCAACGCCGCCTGAAGGGTCGGCTCGCCGCCCGAGAAGATCACGCCGTCGAGCAGCCCGCGGCGCTGCTGCAGGAAGGCCCGCACCGCCGGCCAGGACAGGGCACCGGGCACCGCCGCGTCCAGCAGGGCCGGGTTGTGGCAGTACACGCAGCGCCACGGACAGCCCTGCAGGAACACCACGGCCGCCAGCCGGCCGGGGAAGTCGATCCCGGTCAGCCGCGTCAGCCCGCCGATGCGCAGGGCGTCGGCCCCGCGCCGCACCGCATCCGACGCCTCAGGCGGCACGGCCGGGTTCGGCAAAGAAGCGCCGCTCGGCGTGTTCGCCCTGCTTGCCCCGGTTGAAGCTGCTCACCGGCCGGTGGTAGCCCATGACGCGGGTCCAGACCTCGCAGGGCTGGCGTTCGTCGTCGCGCAGGGCGACGTCCTGGGCAAGGGCGGGGACGGTGGCGGGTGTGGATGCGTTCATGGTGGTTTCCTTGTGGGGTGGTAGGAAGACGGTGTGTCAGGCCGCCTGCAGCTGGCGTTTGGCGGCCAGTTTCTCGGCGTCGCATTTCGGGCAGAACGGGTGTTCGCCGGCCAGGTAGCCGTGGGTGGGACAGATGGAGAAGGTGGGCGTGACGGTGATGTAGGGCAGGCGGAAGTTCGTCAGCGCCCGCTGCACCAGGGCGCGGCAGGCGTCGCCGCTGCTCAGGCGCTCGCCCATGTACAGGTGCAGCACGGTGCCGCCGGTGTACTTGCGCTGCAGCGGGGCCTGGCGCTCCAGCGCCTCGAACGTGTCGTCGGTGAAGCCCACCGGCAGCTGCGACGAGTTGGTGTAGTAGGGCTGCTCGGGTGTGCCGGCCTGCAGGATGCCGGGCCAGCGCTTGCGGTCTTCGCGCGCGAAGCGGTAGGTGGTGCCCTCGGCCGGGGTGGCCTCCAGGTTGTAGAGGTGGCCGGTCTCTTCTTGGAACGCGACGATGCGCGCACGCACGTGGTCGAGGAAGCGCAGCGCGAAGGCGTGGCCCTCGTCGGTGGTGATGTCGTGCGCGTCGCCGCTGAAGTTGCGCACCATCTCGTTGATGCCGTTCACCCCCAGGGTGCTGAAGTGGTTGCGCAGCGTGCCCAGGTAACGTTTGGTGTAGGGGAACAGGCCCTGGTCCATGAGGCGCTGGATCAGCTTGCGCTTGGTCTCCAGGCTCTGTTTGCCCAGTTCCAGCAGGCGGTCCAGCGCGGCCAGCAGGCCGGCCTCGTCACCTGCGTGCAGGTGGCCCAGGCGCGCGCAGTTCACCGTGACCACGCCCAGGCTGCCGGTCTGCTCGGCGCTGCCGAACAGGCCGTTGCCGCGCTTGAGCAGTTCGCGCAAATCCAGCTGCAGGCGGCAGCACATGGAGCGCACCATGTTCGGCTGCAGCTCGGAGTTGATGAAGTTCTGGAAGTAGGGCAAGCCGTACTTGGCCGTCATGTCGAACAGGCGCCGCGCGTTCTCGCTCTCCCAGGGGAAGTCGGGCGTGATGTTGTAGGTGGGAATGGGGAAGGTGAACACGCGGCCCTTGGCGTCGCCCGTGGTCATGACGTCGATGTAGGCGCGGTTGATCAGGTCCATCTCGGCCTGCAGCTCGCCGTAGCAGAACGGCATTTCCACACCGGCGATCACGGGCACCTGCTCGCGCAGGTCTTCGGGACAGACCCAGTCGAAGGTGAGGTTGGTGAACGGCGTCTGTGTGCCCCAGCGCGAGGGCACGTTGAGGTTGTAGACCAGCTCCTGGATGCACTGACGCACGGCCGCGTAGCCCATGCGGTCCTGTCGCACGTAGGGCGCCAGGTAGGTGTCGAAGGAGGAGAAGGCCTGCGCGCCCGCCCACTCGTTCTGCAGCGTGCCCAGGAAGTTGACGATCTGCCCGACCGCCGACGAGAGGTGCTTCGGCGGACCCGACTCCACCTTGCCCGGCACACCGTTGAGGCCCTCGTTGAGCAGGGTGCGCAGCGACCAGCCCGCGCAGTAGCCGCTGAGCATGTCGAGGTCGTGGATGTGGATGTCGCCGTCGCGGTGGGCTGCGCCGATCTCGGGCGTGTAGACGTGCGAGAGCCAGTAGTTGGCCGTGACCTTGCCGGCCACGTTGAGGATCAGGCCACCCAGCGAATAGCCCTGGTTGGCGTTGGCGTTGACGCGCCAGTCGGCGCGCGTGAGGTACTCGTTGACCGAGGCCTCGACGTCCACCAGGGTCTGGCGGTCGCTGCGCAGCTGGGCGTGCTGCTCGCGGTAGACGATGTAGCCGCGCGCCGTGCGCAGGTGGTTGGCCGCGATCAGGGTCTGCTCGACCACGTCCTGGATCTGCTCGATGGTCGGCGCCGCGCCATTGAAGCGGTGACCCAGCACCTTGACCACCTGCGCGCACAGCAGCTGCGCCTCGGCCCCGTCGAATTCCCCGCTGGCCTGCCCCGCGCGCGCCAGCGCGGAGCGGATCTTGTCGGCGTTGAAAGCCTCCCGAAGCCCCGAGCGCTTGAGCACCTCGCGCGGCCAGCTGGACACCATCGAATCGTTCATGCGAATCCTCCTTGGACACTACCTATGGTGTCTAAGGTACCCACCAAACACCATAGGTAGTTTGATTTGCCGCAAAGTCGGCTGCATCAGAAGGCCATCGCCAGCCCCTTTTTTCGCTCCGAAACGGCTTGACCTGCATCAAGCCCGTGACCGACCGGGGCCGGTGTGTCGCCCAGGTGCGGACGGCGCCCCGCAGCCGGGCGAACAATCCCGCCATGGACTTCGAACACAGCCCCCGCGCACAGGCGCTGCTGCGCCAGCTGGACCAGTTCCTGCTGACCTATGTGTTGCCGCACAACGCGGCCTGGCACCAGGCGGTGCAGGACGGGCAGTACCCGCCGCCCTTCCTGGAAGACCTCAAGACGCTGGCGAAAGAGGAAGGGCTGTGGAACCTGTTCCTGCCCGGCCTGCGCGCCGACGAGCCGGGCACGCGCCTGGCCAACCTCGACTACGCGCCGCTGGCCGAGGCCATGGGCAAAGTCAGCTGGGCGGCCGAGGTGTTCAACTGCAGCGCGCCCGACACCGGCAACATGGAACTGCTGCACCGCTTCGCCACCCCGTCGCAGCGCGAACACTGGCTGATGCCGCTGCTGCACGGCGAGATCCGCTCGGCGTTTGCGATGTCCGAGCCCGACGTGGCCTCGTCCGACCCGACCAATCTGCAGACCACCGTGCGGCGCGAAAGCGGCGAGCTGGTGATCAGCGGCCGCAAGTGGTTCATCACCGGCGTGGCGCACCCGGCCTGCCGGCTGCTGATCGTGATGGCGCGCAACGCCGACGGGGACGACGACGCCAGTGAGGATGCCCACCACCAGCACAGCATGGTGCTGGTGCCCATGGGCACGCCGGGGCTGGAGGTGGTGCGCAACATCCCGGTGGTGCACCACCACGCGCCCGAAGGCCATTGCGAAATTGTGCTGCGCGGCGTGCGCGTGCCGGCCGACCACCTGCTGGGCGACTGGGGCCACGGCTTCGCGATGGCGCAGGCGCGGCTCGGCCCCGGCCGGGTGCACCACTGCATGCGCACCATCGGCCAGTGCGAGCTGGCGCTGGCCCTGGCCACCGAGCGCGCGCTGGAGCGGCGCAGCTTCGGCCACCACCTGGCCGACTACGCCAACGTGCAGGAATGGATTGCGCACTCGCGCATCGAGATCGACCAGGCGCGTCTGCTGGTGCTGCGCTGCGCCTGGCTGCTGGACCACCCCGAACAGGCCGAGCCGCCCGCCGTGCGCGCGCAGGTCGCGGCGATCAAGGTGGTGGCCGCCGGCTTGCAGACCCGCGTGGTGGACCGCGCGATGCAGGTCTTCGGCGCCATGGGCCTGTCGCCCGACACGCCGCTGGCGCAGTTCTGGACCTGGGGCCGCGCCCTGCACCTGCTCGACGGCCCGGACGAGGTGCACCTGCGCAGCGTGGCGCGGCACGAGTTCGCGCAGGCGCGCGAGCGGCTGGGCTCGCTGTCGGCCTACTTCACGACGCCGGAGCAGATGCGCACGCCACCGAGGCTGTAACCGCGCCGGTGTTCAGCGGTCCACCTGGCCCGGCAGCGACAGGTCGCCCGACGCGACCTTGAACACCTGGGCCACACACAGCAGCGGGGCGTGCACGCTGGCGTTCACGCGCAGGGCCGCGGTCACGCCGTCAAACTTGGCGGCCTGCAGCGCCGACACGTTGTCGAAGGGCACGCGCACGCTCACGCTGCCGCGCGCGAACGAGGGACTCCAGCCGGGGCTGTCGATCAGCAGCGGCAGACCCGGCCAGGTCTTGGGCAGGCGCGGCCGGCTGCCTTCGGGGATGTCGACCACCTTGAGCGCGCCCTTGCCACAGGCCTCGTCCGGCTGCAGCACCACCCAGTGCGAGTGCCACACGCCGCCGTCGTTCTTCAGGTGACCGTCGCCGTTTTCGTCGAACAGCGGCGTGTCGTCGAAGTCGGGGTGGGCGGTGACGGCAAAGGCCAGGATGCCGGCCTGGGGCTCGAAGCCGACCTCAGCCGGGTCCAGGCTGGTGGGCCAGACGTAGGAGAACACCTTGCTGCCGGCCAGCTGGCCCGACTTCGTGGGCCGCGTGCGCCCGGCCTTGCCCGAGACCTGCATGTGGAACACCAGGGCGTTGTCCTCGGTGGTGATGCGGGTGTGCACCACGTCGAAGGGCGCGTGGACCGCTTTGGCCGGCGCGGTCGCGATGCCGCCGGTGTGGTCGTGGCCGCGGTCGGCCAGGGCCGGGCCGGCGGCGGCGAGGGCGGCCGCCAGCAGGGCGGTGTTCAGGGGGGTGTGCAGACGGACAGAACGCATGAAAAACTCCTGGGTTGGGGATGGAGGGCGGACCACCGGGCGGCGATCCGTGACACCCAGTGTCGGGTTGCGATCTGTTCAGATGGGATCATTTCGTACAGAATTCATACCCTTTCGTCCAAGCCCTGGCATGACCGTCCCGCCCCCGCCCATCGACCGCCTGTCCGGCCTGCTGGAGCGCTTTCCCGTGCGCGCCGAGCTGTCCTTCACCGGCACGCTCTGTGGGGTGCAGAGCTTCACGCCGCCGCCGGGCATGGGCTACCTGCACCTGCTGCGCCGGGGCACGCTCGATGTCACGCACCCGCCGCGGCAGGCTGTGCCGCTGCGCCTGCACCTGAGCGCGCCCGCGCTGCTGTTCTACCCGCGCGCCATCGCCCACCACTTCCACAACCCGCCCATCGAAGGCGCCGACTTCACCTGTGCGCAGCTGTGGTTCGAGGGCGGTCCGGCCCACCCGCTGGTGCGCACCCTGCCCGGCGCCATCGTGCTGTCGCTGGACGAGGTCGAGGGGCTGGGGGCTTCGCTGGAGCTGCTGTTCGCCGAGACCGCCCGTGTGCGCTGCGGCCACCGCCTGCTGGCCGACCGGCTGTTCGAGGTGGTGCTGATCCAGACGCTGCGCTGGCTGCTCGACCACCCGCGCGAGGCCGGCGTACCGCCCGGTCTGGTCACGGGCCTGTCGGACCCGCGGCTGGCGCGGGCCATCGTGGCCATGCACGACGCGCCCGGCGAGCCCTGGAGCGTGGAGCAGCTGGCGGTGGTGGCCGGCATGTCGCGCACCGGCTTCACCAGCCAGTTCCGGCAGCTGGTGGGCCAGACGCCGGCGGACTACCTGAGCGACTGGCGCATCGGGCTGGCCCAGACGGGCCTGGCACGGGGCAGCTCCATCAAGCAGCTGGCGAGCGAGCTGGGCTACGCCAACCCCTCGGCGCTGAGCCGCGCCTTCGCCGCCAAGACCGGGCACTCGCCGCGCGAATGGCTCAGGGGATCGTTGCCGCCGGCACCACCGGCTCACTGAGCCCCATCGCCTCGGCCGCGATGTCCAGCGAGCGCAGCCGCAGCGCGGGGTCGAACACGTCGCTCACCAGCATGAACTCGTCGGCCTGGGTGGCGTCGGCCAGCTGCTGCAGGCCGGCGCGCACCGCCTCCGGCCCGCCCACCACAGCGCAGGCCAGGAAGTCGGCGATGGCCGCGCGCGCCTGCGTGTCCAGCCGCTCCATGAAACCGTGCACCGGCGCCGGCAGCTGGCCGCGCCGGCCGGTGAGGATGCCCAGCACACGCTGGTAGGTGCTGCTGGCCAGGTATTCCGCCTCGTCGTCGGTGGGGGCGGCGATCAGCGGCACGCCGACCACGGCATAGGGCTTGTCCAGCGTCTTCGACGGCCTGAAGTTCTGCCGGTACATCTGCAGCGCCTGCAGCAGGTAGCGCGGCGCGAAGTGCGAGGCGAAGGCGTAGGGCAGGCCGCGCTCGGCCGCGAGCTGGGCCGAGAACAGACTCGACCCCAGCAGCCAGATCGGCACCTTGGTGCCGGCGCCGGGCATGGCGATCAGGCGCTGGCCGGGCTGCGGGTCGTCCAGCAGGCGCTGCAGCTCGGCCACGTCGCGCGGGAAGTCTTCTTCGGTCTCGACGCGGTCGCGGCGCAGCGCGCGCATGGTCAGCGGGTCGGTGCCGGGCGCACGGCCCAGGCCCAGGTCAATGCGGCCGGGGTGCAGCTCGGCCAGGGTGCCGAAGGCCTCGGCCACCACCAGCGGCGCGTGGTTGGGCAGCATCACGCCGCCGGAGCCGACGCGGATGCGCTGCGTGCCGCCCGCGATGTGGCCCACCAGCACGGCCGTGGCCGAGCTGGCGATGCCGCTCATGTTGTGGTGCTCGGCCAGCCAGTAGCGGGTGAAGCCCAGGCGCTCGACGTGCTGTGCGGTGCGCAGCGCGATGGCCAGCGCGTCGGCCACGGTGCCGCCTTCGCGCACGGCGACCAGGTCGAGCATGGACAGGCGGATGGAATGCAGAGGTTTCATGCGCGGGATTGTCCGCCTGTCGTGCGCGGTGTGCGGTCGCCGGCGCGATGGCCGGGGCACCGAAGGGATTTGTCGCCGGCCGGACCAGTCCCCCTGCCGGCCCGCGCTAGGCTGTGCGCCGTTTGTCCGTCTTACACACCGTTGTTCACATGACCACCCTCTTTGACCCCACCACCGCCGGCGACCTGCAGCTCGCCAACCGCATCGTCATGGCCCCGCTCACGCGCAACCGCGCGCCGAACGCAGTGCCCACCCCGCTGATGGCGACCTACTACACCCAGCGCGCCAGCGCCGGCCTGCTGATCACCGAAGCCACCGCCATCAGCCACCAGGGCCAGGGCTACGCAGACGTGCCCGGCCTGTACGCGCCCGAGCAGATCGCGGGCTGGCAGGCCGTGACGAGCGCCGTGCACGCGGCCGGCGGCAAGATCGTGACCCAGCTCTGGCACGTGGGCCGCGTCTCGCACAACGAGCTGCAGCCCGGCGGCGGCGCGCCCGTGGCCCCCTCGGCCCTCACCGCCAAGACCAAGACCGTGCTGCTCAAGGACGGCGTGCCGACCTTCGTCGACACCTCGGCGCCGCGCGCGCTGCAACTGGACGAGCTGCCGGGCATCGTGGACGACTATCGCCGCGCTGCGCAGGCCGCCATTGAAGCGGGCTTCGACGGGGTCGAGATCCACGCCGCCAACGGCTACCTGCTCGACCAGTTCCTCAAGACCGGTGCCAACCAGCGCACCGACGCCTACGGCGGCTCCATCGAGAACCGCGCGCGCCTGCTGCTGGAGGTGGTGTCCGCGGTGACCGAGGCCATCGGCGGCGGCCGCACCGGCATCCGCCTCTCGCCCGTGACGCCGGCCAACGACATCGTCGACGCTGACCCGCAGCCGCTGTTCGACCACGTGGCGCGCGCACTCGGCCCGCTGGGCCTGGCCTATGTGCACGTGATCGAAGGCGCCACCGGCGGCCCCCGCGAGCTGGCCGACCGGCCCTTCGACTACGCCGCGTTCAAGGCCGCCTACCGCGCGGCCGGCGGCAGCGGCGCCTGGATGGTCAACAACGGCTACGACCTGGCGCTGGCGCAGCAGGCCCTGGCCGACGGCGCCGACCTGGTGGCCTTCGGCCGCCCCTACATCGCCAACCCCGACCTGGTGGCGCGCCTGAAGGCCGGCGGTCCGTTCAACAAACCCGACAAGATGACCTTCTACGGTGGTGGCGCCGAGGGGTACACCGATTACCCCTTCCTGAACTGACGCAACCACGCTCCGCCGCTGCAGCCGCCTATGATGCGCGGACCATGCCCTCGCCCGAACTGATCGCCGCTCTCTACCCCACGGTGCGGTCTCTGCACATCACCCTGGTGACGCTCAGCGTCGCGCTGTTCACCGTGCGCGGTCTGGGCGTGCTGGCGGGGCAGGCCTGGCCCATGACGGGCTGGGCGCGCGGCCTGGCACCGGTCATCGACTCGCTGCTGCTGCTGGCCGGCGGCACGCTGTGGTGGCTGCTGCAGCTCAACCCCACGCAGAACCACTGGCTGCTGGCCAAGCTGGTGCTGCTGATCGTGTACATCGTGCTCGGCACGCTGGCGCTGAAACGCGCGCCCACGCGCGGCGCCAAGGCGCTCTGTTTTGTCGCCGCGCTGGCCGTGGTCGGCTTCATGGCCAGCATCGCCGTGGCACACCACCCGCTGGGCCTGTTCGCCTCATGAGCCAGGGCGACCAGGGCGCGGCGCCGGTCCACCACTCTCGCCTGGTGCGCGGCCTGCTCTGGGTCGCCGGCTCGGTGTCGCTGGTGCTGGGCCTGATCGGCGTGGTGCTGCCCGGCCTGCCCACCACGCCCTTCATCCTGCTCGCCGCCGCCTGCTACGCCAAGGCCTCGCCGCGGCTGCACGCCTGGCTGCTCAACCACCGGCTCACCGGCCCGATGCTGCGCGACTGGGAGGCGAACCGCAGCCTCACGCGGCGCACCAAGACCATCGCAGTGGTCTCGATGCTGGTGATGGTGAGCTTCTCGATCTGGAGCTTCCGCCACCGCTGGATCGCGCAGCTGGTGCTGGTGGTGCTGGGCGCGGTGGGCGCCTGGGTGGTGCTGCGCATTCCGACGCGCAAGCCCTGAAACTCCGCAGGCCCTGAGCCGCCGTTGGCCGTGTCAGGCCGCGGCCTTGCGCGCGCGCCGGCGCGGCTTGCCGGTCTGCATCTCGGCACAGAGGTTGTAGAACTCCTGCGCCGCTGGCGTGAGCACCGTCGAGCGGCGCTTGATCAGGCCCACCATGCGCTTGACCACCGGGTCCACCAGCGGCACGCTGGCCAGCAGCGGGTGGTCCTTGGCCGGCATGGCCATCGAAGGCACCACCGCCACGCCCAGCCCCGCCTCCACCAGACCGATCATGGTCGTGCCGTGCCGCGTCTCGTACAGGCTGTGCGGCTGCTCGGCCATGCCGGCCAGGGCCTGGTCCAGCAGCAGGCGGTTGCCCGAGACCTTGTCGGCCGCGATGTAGTCGTACTGCGCGAGTTCGGCCCAGCGCACCTGCCGCTTCTTCGCCAGCGGGTGGTCGCGCCGGCAGGCCGCCACGAACTGCTCCTCCACCAGCGGCTTGAACTCCACGTCGCCCTCCTGCGAGCCCACGAAGTTCAGGCCGAAGTCGGCCTCGCCGCGCGCCACCGCCAGCAGCACCGTGTTGGCGCTCTCGTCGATGATCTTCACGCGCACCCGCGGGTAGCGCTCGTGGTAACGCGCGATCACACTGGAGAGAAAGTAGTTCACCGCCGAGGGCACAGCCGCGATGGTGACCTCGCCCATGCGCGTGGCGGCCACGCCGCGAATGCCCAGCAGCGTGGTGTCCAGCGCGTCGAGGATCTGGCGCAGCTGGCGGTCGAAGTCGCGCCCCACCACCGTCAGGCTGACGCGCCGCGTGCTGCGCTCCAGCAGGCGCACACCCAGCGCCTGCTCCAGCTTGTCGATGCGGCGGCTGAAGGCCGGCTGCGAGATGTGGACCGATTCGGCCGCCTTGCGGAAGTTGCCGAGTTCGGCCACCGCGCGGAACGCCATGAGGTCGTTGAGATCGAAATGGACGGACATGGGAGGTGCTGGACACGGGGTTTCTGATTGATGCACATTGTGGATCAATCGATCCCAACTATGCAATTCACAGACATCTCCGGGCGACGGATCATTCGCCCACTTTCCCCAACACCGGAGACAAACCCATGAAGTCCACCCTCACCGCCATCGCCCTCGCCCTCACCGCCCTCACCAGCGCCGCCCAGGGCTTCCCCAGCAAGAACGTCACCATCGTCGTGCCCACCGCCGCCGGTGGCGGCAACGACCTGATGGCCCGCACCATCGCGCAGAAGCTGGCGCCCATGCTGGGCCAGAGCGTGATCGTGGAGAACAAGGCCGGCGCCAACGGCGCCATCGCCAGCGAGTTCGTGGCCCGCGCCGCACCCGACGGCCACACGCTGATGCTGGGCTACATCGCCACCCACGCCATGAACCCGGCGCTGCAGAAGCTGCGCTACGACCCGGTGACCGACTTCGAGCCGGTCGCCATGGTGGGCTACTCGGGCACGCTGATGGTGGCCAACGCCGCTGTGGGCGTGAAGGATGTGAAGGACCTGGTGGCCCAGCTCAAGGCCAAGCCCGAGCGCTACGTCTACGCCACCGCCGGCAACGGCACCGCGCCGCACTTTGCGGGCGAGCTGTTCAAGCTCAACGCGGGCGTCGAGATGATCGGCGTGCCCTACAAGGGCTCGTCGCCCGCGATCAACGACACCCTGGGTGGTCAGACGCAGTTCATGTTCCCCAGCCTGTTCTCGGCCCTGCCGCACGTCAAGGGCGGCAAGCTCAAGGCGCTGGCCATCGCCGGTCCGAAGCGCTCGCCGCTGCTGCCCGACGTGCCGACCATGAAGGAAGCCGGTGTCGACGGCGTCGAGGTGCAGCAGTGGTACGCGATCTTCGCGCCCGCCAAAACGCCGAAGGACGTGATCGCCAAGCTCAACAAGTCCATCAACGAAGTGCTGGCCGACAAGGAGGTCATCAAGCGCATGGAGGACCACGGCGCGGATGTCGAGACCAGCACGCCCGAGCAGCTGGGCAGCCTGGTGAAGACCGAGCTCGCCAAGTGGAAGAACGTGGTGGTCAAGGCCAGGATCACCGCAGACTGAGCACGCCATGTCCCTCTCCATCCCCTGCGTGCTGATGCGCGCCGGCACCTCGCGCGGGCCGTTCTTCCTGCGCGACTGGCTGCCCGAAGGCGACGAGGCGCGCGACCAGGCGCTGATCGGCGCCATCGGAGCGTCGGACCCGCTGCAGCTCGACGGCCTGGGCGGCGGCAGCACGCTCAACAGCAAGGTCGCCATCGTCTCGCGCTCCAGCGTGCCCGGCTGCGACCTGGACTACCTGTTCGCCCAGGTCGGCGTGGGCCACCGCTCGGTGGACACGCGGCCCAACTGCGGCAACATGCTCTCGGGCGTGGCGCCGTTCGCCATCGAACAGGGGCTGATCACCGCGCAGGACGGCAGCACCACGGTCCGCATCCACAACGTCAACACCGGCTCGCAGATCGAGGCCACGGTGCGCACGCCGGGCGGCAAGGTGAGCTACGACGGCGACGCGCGCATCGACGGCGTGGCCGGCACCGCAGCGCCCATCCTGCTGAACTTCCTCGACGCCTGGGGCGCGGTCACCGGCCAGGTCTTCCCCACCGGCCAGCGCATCGACACCATCGACGGGCTGGAGGTGACCTGCATCGACGCGGCCATGCCGCTGATGATCCTGCGCGCCATCGACCTCGGCCTCACCGGCCGCGAACGGCCGGCCGAGCTGGACGCCAACCCGTCGCTGCTGGCGCGCATCGAGGCGCTGCGGCTGGAAGCCGGCCGGCGCATGGGCCTGGGCGACGTGTCCAACAGCGTGGTGCCCAAGCCGGTGCTGGTCAGCGCGGGCGACTCACTGGACAGCATCACCTCGCGCTACTTCACACCGCACAAGTGCCACGCGTCGCACGCGGTCACCGGCGCCATCGGTGTGGCCACGGCGTTTGCTTTGCCTGGCACGGTGGCCAGCGGCATCGCGCGCCAGGCGGGCCGCCATGCGCTGGTGGTGCTGCACCCGGCCGGCCAGATCGATGTGGCGGTGGACATCGAAGGCGAAGGCGAGGCCATCGAGGTCAGGAGCGCCGCCCTGGTGCGCACCGCCCGCAAGATCATGCAGGGCATGCTGCACCTGCCGGGCTATGTGTTCCCGCCCGCGGCGGCGGTGCCCGGCAGCGTGGCGCCGTCGGCGTCCAGCGCGGTGCGCAACTTTCCGCAGCACGAGCTGCACATCATCGTGCCGACCAGCGCGGGCGGCGGCAACGACACCATGGCGCGCACGCTCACGCGCAAGCTGGGCCCCCTGCTGGGCCAGCCGCTGGTGGTGGACAACCGGGCGGGCGCCAACGGCAGCATCGCCGCCGAATACGTGGCCGCCGCCGAACCCGACGGCCACACCCTGATGTTCGGCTACATCGCCACCCACGGCATCAACCCCGCGTTGCAGAAGCTGCGCTACGACCCGGTGGCGGACTTTTCGCCGGTGGGCCTGATCGGCTATTCGCCCACGCTGCTGGTGGTGCCGGCGGCGCTGCCGGTGGACGATGTGGCCTCGCTGGTGCGGCTGCTGCGCGACGCGCCGGCGCCCATGGCCTACGCCTCGGCCGGCGAAGGCACGGTGCCGCACCTGGCGGCCGAGCTGTTCCAGCTGCAGACCGGCACGCGACTGACCCGCGCCGACTTCTCAGGCGCCGGGCCGGCGATCGCGGATGTGGCCAACGGCCTGGTGCAGCTGATGTTCCCGAGCCTGTTCACGGCCCTGCCCTACCTGCGCAGCAAGCGGCTGAAGGCCCTGGCGGTGGCGGGCACCGAGCGGCTGGCGGCCTGCCCCGATGTGCCGACGCTGTCGGAAGCCGGGGTGCCGGGTGTGGCCATGACCCAGTGGTACGCGCTGTTCGCGCCGGCCAAGACGCCGCACAGCGTCACGCGCCAGCTCAACACCGCGCTCAACACGGTGCTGCGCGACCCGGAGGTGGCGGCCCGCATGCAGGCCGAAGGCGCCCAGGTGCAGACCTCGACGCCGGGCGAGTTGCACGACCTGCTGCTCGCCGAGGGCGAGCGCTGGCAGGACGTGGTGCGTCAGACCGGCCTGCGCCTGAACATGGCCGCCGACTGAGCCGGTCAGGCCGCGCGGCGCGCGAGCACTTCAAACGCCGGCAGCGTCTTGCCTTCCAGCACTTCCAGGAAGGCGCCGCCGCCGGTGGAGATGTAGCCCACGTCCTTCTCGATGCCGTACTTGGCAATCGCCGCCAGCGTGTCGCCACCGCCGGCGATGCTGAAGGCGCTGGACTCGGCGATGGCTTGCGCGATCACCTTGGTGCCGTTCTCGAAGGCCGCGAACTCGAACACGCCCACCGGGCCGTTCCAGACGATGGTGCCGGCCTGCTTCAGTTTCTCGGCCAGCTTGGCCGCGGTCTTGGGGCCGATGTCCAGGATCAGGTCGTCGTCGGCCACCTCGGTCGCGGCTTTCACCGTCGCTTCGGCGTCGGCCGCGAAGGCCTTGGCGCAGACCACGTCCTCGGGGATCGGCACCTCGGCGCCGCGCGCCTTCATGGCGGCGATCACGGCCGTGGCCTCGCCCAGCAGGTCGGGCTCGGCCAGGCTCTTGCCGATCTTCAGACCCGCGGCCAGCATGAAGGTGTTGGCGATGCCGCCGCCGACGATCAGGCCGTCGACGTTTTTCGCGAGCGATTGCAGGATGGTCAGCTTGGTGCTGACCTTGCTGCCGGCGACGATGGCGACCAGCGGGCGCTTGGGCGCGGCCAGTGCCTTGCCGATGGCGTCCATCTCGGCCGCCAGCAGCGGGCCGGCGCAGGCGATGGGTGCCGTCTCGGCGATGCCGTAGGTCGTGCCTTCGGCGCGGTGCGCGGTGCCGAAGGCGTCGTGCACGAAGATGTCGCAGAGCTTGCCCAGCTTGGCGGCCAGCTCGGGCTTGTTCTTCTTCTCGCCCACGTTCAGGCGGCAGTTCTCCAGCAGCACCACCTCACCGGGGGCGACCGAGAAGTCGCCGTCGACCCAGTTGGCGACGACGCGGATGTTGCGGTTCATCAGCTGGCCCATGCGCGCGGCGACCGGGGTCAGCGAGTCTTCGGGCTTGAACTCGCCTTCGGTCGGGCGGCCCAGGTGGCTGGTGACCATCACGGCAGCACCGGCGTCCAGCGCCATCTGGATGGCCGGGATGCTGGCGCGGATGCGGGTGTCTTCGGTGATGTGGCCGGCGTCGTCCTGCGGCACGTTCAGGTCGGCGCGGATGAAGACGCGCTGGCCCTTGGCCTTGCCCTGGGCGCAGAGATCGGAGAAGCGGATGAATTGCATGATGAAGCCTCGGTCGGACAGCCGTGCTGCCGGATGCGGGAAGTCGCGGCGGGGCCGCGGGAAAAGGACCGGGGCAAATTGTAGGGAATGCGCCAGGGCCGGGTCACAGCTCCGCCATGACGAAATCGGACTTGCCCACACTGCACTCCGGGCAGAACCAGTCGGCCGGCACATCGGCCCAGCGCGTGCCCGGCGCGATGCCGTGATCGGGGGCGCCCGCGGCTTCGTCGTAGACCCAGCCGCACACCACACACATCCAGACTTTCATGTCGTTCCTCGCTTTCTTGCGTTGCTGCGTTCGTCAGTCGTCATCGCCGTGGTCCTGGGTCGCCATCTGTCCCCACGCATGGGTCGGAATCAGCCCCCTGGGCGACTGCTGCCACTCCCAGGCGCCGTAGGCCAGCACGGCCACCAGCATCAGGACCGCCAGCCAGACCCGGTTGTGCGGCACCGGATTCGGCCCGTGCCCTTCGAGGCGGCCGGTGAGCATGGGTGAGGCCATGTTCTTGCGCCGCAGCAGGCTCAAGGCCGCGATCAGGGCCAGGTGCGCCAGCACCACCATCAGCATGGCCTCGCCGAAGAACTCGTGCAGCTCGCCCAGCCAGTCCTCGCCGGGGAACACGCCCCATTCGTTGAAGGTGGCGTAGCCGGTCAGCGTCAGCGGCAGCACCAGCACCATCAGGGCCACCACGGCCAGCGCCATCAGCAGGTTCTGCCCCTGGCGCCAGTTGATCGCCGACAGCGACGCCGCCGCGCGCAGCGAGCGCAGCCAGGCGGGCGCGGCGGTCAGCTTGCGCCAGAGCAGGCCCATGCCCGCCTGGCGCGGACCGAAGAGGCCGTAGAGCACCCGGAAGACCAGCAGGCCGGCCAGGGTGTAGCCCAGGGTGACGTGCAGCATGCGCCAGCGTTCGCCGTCGGCCGTGAGGTAGGCGCCGAGAAAGCTCAGCGCGAACAGCCAGTGGAACATGCGCGTGGGCGCGTCGGTGATGCGCCGCACGGGGGCCGCGCTGGTCTGCGCCGCGCGGGCACCGGGGTTCAGTGAGGTGGAGACGTTCATGGTGTGCTCCCTGTGTTCAGTCGTGCCAGAAGCGGCGCAGGCCCAGGCTCACGCCGGCTGGCAGCCGGATGTTGTCGTCGTCGAAGTCGCCCCGGTCGGCGCCGGTGTGGCAGGCGCCGCAGTTGGCGGGGCTTTTGATGGCCGCGTGCTTCCACACCGAGGGCGGAATGTCGTCGTGCTTGCGCGCGAACCAGGCCGAGCGGGTGAGCCGGTCCTGCGGCGGCTCTTCGTTGACCCGCTTGTAGGTGCCGGCGTTGGCCTGCAGCCAGGTGGAGAGCTGCCGGACCGTGGCCTCGTCCAGCGAGGCGTCGGTGCCGTAGTGTTTGTCCAGGCCGGTCATGATGCGCTGCCACGAGCGCGCCGGCAGCAGGCCGGGCGAATAGGCGGTGTGGCAGGCCGCGCACTCGGCGGTGTAGGCCTGGGGCATGTCGCGCGGCATCCTGCGGCCGCCATCGGCATGCGCGGCGCCGAGCGCGGCCAGGCCCAGCAGGACGGCCAGACCGGGGCGGATCAGTCGTTTGGAGCGGGTGTTCATGGCGTGTCCTTGGCGATGGGGTGTCACTTCAGGCCGTTCAGGTAGGCCAGCACGTCGGCCTTTTCGGCGGCGCTGCATTCGCGCGAGAGCACGTCGTTGCAGTTGCGCTTGAACCACTTGTCGACCTTGGCGCTGTCGGTGAAGGCCTTGGCGTTGAAGGCCGGCGCCAGCGGTGCGATCACCTTGCCGGTGTTGGCGTGTTTGCCCTGCGCCGTGGGCGGCATGCCGTGGCAGGACGCGCACGACCATTCGCCGCCGTGCCTGGCGTTGAAGAAGGCCTGGCCCTTGCTTGCATTGCCCGGCGCGCCGGCCTGGGCGCTCCAGTGCTGCAGCTGGGCGGCGGCCGTGGTCTCGGCGGCCAGGGCGGTACCGGCGCACAGCAGCGACAGCAGCGACAGCAGGGCGGCGGGGAGGATGGACAGCGGGCGGAAGTTCATGGGGTCCTCGGTGGGTGTGGTGTGGGTGATGCTGCGACCCGCCGCTTGAACCAACCCTGAACCCGGTGTTCATCGCGCGTTCAGTTCGGCGGCGCACAATCGGCCCATGGCTTCTTCGACCCGCCACCTTTTCCTGCTCCGCGCTTCGACACTGGTGCTGGCCGCCGCGTTGTCGGCGGGCGCCGTGGCGCGCGACCGCGGCGACCACGAACGGGCCCGCGAGGCCTTGGTGGCGGGCCAGATCCTGCCGCTGCGCACGGTGCTGGAGCGCCTGGAGCGCGAACAGGCCGGCCAGGTGCTGGAGATCGAACTGGAGTCCGAAGGCCGGCGCTGGATCTACGAGGTCAAGCTGCTGCAGCCGGGCGGCCAGCTGCTGAAGCTGGAGGTCGACGCCAGCACCGGCGAGGTGATCGGGCGCCGCGAGCGCCCGCCACACCCGTCCCGCGGAGACGCGCGGTGAGGCTGCTGCTGGTCGAAGACGAACCGACGCTGCGCGCCCAGTTGCGCGAGGGGCTCATGGCCGCCGGCTATGTGGTGGACGAGGCCGACAACGGGCGCGACGCGCACTTCCTGGGCGACACCGAAACCTTCGACGCCGTGGTCCTCGACCTGGGCCTGCCGGTGCTCGACGGGCTGACCGTGCTCAAGCGCTGGCGCGACGCGGGCCGGTCCATGCCGGTGCTGATCCTGACCGCGCGCGACCAGTGGAACGAGAAGGTGGCCGGCATCGACGCTGGCGCCGACGACTACCTGACCAAACCCTTCCACATGGAAGAGCTGCTGGCCCGCGTGCGCGCCCTGATCCGCCGCGCCAGCGGCCAGGCCTCGCCGGTGCTGCGCTGCGGCCCGCTGGCGCTGGACACGCGCAGCGGCCGCGTCACCTGCGACGGCCAGCCGGTCACGCTCACCAGCCACGAGTACAAGGTGCTGGACTACCTGATGCACCGGCTGGGCGCGGTGGTCTCGCGCAGCGAGCTGACCGAACACATCTACGCCCAGGACTTCGACCGCGACTCCAACACCATCGAGGTCTTCGTCGGCCGCCTGCGCAAGAAGCTGCCGCCCGAGCTGATCGAGACCGTGCGGGGCCTGGGCTACCGCATGGCGGCCCCCTCATGAGGTGCTGATGCCCTGGCGCCGGGCCCTGTCGCTGCGGGTGCGCTGGCTGGCGGCCACGCTGGCCGCGCTGGCCGTGGCGCTGGTGCTGGCTGGCGTGTTCCTGCACAGCCTGTTCCAGGACCATGTTCTGCGCCAGTTCCAGACCACGCTCACACAGCAGCTGGACCAGCTCACCGCGCGGCTGGAGTTCGACGCCGCCGGCCAGGCCAGCATCGACCCGGCCCAGCTGTCCGACCCGCGCTGGCACCGCCCCTACTCGGGCCTGTACTGGCAGCTCGACGAGGTCGGTGCGCCCGCCGACGCACAGGGCGCGCTGCGCTCGCGCTCGCTCTGGGACGACCGGCTGCGCCCGGAGCCCGACGTGCCGGCCGACGGCCAGCTGCACGTGCACCAGGGCACCGGCCCGCGCGACGCGCCGCTGCTGCTGGTGGAGCGCACGGTGTACCCGGCCGACGCGCCGCAGCGGCGCTGGCGGCTGGTGGTGGCGGGCGACCTGCAGGAGGTCACCGCCGCCTCGGACCGTTTCGCGCGCGTGCTGGCGCTCTCGCTGCTGGGCCTGGGCCTGCTGCTGGCGCTGGCGGCGCTGGCCCAGGTGGCCGTGGGCCTGGCACCGCTGCGTGCGCTGCAGCGCGCGCTGACCGCCCTGCGCGAAGGGCGCACGGCGCGGCTGCAGGGGCAGTTTCCTGCCGAGGTGCAGCCGCTGATCGACGACTTCAACCGCGTGCTGGACCGCAACGCCGAGGTGGTCGAGCGCGCGCGCACGCAGGCCGGCAACCTGGCCCATGCGCTCAAGACCCCGCTGGCGGTGCTGGACCAGGCCGCCAGCCGCGCCGACGGCCCGGACCCGGCGCCGCTGGCGGCCCTGGTGCGCGACCAGGTGGGCCTGGCCCGGCGCCACATCGACTGGCACCTGGCGCGGGCGCGCGTGGCGGCCTCGCAGCGCCTGCCCGGCCAGCGCACGCCGCTGGCGCCGGTGCTGGCAGGCCTGCTGCGCGTGATGGCCAAGGTGCACGCCGAGCGGGCGCTGCGGCTGGACTGCGCCGACATCCCCGCCGACTGGGCCTTTGCCGGTGAAGAGCAGGACCTGCAGGAGATGCTGGGCAACCTGCTGGACAACGCCTGCCTCTGGGCCCGCACGCGGGTGCGGGTCGAGGCCCGGCTGGACGGCGGGCAGCTGCAGGTGGTTGTGGAAGACGACGGCCCCGGCATCGCGCCGGAGCAGCGCCAGGCGGTGCTGGCGCGCGGTGTGCGGCTGGACGAGGCCACGCCCGGCAGCGGCCTGGGTCTGGCCATCGTGGCCGACCTGGTGGCGCTCTACGGCGGCGCGCTGGCGCTGGAGGCCGGCAGCGCCGGCGGGTTGCTGGCGCGGATCAGCCTGCCCGCGGTCCGCTGACGGGTGCGGCGGCGGCCGGCAGCAGGCAGCAGGCAGGGTTCGAACAGGTTCAGGCCCGGCCGGCGCACCGCGGTCGAGACGTCCATCAGCCCCAGCACCGAATGGAACAGGTGGTCGTGCGAAACCGACTGCTCGGCGCGCTCGCGCAGGCAGTCGGTGCGCACGCCGCTGCGCTGCTGCATCCCCTCGGACAGCCAGGCCACCATGGGCACATGCGTCTGCTGCTGGGGCGCCAGCGCGTAGGGCACGCCGTGCAGGTAGAGGCCGTTCTCGCCCAGCGATTCGCCGTGGTCCGAGACGTAGAACAGCCCGGTATCGAAGCTGCCCTTGGTCGACTGGGCGCGCAGCCACGACAGCGCGTGGTTGAGGAAGCGGTCGGTGTAGGCGATGGAGTTGTCGTAGGCGTTGACCAGCTCCTCCTGCGAGCAGTCCGCCAGCGTGACGCTGCGGCACTCGGGCTGGAAGGGTTTGCGGTTGGCCGGCGAGCGCTTGTGGTACGCCGGCCCGTGGCTGCCCATCTGGTGCATGACCAGCACCACGCCACGCGCGCGGCGCTGCGGATCGAGCGCGGCGATGCGGGCGTCCAGCCCGTGCATCATGGCCTCGTCCAGGCACTCGCCGCCTTCGCACAGGCCGGGGATGGGAGCGTCCGCGATGCGCACCGTGGGCACGCGGTCGCACACGCCCTTGCAGCCGGCCTGGTTGTCGATCCACAGCACCGCCAGACCGGCGCGCTGCAGCACATCCAGCAGGTTCTCGCTGCGCGCGGTCTCGTCGCCACCTTCCTTGCGTGTGAGGGGCGAGAACATGCAGGGCACGGACACCTGGGTGCTGGTGCCGCAGGAACTGGCGCGGGGGAAGTTCACCAGACCACCGCGCGCGCGCCAGCCGGTCAATGACGGGGTGGTCGGGCGGCCGTAGCCGTTGAGGCTCCAGTTCTGCGCCCGCGCGGTCTCGCCCACCACCACCAGCAGCAGCGGCGGCCGGCTCTGCGCCGCATAGCTCGCCCCCAGCCGCGCATCCTCGCCCACCGGCAGCAGGGGCTGCGCCGCGTGCTGGCCACGCTCGGCCAGCAGCGTGCCCGAAGCCGCCAGGGTGTTCATGGGGTTGATCATGTAGCGCAGATCCTTGTGGCCGCGCATGAGGGAGGCCAGGCCCTGGTAGCCGGCCAGCAGGGCGACGGCGGCCACCGCCAGCGAGAGCGCCAGCAGACCGAGGTTGTGCCGCAGGCGCAGCAGCGCCGCCTGCGGTGCGGGCGGCGCCCGCCAGATCCACCACAGCGCCGGGCCGGCGATGGCCAGCAGGGCCATCAGCAGCGGCCAGGACAGCAGGTCCCGCACCTCGTTGGCATTGGTCTGCGCCACATTGGCCATCATGGTGCTGTCGATCACCACGCCGTACTGCCACATGAAGTGGCTGTTGAACGCGGTGGCCAGCACCAGCACCGTGGCCAGCGGACGGAACACGCGCGGCCAGTGACACAGCGCCAGCAGGGCCAAGGTGCCGGCGACCAGCACCAGCCCCAGGGTGAGCATCAGTCCTAGGCGGTGGTCGACGGTGGCGGTCAGGGCGGCCACGCGCTGCCACAGGGGCAGGTTGCCGGGCACGGCCAGCCACAGCGACAGCACCACCAGAAGGGTCAGCGGCCCGCGGGCGTCGCCGCGGACCAGCGACAGGCCGGTCACTCCCCGGCCGGGAACAGAAGAAGACAGCTGCATGGGAAACAGCGGGGACATCGCCCCGAATGTGGCACTGCCGGCAGTGTCTTTCGACGACGTTAAACGAACCTTATCGCGCGGCATCGCCCCGTCCCCTCAGGCGGGCCACCGCAGCGAAAAGCGCGTGGTCATCGGCGCCACCCCGTTGTCGCGCTCCAGCCGCGCGCCCAGCTCTTCGGCGATGCGCTCGACCAGGCGCAGGCCCAGACCCAGGCCGGACGAGGCCTGCGCCGCAGGCGCGGTCACGCCGGCGCGCTGGCCGTCGTCGCTCACCGACACGCCCTGGCCCCGGGCATCCCGCCACACCGACACCTCCACCTGCGTTCCCGGTGGCGTGTGGCGCAATGCGTTCTCGATCAGGTTGCGCAGCGCCAGCTCCAGCAGCATGGGCTGGACCTGGACACTGACCTCGCCCTGCTCCTGCACCAGCGACATCTCGTGGTCGCTTTCGTAGGCCAGCTGGGCGTGGGCCGAGATCAGGTGGGCGGCCATCTCGCCCAGCGCGGTGTCCTGCACCGCATCGCCGGCCTGCGCCTGCTGCCCGGCGCGCTGGGCGCGCGCCAGGTCCAGCAGCTGGGTCAGGATGCGGCCAGCGCGCAGGGCCTCCTGCTCCAGCCGCGCCAGCCGCTGCGGCGAGGGGTCGGCCTGCGCGGCGCGGGCCTGCAGCGTGATCGCGGTCAGCGGTGTGCGCAGCTCGTGCGCCACGTCCGAGGCGAACTGGCGCTCGCGCTGGGCCTGCGCCTGCAGGCCGTCGACCATGGTGTTGATCGCCGTCACCGTGCTGGAGAACTCGTGGAAACGGTGCTGCGTGTCCAGGCGCTGCCCGGCAAAGCCGTCGAGCGCGGCCACCTCGTCCGAGAGCTGATCCAGCGGGCGCAGGCCGCGGCGGATGGTCCACCACATCACCAGCGCCACCAGCGGCAGCAGGATCAGGGACGGCGAGGCCAGGTGCTCGGCGATGTCGCTGGCCAGCACATAGCGCTTCTTCAGGTCCAGCAGGGCCGCCACGCGGCGCTCGTGTCCATCGGCCCGGTAGGTCTCCACGTAGGCCCGCCAGTTGTGCGGCTCGCCATGGGCATCGCGGACCACCACCGTCACCAACCCCTTCTCGGGCAGCGTCGCCAGGTCCAGGCCGGCGACGAGCTGGTCGCTGTCGGTCACCAGGCGGCCGTTGTCCCAGACCAGGAGGGCCACGTCCTGCGCGTACTCGTGCACGTCCTCGCGCGGCACGGGCAGGGGGGCCGAGACCGGCCCTTGATTCCAGGACGCGGTGCCCAGCCAGAGCTGCGCCACCGCGACCAGGTGGCCGTCGGTGAACTTGCGCGTCTCGCGCAGGCTGGTGCTCCAGCCCACCGCCACCATCACCACCCAGACCGCCAACTGGGCCCCGAGGGTCCAGATCAGCAGGTGGCGCGACAGTGTGCGGCGTGTGGCGGGCAGCGGCAGTTTCACAGGCCTCCGGTGGTATCGGCCGGTTTCGCCGCGGGCGGCTCCTGGGGCACGAAGTAGCCCACGCCGCGCACGGTCTTGATCAGCGATTCGCCCAGCTTGCGACGCAGGTGGTGCACGTGGACCTCGATCGCATTGCTCTCCAGCCCCTCGCCGAAGCCGTACATCGCGGACTCCAGCCGCGCCTTGGACAGCACCTGCGGCTTGGCCTGCAGCAGGGTCAGCAGCAGGGCGAACTCCTTGCCGCCCAGCGCCACCGGCAGGCCGGCGCGTTCGACCGAGCGCGTGGCCGGGTCGACCACGATGTCGCCGTATTCGATCACCGGCTTGCTGCGGCCGCTGGCGCGCCGCAGCATGGCGCGCAGCCGGGCCAGCAGCTCGTTGGGGTCGAAGGGCTTGACGATGTAGTCGTCGGCGCCCTCGTCCAGGCCGAAGATGCGGTCGCTCACGCCGTCGCGCGCGGTCATGATCAGCACCGGCAGGTCCCGCTGCGGCAGGGAGGACTGGCCGGGCCGGCGATCGCTCTGGCGCCGCAGGCGGGTCAGCAGGTCCAGGCCGTCGCCGTCGGGCAGACCCAGGTCCAGCAGCACCGCGTCGAAAGGCTCGACGCACAGGGCCGTCCACGCCGACTCCAGCGTACCGCACACGTCCACCGCATAGCCGGCCTGCCGCAGCGACAGGCTCAGGCCGCTGGCAATACCGGGATCGTCTTCCACCACGAGTGCTCGCATGTTCTTCAGGACGGCGCAGGGCCCATCGGTCAAAGAATCCGAATTATCCCGGCACCCCTTAAGGCCCTCTTAAAGTCCGACGCCGAGCATGCGGCGCCATGTCCCCTCTCCGTCCCCCTGTTGTTTCCACCGCAAACGCCATCGCCCGCGCCTGGCTGGTGCTGCTGCTGCTGACCCTGGGCTGGGATGCCGCAGGCATGGACCTGCCGGTGATGAGCCAGATCGGGACCCCCACCGGCTTTCCGTGGCGCCACCACCCGCTGCTGGAAACGGTGCTGCACAACGGCGGGCGCCAGCTGGCCACGCTGGCCTATCTGCTGCTGTGGGGCTGGGTGCTGTGGCCCGCGGCCAGCGGCCCCTCGCGCCGCGAGCGCGGGACCGTGCTGGCGCTGGTCACCCTGTCGATGGTGACGGTGAGCCTGCTCAAGCAGGCCAGCCGGGCCAGCTGCCCCTGGGAGTGGAGCGCCTTCGGCGGCACCGCCGTCTACACCTCGCACTGGAACCTGCTGACCGGCGACGGCGGCACCGGCGGCTGTTTCCCGGGCGGGCACGCCTCGTCCGCACTGTCGTTTCTGGCGCTGTGCCTACCCTGGCTGTGGTCACCCGTGGCCGGGCGGCGCCGCGCCCCGGGCTGGCGCTGGCTGGCGGCCGTGCTGCTGGCGGGCGGCCTGGCGGGGGTGACGCAGACCCTGCGCGGCGCCCACCCGCCCAGCCACACCCTCTGGACCCTGGTCATCTGCAGCGCGATCGCGCTGGCCGGCTGGCGGATGGCGCGGCCCTGGCTGCGCGCAGACTCCATTCAGCGCCCGGTCACGCCGTAGTAGTCGACGTACCAATCCACGAACCGCTGCACACCGAGCCGCAGGTCGGTGCCGGCGCGGACGCCGAACTGGCTCTCCAGCCGCGAGGTGTCGGCCCAGGTGTCGGGCACGTCACCGGCCTGCATCGGCAGGAAGTTCTTGACCGCCTCGCGGCCGCAGGCGCGCTCCAGACAGGCGATGAACTCCATCAGCGGCACCGGGCCGTTGTGGCCCACGTTCAGCACGCGGTGCGGCACCTGGCCCTCGCCGGCCTGCGGCGGCTGCGCGGCCACCGCCAGCACCGCGTCCACCACGTCGTCGACGTAGGTGAAGTCGCGCCGCAGGTTCCCGTGGTTGTAGACGTCGATGGGCCGGCCTTCGAAGATCGCGCGCACGAACTTGAAGATCGCCATGTCGGGCCGCCCCCAGGGTCCGTAGACGGTGAAGAAGCGCAGCGCCGAGGCGGGGATGTGGTAGAGGTGGCTGTAGCTGTGCGCCATCAGCTCGTTGGCCTTCTTGCTGGCGGCGTAGAGCGAGATCGGCGAGTCCGTGACCATGTCCTCGCGCAGCGGCATCTCGCGCGCGGCGCCGTAGATGGAGCTGGACGAGGCATAGACCAGGTGCTTCACGCCGCTGTGGCGGCAGCCTTCGAGCACGGTGAGCATGCCGGCCAGGTTGCTGTCGAGGTAGGCCATGGGCTGCTCGACCGAGTACCGCACGCCCGCCTGCGCCGCCAGGTGCAGCACGAGGTCGTAGCGGCCGTCGGCAAACAGGCGCGCCACGCCATCGCGGTCGGCCAGGTCCAGGCGGTGGAAGATGAACCCCGGCCGCGCCAGCAGGCGGTCGAGCCGCGCCTGCTTCAGGGCCGGCTCGTAGTAGGCGCTCATGTTGTCGACCCCATCGACCTGCAGCCCCCGGTCCAGCAGGCGCTGGCTCAGGTGGTAGCCGATGAAGCCCGCGGCGCCGGTGACCAGCAAGCGCGGGGCGGGGGAAGAGTCCAGCAGGTTCATGGCAGCACGCCCTCGGTCACGGGGCGGTAGACAAAGCGGCGCAGGCGCTGGGGCGGTTCGCAGGTGGCGCGCATCGAGGCCGGGCCGTAAACCACCCACTCGCGCCGGTGGGCCTCGCCCAGCGACTCGGTCTTGGTCACGTCGAAGCAGCTGAGCTGGGCATCGGTCGGTGCCAGCAGGTGGCGGCCGGGCTGCTCCTTCATCCACTGCCAGGCGTTGCGCTCCTGCTCCTCCAGCGGCGCGAGGTAGCTGAAGTGGGTCAGCGGCCGGTGGCTGAACAGCAGGAACTGTTCCTTGAAATAGAGCAGACCCAGTTCCGACGCCGGGGGCAGGCGCTGCTCGATCTGCTCCATCATGGCCTGCGGCGTGCGGTGCGGGTCGACCTTGGGCCAGACCAGCAGCGAGACGAACACCCAGATCACCAGGCTGGTCGCGGCCAGCCGCTGCAGCAGGTCGCGGCGGCGGATCAGCACCAGCAGCACCAGCAGCGCACCGCCCATCGCGACCAGCGGCAGCGAGAGCGTGGTCACCGCGTCCGCGTAGTCGGGCACCTTGCGCAGCAGCTTGTCGGGCGAGACCTTCAGCGCCACACCCAGCCCGGCCAGCGCCGCGGCGATCAGCAGCAGCAGACCCTGGAAGAACACGCCGGTGCGCGCAGCGGCCACGCCAGCCTGCACCCGCACCCAGAGCGCGCCCACCACCAGCGCCAGCATGGGCAGCGCCGGGAACATGTAGACCTCGCGCTTGCCCGAGCTGATGGAGAAGAACAGCAGCACCAGCCCCACCCAGGCCAGCAGCACGCGCGCGCGCCGGTCCTCGCGCAGCAGCGCCAGCAGGGGCTTGAAGAACACCAGCAGCAGCACCGGCAGCGGGAACCAGACCGTGGGAATCGCCTGGGTGAAGAAGTAGTGCCAGGGTTTGACGTGGTGCCAGGCGTTGACGAAGCGCTCGCCGGTCTGGCGGAACAGCAGGTCGTTGCGGTAGGCCACCATGGTGTCGGTGCCGATGCTGTGCACCTGCCAGAGCATGGGCCCCAGCCACAGCGCGATCACCGCCAGCATCACCACCAGACCGGCGGCCAGACGCCAGCGCCAGACCTTCGCGTCGGCCCCTGCGGGGTTCTTCACCCACAGCGCCAGCGGAATGAGCATGAGCAGGGGCAGGAAGCCCACGCCCTTGGTCATGATGCCCAGCGCCATCGCGGCCCAGGCGGTGAAGTACCAGCCCCAGTGCGGGCCGGTGAAGAAGTGCCGCAGCAGGCCGTAGCAGCCCAGCGTGATCCAGAAGGTGACCACCGCGTCGATCTGCGCCGCCTTGCCCTGCAGCAGGAACTGCGGCGTGAACACCAGCACCAGCAGCGCGGCCAGCGCCACCTCGCGGCCCCACAGCCGGCGGCCGATGTCGAGCACCAGCAGCAGCGTGCCGACCGAGGCCAGCGCGCTGGGCAGCAGGAACGAGAGCTTGAGGTTGCCAATCAGCGCGAACGCGGCGGCGCTGAGCCACATGAACACCGGCGGCTTGTCCGGGTAGGGCTCGCCACCGCGCGTGGGAAACAGCCACTGGCCGCTCTCGACCATCTCGCGCGCCACCTGGGCAAAGCGCGGCTCGTCGGCCGGCCAGGGGTAGCGCAGGCCAATGCCCAGCAGCAGCACGATGGCGGTGGCGACCAGCCAGAACAGGGTCTGGCGGCGGATCGTTTCGTCAGTGGGCAGGTGCATGGGCGTGTTCTTTGCGGAACCGATGGAGCCGCTGCTTGAAACCGTGGTGGTAGAGGTACAGCCCCAGGCCGGTGGAGATCACCAGCATCACCAGGCTCATCCACAGCTGCGAGCTGTCGTGCAGCGCGATGCCCGAACCGGCGTAGGCGAACAGCAGCATCTGCGGCAGGTAGCCCAGCAGGCTGCCGAAGAACACGGCCACCGGGCGCAGGTCTGACAGCGCGGCGGCGATGTTGGTCACCAAGTTGCTGCCCACCGGGATCAGCCGGATCACGCAGATCCAGATCCAGGTGTCCTCGGCCAGCACGGCCTTGATCAGCTCGATCTTCTGCGCGTGCTTCTGCCGCACCCAGTCGAAACCCAGCTGGTGCACGGCCAGCATGGTCAGCATGGCGCCGAAGCCCGTGAGCAGGGTGCCGATCAGCCCGCCCTGCCAGCCGCCGAACAGGAAACCGCAGGAAAACGCCAGCACCTGGCGCGGACCGCCCAGCGCGGTGTAGACCACCGAGCCCAGGACGAACACCGGCCAGGCGATGGTCCAGTGCTGCTGGAACAGCTGCTGCAGCAGCACCTCCTCGGTCACCGGCCCCCACCAGCCCAGGTGCAGGGACAGGAAGGCCAGCGTCAGGACCGCGGTCAGCAGCAGGGGTTTAGTGAGACTCTTCATGCGCAGCGAGCGTGCGGACCTGCGCGATCACCGGGCGTTTGCCACGCCGGGTCAGCCACACCACCCCGGCCATGTCGACCAGGCCGACCCAGAGGCGGTTCCAGGCGTTGTACTTGGAGACGCCGGCCTGGCGGGCGCGGTGGTTCACCGGCACCACGCGGATGGCGCCGCCCAGGCGCAGCACCAGCGCCGGCAGGTAGCGGTGCATGTGGTCGAAATAGGGCAGCTGCAGCCAGGTGGCGCGCGGGATCAGCTTGAGGCCGCAGCCGGTGTCGGGCACCTGGTCGTTGAGGATCTTCTGCCGCACCGCATTGGCGATGCGCGACTGGAACTTCTTCCACTCGGTGTCCTGCCGGTTCTTGCGGTAGCCGGCGATGCAGAAGTGTTCGCCCTGCGCCTCGGTCTCGCGCGCGCTGCGCAGCAGGGCCGGCATGTCGGCCGGGTCGTTCTGGCCGTCGCCGTCGATGGTGATCAGGTAGCGGCCCCGCGCCTGGCGGGCCGCGCTCATGAGCGCCGTGCTCTGGCCCACGCTCTTTTCATGGCGGATCAGCCGGGCGGCCGAACCCAGCTCGGAGCAGCGCTGCAGGAACTCATCGCCCGTGCCGTCGTCGCTGCCGTCGTCGACCAGGACGATCTCGAAGCGGCACTCAGGCCGCAGCGCCGCCACCACCTCGGCCACCAGCGAGCCGATGTTGCCGGTCTCGTTCTTCGCAGGAATCAGCACCGACACCAGCGGCTCGGCGCCAGCGGCAGCCGCCGCAGCAAGTTCAGTCATGTCTGGAAATCCGTGGGGCGCAGCGGCCAAACGACGGATGGTCGCGGAAGCGCCTTAAGCACGCCTTAAGGTTGGTTTCAACCGGCGCTGCCGATTGTCCCACTCAGCGCCTCACCAGCCCAGACCGACGTGCAGCGGCAGGTAGACCGCCATGCCGGAGACGATGGTGCCCAGCACACCCTTGCGCCAGAAGAAATAGGCCGCGCCCACCACGGCGGCAAACAGCCGCGCATCCATCCAGGTCTGCACCAGCTGCCCCTGGCTCATCACGATCTCGGGCAGCACCACGGCCGACAGCGCGGCAATCGGCGCGTACTGCAGTCCGCGCTGGGCCCAGTGGGGCAGCGTCCAGGGCCGATCGGAGATGAGAAAGAAGCCGCGCGTGATCACCGTGACCACGCCGAGCGCGACGATGGTCAGCAGGGTGTACAGATCAATGTCCGGCATGTCCAGGCTCCGATGTCCTCGTGTGTTCGATCACCAGACAGATGGCCACCGCACTCGCGATCGCCACCAGGATGTTCAGCCGCAGCGGCAGCGCCCAGGCGGCCACCGCCGCCGTGGCCGCCACGCCGGCCGAGACCACGCGCAGCCGGGACGTGGCCAGCGAACACAGCACCCCCAGCAGCGCCAGGATGCCGGCGAAGCCCAGCCCCCAGGACAGCGGCACCATGTTGGCCAGCAGGACGCCGGCCACGCTCGCCACCATCCAGGCCACGTAATTGACCGCGCAGTTGCCCATCAGGTAGGCCTGCTGCTGCGCCAGCTCCTCGGCATTGCGGCCAGGGTGCGGGTAGCGTTTGGCGAAAAACACGTAGCTCAGGTCCCCGGTCACGTAGCCGCTGATCAGGCGCTGCCAGCGCGGCAGGTGCATCAGATAGGGCCGCAGGTGCGCGGAAAACACCACAAAGCGCAGGTTCACGCAGAACGCCGCCGCCAGGATCACCCACATCGGCGCGCCCGCACCGATCATCGGCACCGCAGCCAGCTGGGCGCTGCCAGCGTAGACGATCAGTGTCATCAGCAGCGCCTCCAGCGGCGACATGCCCGACTGCACCATGGCCACGCCGGTCATCAGGCCCCAGGCCGCAATGCCCATGGCCACCGAGCCCTGGTCGGTGATGCCTTCGCGGAATTCCGGTCGGCGGCGGTGCTCGGCCAGGAAAAACATCAAGCAGTCTGCGCGCCGAAGACCTGTCCCGGGGTCAGCGCGAAGCCCTGCAGGAACTCCCGGGCCGGCAAACGCTTGCCACCAGCACGCTGCAGTTCCAGCAGGGTGAGCACGCCGTCGCCGGTCGCCACGCGGATGCCCTGCGCCCCGGCGGACAGGATCTGGCCGGGCGCGGCAATGCCGCCATCGGCGCTGTCAACCGCCACCCGCCACACCTTGACCGCCTCGCCGGCCAGCTCGGTGACCAGCCCGGGAGCGGGCGAGAAGGCCCGTGCCCGGCGCTCGATCTCTGCCGCCGGTCGGCGCCAGTCGATCAGCGACTCCGCCTTCTCGATCTTGGCCGCGTAGGTCACGCCCTCGGCCGGCTGAGGCACCGGCCGCAGGCCACCGCAGGAGGCCAGTTCCAGCGCCTCGACGATCATCCGCCCCCCCAGGTCGGCCAGACGGTCGTGCAGGCCGCCGGTGGTGTCGGTGGCGCCGATGGACAGGGACTCGGCCAGCAGCATGTCGCCCGTGTCCAGCCCCGCGTCCATCTGCATGATGGTCACGCCGGTCTCGGCATCGCCGGCCTCGATGGCCCGGTGGATGGGTGCCGCACCGCGCCAGCGCGGCAGCAGCGAGGCGTGGATGTTCAGGCAGCCCAGGCGTGGCAGGTCCAGCACCCACTGCGGCAGGATCAGACCATAGGCGGCCACCACCATCACGTCGGGCCGCGCGGCCAGCAGGGCCTGGCGCGCCGTGGCGGCGTCGTCCGGAAACTTGCCGTCCAGCCGCAGGCTGCGGGGCTGCGCCACCTCGATGCCCTGCGCCAGGGCGAACTGCTTGACTGGCGAGGCCTGCAGCTTCATGCCGCGACCGGCCGGTCGGTCGGGTTGCGTCAACACCAGCGGCACCGCGAAACCGGCCGCATGCAGCCGCTCCAGGGCCACACGCGCAAATTCCGGCGTGCCGGCAAACACCACGCGCATGGGTGTCATCCGCGCTGCGCTTCGCGCTGGGATTTCAGCAGCTTGCTCTTGATCCGGTTGCGCTTGAGCGGCGAGAGGTATTCCACAAACACCTTGCCCATGAGGTGGTCCATCTCGTGCTGGATGCAGACCGCCAGCATGCCTTCGGCCTCAATGACCCGGTTTTTTCCTTGTTCATCCAGCGCGCTGACGCGGATGGCCAGGGAACGCTCCACACCGTCGTAGATGCCGGGCACGGAAAGACAGCCTTCTTCGCCCTTGCGGGTTTCCGGGCTGGCCCATTCGATCACCGGGTTGATCAGCACCATCGGCTGGTCGCGCGATTCGCTGACGTCGATCACGATCAGGCGCTCGTGCACGTCCACCTGCGTGGCCGCCAGCCCGATGCCATGGGCGTCGTACATGGTGGCCAGCATGCGGTCGGCGAGTGCGCGCACCCGGTCGTCCACATCCCCCACCGGTTTTGCCACGGTGTTCAGGCGCGGATCAGGGTACCGCAGGATGGGGAGCAGTTCGGGTGCGTTCATTTCAATGCCATGGGCCGGCGGGCCATTTCGCCGGAAAAGCAGCCGTGCGGCGATTTGCGCCGGGCCACCGTTGGGTCGGGACGTTTGTCGCTATTTTCGCCACTTTTGCATTCCCGGGTGGATGCCAGGACCTATTAATATTGCCTAATCAAGGGCTTGGGCGCAAAATCAAATGCGAATTGTCAAGTCCGACGCGCCAATTTTCGCCAGCCCCAGGGGCCCACACATGCGATTGAAATACCTTCCGACTGCCCTGCGCCTGACAGGCCCCGCATCCGCCTGCCTGGTGGCCATGGCCACCCTCGCCGGCGCCGCCTCGGCACAAAATCTTCCGGTCAGCGCCAGCCAGCGCGCCACTGCCAACCAGGTGGCGCAAGCCGGCGTGCCCCTGTCGGAACTGGCCCCCAATGCGCCAGACAGCCACACGGTCAAACGTGGCGACACACTCTGGGCCATCTCCAAGATCTTCCTCAAGAGCCCCTGGCGCTGGCCGGAGCTCTGGGGCATGAACCTGGAGGAGATCAAGAATCCCCACCGCATCTATCCCGGCCAGGTCCTGTACCTGGACAGGAGCGGCGGCCGCGCCCGGCTGAGCACCCGCAAACCCGGCGATGGCAGCGACATGCCCACCGTGCGGGTGTCACCGCGCGTGCGCAGCGAGAGCCTGTCCGAATCGGCCATCCCGCCGGTGAACATGCAGGCCATCGAGGCCTTCCTGACCGAACCCCTGATCGTCGATGAGGCCACCTACGCGCGCGCGGCGCGCATCGTGGCAACGCCCGAAAACCGCGTGCTGCTGAGCCTGGGCGACCGCGCCTACGCCCGGGGACAGTACGGCGACGCCGGCAACCTCACCGAAGAGGCCTTGACCCTGGGTGCCGGCAAGTCCATCACCTACCGCGTCTTCCGCAACGCCGTGCCCCTGAAAGACCCGGGCACTGGCGAGGTGCTGGCCTATGAGGCGCAGTACGTCGGGAAGGCGGAAATCGTGCGTCCGGAAACACGCCGCGAGATCGAGGAGCCGGCGTCGGCCAAGAAGCCCGAAGGCAAGGACACGTTCAAGCCCCAGTACGAGAACACGACGCACAACTTCGCACGCGTTCCGGTTGAAGAAAAAGCCCCGCTCAAGCCCGTGGCAACCGGCGAGATCGTCCCCGCCACGATCGACATCGTCAAGGCCAAGGAAGAGATCCGCGTGGGTGACCGGCTGCTTCCAGAGCCGCCGCGCGAGTTCCCCAACTACGTGCCGCGTGCCCCAGGCAAGCCCACATCGGGCCAGATCGTGTCGGTGTACGGCAATGCGGTGCGCTACGCCGCCCAGAACCAGGTGGTCTCCATCAACCGCGGTCGCGCGCATGGCGTTGAAGAGGGCCACGTGCTGGCCCTGATCCGCGACTCCAGCACCCGCATCGACAAGACCGACGAAAGCCGCCCCCAGATCCGTCTGCCCGGCGAGCCCAATGGGCTCATGCTGGTCTTCAAGACCTTCGACAAGGTGTCCTACGCTCTGGTACTGGACATCGTCGACGGGGTCAAGGTCGGCGACCACTTCTCCAACCCCTGACGGCAGCCCATGGAGCGGGACGAATGGGCCGCCTGGCTCAGGTTGCTGCTCACCCCGGGCGTCGGCCGCGACACGGCGCGGCGACTGCTGGCGGCATTCGGTCTGCCAGCCGACATCTGGAAGCACAGTCCCAGCGCCTGGGAGACGGTCACCAGCGCCCGCATTGCGCGTGCGCTGCAGTCAGAGCCCGCAACACTCGTCGATGCCCTTGACCGGTTGCAGGCCTGGCTGACGGAAGGCAGCGACCGGCATGTCATCACACTGGCCGATCCGCGCTATCCCACCAGCCTGCTGCAGACGGCCGATCCCCCACTGCTGCTGCATGTGCAAGGTCGGCTCGATGCCTTGAGCCATCCCCAGAAGCTGGCGGTCGTGGGCAGCCGCAACCCCACCCCTCAGGGGGAAGCCAACGCGCGCGAGTTCGCACGGAGCCTGGCGGAATCGGGGCTGTGTGTCGTGTCGGGCCTGGCCCTGGGCGTCGACGGTGCCGCCCACACCGGCGCGCTGGAAGGCGGCGGCCTGACGCTCGCCGTGGTCGGCACCGGACTGGACACGGTCTACCCCCAGCGGCACGCGGCGCTGGCCTGTCGCATCGCGGCATCCGGCGCGCTCATCAGCGAATACCTGCTCGGCACGTCGCCGCTGGGAGCCAATTTCCCGCAGCGCAACCGGATCATCGCCGGCCTGAGCCAGGGCACCCTGGTGGTCGAAGCCGCGGTGCGGTCCGGATCCCTGATCACCGCCAGACTGGCCGCAGAACAGGGCCGGGAAGTGTTTGCCATTCCCGGGTCGATCCATGCCCCGCAGTCGCGGGGCTGCCATGCACTGATCCGGCAAGGCGCCAAACTGGTCGAGTCGGCACAGGACATTCTGGAGGATCTGCACCTGTCAGAGCCATCGCAGCCAAAGCACGAGCCGGCATTGCCCACGGACGAAGACGGGCTGTTGCGCGCGATGGGCTTTGACCCCATCGGACTGGATGCCCTTCAGGCTCGAACCGGACTGGACACCGCAGCGCTGCAGGCCCGTCTGCTGGAGCTGGAGCTGGACGGGCAGGTCGGGCGGCTACAGGGCGGCCTGTTCCAGCGCACCGGCCAGGTGTGACTCAGCCGAGCAGTCGCTCGGGGTTGGCGTCGAGTTTGGCCAGCGCGTCGCGGGTTGCGCGCACGGTCAGCGCCTCGTCCTCGCTGGGCACCAGCAGACCTGCCTGGAGGTAGGCGGCCACGCGCGTGGCCTGGATCAGGAAGCAGCGACCAACGCTCGTCACGAACAGGTACAGCTGTCCCCGCTCGCTGCGCCAGGCAAACTGCACGCTGTTGAGCTTGCCGTTGTGATCAAGGCCAAACCAGGACCCGATCTGCAACTCCTGGGCCCAGGCCCTCATGGCTTCGGTGGGCTGACTGCCGCCCTGGCGAATCACCTCGATGTTGGTGGCGTCCACCCCAGTGATCATCTCGATGCTTTCGTTGTCCAGGTCGAGGTCGCCGACGCCGCTGTCGGGCAGGTAGTCCTCCAGATTCGTCAGGCGATCGGACAACTTGTCCAGGCTTTCCTGTGAGATCGCCTCGGTGCGCGACATGAAGGCATCGGCCAGCGTGTCGCTCACGGACTTGATGTGTCCATCCTGCATGCTGGGCGAGTACCCCAGCAGGCTCATGCCCTGTCGCAGCCGCTGCAGCAAACCCGGCAACTGCTGGATCACGCGCGCCCGATCGTTGCGATTGGGTTTGGCACTGGCCGCCCAGAGCAGGTCGGATGCCACCCGCTTGAGCGAGGCGGTTTCTTCGTGCTTGACGCCGTACTTGACGCTAGCGACTGCCAGAACCTCGACCCAGACCTTGAACAGAAACTCGCGCACCTCTTCGCGCACGGTGATGTCGTCCAGCAGCTTGCGCAGCTCGATGGTGTACTGCACCGACAGTGTTTCCTTCTGCTCCACCTGCTGTGCGACGCTGACAAAGCGGCTGGCGCCGCCCTGCTCGGTGAGGTACGTGGACAAGAACTTCTGGAACTCGTCCAGCACAAGCTGGAACACTCGGCGGCCGGTTTCGGGGTACTGCTCGATGACCTGCACCACCCGCTTGATCTCCGCCTCCAGCGCCACAGAGCTGACATTGGATTCAAAGCCCAGCACACAGGATCCCATCCGATCGATGAGCTGGCGCGCCGGATGCTGAAGTGCACTGAAGAACTCGGGTTCGGCCAGGGCCACGCGCAACACGGGTATCTGCAAACGCGCGAACCAGACCCGCACACTGGGCGGAATCCGCTCCTCTGCCAGGATGCTCTGGAACATCAGGGCCACCACCTCGATAGTGGCCTTTTCGGAGGGCGTCGAAGCCGCCTGCTTGAGCTCGACCGTGCGCTGGCGCAGGGCGGTTGCCGCTTGGGCCACATGCGAGTGGTCCATGGGAGGAGCGACCGACCGAACGCCACCTGAGCCGGTGGTGACCACATCCGGCATCGGAATCGGGGCCGCGTCCATCATGGCCTGCTGCAGCCGCGGGGACGAGGGCAGCAGCTGTGTGGCTTCGAAGTCGCCGCCGATCTTGTCAGCCAGCAGACGCCGCAGGCGCCCCACAACACCTTGCGCCCTCATCCGGGCTCTCGCCAGCGGCGACGAATGGGTCATCATGCGGGTTTCGTCATGAACCCCCATGCCCGAGGGCGCACGCCCCGTTGGAGGGGCGCCTGCAAAGGCGCTGCCCCCGGAACCTCCGGTGCCAAGCCCGCCGCCGGACTCGCCATGGGAAAACGCTGCAGCGCCCGCTGGGGTATGACCCGACGCCCGCCCCCAGCCCGATCCTGCAGCCGGCGCTTCCGGTGTGGCGTCCCGGGCAGAGGAGGGCGCTGGTGACCGGCTGCCGGGCGCGCGCCTGACCAGCGCCTGCAGATCAATCTCCTTCATCACACCGCTGGACACAAGAAACTCGTTGGCAGCCTTGTAGGCTTCCAGCATCGACTTCGCCAACACCGGTGAAATGGCGTCCTGCACCAGTGACCAGGCCTCACGGGTCATCTGCACATCCAGCCACTGGTCCACCAGAATGCGGCACACCACATCCGGCAGCAGCACGTCGCCTCGCGGCAGCTCCTGCCGCTTCTCCAGGTGTTGAATGCGCAGCCGCAACTCGTTGAGTTCGCTGGCCACCTGCTCCAGCACACGCATGGCCAAGCGGGAGGCCAGAATCTGATCGTCGATCGCGCCTTCGGCCAGCAGCTCCAGACGGCCCGTCAGAGGCAACTGCCCGGAGTGTTGCGAAGTGGTGCGGGGCAACAGGGTGCGCTGCAGGGCCTTGCGACTCTGGTTCAGCCACATGCCCTGGGACTTCTGGAACGCGGTCCACGCGTCGCGGCGCTCCTGCATTTCACGCGCCGGGCCAGCCTGGTCCAGGATGGCTGTCAACCGGTTTTCAGCCGCCTTGACCAGTTCGGGCAAGACCCGTCCCACATGAACCACGAAGAGTTCACGCGCCTGCTTGGCCAGAGACGAAACATGCTGATCGGGGGTTGCCACAGGAAGTCAGTATGACACGAAAGACAACGCTCACATTCCTCTTCAACCCGGGCTTTTCCCTCGGCTCAAGAGCGCAGACAAACCCCGGAAGCTCAGACCACCGCCCCGCTGTTCGGATCGTCCGGATCGCCCGATGCAGACTTGGCGGACGTCTTGATCAGGTCTTCGCGCTTGATGCCCAGCCACATCGCGATGGCCGCCGCCACGAATACGGAGGAATAGATGCCGAACAGGATGCCGATGGTCAGCGCCATGGCGAAGTAGTGCAGCGTCGGGCCACCGAACAGCAGCATGGACATCACCATGATCTGGGTCGAACCGTGAGTGATGATGGTCCGGCTGATGGTCGAGGTGATGGCGCGGTCGATGATCTGGACCGTGGACATCTTTCGCTGGCGGCGGAATGTTTCACGGATGCGGTCAAAGATCACCACAGATTCGTTGACCGAATAGCCCAGCACGGCCAGCACGGCCGCCAGCACCGCCAGCGAGAACTCCCACTGGAAGAAGGCGAAGAAGCCCAGGATGATGATCACGTCGTGCAGGTTGGCGATGATGGCCGACACCGCGTACTTCCACTCGAAGCGCACCGCCAGATAGATCATGATGCCCACGATCACCAGACCCAGCGCCATGAGGCCGTGCTGCACCAGTTCCTGCCCGACCTGCGGGCCGACAAACTCGGTGCGGCGCAGCTGGACGGCAGGGTCCTGCGCCTTCAGCGCGGCCATGACCGCCTCGCTCTGCTGGCCGGAGCTCAGCCCCTCCCGGGCGGGCAGGCGCAGCAGCACGTCCTGCGAGGTGCCGAAGTTCTGCACCGGCACATCGGCGTAGCCCAGCCCCTCGATCACCGAACGCACGGACTCCAGATCGGCAGGTTGCTGATAGGCGACCTCCATCACGGTGCCACCGGTGAACTCCACCGACAGGTTCAGGCCGCGCGAGACGAGGAAGAACACTGCCAGCACGAAGGTGATGGCCGAGATCGCGTTGAGCACCAGCGCGTGGCGCATGAACGGGATGTCCTTGCGGATACGGAACAGTTCCATCTTCGTATTCCCGGTCAGTCGGCCTTGGCCACCGCACTACCGCCCTCGGGGCGCCACACCGTGCCGATGGACACGCTCTTGAGTTTCTTCTGCCGGCCGTACCAGAGGTTGACCAGGCCGCGCGAGAACACCACGGCCGAGAACATGCTGGTCAGGATGCCGATGCAGTGCACCACGGCGAAGCCGCGCACCGGGCCGGAACCGAAGATCAGCAGTGCGATGCCGGCGATCAGCGAAGTGACGTTGGAGTCCAGGATGGTGCCCCAGGCGTGGTCGTAGCCGATGTTGATCGCTGTCTGGGGCGAAGATCCGTTGCGCAGCTCCTCGCGCACCCGCTCGTTGATCAGCACGTTGGCGTCGATGGCCATGCCCAGCGCCAGCGCCATGGCCGCAATGCCCGGCAGCGTCAGCGTGGCCTGCAGCATCGACAGCACCGCCACCAGCAGCACGAGGTTGAAGCCCAGTGCCAGGCTGGAGAACACGCCGAACAGCATGTAATAGATGCACATGAAGACGACGATCACGACGAAGCCCCAGATCACGCTGTTGAAGCCTCGCTCGATGTTCTCTTTGCCCAGGCTCGGGCCGATGGTGCGCTCCTCGATGATTTCCATCGGCGCGGCCAGCGAACCGGCGCGCAGCAGCAGCGCGGTGTCGTTGGCTTCGACCGTCGTCATGCTGCCGGAAATCTGCACGCGCCCGCCGCCGATCTCGGAGCGGATCACCGGGGCCGTCACGACCTCGCCCTTGCCCTTCTCGAACAGGATGATGGCCATGCGCTTGTTGATGTTCTCGCGCGTCACGTCGCGGAAGATGCGCGCGCCCTTGCCGTCGAGCGTCAGGTGAACCGCCGGCTGCTGCTGGTCGTCGAAGCCGGCCTGCGCGTCGGTGAGGTTCTCGCCCGTGAGCAGCACCTCGCGCTTGACGATCACCGGGCGGCCATTGCGCTCCAGGTACTTCTCGGAACCGAAGGGCACCATGCCGGAACCGCTCTCGGCCGCCAGACCTTCCGTGCTTTCGTCCACCAGGCGCAGCTCCAGGGTGGCCGTGCGGCCCAGGATGTCCTTGGCCTTGGCCGTGTCCTGCACGCCGGGCAGCTGCACCACGATGCGGTCGGCGCCCTGCTGCTGGATCACCGGCTCGGCCACGCCAAGTTCGTTGATCCGGTTGTGCAGTGTGGTGATGTTCTGCTTGACCGCCTGGGACTGCACCGCCAGCGCGGCCTGCGGCTTGAGCGTGGCGGTGAGGCGGAATTCGGCGCCGTCGGGTGTGCGCACCACCTGCAGATCGGCGAACTGGTCGGCGATCAGGTTTTCGATGGCCGTGGCGGTCGCCTCGTCGCGGGCGCGCAACTCGATGGTCGTCGCGTTGCGCTGAATGCCACCGTGGCGCACGTTCTTCTCGCGCAGCGCGGTGCGCAGGTCGGTGGCCAGCACATCGGCCTTGCGCTGCAGCGCCGCCGGCATGTCGACCTGCAGCATGAAGTGCACCCCACCGCGCAGGTCCAGGCCCAAGTACATCGGCGACGCGCCGATGCTCGCCAGCCAGGCCGGTGTGCGCGGCACCAGGTTCAGTGCCACCACGAAACCCGGGTTGGCCGGATCGGGGTTGAGCGTGCGCTCGATGGCGTCGCGGGCCTTGAGCTGGTTGTCGGTGGAATCGAAACGGGCCCTGACCGAGCCGCCCTCCAGCTGGATCAGCGTGGGCGCCAGGCTCTCGCGCCCGAGGGCCTGCTCCACACGCGTCAGCGTGGTCTCGTCGACCTTGACGGAGGAGCGGGCGGCCGAGACCTGCACCGCCGGCGATTCGCCGAACAGGTTGGGCAGCGAATACAGCACCCCGACCACCAGCGTGACCGCGATGATCAGGTACTTCCAGAGCGGATAACGGTTCATGTCAGGGCCTTCGGCGCCGGCTGGTTACTTGATGGTTCCCTTGGGCAGCACCTGGACAACCGCCGTGCGCTGCATCTGGACTTCCATGCCGTCGGCGAGTTCCACGCCGATGTAGGTTTCACCGATCTTGGACACCTTGCCCAGGAAGCCACCGGCGGTCACGATCTCGTCGCCCTTGGCCAGCGCTTCGATCATGGCCTTGTGCTCTTTCTGGCGCTTCATCTGGGGCCGGATCATCACGAAATACAGCACCACGAACATCAGCACCAGGGGCAGCATGCTGATCAGGGTGCTCTGGGTGTCACCGGCGCCAGCGGCGGCCTGGGCATAAGCAGAAGAAATGAACACGGGACGGTCTCCAACGAAAAGGTCAGGGGACAAACCGAAGGCCCGGCGGGCGCACCCAGCCGGGCCTTGCGGCGGAACCGGTCATTGTAAGTCGCGGTCTCCCCCGGCCGGCGACCGGGGGATTGGCCGGAAAGGGCCGCCTCAGGCGGCTTGGCTGCGCAGCGCACCAGCGGCACTGTCGCGCCACTGGGCCAGCAGCTGCTCGCGCCGGGTCTGCACGGCCGCCAGGTGCCGGGCCTTGACGTGGCCGAAGCCGCGGATCTGCTCGGGCAGGCGCGCGACCTCCAGCACCAGGGCATGCGAGTCGGCGTTGAGACCGGCCAGCAGGCCCTCGATGTCGGCGCGGTACTGCACGATCAGCTCGCGCTCGGTGCGGCGCTCCTCGGTGCGGCCGAACACATCCAGCGCGGTGCCACGCAGGCCCTTGAAGCGGGCCAGCACCGACATGGCCTTGAGCATCCAGGGTCCATAGGTCTGCTTGATCAGCTCGCCCTTGTCGTTCGTCTTCGCGAACAGCGGCGGCGCCAGGTGCAGCTGCAAGCGATAGTCGCCCTCGAACTGCTCGGCGATCTGCGCCCGGAAGGCCGGGTCGGTGTGCAGGCGCGCCACCTCGTACTCGTCCTTGTAGGCCATCAGCTTGAACAGGTAGCGCGCCACCGCCTCGGTCAGCGAGGTCTTGCCCAGGCGGCTCTCGGCCTGACGCACCTTCTCCACGAAGTCCTGGTAGGTCTGGGCGTAGGCGGCGTTCTGGTACGCGGTCAGGAAGTCCACGCGGCGGGCCACCAGCTCCTCGACGGTGTCGCGCTTTTTGAACTGGATCACCTGCGCCGGGGTGGCCGGCGCCAGCAGCGCGGCCATGGCCTGCGGGTCGTGGGCCGCGCGGCGGCCCCAGTCGAAGGCCTGCTTGTTCTTCTCCACCTGCACCGCGTTGAGCTCGATGGCGCGCATCAGCGACTCCAGCCCCAGCGGCACCCAGCCCTTCTGCCACGCGTAGCCCAGGATCATGGGGTTGGTGTAGATCGAGTCGCCCATCAGGCGTGTGGCAGCGGCTTCGGCGTCGAAGCGGCCGACCGCGGCCTCGCCCAAGGCAGCGACCAGCGAGTCCACGCAGGCCTGCGCCGGGTTCTGCCACTGCGGGTTCTTCACAAACGCAGCCGTGGGGGTGGCGCTGGTGTTCAGGGCCACATGGCTGCGGCCCGCGCGCAGGCGCTGCAGCGTCTCCTTGCCGGCGGCCACGAGGGGGTCGCAGCCGATCACCAGGTCGGCCGAGGCCGTGCCCACGCGCGTGGTCCGGATGTGGTCCTGGCTGGCACCGATGAGCACATGGCTCCAGGTCGCGCCGCCCTTCTGCGCCAGGCCCGCCGCGTCCTGCGTGACGATGCCCCGGCCCTCGATGTGGGCAGCCATGCCCAGCAGCTGACCAATGGTGATGACGCCCGTGCCCCCCACGCCGGCCACCACGATGCCCCAGGCCTCGTCGGTCAGCTGGGGCAGGCGTGGCAGCGGCGGCTCGGCGCCGGACCAGGCCAGGGCCGCACCCTTCTTGTCCTTCTTGCGCAGCTGCCCGCCCTGGACGGTGACGAAGCTGGGGCAGAAGCCCTTGACGCAGGAGAAGTCCTTGTTGCAGCTGCTCTGGTTGATGCGGCGCTTGCGACCGAATTCGGTTTCCAGCGGCTCGACGCTCAGGCAGTTGCTCTGCTCGCCACAGTCGCCGCAGCCCTCGCAGACCAGCTCGTTGATGACCACCCGCTTGTCGGGCTCGACCATGGTGCCGCGCTTGCGGCGGCGGCGCTTTTCGGTAGCGCAGGTCTGGTCGTAGATGATGACCGTGGTGCCCTTGATCTCGCGGAACTCGCGCTGCACCGCGTCCAGCGTGTCGCGGTGCTGGATCGCGATGCCGCTGGGCAGGCCCTGCACGGACGCGTACTTCTCCGGCTCGTCGGTGACGATGGTGATCTTCACCGCGCCCTCGGCGCGCATGCTCTGCGCGATCTGCACCACGCTGTGGCCCTCGGGCCGCTCGCCGACCTGCTGGCCGCCGGTCATCGCGACCGCGTCGTTGTAGAGGATCTTGTAGGTGATGTTCACGCCCGCGGCGATGCTCTGGCGCACCGCCAGCAGGCCGCTGTGGAAGTAGGTACCGTCGCCCAGGTTGGCGAACATGTGCTGGTCGCTGCTGAAGGGCTGCTGGCCGACCCAGGGCACGCCCTCGCCGCCCATCTGGGTGAAGCCCACGGTGGCGCGGTCCATCCAGATGGTCATGAAGTGGCAGCCGATGCCGGCCATGGCGCGCGAGCCTTCGGGCACGCGGGTCGAGGTGTTGTGCGGGCAGCCCGAGCAGAACCAGGGCTGGCGGTTGGCGTCGGCCGAGGCACCGGCCAGCAGGGTCTGGGTCGAGCGCTCCTGTGCGTCCAGGATGGCCAGTTGCGCATCGATGCGGGCCTCGATGTCCGAGGGAATGCCCAGTTTCTTCAGACGCCGCGCGATGGCCCGAGCGATCAGGGCCGGGTTCAGGTCGGCGTTGGCGCGCAGCAGCTGGTTGCCGCTGGGGTTGGGCCGGCTCCATTCGCCGCCCGAGTAGTCGCCCTCGACCTCGTCGAACTTGCCCAGCACGTTGGGGCGCACGTCCGGCCGCCAGTTGTAGAGCTCTTCCTTGAGCTGGTATTCGATGACCTGGCGCTTCTCTTCCACCACCAGAATCTCGCGCAGCCCGGTGGCGAACTCGCGCGTGATGCCCGCCTCCAGCGGCCACACCACGGCCACCTTGTGCAGGCGGATGCCCAGCTGGCGGCAGGTGGCGTCGTCCAGACCCAGGTCGAGCAGGGCCTGGCGCGTGTCGTTGAAGGCCTTGCCGCTGGCGATGATGCCGAAGCGGTCGTGCGGGCCGGCGATCACGTTGTGGTTGAGCTTGTTGGCGCGCACGTAGGCCAGCGCCGCGTACCACTTGTAGTCGAACAGCCGGGCCTCCTGGTCCAGCGCCGCGTCGGGCCAGCGGATGTGCAGGCCGCCCGGCGGCATGTCGAACTCGGGAATCACGATCTGCACCCGCTCGGGATCGATCATGGCGGTGGCGCTGGACTCGACGATCTCCTGGATCGTCTTCATGCCGGTCCACACGCCGCTGAAGCGGCTCATGGCAAACGCGTGCAGGCCGAGGTCGAGGATTTCCTGCACCGTGGACGGGAAGAACACCGGCAGGCCGCAGGCCTTGAAAATGTGGTCGCTCTGGTGCGCGGCGGTCGAGCTCTTGGCCACGTGGTCGTCGCCGGCCACCGCGATCACGCCGCCCCAGGGCGTGGTGCCGGCCATGTTGGCGTGCTTGAACACGTCGGAGCAGCGGTCCACGCCCGGGCCTTTGCCGTACCAGATGCCGAACACGCCGTCGAACTTGTTGCTGCCCTTGGGCGCGAAGCCCAGCTGCTGCGTGCCCCACACGGCCGTGGCCGCCAGCTCTTCGTTGACCCCGGGCTGGAACACCACGTTTTGCTGCTTCAGGTAGGGCGCGGCCTTCTGCAGCGCCTGGTCGTAGCCGCCCAGCGGCGAGCCCCGGTAGCCGCTGACGAAGCCCGCGGTGTTCTTGCCGACCATGGCGTCGCGCTGGCGCTGCAGCATCGGCAGCTTCACCAGGGCCTGGACCCCGCTCATGAAGGCGGGCCCGTGGTCGAGGGCGTACTTGTCGTCCAGCGTGACGGTTTCGAGCGCGCGACGGATGTGCTCGGGCAGTGGGGCGTTCATCTTGTTGTCTCCTGCGGGGGTGGAAGTGCCCGCCTTGTGGGCGGATCGGTGACCAACAGACAGCCGGGTAGGCTGGTGCCAGTGTGCCGCTCAGTGTATGGCCCGGTCGCCGACAGGTGTTTGCTTTTCGTGCCCAGTTTTGCGATATTTAAGAAAGAGTCTTTCTCAAAATACGGATTCATGGAAACACTGGACAAGTTCGACCTGGCCATCCTGAACGAACTGCAGGCCGATGGCCGTCTGACCAACGCCGAACTGGCCAACCGCGTGGGCCTGTCGGCCGCGCCCTGCTGGCGCCGGGTGCGGGCGCTGGAAGAGGCGGGCTTCATCACCGGCTACCGGGCCGAGCTCAACCGCAACAAGATCGGCCTGGGCGTGCTGGCCTTCGTGCGGCTGGACGCCGAACGCAACAGCGGCGACGCGCTGGGCCAGATGGAGAAGGCCATCCGGCAGATCCCGGAGATCGTCAGCTGCCACTACATCAGTGGCTCGGGCACCTTCGAGCTGCAGGTGGTGTGCCCCGACCTGGCCGAGTTCAGCCGTTTTGCGCGCGAGGTGCTGATCCACCTGCCCAACGTCAAGGACCTGCACACCAGCTTTTCGCTCGGGGAGGTCAAGGCCAGCAGCGCGCTGCCGCTGGGACATCTTGTGAACCAAAGTGTCGACTCGGCGAACCGCACCAAAACTTGAGCACTTTTTGTTACCGTTTATCCCCTTGGTTTGACCGCCGGGTCGGAAATGGCGGCCAAGTCTTTGAAAAGTGTGACTTTTTCCCACCGTGTCTCTTGGCTCCAGGGGACTGGCTGCGTACAGTGCGGCCTGCTCAGCAGCGGGACGATGGCATCAGAAAGTGTTCATCGGCGCTGCGCAACCCTGAAGAAGGAAACGTCGTGAACAAGTCCTCCCTGATCCTCAAGTCCGCCCTGGCCCTGGCCCTGGCCACCCCCCTGCTCGCATCGGCCGAGTCGCAGCTGACCGTCGGCACCGGCGATGCCAACGCCCGTCTGGATTTCCGCATCGTGGTCCCGCGCGTGCTGTTCCTCGGCGTGGGCACCGGCGCTGCCGGCCTGACCGCCAACTCCACCATCGACACGGTGACCTTCGACTACAGCAGCAACCCCTCGGCCATCGGCACGGGTGCGGCGGCAGGCGCCATCACCGGCAACGTGGTGCCGGTGCGTGTGGTGGGCAACAACGGCCAGATCACCCTGACCGCCAACACCACCGGCGCCCTGACCAACGGCACGGCCGACACCATTGCCTGGTCGCAGATCACGGCCACCTCCAGCCTGGCGGCCCTGCCCAGCCCGGCCATCCCCCTGACCGGCGCCGGCGTGGCCAGCAACGTCACCCTGTCGTCGGGCACCAAGATCACCGACCGCTCGGCCAACTGGACCTTCAGCTACGCCAACTCTGCCGTGGTCGCTCCCGGCACCTACGGCACCACCAACGGCCGCGTGACCTACACCGCGGCCATGCCCTGACCCGGCGCCGCCCGACCGCTGGCCGGCCTGCGCCGGCGGTCGCCCGCTCCCAGGTGTCCGCACCACCGGTGGCGGAACACGACACAGCCATGAAGACCGCCCCGACCCCCTCCCTGCTGCGCCTGATCGGCGCCGGTCTGGTGGTGAGCGCCGGGCTGCAGGCGCTGCCGGCACAGGCCTGGTCGCTGACCATCGCCGCGGCCTCGCGCCGGGTCTTCCTGCACGTCGGCAACGGCACCGCCGACGACAACAATGGCACGGTCAATCGCGTCTCGGCCAACCTCACCGCCGCCCAGCTGCTGTCGGGCGCTCCGCAGGCCATGACCAGCAACAGCACGCAGTCCGCCAGCCTCTACGGTGACAACTACAACACCTGCCCGACACCGTCCGCGCAGGTGATGATCGGCGCCTCCTACCGGCGCAGCAATCCCGGCAACGGGCCCGCCAGCGCCATGCTGCGCGTCACCTCGCCCGCCAGCCTGACCACCACTGCGGGCGACACCATCCCGTTCAGCGAGATCAGCTGGACCGTCTCGGCGGCGGGCAGCGGCGTGCCCAACGTGATCCCGGCCGGGACCTTCAGCGGTGGCACCCAGACCCTGACCACGATCCCGGCCAATACCTATATAGAGAACTGTCACACGTTCCGCTACGCCAACAGCGCCATCCGCGCCGCCGGCACCTACGACGGCCGGGTGACCTACACCCTGAGCAGCCCGTGAACACAAGTCTCCTGACCGGCCTGGTGCTGGCCCTGGCCTGCGCCTCCGCCAGCGCGGGCACCCACCGCCTGGACGACTCGCTGAGCCACACCACGCCGCCCACCGCGCAGATGGAGTGGCTGCCCCAGACCCCGGGCGACCGCGACGGCGGCATGGAAACCTGGGTCCGTGTGCACCTGCACATCGACACCCGCGACTGGGTGGGCCGCAGCGGGCGCATCTACATGGTGCTGCCGCTCGACCAGGCCTCGTCCATCGAAGCCGTGTGGACCACCAACGGCCCGCTGCGCTCGGGCCGCCTGGTCTCGGGCGAGCGCGCGCTGGTCTGGGCCGGCACCATCGGCGCCGACAGCCTGCGCGACCAGATGCAAGTGCGCCTGCGCTCCGGCCCCGACTGGCAGAGCGCCAGCCGCCGGCTGAACTTCCACTTCGAGTTCGACACCGACTGACCCGCCGACATGCGCCGCCTCGTTTCCCTCTGCCTGCTCGTCCTGTTGCCCGCGATGGCCTGGGCCCAGGGCTTTGCCGCCTTCATCTCGCCGCCGCGCTTCGAGGTCCGGACCGCGGCCGGCCAGCCGCTGCGCCAAGTGCTCGAAATCCAGCACGTCGGCCGCGCCGCCGGCAACTACCGCATCTACACCAACGACTGGACGCTCGATGCCGACCACCAGGTCGCGTTCACGAACGAGCTGGCCCCGGACAGCTGCCGCCCCTGGGTGGCGATCGAACGGCGCGAGCTGACCCTGCAGCCCGGGGCCCGCTACCGCTACCGATTCGAGATCGCCCCGCCGGCCGGCACCCCGCCGCGCGAGTGCCGCTTCGCCATCATGGTCGAGGGCCTGGAGGCCGCCAAGGTCGAGGGCGCGGTGAGCTTCCCCGTGGGCGGGCGCATCGGCGTCATCGTCTACGCCGCCATCGGCGACGTGGCGCCGGCCCTGTCGATCGCCGGCACCGAGACTGTCCAGGCCAACGGCCAGCCCACCGCCACCGTGCGGGTGCGCAACACCGGTACCGCCACCGGCCGGGTCGAGGGTTTCCTGGACGCCACCGACGCTGCCGGCCAGAGCGCCGAGATGTCGCCCGCCGACCTGCCCATCCTGCCCGGCGAGACCCGCCGCATCGCCCTCGCGCCGGTGGCGGTCGACGGCAAGAACGCACCCACGCTGCGTTTTCCGATCAAGGTCCGGGGCCAGCTGGAATCCGGCAAGAACAAGCTGCCGCTGGACGCGAGCTTCGCCCCATGATCCGGGGAGGTTGGCTGCTGGCCGGCGCCCTGGCACTGGGCGCGGCGCAGGCGCAGGCGCAGAACGCGGCCAACGCCCCCGCTCCGGCGCCCTACGAGGACCGGATCATTGAGGGCCTGGCGCCACTGGCCGACGAAAACGACGGCCAGAACGACTACGACCGCGGCGGCTGGCCGCGCTACCTGCGCCTGGAGACCCGGCTTGGCAACCAGGCCTTTGACGCCTCGCGCCGCACCCGCCTGGCCTACGCCCTGGAAGGCCTGATCGAAACCCCCAACCACGGCATGCTGTCGATGGACGGCAGCGTCTCGCCCAGCCCGCGCGAATACACCCTGACGCTGCGCCAGCGCGCACTGCCGCTGCCCGGCGGCTGGACCGGCGACCACGATCTGGGCGTGATCACCGCCCCCGGCACCGACCTGTCGCGCCTGCCCTCGCGCGTGCTGCTCCCGAGCACCCAGCTGCGCGGGCTCAGCGGCCAGTGGGAACACACGGGACAGGGGCTGCAGCTGCTGGCCGCGGGCGGTGAGCCCGGCCAGCTCACCAGCCAGCCGGTGACCGGATTCCAGGGCCTGGGCGGACGGCGCCACCTGGCTGGCGCGCAGTGGCGCAGCCCCGGCGCGCGCGCCACCGAGCCGGACGGCTGGACGCTCGCCCTGCAGCACGAACGCGCCACCGATGTGCTCACCAGCGCCACGCTGGACAACCCCTCGGGACGCACCGACGCCGACGCCAGCCACCTCGCCCTGCGGCGGGACAGCGCCAGCCACCGCAGCCAGGCCCAGCTGGTGAGCAGCCGCACCGGCGCGGGCGGCGTGAGCGCCCAGGGCGTCTGGGTGGACAGCGAATGGGACGAGGGCCCGCGCCAGCACGGCCTGAGCCTGTACCGGCTCGACCCCGGTCTGAGCTGGGCCGCGCAGGCCATGCCCTCGGACGTGCAGGGCGCCACCCTGCGCAGCCAGTGGCGCACCCGCCAGTGGTCGGCAGAAGCCTCCTACGACTGGCTGCGCTCGGTCAGCGGGCGGGTGGGCAACGGCAGCTACGCCTCGGCCAGCGCGCGCTGGCGCATCGACCGGGACAACCAGTTCAGCGTCGGTGCCGCATTGCGCCGTTTCGACGGCCAGGCCTGGAACAGCTTCGCCGACTGGCGCCGCACCAACGACTGGGGCCAGAGCGGATGGCGACTCGAACTGGCCGGCGGCGCCGACCTCCAGGGCCCCGCGCGGGTGCTGAGCTACGACCAGGAATGGGCCGTGCCACTGGGCTGGACCCTGTCGTCCACCCTGGGCATGGGCCGCTACGCCGCCAACCAGGACAGCGACAACTTCTGGTCCGGTGCGCTCGCGCTGCAGGCTCCGCTGAGCAACGGTGCCGACCTGCGCGGCCAGCTCGGCACCGAGCGGCGCGACAACGGGCAGCAGCGCCACAACCTGAACCTGGGCGCCCAGTGGCGCCTGAACCGCCACTGGAGCATCAGCGGCCAGTACACCCGCGCCATCGGTCAGACACCGGAGCGCCGGCCGCTGGACCCGCTGGCGCCGCTGCCCACGACCACCACCGGCAACAGCGACCGCAGCTTCCTGGTGCTGCTGCGGTACGAGGACGAAGCGGGCAGCCGCAATGTTCCGCTGGGCGGCCGGCCCCAGGAGGGCGGTGGCCGCATCGAAGGCATCGTGTATTTCGACGACAACGCCAGCGGCACGCAGGACGCCAACGAGACCGGGGTGCCCGGCGTCACGGTCGCGCTGGACAACCGGTATTCGGTGCGCACCGACGCCCAGGGCCGCTTCAGCTTCCCCTTCGTGGCCTCCGGCCCGCGCACGGTGAGCGTGCGCAACGACACCCTGCCCCTGCCGTGGAGCGTGGTCGACGACGGGCAGGTCACGATCGACCTGCGCCTGCGCGAGACCACCCGCCTGAGCCTGCCGGTGCAGCGGCCCCGCTGACACCGCACGTCGGCAAGGGGTCAAGTCCGCGCCCGGAGCGCCGATACAGCGGGCATGAAGCCCGCACACCGCCTCCTGTCCGCCCTGGCTGTCGGCCTGGGCCTGGTGCTGGCCCCCGCGGCCAGCCAGGGGGAAGCGCAACTCACGACCCTGGCGCCCGCCACCAGCGGGGCACTGGATTTCCGCATCGTCGTGCCGCCCGTCATGCGGGTGCTTGAAAACAGCCACCCGTCGCAACTCACCAGCGGCGCCGACGGCTTGCTCGGCGGCCAGCAGCGCCTGGTGGTGCTCTCGAACATGAAACGGGGCTTCTGCGTCACCTTGCGGCTGCGCTCACCGGATGTCGACCAGTGGCAGGTGCGCGCCGCCCCCGAATCCGGTGTCACGCTGCAGGCGGCGGGCCAGGCCTACCGCCTGTGCAGCGACCGCCCGGGGCGCTACACCATGGTGTTGCAACACCAGTTCGGCCCGTCGGCCCATGTCCCCGGTGCCGGTCAGGACTGGCCGGTGCAGACCGACATCACCACCCTCTGAAACCCGCTGTCAGCGCGGCCAGAGCACCCACATCTGCAGCGGCTGCTTGAGCCGTGAGGCCAGCTGGTAGGGCGCGTCGCCCCAGTTGCCCCAACCGGTGAACAGGTCGGCGCGCACCGCGCCGGTGATGGCGCCGCCGGTGTCCTGCGCCATCACCAGGCGCTGCTGGTTGAAGACCACCCCTTTGGAGGCCAGCCAGACCGGCGTGCCGTAGGGGATGCTCTGCGGATCGACGGCGATCGAGCGGCCCGGCGTGAGCGGCACGCCCTGCGCACCGGGTGGGCCGAAGCGGGCGTTGAGATCGGTCAGCGGCACCTCGCGGAAGAACACCGTGCGCGGATTGCTCCAGAGCAGCTCGTTGAGCCGGCCGGGGTTCTGCGCGGCCCAGGCGCGGATGCCCTCCCAGTTGCCCTCGCGGATCTCGCGCCGGTCCAGCAGCCACTTGCCCACGCTCTGGTACGGGTGGCCGTTGTGCGCCGCGAACTCCACCCGGACCTGGCGGACCGTGCCATCGGGCTCCTTGATGTTGAGCCGGCCCGAGCCCTGGATCTGCAGCACCAGGGCGTCGATGGGATCGGACAGCCAGGCGATGACGCGCCCCCGGAGCGCGGCCTGCGCCGCGGGCAGGGTGTCGATCTCCTGCCGGGTGTACCAGGGCGGCTCGTTGCTGCCCAGCCGCACGCCGACCGGCCGCGCGTACACCGGCACGCGGTGGCTGAAGGTGGTGGTGCGCGAAGCGTCCAGCACCGGCTCGTAGTAGCCGGTGAGCAGGCCCTGCGGCGCACTGCCGTCGGGCTCGACCACGCGGTAGGGCTGGAAGCGGCTTTCGATCCAGGCCTGCTGCTCGGCGGTGCCGGCCATGATCAGCGGCCGCAGCTCGGCGCACAGCGGTGCCTGCACCGGCGAGGGCTTCTCGCAGCCGCGCACCCAGGCGCCCCAGACCTCGTGCAGGCTGTCCAGGCCCCATCCGGGCAGGTCGCTCCAGCGCACCGGCACCCAGCGGCTGGCCGGCTGCTGGATGGCGGGCGGCAGGCTGCCGTCGGCCGGGCGGGCGCCCGGCGCGGGCGTCGAGGGCGGCACCTCGACGGTGGTGCAGGCGGCCAGGCTGCCTACAATCAGCGCCGTCGTCCACCGAACCAGTGCGCTCCGGCCCCTGTCCATGACCCTGTTGCTGCTCGAAGCGCTCGCTGCGCTGGTACTGCTGATCTTCATCGTGTGGTGGACCATGTTCTCGGGTCGGAAAAACGGGGAACTGCCCGAGGAGCGCAAGGCCGAGAGGCCCGATCCGCGGGACGACTGAGCCTCAGCGCGCCCCCAGCTGGCGCAGCGCGTTGGCCAGTTCGACGGCCGACTTCACGCCCATCTTGTCGAACACGCGCGAGCGGTGGACCTCGACCGTGCGCACGCTGATGTTGAGCCGGTCGGCCACCAGCTTGTTGGGCAGGCCTTCGATCACCAGGTCCATCACGTCGCGCTCGCGCTCGGTCAGGCTGTCCAGGCGCTGCTGCACGCTGCGCTGCGCGCGCCGCCCCTCCTGCACCTGGGCCGACAGCGCCAGCGCCTGCTCGACGCGGTCGACCAGGGCGTTGTCGGAAAACGGCTTCTCGCAGAAGTCGAAGGCGCCGCGCTTGACGGCGTCGACGGCGGTCGGCACGTCGGCGTGGCCGGAGAGGAAGATCACCGGCAGGGTCGCCTGCCAGGGCAGCGCCAGCAGCTGCTCGAACAGCGCCAGACCGCTGGTGCCGGGCATGCGCACGTCCAGCAGCAGGCAGCTCGGCACCGAGGGCTCGGACGGCCAGCGGGCGATCTCGGCCAGGAAGGCGTCGGCGCTGTCGTAGCGCTCGCTCAGCAGGCGCCGCGTGCGCAGCAGCCAGGCCAGCGCATCGCGCACGCCCGCATCGTCGTCGACGATGAACACCTTGGCGTCGGGATGCTGGGTCATGGGCGGGATGATAGCGACCCGCGCAGCGGCGGAGGGTGGGGGTTACACCCCCGGCAGCGTGAAGCGGAAGACCGTGCCGCGCGGCTGGGCCGGCTCGAAGGTCAGGGCGCCGCCGTGCTGCTCGATCACGGTGCGGCACAGCGACAGGCCCAGGCCCATGCCCTCGGCCTTGGTGGTGAAGAAGGGCGTGAACAGCTTCTCGCGCACCTCGTCGCTCAGCCCCTTCCCGTGGTCGGTGACCGCGAACTCGACCCAGGTCTTGCGCAGCGGCTCGCCATCGGCGGACTGCGCGCGGCGCGGCGCGATGTGGATCTGGATGCTGCGCAGGCCCGAGGCCAGCGGCGGATCGCCCTCCGGCATCGCCTGCATGCCGTTGCGCGCCAGGTTCAGCAGCACCTGCTCGACCATGGTGCGGTCGCACAGCACCGCCGGACAACCGGGCGCGATGCGGGTCTCCACCCGGATGCCCAGTTTCTTGGCCTGCAGGCCCAGCAGCGGCAGGATGGCCTCCAGCAGGTCGGCCGGCGCCACCGCCTCGCGCACCTGTTCGCGCCGCCGCACGAAGTCGGCCACGCTCTTGATGACGCGGCCGGCGCGTTCGGCCTGTTCGCTCACGCGCTGCATGGCCTGGCGCAGCAGATCGGGCGGTGCATCGGCGTCGTCCAGCAGATTGAGCGAGCCGCTGGCGTAGCTGGCGATGGCGGCCAGCGGCTGGTTCAGTTCGTGGCTCAGCAGCGAGGCCATCTCGCCCACGGTGGCCAGGCGCGCGGTGGCCTGCAGCCGCTCCTGCGAGGCGCGGTTGAGCTCCTCGACGCGGCGCTGCTCGCTCAGGTCGAGGATGGCGCTCATGAAGCCGGTCTGCGTGCCCTGGGCATCGATCAGCGGCGCCTCGATGATCAGCACCGGAAAGCGCGTGCCGTCCTTGCGCTGGAACACCGATTCGTAGCCCTCGCGCGGGAGCACCTGGCCGGCCAGCCGCACCGCCTGGCGCTGCTGGTACTCGTTCACCAGCTCGGGTGGCCACCAGGGCGCGGGCAGGCCCGAGCCGATCAGCTCGCTGGCGGAGAAGCCCACCATCTGGCAGAACGCGGGGTTCACATAGGTCACGCGGCCGTTCATGTCTCGCGCGCGCAGCCCGGTCACGAGCGAGTTCTCCATCGCCTTGCGGAAGGCCAGCGCCTCGGCCACCTCGGTCTCGGCGCGCTGGCGCCGCCGCATGTCGCGCCCCAGCAGCACCAGCACCGCCAGCAGGGCCAGCGAGAGCGCACCCACCACCGCCGTCAGCACGTTGGGGAACAGGCCGACGACCCGGCGCGGGCTCTCCAGCCGCAGCATCAGCGTGTGGCCCGGCAGGTCCAGCAGGGCGCTGGCCACCTGCAGGCTGCGGCTGCCCGAGACGGTGCTGTGCAGCGCCAGCCGGGTGCCATCGACCTCGGTGAAGGCCAGGCCGCGGTTGCGCAGCAGCGCCTTGTTGGTCAGCTCCGACAACAGGCCGGGCAGGGCGTAGGTCGCCACCAGGTAGCCTTCGGCTGCGCCGGCGCGCACGACCGGCAGGCACATCTCCATCAGCTCCATGCCCAGGCCGCTGCTCATGGGCCAGAAGTAGCTGGGCGAGAAGGAGGGGCCGGACACCCGCTGGGCGCTCTCGCAGGCCTGGCGCACGTCGGGCAGGGCCTGGGTGCGCGCCATCTGCCCGTACAGGTCGGACACATAGGACGAGTCGCGCTCGGCCAGCAGCCGCAGACCGGCGTCGCGCCACTCCAGCCGCACCAGTTCGCGGTGCTGCTCCAGCAGCTCGGCGGCCGGGTCCTGCCACGAGGCGGCTGTGGGGGCCACGCTGTGCAGCGCCTGCAGGGTCTGCACGTTGCGCACCAGTCCGCTGCGAATGTCGCCGGCCAGTGCGGCGGCGTCGCGCTCCAGCGCCTCCTGGTCGCGCGATTCCTCGTACTCGGCGGCCAGGAACACCAGCACGCCCAGCAGCAGCACCACCAGCAGCAGCAGCGCGCCCCACAGCAGCCATCGCCGCGGCGGTCGTTTCATAGGCTCACAGCCTGCGGTGCTGGAGGGACGGCAGCTGTTCGCGCACGCTGCGCAGGCGTTCAAGGTCGATGTCGGCCAGCACCACGCCCGGGCCTTCGGCCTGCATCGCCATCACCTGGCCCCAGGGGTCGATCACCATGCTGTGGCCCCAGGTGCGGCGGCCGTTCTCGTGCACGCCACCCTGGGCGCTGGCGATCACATAGGCCTGGTTCTCGATCGCGCGGGCGCGCAGCAGCACCTCCCAGTGCGCCTGGCCGGTGGTGTGGGTGAAGGCGGCGGGCACCAGCAGCAGGTCGGCGGCGAGCATGCGGTAGAGCTCGCCGAAGCGCAGGTCGTAGCAGACGCTCATGCCGATCCGCCAGTGTTCGCCGTGGCGCGTGGGCATCTCGAAGGAGACCGGCGTGTCGCCGGCCCGCAGCACCGCCGCCTCGTCGTAGGCCTCGCGGCCGTTGTCGTAGCGGAACAGGTGGATCTTGTCGTAGCGGGTGACGCAGTGGCCCTTGTGGTCGTAGACCAGCGAGGCGTTGGCCGCGTGCGCGGGGTCGTCGGTGGCCATGGGCAGCGTGCCGCCGACGATCCACAGCTTGAGCTCGCGCGCCGCGTCGGAGAGGAAGTCCTGCACCGTACCCAGGCCGGTCTGTTCGGCCAGCAGCAGCTTGTCGGCGTCGTGCTGGCCCATGAAGCAGAAGTACTCGGGCAGCACCGCGAGTTCGGCGCCGGCGCGGGCGGCCTGGTCGAGCAGCGCGCGCGCGGCGCTGAGGTTGGCGTCCAGGCTGATGCCCGAGACCATCTGGATGGCGGCGACTTTCATGGGTGCTCCTTGGTATCGGTGTGCGTTTTTACTTCTTTTCGATCTTCTCGACCTTGGGGTCGGCCCAGCCGCCGTTGATGTGGAACTGCTGGGTGGTGGCGGACTGCAGCGGTTCGCGCAGCAGGAACTGGGCCAGGAAGGTGCCCAGGCCGATGGCGGGGTTGATGGCGGTGGCGATCAGCGAGGCGGTGCCGGCGTTGAGTTCGGGCACCACCACCACCTTGAGGTCCTGCTGCTCGCGCACGATGTCGGCGCTGCCTTCCATCAGCACGGCGGCGTTCACCCCCTTCATCTGCAGGTTGTTGGTGGTCGCCACGCCCTGCGCGATCTTGGCGTCGCCGCGCACGAAGTCGAAGGCGAAGCCTTCGGAGAACACGTCGCGGAAGTCCAGCGTCAGCCGCCGCGGCAGGGCCTGCAGGCTCAGCACGCCCAGCAGCTTGGCCGCACCCGGCTCGACCTTGAGGAACTGGCCGGTCTCGAAGTTGGCCGCCATCTCGCCCGAGAGGCTGGGGTAGTCCAGCGTGAAGGGCGAACCGAGCCAGCCGATCTCGCCCTCGATGTGGCCGCTGCCACCGCGCACCACGCCCGCACGGCCGAAGCGCGTCAGCAGCTGGCCCGCGTCGTCCACATCCAGCCGGAAGTCCAGCCTGGTGCGGCGCGCGGCACCCTCGTCCCCGGTGGCCGCCCAGTTGCCGCTGGCGATCAGCCGTGCCTCGGGCACACGCACGTTGAGCTTGTTCAGGCGCCACTCCCGGTTGCGTCCCACGCCGCGGTTGACGGCCTGGATGTCCACCAGCCCGAGCTGGCGGCCCGAGAGCACCAGGTTCTCCACCGTGATGTCCAGCGCCGGCACGCTGCTGGGCTGCTGCAGCAGCTGCTCGACATCGGCCGCGGCGCTGGGCGCCAGGTCCAGCCGCGCCAGCCGCGCGTAGACGCTGCCGGCGCTGCCGCCCGCCGCCTGGCGGTATTCGACATAGCCGTTGAGCTCATCGGCGTCGACGTTGGCGCGCCACTGCGTGCCCTCGCGCGAGCCGCCCAGCACCACGTTGTTGAAGCTGCGGCCGTCGACATCCACCTGGCCGGCGCGCACCGCCAGCACGGTGGGCAGGTAGTTCAGGCTGGCCGCCTGGGCCGTCGGCGCGGTCGTGCCCGCGCTGGTGCTGCGCACGTCGACGCCGCTGGCCTCGCTGAACACGCGCTCCCAGGCGTCCACGTCGATACGGGCAAAGCGCAGGTTGGCCGCCACGCCCTGCAGCGGCAGCGGCGCGGCCTCACCCGCCTGCAGACCCACGCCCAGGCTGCCGCGCAGCACCCGTGCCTCGGTCCCGGTGACGTCGCGCTCGTACTGCAGCGACAGCAGGGGCTGCGCTGCGGGGCCGATCTCGACCGCCAGCCGGTCGGTGCGGGCCACCTCGCCAGCACCCTCGGGCGCCACCCCCACCACAGCGTTGTCGTAGCGCAGCGACAGGCTGTCCTCGGCCTTCTTGGAAAGCGGTGCCGGCAGGTCCACCGCCAGGCCCTGCAGCGAGCTGCTCACGCTGATCTCCGGCGCGCCGCCCCGGAAGCCCAGGCGCGCGGTGTAGGCCGCGCTGCCGCTGGCGCTGGCGAACAGGCGCGAGACAAAACCCAGCCCGCCATCGCGCAGCCCTTCGGCGGTGGCGCTGCCCTGGCCGCGGAATTCCACCTTGGCCACGCCGCGCGGGTCGGGCTGCAGGCCGCCTTCCAGCACCACGTCGCCGCCATACAGGCGGGCGCGGGCGTCGGCCAGCCGGAAGCCGCGCTCGGTGAAGGAGATGCTGCCGCTGCTGCGCTCCAGCAAGGGCGCATCGGGCGTGATGCGCAGGTCGTTGCCACCCAGCTGCACGCTGCCCTGCAGCGCGAAGTCCTCGATCTTCTCAAGGGGCAGCTGCAGCTTGAACGACACCCCGGCATTGCCGGTGCCCGTGGCCCTGGACAGGGCGCCGGAGAGCAAGCCGTCGAGCGGCGAGGTCTGCACGAAGCGCAGCACCTCGGCGGCCGGCCCCTGGGTGCGCGCGCCGACCTCGACCCGCGGCGAGCCCATGAGGTCGGGGATCAGCACCTCACCCTCGCCCAGCCGCACCTGCGGCAGGCCCTCGACCCCGGCGCTGAGCCCGCTGAGTTTCAGCGAGGCCTTTTCGAGCACCAGCTGGCCATTGACCGCCTTGAGCGCCGGCCAGGCCGGTGCGCCCTCGTCCTGCAGGTAGGGCGGCAGGTAGGCAAAGTCGACGCCCTTGAGCGCCGCGGTGATGCGGAACTCGCCGTCGGCGCCGGCCTGGTGGAAGGGCAGGTCCCAGAGGTCGCCGCGCACGCGGAACTCGACGCGGTCGGACGCCCCCCCGCGGATCGCCTCGCGCACGTAGCGGCGCGCGTCGGTGCCCACCGACAGCGGCATGTAGCGGTGCACCTGGGCGGCGTCGGCGCGGGTGAGGGTGGTGCTGAGGTCGAGCACGCCGGGGAAGCGGGACTTGGCGTTGCTGCGCGCCGGGTCTGCCGTGGTCCAGTGCAGGCGGCCGGTGCCGGCGGCGTCGGCGTTGGCCAGGCGCATGTTGTCCAGCCAGACCTCGATGCGCTCACCCGAGACGCTCCAGCGGGCGTCGGCCTGGAGGCTGCTCAGGGGGATCTGCGGTTGCTCGAACATGCCCGGCAGCTCCAGCGCGCCATCGGTGATCGAGACGCGCGCGGTGCCGCCGTCCTGGTCGAGGTCGAAGTCGGCGCTGGCGCCCGCCACCCCGGGCCGGCCCAGTTCGGGGTAGGGCCCGTAGGCCGACATGCGGCCGCTGGGCTGGCCGGCCAGCGCCAGGCCGCTGACCCGCCCCCTGGCCTTGTAGGCGGTGACGGCCGGGGCCGGCGGCGGCTGGCCCGCGGCCGCCGCGGGCACCACCGGCTGCTGCCAGCGCGCCGACAGGCCCTGCACCTGACCGGCCGGGCGCAGGCTGGTGAGCAGGTCGCGGCTGGCCTGGGGCAGGGGCACGCGCGTGGCCAGCGCGGCCAGCGCCGCCAGGTCCAGGCGGTCGGCCTCGACGGTGGTCGTCGCGCTGGCATTCGCGCCGCGGGACAGGCCGTTGTCGTGCGCCAGCCGCAGCTTGCTGGCGGGCCAGTCCAGGCCGTCCTGGGTGCGGAAGCTCAGGTCGTCGCTGGCCACCTGGAAGCCCTGGGCGCCCCAGCTGGCCACCACCCGGCCATCGACCCGCTCCAGCGCCAGCTCCGGCAGCTGTTCGCCCAGCCGCGTGGCGACCTCGCGCAGACCCATGTCGACGGTGGCGCCGGCCACCTGGCCGCGCTCGACATCGGCCCAGGCGCGCAGGCGGCCCTGGCCGGCGCGCACCTCGACGCCCCATTCGGACAGGTCGACATAGGCCCTCAGGCGCGAGACATCGACCGCCGGGAAATCGCCGTAGACCTCACCGCTCCAGTTGTGCCAGGGCGCCTGGTTCGGCGGCTGCGGCCCCAGGTCCAGCAGGGGTTCGCGCATCTGCGCCATCAAGCTGAAGGTCTGTCCCCACTCGGGCGGCGGTGTCGCATCCAGCCGCAGCAGGTGGCTGCGCACTCGGTTGCGGGCCACGAAGCTCAGCTGGTTCAGGGCCAGCGGGGGCTGGCCCTTGAGTTCGTCGGTCCAGCGCACGGTGCCGCCCCGGATCACGAACTCGGACTGCGAGAAGAACCAGTCCGCGGCGCGGTGGTCGCCGGTCTGCGGCCCCGAAAAATCCTGGCCGGCGATTTCGATGCGCCCCTGCGGCGTGCGGCGGATGTCGAGCACCGGCGCTTCAATCAGCAGCTGCTCGAAGCCCAGGCGCCAGAGCGAGGTGACCGACACCGCCGCCCGCACCTTGGGCAGCCGGAGGGCTTCGCGGCCCTGGGGGTCGAGCAGGCGCACGTCGCTGAGTTCGAGCGTCGGCACCAGGCGCAGCAGGAAGCCGGCGCGGGCACTGGCGTCGCCCTGCGATTCGGCGCGGATGGCACCCACCTGGACAGGTACCCCCACCGCCGCACTGGCCCAGCGCTCCAGGTCGGGGCGCCATTCGCCGATTCGCGGCACAATCCAAAAATGCAAGGTGCCCCAGGTGAGTGCGAACAGGAGCCAGACCGTCAGCACCATCCACAGCAACAGCCGAGTGATCGCCGACCAGGTCTTCTGGGTTCTTGAGGCAGGGGCGGCTGGGGCCGGGCTTTGATTCATATCCAACGCAAATTATGACGGTCAGCCCTCTCGACGGTTCCGCAGCGTCGGTTTCTCCTTTGTCGCCAAATGTGAACCCCGCCGACACCCCGCTGCCGCCCCGGCTGGCCGAGCACTCTCGCTTTGTGCAACGGGTGCGCCGCCGCTACGAGAACGAGCTGGCCTGCCTGCCGCCGGGCCCGCCGGTCAAGGCGGCCATGAACACCTGCCTGGCCACCCTCACCGGCCGCGGCCTGCCCATGCCCGCCGCCCTGCGCGTGCTGCGCCAGCTGGTGATGGAGCGGCTGGTGGTGCTGGACTGCGAAGAGGGTGCGTCCCTGCAGGACATCACCCGCGCAGTGACCGAGCTGGCCGAGCTGGCGCTGGACCAGGCCTGCCGGCTGGCGTTTGCCGACCTGGACGATCTGCACGGTGCGCCGCTGGACGAGAACGGCCAGCGCGCCCAGCTCTGGGTGATCGGCATGGGCAAGCTCGGCGCGCGCGAGCTGAACGTTTCCAGCGACATCGACCTCATCTATGTGTACGACGCCGACGGCGAAACCGCCGGCAACACGGCGGGCCGCAACCGCATCAGCAACCACGAGTACTTCGGCAAGGCGGTCAAGCACATCTACAACACGGTGGGCGAGACCACCGAACACGGCCAGGTGTTCCGGGTCGACCTGGCGCTGCGGCCCAACGGCAACTCGGGGCCGGCCGCAGTGTCGCTGGGCGCGCTGGAGGAGTACTTCCTGGTGCAGGGCCGCGAGTGGGAGCGTTTCGCCTGGCTCAAGAGCCGCGTCGTCGCGCCGGCCGCCTGCATCGCCGACAAGAGCGCCAGCGCACTGCGCGGGGCCGTGCTGCCATTCGTGTTCCGCAAGTACCTGGACTACAACGTCTTCGATTCGCTGCGCACCCTGCACCGCCAGATCCGCGACCACGCGTCCAAGCGCGCCGCCGGCAACCCGGGCCGGGCCAACGATGTCAAGCTCTCGCGCGGCGGCATCCGCGAGATCGAGTTCACCGTACAGCTGCTGCAGGTGGTGCGCGGCGGGCAGTTCCCCGAACTGCGCACCCGCCCCACGCTGGACGCGCTGCAGCGCGTGGCCAAGGCCGGCCTGATGCCGCGCGCCACCGCCGACGCGCTGGCCGCGGCCTACGACTTCCTGCGCAAGGTCGAGCACCGCATCCAGTACCTGGACGACCAGCAGACCCACCTGATCCCCACCCGCGACGACGACCTGGCCTGGATCGCCGCCACCCTGGGCTTCCCCGACATTTGCGCCTTCCTGTGCGCGCTGGACGCCCACCGCGAGACCGTGGCCCACGAGTTCGACATCCTGCTGGGCGGCGCGCCCGGCGGCGGCTGCAACGGCAAGGGCTGCAACAAGAACGGCTCGCGCGGCGCCGTGGAAGACCTGCAGGGCGTCATGGCCGGTCTCCCCGAGGCCTTCGCCGCCAAGGTCGCGCAGTGGTGCGAGCATCCGCGGGTGCTGGCACTGCGCGAGGACGCCCGCCTGCGCCTGGTGCGCCTGGTCCAGCGCACCGGCGCCTGGCTCGACGAAGGCCGCGTCAACGAACAGGCCGCGCTGCGCCTGGCCGACTGGATCGAGCCGCTGCTGCGCCGCGAGAGTTACCTGGCCCTGCTGCAGGAGCGGCCCTCGGTGCACGAGCGGCTGCTGCGCATCCTTGGTGCGGCCAAATGGCCGGCGCGCTACCTGCTCAAGCACCCGGGCGTGATCGACGAGCTGGCCGGGCGCCAGCTGATGGAAGAACGCTTTGACGCCGCCCAGTTCGAGGCCGACCTCGAAGACCGCCGCACCGCGCTGCGCCGCACCGGCGAGGACGACGAGGAAGAGCTGCTGAACCTGCTGCGCCGCGCCCACCACGCCGAGGTGTTCCGCACCCTGGCGCGCGACATCGAGGGCGTGCTGACGGTGGAACAGGTGGCCGACGACCTGTCGGCCCTGGCCGACGCGGTGCTGCGCGTGACCGCGCGCTGGTGCTGGGCGCGGCTGAAGAACCGCCACCGCGAGGAGCCGGCCTTCGCCATCATTGGTTACGGCAAGCTCGGCGGCAAGGAGCTGGGCTATGGCAGCGACCTGGACATCGTGTTCGTCTACGAGGACGAGGACGAGAACGCCAGCGAGATCTACGCCGCCTTCGTGCGCAAGCTGATCAACTGGCTGCAGGTCAAGACCGGCGAGGGCGACCTGTTCGAAATCGACACCGCGCTGCGGCCCAATGGCAACTCGGGCCTGCTGGTGACCACCTTCACCGCCTACGAGAACTACCAGCGCGGCCGTGGCAGCAACACCGCCTGGACCTGGGAACACCAGGCCATGACCCGCGCGCGCTTCGTGATGGGCATGGCCGGTCTGCAGCCGCGCTTCGACGCCGTGCGCGAGGCGGTCATCACCGCCGAACGGGACCGCGCGGCGCTGGCGCAGGAAATCACCGCCATGCGCGAGAAGGTGCGCAGCGCCCACCCGGTGCGCGGCGAGCAGTTCGACGTCAAGCACAGCCCGGGCGGCATGGTCGATGTGGAGTTCGTGGTGCAGTACCTGGTGCTGGCGCATTCGGGCGAACACCCGGAACTGCGCGGCAACCTGGGCAACATCGCGCTGCTGCAGCGCGCCGAGGCCGTGGGCCTGCTGCCCAAGGGCGTGGGCCAGGAAGCCGCCGACGCCTACCGCGAGCTGCGTGCCATCCAGCACCGCGCGCGGCTGGACGAGGCGCCCCCGCAGATCGGCGCCGACGCGGCCGCCGGCATGGCGGCCGCGGTGCAGGCACTCTGGCGCCACGCGCTGGGCAAGACGGCATAGCCCCAGCGCTCCGCCGCTGCGCGGGTCGCTGCCCCACGAGGGGGCGCGAACTCAGCCTGGGGCGGCCCGGCGCTGAGTTCCCTGGCCCCACGCTCCGCCGCTGCGCGGGCCATTCCGACCGATAACCATTCTCCCTTCATGGGTGTTGAAAAGAATGTTTCGGCTGTTTTGTGACTGATCAGTCACAATAAAACCAATCAGTTCATTTTGGTACACCAGCCACCGGAGAGCACATGGTCATCCACCCGCGGAACTTTTCCGCCACGAATCCTCTCAATGCTTTCACGATGGCGCCAAAGTTGGTGCTGTCGGATGTTCAGGTTTTTGCACTGCGAAGCCTTCCGCCGATCGCGGCGGATGAAATCCCGAGGCGCTTCTCCTCCTCCTCCCTCCCTCCCTCCTTCGCGTCGGGGCGCTTCGCAGGCTTTTCTTCTTCCCCCCTCCGCCGCCCCCAGCGGGTGGCGGCACGTCTGGGCTGAGCCATGTACTCGGTCCCCACCCCCTCCCCGATCGGCGGTGCGCCCGCGAATCCTCCGCAGCGCCCGCGCGTGGCCATCGTCGGCTCTGGCATCTCCGGCCTGGCAGCCGCCCACACCCTCAGCGGCCTGGCCGATCTGACCCTGTTCGAGGCCGGCGACTACTTCGGCGGCCACACCCACACGGTGGACGTGACCCTGCCCGACCCCCTGGGCCGCCCGACCACCTTCGGCGTCGACACCGGTTTTCTCGTCCTGAACGAGCGCACCTACCCCAACCTGCTGGCGCTGTTCGACCAGCTGCAGGTGCCGGTGGCACCGTCCGACATGTCGTTCTCGGTCCAGGCACCGGGCGCCGGGCCACGCGGCTCGGCGCTGGAATGGAGCGGCAGCGACCTCTCCACCGTGTTCGCCCAGCGCGAAAACCTGGGCAACGCCCGCTTCTGGCGCATGCTGGCGGACATCGTCCGGTTCAACCGCCTGACCACCCGACTGGCCAAGCGCGGCGACGACCTCGGCGCCGACAGCCCGCTGCTGGAACCGCTGGGCGATTTTCTGGAGCGCCACCGCTTCTCGGCCGCCTTCCGCGACTGGTACTTCCTGCCCATGATGGGCTGCATCTGGAGCTGCCCGACCGACCAGATGCTGCGCTTCCCGGTCGCGACCATGGTGCGCTTCTGCCACAACCACGGCCTGATCCAGGTGACCAACCGGCCGCAGTGGTACACGGTGGCCGGCGGTGCGCGGCAGTACGTGGAAAAAATCGTCGCCCGTATTCCCGACCGGCGCCTGAACACCCCCGTGCAGCAGGTGCTGCGCGACGCCCAGGGCGTGCGCGTGGTGAGCGAAGGCCGGGTCGAGCGCTTCGACGCCATCGTCATGGCCTGCCACAGCGACCAGGCGCTGGCCATCCTGGGCGAGGCCGCCACGCCCGAAGAGCGTGCGGCCCTGGGCGCGGTGCGCTACCAGCCCAACCGCGCGGTGCTGCACACCGACGCCTCGGTGCTGCCGCAGCGCGAGAAGGCCTGGGCGGCCTGGAACTACGAGGCCGGCGGCGCCGGTGACGAGCCGCGGGTCTGCCTGCACTACCTGATCAACCGGCTGCAGCCGCTGCCGCTGAAGACCCCGGTGATCGTCTCGCTCAACCCGCAGCGCGCCATCGACCCGGCCACCGTGATCGGCGAATACGAGTACGCCCACCCGGTGTTCGACCTGGCCGCCATCCGCGCCCAGAAGGCCATGGTCGACCTGCAGGGCCGGCACGACACCTTCTACGCCGGCGCCTGGATGGGCTACGGCTTCCACGAAGACGGCCTCAAGGCCGGCCTGCGCGCCGCGCGCGAACTCATCATGGCGCACGACCTGCTGCCGCAGCGCACCGCCACCGAAACCCGCGACGCCGCGCTGCCGGGGGTGTTTGCATGACAGCGGGAGCTCAGAGCGCCGCGCCGGGCCGCCCCAAGCCAGCTCGCGCCCCCTCGGGGGGCAGCGCAGTACACGCAGTGACAAGCGTGGGGGCGAACAACGCCCCGCAAGCCCTGGTCGGCTTCGGCCAGGTGCGCCACGCCCGCTCGCGCCCGAAGGCGCACGCCTTCGCCTACCCGACCTTCTTCCTGATGCTGCCGCTGCGCAGCCTTCGGAAAAACGGCCCCGGCGCGCTCGCACGCAACCGCTGGGCAGCACTGGCCTTCCACGACCGCGACCACGGCGACGGCCGCGACGACTGCCTGGCCTGGCTCGACGGCCTGCTGGCCGAGCACGGCATCGGCGACGCGGATGGCGAGGTCTGGCTGCACACCTACCCGCGCGTGCTGGGCTACGTGTTCAAGCCGGTGAGCTTCTGGTACTGCCACCGCGCCGACGGCACGCTGCGCGCGGTGGTCGCCGAGGTCAACAACACCTTCGGCGAGCGCCACTGCTACCTGCTGGACGCGCCGCGCCACGGCGTGCCGGCCACGGCCGACAAGGTCTTCCACGTCTCGCCCTTCGCCCCGGTGCGCGGCGAATACCGCTTCGTCTTCATGCGCACGCAGCACGGCGGCGAAGACCGCACCGTGGTGCGCATCGACTTCCACGACGAGCCCGGCGCGGAGGCCCTGATCCGCACCAGCGTCAGCGGCACGCTGCAGCCGCTGGACGCCGCGACTGCGCGGCGCGCGCTGTGGGGCCACCCGCTGATGACGCTGGGCGTGATCGCCCGCATCCACTGGCAGGCCCTGCGCCTGTGGCTCAAGCAGGCGCCCTTCTTCCGCCAACCCGCCGCACCGGCGGACTTCGTGACCCCGGGCCACCCGGCCTCCCGCTGACCCTTGCCTTCCGACACGACATGAACAGCACCACCGCCCCGCAGAGCGCCGGCCTCTCCCTGCCCCGCCACGCCCCGGCCGCCGCCCGCACCACGCTGCAGCTGCTGCAGCGCCTGCGCCACGGCTCGCTCACGCTGCAGCTGCCCGACGGCACGGTGCAGCGCTTCGGTGGCGGCGCCGGGCCGCTGGCGGAGATGCCCACCGCAGGGCCGCCCCAAGGTGGACAAGCCCCCTCGGGGGGCAGCGACCCGGTTCACCGGCGGAGCGTGGGGGCCACGATGCGGCTTACCAACTGGAACGTGTTCGGAGCGGCTTTGAAATCGGGCGACATCGGCTTCGCCGAGAGCTACATCGCCGGCGACTGGAGCACGCCGCAGCTGTCCGACCTGCTGCGCCTGCTGATCGCCAACCGCGAGGCGCTGGAAGACGTGGTCTACGGCTCGTGGATCGGCCGCCTGGCCTACCGCCTGCGCCACCTGCTCAACCGCAACAGCAAGGCCAACAGCCGCAAGAACATCCACGCCCATTACGACCTGGGCAACGCCTTCTACGGGCTCTGGCTGGACGAGACCATGAACTACTCGTCGGCGCTGTACGAGCAGCCGGGCCAGGACATGGTGGACGCACAACACGCCAAGGTGCGGCGCGCCCTGCGCATGGCCGGCGTACAGCCGGGCCACCGCGTGCTGGAGATCGGCTGCGGCTGGGGTGCGCTGGCCGAAAAGGCCATCACCGAGTTCGGCGCCTCGGTGACCGGCGTGACGCTCTCGACCGAACAGCTGGCCTTCGCGCAGCGGCGCAACCCGGGCGCCGACCTGCGGCTGCAGGACTACCGCGACATCGGCGACGCCCCTTTCGATGCCATCTGCTCCATCGAGATGGTCGAGGCCGTGGGCCGCGAGTACTGGGACACCTATTTCAATACCGTCGCGCGCCTGCTCAAGCCGGGTGGCCGGGCCTGCATCCAGAGCATCACCATCCGCGACGACCTGTTCGACCGCTACGTCGCCGGCACCGACTTCATCCAGCAGTACATCTTCCCGGGTGGCTGCCTGCCCAGCCCCTCGCAGTTCCGCGCCGCGGCCGAACGCGCCGGCCTGCAGGTGGTGGACCAGTTCCACTTCGGCCCCGACTACGCGCAGACGCTGCGGGTCTGGCGCCAGCAGTTCCTGCTGAACCAGGAGCGCGTGCTGCAGCAAGGCTTCGATCAGCGCTTCCTGCGCACCTGGGAGTTCTACCTCGCCTACTGCGAGGCCGCCTTCGACGAAGGCAACACCGACGTCGTGCAGTTCACCCTGCGCCAACCCGACTGATCCGGGAGGACCGGCCGTGCGACACCAACTGCCCCAGCGCGCCTTCACCGTGGTGGCCATCACCGCGGCACTGTGGCTGCACCTGGCCGCCCCGGTGCACGCCAACGCGCCGGCCGAGGCGGCCGAGGCCGCGCTTGCCGGCAAGGCACCGCGCGGGCAGTCGCTGTTCCGCTACTGGGGCTTCGAGGTCTATGTCGCCACGCTCTACACCACGCCAGCGTTCCGGCCCGAGGGCTTCGAGCAGCAGCGCCTGGCGCTGGAGCTGCAGTACCGGCGCGCCTTCAAGGGCACCGACATCGCCCAGCGTTCGATCGACGAGATGCAGGACATCGCCCCGCTGGCGCCGGCCCAGGCCGCCGAGTGGAAAGCCGCCATGGAGCGTGTGTTTCCCGACGTGGCACCCGGCGACCGGCTGATGGGTGTGCACCTGCCCGGCCGGGGCGCGCACTTCTACTACAACGGCCGCCTGCGCGGCGTGGTCGACGACCCGGTGTTCGCCGAGCGCTTCTTCGGCATCTGGCTCTCGCCCCGCACCTCGCAGCCCCGGCTGCGCGAGGCCCTGATCGCCGGCGCCGCACGCTGAGCCGCCCATGGTCACCACCACCGCCTCCGCCGACGCCGCGCGCTTCACCGCGCCCGGGGCCTGGCGCGAGGGCCTGCGCTACGGACTGCTCGGCCTGCCGCTGGCCTTCGTGGCGCTGCCGCTCTACGTGGTGCTGCCCAACCACTACGCGCGCTCATTCGGTGTGCCGCTGGCGGCGCTGGGCGCGGTGCTGCTGGCGGCGCGCCTGTTCGACGCGGTGCTGGACCCGTGGATCGGACGATGGATCGACCGCCTGTTCGCCCGCAGCCACCGCCGCGTGCTGGGCGCGGGCGCGGTGGCCGCGCTGGTGCTGGCGTTCGGCCTGTGGGGCCTGCTGTTCCCGCCCCCGGCCCTGCGCGGCGAGGTGGTGCCGCTGCTGGCCTGGGCCGGTGTGCTGATGGCCGTCACCTACACCGCCTACAGCGTGGCCAGTGTGGCGCACCAGACCTGGGGCACGCGCCTGGGCGGCAACGAGGCACAGCGCAGCCGCATCAGCGCCTGGCGCGAAGGCCTGGCCCTGGTGGGCGTGCTGACCGCCGCGGTGCTGCCGGGCACCCTGGGCCTGGGCGCCACCGTGGCCGCCTTTGCGGTGCTGCTGGCGCTGGGCTGGTGGGCCTGGAGCGCCGCCGTGGTGCCCACGGCGCGCGGCCTGACGCTGGGCGCGCTGGCGCACCAGAACACGCTGGCCCATCCGCTGCGCCAACCCCGCTTCGTGCGCCTGCTGGCGGTGTTCGTGGTCAACGGCACGGCCAGCGCGGTTCCCGCCACGCTCGTCCTGTTTTTTGTGCAGGACCGGCTGCAGGCGCCGGCTAGCGTGGAGCCGGCCTTCCTGGCCACCTACTTCCTGTGCGCCGCGCTCTCGTTGCCGCTGTGGGTGCGGCTGGTGCCGCGCCTGGGCCTGGCGCGTTGCTGGCTGGCGGGCATGGCGCTCTCGGTGGCGGTCTTCATCTGGGCCGCCACGCTGGGCGCGGGCGATGTGACCGCTTTCCTGGTCGTCTGCGCGCTCTCCGGCGTGGCCCTGGGTACCGACCTGGCCCTGCCCTCGGCGCTGCTGACAGGCCTGATGGACGAACTGGGCGAACGCGGCCAGCGCGAGGGCGCCTACCTCGGCTGGTGGAACTTCGCCGCCAAGCTCAACCTGGCCCTGGCCGCCGGCCTGGCCCTGCCGCTGCTGGGCGCCTTCGGCTACCAGCCCGGCGCGCGCGATCCGCAGGCCCTGTGGACCCTCACCGTGGCCTATTGCCTGCTGCCCTGCGGCCTGAAGCTGCTGGCCGCCGGCCTGCTGCAGGTGCTGGTCATCCGCCCCGCCGCGCCCCGCGCGCCACTGCCCGACACCCTGAAAGCCCTCCCATGAAACGACGACTGCTGCTCACCGCAGGCGCTGCCACGGTCACCCTGGCCATCACCGGCTGCGCCGGCCCGCAGGTTGGCGACTACGCCACCGAAAAACCCGTGCTGGACCTGCGCCAGTACTTCAACGGCACGCTGGACGCCTACGGTGTGTTCACCGACCGCAGCGGCCAGGTGGTGCGGCGCTTCACCGTGGTCATGCGCTGCACCTGGAACGGCGACGAAGGCGTGCTCGACGAGGACTTCACTTACTCGGACGGCACGACCCAGAAGCGCATCTGGCGCCTCAAGCACGAGGGCAACGGCCGCTACACCGGCCGGGCCGACGACGTGGTCGGCGTGGCCGAGGGCCAGACCGCGGGCAACGCCTTCCGCTGGGGCTACACGCTGGCGCTGCCGGTGGACGGCCGGGTCTGGAACGTGCAGTTCGACGACTGGATGTATCTGCTGGACGAGCGCGTGATGCTCAACAAGGCCGTGATGAGCAAGTTCGGCATCCGCCTGGGCGAGGTCACGCTCAGTTTTGTACGGCGATCCTCATGAGCCTCCACCGCAGCTTCGTCGACCCCACCACCGCCGATGGTGCGGCCCGGCCGCGCCGCGGCCCAGGCCTGTGGCGGCCGTTCAACCCGCGCATCGCCTCCTGGCGAGGCCTGCGGGTCTGGGTGGTGGGCGCCTCCAGCGGCATCGGCCTGGCCGCGGCCGAGCAACTGATCGGCCTGGGCGCCACCGTGCTGGTGTCCGCACGCAGCGAGGCCGGCCTGCAGGCGCTGGTGGACCGCCACACCCGGCCCGGCCAGCCCGCGCCGGTCCAAGCCTGGCCGATGGACGTGACCGATGCGCGGGCCGTGGCGCTCACCGCCCGCGCCGTGCTGGCCGAAGGACCGGTCGACCTGGTGCTGTTCTGCGCCGGCCACTACCGCGCCCTGCGCGCCGAGGCCTTCGACCTGGCCGAGATGCAGCGCCACATGGCGATCAACTACGGCGGCGCGCTGAACCTGCTGGACGCCCTGCTGCCGGCCATGATCGGCCGTGGCCAGGGCCACATCAGCCTGGTCAGCAGCGTGGCCGGGTTCCGCGGCCTGCCCAAGGGCCTGGCCTACGGCCCGACCAAGGCCGCGCTGACCCACCTGGCCGAGACGCTGCACCTCGACCTGGCGCCGCGCGGCATCGGCGTGAGCGTGGTGCACCCCGGGTTCGTGAAGACACCACTGACGGCGCAGAACGATTTTTCGATGCCGGCCCTCATCTCGCCGGACGAGGCGGCCCGAACCATGCTCGACGGCATCGCGGCCGGCCGGTTCGAGGTGCACTTCCCGCGCCGCTTCACGGTCTGGATGAAGCTGCTGCGCCTGCTGCCCTACCGGGCCTACTTCCCGCTCGTGCACCGCGCCACCGGTCTATAAAGCGGCATGACCCCATCGAACGACCTGCGCGAAGCCGTCCTGCGGCTGGCGGACTTCTATGCGCGGCTGCAGCCGCAGGACCTGGACCGGCTGGACCACTTCTACACACCCGACGCCCGCTTCAAGGACCCGTTCAACGAGGTGCGCGGGCTGCCCGCCATCCGCCGCATCTTCGAGCACATGTTCGCGTCGCTGCACCAGCCGCACTTCGTCGTCACCAGCCAGCTGGTCGATGGCGACCAAGCCTTCCTGGTCTGGGAGTTCCGCTTCCGCATGCGCCGCTTCGACACCACCACCGAACAGGTGGTGCGCGGCGGCTCGCACCTGCGGCTGGCGGCGGACGGCCGCGTGCTCGACCACCGCGACTACTGGGACGCGGCCGAAGAGTTGTACGAAAAACTGCCCGTGCTGGGCGCGCTGATGCGCTGGCTCAGGCGCCAGGCCAGCCGGTGACCATCGGGTGACGGTCAGCTGGGGCGGGTGTCGGCAAAGCTCTGGCGCAGCGCCAGCTTGTCGGCCAGACGCGCCAGGTTGGGGTGCGTGGTGCGCCACTCCAGCTGCGGGAAGCGGAAGCTGAGGTAGCCCAGCGCACAACCCACTGCCAGGTCGGAGAGGCTGAGGTGGATGCCCGAGCAGAAGGGCTTGTCGCCCAGACCACGCGCCATGGCCACCAGCGAGGCGTCGACCTTGGCCATCTGGCGGTCGATCCAGGCCTGGCAACGCTGCTCCTCGCTGCGGCCGGCCCAGGTGGACTCCAGCCGCGCCAGGATGGCGGCGTCCATCACGCCGTCCGCCAGCGCCTCCCAGGTCCTGACCTCGGCGCGCTCGCGGCCCGAGGGCGGGATCAGCTTGCCCACCGGCGAGAGCGTGTCCAGGTACTCGACGATCACGCGCGAATCGAACACCGCCTCGCCGCCTTCCATGATCAGGCAGGGCACCTTGCCCAGCGGGTTGGAGGTGGCGATCGAGGTGTCGGCCGACCACACATCTTCCTGGATGAACTGGTAGTCGAGCTTTTTCTCGGCCATGACGACCCGCACTTTGCGGACGTAAGGGCTGGTGACGGCGCCGATGAGTTTCATGAGGAGTGGAGTTGTGGGGGTCCCTGGGCGAGCCATTTTAGCGAGCGGCTCCGCCGCCCGTGCCGGCCTGGGGGATCCGCCGGGCGCCGGACCCGCCTTCTACAATCCGGGGATGCGCCCGACCTCTGCCCCCTCCGCCGCTGCCTCCGGCAGCCTCACCCCCGTCTCCGCCCTCTCGCCGCTGGACGGCCGCTACGCCGGCAAGCTGGCGCCGCTGCGCCCGTTCATGAGCGAGCAGGGCTACATGCACCGCCGCGTGCAGGTCGAGATCGCCTGGTTCATCGCCCTGTCCGACGCGGGCTTCAACGAGTTCCAGCCGCTCTCGCCCGGTGCCCGCACCTACCTGATGGGCCTGGTCAAGAACTTCTCCGAAGCCGATGCCATGGCCATCAAGGAGATCGAGAAAACCACCAACCACGACGTCAAGGCTGTCGAGTACTGGATCAAGTCCAAGTTCGACGCGCGCCCCGAGCTGGAGAAGGCCGCCGAGTTCGTGCACTTCGCCTGCACCAGCGAAGACATCAACAACACCAGCCATGCCCTGCAGCTCAAGGGCGGCCGCGACGCCGTGCTGCTGCCCGCGCTGGACCAGGTGATCGCCCGCCTGCGCGAGATGGCGCACCAGTTCGCCGACGTGCCCATGCTCAGCCGCACCCACGGCCAGACCGCCAGCCCGACCACGGTCGGCAAGGAACTGGGCAACGTGGTCGTGCGCCTGGCCGGCGCCCGCGAGCGCATCGCGGCCGTCAAGCTCATGGGCAAGATGAACGGCGCCGTGGGCAACTACAACGCGCACCTGAGCGCCTGGCCCGACTTCGACTGGGAAGCCTTCAGCAGGAAGGTCATCGAGACACCCGAGCCGCTGGGCCTGGGCCTGACCTTCCAGCCGTATTCGATCCAGATCGAGCCGCACGACTACATGGCCGAGCTGTTCGACGCGATCGCCCGCACCAACACCATCCTGATCGACCTGTCGCGCGACATCTGGGGCTACGTCAGCCTGGGCTACTTCAAGCAGCGCCTGAAGGCCGGCGAGATTGGCTCCTCGACCATGCCGCACAAGGTCAACCCGATCGACTTCGAGAACGCCGAAGGCAACCTGGGCCTGGCCAATGCCGTGCTCAAGCACCTGTCGGAGAAGCTGCCCATCAGCCGCTGGCAGCGCGACCTGACCGATTCGACCGTGCTGCGCAACATGGGCGTGGGCCTGGGCTATGCGGTGCTGGCCTACAGCTCGCTCATGACCGGCCTGAACAAGCTGGAACTCAATGAAGAAGCCCTGGCCGCCGACCTGGACGCCGCCTGGGAAGTGCTGGCCGAACCGATCCAGACCGTGATGCGCCGTTTTGGCGTGCAAGGTGCCTACGAGAAGCTCAAGGAGGTCACGCGCGGCAAGACCGTGACCGCCGAGGCACTGCACACGCTGATCCGCAGCCTGGAGATCCCCCAGGCCGAGAAGGACCGGCTGCTGGCCATGACGCCGGCCAGCTACGTCGGCAAGGCCGCCGAACTGGCGCGTCGAACGTAATTCTTTTGCATGAATCTGGCCGGGGCCGGGCACCAGTTGTCCGGCCTTTTTGCGTTTTGGGCGGACAACCCCCTGAAGTTGTGCGGTTTTTCATGCACAGTCCGTGACACGTTTGACATATCGCAACCGGCACTTGGATGCCGCTGCATAAAGTCCGGCGCTTGTTTTTTTATCAGCCGCCGCCCGACGCAGGGCGCACGCGCCCCAGGAGCCCCCGTCATGGCCATTGAACTGTTCAACCAGAACGGGCACGTCTGCCTGATGTTCGCCCATCTCAGCGACGAGGGCGGCGAAGCTGTGCAGGCCAACCAGTTCCTGGTGATCGATGGCGACCAGGGAGCGGTGATCGACCCGGGCGGCAACATGGCGTTCAACGAGTTGCTGCTCACCATCGGCCGCTATTTCCCGCCCAACAAGCTCACCGAGATCCTGGCCTCGCACGCCGACCCGGACATCATCGCCTCGCTGGACCGCTGGATGACCAGCACCCAGGCCACGCTCTACATCTCCAAGCTGTGGGAGCGCTTTGCGCCCCACTTCTGCAAGCCGGGCAAGACCGCGGGCCGCATCATCGGCATCCCCGACCCTGGCATGCGCATCAAGCTCGGGCGCAGCGAAATCATTGCGCTGCCGGCGCACTTCATGCACGCCGAGGGCAACTTCCAGTTCTGGGACCCGGTCAGCAAGATCCTGTTCTCCGGCGACCTGGGCGTGTCGCTGGGCACGTCCAAGGACGCGTCCGCCCCCATCACCAGCCTGGGTCCCCACCTGGCCCGCATGGAAGCCTTCCACCGCCGCTACATGGTGTCGCAGAAGATCCTGCGCCTGTGGGCGAACATGGTGCGGGACCTGCCGATCAAGATGATCGTGCCGCAGCACGGCGCGCCGCTGGCGGGCGACGCGGTCAAGGAGTTCATCGGCTGGATCGGCGACCTGACCTGCGGGATCGACAACGTGACGCAGGCGAACTACACGATTCCGGCCTGACCCGTCTTCTCCTCAATCGCGCGCTCGGCATAGCGGTTGAAGCGCCAGGCGTCGCCTTGCAGGGTGATGCGCCGCCACACCCCCCGTTTTTCGGCCGGACTCATGGCTGTCCAGTGCTGGACTTCATCGAAACTGCGGCCGCAGCCCTTGCACACCTCGTCGCCCTGGCTGGTCGAGCAGATGGCGATGCAGGGCGTGTCCGGCGTGGTGTCGAACCAGGCCAGCCAGGCCTGGCGGGCCGCGGGCGGCAGGGCCGCCTCGTCGGTGTCGGTCTGCCGGTGGTAGACCATCAGTGCATAGACCTCGGCCAGAGCACGCAGGGGCAGTGTCAGAGGCATGGCTGCGTCGGACGAGGGTGAGCGCTCACGCCAGTAGTTGATGGCTGCCTCGATGTCGGTGATGTGGATGCCGGCCATGGGACGGCGATGATACGGTGTGGAAAGTGCTTACCTGCAATCAGGGTCGAACAGGAAACCGCGCCGCTACAATCGCCGGACTCGAAGGGGAGTAGCTCTCCGGGAGGAAACCGCGCCAGGCGCACCGTTTCAACCCGTTCGGGTCGTCGTCAGGACGAAGCACATGCTTCCGGCGATCCGAGCCCGGTGCCCGCCACCGGCCTGAGCAAGACCTTTGGACCGTCCCTGCGGACCGATCTAGGCCTCACTGCCCCTTCGCGCCGATGTTCACCATCTGGCGCCGAGGGTCGGTCTGCGCCGGAACCGGCCTGTCAGGGGCCCACCACCACACAACGAGGCATCCAATGGATTTCCTGACTTCACCCGAGTTCTGGGTCGCTCTGGGACAGATCATCATCATCGACATCCTGCTCGGGGGCGACAACGCGGTCGTGATCGCGCTGGCCTGCCGCAAGCTGCCGCCTGCGCAGCGCACCAAGGGCATCATCTGGGGCACGGCGGGCGCCATCGTCCTGCGCGTGGTCCTGATCGCGTTCGCCATGACGCTGCTGAACGTGCCCTTCCTCAAGCTGGTCGGCGCCATCCTGCTGGTCTGGATCGGCATCAAGCTGATCGCGCCTGACGAAGATGGTCACGGTGACATCCAGGGCAGCGACAAGCTGTTCGCCGCCATCAAGACCATCATCGTGGCCGACCTGGTAATGAGCGTGGACAACGTGATCGCCATCGCCGGCGCCGCCCAGAACGCAGGCGAGCACTCGCTGCTGCTGGTGGTGCTGGGCCTGCTGATCTCCATCCCCATCATCGTCTGGGGCAGCACCCTGGTCATCAAGCTGATGGCCCGCTTCCCGGTGATCATCGTGGCCGGCGGCATGCTGCTGGGCTGGATCGCGGGCGGCATGCTGGTCACCGACCCCGCCTTCGTGAACCCGGACAAGTGGACCTGGATGCCCAAGCTGGGCTCGGTGGACACCCAGGGTCTGGCGGTCATCTCCGACACGCTGTACTGGACCGCCCACGTCGCCGGCGCCCTGCTGGTGCTGGCCGTCGGCAAGTTCGTGGCCTCGCGCCAGAAGCCCGCGGAAGAAGCCGGCGCCTGATCGCCCGAGCGCTGAACGCCCCCTGGGCGGCCTTCCGAAAGGGGGCCGCCTTTTTTCATGGCCGGTGCTATGCTGGCCGCATGAAAACAATCGTGACCTGGCTGCTCGCCGCCTGCGCCTTGCTTCTGGTGGCCTACCTGTACCCCGGCGTGCAGGTGCAGAGTTTCACCTCGGCCCTGATCGCCGCCTTTGTGATCGGCCTGTTCAACATGGTGCTGCGCCCGATCCTCGTGCTGCTGACCCTGCCGGTCACGCTGATCACGCTGGGGCTGTTCCTGTTCGTGATCAACGCCCTGCTGTTCTGGGCAGCCGCCAGCGTGCTGGACGGCTTCCACGTCAACGGTTTCGGCGCCGCGCTGCTGGGCTCGCTGATCTACTCGGCGATCATGCTGGTGGTGGATGCCGCGGTGAAATCACTCCTGTCGCGCTGAGTCGCGCAACAGCTCCTCGACTTCGCGCCGGCGCACGTCGACGATGGCCAGTTCCATCGGGTCGGCGTTGCGGTCCGCCGGCGGCAGCATCTGCGCGGCGCGCAGGCGGTCGAGCGCCCCGCCGTAGTCCATCTGCGCCGCCCGCGCTTCGGCCTCCGAGCGCACGGAGCGCAGGCGCTGACCCAGCGCGGCCTGCATGCGCGAAAGGGTCTGCCAGGCCTGCGCATCCTTCGGCTGTGCCACCACCCAGGCCTGCAGGCGGGCGGCGGCCCCGGCCAGGGCCCCCTGGCTGGCCAGCGCCGCCTGAGCGCCGAACAGCAGATCGGCCCGCGTGCTGCCGGCGAGCGCCTGGTCCCGCAGTGTGGCCAGCGAAGCGTCGTTGAGCGCCCGGGCATTCGGCCCAACCAGAATCTCCAGCTGCAGCAGAGCCCAGGCGTCCTGGGTACCCGGCGCTGCGGCGGCGCGGCCCTGGCGCGCGATGGACAAGGCCTGCGCCGACTGCCCGAGCCGGTGGGCGGAGAGGGCTGCCGCGTACTGGGCCGCGGGCGCGGCGTTGGGCGCCTGCCCGGCCTGCAGCCAGGCGCGCTGGCGGTCTGGCCCGTTCTCCGACAGCACCCGGGCACGGGCCGCCATCAGTGAATGCAAGGCCTTGGGTGGCGTAGCCGCCGGCCCTGTGACCGGAGCACCAACGCGTGGTCCGGCCAGTGGCGCTTCGGCCAGCGGCACCCGGGCCCGCATGTCGGCCATGCGCTCGCTGGTCAGCGGGTGGCTGCGCAGATAGGGGAACGACCCGTCGTCATTCAGCCGGGCCGCCTGCTGCAGCTTTTCGAACATGGTCACAAAGCCCAGTGGCTCAAATCCGGCGCCGGTGAGCACACCGAAACCGACGCGGTCGGCCTCGCGTTCCATGTCGCGCGAGAAGTTGAGCTGGTTCTGGATCGCCACCGCCTGGCTGCCGGCGATGGCGGCGTTGGCCACATCCACATTGGCCCGCGCCGCCAGCACCCCGAGGATCATGGCCCCCATCAGCCAGGGCGCTGCCTGGTCCTGTTTGGTGAGCATGCGCGCGATGTGGCGCTGCGAGACGTGGCTGAGCTCGTGCGCGAGCACGCTGGCCAGCTCCGCAGACGACTCGGTCGCCGCCACCAGCCCCAGGTGCACCCCCAGGTACCCTCCCGGCAGGGCGAATGCGTTGACCCGCTTGTCGCGCGAGATCAGCAGTTGCCAGGCCAGCCGGTCCGACAGCTCGGGCGGCACGTCGCCCCTGGCCCGCGCAGCGCCCAGCAGCGGCTGCCAGAGCGTCTGCAGGTAGTCGACCAGCACCGGGTCGTCCAGATAGTCCGGGTCGCGGTAGATGTCGCGCGCGATGCTGTCGCCCAGCCGTCGCTCGGCCGCGATCGACATGCCCGCGCCGTCGCCCAGCGAGGGCAGGTTGACACCGGACTGCGCGCGCGTGCCCGCCGAGGGCGGTAGCAGCAGCGCGGCAGCGAGCACGGCGACGGACCAGCGGCGGAAACGCGGCGACAGCGGGGGGCGGGCGTGGAAAACCATCCCCGTATGATGCCGCCAAGCCCCAGAGGTTTCTGTAAAGACCGCGCAAAGAACCGCCACCATGTCCGACGCACCCACCCAGCCGCCCAGCCCGCTCACCCACTTCGACGCCCAGGGCCAGGCCCACATGGTCGACGTGTCGGCCAAGGCCAGCACCCACCGAGTGGCCATCGCGGAAGGCTGCATCACCATGCTGCCCGCCACGCTGGCGCTCATCCGCAGCGGCAGCGCCAAGAAGGGCGACGTGCTGGGCATCGCCCGCATCGCGGGCATCCAGGGCGCCAAGAAAACCAGCGACCTGATCCCCCTGTGCCACCCGATTGCACTCACCCGCGTGGCGGTGGAGTTCGAGGTGGACGAGGCGTCAAGCAGCGTGCAATGCCGCGCAACCGCCGAATGCACCGGCCAGACCGGCGTGGAGATGGAAGCCCTGTCCGCCGCCAGCGTGGCGCTGCTGACGATCTACGACATGTGCAAGGCCGTGGACCGCGGCATGACCATCAGCGGGGTACGGCTGATGGAGAAGCATGGCGGGAAGAGCGGGCGTTTTGTGGCGGGGTAGCCCGACCCTCCGAGACGGCCTGACCGTCAGAAGAAACCGTCCTTCAACAGGAAGCCGGCCAATTCGCCTTGCTGGTCAAGAATGGCTACGGCATCAACCCGTGCGCGCACCGGCAAGAAGCGGGCTTCGTTGACGGAGACCCCCATCAAGCCCAGTTCAGCAAGCAGCTGGTCGCGGTCTCCAGCGTAGCGGTCCAACAGAACAGTCACCGGGTGCGCAATCTTCAAAGCCGTATCGCGCACCGCAGCGTCGTATGGAATCCAGAAGCCAGGCCGCTGGCTGGTATCAACCCCGTCAAAAATGGCTGCCGTCAAGGCGTCGTTGCGCTCTTTTCCGGCCTCGGTCTTGCGAATCGCAATCAATCGAGGGCCATCCCAGGGCAGCGACCGAAAGGCTGGCAACGCGTCCGGCAACTCCTTCTCCACAACCTCGGCGGCAGCGATGACACGAAAGCGATCGTTTTCAAACACAAGCGCCACAGGCCGAGCCAGCTGAACCGAATACAGCCCGTAAAAAAGAGCGGCCAATTGCAGCCCCGCAATGGTGGCGATGTCTTTGCGCAAATGGTTGGCTGACTTGCGCCGGTCATAGACCGCCAATGTCAACAAAGGCCCCATGACCACATCCACGGTAACGATCAAACTCAGCAGGCGGGTGCCGCCGGCCAAGTCGCGATAGGCACCTGGGAACCAGACACCAAAGACCAATGCAGCGACCGCGCTGGCCACCACCAGCGAAACCAGCAAATGCAGGCCAGAGGCCTTCAAACGCTCGATGATTTGTGTCGAGAGATCCATGTTGCCCGAAAGTCTAGCGCCTTGGCCCAGGGGCTCGGGCCATGCTGTGGCGTGCGGCAACTGTAGGTGATCAGGCAACGCCCTTACCCATGTGGCATCAACGACATTCGCTGGGTGCAAACCTGCCCGGCAGGGTGCCCGCTGTGCCCAGCATGCCTCGCGCCGTGGCCACGCCAACGTCGGCCGACTGGCAACTCCAGTCTATCGGGCCCGTGACGTTGGCCGCGAATGCCAACCCGAGCGCCACCGGCCCGCCTCCCGCCTGCACCCACGGTGTCAGCACCAAGGTCTGACCATCGATCGGTCCGGCATTCCCGCTGAAGGTGATGATGATCTCTCCGTCGGTGGCGGCATCGGGGGCACTGGTGACCAGCACACTATTGACATATTTGCTGCGAGCACCCATGCCCCCAGCCTGGTCGTTCCATGTCATGGCTGTTGCGGTCAGGTTCTGCTGTGTGGCCGACCCCACACCGACCTGGCTCTTGACATTCGCGGCCAATGAAAGGCCTTCGGTCACACGGGCCCGAACCGTGAAATCCTGATAAGCAGGAAGCGCCACCGCCGCCAAGATGCCGATGATGGCCACCACGATCATCAGTTCGATCAGGGTAAAGCCTTGTTGTCCGGTTGAGCGAGTCATGACAGCCATCCTTGAAGCAGATTCCACGTGCACAGCACTGGCATTTCCTGTGCCAAGTCCAGGTTGAATGCTTTTGGATTTGTTTTTCAGATGCACCGCCGTGTTTGCGACAAAATGTGTCAGCGTCATTGACGGTTTCTGTTCGTCGCAGTCAAATTCCGTCCACACGCCCCCGGATTGATCACGGGACGTGAGCACCGCCTTTCCCGCATGGGGCTGGCAGAAACAAAAAAAAGGAGTGCACGAGGCACTCCTTTTTTTGGGGCGTGGACCGGTTTGAGCGGTCCAGACACTACCGGATCAGCGGCAATCGTTCGGAGCGAACTTGGCCGGCAGGGTACCTGCGGTCAGAGCGGGCAAACCACGGGCGGTACCCACGAGGTTCGTATCGGAGGCGCAGCCCCAGTCCACCTGACCGGTCACACCCGCGGCGTAGCTGGCGCCCAGCTGCTCAACTGCAGCGACGTTACCAGCGCCACTGCCGTTGATGTACGGGGTCAGCACCAAGGTGGAAGCGTCAGGGATGCTACCGATGTTGGTTTCGTCGAACTCGATCGTGACTTCACCGGTATCTTCAGCGATCTGAACACTCTGCACGTACTTGCTCTTCGCACCGTCGCCACCAGCTTGTGCGTTCCAAGTTGCAGCAGCTGCCTGCAGTTCGGGCAGGGTCGCAGCGCTGTCACCAATCAGGGTCTTGGCTCCACCAGCCACCGACAGACCTTCCGTCACGCGGGCGCGGATCGTGTAGTCCTGATACGCCGGCAGCGCCACCGCAGCCAGGATACCGATGATGGCCACCACGATCATCAGTTCGATCAGGGTGAAACCTTTTTGCAGGGAACGCTTCATTGAAAACTCCTTGAAGGGGGTTGTGGGTTGAGACGGTTGCTCCTTCGCATGGAGCGTGCCAGTCCGATTTGCCCTGTTTTTTGAGTGCTATTTCACGCCTCGCCCGCTGCAAGTGACGATTTGTGTCCTCTGTCGCCTGCGGTCACTGACAATTTTTGTCACCCGACCCTCGGGGGACAAAAATTGTCACAGATCGAAGGTCTGCCCCGCGCTGAGCCAGCGGATGTCGTGGCGCACATCGTTCGGGCGGTTGGGTGCGTCGTCGAAGCGGCGGATCTCTTCCATGATCAGCCCGGTTTCCGCCGGCTTGGTGTGGGTGATGTAGATCGGGAAGCGGCGGCCGCGGTCGATCTGGTCCAGTTCGTCGGCCAGCGAACTGGGCGCCAGATGCAGGCTGCGCTGGGCCAGTTCGCGTTCGCGGTCGCTGAACGCGGTCTCGATGATCAGCATGGCCACATCGATCCGGTTGACGCGCTGCCAGAACGCCGGGTTGCGCTCGGTGTCGCCGCTGAACACCCAGTGGCCGCTGGGGCTGTCCACCGCATAGCCCACGGCCGGGACGGTGTGCACCGCCGGCAGCACCTCGATGCGTTTGCCCCCCACGCGCAGCAGTTCGCCCACGGTGATGGACACAAAGCGCATCAGCGGCGTCTCTGCGCTGGGGATGGTCGAAAAATCGGGCCAGATCAGGTTGTTGAAGATGTGCACCCGCAGCGCGGAGATGGTGCCCGGCAGGGCGTGTACCACCAGCGGCGCGGCGCCCGCCGCCAGCCGCCGCGCGGCGACGGCATCGAGCATCAGGGGCAGGCTGGCCACATGGTCGAGGTGGGAATGGGTGAGCAGCACATGGTCGACCCGGGCCATTTCGTCGAGGCTGAGGTCGCCCACCCCTGTCCCGGCGTCGATCAGCACATCGTCGTCGAGCAGGAAAGAGGTCGTCCGGCAGCCTTGCGATATGGCGCCCGAGCAGCCCAGTACGCGTACCCTCATCAATGTTCCAGGAGTTGGTGGCCCGTTCGGGCGGGTTATTTGGTGTCGAACGCGGTGGAGCCGTCCCAGTCGGGCGGTGCCGGCTCGATCCGCATGGAGACTACCCGTTCGGCGTAGAGCCGGTAAAGGACTTTTTTGGCATTCTTCCGCTGCAGCTTCTCCAAATGAGCAAGGCAGCGGTCCCAGTTCTGCTGGCGCCAGGCCTGCAGTGCCTGCTCCCATTCTCTCAACTCGTCCGAAAGTTCCGGCGTCATCTGATCGCCGGCGCACAGGGGCGTGTGGATCTCCACAACCTGCGCCTTGCCCTTGACCCGCACCCGGTCCAGCTCCTGCCAGACGAAGTCCGGCGCCTGCTGGCGCGTGGACCCGCTGGCCACCACGTCGACGCCGTACACACGGGTCAGCCCCTCCAGCCGGGCGCCAAGGTTCACGGCGTCGCCGACCACGGTGTAGCTGCGCCGCACGTCCGATCCCATGTCACCCACGCACATGTCGCCGGTATTCAGCCCGATGCCCACACCGATGGCAGGCTGATTCGCTGCCTGGCGTTCGCGGTTGATGGTCGTTATCTCGGCCGCCATGTCCAGCGCCGCCTGCACGGCCAGCGCCGCATGCCCCCGGGTGTCGACAGGAGCACCCCAGAAGGCCATCACACAGTCCCCCATGTATTTGTCGATGGTGCCGCGGTGGTGACGGATCACCCGCGTGAGTCGGCTGAACACGGTGTTGAGCAGCGACTGCAGCCCGGTGGGCGTCATGGATTCGGCAATGGCCGTGAAGCCGCGCATGTCGCAGAACAGCACGGTCAGTTCCCGCGTACTGGCTTCCATGCTGTAGCTGTCGGGGTCCCTGACCATCTCGTCGACCAGCTCCGGCGGCACATAGGTGCCGAACAGCTGGACCAGCTCCCGCTTGGCCCGGCTTTCCACCAAGTAGCCGTAGCTCATGTTGATCACGAAGGTGAGCCCTGCCATCACCAGGGTGCCGGCCATGGGCAGTGCCAGACCATGGCCCAGGTACAGCCAGGTGTTGAGCCCCACCACGGCGGCGAATACCGCCAGGCTCAGGCCTACGGCACCGGCAGCGCCCACCAGAGGCAGCCCGAACGCCAGCACCATGCCGGCCAGCAACAGCACGACCAGCTCGTAGCCGGCGGCGTAGTCGGGCCGGGCGACCAGGCGACCATCCATCAGCGCGGTCAGCACGTTGGCATGGGTTTCGACGCCTGGATAGGCCTCGCCCACCGGGGTGGCGCGCAGGTCCAGCAGCCCAGGCGCGGTGGTGCCCAGAAGCACGATGCGGCCCTTCAGCAAGTCAGGCGCCACCCGATTGGCCAGCACATCAGACGCCGAGACATAGCGGAACGAGCCGCCCTGCGGGCCACCGGGTCCGCGGAAAGGCACCAGCACCGCCACTCGTTCGTCCACCGGGATCTCCAGCGTTCCGCCGTTCTTGCGCAGAGCGATGCTGCGGGGCCAGTCGTAGCGATCACCCACTGCGGGCTGCGGCGGATAACGCGGCTCGACCGTCGGCATGCCGGTGATCGTCCGGAACATGGCAAGGGACAAGGATTCGTAGTACGCCCCGCCGTGCTCGGCCAGCAGGGGGAGGGAGCGCACCATTCCGTCGTCACCGGGCACGGCATTGAAGAATCCCGCCAGTGGCGCAGCAGACGCCAGACCCGGCAGGTTGGCGCCGTAGCCCGTCCACTGCGTGGCCTGCAGAGCGCGGCCCTGCAGGTCGGCGCGCCTGAGCACGGGCTCTGGCAAAGTCCCGGATGTCCGCCCGCCGGATTCGTTGCTGAAATAGAACCCCATCACCACCGGCCGTCCGCGCAAGGCGTCGGCCAGGCGCCGGTCGTGGTCCAGCCCCTGGCGCAGACGTGAGAGCGCCCCTGAGAACTCTGGAAGATCTTTGAGGTCTTCGCGTGCCAGCCGCTCCAGTTGCGGCAGGCCGGAACTTTCGTCCGGCTCGGCAAACACCGTGTCCATGCCGAGCAAGGCGATCTGGTGGCGATCAAACAGCGCATCCACCAAGTCCGCCACGCGGTTCCTGGGCCAGGGCCAGCGCCCCACCTCGGCCAGGCTCTGTTCATCAATGTCCACGATCACCACGCGCTCGTCCAGGGTCGCCGGCATGGTCCAGAGCAGGCGCGCGTCATAGAGATGGTCGTCGAGCCGCTGCAGGCTGTCCAGAGGCAGCAGACCCAGGACGTGCAGCACACCCAGCAGAAGCGGCAGCAGGGAAACGGCCACGCGCCGGCCATGTCTGCTCAAGGCCCGCATGAGGCGTTTCATGACAAGCGGGCCGCCTAGGCGGCGACTCCCGCAGACAGAACGTCAGGCCTGGACGAACTGCATCTGGGTGCCGGCCAGTTCGATCATGTCGCCGTTCTGGAGGTTCACGGCCTCGGTGGTCAGCGCCTTGCCGTTCACCGTGGGCTTGACCGCCCCCTCCACCAGCGCCACAACGAAGCCATGCGGACGGCGAGTGATGGCCGCCACGGCAACACCGGGCTTGCCGATCGTGGTCACCACCTTGACCAGCGGCACCTCGCGGCCAGCCGCCGCCCCCGACATGACCCGGATGGAGGCTTCACCCACCGTCGAAGGCTCGGATGCCACCACCGCACCCGAATTGATCACTGTCGTTTTTTCCTGCTGATCGGAAGCCCCTTCGTGGAAAAACTTGATCTTGTACTTGCCGATCTCGACGGTATCGCCGTTCTGCAACTGCTGCTTCTTGATCGCCTTGCCGTTGACGTACGTTCCGTTGGTGCTGTTGAGATCTTCCAGGAACACATCTGCACCCGACATCTGCATGACGGCATGCTCGCCGCTGACCGCCAGGTTGTCGATCACGATGTCGTTGTAGGGCCGACGGCCCAGCGTCGTGCGATCCTTGGTGAGCTGCACTTCCTTGATGACGACGCCGTCGATGGAAACGATCATTTTCGGCATGGCCGACTCCTCTGGAACCTAATAACTAATGCCAATTGTTTACGGCTGCCCCAGCATACGCGACAACAGGCCCCTCTTGACCGGTTTGGCGCGGGCCTGGGCCAGTATCACCGAAATATTATCGCGACCCCCGTTGCCATTGGCGCAGTCGACCAGGCTGCGACCCGAGGCCTCGAGCCCAGCCTCCTCCAGCAGGATCTCTGCGATGCGCTCGTCGGGCACCATGTCGCTCAGACCGTCGGAACAGAACAGGTAGATGTCGCCGTCCTCGACCCGGAACTCGTTGACTTCAAGCAGCACAGTGTCTTCAACACCCAGCGCCCTCGTCACCAGATTCTTGTGGGTGGCAAATTGCGCCTGCTCCACCGAGATCAGCCCGGCATCGATCTGCTCCTGCAGCAGCGAATGGTCTCTGGTGATCTGCTGAAGGGTCCCGCCCCGCAGGCGGTAGCAACGCGAATCGCCCACGTGCCCAATCATGACCCGGGCGCCCTGGAACACCCCCATGACCAGCGTGGTGCCCATCCCCGCATACAGCGGATTGGAATTGGCCGCATTGAAAATCGACCGGTTGGCGTTGTCGACGCAGATCTCCATGGCCCGCTTGAGCTCGCGCGCATGCGCCTCGTGACCGCCCTCGGTCATCCAGCGGCCCAGTTCGTTGTGAATGAAGCCCGTGGCCATGGCACTGGCCACTTCGCCAGCGTTGTACCCACCCATGCCATCAGCCAGAACGACCACCTGATTGGCAGGATCGAGCGCGACCGAGTCTTCGTTGTTTTCACGAATCAGGCCGGGATCTGTCTGGCTGTAATACTCGAAGATCATGTAGACCGGTTTTATAGCTTGAATCAGATTCCGCGGCCGTTGCTCGCTGAGACATTTGTCACGCTTTGAAGACAGTCACCTGTCTTTTCTCGGCTTCAAACCCGGATGCCAGACTTTGAACCATCGACCGCCAACGGAACAAAAAAAGGCCACGAATGCGTGGCCTTTTCTCTCGTTGTTGACGCTGATTACAGCTGTGCCTTGAGCAGCTTGCCCAGCTCGGACGGGTTGCGCGTGATCACGAAACCACACTCTTCCATGATGGCCAGCTTGGCGTCGGCTGTGTCGGCACCGCCAGAGATCAGCGCGCCGGCGTGGCCCATGCGCTTGCCGGGAGGGGCCGTCACGCCAGCGATGAAGCCCACCACGGGCTTCTTCATGTTGGCCTTGCACCACTGGGCCGCTTCGGCTTCGTCCGGGCCGCCGATTTCGCCAATCATGATCACCGCGTCGGTGTCTGGATCGTCGTTGAAAGCCTTCATCACGTCGATGTGCTTCAGGCCGTTGATGGGGTCGCCACCAATGCCCACGGCGCTCGACTGGCCGAGGCCGACTTCGGTCAGCATGGCCACGGCTTCGTACGTGAGCGTGCCCGAACGTGACACCACGCCGATGCGGCCCTTGCGGTGGATGTGGCCGGGCATGATGCCGATCTTGATCTCGTCTGGGGTGATCAGGCCAGGGCAATTGGGGCCCAGCAGCAGGGTCTTCTTGCCGCCGGCAGCTTCCTTCGCCTTCATCTTGTTGCGCACCATCAGCATGTCCTTGACGGGAATGCCCTCGGTGATGCAGATGGCCAGATCCAGGTCGGCTTCCACGGCTTCCCAGATCGCATCTGCAGCGCCTGCTGGAGGCACGTAGATCACCGACACGGTCGCGCCGGTCTGCTGGGCTGCTTCCTTCACGGAGGCGTAGATAGGGATGTTGAAGATCGACTCGCCAGCCTTCTTGGGGTTCACGCCAGCGACAAAGCAGTTCTTGCCGTTCGCGTATTCCTGGCACTTCTCGGTGTGGAACTGGCCAGTCTTGCCCGTGATGCCCTGGGTGATGACCTTGGTGTCTTTGTTGATGTAGATCGACATGTGTGTTCTCCGGGCTTACTTGACGGCAGCAACGATCTTGGTCGCTGCTTCGGCCATGGTGTCTGCAGCGATGATGGGCAGGCCGGACTCGGCCAGCATCTTCTTGCCCAGCTCTTCGTTCGTGCCCTTCATGCGCACGACCAGCGGCACGCTCAGGTTCACGGCCTTGCAGGCGGTGATCACGCCGGTGGCGATGGTGTCGCACTTCATGATGCCGCCGAAGATGTTGACCAGGATGCCCTTGACTTTGGGGTTCTTGAGCATGATCTTGAAGGCTTCGGTGACCTTCTCGGGGGTGGCGCCGCCGCCCACGTCCAGGAAGTTGGCCGGCTCGCCGCCGAACAGCTTGATGGTGTCCATGGTGGCCATGGCCAGGCCAGCACCGTTGACCAAGCAACCGATGTTGCCGTCCAGGCTGATGTAGGCCAGGTCAAACTTGGAAGCCTCGATTTCGGCCGGATCTTCCTCGTCCAGATCGCGGAAGGCCACGATTTCGGGATGGCGGAACAGGGCGTTGGCGTCGAAGTTGAACTTCGCGTCCAGGGCCATCAGGTTGCCCTTGGAGTCGCAGTTCAGCGGGTTGATTTCCACCAGCGATGCGTCGGTGTCCATGTAGCACTTGTAGATCTTGGCAAACAGATCGACCGCCTGGTCCACGGAGCCGCCTGTCAGGCCGATGGCGGTCGCCACCTTGCGCGACTGCGCTTCGGTGATGCCGGTCAGCGGATCGATCATCTCGGTGATGATCTTCTCGGGCGTGGAGTGGGCCACTTCCTCGATGTCCATGCCGCCTTCGCTCGACGCGATCAGGGCCACCTTCTGCGTGGCGCGGTCGGTGACCAGCGACACGTACAGTTCGTTCTTGATGTCGGCGCCGTCTTCGATGTAGAGGCGGCGGACCTTCTGGCCTTCTGGACCTGTCTGGTGCGTGACCAGTTGCATGCCCAGGATATCCGTGGCGCGGGCCTTGACGTCGTCAATGCTCTTGGCCACCTTCACACCACCGCCCTTGCCACGGCCACCGGCGTGGATCTGTGCCTTGACCACCCAGACCGGGCCACCGAGTTTCTGCGCGGCTTCAACGGCTTCCTGCACCGTGAACGCGGGAATGCCGCGGGGGACCGGCACACCAAACTGACGCAAGATTTCCTTGCCTTGGTACTCGTGAATCTTCATGAGGTTTCTCTCGGACTGGGGTTGTTCGATCCGGCCAAAGGGCACAGCCGGTGCGCGGACTCGTGGACACGGCAACCGACGACTGTATCATGTTGCGACGCACCAATATATAAGCGCTAGCTTACATAATGCATAATTATCGAGCCCGTCGCTGAACCCTGACTGACACCAACAGGAGCCGCCATGACCAGAATCTTCATCGACGGCGAGGCCGGGACCACCGGCCTGCAGATACGCGAGCGTCTGCAACAGATGCCCGTCATCGAAATGTTGAGCATTGCGCCCGAACGGCGCAAGGACCCCGAGGCCAAGAAGGCCCTCATGGCAGAAGCCGACCTGGTGATCCTGTGCCTGCACGACGATGCGGCCATCGAGTCGGTCGCCATGGTCGACAGCCTGCCGGGCCGCAAACCCCGCATCATCGACGCCTCCACCGCACACCGCTGTCACGATGGCTGGATCTACGGCTTCCCCGAACTGAGCGCGGGTCAACGCGAGGCCGTGCAGAAGGCGGACCGCGTCGCCAACCCCGGGTGCTACGCCACAGGAGCCATCGCGATCCTGCGCCCCCTCATCGATGCAGGCCTGTTGCCCAGAGACTTTCCGGTGTCGCTGCCCTCGGTCAGCGGTTACTCGGGCGGTGGCCGCACCATGATCGAGGCCTACGAGGCCGGCACCGCACCGCTGCACGAGGCCTACGCGCTGGGCCTGTCGCACAAGCACATTCCCGAGATCCTGCGCTACACCGGCCTGAACCGGCGCCCCATCTTCATTCCTGCGGTCGGCAACTTCCGCCAGGGCATGCTGGTGCAGCTGCCCCTGCATCTGGACGACCTGCCCGGTCAGCCCAAGGCCAGCGATCTGCACGACGCGCTGGTGGCGCACTATGCGGCCAGCGCAGCGCAAGGCGGCTGGGTCAGCGTATTGCCCGCGACCAGCGACGGCAAGCTGGACGCCACCGCACTGAACGACACCAACCAACTCGAATTGCGCGTGTTCGCCAACGAGACGCACCGCCACGCCGTCGTCATCGCGCGCCTGGACAACCTCGGCAAAGGCGCCAGTGGCGCGGCCGTGCAGAACCTGCAGCTCATGCTGGGGCTGTAACGCCCGCCGTATCAATCGTCGTCCGCACCGCGGACCACACGACGGATCGCCTCGGCGCCAAAGCCGCGCGATGCGAGGAACCGCATCTGCTTGGCACGACCCGCCGCGTCCGCCGCGGGCTCGCCGAATTTCTTGCGCCAGACCTCGCGGGCCCGCTCGGTCTCGGTGCCCCGAAGCCGGTCCACCGCCTCGGCAACCGCCTCGGCACTGACGCCCTTGGCCTGCAGTTCCTGCTTCACGCGACCTGCGCCCAGCCGGGCGGACCGCCGGTGGATCACCGACTCGACCACCCGCTGTTCGCTGATGAAGCCCTTGGCCTGCAGCTCGTCCAGGGCGCGCTGCACTTCACCAGGCTCCTGCTCGTGGGGTGCCAGCTTCTTCTCCAGCTCGGCGCGCGAGTGTTCGCGGCCAGCCAGCAGCCGCAGCGCTCGGCCCTTGAGCGAGATCTTGTCGAACCCCACCGCAGGACTTATTCAGCGGCCTCGGCTTCGGTGGCCTTGGCCTTCTTGCCCTTGGCAACGGCCGGGGCAGCTTCTTCGGCTCCCGCATCAACCGGCAGCAGGGGCACCCCCAGCTCGGTGCGCACCTTGTTCTCGATCTCCACGCGCAGCTCGGGGTTCTCCTTGAGGAACTCGCGCGCGTTGTCACGACCCTGGCCGATCTTCTCGCCGTTGTAGGCATACCAGGCACCGGACTTCTCGACCACCCGGTGCAGCACGCCCAGATCAAGGATTTCGCCTTCGCGGCTGATGCCTTCGCCGAACAGGATGTCGAATTCGGCCGTCTTGAACGGTGGCGAGACCTTGTTCTTCACCACCTTCACCTTGGTTTCGTTGCCGATCGCGTCCTCGCCTTTCTTGATGGTGCCGGTGCGGCGGATGTCCAGGCGGACGGAGGCGTAGAACTTGAGCGCGTTGCCACCGGTAGTGGTTTCGGGCGAACCGAACATCACGCCGATCTTCATGCGGATCTGATTGATGAAGATGACCGTGCAGTTGGTCTTCTTGATGGTGGCAGTGAGCTTGCGCAGGGCCTGGCTCATGAGGCGGGCCTGCAGGCCGGGCAGGCTGTCGCCCATCTCGCCCTCGATTTCGGCCTTGGGCGTGAGCGCCGCCACCGAGTCGATGATGACCAGATCGACCGCACCAGAGCGCACCAGTGAATCCACGATCTCCAGCGCCTGTTCGCCGGTGTCGGGCTGACTGATCAGCAGGTCGGGCACATGCACGCCCAGCTTCTGCGCGTACTGGATGTCCAGCGCGTGTTCGGCATCGACGAAGGCGCAGGTGCCGCCGAGCTTCTGCATCTCGGCAATCACCTGCAGGGTCAGCGTGGTCTTGCCCGAGGATTCCGGGCCGTAGATTTCGATGACACGGCCACGGGGCAGGCCGCCGACACCCAAAGCAATGTCCAGACCCAGCGAACCGGTGGAGACCACCTGGATGTCCTCGATGGCCTCGCCTTCGCCCAGGCGCATGATGGTGCCCTTGCCGAACTGCTTTTCGATCTGGGCCAGCGCGGCCTGCAGGGCCTTGGCTTTTTCGGTATTGGTGGCGTTGTCCATGTGCGGTGCTCCTGTGTGTGAGTGGGTACTTGCATCAGTCTGTGGATTTATGTACAGGCTGGATGTCTGAACAGGAGTGTATCGCCACATAAACTTCTCACAAGCCAGTAAATGGTCAGTTTGCCTTACCATTTGCCATGCCTGTCTCACCCGCTTCCACGACCGCCGACGACCGCTGGCGGGCCACCCACCTGGGCCGTGTCATGGGTCGTGCGCTGCGCCGCTTTGACGAGCGCGTGCTGTTCCTGATGGCGCACGACGCCAATGTGCCCCTGGCCCTGTCCAACCTGGCCGCACGCGAGCAGATCGGCGCCGCCCACATCCACATCACGCGCCACCTCGCCCTCAAGGGTTCGCGCCTGACCGAACTGGCCGCCGCCGCAGGCATGAGCAAGCAGGCCATGGGCGATCTGGTGGCGCAGTGCGAGGCCTGGGACCTGGTGCGGCGCGAGCCCGATCCGCTGGACGCGCGCGCGCGGCGCATTGTCTTCACCGAGACCGGCCTGCTCTGGCTGGAGGCCTTCCGGCTGGCCGTGGCGCGGGCGGAAACCGAGTTCCGCGCGCAGGTCGGCACCGAGGTGGCGACCGTGGTCGCGCTGGGGCTGGAGGCGTATGCTTCGCGCTAGGCGCGCCACCTACAATGACCCCAGAACCCGTAAGGAGACACCCATGCGCATCCTGATTGCAGAAGACGACCAGGTCCTGGCCGATGGTCTGTTGCGCAGTCTGCGGGCCGCAGGTGCCGCGGTCGACCATGTGGCCAATGGCAGCGAGGCCGACGCGGCCCTGATGACCAACAACGAGTTCGACCTGCTGATCCTCGATCTCGGCCTGCCCAAACTGCACGGCCTGGAGGTGCTCAAGCGCCTGCGTTCTCGCGGCTCGGCCCTGCCCGTGCTGATCCTGACCGCCGCCGACAGCGTCGATGAGCGGGTCAAGGGCCTGGACTACGGCGCCGACGACTACATGGCCAAGCCGTTCTCGCTGCAGGAGCTCGAAGCCCGGGTGCGCGCGCTCACGCGCCGTGGCATGGGCGGCGCCAGCTCCACCATCAAGCACGGCCCGCTGGTGTACGACCAGGCCGGCCGCGTGGCCACCATCGACGGCAAGATGGTCGAACTCTCGGCACGCGAGCTGGGCCTGCTGGAGGTGTTGCTGCAGCGCGCCGGCCGCCTGGTCAGCAAGGACCAACTGGTCGAGCGGCTGTGCGAGTGGGGCGAGGAGGTAAGCAACAACGCCATCGAGGTCTACATCCACCGCCTGCGCAAGAAGATCGAGAAAGGCCCGATCCGCATCGCGACCGTACGGGGGCTGGGCTACTGCCTCGAAAAGATCTGAGCGCCTGAGCACCCTACTGCCCCGACATGCCCGATCACAAGCAGGACAGCCACCGGATCACCTTCGGACTGTTCCAGCGCGAGCAGCGCAGCCTGTTCGGTGAGATCCTCGACTGGATGCTCACGCCGCTGCTGCTGCTGTGGCCGCTGTCGCTCGCACTGACCTGGTTCGTGGCCCAGAGCATTGCGTCCAAACCATTTGACCGGGCGCTCGAGTTCAACCTGCAGGCACTCACACAGTTTGTCGTCACCAAGGACGACAAGGTCAGCTTCAACCTGACCCCGCAGGCGCGCGACCTGCTCAAGGCGGATGACAGCGACCTGGTGTACTACCAGCTCCGGGATGCCCGGCAGGGCGTGATCAGCGGCGAGGCCGATTTCCCGCCACCACCCGACACCAGCGTGCCGGCCGCCGGACGGGTGCTGTTGCGCGACGACGAGGTGCGTGGCGACGAGGTCCGCGTAGCCTACACCTGGCTAGCGCGGCACAGCGACCCCAGCCAGCTGGTGCTGATGCAGGTGGCCGAAACCAAGGGCAAGCGCTCGACGCTGGCCACGGAAATCATCAAGGGCGTGATGGTGCCGCAGTTCGTGATCCTGCCGCTGGCGGTGCTGCTGGTGTGGCTGGCGCTGGTGCGCGGCATCCGCCCGCTCTCCGACCTGGAGCAGAAGATCCGCGCCCGCAAGCCCGACGACCTCAGCCCGATCGAAGAGTCCTTCATCCCGCAGGAGGTGGCCCCGCTGGTGTCATCGATCAACGACCTGCTGACACGCCTGACCGCCTCGCTCACCACCCAGAAGCGTTTCCTGGCCGACGCCGCGCACCAGCTCAAGACGCCGCTGGCCGGCCTGCGCATGCAGGCCGAACTGGCGCAGCGGGAATCCAACCCGCAGGAGATCCGCAGCTCGCTGCAGCAGATCGCGCACTCCAGCACGCGCGCCACCCACACCGTCAACCAGCTGCTGGCCCTGGCCCGCGCGGAAACCACCGGCCGCACCCTGCCCACGGCGCAGATCGACCTCGCGCAGCTGGTCACTGGCGTGGTGCGCGACTCGGTGCCCCGGGCGCTGGAACACGGCATCGACCTGGGCTACGAAGGCCCGGACGAGATGCCCGAGATCTGCCTGATGGATGGCAACCCCACGCTGCTGCAGGAGATGACACGCAACCTGGTCGACAACGCGATCAACTACAGCGGTCGCGGCGGCGTGGTGACCGCACGCGTGCTGTTCGACCGTTTCAGCGGCGTACAGATCCTGCAGGTCGAGGACAACGGCCCGGGCATTCCGGAGAACGAGCGCGAGCTGGTGCTCCAGCCGTTCTACCGCGCCCTGGGCACCAACGTCGATGGCTCAGGCCTGGGGCTGGCCATCGTGCACGAGATTGCCCAGCAGCACGGGGCGTTGGTGATGATGGAGGACGCACACGCCGAAAGCCAGCGGCGCGGGCTGCGGGTGTCGATCCGTTTTGCCGCGCGCCGTTCGCCCGACGAATAGAGTTGTTGCCCCCACGCTCCACCGCTGCGCGGATCGCGCTCAGGCCGCGGGCTGGTAGACGTTGAGTTGCAGGCGCTCGCGCTCGATGACGCGGGCCACCGCCGGCAGCGCGGCGAACCGCTGGACCAGGGTCCAGGTCGCGGGCAGCGTGGTCGGGTCGATGCCGGCGTAGCCACCCCAGCGCAGCAGGGTCAGCGCGTAGGCGTCCAGCGCACATGGCGCCTCGCCGCACAGCCAGGGCGAGGCCTTGGCGGCCATGGCCTCGATCTCGCCGAGCAACCCCTTGTAGCTGTTCGCCGCAAAGGCACGGATGATCTTCTGCGCCCCCTCGTCGTCGGTGAACTTCTGCGGCATGAACACGTGGGTGAAGGTCGGGTGCACCGTGTTGTTCATCCAGGCCAGTGTGGACAGCGCGCGGGTGCGCGCCACGCCCGAGGCGGGCAGGATGCCGGCCTGCGGGAACTTCGCGTCCAGGTGCAGCAGGATGGCCACGATCTGCGTGATCACCTCGCCGTCGTCCACCAGCACCGGCACCTGGCCGCGCGGGTTCATCGCGAGGTACTCGGGGCTGCGCTGCTCGCCCTTGTGCAGCTTGACCATCATCGGCTCGAACGGCACGCCGGCCAGTTCGAGCATGGCGTGTGGCACGAACGAGCAGGCGCCTGGGGCGAAGAAGAGTTGGAGGCTCATGGACCGTGTCTCCTGGTGTTGTGGTGAATGGAATCAGTCGACCAGGTGCTGGCCGACGATGCCGGCGATCTCGAACATCGTGACCTGGTCCTTGCCGAACACCGGGCGCAGCTTGGCGTCGGCGTTGACCTTGCGCTTGTCGGCCGCGTCCTGCAGGCCATGGGCCTTGATGTAGTCCCACAGCTTCTTGACCACCTCGGGGCGCGAGACCGCGCCTTCGCCGATCACCGCGGCCAGCGCAGCGCTGGGCTGCTTGCCGGTGGCGGCGGTGGTCTTGCGCGGGGCCTTGGGCGCGGCGGCCTTTTTCGCAGCCGGCGCCTTCTTGGCTGCGCCAGCCTTCTTGGCAGGTGCGGCCTTGGCCGCAGCTCCGGCGGTCTTGCGCGGTGGGAACTTGCTCTCGCGCGGCTCGAACTCGAAGTTCACTTTGCCGGCCTCCTTGTCCCAGGCGAGGAAGGCCTTGAAGCTGCGGCGTGTGCGCATGGAGACGAACTTGTCCAGCAGGTCGGTCTTGCCCGTTGCCAGCAGCTTGCTCATCTGATCGCGCGCCACCGGCTGCTGCAGGATGACCTTGCCGCTCTTGAACGTGCAGCTGGGCGTGGGCTGGGCGGCCGTGGGCACTGCCTTGCTGCAGACGTAGTTGGCCCCGTGCTCGAACACCTGGGCGCCGCAGACCGGGCAGGCGCCCAGGCCCTCCTGGTCCGCAAAATCCACCAGCTCGCCGGTTTCTTCGGCGTTCTTGTCGTCGCCGAAGTCGAACTCCAGCTTCCAGTTTTTGTCCTCGTCGCTGTACTTGAGGGTCATCTCGGCCACGAAGGGCCAGCCGGCCTTGGAGCGGAAGCCTTCCAGCGGGCCGATGTGCCTGTCGCGCACAAAGGCCTCGGCTTCGGTCACTTCGAAGGTGCGGCCGGCGGGCGACTTGGTGAACGAGAAGCCGCAGCCCTCGCTGTTGCCGTCGGCGCCGGTGCAGGCGTAGCGGCGGTAGTTTTCCTTCACCACGCCGCCGCAGTTGGGGCAGGGCGCTTCGAGCGTGGCGTAGTTGCCAGGCACGGTGTCGCGGTCGTATTCCTTGGCCTTCTTCACCATGCGCTCGGTCATGGCGGCGATCTCGGCCATGAAGGCCGCGCGCGAGAGCTTGCCGTGCTCCATCTGGGCCAGCTTGTATTCCCACTCGCCGGTCAGTTCGGGGCGCGAGAGTTCCTCGACCTCCAGGCCGCGCAGCAGGGTCATGAGCTGGAAGGCCTTGGCGGTGGGGATGATCTCGCGCCCTTCGCGCAGCATGTACTTCTCGTTCAGCAGGCCTTCGATGATGGCTGCGCGCGTGGCCGGGGTGCCCAGGCCCTTCTCCTGCATGGCCTCGCGCAGTTCGTCGTCCTCGATGAACTTGCCCGCGCCTTCCATGGCGCCCAGCAGCGTCGCTTCCGAATAGCGCGCCGGCGGCTTGGTCTTCAGGCCTTTGGCCTCCACGGTCTCGGTGCGCACCGTCTCGCCCTCGCGCACCGGCACCAGGTTCTGACCCTTGTCGCCGTCCTTCGCGCCTTCCACGTCTTCGGCCGCTTCCTTGCCGTAGACCGCCATCCAGCCCGGCTTGACCAGCACCTTGCCTTCGGTCTTGAAGTGGTGGTTCAGCACCTTGGAGATGCGCGTCGTCACCATGAACTCGGCGCTGGGGAAGAACACCGCCAGGAAGCGGCGCACCACCAGGTCGTAGAGCTTCTGCTCGGCCTCGCTCAGGCCGCTGGGCGCCTGCAGCGTCGGGATGATGGCGAAGTGGTCCGAGACCTTGCTGTTGTCGAAGATGCGCTTGCTGGGCTTGATGTAGTTGCCGTTGAGCGCCGTCAGGGCGTGCGGCGCCAGGTGCTTCATGCCGCTGTCGGCCAGCATCTCGAAGGTCTGCTTCACGGTGCCCAGATAGTCCTCGGGCAGGTGGCGCGAATCGGTCCGCGGGTAGGTCAGGGCCTTGTGGCGCTCGTACAGGCTCTGCGCCAGCTGCAGCGTGGTCTTGGCCGAGAAGCCGAAACGGCCGTTGGCCTCACGCTGCAGGCTGGTCAGGTCGTACAGCAGGCCGCTGGCCTGCGTGGTGGGCTTACTCTCTTCGGTGACGCTGGCGGCCTTGCCGCGCACCGCCTCGACGATGGCCAGCGCCTCGCGGTGGTCCCACAGGCGGTCCGCGCGCAGGTCGGCGTCGGCGTCGTCGCCGGTGGGCTTCTTGAAGGCGGGATCGAACCACTTGCCGGGGTACTCGCCGGCCTCGGCCAGGAAGCTGGCGTGGATTTCCCAGTAGTCGCGGCTGCGGTGGGCGCGGATCTGCTCTTCGCGCTCGACCACGATGGACAGCGTGGGCGTCTGCACCCGGCCGACGGTGGTCAGGAAGAAGCCGCCGTCGCGCGAGTTGAAAGCGGTCATGGCGCGGGTGCCGTTGATGCCCACCAGCCAGTCGGCTTCTGAGCGGCTGCGCGCTGCGTCAGCCAGGCCGCGCATCTGCTCGTCGCTGCGCAGCTTTTCAAACCCGTCGCGGATGGCCTGCGGCGTCATGGACTGCAGCCACAGCCGCTGGACCGGCTTGCCCAGGCCCTGGTACTGGCCGCTTTTCTGCCCGCCGGCGTACTGCTCGATCAGGCGGAAGATCAGCTCCCCCTCGCGGCCCGCGTCGCAGGCGTTGATCAGGCGGCCCACGTCCTTGCGCTTGGCCAGCCTGACCACGGCCGACAGGCGCGACTTGGTCTTGTCGATGGGCTTGAGCTCGAAGAACGGCGGCAGCACCGGCAGGTGGGCGAAGCTCCACTTGCCGCGCTTGACGTCGAACTGCTCGGGCGCGGCGATCTCCACCAGGTGGCCGACGGCGGAGGTCACGACGTACTGCTCGTTCTCGAAATGGTCGTCGTGCTTGTCGAACTTGCCCGCCACCGGGGTAAGCGCGCGCACGATGTCCTGGGCCACGGACGGCTTCTCTGCAATGACCAGTGTTTTGTTCATCTCTACAATTTGGGCTTCACGCGCGTGTACACGCGCACGGGGGCGCACACGCACATACGCGCGCACCTGCATGAAACAACCTTACCAAAATTCCCGATCGTGAAGAAAACCGCCCCCGCACGCCGCATCCAGACCCGCCGCTCGGGCGTTCACGGCAAGGGGGTGTACGCCCTGGTCGATCTGGCCGAAGGCGAAACCGTCATCGAGTACGTGGGCGAGGTCATCAGCTGGGACGAGGCGCTGCGCCGCCACCCGCACGATCCGAAGGACCCCAACCACACCTTCTATTTCCACATCGACGAGGACCACGTCATCGACGCCAAGTACGGCGGCAACTCCTCACGCTGGATCAACCACAGCTGCGACCCCAACTGCGAGGCCGAGACCGACGAGGGCCGGGTCTTCATCCGCGCCAAGCGCAACATCAAGGCCGGCGAAGAGCTGTTCTACGACTACGGCCTGGTGATCGACGAGCCCTACACGCCAGCCCTCAAGAAGCAGTACCCCTGCTGGTGCGGCTCGAAAAACTGCCGCGGCACGCTGCTGGCCCCCAAACGCGGCGGCCGCGCCACGAAGCTCGGATGACCGACCTGCTCGCCCACGCCGAATCCGTCTGGCAGTCGGTCGTCGCCGACCTGCCGACCTTCACCGTCGAGGTGCTGCCCCGCATCGACTCGACCAGCAGCGAACTGATGCGCCGCGCCCGCGACGGGCTGGTGGAGCCGGTACTGCTGGCGGCCGAGGAACAGACGGCTGGCCGGGGCCGCATGGGCAAGGGCTGGCACAGCCGGGCGGGTCAGTCGCTGACCTTCTCGCTGGCGCTGCCGCTGGCGCCGGCCGACTGGTCGGGCCTGTCGCTGGCGGTGGGCGTGAGCCTGGCCGAGAGCCTGCATCCGGACGTGCAGCTGAAGTGGCCCAACGACCTCTGGCTGCAGCAGCGCAAGCTGGGCGGCATCCTGGTCGAGACCGCGGGCACCGGTGACGGTGCCTCGGCGCCGCGCACCGTCGTCGTGGGCGTGGGCATCAACATCGCGCGCCCGGACACGGCAGCGGTGCAGTCGCTGGCCACGCCCGGTGCGGTGGCGGCCATGCCGCCGGCCGGGCTGGCCGAGGTGCGCATGGGTGTGACCGCCGGCGAGACCCTGGCCCTGGTTGCGCCCGCGCTGGTGCGCGACGTGCTGCGCTTCGGCGCGGACGGGTTCGCCCCCTTTGCGAACCGCTTCGCGCTGCGCGACGCCCTGCTGGGCCGCGCCGTGCGGCTGACCGACGGCACGGAAGGCACCGCCGAGGGTGTCGACGCGCAGGGCGCCCTGCGCGTGCGGACGGCACAGGGGCTGCGCACCGTGCACAGCGCGGAAGTGAGCGTGCGCCCATGCTGAGACTCGTCGCCATCGCCCTGCTGCTGGCCAACGCGGTCTACTTCGCCTGGACCCAGGGCTTCCTGGCGGGGCTGGGCCTGGCGCCAGTCCAGCAGAGCGAACCCGAACGGCTGAACGCGCAGATCGAACCGGGCACGCTGCGCCTGCTCAACGGCCCGCGCGCCGAAGCCGAGGACCTGGCCCAGGCCACCGACGCAACCCCCAGCTCGCCGGAAGTCGCGCCCGCCACGTCCTGCTGGCAGGCCAGCGGCTTTACGGCGCCTCAGGCCGACGCGCTGCGCGCTGCGCTGGCCAGCACCGGCCTGAACGAAGCGCTCTGGCAGTTCAGCGAGGCCAAGTCCTCCGGCCGCTGGATCGTCTACATGGGCCGCTACAACGACGAGCAGATGGCGAAGAAGAAGGGCGAGTTGCGCGAGCTCAAGATCGAGTTCCGCGAGGTCAACCTGCCGTCGGCCGGGCCGGGCCTGGCGCTGGGCACTTTCTCCAGCGAGGAGTCGGTGCAGCAGGCGCTCAAGGACGTCGCCAGGAAGGGCGTGCGCACCGCACGCGCCGCTCTGGAGCGCCCCGAGAGCGTTTCGTGGACCCTGCGCCTGCCCGCCATTACCGACGAGCAGCGCACGTCGATCGAGAGCCTGGGCGAGTCCCTGGCTGGCAAAAAACTCCAGCCGTGCGAATGAAAAAAGCCGCTGTTTCCACAGCGGCTTTTTGAGTCCAGGGCACCCGTGGAACCGGCTTTGCCGGGCCACAGGGTGCGTCCCCTCTCCGGGGGGAAGCCGCGAAGCGGCGCAGGGGGGAGCTTATTTGCTCACGACGCGGACCATTTCCAGGCACTTGTTCGAGTAGCCCCACTCGTTGTCGTACCAGCTCACGACCTTCACGAAGGTCTTGTCCAGCGCGATGCCGGCGTCGGCGTCGAACACCGAGGTGCAGGTCTCGCCGCGGAAGTCGGTGGCCACGACCTTGTCGGTGGTGTAGCCCAGCACGCCCTTGAGCGCGCCTTCGCTCTGGGCCTTCATTTCGGCGCAGATCTCTTCGTAGGTGGCTTCGCTGTTGAGTTCAACGGTCAGGTCCACCACCGACACGTCGGAGGTCGGCACGCGGAAGGACATGCCGGTCAGTTTCTTGTTCAGCTCGGGGATCACCACGCCCACGGCCTTGGCAGCGCCGGTGGAGGACGGGATGATGTTTTCCAGGATGCCGCGACCACCGCGCCAGTCCTTGTTGGACGGGCCGTCCACCGTCTTTTGCGTGGCGGTAGCAGCGTGCACCGTCGTCATCAGGCCGCGCTTGATGCCCCACTTGTCGTTCAGCACCTTGGCCACGGGGGCCAGGCAGTTGGTGGTGCACGAAGCGTTGGAGATGATGGCCTGGCCGGCGTAGGTCTTGTCGTTCACGCCGAAGACGAACATGGGGGTGTCGTCCTTGGAGGGAGCGGACAGGATGACCTTCTTGGCGCCCGCGTCCAGGTGCTTCTGGGCAGTGACCTTGTCCAGGAACAGGCCGGTGGATTCAATGACCACGTCGGCACCGACGTCGGCCCACTTCAGGTTGGCGGGGTCACGCTCTTGCGTCAGGCGGATGGTCTTGCCGTTGACGACGATGTTGCCGCCTTCGACCTTGACGGTGCCCTTGAAGCGGCCGTGCACGCTGTCGTACTGGAGCATGTAGGCCAGGTAGTCGGGCTCGAGCAGATCGTTGATGGCCACGATCTCGATGTCCGGGAAGTTCTGGATCGCGCTGCGCAGCACGTTGCGACCGATGCGGCCGAAACCGTTGATACCGACTTTGATAGCCATGTCCTCAGCTCCTGTGATGGATGAAAAAAGAAAGGAAAACCTTATTTGGCGAGCACGGCGCGCACCGTGTCGGCCACGTTCTCGGGGGTGAAGCCGAAGTGCTTGAACAGCACCGGCGCCGGGGCCGATTCGCCGTAGGTGTCGATGCCGACCACGGCCGACACGCCGTACTTCCACCAGCCGTCGGTGGCACCCATCTCGACGGCGACGCGCGGCAGCCCCTTGGGCAGCACGGCGGCCTTGTAATCGGCGCTCTGGCGGTCGAACACACTGGTGCTGGGCACCGAGACCACGCGCACGGCGATCTTGTGTTCCTTGGCCAGGGCTTCCTGCGCCTTGAGCGCCAGCTGCACTTCGGAGCCGGTGGCGATGATCACGGCCTGGGCCTTCTTCTTCAGGCCCACGTCGGCCGGCTCGGACAGCACGTAGCCGCCCTTGCTGATGTCGGCCAGGTCGGCCTTGGGTGCGTACGGCAGGTTCTGGCGCGACAGGCACAGGGCGCTGGGGCGGTTGGCGGTCTGCAGGGCCACGGCCCAGGCCACGGCGGTTTCGGCCGTGTCGGCCGGGCGCCAGACGTCCAGGCCCGGGATCAGGCGCAGGCTGGCGACGTGTTCGATGGACTGGTGCGTCGGGCCGTCTTCACCCAGACCGATGGAGTCGTGCGTGAACACGTGGACCACGCGCTGCTTCATCAGCGCGGCCATGCGGATGGCGTTGCGGCTGTAGTCGCTGAAGGTCAGGAAGGTACCGCCGTAGGGGATGAAACCGCCGTGCAGGGCAACGCCGTTCATGATCGCGGCCATGCCGAACTCGCGCACGCCGTAGTTGATGTGGCGGCCGCCCACGCCAGCCTCGTTCTTCACGACGTTGCCGGCCAGGTCCACGCGCAGGTTGGGCGTGGACTTGGTGTTGGTCAGGTTGGAACCGGTCAGGTCGGCCGAACCGCCCAGCAGTTCGGGCAGGGCCGCGGTGAAGTGCTCCAGAGCGATCTGGCTGGCCTTGCGGCTGGCCACGGTCTCGGCCTTGGTGTGGGCTTCGACGGCGGCGTTGACAGCGACCTGGTTGAAGGACTTGGGCAGCTCGCCCTTCATGCGGCGAGTGAACTCCTTGGCCAGCTCGGGGAAGGCGGCCTTGTAGGCGGCGAACTGTTCGTTCCAGGCGGCCTCAAAGGCCTTGCCAGCCTCCTTGGCGTCCCAGGCGGCGTACACGTCCTTGGGGATCTTGAAGGGCTCGTGGCTCCAGCCCAGCGCTTCGCGGGTGAGCTTGATTTCTTCGGCGCCCAGCGGCTCGCCGTGGGCCTTGGCGGTGTTGGCGCGGTTCGGGCTGCCCTTGCCAATGCTGGTCTTGCAGCAGATCAGCGTCGGCTTGTCGGCGCTGTTCTTGGCGGCGGCAATCGCGGCGCTCACGGCGTCGGCGTCGTGGCCGTCGACGGCGCGGATCACGTTCCAGCCGCAGGCTTCAAAACGCTTCGGGGTGTCGTCGATGAACCAGGGCGCGACCTGGCCGTCGATGGAGATGCCGTTGTCGTCGTACAGCGCGACCAGCTTGTTGAGCTTCCAGGCGCCGGCCAGGGCCACGGCCTCGTGGCTGATGCCTTCCATCAGGCAGCCGTCGCCCAGGAACACGTAGGTGTGGTGGTCGACGATGGCATGGCCTTCACGGTTGAATTCGCTGGCCAACAGCTTCTCGGCCAGCGCCATGCCCACCGCATTGGTGATGCCCTGGCCCAGCGGGCCGGTAGTCGTCTCGACGCCGGGCGTGTGGCCGACTTCGGGGTGGCCGGCGGTCTTGCTGCCCAGCTGGCGGAAGTTCTTGAGTTCGCCGATGGGCAGCTTGTAGCCCGTCAGGTGCAGCACCGCGTAGATCAGCATGGAGCCGTGGCCGTTGGACAGCACGAAGCGGTCGCGGTTGGCCCAGGCCGGGTTGGCCGGGTTGTGGCGCAGGTGGCGGCCCCACAGCGCGACGGCCATGTCGGCCATGCCCATGGGCGCGCCGGGGTGGCCGGAGTTGGCGGCCTGCACCGCGTCCATGGCGAGCGCGCGGATGGCGTTGGCCTGGGTCTGGGCGCTCACGGCGGAAACTGGGGCGGAGGCGGTGCTGGGGGTGGCGTCGGACATGGTGCAGGGAAGGGGAGGAGAGAAGGGGTCGGCGCGGGCCGAAACCAGGGATTTTATCGGCCCCCGTCGGCGGACCATAATGCGCGCGGCGGTTCACTGAACGCGCACCCACCATGGCCTCCACCCTTCACACGCCCATTCCCGCCATGATCCTGGCCGCCGGCCGGGGCATGCGCATGCGGCCGCTCACCGACATCACCCCCAAACCCCTGCTGCCACTGCGCGGCCAGCCGCTGATGCAATGGGCCATGGAAGCGCTGTCGCGGGGCGGCTTTGACCGGCTGGTGATCAACACCGGCTGGCTGGGCGAGCAGATCGCGGCGCATTTCGCCGACTGGCCGCAGCACCACCCGGGCGCCGAGCTGCGGTTCTCGCACGAAGGGCAGGACTTCGGCTACGCCCTGGAGACGGCGGGCGGCATCTCGCGCGCCCTGCCCCTGCTGGGCGAGGTGTTCTGGGTGCTGGCGGGCGACGTGTACGCGCCCGACTTCGTCTTCAGCCAGGACAGCGTGGACCGCTTCGTCGCCAGCGACCGGCTGGCCCACCTCTGGCTGGTGCCCAACCCGCCGCACAACCCCCGGGGCGATTTCGGTCTGTCGCCCGACGGCCGCGCGCTGAACACCGCCGACGGCGAGCGCTTCACCTACAGCACCATCGGTCTGTACCGCCGCGAGCTGTTCGAGTCGCCATGGAGCGACACCGTCCCGGGCAACCCGCAGGGCACAGCCGAGCCGCTGGCGCCGCTGCTGCGCAAGGCCATGGACGCCGGGCGCGTGGGTGCCGAGCTCTACACCGGGCCCTGGACCGACGTGGGCACGCCCGAGCGCCTCGATGAGCTGAACCGCTGACCCTGCGCCGCGCGCGAGCAAACAAAAGCCGCACAATGCGGCGATGGACGCCCAGACCTCATTCACCCTCTACGCACAGCGCCGCGCCCGCCTGGCCGCGCAGCTGACCCCCGGCGGCATCGCCATCGTGCCCACCGCGCCCGAGCAGCAGCGCAACCGCGACAGCGACTTCCTGTTCCGGCACGACAGCTACTTCTACTACCTGACCGGCTTCACCGAGCCCAACGCCTGGCTGGTGCTGACTGCAGAGGGAGAGGCCACGCTGTTCTGCAACCCGAAAGACGCCGAGCGCGAGATCTGGGACGGCATCCGCCTGGGCCCGGCCGCCGCGCCCGACGCGCTGGGCGTGCAAGCCGCCTTCCCCGTGAGCGAGCTGGACCAGCGCCTGCCGAAGCTTCTGGAAAACCGCAGCGTGGTCTGGTACCCGTTCGCCACCCACAAGGGGCTGGACGGCCGCATCAACGGCTGGCTCGAACCCGTGCGCGCCCGCGTGCGCTACGGCGCGCTGTGCCCCGAACAGCAGCGCGACCTGTGCGGCCCGCTGGACGAGATGCGCCTGATCAAGGACGCGCACGAGCAGGCCGTGATGCGGCGCGCGGCGCAGATCAGCGCACGCGCCCACATTCGCGCCATGCAGAGGAGCGCCGCCATGCTGCGCGCCGGGCAGGACGTGCGCGAGTACCACCTGGACGCCGAGCTGCTGCACGAGTTCCGCCAGCACGGCTCGCAGTACCCGGCCTACGGCAGCATCGTCGCCGCCGGGGCCAACGCCTGCGTGCTGCACTACCGCGCCGACGCCGCGCCCATCCGCGACGGCGAGCTGGTGCTGATCGACGCCGGCTGCGAGCTGGACGGCTACGCCAGCGACATCACGCGCACCTTCCCCGCGAACGGCAAGTTCACCGGCCCGCAGCGCACGCTCTACGACCTGGTGCTGGCCTCGCAGGACGCGGCCGTGGCCGCGACAAAACCCGGCAACCGCTTCACCGACCCGCACGAAGCCACGGTGGCCGTGCTGGCGCAGGGCCTGCTCGACGTGGGCCTGCTGGACAAGAACAAGGTCGGCAGCGCACAGGACGTGATCGCCAACCGCAGTTACTTCCCGTTCTACATGCACCGCACCGGCCACTGGCTGGGCATGGACGTGCACGACTGCGGGAGCTACGTCGAACCGTCGGAAGTGGGTACGGTGAACGAACGCAAGGACCCGCTCTCGGGCGAAGTCATCAAGGACCGCCCCAGCCGCATCCTGCGCCCGGGCATGGCGCTGACCATCGAGCCCGGCCTGTACGTGCGCCCGGGCGAAGGCGTGCCGGAGGCGTTCTGGAACATCGGCATCCGCATCGAGGACGACGCCATCGTCACCGACAGCGGCTGCGAGCTGATCACGCGCGATGTGCCGGTCAAGGCCGAAGAGATCGAAGCGCTGATGCGCGGCTGAGGTGACGCGGATCGTCAGCGTCCAGACCGGCGTGGTCCGCCCCCTGATGGTGGGTGACCGGCGTGTGCTGTCGGCCATCGGCAAGACGCCGGTGGGCGGCGCGGTGGCGGTCGGACCGCTGGGCCTGGCCGGTGACGAACAGGCGGACCCGGCCTACCACGGCGGCCTGGACAAGGCGGTCTACGCCTACCCGGTGGAGCACCTGCCGACCTGGCAGCGCCTGCGGCGCGAACGCGGCGTGTCGATGTTCGACGAACCGCTGCCGTTCGGCTTCGTCGGCGAGAACCTGAGCGTGGAGGGCCTGCGCGAGAGCGAGGTGTGGATCGGCGACGAATGGGTCATCGGCGATCTGGTGCTGCGCGTCACCGCGCCGCGCGAACCCTGCTCGAAGTTCAATGCCGTAGCCGGTCTGCCCGACGCAGGGCGCCTCATGGTGGACGCCTGCAACTGCGGCTGGTACCTGGCCGTGGCGCAGCCGGGCACGGTGCAGGCCGGACAGGACATCGTGGTGCGCCCCGGCCGGCGCGGCATGACCGTGGCGCAGGCCTTTCTCGCCAAGCGGGCCAAACACATCCGTTGAGGCCGGGCAAAGCCGCCGGGCGGCGCATGCGGTACAACCGCCGCATGAACACCCCGCCCCGCATCCTCTGCCTGACCATGAACCCCTCGGTCGACCTCGCGACCGAGACCGAATCCGTCGTGCCCACGCACAAGCTGCGCTGCGGCGACACGCTGCACGACGCGGGCGGCGGCGGCGTCAACGTGGCGCGCGTGCTCACCCGCCTGGGCGGGCGCTGCGTGGCGCTGTGCCCGACCGGCGGCTCCCCGGGGCAGTGGCTGGAGAAGCGCATGCGCGACGAGGGCCTGGACAGCGTGTTCCTGCCTATTGCCGACGAAACCCGCGTGAGCTTCACCGTGCACGAGCACAGCACCGGCGCCGAGTTCCGCTTCGTCATGCCCGGCCCGCACCTGAGCGAGGCCGAATGGATGGCCTGCCTGCAGCACCTCGAAAGCCTGAGCGACTTCCCTGACCTGGTGGTCGCCAGCGGCAGCCTGCCGCCGGGCGTGCCCGCCGACTTCTACGCCCGCGTCGCGCGCCTGTGCCACCAGCGCGGCGCCAGGCTGGTGCTCGACGCCTCCGGGCCGGCGCTGGCGGCGGCGCTGGCCGAGGGTGTGTTCCTGTTCAAGCCCAACCTCAAGGAGCTGGCCGAGCTCAGCGGCCAGACGCTGGAGACGCCGGCCCAGTGGCAAGCCGCGGCGCGCCAGCTGGTGCTGGACGGCCGGAGCGAGATCGTGGCGCTGACCCTGGGCCACCTGGGCGCGCTGCTGGTCACGCGCGAGGCGATGTGGTTCGCACCGCCACTGGACATGCCGGTGGCCAGCGCGGTGGGCGCGGGCGACAGCTTCGTCGCCGGCCTGGTCTGGGCCTGGCAGCACGGCATGCCGATGGATCAGGCCTTCGCCTGGGGCGTGGCCGCCGGCTCGGCCGCACTGCTGACCGCCGGCACCGGGCTCGCACGGCCGGACGACGTGCGGCGGCTGTTCACCAAGGTCCAGGTGCGGGCAGTGGCCTGACGCGGCAGTGCCCGGTCTGCGGACGGGCGGCGAGGGCAACGTCTTGAGGCATTTATTGATAATGGTTATCATTTAAGACCAGCCAGCCACGGGCGCGCCTCCCGCCGCGCGCCGTCAAGAGCCAGCCAATGACCCCCGTCGTACGACGGAACTGCTGTCTCTTGACCCATGAACACCCACCTGTCTGCCCCGGCAGCGCTCAGCCCGCTCGCCCTCGCTTCCCGCATCGCCCTCGCCAGTTCGGTCCTGTTCGGACTGACCCCGTCCGCCCTGGCCCAGACGGCACCCGCCGCGCCTGAGCCCATGCTGGGCACGGTGGTCGTGCGCGACAGCGCCAGCGCCGCACCCACCGAACAGTCGCCGGCCTTCGGCGCGTCGGTGTCCAGCTCGGCCACCGGCCTGGACCTGCGCCTGCGCGAGACGCCCCAGTCCATCAGCGTGACCTCGCAGGCCCAGATGCAGGCCTTCGGCCTCAACGAGGTGCGCACCCTGCTGTCCGGGGTGACCGGCGTGCAGGTCGAGAAGGTCGAGACCGACCGCACCTACTTTTCCGCCCGCGGCTTCGACATCACCAACTTCCAGGAGGACGGCATCGGCCTGCCCTTCGCCTCGGGCCTGCTCAACGGCGACATGGACACCGCGATCTACGACCGCGTGGAGGTGCTGCGCGGCGCCAACGGCCTGCTCTCGTCCACCGGCAACCCTTCGGCCACGGTCAACTTCGTGCGCAAGCGCCCGACCGCGAAGCTGCAGGCCAGCGCCGGCCTGACCCTGGGCTCGTGGAACCTGCGCCGGGTCGACGCCGATGTGGCCGGCCCGCTGAACGCCAGCGGCAGCCTGCGCGGCCGCGTGATCGTGGCCGATGAGGACAAGAACTCCTACCTCGACCGTTACCACGCCCGCAAGCAGGTGGCCTCGGGGGTGATCGAGGCCGACCTGGGTCCGTCCACCGTGCTGACCCTGGGCCACGCCCAGCAGAACAACCGGCCCCAGGGCCTGATGTGGGGCGCGCTGCCGCTGTACTACAGCGACGGTTCGGCCATCGACTACGACCGCTCGGCCAGCTCGGCGCCCGCCTGGGCCCGCTGGGACACCGACGACGGCCGCAGCTTCGCCGAGCTGCTGCACGACCTGGGCAACGGCTGGAGCGCCAAGGCCACGCTCAACCAGCGCCGCATCAGCTCGGACACCGCCATGCTCTACATCTATGGCACGCCCGACCGCGCGACCGGCGCCGGCCTGTTCAGCTGGCCCTCGACCTACGACCACCAGGAGCGCCAGACCCTCGCCGACCTGCAGTTCAAGGGGCCGTTCCAGCTCGGCGGCCGCCGGCACGAAGCGGTGTTCGGCGCCTCGGCCGGCCGCAACAAGGTCGACATGGCGTCGAGCTACGACGACCTGGGCCAGGCGCTGACGCTGCAGCAGGTGCTGGACGGCAGCTTCGCGATGCCCGACTTCGACCAGGGCGTCTCGGCCTTCGGCAACCGCGTCGACAAGCGCCGCACGGTCTACAGCGCCGGCAAGTTCAGCCTCTCGGACAGCCTCAAGCTGATCGCCGGGCTGAACCTCACGCGCGCCAGCAGCGCGGGCGTGCAGTACGGCGTCGACCACAACTACCGCGCCAGCAAGACCCAGCCCTTTGCCGGCCTGGTCTACGACGTCCATCCGAACGTCTCGGTCTACGGCAGCGCCGCCAGCATCTTCAACCCGCAGATCGAGCTGGACGCCAGCGGCGCGGTGCTCGACCCGGTGGAGGGCCGCACCGGCGAACTGGGCCTGAAGTTCGAATCGAGCGACAAGCGCCTGAACGCCAGCCTCGCCGTCTTCCGCACCCAGCAGGACAACACCGCCGAGTACGCCGGTTTTGCCAACGGCATCTCCTACTACCGCGGGGTCGACGCCACCGCCCGCGGCTTCGAGGCCGAGATCGCCGGCACCGTGGCCCCGGGCTGGCAGCTGAGCGCAGGCTACGCGCAGAACCGCATCAAGGGCGAGGACGGCCAGAACGTGCGCACCTTCGTGCCGCGCCAGACCCTGCGCCTGTCGACCACGGTCGCCATCGACGCCGTGCCCGGCCTGGAGCTGGGCGCCAGCCTGAAGTGGCAAAGCGCGATCTCGCGCGACCAGGGCGGCGGCATCACCTCGGCGCAGGACGCCTACGCCCTGCTGGACCTGATGGCGCGCTACCGCTTCAGCCAGCACTGGAGCCTGACGGCCAACCTTCGCAACACCACCGATCAGAAGTACCTCAACAGCCTGCTGTGGGACCAGAACTATTACGGCGAGCCGCGCAGCGCCTCGGTGACGCTGAACTGGGCGTACTGAAGCCACACGCCCCGCCTCGTCCACCCACGCCGTCCCGATCCGCCATGCACCACCCCCTCACGTCCCTCTGCGCGGCGCTGTCCGCCGCCTGTCTGCTGACCCTGCCGGCCCAGGCGCAGTCCACCGAAGAAGCCACGCTCGCGCCCGTCACCGTCAAGGCCCAGCGAACACCCGACGCCACCTCGGAGGGTTCGGGTTCCTACACGACGGAAGCCACGTCGACCGCCACCGGCCTGCCACTCTCGATCCGCGACACGCCGCAGTCGGTGAGCGTGGTGACCAGCGAGCGCATGCAGGACCAGGCGATGGACACGGTCGAGGACGCGCTGCGCGCCACCCCCGGCGTCTCGCTCAAGAGCATGGACCGCGGGCGCAACGGCCTGTCGGCGCGCGGCTTCCTCATCACCAACTACCAGTTCGATGGCGTGCCCATGTTCACCGGCAACATCGGCGCGGAGACCATCAGCACCGCGCCCTTCGACCGGATCGAGGTGGTGCGCGGCGCCACCGGACTGCTCAACGGCGCGGGCGACCCGTCCGCGGCCATCAACCTGGTGCGCAAGCACGCCACCAGCAAGACCTTCACGGCCACGGTGGAAACGGAGCTCGGCAGCTGGAACCACCGCGCCGGCACCCTGGACCTGAGCACGCCGCTGAACAGCGACGCGTCGGTGCGCGGGCGCGTGGTGCTGAGCGCCGACGCCCAGGACGCCTTCATCGACCTGGAGAACACCCGGGGCAGCGTGTTCTACGGCGTGGTGGACGCCGATCTGGCCCCCGGCACGCGCGTGAGCGTGGGCGCGAGCCACGAGACCCGCCAGCGCAACGGCGTCTACTGGGGGGGACTGACCTACTGGTACGCCGACGGTGGGCGCACCCAATGGGACCGCTCCAAGACCACCGCCACGCGCTGGAACCAGTGGGACACCGAAGAGACCACGGCCTTCGCCAGCCTGGAACACCGGCTGGCCAACCGCTGGCGCGTGCGCGCCGACCTCGCCCACCGCAAGCAGGTGGAAGACTCCAAATTGCTGTGGGTGATGGGCACGCCCGACCGGTCCACCGGCCTGGGCATGTCCGCCTATCCCTACCACTACCACGCCGAGCCCACGCAGAACCACGCCAGTGTCTCGGCCAGCGGCCCCTTCCGCCTGGGCGGGCGGGAACACGAACTCAGTGTCGGCGTGATGCACAGCCAGCTCAAGGACGGCTGGGACAACCGCGACGCCCTCTCGGGCCTGCCCGAGGTGGGCAACTTCAACGAATGGGACGGCAGCTACCCCGAACCGGCCATGTCGCCGTTCTACCTGGCCAGCCGGGACACCACCACCCAGACCGGTGCCTATGCGGCGTCGCGCCTGCAGATCACCGACGCGCTGAAGTTCATCGTGGGAGGGCGCGTGAGCCAATGGAAACGCCAGGGTGAGGTCGGCGCATGGACCGCGGAGGCCTACACCCTGCGGCACAGCAGTGTCTTCACGCCCTACGCCGGCGTGGTCTTCGACCTGAACGACCACCTGTCGGTCTACGCCAGCCACACCACCATCTTCAAGCCCCAGACCGAGAAGGACCGCCACGGCCAGTACCTCGACCCGCTGGAAGGCGACAGCTCGGAAATCGGGATCAAGGGCGAGTTCTTCAACGGCAGGCTCAACGCCTCGGCCGCCGTGTTCCGCACCGACCAGGACAACCTCGCCACGCCCGATGCGGGCTACTTCGTACCGGGCACCGCGACCGTGGCCTCGCGCGCTGCGCAGGGGGTCGAGTCGCAGGGTGTCGAACTGGAGGTGTCGGGCGAAGTGGCCCCCGGCTGGCAACTGGGCGCCGGCTGGACCCAGTTCAGCGCCCGCGACGCACAGGGCGCCCATGTGGTGACCGAGCACCCGCGCCAGCAACTCAAGCTGTTCACCCGGCACACCCTCGGCGGTGCCCTGCAGAAGCTGAGCCTGGGCGGTGGTCTGGTGTGGGAAAGCAGGCCTCCGGTCACGGCGACCCACCCGGTCACCGGTCTGGAAGAGCGGGTCGGCCAGCCCGCCCACGCCCTCGTGGATGTCATGGCGGCCTATGCCCTGACCCCGCGCACCTCCGTGCAACTGAACATCAGCAACCTGCTGGACAAGGTCTTCTACGACAGCTCCTGGAGCGGCTACACGCAGGGAGAACCGCGCAAGTTCACCCTCGCGCTCAAGCATCGCTTCTGAGTGGCTCCGCCTCCTCCCATCCTCTGCACACCCCCACCATGGCACATCCCCACAACTCGCTTCGCTGGCCGGCGATCACCGCCCGTGTGACCGCCGGCATCTTCGGCGCCTACGCCTTCACCTGGGGCTTTGCGGCCGCCGGCGTGGCCGCGCTGACGGGCCTGGGCGTGGCGTACCACGACGCCGAGATGGGCGTGCTCATGCTCGCCTTCCTGGTGTTCCTGGGCCTGTTCCTCTGGAGCTTCGCCGCCGCCAGCATCGCCCGCGTCTGGGCCGTGCTGGCCGGGGGCGCGGCCCTGCTGTTCACCGCCGCCTGGGCGATCCAGCGCGCGATCCTGTCCTGAAAGGAAACCCCCATGTTCCAGAACTTCCGGCAGTCCATGGCCTGGCTGCACACCTGGTTCGGCCTGGTGATCGGCTTCGTGCTGATCGTGGTGTTCTTCTTCGGCTCGCTTTCGGTGTTCGACCGGGAGATCGACCGCTGGGCGATTCCGCAGACGCGCTTCGACCCGCAGCCCATGCCCTCGTTCGACCGGGTGCTGCTGCCGGCGTTCAGGAAGATAGAACCCGACGCCGCCGACTACGCGGCCAACATGGCCACGCTGCACGACCCGGCGAAAGGCCCGATGACGCCGCGCACCGAACTGCCGGCCGACGAGTACTGGGCCTACACCACCCACCGCGACCCGGTGCTGCGCATGGGCATCGGCTTCAAGGTGCCGCTGGCCAAAGACCCGGACGGCCACAACCACATCCACGGCGAAACCACCATCGACCCGCGCAGCGGCGCCGTGGTGCGCGCCGACCAGCTCAAGATCGGCAGCGACTGGTTCTACCCCATGCACTACAGCCTGAACTGGCAATGGAAGAACCTGGGCATCTTCCTCGTCGGCCTGGCCGCGCTGGTGATGCTGGCCGCCCTGGTCAGCGGCGTGGTGATCCACCGCAAGGTCTTCCGCGAGTTCTTCACATTCCGGCCGAAGAAGCACACCCAGCGCAGCGCGCTGGACCTGCACAACATGACCGGCGTGGTCGCGCTGCCCTTCCACTTCTTCTTCGCCTTCACCGGCCTGGTGATCTTTGCGGCCTTCTACTTCCTGCCGGTCTCGCAGTTCCAGCTCAAGGGCCTGCACGACCAGCACGAGGTGATGGAGGCGCAGGAGACCGGCCTGCCCCACGAGGCCGCCGGTGTGCCCGCGCCCCTGGCCTCGGTGGACACGATGGTGGCCGAGGCCAAGCGCCGCTGGGCCGCGCGCGACATGGCGGGCGAGGTGGGCTTCCTGGTGGTGCACCACGTGGGCGACGCCAACAGCTACGTCAGCGTCTACCGCGCTGGCAGCGACCGTGTGGCCCTGGTGGGCGAGGGCATCCACTTCAAGGGCAGCACCGGTGAACTGCTGCGCGAGGACCCGCCGCGCAGCCCGGTCTCGGAAGTCAACGAGTTCCTCACCGGCCTGCACCTGCAGCATTTCGAACACTGGTTCCTGCGCTGGCTCTACGTGCTGGGCGGCCTGCTGGGCTGCGTCTGCATCGCCACCGGCTTCGTCTTCTTCGTCGAGAAGCGCAAGCAGAAGCACGCGAAGGCGGGCGGGCAGGGCAGCCGCGTGGTCGACGCGCTGGCCGTGACCACGGTCACCGGCATGGTGATCGCCGCCATCGGCATGCTGGTGGCCAACCGCCTGCTGCCGCCCGACCTGGCGGGCAAGGGCGACTGGGAAAAGACCGTCTTCTTCGGCGTCTGGGCGCTGGCCCTGGTGCACGCCCTGGTGCGCAGCGCCCCGGTGGCGCGGGCCCGCATGAACCCGGCCTGGCGCGAGCAGTGCTGGGCCATCGCTGCGCTGGCCGTGGCGGCGGTGGCGCTCAACGCCCTCACCACCGGCGACCACCTGGTCAAGACCGTGTTCACCGAGACCTACTGGGCCGTGGCCGGCGTGGACCTGAGCCTGCTGGCCAGCGCGGCCATCGCCGGCTGGGCGGCGCGCCTGCTGACCCGGCGCGAACAGGCTGCGCCTCGCGCGACAGCCGCCCCGGCGGGCAGCGATGCGGTGGCGGAGGTGGCCCATGTCTGAAGCCTTGTGGCTGCTGCTGGCCGGGGTGCTGAGTTTCAACGGCATGGCCTGGCTCGCGCTGGCGATGGAGGTGCACTGGGGCCAGGTGATGCACCGGCACGCCGACGAGGCGCTGCGCCCGCGCCGGCGGCTGCGGGCCCTGGGCGCAGCCGCCTTGCTGCTCTCGCTCCTGGCCTGCCTGTCGGCCGACCGGCCGTCGATGGCGGTGCTGGTGTGGACCATGCTGCTGGCCGGCAGCGCGCTGGGCGTGGGTCAGTTGCTGGCCTGGCGGACGCACTGGCTGCGCCCCTGGGCCTCTGCCGAGCCTTTCAGATCCTTGCGCCGCGAACAATCCTCACCAGGCCCAGTCGACATCCGGTGAATGGCGTCAACGAATCTTAAGTTTTTCAAACTAGAATCATTCTCATTTATTTTCTCAGGAGCAACCACCGATGAAACTGCACACCGTCGCCGCCGCCGTGCTGGCCCTGGCTTCCCTGACCGCCGCCTCGCTGCCGGCCCACGCCCAGACCGCCGCACCCGCGGCCGCGGCGGCCGCAGCCGTCGACCACAAGGCCGTGGCCACCCACTACGCCGCCCTGGTGCACGCCAACTACGCCGACACCCTGGCCGCCGCCAAGGACCTGCAGGCCGCCATCGCCGAGTTCACCAAGGCGCCCTCGGCCGACGGTCTGACCAAGGCCCGCAAGGCCTGGCTTCATGCCCGCGAGTTCTACGGCCAGACGGAAGCCTTCCGCTTCTACGGCGGCCCGATCGACGACGACAAGGGCCCCGAGGGTCAGATCAACGCCTGGCCGCTGGACGAGGCCTATGTGGACTACGTGACCGGCAAGCCCGGCGCCGGCATGGTCAACAACGCCAAGTTCAAGATCACCAAGGCGGCACTGGCCAAGGCCAACGAACGCGGCGGCGAGGAGAACATCAGCGCCGGCTGGCACGCCATCGAGTTCCTGCTGTGGGGCCAGGACCAGAGCGAGACCGGCCCGGGCAACCGGTCGTTCGAGGACTATGTGGTGGGCAAGGGCCAGAACGCGGAGCGCCGCGCGCAGTACCTGACCGTGGCCACCGAGTTGCTGGTCGACGACCTGTCGGCCATGGTCAAGGCCTGGGAACCCAACGCCAAGAACTACCGCGCGAAGTTTGAGAAGGGCGGCAAGGAGTCGGTGCGCAAGATCATCGTCGGCCTGGGCTCGCTCTCGCGCGGAGAACTCTCGGGCGAGCGCATGGAAGTGGCGCTGAACTCGCAGGACCAGGAAGACGAGCACTCCTGCTTCTCCGACAACACGCACCGCGACGTGGTGAGCAACGCCAAGGGCATCCAGAACGTGTGGACCGGCGAGTACACGCGCCGCGACGGCAGCATGCTCAAGGGCCCGGGCGTGCGCGACCTGGTGGCCGCGAAGAACCCGGCCCTGGCCGAGAAGACCACGGCCCAGATCGCCGACTCGGTGAAGGGCGCCGAAGCGATCCCCGCACCGTTCGACCGCGCCATCGTCAAGGGCTCGGCCGGCCGCCCGGCCATCGAGAAAACCATCGCCAGCCTGGTGTCGCAGTCCAAGCTGCTGGTCGAGTCGGCCTCCGCCGTCGGCATCGCCAAGCTGACCCTCGTGGAGCCCTGATCCTTCATGAACTTCCTACCCAAAGCCACGCGCTTCGCGCCAGCCATGGGGGCCGCTGCCATCGGTGCGGCGGCGTGGGTCCTGGTCGGACCCGCCGCCGCCGACGCCGACCCGGACCCGCTGGGCGAGTTCACCGGCGGCGCCACCACCGTGCACACCACGGGCAGAAACTCCTTTTCTTTCCCGCTGGCCAACCTGGACGATGCCGAGCGCACGCGCTTTGTCATCGGCAATTCCTTCTTCAAGCGCAACTGGGTCGAGGCCCCCGCCTCCACCACGGCGCGCGACGGTCTGGGCCCGCACTTCATCGCGCGCTCCTGCGCCGGCTGCCACGTGATGGACGGCCGCGGCGCGCCGCCCGACTGGAAAAAGACGCTCGGCCCCGAGCCCGACCCGACGGTGGCGCTGCTGTTCCGTCTCTCGGTGCCGGGCACGCCCGCGCCGCACGACGGCGTCGTGCCCGAACCGACCTACGGTGACCAGTTCAACAACGCCGCCATCCAGGGCGTGAAGGCCGAGGGCACGGTGCGCATCCGCAGCACCCCGGTGCATGGCCGCTTCGCCGATGGCACCCGCTACACCTTGCACCAGCCGGTCTACAGCTTCACCGACCTGGGCTACGGCGCCATGGCCAGGGACGTCATGGTCAGCCCGCGCATCGCGCCGCACATGGCCGGCCTGGGCCTGCTCGAAGCGATTCCCGAGAGCGAGATCCTGGCCAACGCGCGCGAGCAGGCCGCCGCGCCCGGCCCGGTCAAGGGCCAGCCCAACCGCGTCTGGGACGCCTTCGCGCAGAAGGAGGTCATCGGCCGCTTCGGCTGGAAGGCCAACACCGGCAGCCTGGCACACCAGAGCGCGGGCGCGTTCCTGGGCGACATGGGCATCACCAGCAGCGTCAACTGGCGCGAGGCCTGCACGCCCGCGCAGAAAGACTGTCTGGCCGCACCGCACGGCGGCGGCAAGCGCACCGGCCACGACGGGCTGATGCCCTCGTCGCAGGCCAGCGCGCAGGTGCCCGAGATCGACGACCAGACCCTGGGCGATGTGGTGTTCTACGCCGCCACCCTGGCCCCGGCCGCGCGCCGCAAGCCCGACGACCCGCAGGTGCTGCGCGGCCAGGCGCTGTTCGCGCAGGCCCAGTGCGCCACCTGCCACCGGCCCAGCTACACCACCGGCGAGCCGCTGTTCCCGCGCCTGACCAGCCCCAAGGTGGCCGGCCAGCGCATCTGGCCCTACACCGACCTGCTGCTGCACGACATGGGCGAGGGCCTGGCCGACGGCCGGCCCGACTTCCAGGCCAACGGCCGGCAGTGGAAGACGCCGCCGCTGTGGGGTGTGGGCCTGTTCAAGGACGTGAACGGCCACCAGCGCCTGCTGCACGACGGCCGCGCCAACGGCGTGCTCGAAGCCGTGCTGTGGCACGGCGGCGAAGCGCAGGCGTCGAAAGACCAGGTGCTGAAGTTCAGCAAGCGGGACCGCGACGCGCTGGTCGCGTTCGTCAACTCCTTGTGAGGGGCCGCACATGATCAACCGCCGACACACCCTGGCCGGCCTGCTGGCCGCCGCGGCGCTGCCCGTCACGGGTCTGCACGCGCAGACCGGTGGCGCGCTCGCCTTCCCCTACTACAGCGGCGAGGACGCGCTGCAGGGCCTGTACGCCCAGCACCTGCCGCCGCTGGCGCGCGACTTCGAGACCCAGGCCAAGGCCCTGACCGCCGCCGCGCGCCAGCACTGCGCCGGGCCCGCCGCCCCCGCGGCGCTGAAGGACGCCTGGCGCCGCGCCCTGCTGTCGTGGCAGACCCTGTCCAGCCCCGCGCTGGGCCCGGTGATCGAGCGCCGTTCGCAGCGGCAGATCGACTTCTGGCCCACGCGGCCGGCCCTGCTGGCCAAGGCGCTGGCGCGCGCGCCGCAGACACTGGCGGACATGGAGTCCGTCGGCACACCGGCCAAGGGCTTTCCGGCCATGGAGCAGCTGCTGGCCGCCCCACCCTCGCCCGCCCACTGCCCCTACCTGGTGCTGGTGGCCGAAGGCATCGAGGCCGAGGCGGTGGCACTGCGCACGGGGTTCGACGCACTCGCCGCGCGCGACTGGACCAGCGACGAGGACGCCGCCCGCAGCGCCTTCGCCGAGTGGATCAACCAGTGGCTCGGCGGTCTGGAGCGGCTGCGCTGGGCCCACATCGAGCAGCCGGTGCAGAAGGCCCGCACGGCCGGCAAGGGCCATGCTCCCGAGTTCGCCCGTCTGGCCCCTGCCGACAACGCCGCTGAATGGCGCGCGCAGTGGCAGGCGCTGCGCACGCAGGCGCGCCTGAGCGCCGCGCAACGCGCCCAGCCGCCGCAGCCGGGCCAGGGCCTGGTGCCCATCGAGGCCCTGCTGATGGGCAAGGGCCAGATCGCGCTGGCGCAGCGCTGGGGCCAGGCGCTGGACCGCGCCGATGCGGCCATCGCCGCACTACCCGCGAAGGCGGGCGAGAAGGAGCTGATGGCGCTGTCGAAAACGCTCAAGGGCGTGACCACGCTGTTTCAGACGGAAGTGGCGGCGACGCTGGACGTGCCGCTGGGGTTCTCCGATGCGGATGGTGATTAAGGGCCTCCCCCCTGCGCCGCCTTCGGCGTCTTCCCCCCTGAGGGGGGACGCCACTGGCGGCCCGGCAAAGCCGGTTCCGCGGTGGCTGCTGGATGAAGGCATTTCGCGCCGGCGGCTGTTGCTCATGGTCGCAGGCGTGGCTGCTTCTGTACCGACCTGGGCCGGTGCAGCGAAGAACACCACCTTGCTCGCCGCCTGGCAGAGCGGCACCGAACAGCACATCGGCCTGCTGTCGGTGGGTGATTCGTCGTGGTCGGTGCAGCGTTCGCTCGTGGTGCCGACGCGGGCGCATGGGCTGTGGGCCGAGGCCGTGGGCTCGGTGCTGGCGGTCGCGCGGCGGCCGGGCGACTGGCTGCTGCGCTGGCACCAGGCCAGCGGCCGCACGCAGTGGCACTGGATCGGCGAGGACCGACGCTTCAACGGCCATGTGATCGCGCGCACCGGCAGCGCCACGCTCTGGACCACCGAGACCGACCTCGACACCGCGCAAGGCCGCATCGGCGTGCGCGACGCGGCGTCGCTGGAGAAGGCCGGCGAGTGGGCCACGCACGGCATGGACCCGCACCAGCTGCTGGCGCTGCCGCAGGCGGTGGGCGACCTGCCCGCCGGCACGCTGATGGTCGCCAACGGCGGCATTCCCACACTGCCCGAAACCGGGCGCAGCAAGCGCGAACTCGGCCGCATGGATGCGTCCCTGGTGGCGCTGCACCCGGACAGCGGAGAGCTGCTGGGTCAGTGGCGCCTGGCCGACCCGTTCCTGAGCCTGCGCCACCTGGCCTTCGACCCGGTCTCGGTCACCCTGGGCATCGCGCTGCAGGCCGAACACCCGCAGTCCAGCGACAAGGCGGCTGCACCGGTGCTGGCGGTGTGGGACGGCCGCACCCTGCGCGCGGCGGAAGGCCAGCCGCCGGTGGCCGGCTACGGCGGCGACATCTGCGCCTGGCCGGGCGGCGGCTTCGCCGTCAGCTGCCCGCGCGTGAACCAGCTGGCGCTGTACGACGCGCGCGGGGTCTGGCGGCAAGCGCTGGCGCACCGCGAGGCCTGCGCGCTGGCCAGCCGCGACGGCCGCTGGTGGCTGGGTGGCGCCTCCGGCGTGCTAGGCGCGCAGGGCGAGGCCCGCACGGCCGCGGCACCGCTGCAGCTCGACAACCACTGGGTCCCGGTGGGCTGAAGACCGCGCCGGACCACGCCGCCTAAGGGCGGTTGCGGTGGGCCGCAAACGGTTGAACCGGGCGCCGCCGGGGTGTGGGAACATCCCGGTTCGTCGTTCACAACAACCGTTTTCAGGGAAGCCACCATGACACAGAAGATCGATCCCGCCAAGCTCAAGGCCGCCGCCGAGCGCCTTGAATGGGTGTGCCAGCAGTATCCGAATGAGGAGAGCGTTCAACATGTGTTGAAGGTCATGCAACCCATGATCGACGACGCCAAGGCCGGCCGCATTCTGGAGCCGATACCGGACAGGTTCGAGCTGCCGTTCCGCTGGGCAATGTCGTCTGAAGGTCTGTTTCGCGAATTTGCGGATCCAGACCTGGAGAGCGCCTACGTGGACTTCGGCATCGAACTGGAAGGCGGTTTGTCAGAGCAGGAAAAGCGGATCCTGGCGAAATTTGAAGCCCGAGTGGCTGCCAAATCCAAAGGCATGGGGAATGCTTCATGAGCGACCCCGACCTGACGCCAGAAGCCCTAAAGCAGCGATACCCACAAGACGTTGTCGCCAAATCGGAAACCTTTGTGACTCGTGGGGTGAGCAAAGAAGCCGCCTTGGGCTTTCTTGAAACGCCTGGAGGCGAGCGTTATCTCGACCTCTTGCATGAGGCCTCACCCAACACGCCGCTGCCTGATCTCCAAGAGCGAGCCATCAAACAGATCACCTCCGGTCGCGAACTCCCCCGCATGGAGATGCTCGACGAGCCCCTGGTCAAGATCGTCCCCAAAGGCCAGCAACCTTCACCCTACTCTCCGTTCTGGGCCAAGGAAGCCGACCTCGACGCAGCCATCCAGCAACGCAAGAACCTCTCGCGACACTTCGCCCTCCCCGTCGCCAGCGAATCGCCCCAATACGACGTCTACAAGATCACTCCCAAAGCGCCCACCGAAGTCTTCGTCAACACCGTGGCGCCGACCAGCGAGCTGGACGGCCAAGTCACCAAACCAGGTGGCGCAAGGCAGTTTCTGACGCCCAACCGCCAGCTCTACGAACCCGCGGAATTGGTCAAGACCATCGACAACCGGCTGCCCCTCTCCACCGCCATCCAGCACGGCATCCGTCCCGCCAGCAAAGCCGCGGGCGTGCTGGGCACGGCCTACGGCGCCGTCGACGCCAAGCACCAGGTCGACGCGGCCATCGACACCGCGCGCTCCAACCGCGAGCAGTGGGTGCGCGGCGGCGAGGAGACCGCCAACCAGGCCGCCCGGACCGCCATCACCGGCGGCGCGGCCACCGTGGGTGCCATTCCCGGCGCCGCCGCAGGCGCGCTCACCAGCCCGGTCACGGGGCCGGTCGGACCGATCGCGGGCGGTCTGGCCACCGGTGGCGCCGCAGCCTATGGCGCCGAGAAGCTCTACGAGGACTCGCGCCTGCAGCAGTGGACCAAAACCCTGGGGCGCGAGGTGGGGCAGCTGGGTTATGACTACGTGTCGAAGGAAGGCCGCCTGCTGCGCCAGATCAATGGGCACAGGGAAGATCTTTCGCACACCACCGACCCGGCCGAGCGCGCACGCCTGCAGACCCGGCTGGACGCGGCCAGCACCGCCTTCGGCCAGGAAGCCGAACGCAACGTGCGCTACTTCGAGGGCCGGGCCGGCATCGACCAGGGCTGGGAAGCGATGCACGCGCGCTTCCCCAAGGTGGACAAGGACGATGTGAACGACGCCCTGGCCCGCCACATCGACGCCGGCAAGAAGCCCCTTGATGCGGTGCGCGGGGCCTACAGCGACGCGGTGCACGAGCAGTACCCACGCGCCCTGCCCCACGAACCGCTGGAGAACTACCGTGCGCTGAGCCCTCAGCAGCTGGCGCAGAAGCACCAGCAGTTCGCTGGCGTGGTGGCGCAGGGCCGCCGCACGGTGGAGGCACTGCAAGCGAACAAGGACTCGCACAACAACGTCGACCAGGGCTGGCCCAAGGCGCTGGCGCAGCAGCGCCAGGCCGGGCGCGTACAGCAGGGGGCCAACGAGTTGTGGCGGGACATCGGTCACCTGGGCGCGATCCGCGAGGCCTACAAGGAGCGCGGCCTGACGCCGCCGGAGCTGCCCGCCGAGTTGAAGCCCCGCAACCCTCAGGCCGCGCCGACGCGCTCGAGTCAGACCTCGCTCACGCCCGAACAGCAGCGCCACCACGCGCTGGCCCGCGAGCAGCTGGCACCCGGGCTGCGCGCCCGGGGGCTGGACGACGAGCGCATCGACCGCGTCAGCGCAGCAGCGGTGAGCCACGCGCAGGCGCATGCGCACCGCGGCGAGGTGCGCGCCTTCCACCTGAGCAAGGACGGCGAGCGGATCGCGATGGTGCAGGAAGGCGCACCGGTCAGCGAGTTCAGCGTGCGCGAGGCGCAGGCCCGGCCCGCAGAGCAGCACCTGGCGCAGGCGCAGCAGACGGCCCATGCGCAGACGCAGGACACCGCCCGCACCGCCGCAGCCCCTGCTGCACCGACCCACGCCGCGCCCGAGCGCGCGATGGCCTGAGCGGTTGAGCGTGGGGGCCAGGAATTCAGCGCCGGGCCGCCCCAAGCTGAATTCGCACCCCCTCGGGGGGGCAGCGACCCGCGCAGCGGCGGAGCGTGGGGGCTACCCCTCCTCCCCGGTCAGCCGCGCCGGGTCGAGCAGCCGCTCCAGCTCTTCGCGCGGCAGGTTGGTGTGCTCGACCGCGACATCGACGATGGGCCGACCCTCGCGGTAGGCCTGCTTGGCGATCTCGGCGGCCTTTGCGTAGCCGATCAGCGGGTTGAGCGCCGTCACGAGGATCGGGTTGCGCGCCAGCGCCTGCTGCAGCCGCGCCTCGTTGACCCTGAAGCTGGCGATGGCCTTGTCGGCCAGCAGGGGCATCACGTTCGCCAGCAGGCCGATGCTCTCCAGGAGGTTGCGCGCGATCACCGGCAGCATCACGTTGAGCTCGAAGTTGCCCGACTGCCCGGCAACGGTGAGGGTGGTGTCGTTGCCGATCACCTGCGCCGCCACCATCGCGGTGGCCTCGGGGATCACCGGGTTGACCTTGCCGGGCATGATGGACGAGCCCGGCTGCAGGCTTTCCAGCTCGATCTCGCCCAGGCCCGCGAGCGGGCCGGAGTTCATCCAGCGCAGGTCGTTGGCGATCTTCATCAGCGCCACCGCCAGCGTCTTGAGCGCGCCCGATGTGGCCACCGCCGTGTCCTGCGCGCCCATCAGCGCAAAGCGGTTGGCGGCGGGCGCGAACGGCAGGCCGGTGGCGCGCGCCAGTGCGGCGGCGCACAGCGGCGCGAAGCGCGGGTCGGCGTTCACCCCGGTGCCCACCGCGGTGCCGCCCAGCGCGAGCTGCTGCAGCGCGGTGGCCGCAGCGCGCAGGGGCAGCGCCGCCGCCTCCAGCTGCGCCGCCCAGCCGGCCAGCGCCTGGCCCATGCGCACCGGCGTCGCGTCCATGAGGTGGGTGCGCCCGGTCTTGACGTAGCCATGGGTCTGCGCGGCCTTGGTCTGCGTGACCGCCACCAGGTGGTCGAGCGCCGGCAGCAGGCGCTGGTGCAGGGCCAGCGCCGCAGCCACGTGGAGGGCGCTGGGCACCATGTCGTTGCTGCTCTGGCTGGCGTTGACCTGGTCGTTGGGGTGCACCGGTGTGCCCAGCGCTCGGCTGGCCAGCGTGGCGATCACCTCGTTGGCGTTCATGTGGCTGCTGGTGCCCGAGCCGGTCTGGAAGACATCGACAGGAAAGTGCAGCATCAGCGCCGCATCGTCCAGCGCCAGCAGCGCGGCGCAGGCCTGCGCGATGGCCCCGGCCTCGGCGGCGGGAATGGCCTGCAGCTCGCCGTTGGCCTGCGCGGCGGCGGCCTTGAGCTGCAGCAGCGCGCGCACGAAGAGCGGGGGCATCGGCTGGCCGCTGACTGGAAAATTGAGCACGGCGCGCTGGGTCTGCGCACCGTAGAGCGCCTGGGCCGGCACAGACACCGCGCCCATGGAATCGTGTTCGGTGCGCCAGTCGCCGCTTTCCGCCGCGGGACCGGACGTGTGGGGAGGGATCATGGGACGCTCCCATCGGATGGCCGCAGGGCCGGGGCGCCATGGTGCGCCCGTCCGCCGGGCACCACCCCGGTGCCCCCCGATGCGACCACTGCGGGCAGGGTCACTCCGGGTCCGACGGGCCAGCCCCGCGGGTGGCGGTGGACAGGGTCTCGTCCTCCAGCCGATCACAGGCCTGCCCGGTGCGCCGGCACTGTCCGTCGGGCTCCAGCCAGGGGTGGGCGTGGCCGGCACAGCCGGTCTGGCAGATCACGGCCTGGGCCTCGAGCAGCCCGGGAGCGATGCGCGGAGCAAGACCACGCGGGCCGGTCGCGGCCCGCGGGACCAGCGCTGCCGACCGGAGGTCCCAGGCCACGGCCGTGCGCATCCGCACGAGTTCGCCGCGCAACCGGATGTTCTCTCCGTCCAGCGCCGCCTGCCGCCGGGCGCTGGCCTGCAACTGATCGCCAACACGCTGCTGCAGCTGTGCCAGCCGCCGCGACAGGACGCCGTGTTCGGCCACCAGCTCGCGCACCACCAGGGCCCTCGCTTCGTGTCTGGCCATGGCGGGGCGGCCACTCACTGCAGCACCTCCGGTGCGCTGTGCCACAGCGGCGTGGGGGCCGGTACGCACCTCGGGGCACCTCCCTGTTCGACCTCCAGCTGCCAGCGCGTTCTCAGGTTGGCCAGCATGCAGCGCATGTGGGGCGAGACCTGAGGGTGCTCGGACAGGAAAAACAGGTTGGACACCAGCTTGCGCGCCAGCAGCGACCGGTGCAGGTCGCCCGCGGCGGCCTGCGCATAGCCGGTCATGAGGGCCAGCGTGCCGGCCATGAGTGCCTCCACCGAGGGCAGCACATATTCCTCGTCGCAGCAGGCGTTGATCGGGGTGTCGGGATGATTCACGGGAGGGCCTCCATGCCGGTGGGTTCCATCGCTGGCTGGCAGGAAACAGGCGTCGCAACGGAGCCTGGCTGGCTGGCGGTCAACAGATGACTCAGTATATGAGAATCATTCTCATTATTCAACTGCCGAAGTGCGGCTGCCTGTCCGGCGTTTGGTGTCGGCGCGGCGCGACGCCACAATGCGGGTCGAGCGCTGCCAATTTTCAAGAAAGGAGCTCACCATGAAAGGCGACCCGCAAGCCATTGCCCACCTGCAGGCCCAACTCAAGAACGAGCTGACCGCCATCAACCAGTACTTCGTGCACTACCGCATGCTCAAGCACTGGGGCCTGGACAAGCTGGCCAAGAAGGAATATTCAGAGTCGATTGGCGAGATGAAACACGCCGACTGGCTGATGGACCGCATCTTCATGCTCGACGGCCTGCCCAACCTGCAGGACCTGGGCAAGCTCAACATCGGCGAAAACGTGCCCGAGATGCTGGGCAGCGATCTGGCGCTGGAGCGCGGTGCGCAGGCCACCATCAAGGACGGCGTCGCCTATTGCGAGTCGGTGCGCGACTTCGTCTCGCGCGACCTGCTGATGAAGATCCTGGACGACACCGAGGAACACATCGACTTCCTCGAAACCCAGCTCGAACTCATCGACAAGGTGGGCATCCAGAACTATCTGCAGAGCCAGATGGGCGACGAGGGCTGACCGGAGATCCCCCGGACACCGGGGGTCAATTCCCTGGGCACACAGGGGACTTTGCGGTTTGAATGCGAGCAATTATCATTTGCTTGTTCTTCCTCTGACCCCTTGCCACCATGATCGTCTGTGTCTGCCGCCGTGTGAATGACAAAGCCATCGCCCAGGCCGCGCGCTGCGGCGCGAGCTTCGACGACATCCAGATCGACATGGGTGTGGCCACCCAGTGCGGGCAGTGCGAGTCCAGCGCCCGCGCCGTGTGGATGCAGTGCCGCCCCTCCCAGCCCACCGCACACCTGCAACTGCAGACCGAGGCACCGGCGCCGGCCTGATTCCGGACCCCTTGCAGCAAAAAGCCGCCCCCGGGGCGGCTTTTTGCTGTGGAAAACCGTGCTTGCGCGCGCCGGATTCCGGCCCAGAATGTCACAGGCACCCGAACCATCCGTTCGCAAAAAAACGATGGTCATGCCGAATCCCAAGATTTAGAATGCGCAATAGCGTTTCGCATTGCAGAATCACCTCGCCGGAGACAGTCCAATGAGCACCGAACAAGCACAGAACAAGCGCGCAGAGCTGCGCCGCGCCGCCCTCGAATACCACGAGAAACCCGTCCCCGGCAAAGTGGCCATTGCCGCCACCAAGCAGTTGGTCAACCAGCGCGACCTGGCGCTGGCCTACTCGCCCGGCGTGGCTGCGCCCTGCGAAGAAATCGTGGCCGACCCGGTCAACGCCTTCAAGTACACCAGCCGCGGCAATCTGGTGGCGGTCATCACCAACGGCACCGCCGTGCTGGGTCTGGGCGACATCGGCCCGCTGGCGGCCAAGCCGGTGATGGAAGGCAAGGGCGTGCTGTTCAAGAAGTTCTCGGGCATCGACGTCTTCGACATCGAGATCAACGAGAAGGACCCGGACAAGCTGGTCGAGATCATCGCGGCACTCGAACCCACCTTCGGCGGCATCAACCTCGAAGACATCAAGGCGCCGGACTGCTTCTACATTGAGCGCAAGCTGCGCGAGCGCATGAAGATCCCGGTCTTCCACGACGACCAGCACGGCACCGCCATCGTGGTCGGCGCTGCCCTGCTCAACGGCCTGAAGGTCGTGGGCAAGGACGTCAAGAAAGTCAAGCTGGTGACCTCGGGCGCCGGGGCCGCCGCGCTGGCCTGCATCCAGCTGCTGGTCAAGCTGGGCCTGCCGCGCGAAAACATCTGGGTCACCGACCTGGCCGGCGTGGTCTACGAAGGCCGCACCGAACTCATGGACCCTGACAAGGCCGTGTTCGCTCAGAAGACCGAGCAGCGCACGCTCAGCGAGGCGATCGAAGGCGCCGATGTCTTCCTCGGCCTGTCAGCCGGTGGCGTGCTCAAGAAGGAGATGGTCGCCAAGATGGCCGCCAACCCGCTGATCTTCGCGCTCGCCAACCCGAACCCCGAGATCGCGCCCGAAGACGTCAAGGCGGTGCGCGACGACGCCATCATGGCCACCGGCCGCACCGACTACCCGAACCAGGTCAACAACGTCCTGTGTTTTCCGTACATCTTCCGCGGTGCGCTGGACGCCGGCGCCTCGACCATCACCGACGAGATGGAGATCGCCGCGGTGCACGCGATTGCCGAGCTGGCCCAGGCCGAGCAGAGCGAGGTGGTGGCCGCCGCGTATGCGGGCGAGAAACTGGCCTTCGGCCCCGAGTACCTGATCCCCAAGCCCTTCGACCCGCGCCTGATGATGAAGATCGCGCCGGCCGTGGCGCAGGCTGCGGCTGACAGCGGCGTGGCGCTGCGACCGGTCACCGACATGGACGCCTACAAGCAGCGCCTGCAGAGCTTCGTGTTCGCCTCCGGCACCATCATGAAGCCGCTGTATGCGGCCGCCAAGACGGCACTGAAGAAGCGCGTCGCCTACGCCGAGGGCGAAGAGGAGCGGGTGCTGCGCGCCTGCCAGATCGTGGTCGACGAGAACCTGGCCCGCCCGACCCTGCTGGGCCGGCCGACCATCATTGCCGCGCGCATCGAGAAGTTCGGCCTGCGCCTGAAGGAGGGTCTGGACTACGACGTGGTCAACGTCGAGCAGGACGCACGCTACCGCGAGCTTTGGACCACCTACCACCAGCTCATGGAACGCCGCGGCGTGACCGAGCAGCTGGCCAAGATCGAGATGCGCCGGCGCCTGACCCTGATCAGCTCCATGCTGCTGCGTCGCGGTGACGTGGACGGCATGATCTGCGGCACCTGGGGCAACACCCAGCTGCACCTGGACTACATCGACCAGGTGATCGGCAAGCGCGAAGGCTCCAACTGCTACGCCGCCATGAACGCGCTGATGCTGCCCGGCCGCCAGGTGTTCCTGGTGGACACGCACATCAACTACGACCCCACGGCCCAACAGCTGGCCGAGATCACCCAGATGGCGGCCCGCAAGATGATGCGCTTCGGCATCACGCCCAAGGCGGCGCTGCTCTCGCACAGCAACTTCGGCTCCAGCAACCAGCCCAGCGCGGTCAAGATGCGCGAGACCCTGGCCATCCTGCAATCGAATGCACCATGGCTGGAGGTGGACGGCGAGATGCACGGCGACGTGGCGCTGGACGCCGATGCACGGGTTTCGATCATGCCGCGCTCGACCCTGCAGGGCGACGCCAACCTGCTGGTCTGCCCCAACATCGACGCGGCCAACATCGCCTACAACCTGCTCAAGACCGCGGCTGGCGGCAACATCGCCATCGGCCCGATGCTGCTGGGGGTGGGAAAACCTGTGCATATTCTCACCGCGAGCGCCACCGTCCGCCGCATCGTCAACATGACCGCCCTCACGGTGGCCGAAGCCAACGTGCAGCGCCAAGGTTGATGCATATAGCAAGCACTAACTAATTTTCACAATTGCCCCTGCTCAACCTGCTTAATTAAGCAGCAACAACTTGCTTTTTTGCAGCGCATCAGGCACACTTGCGCGCTTGTATTTCAGGGTTAACCCACCCCGACAAGGGGGCTCAATTCGCGCAGAGCGAACGCCCCCGGGGCAGGTGGATGGCTTCAGGAACACAGGGACTTTGATGGGTCTGCAACCGATCCGGGCAACAAGGAGCCGTGTCGGGCTGGTCGTGGGACTGGCCCTTGCAGCGGTTCTGGCGACGTCGCTGAGCACCATGCTGGTGCAAGCCCGGACCCCTTCTTCCGTACTTCCCGGCTCAGCGGTGGCTTCGGTGGCCTTCACCGGCCTGCCGCCACAGGGACAGGATGTCATGGAGCAGATCCGCCAGGGTGGTCCGTTCCGGTATGAGAAGGACGGCACCGTGTTCGGCAACCGAGAGCACCTGCTGCCCAGCCAGAAACGGGGTTATTACCGGGAATACACAGTGCCCACGCCGGGGTTGAGACACCGCGGGGCCAGGCGGATCGTGTGCGGAGGCCAGCAGCCACGTTCGCCAGATGCCTGTTATTACACCGAGGACCACTACAGCAGCTTCCGGCTGATCGTGCAGTGACCCGCGGTGATGTGAGTGGATTTCGTTTTCAACTTTGACTGTAGAAAGAGACGCGGAGATGGACACGCCACTTCGTAATGTTCGTACCAACATCGTTCAGTCGATCCGCGCTTTCGGCGTGAAGGACCTGCAGGCCGCCGCCGAGCAGCTGGGTCACCACTTCCTGTATGCCAACCTGGCCAAGGCCCAGAGCAAGCAGGACGTGCTCGAACTGATCGCAGCGCAGTACACCTTGCCGCCGCATTTCGGCAAGAACTTCGACGCCCTCTACGACTGCATGACCGATCTGGTCCACAAATCGGGCCCGCAAACCGGCTTCATCGTCGTGCTCGAACACATCCCGGCGCATGCCAAGTTCGACAAGGAAGCGCGCGAGCAGTTGCTGGACATCTTCCGCGACGCGGCCGACTACTGGAGCGATCGCAAGATCCCGTTCCGCTGCTTCTATTCCTTCTCGGTCGCGCGCGCCCCAAAAGGTGAAGAGCCGATCGAGGTGGAAAACGAAGAGCCCATGCCCACGGACAAGATCCTGGATGTGAGCCCGATGGCGCTGCGCATGAGCAGCCCGTTCAATGCGGGTTACTGGCTGACCGCGGCCTGATCAACCGCAGAACCTGAAAAAGCCGCTGCTCGTGCAGCGGCTTTTTCACGTCCGAACGGCCTGCGCGAGTGCGACGTACTCCGCCACCGGCACCTCTTCCGCCCGGCGCTGCAGGTCGAAGTCGCCCGAAAAGCCACGGGCTTCCAGCCATCTGCCCAAGGTGTTGCGCAGGATCTTGCGGCGCTGGCTGAACGCGGTCTGCACCAGGTCGCCATAGGTCCTGAAATCCATCGCTGGCGGCTGTACCAGCGGCACCATGCGCACCACCGCGCTGTCGACCCGGGGTGGTGGGTCGAAACTCTCCGGCGGCACGAACAGCACGTTCTCCATGGCATAGCGCCACTGGAGCATCACCGAGAGGCGCCCGTAGTCGGCGGTGGCCGGTGCGGCCACCATACGGTCAATGACCTCTTTCTGCAGCATGAAGTGCTGGTCCTGAACGACCGCGACATGATCGAGCAGGTGGAACAGGATCGGACTGGAGATGTTGTAGGGCAGGTTGCCCACCACACGGATCTTGCGGCCTGGCCAGCGCGCGGCCAGCGCGGTGAAGTCCACACGAAGCACGTCGGACTCGACCACATCCAGCAGGCGGTGCTCCCGCAGGCGGGCCGCCAGGTCCCGGTCCAGCTCGATCACCGTCAGGCGTCCGAGGCGCTCGACCAGCGGCTGGGTCAGGGCCGCCAGACCCGGACCGATTTCCACCATGGCATCCGATGGCGAGGGCGCTATCGCTGCGACGATCGCATCGATGATGGCGGTGTCGCTCAGGAAGTGCTGACCAAAGCGCTTTCGCGCGACATGCTTCATGCGCGGGCGTGCCGGTGACGACTCAAGGCTGCGGCGCTTCGCGCATCTCGACAAAGGCGCGGCTGCGCACTTCTTCGGTCCACGCGTTGATCGCGTCGTCGGCCTTCTGTTCGCGCACCAGTTCGCGCGCCATGTCGCGCTGCTCACGCTCGCTGAGCGCGGCCTGGCGACGCTCCTCCAGCCGGATCAGGTGCACACCAAACCGCGACACCACCGGTTGCGACACCTCGCCAGGGCGCAGCGCATTCATCACCTGCTCGAACTCGGGCACGAACTGGCCGGGCGACACCCATCCCAGGTCGCCGCCCTGGCGGGCAGAGCCATCCTGGCTGTGCTGACGGGCCAGATCTTCAAAGCTGGCCTGCCCCGCAGCGACCTGCTGGCGATAGCTGTTCAGCCTTGCAATGGCTTCGTCCTGGCTCAGCTGAGCCCCCGGACGAAGCAGGATGTGGCGCGCGCGGCTCTGCACGACGCTCAGTTCGGGCAACGGTGCCTGGCGCTTGTCCACCACCTTGAGCACGTGCAGCCCGGCCGCACTGCGCAAGGGCCCGGCGACGCCGCCCACCGGCAGGTTGCGTGTGGCCTGCACAAACAGTTCGGGCAGGCGCGACAGCGGGCGGAACCCGAGAAGACCTCCACTGGACGCCTCGGGCGCTTCTGAATACTCGCGCGCCTGGACCGCCAGATCGGCACCGTTGCGCAACCGGTCGGCCACCCCCTGGGCCCGGGCTTCCAGCTCACGCAGCTTGTCGGGGCCGGCTCCCTCGGGCACTTGCACCAACACGTGTCCCAGGTTGAGCTCCAGCCCTTCGGGACGGGCCGCCTGCCGCTCCGCGATGAAGCGGTCGATGTCGGCCTCGGTGACGCGCACGCGCGCCTCCACCTCGCGGTCGCGCAGGCGCTGCAGCAGCACCTGGTTGCGCAGTTCGTTGCGCAGTTTGTTGATGTCCATGCCTTCGGCGGCCAGCCGCCGCCGGAAGGCCTCCACACTGAGCTGGTTCTGAGCCGCCAGCGATTGCTCGGCCTGCGCCAGTGTGGCCTCGTCCACCCGAACGCCCTGTTCGGTGGCCTGCTGCAACAGCGCCCTCTCCACGATGAGTTGCTCCATCACCTGCTTCGCCAGTTGGTCGCGAGGAGGAAGGCTGCGGCCCTGGGCCGCGAACTGCTGCTCGACACGCAACATGCGCTGCCGGACATCAAAATTGGTCACGGGCTCGGAGTTGACCAGTGCGACGATGTAGTCCACGGTGCGGGTCGAGGGCCCGCTGACCGGGCGCTGCAACTCCGCGGCAGGGCGCAGTGCCTGACCCTGCGCCGGCCACGCGCCCAGCAACAGCCCCCCGGCCAACAGGATCTGCAAGCCTCTGAGGTGAACTCCCGGACGGTCAGTCATATTGCTGGAAACGGTTGGGCTGGACGACTTCTTCACGCAGGTACTGGTATTTGGGCACGTTGGCCTGGATGCTCTGCAAGGAACTGCCACCGACCTTCGAGAACCCGTTGAACTCGAGCTGGAACAGGATGCGGCGATCCGAGGTGTTTGAACTGGTCTGCAAACGCTCCAGGACGACACGTCCCAGCCAGCAGCCGGCGTCGTACTCGAAACCGGCAATCACGTCGATGAGCTTGCGGTCGGGCATGCTGTAGTTCAGGCGCCCGACACCGTACCACTGCCCCGGCCCGAGTGCCCTTCCAGGCACCGGTTCGGGCGTGCGGCCCCAGATGCCGGACAGCGGCCACTGCCAGCCCAGATCGAGTTGCTCGCTCACACCTTTCTGGATGCGGTAGGCGGCGCTGAGCACCTTGTAAGGCCCTGGGGTGTACCGGCCACCGAGAGTGGTGCGGCGGGACTCGCGGGTCTTGGTGTTGTACTGCACGTTGGCGTCGAGCGACCACAGCGGATCCCACTGCACACGCCCCGCAAGCAGGGTGTCGCTCAGGCGTTCGGTGACCGGCGTGCCCCGTGGCAGCGTGACGTTCTGGTCGGCCAGCAGGGCGCGCTGGGCGACACCCAGGCGCACCACCTCGGCCCCGGTCTCCGAGTCCAGCAGACGCGAGCTCACGCCCACCGTCACCGCCCGGGTGTCGCTGATGCGGTCGTTGCCACTGAAGGCATGTTCGGCAAACATGCTGGAGTAGTTGAAGTCGCGGGCGCCCGAGTCGTAGTTGGGCAGCTTGCTCTGGTCGCGGAACGGCGTCCAGGTCGCGAAGGCGCGCGGCTCCAGGGTCTGGATGTAGCTCGTGCCAAAGAACTCGGCCGGCCGCTCGAACACCAGACCGCTGTCGATGCTGACCGTGGGCACGGTGCGCGTGGCCGACACCGTGGACCCGGTCGTGTTGTCGTTGCTGTAGCGCGCCATGTGCACGCGCGCCTTGGGCGTGACGTACCAGCCCGGGGCCTGCCAGCGCCGGGCAATCTGGGCCACCGCCACCGAACGGTCACCGCCGATCTCCCGCCCGGTGGGCACACCCGCGCTCAGCACCGCCCGCTGGAAACGCGTCACGTTGGTACCGAGGGACAAGTCCCAGCCAGGGGCACCGAACAGGGTCTGGTTGGGCTGCTCGTAGGAAAAACCTATGGACGGCAGACGGTCGAACGGGGGCGTGATCGGCGCGTTCACATCCTGCAGGGTCTGGTACCGGTACATGCCGCCGCTGACCGACCAGGGGCCTTTGCCCCAGCCCAGCGCGACCTCGTTGTGCAGCAGGCGCGAGGTCAGCGAGGTGATGGTGCGCGGGAAGTCGCGCCAGTAGTTGTCGTCGCTGACCTTGTTGAGGTTGACGCGCAGTCCGATCGGGCTGCCACCGCCAATCGGGCGGGTCAGCTGGTGGTTGTGGCGGTACGCCACCGCCCAGCGGTCGTCGTCGCGCAGCTTGTCCGAGGGCATGTAGGACGTGCGCAGGTTGCCGGTGTAACCGGGCTGCAGGTAACGGAACTCGCCCGACAGGTCCAGTCCGCGCTTGGTCATCAGCGTGGGCGTGACTGTGGCGTCGTAGTTGGGGGCGATGTTGAAGTAGTAGGGCGTCGACAGTTCCACGCCGCTCTGCGTGCTGATGCTCAGGCTGGGCGGCAGGGCTCCGGTCTTGCGCTGGTCCGACAGCGGGAAGCTCAGGATGGGCGCGGCCAGGATGGGAACCCCCTTGAACTCAATCACGCCCGACTTGGCAATGCCCACGTCCTCCACCCGGTCCAGTTCGATGGACGAGGCGCGCACGATCCAGTCGGGCATCCAGGTCGAGCCCGGCGGTCGCGGGCAGGTCGAATAGCGGCCGTCGTGCACCATGGTCCGGTCATCGCCCATGAAGTCGACCCGGCGCGCATCGCCTTTGCCTTCGTTCTTCAGCAGCGAAAACTCGGGCTGGTTGAAGTGCCCCCAGTGGCTGTTGACGTTGACCTCGGCATCCGGGCCGGTGAATCGGTCGCCGTTGCGGTTGATGAGCACATTGCCCTGGGCCTTGGTTTCGCCGGTGCGCTTGTCGTGTTCGATGCGGTCGGCGCGGATCACGGTGTCGTGCCGGCGCAGCTCGGCGCCGCCCTGCATGACCGTCACCCCGTCCATTTCGCCTTCCAGGCTCTCGCCCCAGATGAAAACGGGCAGCTGCTTGCGAACCTCCGTCGGTACCTGCTGGATCAGCGACTCGCCGGACTTGAGCCGGATGGCCGCCGCGTCGGGACCGGCACCGGTGTTCTGGGCCCAGGACGGAGCACAGGCGCCGCCCAGTGCGAGCATGGCCAACGCTCCCTGCACAGCGCGCGCCAGGGTGGTGGGTTCCGGAAGTCGCGCCATGCGCGGCAGACGGGCGGGGCTGTTCAGGGAGGAGGAATCAGGTTTCAAGGCGGTGTGTGGCGAAACGGCCGTCTCTGATTTCGGTGGCACATGCCCCGTCGCTGTCGATCGACCGGGCCTCGGACTGCCGGCGGAGGTGACCAACGGCAAGGGGGATTTGTAGAATCTCCGGCCATTATCCTATGCCACCCGCCCGGCCTGCCAGCACGTCGGCGCCTCCGTCTCCCCCCGCTTCCATGACGCCGAACACCCCCGCAGTCACCTGGGCCGATCCGGCCCGCCACGCCGCCTTCGACCACTGGCTGCAAGGGCTGGCCACGGCCCAGGGCCTGCGCCCCGAAACGCTGCGCCCGGCCTCGGCCGACGCCAGTTTCCGCCGCTACCTGCGCGTGGACACCGTCGACGGCGGCAGCCGCATCGTCATGGATGCACCGCCCGACAAGGAAAACTGCGCGCCCTTCGTGCACGTGGCGGGCCTGATGAAGGCCGCCGGCCTGCTGGTGCCCGACATCCTGGCCTGGGACGAACCCCGGGGCTTCATGCTGCTGCCCGACCTGGGCACGCAGACCATGATGGAGCAGATCGACGCCGACCACCCCCAGGCCAACCATCCGCGCTACATGCAGGCGGTGGACGCGCTGCTGGCCTGGCAGCTCGCCTCCAGGCCCGGCGAACTGCCGCCCTACGACGAAGCCCTGTTGCGCCGCGAGCTGCAGCTGTTTCCCGACTGGTACCTCGCGCAGCATCGACAGGTCAAGGTCGAAGGCACGATGGCCGGCACATTGCAGAAGACCTTCGACACCATCGTGGCGCGCAACCTGGCCGCACCCACGGTGCACGTGCACCGCGACTTCATGCCGCGCAACCTGATGATCCCGGCCCACCCGGGTTCGACGCCCGCCCAACAGCTGGGCGTGCTGGACTTCCAGGACGCGGTGCACGGCCCCATCACCTACGACATCGCCAGCCTGATGCGCGACGCCTTCCTGACCTGGGAAGAAGACTTCGTCATCGACATCACCGTGCGCTACTGGGAAAAGGCGCGCAAGGCCGGGCTGATGGACTTCGAGGACTGGCACAGCGACTTCGGCGCCTTCTACCGCGCGGTCGAGTGGATGGGCCTGCAGCGCCATCTGAAGGTGGCCGGCATCTTCGCCCGCCTGACGCTGCGCGACGGCAAACCGAAGTACCTGGCCGATGCGCCGCGCTTTATCGCCTACATCCGGGCCACCGCCCACCGCTACCGGGAACTCGGTCCGCTGCTGAAACTGATCGACGAAGTGGAAGGCCTGCAGGCGGCCAGCGGCTTCGCCTTCGGCCGCGTCTGAGCCGTTCCAGCGTGCCCCGCTTTCACTGCCCCATCCCGCTGAGCGCCGGCGCCGAGCTGGAACTGCCGGCCGCTGCCGCGCGCCACGTGCAGGTGCTGCGCCACCAGCCCGGCGATGCGATCACCCTGTTCAACGGAGAAGGTGGCCAGTGGTCGGCCACCATCCTGCGCATGGGCCGCAGCGACGTCGCGGTCAAGGTCGGCGCGTTTGAAGACGTCGAGCGCGAGCCGGCGCGGCGCGTGCACCTGGCGATGGGCATGCCGGCCAACGAGCGCATGGACTGGCTGGTGGAAAAGGCCGCCGAACTCGGCGTGGCCAGCCTGCAGCCCCTGCACACCGCGCACAGCGTGCTGCGCCTCAGTGGTGAACGTGCGGCCAAGAAGCAGGGTCACTGGCAATCGGTCGCGGTCGCGGCCTGCGAACAGTGCGGCGGCAACCGCGTGCCAGCGGTGCGGCCGGTGGCCGACGTGGCCGCCTGGTTGCGTGACAGCGGGCACATCGCCCCGCTGCGCTGCGTGCTCTCGCTGGCGGACGGCACACGCCCGCTGTCGGAGGTGCTGCGCGAGCAGCCGGCCGACACACCGGTGCTCTTCCTCAGCGGCCCGGAAGGCGGACTGTCTGCGCAGGAAGACGCCCTGGCGCGCACCGCGGGCTTTGTGCCCGTCACGCTGGGGCCCCGCATCCTGCGGGCGGAAACGGCGGCGCTCGCGGCCCTGGTGAGCGCCCAGGTGTGAACGACCGCTGAACGAACCCTTCAGCGCGGGTACAGGCGGACCGGAACAGACTGCGTTCCACAGTCAATACCGACTGCCACGCACGAAGGAGTTCACCATGAACAAGCACCTGCTTCTCGCTGGCGCCGCTTGCCTGGCCCTGGCCACCACCGCACCGCTGGCCACGGCCGGCGAACACCAGCGCGATAACCAGCCGACCCAGCGGTCGGCGCAGCACCGTGACGATTCCCACCACAGCCGCTCCAACCGTTCCGCCCAGGGCTTCGATCACGGCATGCAGGTGGTGCCCACCACAGCGGGCGCCGGCCAGGCCGGCGAAGGGTGGCGCTACTTCTCGGACCCTGCGGCACACCGCGCGGTGGTCATCAGTCCGCAAGGCGAGTACTTTCTCAGCCGCGGCAAGGGGATGCGCCTGGTCGCCGTGACACGGCCGCAATCCTGAGCCGCGTTCAGGGTGGCGTGCGGCGCGGCGCCGCCACCTTGTATAAACGCTGACTTATGAACAAAAACCTCTGGCTGCTGGCCGCCGCGCAAGGCCTGTTCCTGACCAACAACGTGGTCTTCATCGCCATCAACGGGCTGGTGGGGCTCTCGCTGGCCCCGCTGGGATGGATGGCCACCCTGCCGGTGATGGGCTATGTGGTCGGCGGCGCGTTGTCCACCCCGCTGGTGGCGCGCACCCAGAGCGCTTTCGGCCGCCAGGGCTCGTTCCAGATCGGGTTGCTGGTCGCCCTGGGCTCGGCCTTGCTGTGCTGGTGGGCCGCGATGGACAAGAACTTCTGGCTGCTGGTGGCGGCCACCGTGATCGCCGGCTACTACAGCGCCAACGGCCAGCTCTACCGCTTCGCCGCCGCCGAACTGGCGGCACCGGACTACCGCGAAAAGGCGGTGTCGCTGGTGCTGGCCGGCGGTCTGGTGGGCGCGGTGCTCGGTCCCAACCTGGCCAGCCGCACGCGCAACCTGCTGGAGGTGCCGTTCGCCGGCGCCTACCTGGCGCTGGCGGTGGTGGCGCTGCTGTCGATGGCGGTGATGGCCTTCATGAAGTTCCCGCCGCTGCCGCCGAAGAAGGCCAACGCCGACACCGGCCGGCCGCTCTCGGAGATCATGAGGCAGCCCGTCTTCATCGTGGCCGCCGCGGGCGCGGCGCTGGGCTACGGCGTGATGAACCTGCTGATGGCCGCCACGCCGCTGGCGATGCAGGTCTGCGGCTTCGAGTTCGAGGACGCGGCCCTGGTGCTGGAATGGCACGTGATCGGCATGTTCGCCCCCGGCTTCTTCACCGGCCACCTGATCAAGCGCTTCGGTGTGCTCACCATCATGGGCGTGGGCGTGCTGCTGAACGCGGCCTGCATCGCCATCGCGCTCACCGGTGTGGACCTGCACCAGTTCCTGATCGCGCTGTTCCTGCTGGGTGTGGGCTGGAATTTTCTGTTCACCGGCAGCACCACGCTGTCGCTGCAGGCCTACAGGCCTGAGGAAAAAGACCGCGCACAGGCCGCCATCAACTTCTTCGTTTTTGCCACCATGGCGGTCACCTCGTTCGCCTCCGGCGCCCTCGTCACCACCCAGGGCTGGGCCCTGCTGAACCTGGGTTCGCTGGCGCCCGTGGCCCTTACCGGGGTGGCGCTGGGCTGGCTTGCCTGGCTCCGGCGCGCGGCCCACAATCCGGCCTGAACCGGCCCCGGTCGGCGCCGGACGCCACGCATTGAGAGGAGAGCTCGCATGGGACTGTTGGATTCACTGGTGGGCGCGGCCACGAACGCCGCCTTCGGGGGACAGCAGAACAGCCAGCCGGCGCAAGGCGGCCCCGGTGGTCTGGACCCGCAGCTGCTGATCGGTCTGATCGGCGTGCTGATGAACAACGCGGGAGGGCTCTCGGGCATCCTGGCCAAACTGCAGCAGGCCGGCCTGGGCGACGCCGCCGCCTCCTGGGTCGGCACGGGGGCCAACCAGCCGGTCTCGCCCGACGCGCTGGGCAGCGCCCTGGGCCCGGACCTGATGGACATGATCGCCCGCCAGCTCGGGGGCAGCCAGCAGCAGGCCGCCGGCACCATGGCCGACCTGCTGCCCGGCCTGATCGACCAGCTCACCCCCCAGGGGCAGGTGCCGCCGGACAACGGCCTGGACGCGCTCGGTTCGCTGCTCGGCGGAGGTCAGCGCGGTGGTGCCGGGGGTCTGGATGCGGGCGACCTCATGGGCATGCTCGGCGGCCTGATGGGCCGACGCTGAGCCTCAGGCCGGAATGTGCGCGTCGAGCCAGGCGCGCAGTTCGGCGTACACCGCCGAGGGGTCGGTCTCGTTGAAGATTTCGTGAAACAGCCCATCGAACCGGCGGCTGTGCACCAGCCCCTTCGGCGCGACCGCGGCAAAGGCGCGGCTGCCCTCGGGCCGCACCAGCCGGTCGGCCCCGGCGTACATCAGCAGCGTGGGCACCTGCCAGGTCGGCGCGGCCGCCACCACGCGCGGGCCGTTGCTGTCGATGAAGCGCGCCAGCCGCGCCGAAATGCGGTTGTGCACCAGCCGGTCGCGCTGGTAGGCCGCCACCTGCGCCGGGTCGTGGGAGATGCCGCTCGGGTCCAGCCCGTTGGGCACGGTGAGGTCGGGTGCCCAGCGGTAGAGCAGCCGGGTCAGCAGGCGCTGGAACGCGCTCATGCCGGTGTCCAGCGCGGGCGACGAGAGCACCAGGGCATCCACCGGCTCGATGCCGCGCTGCACGAAGGTGGAGGCCACCAGGCCGCCCATGCTGTGGCCCAGCAGCACCAGGGGGCAGGCCCAGGGTTCGGCGATGTGCCGGCGCGTGTCGTCCACCAGCTCCTGCAGGTCGGCCAGCAGGTCGTCGTCGTCCGACAGCACCCCGCGGTCACCGCCCGAGTCGCCGTGGCCGCGCTGGTCGTAGGCGCGCACGCTGAAGCCCCACTCGTTCAGGCGCTGTGCCACCGCGTCGTAGCGCCAGGCGTGTTCACCCAGACCGTGCACGATGAGCACCACGGCCCGCGGCCGCTGTCGCGACGGCAGGGGCCAGTCGTAGAGCGCGATGTTCAGGCCGTCGCGCAGGGTGAAAGGCGCCTGGGTGGTGTCGGACATGGGCGGCGGCGTCAGGGCATGCGGGCGATGACCTGCGCCACCGAGGCGGTCAGGCGCCGCGCGTAGTCCAGGTGCAGGAATTCATTGGGCCCGTGCGCGTTGCTGCGCGGGCCGAGCACGCCGCAGACCATCATCTGCGCGGTGGGGAAGCCCTGGCTGAGCATGTTCATCAGCGGGATGGTGCCGCCCTGGCCGATGGTGGCGCAGGCGGCGCCGTAGTGCGCCTGCGAGGCGTCCTGCAGCGCCTGCTCGAACCACGGCGTGGTGGAGGGCGCATTCCAGCCGGTGGCCGAGCTCAGGCCCTCGAACGTCACCTTGGCCTGGTAGGGCGCGTCGTCTTCCAGCAGGGTCTTGAGCTGCTGCACGGCGGGCGCGGCCTCGACCAGCGGCGGCAGGCGCAGGCTGAGCTTGAACGCGGTGTACGGGCGCAGCACGTTGCCGGCGTTGGCGATGTCCGGGAAACCGTCGGCGCCGGTGACCGACAGCGTGGGCCGCCAGGTACGCGCCAGCAGCGCCTCGACCGGGTCGGTGGTGGTGGGCAGGGCCGAAACGGTGGCGCCGCCGCAGTCGTGGTGTGCCCAGGGGAAGCGCTTGAACAGCTCGTCGCCCAGGATGGCGGCCGTGGCCTGCGCCTGCGACAGCCGCTCGGGGGGCACCTCGCAGTGGAAACTGGCCGGCAGCAGACGGCCGGTGCCGCTGTCTTCCAGCCGGTCCAGCACCTGGCGCATGATGCGGAAGCTCGACGGCACCAGGCCGGACGCATCGCCCGAGTGGATGCCTTCGGTGAGGATTTCGACCTTGAGCACGCCGCTGGCCATGCCGCGCAGGCTGGTGGTCAGCCACAGCTGGTCGTAGTTGCCGGCGCCGCTGTCCAGGCAGATCACCAGGCCCACGTCGCCCAGTCGCGCTTTCAGCGCGTCCACGTAGGGCAGCAGGTCGGCCGAGCCGCTTTCTTCGCAGGTTTCGATCAGGCCGACGATGCGCGGGTGCGCCACGCCCTGGGCCTTGAGCGCCTGGATGGCGGTGATGGCGGCGTAGATGGCGTAGCCGTCGTCGGCACCCCCGCGGCCGTAGAGCTTGCCGTCGTCGATCACCGGCGTCCATGGCCCCAGGTCGCTGCGCCAGCCGTTGAATTCGGGTTGTTTGTCGAGGTGGCCGTACATCAGCACGGTCTGGCCAGACGCCGGGGCGGGCGTGCCGTCCTTTCCTTCGCTGGCCGGCAGTTCAAAGAACAGCACCGGTGTGCGCGGCCGGCCCTGGGCGTCGTTCAGGCGCACGATTTCCAGTTGCAGGCCGGGCACCTGTTGCGCGCGCACCCAGTCTGCGGCGTTCTGCAGCACGCGTTCGAGCAGGCCGTGGGCCGCCCAGTCGGGGTCGAACATCGGCGACTTGGCCGGCACCGCGATGTAGCGCTGCAGCTCGGGCACGATGGATTCGCGCCAGGCGGCGTCGACCTGCGATTGCAGGGCTTGCGGTTCCAGGGGCAGGGCGGAAGCGGGCAGGCGGGCGTTCATGGCGGTCCTCTCGGCGCGGGCGGTGCGACAGAGGGCCAGTATAGGCAGACCACCGCCCCGGCAGGGCGGCGGGAACTTCCGAAAACCGCGCTCAGGCCGACAGGCGGAAGGTGGCGACCACGCCAGCCAGCCGCTGCGCCTGGTCCCGCAGGCTCTGGGCCGCGGCGGCGCTCTCTTCCACCAGCGCCGCGTTCTGCTGCGTCATCTGGTCCAGCTGGGCCACCGCCGAGCCGACCTGGGCAATGCCCTGGCTCTGCTCGCCTGTGGCGGCACCGATCTCGCTGATGACGTCGGTCACGCGCTGCACGCTGGCCACGATCTCGTCCATGGTCTGGCCCGCCTCGCTGACCAGGCGCGTGCCCGCCTCCACGCGGTCCACGCTGGTGCCGATCAGGCCCTTGATCTCCTTGGCGGCCTCGGCGCTGCGCTGCGCCAGGCTGCGCACCTCGCCGGCCACCACGGCAAAGCCGCGGCCCTGTTCGCCCGCGCGCGCCGCCTCGACGGCTGCGTTGAGTGCCAGGATGTTGGTCTGGAACGCGATGCCGTCGATCACGCCGATGATGTCGTTGATCTTGCGGCTGCTCTCGTTGATCTCGCGCATGGTGTGCACCACCTCGCCCACCACGGTGCCGCCGCGGCGTGCGGTGCCCGCTGCGGCCTCGGCCAGCTGGGTCGCCGTGCGCGCCGACTCGGCGCTCTGCCGCACGGTGCCGGTCAGTTCTTCCATGCTGGCCGCGGTTTCCTGCAGGTTGCTGGCCGTGTGCTCGGTGCGGCTGGACAGGTCCTGGTTGCCCGAGGCGATCTCGGTGCTGGCGGTGCTGATGCTGTCGGTCGCCGTGCGCACCTGGCTCACGGTGCCCCGCAGCGAGGCGATCATGTCGGCCAGCGCCGCGAGCAGGCTGCCAGCGGGCACACGGGGCAGGGTGACGGTCAGGTCGCCATCGGCCACCGAACGCATCGCCGACACCGCCAGGGCCGGCTCGCCACCGATCTGGCGCATCACGCTGCGCAGCGTCAGCCAGCCGATGCCGGCGATCACCAGCAGCCCCGACAGCGCCAGCGCACCGTTGACCGCCAGGGTGCGCCACACCATGGCGTCCAGGTCGTCGGTGTACAGGCCCGAGCCCACCATCCAGTTCCAGCCATCGACCTTCATGATGTACTGCAGCTTGGGCACCGATTTCGTGTCGCCCGGGCGCGGGAAATTGGTCTGCACGAAGGCCCGGCCGTCGGTGCTCTGGCGCATGCCGTTGACCAGGGACGCGATGACGTCGGCGCCCTCACCGTCCTTGACCTTGCCGACCATGTTCTGACCATCCCACTCCGGCTTGATCGGGTGCATCACGCCCACGCCGTCGAGCGACCAGATGTAGAGGTACTCCTTGCCGCCCTCGCCGTAGCGCGCATGCGCGACCGCGGCCTTGGCCGCTGCCTGCGCCGCCTCGGCGCCGAGCTTGCCGGACGTCTGCATGGCACGGAAGCCCTCGACGATGGAGTGGGCCGACTCGACCGCCGTGACGAGCTGACCGTGGCGGGCGTCGGTGAGCTGGCGCTTGGTCTGCACCACCGACAGCGCACCCATGACCGCGATGCCCAGCACCGCGACCACCACCAGCAGCAGGATGCGGCCGCGAAGACTCATCTGATTCAACATGAATGTTTCTCTCTACCTAAATCAACCGGCACTCAGCCGGAAAGTGGCCACCACACCGGCCAGCTTCTGCGCCTGGTCCTGCAGGCTCTGGGCCGCCGCTGCGCTTTCTTCCACCAGCGCGGCGTTCTGCTGCGTCATCTGGTCGAGCTGCCCCACGGCGCCGTTGACCTGCCCGATGCCCTGGCTCTGCTCGTTGGCCGCCGTGGTGATGTGACCGATCAGATCGGAAATCCTCTGCGCGTTCGCGACGATCTCGCCGATGGTGGTGCCGGCCTCGGTGACCTGGCGCGTGCCGGCCTCGACCTTCTCGACGCTGGCGCCGATCAGGCCCTTGATCTCCCGCGCCGCTTCGGCGCTGCGCTGCGCCAGGCTGCGCACCTCGCCGGCAACCACGGCAAAACCGCGGCCCTGTTCGCCCGCGCGCGCCGCCTCGACGGCTGCGTTGAGCGCCAGGATGTTGGTCTGGAAGGCGATGCCGTCGATCACACCGATGATGTCGCCGATCTTCTGGCTGCGGTGGTTGATCTCCTGCATGGTCGCCACCACCTCGCCGACGACCTCGCCGCCGCGCGCCGCCACCGCCGCGTTGGCCTGGGCCATCTCGCTGGCCTGGCGCGCCGACTCGGCGCTTTGCTGCACGGTGCTGGTGATCTGGTCGATGCTGCTGGCGGTCTGCTGCAGGCTGGAGGCGGCCTGCTCGGTGCGGCTGGACAGGTCCTGGTTGCCCGAGGCGATCTCCGCGCTGGCCACACCGATGCTGTCGGTGGTCTGGCGCACCTGGCTGACGATGCGCACGAGCGATGCCTGCATCTCGCCCAGCGCCGACATCAGCTGCGTGAGCTCGTCCTTGCCTTCCACCGCGACCGACTGGGTGAGGTCGCCGCGCGTGATGGCCATGGCCAGGCGCTGCGCCTGGTCGAGCGGGCGGCAGATGCTCTGCATGTTGGCCAGGGTGGTCGGCACCACCACCAGCACCGCCACCGCCACCGCGATGCCGAACAGCAGCATGGTCTGCTGACCGGTGCCGACCTGCTCGGCCTGGACCGCCGCCGCTTCCGCCGAGATGATGGCCTCGATCTTCTTCATGTCGGCCTGCAGTTCGGCGTAGCGGTCGTGGGCGCGCGCCAGCATGCGGTTGGCCACGGTGGCGCTGTCGTACCCCCCGGCCTTGATGTTGGCCACCGTGGGTTCGACCGCCGCCGAGTAGTCCTTGAGCTTGGCGCTCATCTGCTGCAGCACCGCGTTGTCCTCGTCGGCCTCGCCCTGCTGCAGGGCCAGCATCAGCTGGCCGATCTCGTCGCGGGTCTTCTCCCACTTCATGTTCGCCAGCGACAGCTGCTCGGGCGATTCATAGTGGATCACCATGTCCTTCTCGTGGCGGCTGAGGTCCGCCATGGCCAGTCGCAGCTTGGACAGCTCGACGGTCTCATGGAAGGCGTGATCGACAAACTCCTGACTCAGGGCCTGCATGCGCTGCATGCCCCACAGGCCGGCGCTGCCCACCACGAACAGCAGGGCCAGCACGACGCCGATGGCGCCGATCATTCGGAAGCGGATGGAAAAGTAACGCATAAAGGACCGGATCCACATGATGAGACTCGCCGGAAGGTTGGTATTGGCTTCAGAAACTTTCCCAGTCGCCTTCGGTATTGGCACTGGCACTGGTCACCACCTTGGCGGGAGACACCGGGGCCACAGCGGGCGCAGGAGCCCGGGTGGCGGTGGTCAGCGGTGCTGCGGCCGATGCCTTGGGCGGCTGTTCGCGCACCACCGGGCTCGCGGCCGCCTTGGCCGGTGCCGAAGCCGGAGCCCGGGCCGCCTGCACAGGTGCGGTGGTCGCGCGGGTCACCGGGGCAGCAGGGCCTGCCGCTGGCTTGGCCGCGGCCTCTGTGGCGCGGGTGGCGCCATCGACCTTGAAGATCGACACGACCTGCGCCAGCCGGGCCGCCTGGTCCTTGAGGCTTTCGGCAGCTGCCGCGCTTTCTTCCACCAGCGCCGCGTTTTGCTGCGTCATCTGGTCCAGCTGGTTGACCGCGGTGTTGACCTGGCCGATGCCGTCGCTCTGCTCGCCTGCGGCGGCGCTGATTTCGCCGACGATGTCGGTCACACGGCGGATCGAGCCGACCACCTCGTTCATGGTCTGACCGGCTTCGCCCACCAGGCGGCTGCCCGCGTCCACGCGGTCGACGCTGGCGCTGATCAGCCCCTTGATTTCCTTGGCTGCCTCGGCGCTGCGCTGCGCCAGGCTGCGCACCTCGGCCGCCACCACGGCAAAACCGCGGCCCTGCTCTCCGGCCCGCGCCGCCTCGACGGCCGCGTTGAGGGCCAGGATGTTGGTCTGGAACGCAATGCCGTCGATCACGCCGATGATGTCGCTGATCTTCTGGCTGCTGTGGTGGATCTCCTGCATGGTGTGCACCACCTGGTCGACCACCTGACCACCGCGCACCGCAATCTCCGAGGCGTTGGCAGCCAGCTGGTTGGCCTGGCGCGCCGCATCGGCGCTGTTCCTGACCGTGCTGGTCAGTTCCTCCATGGAGGCCGCGGTCTGCTGCAGGTTGCTGGCCGCCTGTTCGGTGCGGCTGGAGAGGTCGTGGTTGCCCGAGACGATCTCGCGGGAAGCCACGTTGATGCTGTCGCTGGCGCCGCGCACCTGGGACACGGTGGCCACCAGCGAGGCCTTCATGTCGGCCAGCGCCTGTTGCAGCTGGCCGAGCTCGTCACCACGGTCCACGACCAGCGGCTGGGTCAGATCGCCATCGGCCACCGCCCGCGCGGCACGCACCGCACCGGCCACCGGCACCGACACCGAACGGGCCGCGCGCCAGGCCACCAGAACGCCCACCACCAGGGCCGCGCAGGCGAGGACGCCGATGATGCTCATCTGGCGCGACAGCGCGGCGCTGGCCTGCTCCACTTCCTGGGCCACCAGCGCATGTTCGTGTTTCTGGAGTTCCTGCATGGCGCCGATGTAGCGCTGCGCCGCGGGCAACAGCTTCTCGGTCAGCATGGTGGATGCCTCCGGCTCCACCGCCTTGAGCGCATCGAAGTACGTCTTGCGCACCTCGATGTATTCCTTGCGCCGTGCGCCGATGTCGGCCAGCAGGCTCTTGCCCTGTTCGGAGGTGATCGCCGCTTCCAGGTCCTTCTGCAGCGTGTTGATGCGCTCGGTGGTTTCGGCCATCAGCGGCTTGAAGTAGCTGTCCACCTCCGGGTGGTTGGCGGACTTGGCCATCGCCATCACGCGGTTGACGTTCAGCTGCGTGCTGGCCACCCACTCGTCGGCGAGCTGCACCAGCCGGTTCATTTCGAGCAGGCGCTGCTGTCCGGCGGTCGCGGAAGTCACGGCATTGAACGCCATGGCGGTCAGCAGCAGGAGCAGCAGCAGCACGGCACCAAAGCCCAGGCCCAGGCGCTGGCTGATCTTGAGGTTGTTGAATTTCATGTTGGTCCTTCGTGGGGTCGGGTCTGGTCAGCGAAGCGATTCCGTGTGGGCCGCACCCTCGGTGCGGAACGTCGCCACGACCTGAGTCAATCGAGTGGCCTGCTCCCTGAGGCTTTGCGCGGCGGCTGCGCTCTCTTCCACGAGTGCCGCGTTCTGTTGCGTCATCTGGTCCAGCTGCGTCACCGCCACGTTCACCTGGCCGATGCCGTCGCTCTGTTCGCCCGCGGCCGCGCTGATCTCGCCGATGATCTCCGTCACCCGCTGCACGCTGGCCACCACCTCGCCCATGGTCTGACCCGCATCGCCCACCAGGCGGCTGCCGGTCTCGACCTTGTCCACGCTGGTGCCGATCAGCCCCTTGATCTCCTTGGCCGCCTCGGCGCTGCGCTGCGCCAGGCTGCGCACTTCGGCCGCCACCACCGCGAAACCACGGCCCTGCTCGCCCGCCCGCGCCGCCTCCACCGCCGCATTGAGCGCCAGGATGTTGGTCTGGAAGGCGATGCCGTCGATCACACCGATGATGTCGTTGATCTTCTGGCTGCTGTGGTGGATCTCCTGCATGGTGTGCACCACCTGGTCGACCACCTGACCACCGCGCACCGCAATCTCCGAGGCGCTGGCGGCCAGCTGGTTGGCCTGGCGCGCCGCATCGGCGCTGTTCCTGACCGTGCTGGTCAGCTGCTCCATGGAGGCCGCGGTCTGCTGCAGGTTGCTGGCCGCCTGCTCGGTGCGGCTGGAGAGGTCCTGGTTGCCTGAGGCGATCTCCGCGCTCGCCGTGCCAATGCTGTCGCTGGCCTGGCGCAACTCGCCGAGCATGCCGACGAAGCGCTGGCGCATGTCCTCGACCTCGCGCACCAGACGGCCGATCTCGTCGCTGCGGTCGGTGGTGAAGCGCTGGCTCAGGTCGCCGTTGGCCACGGCCGTGACCGCGACGGTCAGGCTGCCCAGCGGGCGGCTGACATTGCGCCGCACCAGCCAGTACAGGCCCAGACCCAGCACCGCGGTGGCCGCAACCAGCAGGCCCCAGAAGGCGTACATGGTGGCCCAGTGCGACGCCATGGCCTCGTCGTCCGACACCTCGGCCACCACCCACCAGCCACCGGCCTTGGTGGGTCGCTTGACCACCCAGGGGCTGGACAGGTCGTTCGAGACCAGGGACGTGGAGTCCGCCACGAACGCCTCGGGCGTGGCACGAAGGCTGGCCAGCAACGGTCCGGCCGAGGGGTAGGCCTCCAGCACCTTCTTGCCCGCCGCCGTGGGATGCACGACGAACACCGCGTCCGCATCGCTCTTGCGCGGATCGATGATCACGGTGGAGCCGCTCTCGAAGAAACGGGCCTCGCTCACCAGCTTCTGCAGCGCGGTCTGGAAGTCCGAGAGATCGAAACCGATGAACAGGATGCCCACCACCTTGCCGGCCTGGTCCTTCAGGGCCTCGTAGTGCGTCATGTAGGGCTTGCCGAACAGCACGGCACGGCCGGTGTAGTTCTGGCCCTGCAGCACCAGCGGATAGGCCGGGTGGTCGCGCGCCAGCAGGGTGCCGACGGCCCGCTCGCCGTCTTCCTTCTTGAGCGAGGTGGTCACGCGCTCGAAGTCCTCGCCCTTGCGCATGAACACGGTGGCCACGCCGCCGGTCATCTTGTTGAAGTCGTCCACGTCGCTCGTTTCGCCGTTGAGGCGGAACGACCAGCTCTTGATCAGGCCGGCGGCCTCGTCCAGTTCAAAGAACTGGGAGAACTTGGCCCGGAACGGCCGGTACGCACGGTCGGTCATCAGGCGCGCGGTGGCGTCGAAGGCGTCCACCGAATCGGCGACCGACTGCGTCTTGTCGCCCACCCACTGCACGATGCGCTCGCGGGAGCGCTCCTCGGCCACCAGGCTCATGACGACGCTGATCGTCACCAGCACGCCCGAGAGCATGGCCACCGCCAGCAGCGCGACGCGCCGTGCCAGCGAGCGGTTGTTGATGGTGGGGTTCTTCATGGCTTACTGCAGGTTCTGCGAGCTGCTGTCCATCAGCCCCATGTCGGGACTGCTCATCAGCGCCTCGATGTCCATCAGGATCAGCATGCGCTCGCCCACGCTGGCGATGCCCGTGATGAAGCTCGTGTCCATCGAGGTGTTCATCTCCGGCGCCGGCTTGATCAGCTCGCTGGCCAGCTCCAGCACGTCCGAGACCGAATCGACCACCGCACCGACCACCCGGCCGCGCACGTTGAGCACGATCACCACCGTGAAGCCGTTGTATTCCACCTTCTCGCAGCCCAGCTTGATGCGCAGGTCCACCACCGGCACGATCACCCCGCGCAGGTTCACCACGCCCTTGATGAAGTGTGGTGCGTTCGCGATCCGCGTAGGCTCCTCGTAGGAGCGGATCTCCTGCACCCGCAGGATGTCGATCCCGTATTCCTCCGCACCCAGGCGGAAGGTCAGGAATTCGGCATGGGCGCCTTGCTGGCCTGCGACGTGGCGGGCATCGCCGGCAGCGGTGGAGGGAGAGTGCATGTCCATGTAGGCCGTCCTTGAAACACAAATGGGGATTCATGAACTATCGGCCGGTCCGCCCGGTACTGAAGGCGGAAAAAGAGCCACTGGACCCGGGCAAATGACCGCATGACCGCCCACCATGGGTCCAAAGAGAAGGGCGCCCGACGGGCGCCCTTGAACACAGACCTGGTTTTCCCGGGGCCTACTGCAGGTTCTGCGAACTGCTGTCCATCAGCCCCATGTCGGGACTGCTCATCAGCGCCTCGATGTCCATCAGGATCAGCATGCGCTCGCCCACGCTGGCGATGCCCGTGATGAAGCTCGTGTCCATCGAGGTGTTCATCTCCGGCGCCGGCTTGATCAGCTCGCTGGCCAGCTCCAGCACGTCCGAGACCGAATCGACCACCGCACCGACCACCCGGCCGCGCACGTTGAGCACGATCACCACCGTGAAGCCGTTGTATTCCACCTTCTCGCAGCCCAGCTTGATGCGCAGGTCCACCACCGGCACGATCACCCCGCGCAGGTTCACCACGCCCTTGATGAAGTGCGGCGCGTTCGCAATCCGCGTGGGCTCCTCGTAGGAGCGGATCTCCTGCACCCGCAGGATGTCGATCCCGTACTCCTCCGCACCCAGGCGGAAGGTCAGGAATTCGGCATGGGCGCCTTGCTGGCCTGCGACGTGGCGGGCATCGCCGGCAGCGGTGGAGGGAGAGTGCATGTCCATGGTCGGGTCCTCGGAGGCGGGTTCAGAAGCTTTCCCAGTCGTCGCTGGCGCCAGCGCCGGCGGTCAAGGTCTTGGGGATGGGGGCCGGCGGGGTCGCAGGCGCCGGGCGCAGGGCCCTGGCAGGCGACGGGGGCATGGGGGGGTGGACAGGCGCCCTGGCCGGTGCGGCGGCCGCGGGCACAGGCGCCGGCTTGTGCACCGGCATCGCCCCCCCGCCGCTCACCCGGAACACGCTCACCGACTTCAGCAGCTGGTCGGCCTGCTGCTGCAGGGAGGCCGCGGCCGAGGCACTTTCTTCCACCAGGGCGGCGTTCTGCTGCGTGGTCTGGTCCATGCTGGTCACGGCCTCGGCCACCTGGTTCACACCGGCGTTCTGCTCCTGGCTGGCGCTGCTGATCTCGCCCACGATGTCGGTCACGCGCTGGATCGACTGCACCACCTCCTGCATGGTCGATCCGGCCCGGTCCACCAGGGTCGTGCCCTGCTCGACGCGCTCGACACTGGCGTTGATCAGCTGCTTGATTTCCTTGGCCGCCTCGGCGCTGCGCTGCGCCAGCGTGCGCACCTCGCCGGCCACCACGGCAAAGCCGCGACCCTGCTCGCCCGCGCGCGCGGCTTCCACCGCCGCGTTGAGCGCCAGGATGTTGGTCTGAAAGGCAATGCCGTCGATCACGCCGATGATGTCGCTGATCTTCTGGCTGCTGTGCTGGATCTCGCGCATGGTCGACACCACCTGGCCCACTACCTCGCCGCCCTGCACAGCCACGCTGCTGGCGCTGGCGGCCAGCTGGCTGGCGGCGCGGGCGTTGTCGGCGTTCTGTTGCGCGGTCGAGCCCATCTCTTCCATGGACGCGGAGGTTTGCTCCAGCGCCGAGGCCTGCTGCTCGGTGCGGCTGGACAGGTCCTGGTTGCCCTGGGCGATCTGCGCGCTGGCCGTGGCCACGCCCTCGGCGCCCTGGCGCACAGAGCTCACCAGCGTGCTCAGGGCCTGCTGCATCTTTTGCATGGCGGTCAGCAGCTGGCTGGTCTCGTCGCGACCGCTGACCACGATCTTCTGTGTGAGATCGCCGCTGGCGATGTGATCGGCGATGCCCACGGCATCGGTGATCGGCCGCACGATGGAGCGCGTGATCAGCACCGCCGCCAGCAGGCCGAAGGCCATGGCCGCAGCGGCCAGCACCAGCACCGCCAGCAGGACCTGCCGATAGGAAACGGCCGACTCCTTCTTGACCTGGTCCGCATGGTTCACATTGAAGGCCCAGAGCTTGTCCAGCTTGGCCTGCAATTGCTCGAAGTACTCGCGCGACGGGCCGGTCAGGCGCTCTTCGGCCACCGACTTGCCGGCGCCACCGATCTGTCCGGACAGGGCCTGGATGGCGCCCCACTGACTCACGTAGCGCAGCGCATCGGCCTGGGCTTCCTGCCACAGGGCGCGCTCCTCGTCGCCGCTGATCAGCGGCTCATACGCCTTGAATGTCTGCAGCAGATCGGCCTGGTGTTTCGCGATGTCGGCTTCCAGCACCAGCAGCCGGCTCGGGTCTTCGGACACCAGGTGGTTGTATTCGAAGCGGCGCAGATTCAGGGACGTGCTCTTGAGATCGGCCGCCACCTGCAGCGACGGCACCGTGTTGTCCGCGATGCTGTGCAGGTCGTCGTTCGTGTCGCTCAGGCCCACATAGGCCGCAAGCGTGAGCGCCGCCATCAGCGACATCACCAGGCCAAAGCCCAGGGCCAACCGGTGACCCAGCTTGAGATTGTTGAAAATGCTCATGAACACCTCGCCTGAGGATGGACGCGTTGAGTTTGGGGGACCTCTTCAGCGCACGCCCGCACCGAAGCGCCTGAACACGGACACCGCCTGCCGGGCCAGGATGGCGTGCCGGATCTGCAGCGACACACGGTGTCCCCAGCACTATCGACGCGCCGGGCACAAGCTGAAGTGCGAAAAAAGAGTGCAATTCGACCCCTGATCCCGCGCATCCGTCGCGCCGGTGATCGCCATCGACCGGCAAGGTCTGCTACCTTGGGTCCATGTCCAGCCCGCACACGCCTCCCTCAGCGCCTTCTGCAGCCTGCCTGCAGCCCAGCACCGCCATCGACAGCGACCACCCGCTGGTCCTGGCCTTCGCGCGCGAACACGCCGCCGGCCAGACCGAGCGCGAGCGGGCAGTGTCGCTGTACCTGGCGGTGCGCGACCGCCTGCGCTACGACCCCTACCGCATCGACCTGTCGGCACCGGGCATGCGGGCGAGCACGGCGCTGTCGCAAGAATTCGGCTGGTGCGTGCCCAAGGCGGTGGCGCTGGCGGCCGTGGCGCGCGCGGCGGGCATCCCGGCGCGGCTGGGGTTTGCCGACGTGCGCAACCACCTCTCCACCGAGCGCCTGCGCCTGACCATGAAAACCGACGTCTTCGCCTGGCACGGCTACACCGCACTCTGGATCGATGGCGCCTGGCGCAAGGCGACACCCGCGTTCAACCTGTCGCTGTGCGAGAAGTTCGGCCTGCTGCCGCTGGAATTCGATGGCGCCAGCGACTCGCTCTACCACCCCTACGACCGCGCAGGCCAGCGGCACATGGAATATGTGAACGAGCGTGGGCAGTTCGACGACCTGCCGCTGGCCACCATCCGGGCCACGTTCGCCGAGCTGTATCCGTTCTGGACGCAGGCGCCGGACGTGGGCACGGCCGACTTTGCGCAGGACGCGGCCCGGGAAAGCGGCGCCTGAGCCGGCTGAGCGCCGGCCCGGGGACTCAGTTGGAGAACTTGAAGACCGCCGTGCTGGCCAGCAGATTGGGCGCGAAGCGCACCTCGCGGTCCTCCTGCAGACCGAAGCTGTCGTCCACGGTCAGGCCACAGCTGCGCGCCAGCACCTCGAAATCGGCGTAGGTGCCGACACGGATGTTGGGCGTGTCGTACCACTGGTAGGGCAGGCGCCGGGTCACGGGCATGCGGCCCTGCAGCACCGCCAGCCGGTTGGGCCAGTGGGCGAAGTTGGGAAAGGCCACGATGCCGATGCGGCCCACGCGGGCGGTCTCGCGCAGCATGGTTTCGGCGTTGCGCAGGTGCTGCAGGGTGTCGATCTGCAGCACCACGTCGAAGGCGTCGTCCCCGAACATGGAGAGGCCGTCCTCCAGGTTGAGCTGCAGCACGTTGACCCCTCGCCGGATGCAGGCGTGCACCTTGGCGTCGTCGATCTCGACGCCATAGCCGCTGCACTGGCGCGTGGCCTGCAGGTGGGCCAGCAGGGCGCCGTCACCGCAACCGAGGTCGAGCACGCGCGAGCCCGGCGGCACCAGCCGGGCGATGGATTCGAGCAGGTGGCGCTCGCTCATTGCACACCTCCGGCGATGGTCTGTTCGAAGTAGCTCTTCACGGCCGCGTGGTAGCGCGGGTCGTCGAGCAGGAAAGCGTCGTGCCCGTGCGGCGCGTCGATCTCGGCGTAGCTCACGTCGCGCCGGTTCTCCAGCAGCGCCTTGACGATCTCGCGCGAGCGCGCGGGCGAGAAGCGCCAGTCGGTGGTGAAGCTCACCAGCAGGAACTTGGCCCTGGCCCGCGCCAGTGCCGCACTGAGGTTGCCGTCGTATTCGCGGGCCGGGTCGAAGTAGTCCAGCGCGCGGGTGATCAGCAGGTAGGTGTTGGCGTCGAAGTACTCGCTGAACTTGTCGCCCTGGTAGCGCAGGTAGCTCTCGATCTGGAACTCCACGTCTTGAGTGGAATACCGGTAGACCAGTTCGGCAGCAGCGGCAGGGTCTTCGCCATCGGCGGCCCGCAACGTGCGACCGAACTTCTCGTTCATCACGTCGTCGCTCAGGTAGGTGATGTGGCCGATCATGCGGGCGATGCGCAGGCCGCGGCGCGGCAGCGTGCCGGCGCGCAGGTAGTGGCCGTCATGGAAGTCCGGGTCGGTGACGATGGCGCGGCGCGCCACTTCGTTGAAGGCAATGTTCTCGGCCGTGAGGTTGGGCGCGCTGGCCACCACCACCGCGTGGCGCACGCGCTCGGGGTACTGCAGCGTCCAGGACAGCGTCTGCATGCCCCCCAGGCTGCCGCCCATGACCGCGGCGAGCTGCTCGATGCCCAGTATGTCGAGCAGCCGTGCCTGGGCATCGACCCAGTCCTCGACCGTCACCACCGGAAAGTCGGCGCCCCAGGGCTGGCCGGTGGCCGGGTTGGTGTGGGTCGGGCCGGTGCTGCCGAAGCAGGAGCCGATGTTGTTCACGCCGATCACGAACCAGCGGTTCGTGTCCACCGACTTGCCCGGGCCGATCATGTTGTGCCACCACCCTTCGCTGCGCGCGATCGGCTGGCCACGCTCGTCGGCGTGCAGCCCGGCCACGTGGTGGCTGGCGTTCAGGGCGTGGCATATCAGCACCGCGTTGGAGCGGTCGGCGTTGAGGCTGCCGTAGGTTTCATAGACCAGCTCATAGGCCGGCAGGACCGCGCCACTCCGGAGCGGCAGGGGCTCATCGAAGCGCTGGGTTTGTGGTGTGACGATCACGGTGGTTCACCTCGGGGGCTGGCAAAGCCCCAAAAACAGAAATCCCGGTGCCGCAAGGTGCGAGACCGGGAGTCCCCCCTTTAGCGGTATTTGTAGAGCGCCCGCAATCCGGACAAATCGGCGCTGGGAAGCAGTATAGAGGGAAGGCCACGACCCATGTTCTGTCGCACAACGGGCCCCTGCCGGATGCCCTGTGTTGCAAATGCGCACCAGCGCCGAAGGCGGCTTGACGCCCCCCCAAAAAAAGAACTCGCTTTCAGACAAACGGCGCATAATGGCCCGGCGAGCGTCCAAAACGCGCGCAAAACAAGTGATCGGTTGGTTTCGCGTGCTACAGAATTGTTTGCTGCCGGGGCTCCATCGCTATCTTTTTCTGTGTTTCTAGGAGTCCCAACCATGGGCAACAAACTGTACGTGGGCAACCTGCCCTACAGCGTGCGCGACGAAGACCTGCAACAGTCCTTCAGCGCCTTCGGCTCTGTCAACAGCGCCAAGGTCATGATGGAGCGCGACACCGGTCGCTCCAAGGGTTTCGGTTTTGTCGAGATGGGCAGCGATGCCGAAGCTCAGGCCGCCATCCAGGGCATGAACGGCCAGTCGCTGGGCGGCCGCAGCTTGGTGGTCAACGAAGCCCGTCCCATGGAACCGCGCCCCCCCCGCTCCGGTGGCGGTGGTTTCGGCGGCGGCCGTCGTGAAGGCGGCTACGGCGGTGGCGGTGGCGACGGCGGTTTCCGCAGTCCCTACGGCAACGGCGGCCGTCGTGAAGGCGGTGGCGGTCGCGGCGGTTACTGATTCTCAGGCAGGCCGGTCTTCGCACAGGCCTGCAAGCCCCGAACAAAAGCCCCTCGACGAGGGGCTTTTTTCATGCCGGGGCGCCGTGAACCAACAGCGTCAGGACGCCGGCTTGCCCTGGCCCTGGCGGTGTTTGCGCGCACGCCCCGCCAGCAGCCGGTCGAACCAGGCGTTGGGCAACAGCCGCAACAGCTTGGCCACCACCCCCATCTGCCAGGGAATGACGCGGTAGCTGCTGCCGGCCTCGATCGCGGCGAAGGCCCGATCGGCAAACACCTCGGGGCTGAGCAGAAACGGCATCGCATAGCGGTTCTCGCGGGTCAGCGGCGTGTCCACATAGCCCGGCAGCAAGGTCACCACACGCACACCGCTGCCCCGCAGCTCACCGCGCAGGCTTTCGCAATAGGCCACCACGGCGGCCTTGCTGGCGCAGTAGGCCCCGTGCCCCGGCAGGCCCCGGATCGCCGCCACGCTGGCGATGCCGACCAGCCGCCCGCTGCCGCGCGCGCGCATGGCCGCCACGAAGGGATGGAAGGTGGCGGCCATCCCGGTGTTGTTGGTGGCAAAGGTGCGCGCCATCACCGCCAGATCCTCGCGCTCGGTGGTGTCCATGCCGATGCTGATGCCGGCGTTGGCCACCACCACCTCGGGCACGCCCTGCTGCTCGAGGCAGCTCAGGCCGGCCTGCACGATGCCATCGATGTCGGCCACATCGGCCCGGTAGACGCGGCAGCGCTGGGCGTCCCAGCCCTGCGCGTCCACCCAGGCCTGCAGCTCTTCGCTGCGTCGGGCCACCAGGGCCAGCCGGTAACCGGCGCGGGCACAGCGCAAGGCAAGCGCCTGACCGATACCGCTGGAAGCGCCGGTGATGAAGGCCAGCGGCGCGCTGGTGCCTGGCACGCTGCTCATGGGCGGGGGGCGAACAAGGCGCGCACGTGGCCCGTGAGCACCGCCACACGGGCGTCGCCCGCATAGTCGAGGTTGTCGGCCGTGATCTGGTCCTGATCGCGCACCAGCAGCACGGGCTGGTCGGACATGATGTGCTCCGGCTCGGTGCTCACCCGCAGGTACTCGCCGTGAAATTCCAGCCGCGGCAACGGTTCCCCGTTGACGCCTTTGCCGGCCTGACGGACCACGGCGGCGTTGCCCTCCAGCACAAACACCGTGCCCTCGTCGTTGCTGGTGATCTGCCGGGCCGTGGCGGTGGAGAGCTGGCGCTGCTGCCCGAAGGAGCGCACGCGGGCGGCATCCACCACCAGGGTCCCGACGTCGGGATGGTGCCGCGCCGCCGTGCCGTACAGCTCGGTCTTCAGTGTCCCGCTCGGCTCGAACACCTTGACCGAGAAGCGCTGCATGAAGTAATCAGGCTCATGAGTCACCTCGGGCTTGGGCCCGGGCTCTTCGGGGATCGGGGTCGCCCGCAACAGCCAGTACGAGGCCAGCGCCAGCAGCATCATGAGCAGCACGGGCAGGTAGATGGACATCCGGTCCCACCAGCGAGAGAAGCTGTGGCGGCCAGAAGAGGCCCCCGGCAGGGTTGCGGTGTTCATCGCGCCGCCGCCTCCAGCTCCACCGCATAGGCGCCCCGCGCCACCAGCAGCAGGTCGCACAGCTCGCGCACGGCCCCGGCACCGGGCAGGCGCTGCGTCACATGATGGGCCAGCGCCAGCACCTCGGGATGGGCGGTCGGCGGGACGCAGGCGAAGGCCACACGGCGCAGCATGGGCAGGTCCGGCCAGTCGTCCCCCATGGCGGCAGCGGCCGACCAGTCCAGGCCCAGTTCGGCCAGGATGGCCTCGGCGGCGGGGCGCTTGTCCTCGGTGCCAAAGCGGGTGTGGCGCACGCCCAGGGCGGACAACCGGGCCCGCAGCGCCAGGGAGTCGCGACCGCTGACCACAGCCGGCGTGATGCCCGCGCGCTGCAGCAGCTTGATGCCGTGGCCGTCGAGCGTGTGAAAGCGCTTGAGTGCTTCGCCCGACTCGCCGAAATATAGGCCGCCGTCGGTGAGCACCCCGTCGACATCGAAGAACACCACGCGCACCGGCTGCGCCCGCAGCAGCAGCTCGGGATCAAAGTTCAGCACAGGGCGCAGGGGCGGCAGGTTCACGGACATCCGGCAATGCTAACGGGTGGCCGGCTCAGATGACTTTCGCCCGCATCAGGTCGTTGCTGTTGAGGGCCCCCACCAGGGCGCCGGTGTCGTCGACCACCAGCACGCTGGTGATGCGGCTGGCTTCCATCAGGTCGGCCGCTTCGACCGCCAGCGCATCGGCACGCACGGTGCGCGGGTTCGGATGCATCACATCCCCGGCACTGAGCGCCCGCAGGTCGGTGCTGTTGCCGGTGCGCTCGATGACCCGCCGCAGGTCGCCATCGGTGAAGATGCCCAGCACCTGTCCGGCGGCGTCGACCACTGCGCTCATGCCCAGCCCCTTGGCGCTCATCTCGCGCATCAGGCCCATCAGCGGCACATCGGTCGTCACACGCGGCACGTCGTCGCCGCTGCGCATCACGTCGCTGACATGGGTCAGCAGCTTGCGCCCCAGCGACCCGCCCGGGTGGGAGCGGGCGAAGTCGTCGGCCTTGAAGCCCCGGGCGTCCAGCAGCGCCACCGCGAGCGCGTCGCCCAGCGCCAGCTGTGCAGTGGTGCTGGCCGTGGGCGCGAGGTTGTGCGGACAGGCCTCGCGCGCGACCGCGGTGTCCAGCACCACATCGGCGTGGCGGGCCAGGGTCGAATCCGGCCGGCCGGTGAAGGCGACCAAGGGCACACCCATGCGCTTGATCAGCGGCAGGATGGCCGACAGCTCGTCGCTCTCGCCGCTGTTGCTGATGCCCAGCACCACGTCGGCGGGCGTGATCATGCCCAGGTCGCCGTGGCTGGCTTCGGCCGGGTGCACGAACATGGCGGGCGTGCCGGTCGAGGCCAGGGTGGCGGCGAGCTTGCGGCCGATGTGGCCGCTCTTGCCCATGCCGGTGACCACCACGCGGCCCGTGCAGGCCAGCAGGCAGCGCACCGCATCGGCGAATCGCTCGTCGAGCCGGCCGGCCAGCGCCGTCACCGCCTCGGCCTCGATCTGAAGGGTCTCGCGCGCCATCGCCAGCAGGCGCGTGGCTTCTAGGGAAAGGGCCGTGCTCATAGGCGGATTATCGCGTGGGGCACCCATTACCATCAGGGCGCATGAATTCCCTGGACATCACCCTGCTGTACCTGCTGGCGGCCGTGCTGGGCGTGGTCGGCTGCCGCATGCTGCGGCTGCCGCCCATGCTGGGTTATCTGGTGGTCGGCGTGGTGATCGGTCCGAATGCGCTGGCGCTGGCCCAGAACTCGCAGGGCCTGCGCTACCTGGCCGAGTTCGGCGTGGTGTTCCTGATGTTCGTGATCGGACTGGAGTTCAGCCTGCCCAAGCTGCGCGCCATGAAGCGCCACGTGTTCGGGCTGGGCCTGTCCCAGGTGGTGCTGACCGTGCTGCTGACCACCCTGGCCTCGCTGGCGCTGGGCTGGTTCCTGCCGACCTGGTGGAAGATGGAATGGCAGATGGCGCTGGCCCTGGGCGGCGTGATGGCCATGAGCAGCACCGCCATCGTGATCAAGCTGGTGGCCGAGCGGCTGGAGCTGGAGTCCGAGCATGGCAAGCGCGTGGTCGGCATCCTGCTGTTCCAGGACCTGGCCGTGGTGCCTCTGCTGGTGCTGATTCCGGCCCTGGGTTCGCCGCCCGACGAGCTGTTCAAGGCGCTGGGCATCGCCCTGCTCAAGGCCGCCGTGCTGCTGGGCATCCTGCTGACCGGCGGACAGAAGCTGATGCGCTGGTGGCTGACCCTGGTGGCGCGGCGCAAGAGCGACGAGCTGTTCATGCTCAACCTGCTGCTGATCACGCTGGGCCTGGCGTGGATGACCGAACACGCGGGCCTGTCGCTGGCGCTGGGTGCCTTCGTCGCCGGCATGCTGATCTCGGAGACCGAATACAAGCACCAGGTGGAGACCGACATCCGGCCCTTCCACGACGTGCTGCTGGGCCTGTTCTTCATCACCATCGGCATGCTGCTGGACTGGCGCCTGGTGCTGGAGCGCTGGCCGCTCGTGTTGTTGCTGCTCTCGCTCTCGCTGGCGTTCAAGATCGGCATGATCACCAGCCTGACGCGGCTGTTCGGCGCACCCATGGGCACCGCCCTGCGCACCGGCCTCTACCTGTGCCAGGCCGGCGAGTTCGGCCTGGTGCTGCTGTCGCTGGCCGGGCAGCACCAGCTGGTGCCGCCCGCGCTGTTCAACCCCATCCTGGCGAGCATGGTGATCTCCATGCTCGCCACGCCCTTCATCATCCAGTACACCAACGACATCGTCACCCGCGTGGTGGGCAGCGACTGGCTGATGCAGTCGGTGCAGATGACCAGCATTGCGCGCCGCTCGATCAACGCCGACAAGCACGTGATCATCTGCGGCTACGGCCGCTGCGGCCAGAACCTGGCGCGGCTGCTGGAGGCCGAAGGCATCCCCTACATGGCGCTGGACCTGGACCCGGACCGGGTGCGCCAGGCCGCCGCCGCCGGCCATTCCGTGGTGTTCGGTGACGCGGCACGGCTGCAGGCGCTCATGGCCGCCGGCCTGCACCGCGCCAGCGCGGTGGTCATCACCTACATCGAGACCGCCAGCGCGCTCAAAGTCCTGCATCACGCGCACGAACACGCACCGCAGGTGCCGGTGGTGGTGCGCACCATCGATGATGTCGACGACGGCAAGCTGCGCGCCGCCGGCGCGACCGAGGTGGTGCCCGAAGCGATCGAGGCCAGCCTGATGCTGGCCAGCCACGCGCTGGCGCTGGTGGGCGTGCCCATGCGGCGCGTGATCCGCGTGGTGCAGGACCAGCGCGACGCCCGCTACAGCCTGCTCAAGGGCTACTTCCACGGCGCCGATGACGGCAGTGCGGAGGAAGCCGAACACGAACGGCTGTCGACGGTGACGATTCCGCCGGGCGGGCGCAAGGTGGGTCGAACGCTGGGCAGTGTGGCGCTGGAGGCCATGGGCGTGCGCGTGGCCAGCCTGCGGCGCGCCGGAGGCCAGAACACGCCGTTTGACGACACCACCGTGCTCGACGGCGGCGACACCCTGGTGCTCAGCGGCAAGGCTCCTGCGCTGGCCCTGGCAGAAGAAAAGCTGCTGGGCGGGGGCTGAGCCCTCGGGTTTTCCCCAATCCATCCGCCGGGAACCCTCTCGCGGCATTGACGTCGCATCGTCTTTCAACCCGCTGAAAGATTTTCCGATGGATCGACGTGCTTTCCTGGGCACCGGCATGGCCGGCGCCGCCGCCCTGACCTTCTCGTCCGCGTGGTCGCAGCAGGCCACGCCGAACTTCGGTCCGCCGACGCTGCCGGCCACCGGCGTCAAGCGCATGAAGCTGGGTGCCATGGAAGTGATCGCGCTCAACGATGGCGCGCTGCGCCGCCCGTTGGGCGAGGAGTTCGTGCGCAACGTGCCGCTGGAGCAGGTCAAGTCGCTGCTGGCCTCTCAGAACCTGCCCACCGACTACGTCGACATCCCGTTCACGCCGTTTCTGGTGGTGACGCCGGCCGGCCGCTTCCTGCTGGACACCGGCTTTGCCGACAACGGACCGCCGACCACCGGCAAGCTCGCAGCGCAGCTGGCCGCCGCCGGCTTCAAGCCCGAAGACGTCGACCACGTGGTCATCAGCCACTACCACGGCGACCACATCAACGGCCTGCGCAAGAAGGACGGTTCGCTGGCCTTTCCCAAGGCCAAGGTGCACGTGCCGGCGCCGGAACACGCCTTCTGGTTCGACGACGCGAAGATGAACGCGGCGCCCCCTGCCGCCAAAGGCGCCTTTGAGAACGCTCGCAAAGTCATCGGCAGCCTGCCGGCCGACATCCTGGTGAAGTACGAGCCCGGCCAGGAACTCGCGCCCGGCATCAGGGCCGAGGCGGCGTTCGGCCACACGCCGGGCATGAGCATGGTGTCGGTGCAGTCCGAAGGCCAGAAGTTCATGTACGTGGCCGACCTGACCAACGTGCCCTCACTGTTCGCGCGCAGCCCCGACTGGGCGGTGCAGTTCGACATGGACGCCGAACTGGCCCGCCAGACCCGCCGCCGCGTGTTCGACATGCTGGTCAAGGACAAGGTGACGGCAGGCGGCTACCACTTCCCGTTCCCGGCGTTGGGCACCATCGAGACCGCGGGCAGCGGCTACCAGTTCAAACCCGTCGCCTGAGCGCGGCGGCGGTGTCTTCATAATGGCTTCCATGGACACCACCGCCTTCCTCAAGAGCCACATCCGCACCGTGCCCGACTGGCCCGCGCCGGGCGTGCAGTTCCGCGACATCACGCCGCTGCTGCAGGACCCGCGGGTCTTCCGGGTGCTGATCGACACCTTCGTGCACCGCTACATGGAGCCGTCGCTGCGGCCCTCCGTGGTGGCGGGGCTTGATGCCCGCGGCTTCATCATCGGTTCGGTGCTGGCCTACGAGCTGGGTGTCGGTTTCGTGCCAATCCGCAAGAAGGGCAAGCTGCCCTTCACCACGGTGGAGGAGACCTACGAGCTGGAGTACGGCAGCGCCACGGTCGAACTGCACACCGATGCGGTGAAGACCGGCGACCGTGTGCTGCTGATCGACGACCTGATCGCCACCGGCGGCACCATGATGGCTGGTCGCCGCCTGCTGGAGAAGCTGGGGGCCGAGGTGATCGAAGGGGCGGCCATCGTGGATCTGCCGGAACTCGGCGGTTCACGCAAACTGCTCGACTCCGGCCTGCCCCTCTTCACGCTGGTGCATTTCGAGGGTCATTGAGCGCGGCCCGCCGGGCCTGGTCAGAGCCTGCCGTACTGGGTTTCGCTCAGTCCGGCGAAATCGCTGTGGACTTCCGGCGGTTGCTCCATCTGGGCCACGGCCGGGGCCTCCATGCGGTGTGCAGGCAGCGCCGGGGTCTCCAGGGCCGAGCGGAATGCCGCCACCTGTTCGGGGGCCAGCGGGCGCGCAGAACCGGATGCCGCCGCGCCCTCGCGCCGGGTCTGCGCCGCCACCGAGGCCTTGAGTGCAACACCCCGCAGATCGTGCACCGGCTGGCGGCGCCAGTACACCGCCTGCACCTGCATGGAATGGCGCGAGCGGGCACTGCCCTGGATCCAGCGCTCAATCTCCAGCAGGTACTCGTCGGGCATCACGTCGGCTGGCAGCGTAAGGTTGATCAGCACCAGGAAGCCGTCGCCCGTGGAGTCCAGGGCCAGCACTTTGAACTCGTAGCTGGTGGACAGCACGCCCGCGCGGATCAGGGACTCGCGCACGACCGAAAACAGCTGCTCGCGGCGCAGGATGCGCCGTCCCCGCCGCGGGGAGATCAGGGGCAATGTGGTCTGGCCGAAGGCGCGACGGGGCTTGCGCCCGCCAGTGGCTCCGGCGTCGGACTTTTTGGCTTGCAGCCAGCGTAGGAGGGACATGGGCGAAGTATGCCTTCAGGAACGTTGACTTGTGACAGCTGCAGCGGGACAGACTCTCAGCACCGGTCGCCGGAAGTCGTGCACCTGCATCAGGTGACGGCCACGCGCTTGGGCTTGTTGTACATGCGCCGGGCCAGCACTGCCGCCATGGCCACGGTCAGTTCCAGTGCAATGACAGGGAAGCGGGCGGACAGCTCGCGGAACCGCAACGGGGTCAGGCACCACAGCCGGCTGTGGCCACCGGCGTTCACCGTCGCGCTGCGGGGCAGGTGACTGAAGAACGCCCCTTCGCCCAGCACCGAACCCGCGCCGACCATGGCGATGCGCACACGGTCCTTGTCGTCTTCGTAATGCACGGTGAGGCTGCCGCTTTCGACAAAGTAGACCGTCCGGTCCTTGACGCCCTGCTCAATGAGAACCTGCCCCTGGCTGAGGGTCACCGGCTGCAGGTAATCGCCCAGCAACTGCCATTGCGCATCCGAAAGGTTCACCGGCACCGCATCCAGCGCGTTGCTGGTGCGCATGGCTTGCGCCAGCGCCAGCACGTCGAACCGCGGATCGGTGGGTACTCGGGCATTCATCCCTGCACCATACCGGCGGGAGCCATGGCCCCACAAGCCATGGTTACCGTTGCTTACGCTTTGGCTCCCGGTGGCGTCCTAAAGGAGGCCAGCGGTGGGCCTGTTAACGCCCCGTCACACTTTGGCGCCCGAGAACCAGCGCCGGAACACGCGGCCGGCCAGGCGGTAAGGCGCCATCAACCGCCACGACCGGCTGGCCAAGAGCTCGGCCATCCCTCGCTGGCTTTCGGCCAATGCAGCCTGCGACTGTGCAAGGGCCCGTTCCACCAGCCGGCAGTGGTCTTCCCGTTGCGACAGCTGAGCGTTCTTCCGCGCCAGGTCCGCCGCCAAGGCGACCTGCGACTGCAACCGCTCTTCCAGACGCCCGAGTGTGCGCGCGAGTCCCTGCACCTGGCGTCGCCAGACTTGGGCATCCTGCATCGGCCGGACCTCCGCCGGACACGGGCCCGCCCGCCCATCCTCCAGCGAAAGCCCGGGCAGCGACCGAAGATCAAAGAAGTCCAGCGGGACCATCTCGTTGGTGATCACCATCAGGTGCCCCGAGCGGTCCAGGTCCAGCCCCTTGGGCCCTCCCTCCTGTGGGTTGGAACGCCCCTGCAGAAAGGTGTCCTCGTCCAGCACCCGCAGCCGGCAGCCGTGCCGCTGCTCCCCCCGCCAACGACCATCGGGACAGGTGTAGATGTGTACGAACGGCGCACCAGCGTCGGCCACCAGGATGCGCCGCGAGTTCTCCACGAAACGCAGGCCGTGGGGATAGTCGACACCCAGCAGGCGGGCATCGGGCTCGGCATCCGGCCCGAGCGGCCGGCTGGTGTCGTACAGGCGCACGCAATGCTCGTTGTGGTTGCTGACAGCGATCCATCGTCCGTCGGGGCTGTGGGCCACCCCGTCGGGTATGTCCAGCCCCCGGGCCAGCAGAGGAGAACCCGCGAGAGCGCCTGGCCGGGCACCGCCCAGATCCACCAGGTGCTGGGTCACCTGGTGCGTGTAGTTGTTGCAGACCAGCACATCCAGGCAACCGCACGCCATGGGGCGGGCGCTGACGGACCCCGGCGTCTCCACCAGCCCCGGATGGACTGTCTCAAGGCGCAGCAGCGGTTGAAGTTCACAGGGTGTCGCGCCCCCGGTGGGCGGTGGAATGTGGAACACCGGCACACCACCCTGGCGATTGGCCACCAGCAGGGTGTCGTCGCCGCTCCAGAACAGACCATGGGGGTAGGAAAACTCGCGCGAGACGAACGGCTGGGGACTGTGCAGGCGCACATGGGGGCCCTTTGCGCCCCAGTCGATGTCGATGCCCAGGACCAGCACACGATTGCTCAGGTGACCCGCAATGGCCAGCCGCCGGTTGTCAGGCGACAGGTGCACGTCCTCGGTGCGGCCCAGCTCGGCCAGGGCAGACGCCACACCGGGTCCGTGCACGACGGGCAGGCGCCCGGCCTCCAGCGTGGGCGCCGTGGTCGTCGCGTCGGTATCGAACTCGGAAGCACTCATCGCGGGCCTGTCCGGTGGGGTGGGTACAAGTGTGAGATTTTGTACCCAAGCCAGCGGCCCGCCGGTGCTCACTTCCCAATGCAGAACCTGGAAAAGATCTCGCCCAGCAGGTCGTCGGCGCTGAACTCGCCAGTGATCTCGCCCAGCGCCACCTGCGCCAGCCGCAGCTCTTCGGCCAGCAGGTCCAGGTGCTCGGCCTGCGCCGCCAGGTGCTCGTGCGCCAGCGCCAGGTGCTCGCCCACGCGGCGCAACGCCTGCAGGTGCCGCTCGCGGGCCATGAACAGGCCGTCGCCCGCGTGCTGCCAGCCGGCCAGATCGAGCAGGCGCTGGCGCAGCGCCTCCAGGCCTTCGCCCTGCTTGGCCGAGATGACCAGTTCGCCGACCGCCTCGGCGCGCGCCTTCAAGGGCATCGCGCCCGCGCTGCACTGGTCCCGCTTGTTCCACACCGGCAGCAGCGTCACACCCGCGGGCAAGTCGGCAGCGATGGCCGCGTCGGCCGCCTGGTAGTCGGCCTGGTCGGCGCGGCTGAGGTCGTGCAGAAACAGCACCGCATCGGCCTGTTCGATCTGGCCCCAGGCGCGCTGGATGCCGATCTGCTCCACCTCGTCCACGTCGGCGCCGTGGCGCAGGCCCGCGGTGTCGATCACGTGCAGCGGCACGCCTTCGATCTGGATGGTCTGCTGCACCAGGTCGCGCGTGGTGCCGGCAATGGGGGTCACGATGGCCAGCTCGGCCCCGGCCAGTGCATTGAGCAGCGAACTCTTGCCCGCGTTGGGCTGACCGGCGATCACCACCTTCAGGCCGTCGCGCAGCAGCGCACCCTGGCGCGCCTCGGCCAGCACCGCGTCCAGCCCGGCGCGCAGCCGGTGCAGTTGGCCGCTGGCGTCGGCCTTCTGCAGGAAATCGATTTCTTCCTCGGGAAAGTCCAGCGTCGCCTCGACCAGCATGCGCAGGTTCACCAGCGCGTCGCGCAGCGCGTGGATGCGCTCGGAGAACACACCCGCCAGCGACCGGCTGGCACTGCGCGCCGCAGCCTCGGTGCTGGCGTCGATCAGGTCGGCCACCGCCTCGGCCTGCGCCAGGTCCAGCTTGTCGTTCAGGAACGCGCGCTCGGTGAACTCGCCCGCTCGCGCCGGGCGCAGGCCGCGCAGCAGCGGCTGGCCATCGTCTCCCGGAGACTGCGCCACCTGCAGGCAGCGCGCCAGCAGCAGCTGCAGCACCACCGGCCCGCCGTGGCCCTGCAGTTCCAGCACGTCCTCGCCGGTGTACGAGTGCGGCCCCGGAAACCACAGTGCCAGCCCGTGGTCGATGGGCTGGCCGGCGGCGTCGGCAAACGGCAGATAGGTCGCCTCACGGGCTTTCAGCGAGCGCCCGAGCAGCGCCCGCACGAACGCTGCCAGCCCCTGGCCCGACACCCGCACGATGCCCACCGCCCCGCGACCGGGTGCGGTGGCGATGGCGGCGATGGGGTCACGGGACGCAGCGAGCATGGGCAAAAGGATAGGCGGAAAAACAATGGGCCTGCATCGCAGGCCCATCGGATGGTTCAACCCGTTGTTCAGCTCTTGAACAGGGTGATCGGATTGGTGATCTTCAGCGGCACGCCCATCTTGCTGTTGATGTACGCCTGCTGGGCGATGGTCAGCAGGTTGTTCGTGATCCAGTACAGCACCAGACCGGCCGGGAAGAAGAAGAACATGACCGAGAACATCAGCGGCATCAGCCACATCATCTTGGCCTGCAGCGGATCGGGCGGCAGCGGGTTCAGCGCGGTCTGCACGATCGTGGTCAGCGTCATCACGAACGGCAGCACGTAGAACGGGTCCTTGGTCGAGAGGTCGGTGATCCAGCCCATCCACGGCGCGTTGCGCATCTCCACCGACGACAGCAGCACCCAGTACAGCGCGATGAACACCGGAATCTGGATCAGGATGGGGAAACAACCACCCAGCGGGTTGACCTTCTCCTCCCGGTAGATCTTCATCATCTCCTGCTGCATCAGCTGCGGGTTGCCCTTCAGGCGCTCACGCATTTCCGTGATGCGCGGGTTGATGGCCTTCATCTTGGCCATCGAGCGGTATGCGCTGGCGTTGAGCCAGTAGAACGCCGCCTTGAGCAGCACCACCAGCAGCACGATCGCCCAGCCCCAGTTGCCCACGAAGCCGTGGATCTTCTCCAGCAGCCAGTACAGCGGCTTGGCAATGATGGTCAGCCAGCCGTAGTCCTTGACCAGCTCCAGACCGGGGGCCGTGGTCTCCAGCACCTTCTCCAGTTGCGGGCCCACGAACAGACGCGCGTCGAGCTTCTGGCTCTGGCCGGGGGCGATGGCGGGCAGGGTGCTGATCGCGCCGATGGAGAACAGGTTGTTGTCGATTCGGCGGGCGAAGTTCTCGCGCGCCGCGCCCTCGGGCAGCAGCCAGGCGGAGGTGAAATAGTGCTGCACCATGGCCACGTAGCCGTCCGTGGCGCTCTTCTCGAAGGTGGCCTTGTTGTCGGTGATCTGGCCGAATTCGATCTTCTGGTACTTCTGGGCCGAGGTGTAGACCGCCGGACCGGTGAAGGTCGAATAGAACGGCGTCTCGCTGTCGGTCTTGTTGCCGTCTCGCACCAGCTGCACGTAGAGCTGCGGTGTCACCGGCGCGGCGCCGGTGTTGACCACCTCGTGCGCGACGTCGATGGTGTAGCTGCCACGCTTGAGCGTGTAGGTCTTGACCAGCTTGACGCCGCCGACGTCGGCCGACTCGAACTTCACCGCCAGCGTGTCCTGACCATCGGCCAGCGAGTTGGGTCCGGGCACCAGCGCCATCGGCGTCTTGTGCGTCGGGAAGCTGCCGCCGATCAGGCCGGTCTGCGCGATGTAGGTGTGCTGGTCGTTCTGGGCCAGCAGCTGGAACGGCTCGGAGCCCAGCTGCTTGCTGGCGTGCTTCAGCAGCGTCGCGCCGATCAGCGAACCGCCTTCGCTGTTGAAGGTCAGCTTGAACACATCGGTGGTCACCTCGTGGCGCACAGCCGCCGGAGCGGGCGCACCCGCATCGGGCGCCGCCGCTCCGGAAGCGGCGGAAGCACTGGCGGAGGTGGCGGCCGGCACGCTGGCATCGGCCGCCGGCGCCGCTTTCTGCTCAGCCGGCGCGGTCGCGGCCGACGACGGGAAGAACGTCGGTGCCTTGCCGTTGTGGATCTGCCACTTGTCCCAGATCAGGACCATCGAAAAACCAAAAACCACCCAGAGGATGGAACGGCGGATGTCGTTCATGAAGGGTTCTTCTTTTCTGAGGAAACAGGAATCAGGTGAGAGAACAGTGCGGGCGCCGCGTCGGGCACCGGGTCGCAACCGCCCTCGCACCAGGGACCACAGCGCCCGATGCGCCTGAGCATCAGATACCCACCGGCCAGAGCGCCGTGGCGCTGCAAGGCCCCCAGCGCGTAGACCGAGCAGGTAGGCTCGAAACGGCAACTGCCGCCCAGCCAGGGACTGAGCAACAGGCGGTAGCCCTTGACCAGTCCGATCAGGACCTGACGCGGCCAGTCGCGCATCATGCCGCAACCTCCGGCCGTGCGGCGATGCGGCCCAGCAACTGGGTCAGTTCGGCGCGCACCGCCCGTTTGAGCACATCGGAAGTGGCGCTCACGAACTGCTCGCGGCTGAACCCGCTGCGCAGCCGCACGACCAGCGCCGCCGGCGGCAACTGGCTCGCGGCCAGGCGGGTGGCCTCGTACACCTGGCGCCGGATGGCGTTGCGGGTGACCGCCCGCTTGGCCCAGCGCTTGGGCAGCACAACGCCAACCCAGGTGCCGGACACCGGAAACAGCAAACGCCCGTGCTCCGGGCCTGGCAGTGCCAACCGGTGCAGGGCGAAATGAGGGGTTTTGGCCACGATGGCACCCGCCATGGCAGCCTGGAACTGGGGCCGGGTCCGGATGCGCTGCATCAGACGACCGGAGTCACAGGCGCGCTGGAGAGCGTGGGCCCGGCCGACCAAGGACTGATCGATGCGGCAGGGCGGATCAGGCTCAGACGGCCAGACGCTTGCGGCCCTTGGCGCGGCGTGCGTTGATGACGGCGCGGCCACCGCGGGTCTTCATGCGCACGAGGAAACCGTGGGTACGGGCGCGCTTGATCTTCGAAGGCTGGTAGGTGCGTTTCATTGCCATGGCAGTGCGGCCCAGGCAAGGCCAGGGCGATTCAAGTTGGAGGGAAACCCGCAATTATCGCCGAGAAAGACCCAAAGCAGCAAGCGCTGCCGTCGCCAGGCTTGGTTGAGGGCTGATTTGCGACTCTTTGGGACGAACATGTAACAGTCGCCCGAGGGGTGTGGATAACTTTTCGGCGGGCCTACAATGCCGGTCCAGCCCCGAGCCGTTTGTCCACAAGAACAATCTTTCCTTCCCGTTTC
>NZ_CP037868.1:0-45188 GCF_004353865.1 Hydrogenophaga pseudoflava
ATGACGCGGGCACTCGTGAGTGCTTCGATGCCCTACAAGGACCCGAAGACGAAGTTTTTCGAGCGGCAAAACGGCGACTTGACGCTGACGATGCTTTCCCCAAAGGGGGTGCCCTACGGGAAATATCCGCGGTTGCTGTTGTCGTGGCTCATTACTGAGGCGGTGACAACGCGCTCTCCTGTCGTCACTCTGGGCGACACGCTGGCGGAGTTCCTGCGGGCAACCATTGGGGTTGAAGCCACTGGCGGCAAGCGTGGCACTGCTACCCGGGTCTCCGAGCAGATGGAGCGGCTTTTCAAAAGCCTTATCAGCGTCGACCGCCGCGACCAGCCCGACGCCCGCTCGTTCTCCTTCGAGAACATCACGCTAGTTCGTGGTGGAACGATCGACCAGGAGGACATGCGTCGCCTCGATTCGCTCGACGCGATCGAGAACACCGGCGATGTGGCTGGCCAGCATCTTTGGCGCGCAGCAGATCGCACGAGTGAGCAAGGGCGTTGGAACAGTCAGGTCGAGTTGACCCCTCAGTTTTTCCGCGAGTGCATTGAAACACCCGTTCCTCTTGATCTGCGCGCCTACCGCGCGTTGAGCCCGAGCCCGATGGCGATGGATATTTACAGCTGGTGCACCTATCGCATGAGCTACATCAAACGCCCGACGCGCCCTATTCCTTGGCCGATTCTGCAGGCGCAGTTTGGTAGCGGCTTCCCCTTTACCGAGCAAGGGACCCGAGACTTCAAAAAGGCTTTCAAGCGCAATCTCGATATCGTGCGGTTGACGTATCCGGATCTGCGCGTTGACGAGACCAGTGATCGGGGGGGGCTCATCCTGATGCCATCCAAGCCTCACATTCCCAAACTCAGCAGGGGTAGTGCTGAACAGAAGCGGTTGTTCTGATGGTTCTCGGGACGGCTCATGGGGTAGGTCTTCTGTTGGCGCTGTGCTTGACGTTGCCTAGCGCGCTCGCGCGGGATCTTGATCTAGATATTTTCCCGAGCGCTGAGCCGGAGCGCGTCGCGCCCGCTCAGCCGGTCAAGCCTCGTGAAGGTGTTTCGCGCCCAGCTGTGCCGGTTCGTCCGGAAGCTGATGTGAATCGTCAGGCTCAACAGCCGGCGGCGCCTGGTGGCAGCAAGAGTGTGCCGGCCCGTAGTGCTGAGGATCGTCTGAAAAAAGCCCGCGAGGCAGAGGCCCTGTTCACTCTGGAGACTACCGATCTTCCGGCGTTGAAGCAGCGCGATCCGACCATCGAGTGCTATGGCGAGTTGTGTGTGACGAAGCGGGCCTCACTCGTGGGTTTTCGGGGGATGAACGTCTGCTTGTCAGATGTGTCCATTGAGGTCAAAAGCGGGCGCATCGTTGGTGCTCTCTGCGATATAGCACTCACGACAGCGCGCGATATGAACGCAGTTCTCAGTGACTTGTTGGGCTCGCCGACCTATACGAAACGTGCGATCAGTGCCCACGCGACATGGGTGGCTGACAAGCGAAAGATCGAAATTGTTTATTGGAAGGGCACCAACATCCATGGGGTGCCCTACGAGAAGTGGTCTGTCGATCTGGGAGAGCGCTGACGCATACGAACTCCCGCAAACCGCCGCACTTTTGTCCTTCTACGGTGCGGGTCCCCAATGCGTTGGTTTGCGGATCGGTTTTTTGTTCGTTGGCACCTGGGCGGGGAGCTGGGCGGCTTGCAACTGTGCATCGGTTAGGTGCTTTACCACCCAATCTGCATGGAGCGCCAAGGAGCCGCTGACGCGGCGGTTTGTCTCGCCGCCGAGGGCTGGCGGCCGGATGGGGACAATGACGCCGACCACTATGTGAGGGAAGTCCTCGCGGATGGCCTCCAAGGCTGGCTCGGCGTCGCTGTCGTTGGAGATCAGGATGATGCGGTCGTAGCGCTTCTGCACTGCATGTCGGTACATGCAGATCGCCAAGTTAACGTCCGTCTTCTTTTCCTCCAGGCGCCACACTCGTGTGCGCTTGGTGCGGTCATACGGCTGGCCGGCGACAAACTCAGGGAGCAAGGAACCGTCCCGGTCGAAGGCGTGCTTGCCGTAGGTTACTGTGAGCCTTTCGCCGTGCTTGGCTTGCAAGGCTCGATGGTAGGCCGATTGCGCTTCAACTGAGTCTTTGCCGTGGCCAGCGAATTTGGCCAGGGCGTGTGCCGTGAAGAGGTGGACTCCTTCCAGACGCTCGTTCTGGTCACGCTGCGACAGAATATCTTCGACAAGCTTGACCAAGTCCAGCCACTTGAAATCAGTTCCGCGCAGCCTGCCGTAGTACAGGTTGTATCCGTCTACGTAGACGCCGGTCCTCCCCAATGCGTTTTCGCTGGTTGTCACGTGCGCGGGTGTTATTCAGACGTGAAAAAGCCGCCCAGAGAGCGGCTTTTCCGTCCCAAGCGGGAGCCAACTTAATGACACCGCAAGGGATGAGTGGTGTGAAGAACTATACCGTTTGCAGCTGTTGATATCAACACATTTTTGTTTGCAGCTGATCTCCTGATGTTTTTTTGCAGTGCAGTGCCTGAACGCATATGAACTCCCGCGAAGCTCGTGCCAAGTGGCCTAAAAGCCGGAATATCTGTATATTTAGACAGTGATTTACGAGGTTGTTTTCTTGCGCAAAAAAGGCCTGCGGCTGCGTCGATCAGAGCTTGCTGAACCGACCCGGGGAGAGCTGCAGCTGATCGATTGGGTGACGGTGAACGCCTTGGGTAGGCCTATCCGTGCGCTGTTGCTACAGCAACCTCATGGAGTTGGTCAAGTCAGGCGCACCCGCGCCACTCTTGCTGATCCCGAGCTGCTTTCATGGGAGGCTGGGCGCCAGTCGTTTCGTGGGATTGAGATTGAAGTGGTCGATGGCCGAACTTATGAATACGAACAGGTTTGGCGCGTCACTCAGGCCCCAGTTCCTGGTGCGTCTTGACGCATACGAACTCCCGCGAGACCTGTGGATGGGCCGGTGGGCAACAGGAGTTGTTCACGCATACGAACTCCCGCGAATCTTTTCCATGTAAATCAAAGACTTACCCTGAAAAACGGGGGTTGTCCACGCATACGAACTCCCGCGACGAACGCATACGAACTCCCGGATTTGCCTGTCCGGCGAGTTACAAGTGATTGATTTTTATAGCAAATCTTGCACTTTCAGCCGTTTCCCCTGTATTTAAGAACCTGTATTCGTTCCTGTCTTTGCGCCGCCGTTTCTGTGGATTGAGTGGATAACCTGGCGCGGGTGGCCGCCGCCTCTTGGGGCTACGCCCCGCCGGCTCAAACCCGTCCGCTTCGCGGCCGTCCCACCCGGCATCCCCAGGGCTTCGCCCTCGCGCTACGCGCTCACCCTTGATCTAGGCCCCCATAGGGGGCCGAGTCGATCCCCCTGGCGTGCCTGCATCCCGACGAAAACCAACAAATCGGCTCGGAAACAACTGTCAAGGCTCCTTCGACGTGCGCAGCAGTGAGCCTACAGCCGTCCCGGCCGCCGCCTGCTGGCGGCTCCCGAGCAGGGGGCGCGGCCCCCTGGACCCCGGGAGAGGGCAAGGCCCTCTCCCCGCTGCCGTCGCAGCGGCTCCCCTCTCCTGTCCTGTCGATCAGTGGATGGGGGGTGGTGGCGGTGGGTTTTGGGCTGCTGGGGGCGCTCTGGCGGGCCTACAGGCGATTTTTTCGGGGTGGTCCAGGGGTTGGCGAGGTCGCCAGCGCCGAGCGCTCAGAGGCCCGGCTTTCTCGGTGGGGTGTCGCTGGCCAGGTTGACCAGGTGCAGCAGCTGCACGCCGAGGCGGTGGCCACGTCGACCAGGCGCACGGCTGCTAAGTGTTGCGTTGCCGGATTTTTCACTTTCTCTGTCACAAAAAATTACCCGAAAAAGAGATATTTTGGTGTTGCGTAGGTATTGCGTAGATGTTGCGTTACGGTATAATTGAGACATCGAGACAGAAACCAGCTCGATACCCAAAACCACCGAAAAGGACACACCATGACTCCCCGACTTGCCTCTCGTTTTTCTCGTCAGCGCGTGGGCTTCCGCTCGCACCAGCCGCTGAGCGATGACCAGATCCGCCAGTACGCACCCAGCATCTTTGCTGAGGAAAAGCACGGCAGCCGTTCGACCCGCTACACCTGTATCCCGACGATTGATGTGGTCCAGGCGCTGCGCCGGGAGGGCTTCGAGCCGTTCGAGGTGGCACAGACCAAGGTGCGCGACGAAGGCAAGCGCGAGCACGCCAAGCACATGCTCCGCCTGCGCCACGCCGACCAGGTGAACGCGGCAGAGGCAAACGAAATCATCCTGTTGAACAGCCACGACGGCACCAGCAGCTATCAAATGCTGGCCGGCGTGTTCCGCTTCGCTTGTGCGAACGGGATGGTTTGCGGCGACGTGGTGGAGGATCTGCGCATCCCGCACCGCGGCGATGTGGTGGGCGAGGTGGTCAACGGCGCGTTTCGCGTGCTGGACCAGTTCGGCCAGGTGGTTGAAAGCCGCGAGGAAATGAAGAGCCTGCAGCTGAACCAGGAAGAGCAGGCGATTTTTGCCCGCGCCGCCCTCTCGCTCAAGTACGACACCGAGACCGCAGCCGCGCCCGTGACCGAGGACCAGGTGTTGTCTACCCGTCGCCTCGATGACCGTGGCGGCGACCTGTGGCGGACCTTCAACCGCGTCCAAGAGAACCTGATTCGCGGCGGCCTTGATGCCCGCACCACGACCGGCAAGCGCACCCGGACACGTCCGGTTCAGGGCATCGACACCAACGTGAAACTGAACCGGGCTCTGTGGACCCTGGCCGAGGAGATGCGCCGGCTCAAGGGGTGATTGTCGCGAGGCCTTGGGCCTCATGTGTGGATCTGCCTGCGGCTTCGGCCGCAGGCATCAGGGAGGAAACAATGAAACTGAAAGCTGTTGTCTTTTTTCTGGGTGTGGTGCTGGTGGCCGTCGCGGGTGGTTCCGCTTCGGCGTCGGTCCTGGGCGGGGTGGGGTTGCTGCTGATGGGGGCCGCGGGGTTCCCGGTGGTGGTGGCACCCTCCCCCGTCCAGGTTCGACCGGTGGCGCCGATCGCCTACCAGGTGGGGCGCCGGGCAGACTCGTTGACGGTGTACGAGCTGGAGCACGGCGGTGGTGTGGTGGTGTTCCGGTTTGTTGATGGCCGGTTGACGAGCCGGTTTTTCCGGGCCGTGGGTTGAGGTGCGCCATGGGCAGTCTCATTGCACTTCGGGTGTATGACTTCGGTCAAAATGATGGAATCCAAAACAAAGGGGGTTCCATGGGCGCAGTCGATCTAGGCATTAATGGCGGGGCGATTCAGTACGAGGTCGCGCTGGAAATCCTTGGCCAGGAGCGCCAGCCGTTCATGGCGGCGCTTCGTGCGGAGCGCGCGAAGGCCGAGCCCTCTTCCGCCCTGGTTCGCTACTACGAGGCTCGTCTGGCGGCCCTCGATGAGCTGCAGGACTCATTGCGCACGAGCGACACTGCCGCTGTCGTGCAGATCCTTGATCCGAAAAACAAGCTGTTCCGGTCCTGAGCGTGGAGGCCCAGAGCTACCAGCCGCTCACGCCGGCTGAGATAAAGGAGACGGCGCGCGCCTACTACCGGGAGCGCGCCGGCAAAACTCGCGCGCCTGAGACTCCCACCTATGCGCTTGTCGGTGGCCAGCCTGGCGCTGGCAAGAGTTTCGCCGGCCAGATGGTGCGCGATGAACTTGCGTCGGTGGGCGGGTACATCCATGTTGACGCCGACAGGATGCGCGAGCGCATCGACACGAAGGGAACAAAGCCATCCTCCCAGGAGACGCAGGCCGACGCCGGCCGGCTGGTCGGAGAGCTGCGCTCTTATGCGGTTGCGGACCGCCGCAATGTCATCGAAGAGGGGACGTTTCGCGACAGCCTGGCCGCCCTTGCGTTCGTCCAGGCTCGCAAGGATGACGGCTACCGCGTGGAGTTGGTCGCTGTTGCGACACCGGCCGCTGAGAGCACTTTGGGCATTTACCAGCGCCACGAGCAGCAGCATTTGTCGGGCTCACACAACCCTCGTTTTGTCCCCCAGGACTACCACGACAAGGCAATGCAGGGCTTCGAGAGATCGGTGGCCCTGGTTGCGCCGCTGGTCGACAGATCCCGCGTGATCACGCGGGATGGGGCTGTCCTGTACGACAGCGCTTCGCGCGACAACAAACACCCTTCGGCTGTTGCAGCGCTTCGCGCTGGCCAGCAGTTGACGCCGGAACGCCTTACTCCCGTTCAAAACGGGTGGGAAATCGTCAGGGAACTGGCACAGGCCCGTGGTGCCGATCACGCCTATATGGCGGCTGTCTACGACAACATCGGGACGACTCACCGTTTGGGTGTCGCGCTGGCGCAAGCTGGGGAGTCGGTCAAGGTTCCTACCCCTGCTGAGGTCTTGCGCGGCGCGCACGGCCTCGCGCATCCGTCCAAGACGGGTACGGCGGAACTCGATGCCGCTCTGAAGCTGGCAGGGGAAAAGGGCCTTCTGGCCAAGAAGTTCGGCCAGGCGGTGCAGGCCGGGGAGTCGCCGAAGGCACCTAGCCCTGCTGAGGCCTTGCGCGGCACGCATGGTCTCGCGCACCCGTCCAAGGAACCTTCTGCAGAGGCGCAGGCACGGGCTGTTTTGCAGCTTGTTCGCGAACGCGGGATTGTTCCGGCGCCGACTACTACGCCTCCGAAAGATCGTGACCGCGATCGTTGAGCAGGGTTCGATCTGTAACTTTTTGCTGAGCGTTTAGACTTTTCGCGGGCTCGATTTGAGCCTTGATTCAGGGAGTGTTTATGAAACGGCGCCTCGTTGCCGGCTTTGTGCTGGCCGTTCCTTTTTTTCTGTCCGCATGTGGCGGTGGCGGTGGGGGTGAAGAAACCCCGACGGTTGACCTTTATTCGGCCTACACATCTGTTTCTCAGGGGATGACGTACCAGCAGGTTCGGGATGTTGTTGGTGTTGACTACAACGCGGGGAAACAGGACTACGGGGCGGAAGTTACCTACGCCTGGCAGGTTGGCAAAGGAACCAACAAACCCGAGATCCTGACCGTGCAGTTCCGCAATGGTGCTGCCTTCGGCAAGATCTACGAAACGCCAGGCAAAGAGGAATTCAAGTACTGGTGATGGGGCATGTCCGCTGCGCGGACACCGGATGCCCTGCCAGGCGCGGCTATTCGCCTTGGTCCCTTCGGGGGTTCTAAGCCGGAACCGCCGAAAATTCCGTCAGCCGATCAACGTGGCTTGTCCCGCGCCCGGTCGATGGGGTAGACCCAACAGTCGTGTCACTAGCCGCCATTTCGATCACGGCAATGCCAGCCGGACGTCACGTCCAGATTGTTCCGGTCTGGATGAGGCCGACTGACGTCTCGGATGACGGGTGGCATACAACTGCTGTGAGTCCTGCAGGGGGGCAGCTGCCTGACCGGACGGCGAGCATCAGCCCATCTCATGTATTAGTCATGTCAGCTTTGACACTGCGCACGCGACGGCACCCGACCCGTTGCAGACCCCCAGACATATGGAAAGCTGACGCTCAACGTGGAGTTAGCCGGCGCGGCGCGGCTTCATCGCGCAGCGTCCGTGTTGATGGATGGGTTAGAACTCTCTGGGGCACACATTTGAGAAAGACTATTTTTCAGCCAACGCAAAACCCGCGTTGCCAGATGCAACCACTGAGACAAATACAAACGGCACTGGACTAGTATTTAGAGCGCCATGCACTTGGCCAGGTTTTGCTATGGCAATATCTCCAGCCTTTAGATGAGCGACTTTGCCGCCTCCTTGGTAATACTCAGCCTCTCCAGAGATAACCGTCCAAGTATCTTGGCCGTCCGGGTGAACATGAGCGGTTATTTCTTGCCCAGGATGGGCATGCCAAACAACAACTGCTGAGTCCTTGGTTTCCAGAACCACTGAACGAATTGGTTCGCCGTCAGACGGACGAATATATTCTGTTACCGAAAATATTCTTGATTCCATTTCCATATCCACTCCAAAAATCAATTTGGCTTGAGAAGTTATTACAGAACAACTGTATCCGAGAGTTCTACGTTGCCGATAACCGGCCCGAAACGGCGGCGCAACGCGCCGCTGTTGGGGGTCCGTGTTCATCGGCGGGTTAGACCTGTGCTTGCGTAAGACGAATATCGACTTCTCGGTCGACGTATTTCCATTCCTCTGACGCACGCAGTTCGGAAAGCAGCCTGTTGAACTCAACCTCATGAATTGGCGCGTATTCGAACCAATTCAGAAAATCGAACGGTTCATTCTCTGAGAGGTCGCGGCAGTGGTGGAGCTTGCGCGCTACTGCAGGCAAATACTGAAGCCCGATTTGGACGTGCTTCGACTGTTCGAAAACGCTCCGGCGTTCGTCTTGCGTGAGCTCCCACCAAGCTGCGTTCTTCCGGATCGGTATTAGCGCACCGCACGTTGCTTCTGGGCGCGCCAGACCTTGCTGCTTCGCTACAATTTCATTCTTCTCTGCGCGCATGACATATCGTTCATTGCTGGTTATTCCACGAAGTATCCAGGGTGCATTGGTTTCAGACTGCAACTCTGAAGCGGATACGACGTTGAGCCTTTTGGCTTCAGGCAGGGGCTCGCCAACTCTCGTTTCGGCCCTGACAATCCGCCAAGGGCCAATGTCTGCGCCGACGAAAGCAAATAATCGTGTATCCATTTCAATCTTTCATGTGTGAATGTTTTAACTCTTGCAGCTTCGAAGAACCTATCTGCCGATCCCGTGCTTGTGCATCATCGCCTCCGCGCAACTGCGACGACCGCCCGCAGCAATCACATTGAACTTTCGAATCGAAACTGCTGAAGCGAACCTACGCGGACGTACGGCCGCAGTCTGTGCGCTGCCGGACGGAGCGCTGCCAATTTGCGCCTACTGGCAGGCTGTGAGTGCGCGGATGGGCCAGCGACCTCCCTTCATAGAGGGAGCGAAGCAGGTCAGAGACACTATTGAACGTCCGCTACCGGGAAGATGCTTGACCGTCCGCAACTGGCCGCCTGCCGCCGACCGCGGTCTGGCTCGAAAGCAGTCTGTCAACGCGCCGTTTCATTGTTGCCATGATCATATCTTAATCGCGCACAGGCGGCCACAGGCGGGCAGTATGAACCAGCGTCAGTATCCACACCGTTTCGCCGTCGATCTGATACACCAGGCGATAGCTTTCGTGCGGGATCAACTCGCGGGTCCCGGGAATCTTTCCCGGCTTGCCCAGCATGGGGTGCTGGATCAAGCGGGCGGCCGCGTCGCTGAAAATCTCATCCATCCGGGCCGCCGCGCGCGGATTGTCGGCTGCGATGTAGTCCCACACATCGGCACGGTCTTGCTGCGCTTCGGGCGTCCAAACAACCCTCACGCCTGGCTCGCCACACTGGCACGCCGTGCGGCGAATTCGGCCTCAACTTCATCGTTCGACCGCCCCAATCCAGCGCGCATCGAAGCCCGGCCGGCTTCGACCTTGCGGCGCAGGAACTCGTCGTACTCGCGCGACTCGCGCTGGCGCTGAACGAACTCGCGCATCAGCTCGCGCAGCACTTGCGACGCCGGGCGATGGGCCGCCTCGGCTTCGGCCATAAACTCGGCGCGCAACTCAGGCTCCAGCTTCATCGTGAAAACGGCTTGTTTTGACATGATCGGGGCCTCCTGCCACTTGATACTAACAAAGTATATACGCCGTCATTACTAAGCGCTATTCACAGAACGCTGCAAGGCGGGCGTGCGCTAGGCCAAGGCCTGTCGGAAAACATTTGTTTTTCGACAGGCCTTCAACGGTCCTCTGCACCAACCTCCGAGTGGCCGCAAAATTGTGCGGAAAACTCTGTCGCCAGACGCTACCATACGGAAACCTCGTCTTAATGGTTTTCCGCTTATGTTGGTAGGTTACATGCGCGTGTCGTCGGACTCCGACCGCCAGAGCACGAACTTGCAGCGCGATGCGCTGCTCGCCGTCGGCGTCGATGCGCGGCATCTGTTCGAGGATCATGCTTCCGGCGCGAAGGACGACCGCGCGGGCCTGGCGCGGGCGCTCGAATTCGTTCGCCCTGGCGACGTGTTGGTCGTGTGGAAGCTCGACCGGCTCGGCCGTTCGTTGTCGCACTTGCTCGCCATCGTGACCTCGCTCAAGAAAAAGCAGGTGGCGTTCCGCTCGCTGACGGAGAACCTGGATACCACGACGCCCTCGGGCGAGTTTCTGTTCCAGGTGTTCGGCGCGCTCGCGCAGTACGAACGCGCCTTGATCCAGGAACGTGTCGTCGCCGGTCTGGCTGCCGCCCGCAAACGCGGCCGGATCGGCGGCCGGCCGCAGGCGATCACCGGCGAGAAGCTGGAGGCCATCGTCGCTGCGCTCGATGGCGGCATGTCCAAGGCGGCGGTGTGCCGCAACTTCGGCGTCAAGCGAACCACGCTGATCGAGACCCTGGCACGGGTTGGTTGGACGGGCTCTCGTGGAGCGTCATCGCGATGACGACCAAGAGCGAACGATTGACCGTCCTGTCGGACGCCGAGCAGGAAGCCCTGTACGGCCTGCCGGACTTCGACGACGCCCAGCGGCTGGAATACTTGGCGTTGACTGAAACCGAACTGGCGCTCGCCAGCAGCCGGCCTGGTCTCCATGCCCAGGTCTATTGCATCTTGCAGATCGGTTACTTCAAGGCCAAGCATGCCTTCTTCCGCTTCGACTGGAGTGAGGTCGAGCACGATTGCGCCTTCGTGCTGAGCCGCTACTTCCACGGCGAGTCCTTCGAGCACAAGCCAATCTCCAAGCACGAGCACTACACCCAGCGCGAGTGGATTGCCGATCTGTTCGGCTACCGGCCGTGGGCGGCCGAGTTCCTGGCGCAGCTCGCGCAGCAGGCCGCGCAGACCGTGCGGCGCGACGTGATGCCGGGGTTCATCGCCGCCGAGCTGATCGTCTGGCTAAACGAGCACAAGATCATCCGGCCCGGCTATACCACCCTGCAAGAGCTGGTGAGCGAAGCCCTGTCCGCCGAGCGTCGGCGGCTGGCTGGCCTGCTGTCGGAAGTGTTGGACGAATCGGCCAAGGCCGCGCTGGGTCGGCTTCTAGTGCGTGACGACACCCTGTCGCAATTGGCGGCGCTCAAGCAGGACGCCAAGGACTTTGGCTGGCGTCAGATGGCCCGCGAACGCGAAAAGCGCGCCACGCTGGAGCCGCTGCACCGGATCGCCAAGGCGCTGCTGCCCAAGCTCGGCGTCTCGCAGCAGAATCTGCTGTACTACGCCAGCCTGGCGAACTTCTACACCGTCCACGATCTACGCAACCTGAAGGCCGATCAGACCTACCTCTACCTGCTTTGCTATGCCTGGGTGCGCTACCGGCAGCTTTCCGACAACCTGGTCGATGCGATGGCCTACCACATGAAGCAGTTGGAGGACGAAAGCAGTGCGGGCGCAAAGCAATCCTTTGTCGCCGAGCAGGTGCGCCGTCAGCAAGACACACCGCAGGTCGGCCGCCTGCTGTCGCTTTACATCGACGACAGCGTGCCCGATCCCACGCCGTTCGGCGATGTGCGCCAGCGCGCCTACAAAATCATGCCCCGCGATACGCTGCAAACCACCGCGCAGCGCATGAGCGTGAAGCCGGTGAGCAAGCTGGCTTTGCACTGGCAGGCGGTGGACGGCCTGGCTGAGCGCATCCGCCGCCATCTTCGGCCGCTGTATGTCGCGCTCGACCTCGCTGGCACTGATCCGGGCAGCCCGTGGCTCGTGGCGCTGGCCTGGGCCAAGGACGTGTTCGCCAAACAGCAGCGCCTATCGCAACGGCCGCTCGCCGAATGTCCAGCGGCCACGCTGCCGAAACGCTTGCGACCGTACCTGCTGACCTTCGATGCCGATGGCAAGCCGACGGACCTGCATGCCGACCGCTACGAGTTCTGGCTGTACCGCCAGGTCAGGAAGCGCTTCCAGTCGGGTGAACTCTACCTCGACGACAGCTTGCAGCACCGGCATTTTTCCGACGAGCTGGTTTCGCTGGATGAGAAGGCCGCCGTGCTGGCGCAGATCGACATCCCGTTCCTGCGGCAGCCACTCGATGCCCAGCTCGATGCGCTCGCGACCGAGCTGCGCGCTCAGTGGCTGGCCTTCAACCGCGAGCTGAAGCAGGGCAAGCTGACGCACCTAGAATACGACAAGGACACGCAGAAGCTGACATGGCGCAAGCCCAAGGGCGAGAACCAGAAGGCGCGCGAGAAGGCGTTCTACGAGCAACTGCCGTTCTGCGACGTGGCCGACGTGTTCCGCTTCGTCAACGGCCAGTGCCAGTTCCTGTCGGCGCTGACGCCTTTGCAGCCGCGCTATGCGAAGAAGGTCGCCGACGCCGACAGCCTGATGGCGGTCATCATCGCGCAGGCGATGAACCACGGCAACCAGGTCATGGCACGCACCAGCGACATCCCGTACCACGTGCTGGAGAGCGCCTACCAACAGTACCTGCGCCACGCAACGCTGCACGCGGCCAACGACTGCATCAGCAACGCCATCGCCGCGCTGCCGATCTTCCCGTACTACTCGTTCGACCTCGATGCACTGTACGGTGCCGTCGATGGTCAGAAATTCGGCGTCGAGCGGCCGACCGTGAAAGCGCGCCACTCGCGCAAATACTTTGGGCGCGGCAAGGGCGTGGTCGCCTACACGCTGCTGTGCAACCACGTGCCGCTCAACGGCTACCTGATCGGCGCGCACGATTACGAGGCCCATCACGTGTTCGACATCTGGTATCGCAACACGTCGGACATCGTGCCGACCGCGATCACCGGCGACATGCACAGCGTCAACAAGGCCAACTTCGCTATCCTGCACTGGTTCGGCCTGCGTTTCGAGCCGCGCTTCACCGACCTTGGCGATCAGTTGAAGGAACTCTACAGTGCCGACGATCCGGCGCTGTACGATCAGTGCCTGATCCGGCCGGCCGGGAGAATCGACCGCGATCTCATAGTCAGCGAGAAGCCGAACCTCGACCAGATTGTCGCCACGCTCGGACTGAAGGAGATGACGCAGGGCACGCTGATCCGCAAGCTATGCACCTACACCGCGCCGAACCCCACGCGGCGCGCGGTGTTCGAGTTCGACAAGCTCATCCGCAGCATCTACACGCTGCGCTACCTGCGCGATCCGCAACTGGAGCGCAACGTTCACCGCTCACAGAACCGCATCGAGTCCTATCACCAGCTACGCTCAACCATCGCCCAGGTCGGCGGCAAGAAGGAATTGACCGGGCGCACCGACATCGAAATTGAGATCAGCAACCAGTGCGCCAGGCTGATCGCCAACGCGGTCATCTTCTACAACTCGGCCATCCTCTCGCGGCTGCTGATGAAGTACGAGGCGAGCGGCAACGCCAAGGCGCACGCTCTCCTGACCCAGATATCGCCGGCGGCCTGGCGGCACATCCTGCTGAACGGGCATTACACCTTCCAGAGCGACGGCAAGATGATCGACCTGGATGCGCTCGTGGCGGGGCTGGAGCTGGGATGACGGAAATTTCGGCGGTTCTGGCTTAGAACCCCCTTCGGGACTGGCCTGCGGCCACCTTCTAGGCCACCTTGCCGGCTCCCAGGGGGTTCGCACCCCCTGCCGCATGGCCGACCCCTCCCCTCTTCACTCCAGCATGGTTGGTGGGTTGGCTTGCTGATGCCTTCACCCTATCACACCGTTCTCGGTGTCAAGGGCTGCGCGCCCTCCCCTTCGGTCCGGTCGCTTGCGGCCTACGGCCGTCGTTGACCCCTGACACCTGCGCTGCGGCGTGCTGCATCCGGCACCGGGCAATCCCGCCCTGCAACAAAGGATGTGCAACATGTCGCTGTTTTCCCAGGACCTCCCCGCTCCCGCTCTCTACGTCCAAGACTCCGAGGGTGTTTATCGCCCTGCGACGGGCGACGAGCTGCTGAAAGCGGCGCAAGAGCACCTGGCACGACAGATCGTCGGCCGAGCGATGTTCGATTCGCCGATGGCGGTCCGCGACTATCTCCGCTGCCGGCACGCGACGCGCGGCTATGAAGTGTTCGGGGTCTTGCTCCTGGACAGCCAGAATCGGCTTATCGAGGCGGTGGACATGTTTCGCGGGACGCTCAGTCAGACGAGCGTGTACCCCCGCGAGGTGGTGCGTCTGGCGATGAACGCGAATGCGGCTGCATTGATCGCGTACCACAACCACCCCTCGGGCGCCTCGACCCCATCGCGCGCCGACGAGAGTCTGACGTCGACTCTCAAGGCAGCGCTGGCGATGATGGACGTGCGTCTCCTCGATCACTTCATCATCACGGCGGAGAAGGTCACCTCCATGGCCGAGCTGGGCCTGGTGTGACCCTGGGGCTTCGGCCCCTTTTTTTGCTCGCCACAGCCGTAGCCGGCGAGCAGCAGCCGGCTCAGATCCGGGCAAGCGTTGAGCAGATCCGCCAGCGGAGAAAACGCACGGTCGGCCGGCAGCTTGACCAGGACGCCGCCGGCGTCGTTGCGGGCCACCAGGTGGCCGTGTTCGTGAATCCAAGTTGTCATTGATTGCTCCAGTTCGGCCGGTCGGCCGCATGGTCATTTGACCGTCACGACGAAACGAGTGGGCGCCGGGTGCGTCTTTTCTCGCTTCGCTGATGCCGGCGCTGCCGGCCCGGCCGCTGGCCGGACGCGCAGGCCTTCGGCCTGGTGGGCGCTCGCCGCGCGGCAGCTCCTGCGTGTGTGTGGCGGGTCCACCGTGTCTCCGTGCTGCCTGAGTTGTCGCCTTGTCCGGTGACTTTGCTTCGGTCCTGTCAGGGGCCGGCGCTGCGCGCCTGCAAGGGTCCGTTTCACCAGGTACTCACCCGGTCCCGGCGCTGCGCGCCGGGCTGCGGCTTCCGTGCCTGCCCTTGCTCCCCTGCCCTGCCCTTCGCTGTCGTTCACCGGGCGACGAACTCAGGAAGCACGGCGGCGGTAACACCGGGGCCGCCACACACCCACAGAGCCAGATTCACGAAGGGCTCTGAATCTTGGAACCCGGTCAGCACTTTTTGGAGTCAAAGATGGCAAAGAAACCCGAACTCAAGCAGGCTCAACAGGATGTGATGAACGAGGCCATCGCGGGCCGCGATGATCTGGTGCCGCTGTCGGTGCTGTGGTTGTCGGCATCGAATGTCCGAAGCAAGCACGACCCCGAGGGCATCCGTTCACTGGCGGGCCTGATCGAGGCCGAGGGTGGTTTGCTCAACCCGCTGGCCGTGGTGGTCGAGGTGGTCAACGGTGTGGAGGGTTACGGGGTGGTGGCCGGTGGTCGCCGTCTGCGGGCGCTGCAACTGCTGGTTGAGCAGGGCAAGATGGACGCCGATGCGTTGATCCCTGTTCGTGTTTTCGAGAGTGAGCAGGCGGTGTCCGTGAGCCTGACCGAGAACGTGACTCAGGAGCCGATGAACCCCGCCGATGAACTGGTGGCGTTTCGCACACTGAGCCAGGAAGGCAAGAGCATCGAGCAGATTGCGGCCCGCTACGGTGTGAAGGAAATGACCGTTCGCCGCCGTCTGGCGCTGGCAAACCTCGCGCCGGAATTCGTGGACATGTACCGCGAGGGCAAAGTGTCCGTCGATGTGCTCCAGGCGCTGGCACAGACCGAGGACCACGACAGGCAGCGGCAGGCCTGGGCCGCCCTGCCCTCGCACAGCCGCAGCGCCTACTACGTGCGCAATCTGCTGTCTGAGGACGACATGAGCGCCAATGCGTCGATGGTTCGGTTTGTGGGCCTCAAGGCGTACAAGAAGGCAGGCGGTGCGACCCGTGAAGACCTGTTCGCCGAGAAGGGGCAGGGCGTCTACATCACCGACAAGGTGTTGCTGCGCCAGCTGTTCGATGAACGGGTGGCGGCAGCGGCCAAGGCCCTGACCGATGCTGGGTGGAAGTGGGCCGAGTACCGCGAGGGTTTTTCGATCCACACCATGCCGCGTGACCTGATCCGCTTGCAGCCGGAGGTGCAGGAACCCACGCCGGAGCAGGCCAAGGCGCTGCAGGCCATCGAGACACGCCGGACGCAGATCGAAGCCCGGTTGAAGGAGTTGGAGGGGCCAGCGGAACACGACGAGGCCGCTGCGGAGGAAGTCGATGGACTCTGCGACGAGCAAGGCGACCTGGACGCGAAGGAAAGCGAGATTGACCACGCGCGGCTGGGGTGGTCCGACGAACAGAAGGCGGTGGCCGGTGTTGTCCTGGTGCTCGATCACAACGCCAAGTTGTTCGAGTATTGCGGTGTGATGCGCAAGGAAGACCGCCCGAGCGATCCAGAGGCCGGGAAGGCTGTCGGCGTGCAAGGCCCTGCTGCTGGCGAGCGGGCCGAGTTCAGCAAGTCCCTCATGTCCAGCTTGACGGCGCACCGCACCGCAGCGGTTGCCGCCAGTCTTGCCCGGAACCCGAAGGCCGCACTTGTTGCCCTAGTGCACGCCCTGTGCATGTCCGACTCGTCGCCCTGGCTGTCGTCGCCGCTGCGGTTTCGCATGACCGACGCAGGGCACGACGTGCGCCGTGAGGCCGCAGGCTACGAGCAGTGCAAGGCCGCCGCCGCGTTGCTGGCCGCTGAGGCCGAGGTGCTGCCCGACATGACCGGCGAGCCTGCCGAGGTCTTCGCTCGACTGCTGACCCTTGACGAGTCGCAGCTGGTCAAAATACTGGCGCTGTTCGTGGGGCGCTCCTACAACGTGATTTCGCAGGAAGGCAAGAAGGCGAACGCCCACGGATTCGACGCTGCAGCCGCCATCGAGCAGGCCGTCGCCGTTGACATGGCCGACTGGTGGGAGCCGACCGAAGAGACGTACCTGGGCGCAGTGTCCAAGGCGGCAATGATGAAGGCCGTGACCGAGGCCGGGAGCGATGCTGCCGACATTGCCAGCATGAAGAAGGCCGACGCGATCACCGTCGCGCAGCAGCGCCTTGCTGGTCGCCGTTGGCTCCCTGCGCCGCTTAAGGCGTACACAGCCGAGGCTTGACGGGTACCCATCTTCAGCTGAAAAGAAAGAGGCGCCTTTAGCGCCTCTTTTAATGGACTCAATTCGGCTTCGAGGTCCGTCAATAGATTTTCTTGGGTTCGTTCATGTGTGAAGCGAGGGTTCAGTTTCGCTCAACAACCGCTCCCACAAGGGACCCAGTAGCAGAGACCGCTCGCGAAGCAGTAGTAGGTTTCACATCTGCGGCTGCCTCGTGTGACGACGCAGAAGCAGCGACCCGAGCAGGACGACAATGCGGCGTTCTTTTGAGGCTCCTGCATGGTCAGGCCGAGAGTAATTTGGCTAACCTCGTCCCCGTTCGCGGAAAACACTTCCTGAAAGAGCTTGTCCTGGTCAGCCGGGTTGGATGGAACGGCGCCATCCCACAGGATGAGGGCCTTGCCAGCTACTCCGGCGGCGACCAAAGTTTTGCAACTGGCGACATCGGTGCCGCTGCTGTGTTCCGCGATTGAGCCTGTCGCAGCGTCCTGCACGTAAACCTTCCACATAGCGCTTCTCCTCGAAGAGTGCCTACAGCCCGTAGGCGGGGTTGTGCACGCTAATACGTAAGTTTTATGAAGGCATCCCCCGCTTTGGTGATGCGGTTGTGACCAACTTCAGGGTCTGCGCTCAACGGGAAGGGCGTCGCCCTCCCCTTGCCGCGCGGCTTTCTCTCCCCCATCGGTCGCTCTGCGGCGTCCGCTGAATTTCTCAAGGGGGCAAGTCGGCCAGCTCCGGCGGAACGTGCCCACAAGGGGCACAACCGCGCCGGCCCTGGCCAACATCCCCCCGCCGAATGGCTCCCCCGAAAACCGGCACGGCTTGCCGCCCTGCCCTGTCGCCTTGCGACTGCCGGCGCTGCGCTCTGGCCCGGCCTGTGGCCGTAGCGCGGGCGCTGCGCGCCTGGTGTGTGTCGCGGTCCAGTTCGCGGTGCGTCATGCCTCGCTGAGTTGTCGCCTTGTCCGGTGACTTTGCTTTGGTCCTGTCAGGGGCCGGCGCTGCGCGCCTGCAAGGGTCCGTTTCACCAGGTACTCACCCGGTCCCGGCGCTGCGCGCCGGGCTGCGGCTTCCGTGCCTGCCCTTGCTCCCCTGCCCTGCCCTTCGCTGTCGTTCACCGGGCGACGAACTCAGCGAGGCGATGGCATCAACCAACGGAGCAGACATGACCGCGACACACAACACCAATACCCCGAAGGGCTCGGAATCTAGCAACGCGATGGGCTGGAAGAAAAAGGCCCTGCAGATCGTGCATTCGCACGAGCGCACGATGGGAAAGCTGCTCCAGGACAACGCGCGTAGGCACCGGCTGCACAAGGTCTTTTCGGACTTCTGCGAGTTGGCAGCGCTGGCCGTGAGCAATTCGGTTGACCTGGTTCACCGGGAGGCGCGCGAAGCCCGGTACATGCAGATCGTGGGCGAGTACGAGCGCGACGAGGTGCAGCGGTTTCCGCAGCTGCTGGCCGTCCTGGTGGACTGGCTGGAGTGCGGCCTGGACGATTGCTTGGGAAGGCTGTTCATGAGCCTTGAGCTAGGCGACTCGTTCAAGGGCCAGTTTTTCACGCCCTTCGAGCTTTCGCGCCTGATGGCTGGGCTCACGTTTGGCGGTGCGCGTGAAGCGATCGAGCGACAAGGTTTCGTGACAGTGAGCGAGCCCGCGTGCGGCGCTGGGGGTATGGTGTTGGCTGCGGCCGATGCGCTCCAGTCGCAGGGGATCAACTACCAGCAAGCCATGCACGCCACAGCTGTAGACGTGGACGCGACGGCGGTTCACATGGCTTATGTGCAGCTGTCGCTTGCACATGTGCCGGCCATCATCGTGCACGGCAATAGCCTGTCGATGAAGGAGTGGGGCCACTGGTTCACACCGGCGCACATCCTGGGCGGCTGGGATCACCGTTTGCGCGCACACCGTCGGCACGACGCGCCGCCGGCACTGGTTCCCGGCATGCCCGAGGTTGTTCCGCCCGTGCAGGATCTGGCCGAGGTTCGTGCGGTTGCTCTGGCGCAGCGCGCCGAACGCTTGCAGCTCGACCTTTTTTGACGTTACTGCGGTGGGGCCGTTAGTCCGTTTGTGATGGGAAACGGCTCATCGTATAGCCACATCAGGCAGTCGGGTTCGGATCGGAACCAAACAAAGGTACCCCACGCCAACTCCGGTAGGCACTTCTTGAAGGCTCCGTTTGCTCTGTCTTCGAAGGCCGTGCCGAACAAGCATTGCTCCTCTGGAAACCCCGACTGCATGATGTAGTGAAGCAGTGCGTCGCGCCTGGCCTGATTCATCGGGCCATCGCTGGCCACCACCTCCACAAACACCAGGTGTGTGTCCTCCCCGGTGTCGCCCACGTTGGCCAGGATGATGTCCGGCAAGACCTTGCTCTGGTCGATGTCCAGGCCGAGGGCCTTGGCAGTCTTCTCGTCCTGATATCGAACCTTGGCGCCGCTCTCTGACAGCCACAGCAGGGCGGGCGCAGTCAGGAAGCTGGCCGCGAACTGTTCGACCACCGCCTTCGAAATGATGGAGGACGGCCCTGGAGACAGCTTAGCCACGGTGCCATCCGGGCAGTTCACCAACACCTCGTCGTCAGACTTCATCTTGCCTGCGGCCAGCAGAGCCATGCGTGCCCGGGCTGCGGCCGTGAGGTGCTTCTTCTGCCAGGCGGTGATTGCCGCCTCTAGCGCAGCCTCGTCCAGGTCAGGATTAAAGATGGCCGCGAAGTCGGCTTTCAGAAAGTAGATCGGCAGGCTGGACGTGACCGCGACACCTGGCAGCTTTCCAACAGCGCCAACATGCAGCAGGCCGAAGCGGATGGTTTCATCACGGATCGGTTCCCGTGTCGTGTCTGCGTACCAGCGCAAGCCCTCGGGCCGGAAGCCAGGCTTCTTCGACTGCGCAAGCCACAACAGCCGATCTTCATCGTTGGTCTTTTGCGCTTGGTCTTCGGTGAAGAAGTAGACATGGCTGGGGCGAAGGCAGCGACCGGCGCCGTCCACCATGCCACCGTACAGGAACACAAAGACAGTCTTGGCCGCCATCTCCCGGACGAGGTTCTTCCGCATCTCCAGGCCAGGCGTGAATAGCCGCTCAAGGCGCGAATGAATGTCTCCCACGCTGAGCAGTTTGGGCAACGTCATGCAGCGACCTTCCGGGGGGCTGCGGACAGCCCCAACTCTGCCTCTACGGCCGTGTCAATCTCTTCGAGGGTGGGGAACTCCGAAACACGGCAGCCGATGGCTTCGATGATGTTCATCGATGGCAGCGGCAGGGAGCGCAGTTCCCCCGCGTTGATCTGAGTGCTTCCAGCGATGGCCCGAAGGTGGCGATCCACCACGCTGCTGGCGAGCAGAGCGGACAGCCCGCGTACCTCCGAATGGGACATTCGGCCGCCAGGTCGATGGATGTAGTTCAGATGGTTCTCAAGACCGATGACGGCGCCGGGCAGCGTGCCGAGGTAGGGTGCACAAGTAACGCGGCGCTCATCTTCTTTCGGTGAGAACCGCCGCATGATCACCATGGGCGTGTTCGTTACCAGCGTCCAGGCGTTGGCCGCAGTGGCTCGAACATGCTCCAGCTTCTTGAAGATGGGCCAGTTGATGGACTGCTGGCCAACGTGCTGCATCCAAAGAAGCGGAACGGTGTCATAGCTCCCATGGGCCCTGATGAACTCTTGACAGCGGAATGCGATCACCGGGCCCGTGCTGACCTTCAGCCCATAGGAGGAGAGGGTTGCAGACCAGCCATCGAACAGGCTTGCGCCGTCCGAGGGAAGCGTTACCGTCGCGTGTTCATCGTCGGCCACGATCCGCTCTGCAGGCACTGCTTGCACCAAGGCTTGATCCAGATCGGACATGCCTTGGCTGCGCGTGAACAGCACATTGAACCCGTTTTCTCGGATGGCTCGGCCGGTAGCCCACGCAATCACTGTCTCCTGCAATACCGCGTCTTCCTCGAAGCTGTCCCGCCGACTCTCGAACGCATGCAGGCTGTCCACCGTCAGATGGCGCAGCATCGTGTGGCGAACCGCCTTGAAATATTGGCCGTTCATCCAGCTGCGCGGCACGATGAAGCACCAGCGGCCGTTTGCGGGTGTCAGGCGCGCCGTTGCAGCCATGAACAGGCCATAGACGTTCGGCTGACCATAGACGGCGTAGCCGTGGCGGTGTGCCCTCTCGTCAGTGGTCTTGTTGAGCTTGAAGAATGGAGGATTGGCGATGGTCAGCAGGCCATCGACAGGCTCACCGCGCAACGCTAGTTCAGAGAGCAAAAAGTCTTCGCCACGAATGACGTACTCGAACCGGACGCCGGCAGCGGCGCAGGCCTCGATGATGCGCTGACACAGTGCTTCCAAAGCCGGGATCAGCCGCTGATCTTGTTCATACAGCAGGGCTTCGATGATCGCGGGGCGGATTGGCTTTTCGAGCAAGGATTCGACGGCCGCAGCAAGGAGAATGCCTCCCCCTGCGCTGGGCTCAAGCAGGCGGATGTGCTGGTGGTCGACTGGCCTTACCAGGCGTTGGGCCATGAATCGCGCGATCTTTGGCGGGGTCATGAACTGCCCCGCTGCTTTTTGCTCATCGCGGCTGATGTTGGATGTGAAAGATCGGCCCGCTTCATGGGCGAAATCTACGAGCGATATTTGACCTATGGGCTTCCCAGCCCGCTCGTGTTCTTCTGTCGCTGTACACATCGTGTCCCCTTCGTGAAATTGAGCCGTCATTTGGACGTGCTCGGTGCCTCGGTCATGCTCAGCTGTCGGATGCGAGCACCGCCAAGCGATTCAGGCGCTGCTCCAGTGCCGCCGCTGAGGCGAGAAGATCGATTGACAACTCTGCGAGAAAGGGGTCGGCTGAGGCCGTTAGAGCTTTGAGGTCGGAGGCCAACAGGTTCGCGGTCTGAGCGGCCTTGACTAGATTTTCTCGGTCTTGTGTTTTCATGACTTCCTCCTGTATCCAGTTGCATTACAACACCTCGGGCTTTCGCTTTCTTTGCTGGGAGGCCGATGGTGGGGGGGAGCCGTGGCGGGCGTTCAGCCGTCACGGGGGGCGGCGTGCCGCCCCTGGGGGGCAGGGGGCGACGCCCCCTGCCGTGGAGCCGCCTTAGGCGGCGGGCGGGACGCCTGGTGGTGTGCGTGGCGCAGCGTTCGCGGCGCTGACGGCCGCTCGCACTTTCTCCTCGAAAACCTTATTGATGCCGTCGAGCAGCTGGGCGACCTGGGCGGGGCCGTTTTGCTTTCGTGCGGTCTCTGCTGCCTCCAGCCGTTCGGCGGTCTTGGCCAGGGTTTCGACGAGCTGCCTCGTCTCGTTGGCCACGGCTTGCAGCCTGGCGCTCTCGCGCGCCAGCGTTTCCGCGAGCGAGGTTGCCAGCGTCTCCAGATCCTGAGTCATGCGGGCTTGCTCTTCGCGCATCACCGAGCGCGCGATGAACACCACGTCAAAAATCGGATCGTCGGGGGACAGGGGTCGGCCCCCTGCCTCGAACAGGCGGCCGGCGAGCTGCCGGCGCGACTCGCTGGTGTCGTCCATCACACGCTCGCGGTTTCGAGTTCGTCCAGCTGGGCATAGACCTCATCGAAAACGCGCTTCACGCGCGATTGAGCCATGCGGCCGAAATCAGGCGAGGCGAGGGCTTCTTGCAGCGTCATGCGTTCTTTGCACATGCGCTGAATATCAGCGCCGTGCGTGGACGGATTCAAAGCGGGGAGGGTGATGACGCCGAGAATCTTGTTTTTGGCCGCCTTGAATGCTTTTGTCTCTTCGAGTTCCACGCCCTTGTCTTCGGTTTTGCCGAAATGTCGATTCTTCCAAACGACAATCGGCGTGTCGAACTGGCGGGCCAAATCTGCGAATCCGGCCAGGGTGTCCAAGAAGTTGTCACCACCGCCGATGATCGTGTGAATCACAACCTCGTGGCCAGCGTCGCGCAGCATTTGAAACACTGCGCCCTCGATCATGTAATTGCAAAGCGGCTCAAAGGTGTTTGCGCCGTTGTCGATCACGAATTCAGTGTCCGTTGCGTCGAGCATCGACTCGACCATCCCGTCGAACTGTCGGGTGTTGAATGTGCGATTTTCGCCCATGATGTTGACGTGCTTCACATTCAAGCCCTTGTATTGCATCAGGGTCTGATTGTTTTGGTCGGTGTCGATGCCGACGACCGTTTTCCCTTTCTGCATGAGATATTGGGAAAACAGCGAGGCAGAAAAAGATTTGCCGATTCCACCTTTGGCCTGCAGAAAGAAGTGCACTTTGTTCATGATGTTCCTTGGTTAAACGAGTTGTTCACGTAGTTTTGTGGGATCGGTCTTTTCGCTCGACACAAACCCCGGTATTTCCCCTTTGGGCGACTTTGCCGGCCCACCATCCTTTTCCGGGTCCTTGTTTGCTCGTGATCCTCCCTGTGTTGTTTGCGGTAATGTGTTAGCGGAGCTGGGTGCCGTTGTTTTTTTGATAACTGGCGAGGTGGTCTCGCTCTTATTTTTCGCCTTTGCCCTTTTCAGGGCAACCACGAATGTATTGAAAGGACAGTTGAAGCCTAGCGCCGAGAATTCCTCGTGCAGGCTGGCACGGCTTACGCCGTTGGCCTGCTGGTGCTCCAGGTAGTCCAGGGCGAGGCGCAGTGCAGCCGACGTGGACCGGAACTGACGTTCTGGCCAGCCGGCTCGCTCTAGGGCTTCCTTGAGGGTCTGAGGGGTTGTTTGAGTCATGCGCCGTCGGTATGGCTGTTTTGTACCTGTCAAGTACTCTAACAGTACCTTTTTCTCTCGTCAACCCCAATTTTGTACCTGAACAGTACCCGCAATGTACCCTTTGCGGGGCGAATTGTGTACCCGACATGTACCCTTCGTGTACTCGTCGGGCGCCGGAGGCGAGGGGAGTCCTTGGGTTTTGAATGCGGGGGCGGATTCGGAGACATAGCAGGATAGGCGACCGCCGGTTTTTTGTGCCACACTGTGGCCATGTCAGACTCGCACAGCTCATCTTTCAAGCGTCACCAGCTGCGCTTCGACGCTGGCCCTCACGGGCCGGCCTTCGATGCGCTTTGCGCATCCGAAGGGGTCAAACCCAAGGACATGCTTCGCCGCTTGATTGCGGCGCACCTGGCCGAGAAGCAGTCCGCCCAGGCGAAACCAAAATCACGCGTGGCCGTGGGCGAGCACGATGGCCCTAAACGGCGGCGCGAATTGCGGCTCACGCCGTCAGAGGATGAATTGCTGGAGAGGGCCGCTCTTCGGCATGGGAGTTCTGTACGCGACTACATCATTGCAATCGCAAGGGCTCATGCTGCTGATGCTCGTGTGGGGGAGGATGAGCGTGCAAATCTCGGAAAGATAAATTACCAACTCTTGGCGATTGGACGGAACATCAATCAGATAGCCCATCGGGCGAATGCCTTTGATGGTGTTACTCAGCAGCAGCTTGATGATTTGAGGGGGTTGGAGCGCGGCCTACGTGAGTTATCATCACAGGTCCATAAGCATTTGATTGCAGGTCGTGAGCGCTGGAGAATAGTCAATGATTGACGTTGAGGGGATTTTGCATGACTGGGGTGAACGCTGGGATTGGTCGTACCAAGGCGCGAAGGGGCGACCAATTGGCGATGCTGGTCGTTTGCAGATTAGATTCAACTCATTGTCGAGCGGCAAAAGGACGGCCCGTGCAGCGCTCAATGCGATAGTTCGCCGGACACCGCAAGCGGTTGTGAAAATCACAGGTGGTGGCCGTGGCATGAGGGCTATGGCTGTCCACTTGAGATACATTTCCCGAGATGGCGATGTAGAGTTAACCGATGAACAAGGTATAAAGGCGCGCGGACCGGATGAGGTGGCCGAGCTAGCTCGCTCCATGGAGTCGGGGGGCGGTGATGTGGTTCCACCGCTTTCGCCTCGTCGCGAAGCTTTCAATATTGTTTTGTCCATGCCGCCTGGCACTGATCGATTTCAGTTCGAGAAGGCAGCGAATGAGTTTATTCGGCGTCAGTTTGCTGGAACTCAGTACGCCTACGCCCATCACGACGACGAGGCACATCCTCACGTCCATTTGATGGTGAAGGCGGTCAGGCTCGATGGGAAGCGTTTGAATCCTCGGAAAGCCGAGATTGCCCAATGGCGGGCCAATTTCGCTGCAACGCTTCGCGAGCACGGGATCGACGCGGATGCAACGCCGCGCCAGGTCCGTTTGTCTCGCTCTGCTGGCGTGTCGCAGGCGGCGGTGCACGGAAAGGGCTCGGAGCAGGAAGGGCGGGCCGTCCGGGAGGGTTTGGCGGCGGCCATCAGGCGTGACCAGCTCCAGGCCAAGCAGGGCCAAGGGGCGAAGACCAGGAAGAAGGTGGTTCGGGACCTGTGGGCTGTGCATGCGGCCCTCAAGTCCACAAACAGGGGGAGCGACATGGCGCTTGCCCGCAAGATTTCAGCGATGCTCAGGAAGGAGGGTTATCACGATGACTACAAATACGAACGTGCCAAGGCTGTGGCTGCAGGACTTGCAAGGGGAGGAGAGGCCGACCGATCTGGCCCTCATCGCCTGCGCGACGTGCCCACACGCGATGTGGCACCGGGTGCGCGGCCGAACGAAGCCGGTCGCGTTCTGCAGGCAGATGCACCGCGAGACATACAGCGGTGATGACTCCGCGTACATCCAGGACTGCGATGGGCGCCTGGAGGCAGATATGGAGGATCGTGAGGACTGACAGGATGCCAGGATGCAAATGTAAATTATTGGGTTATAGTGGTTGAGTATTCATCGAAATGCGCAACCGTTTTAGGGAGTTTCTTATGACCAGGACCATCAAGTCCCTGTTCGTGGCTTGCGCTGCTGTCACAGCGCTTTCCGCAGCCGCCCAAGAGGCCAACGAAGCATGCGCAGCGCTGCTGTGCATGTCGTCTCCAAGTGAGTCGTCTGCGCCTCACGAGTGCAAACCGTATGTCGATGCGTACTTCGACATTCGCGTCTACAAGAAGGGCACCTTCTCCACCGCATACGACCCAGTTCGGACCGCAGCCAAGCGCTACGAGACGATCCTGGAGCAGTGCGGTGATGCCCGTCAGATCGACCGTGACCGCGTGCACGCGAAGTTCGGTCATCTGCAGTACTCCCCCTTCGTCTTCAACTGACCAAACGCCCGGGCGGTGTCGATCAGCGCTGATGCGCTGACTGCGCTCCTGTTGGCTTGTGCACCGGCTGTCCACCCTGACACAGGGGCGGCCATCGTCCGCCACGAATCGGGGGGCGAGCTATGGGCATTAGGGGTCAACGGGGGCAAGGTCAAGCCTCAACCCAGGACGGCCGCACAAGCGGCTGCGGCTGCGCGTGTCTGGATCGCTGCCGGGGTGACTGTCGATCTCGGGCTGGCCCAGATCAACAGCCGAACGGCCGCGCGACTTGGATTCACTGTTGAGCAAGTGCTTGATCCGTGCACGAACCTGCGAGCGATGCAGCAAGTGATGGTCGAGAACTACCGTGCTGGCGCTGCACTGAGGGGGCAGGGGCAGGGCGGGCTGGAGGCGGCGCTGTCCACCTACAACACCGGCAGCCCGACAAGAGGGCTGTCGAACGGCTATGTCGGGAAGGTCCTTAGCAAGGCTGGTGAAAAAAAATGAAGTTGACTATTTGCGTGTTTAGTCAACTTCTGGCAAGATGACAAATCATGAAATTAGTCATCCAGCTTCCAGCGCGCCCGGGGCGAAAGACCGGCCGTCAAAATACTCGGTTTGCCGCCAAACAAACCGAAGGAAGCGCGATGAAAACGTGGACGGATGGAACGCAATTCGCAGTCCTGTGCAAGCAGGGTCGCGTGGGCAACGTGAGGGTGCAAGTCGTGGAAGGCGGCTATGCGCTGTTTTTTTGTTTGGACAAGTCAAGGGAGGAGGAGCCGCTACTAAAGGCCAGGACGAAGACCGTGCGGGTCTGGTCGAAGCTGGACACGCTCATTCATTGGGTCGTTGAAAACACGAACCTCAAAACACTAACCATCTCGCTAGAGAAAGAACCATGACGTCACACACAACCATCCCGCGCTCCGGCGCATTCGCTCTCGCAGCCCTCGTGGGGCTCGCCTTCCTGGTCTCGCCCGAGGCCGCATTCGCTCAAGCCCAAGTCAACACGGTCCTCTCCCGAGTGGTCACGATGTTGACGGGCGCCGGGGTCCTGATACTCACGGTCGCCATCATCTGGGTGGGCTACAAAATGATCTTCGCCGGAGCCCGCTTCTCGGATGTGGCTCACATCCTCATCGGCGGCATTCTCATCGGCGGCGCAGCCACCTTCGCGTCCTGGTTGCTCGGCAGCTGATGGCCCTCACCAAGCACCTTTTTCACAAAGGGTGCACGAAGCCGGCAATGGTCCTGGGAATGCCGCTGCTCGGTTTCGTGCTCCTGTTCATGGTCTGGGTGCTCCTGGCCATGTACAGCATGACCTACGCGACGGCACCGCTTGCCTTTCTTTGGACGGTGCTATTCCTGGCGGCGTGTGCCTGGTTGCGGGCCATCTCCAAGACCGATGGCTTCGCGTTCTCTCAGAAGCTGCTCAGGGTCCGGTTACGCAGTCGCAACGTCAATCGTGTGTTCTGGGGGGCTGTTAGCTACAGCCCATTGAAAAGGCAGAAGAAGTGAAAACAAAAAAACAAAACAGGGAGGAACCACTGAACACCGCCAAGGAGGTGTCCGGTGCTGAGTTCCTGAACGTGGGTGGACATGTTCAGCCCGACGTTCTGCGTCTGCGTGATGGGTCGGGGTACCTGATGACGTGGCAACTCGACGGCATACCGTTCGAGGCCACCGAAGACGAATACCTAGAGTCGCGATCCCGTGCTCTCGTGTCGTTCATCAAGTCCATTGGTGGCGGGGAGCGGGCAGTGTGGGTTCACCGTGTCCGACGCCTCACGGTGCCGGATTTTGGCCATGCCGAGTACGACAACGCTTTTGCTGCACAGGTCGATGCGAAATACCGTGAGCAGCTGAGCAAGAGTTCCATGATGGAGACGGCGCTGTTCATGACCTTGCTCGTGCGCTGCCCGTCTTTCAAGATTCCAAAGTGGCAGTTCTGGGTGCCTCGCAAGGGCTTGGAAGACATTGCCCAGAAGGAAGCTCACTACATCGCCGAAATCCACGGACAGGCCCTCCAGGTCGAGGCGGCGTTGAAGCGCTACGGTCCTCGTCGTCTGGGGATCGCAGAGCGTGGCGGTCGTCAGTACAGCGAGCTTGCTGAACTGTTCTCGTACCTCATGACTGGTGTGCAGAGACAGGTGCCCTACTCGCAAATGGATGTTCGTCACCAGCTGCAGGCCGGGCGCGTGTTTTTTGGGGATCGCAACGCCCTTTGGGAAGCAAAGGGAAACCCCGCGACATACGGGCGGTTCTACGACATCCTGCAGTACCCAGAGGCTGGCGTCACTGTTCGGACCAACGACGCAATCCTCGCGGGAGACTTCGAGTTCATCGAAACACAAAGCTACTCCCTGATGGCTCGCCGTGATGCGGCGTATGAGCTGGAGAAACAGCGGAAGCAGATGATCGCTGGGGACGAGGCATCGACGGCCGAGATTGAATCCATGGCCGAGGCCATCGAGTCCCTTCGTGACGGGCGAATCGAAATGGGCGAGTACCACTACTCGTTGAACGTCCTTGGTCGCTCGCTGGAGGAGGCAGAGGCCGCGGCGAAGAGGGCCGAGGCGCTCATGTCCGAGCAGGACTTTCTTCTGGTTCCCAACGTGGAGTGCCCCGATGCCGCGTGGCTCGCACAGATCCCGGGGTCTTGGGCGCTGCGGCCACGTCTGGCCTACATCCCAAGCCCGAACTTCGCGTGTATGAGTGCGCTGCACAACTACCCAGCCGGCAAGCGTGACGGTAACCCGTGGGGAAGGGCGCTCACGGTGCTCGACAGCGTGAGTCGACAGCCGTATTACTTCAACCTGCACCGCTCGCCACAAGACGAGGATTCCGAGGACCGAAAGCTACCCGGTAACACGGTTGTTTTGGGTGCGACGGGTGTCGGCAAAACCACCTTTGTCCTCTTTCTGGTGTGCCAGCTCCAGAAATACCGACCGCACCTGGTGGTGTTCGACAAGGACAGGGGGACAGAGATTGCAATCCGCGCGCTGGGCGGTTCCTATACCGCTTTCAAGCGTGGCGAGTACACCGGGCTCAACCCGTTTCAGTGGCGGGACACGCCTACCACTCGCAAGCTGTGCGAATCATTGGTCGAGGTGTGTGTCGGTGGCAATCTGACTGCCCGGGAGCGTGACGACATCCACCGGGCTGTGAAGGTTGTTTTTGAAGAGGTCGATTTCGACCAGCGGCGGTTGGCCGCGGTCGATCAGGCATTGCCTGATGTGGGCGAGAACGGGCTCGGTCTGCGCCTTGCTCGTTGGGTGAATCACGGGGCTTTGGCGTGGGTGCTTGACAGTCCGCGCGACACCCTGCAGCTCGACAGCAATCGCCTGTTCGGCTTCGACTACACCGAGTTCCTGGACGACAACGAAACCCGCACGCCGATCATGATGGCGCTGCTGGCGGCCTGTGAAGGCCTCATTGATGGGACGCCGTTCGCATACGTCATGGACGAGTTCTGGAAGCCGCTTTCAGATCCTGTTTTCACGGAGTTCGCCAAGGACAAGCTGAAGACGATCCGGAAGCAAAACGGGCTCGGGCTTTTTTCAACCCAATCGCCCAGCGATGCACTGCAAAGCACCATCGGCAAGACGATCGTGGAGCAGTGCATTACCCACATCTACCTGCCAAACCCGAAGGCGTCATACGACGACTACGTGGGTGGTTTCAAGTGCACGCCGGCAGAGTTCGAGCTGATCCGCAACTTTGGCGAGGACAGCCGGTTGATGCTGGTCAAGCAAGGGGAGGGCAGCACGGTTTGCCGCCTTGACCTGGGCAGCATGCAAGAGGAGCTTGTTGCGCTGTCTGGGAGCACCGACAACGTGCTTCGGCTTGATGAGATTCGGGCGCAGGTGGGTGACGATTTCGCTGCCTGGTGGCCGCTGTTGACAGGGAAGAAGTGATATGCCGAACGCATTCGCAACCATCGCCGACACCATCACGGGAACCCTCGTTACATCGGTAACCGCGCTGTCTGGCAACGTCGCTGGAGCGCTGTCTGGGCCGGCGCTCTTGGGTGTGACCATCTACATCCTCTGGATGGGGTATCTGACCATCATGGGCAAGGTCGATTCGCCTGTGCCTACGTTAGTGATGAAGATGGTCAAGATAGCCTTAGTCGTCTTCTTTGCAGTCGGGGCGGGGGCCTATCAGAGTCTTGTCGTCCCAGCGATCCAGGGCATGGAGTCGTGGCTGGTCGGGGCGCTGTCTGGTGTTGGCGCCACCAGCATTCCCGACCAGGTGTGGCAAACGACCGTAGCCCTCGACCGATTCCTGATCGACCTAGGAACCTTGCGCGCTCCGCCTGATGTGGGGGTGGGAGCAATCTCGGTCAGCCTGCCCGACTTCGAGTACATGTTTTTTCAGCTGGTCGTGAACGTCGGGCACTTCATCATGGTGATTCTGGCCATGGTGCCGTACCTGATTGCCAAGGTGACGCTTGGCATCCTGCTGGCGCTCGGTCCTCTCTTCATCATCCTCATCATCTGGCCGGCAACCGTGCGGTTTTTCGAGGCGTGGGTGTCGGCTGTCGTGACCGCTGTCCTCACCTTCGCAATCCTCTCGGCAATCATCGGATTTGTCCTGCCGATTGCGGACCAGATCATGAACACGATCACCCCGGGGTCGGTGGGCCTCTGGGGCATTGCTGCGGTCCTGGTTCCGACCTATCTCATCCTCGGATGGCTGGCGTTCACCGCAGGGAGCGTAGCCGGCCAGCTGTCCGGCGGCGGCGGCACAGGGAACCCCCTTGCGACCCTTGTCGGCTCCGGCATGCACCACCTCTTGCGCGGCTCCAGGGGCTCCAGATCCGCCAACACCGGCGGCCAGGTGTCGAGCCGTTCGGGTGGGACAGGTGCTGCTCAGAAAGGAGGGGCGCAATCAGAAGCGAAGTAACACGTACCCCCCCAACTCATCAACTCACGGAGGTTTTTATGCTGACTCAAAAGAAGAAGGCACTCGCTGCCGCAATGTGCGCCATCGCCATGCTGACGGCGCAGCCGTCGCAGGCCCAAATCCCTGTCACCGACGCGCTCCAGATCGCCCAGGAGGCCTATCAGCACGTCGAGACGCTGGGCAAGTGGGTGCAGCAATACCAGCAGCTGCGCGCACAGATCGAGCTGTACACCTACCAGCTTGAGAGCCTGACCGGCCGGCGTGGTCTGGGCGGCATCTTCAACGCACTGCAGGCCGAGGGCATGGTGCCCGATGACGTGCGGCAAATCGTGCTGCTGGCGACCGATGCGAAGGCCAAGCTTGAGCAGATCGACCATGTGGTGAAGAACGGCATCAACCACACGACTCTGCGCCAAGGTCAGCTGCAGCAGCTGCTGCGCCAGATCGACGCCACCGAAGACCCCAAGGCCATCGCCGAGCTGCAGGCCCGCATGAGCGGCGAGCAGGTCGCTGTCCAGAACGAGGGTAACCGCCTGGCTGCATTGTCCGAACAGATGCGCAACCAGGAGCGACTTGTGACGCAGGCGGTCAACGAGTGGCGCAACAACCAGCGCCTCATGGCGCTGCAATAAGGGGGCGGTCATGAAGATCAAACGCGTGTTGGTCCTGGTGCTGTTCGCACCCCTCTTCGGGTGCGGTCAACAAGCGGCCGATCCCGTTGTGGTCAACAAGATCACGGCGCCGGGTGCACCGGTGGCCATTCAGCCCTGCGATGAAGAGTGCAAGCGGGTTGCTCAGCACCGGGAAAACCAGCGTCGCAAGGGTCTGGATTCGGCATTCTGAGACAGAGAAAGGGAGTTCAATGAACGAGAAGAAAACCGTAGGATGGGGAGCTGAGCGTGACGCCCGGTTGCGGGTTGAGCGCAATGCGGCTTGGTGGGTGGCGGGGATCTCTGCCCTGACCGCGATGTCGATGAGTATCGCCATCGCGGTTATGGTCCCGCTCAAACAGACGGTGCCGTACCTGATCGAGGTCAACAAGGCCACCGGCGAGGCCCAAGTCATTGATGCCGTCAACCGTCGCAGCATTGACTATGACGAGCTGAATGCCAAGTATTGGGCCGCCAAGTACGTGACGGCCCGTGAGAGCTACTTTTACACGCTCCTGCAGACCGACTACGACTCGGTTTTTGCCATGTCCACACCGGACGTTTCGACCCAATACAACAAGATGTTTGAGGGCGGCAGCAACAAGCAACAGACGCTCGGTGCGAGCGTCGAAGAGCGCATCGAAATCCTGAGCATCACGCTCGACAAGGGTACACCGGGCGTGAACCTTGATCGGGCCGTGGTTCGCTTCAAGAAGACCACGCGCCAGGTTGACCGTGGTTTCGATTCTGGCTCCGGCCAGTACGTGTCGACCCTCAGCTATCGGTGGGTACCGAACCGCACCGGGAAGGAGGTGGAGCTGCTGCGCAACCCGCTGGGGTTCGAGGTGGTGGCCTACCGGGTCGATGAGGAATTCACCAACAAGGCCAAATAACATGAAGACTTCAGGGAAGATAGCGGCGGGTATCCTGGTTGTCGCGCTGGGCCTGTCGGCTATCAGCGTGCACGCAAAGGATGAGCCGCGGCGCAGCGAGCGGGACAACCGCATTGGGTATGTCACCTACGACGGCGAGAACGTGGTCGAGATCCCGGTGGCGCTGGGAGTCGTGACCCGCGTCATTCTTGAGGCCGGCGAAAAAATCAAGATCCTCGGCAGCGGGTTTTCATCCCAATGCAAGAGCGAGACGGATCTGTGGTGCATCGAGGCCGAGCCGGGAAGCAATCAGATCTGGGTGAAGCCCATGCCTGGTGCGACCTCCAACAACGTCGAGTTGAGCACCGACCGACGCGACTACTCGATCCGCTTTGTTCGCGACACACAGCGGATCAGCAAATACCGGGTGCATTTTCAGTACCCCGTGGCGATGCCCATTGCACCGCCGCACATCGACGCCAACGGTGTGCCGCAGTACGACGTTTTCACCCCAGAGCGCATCCGACAGAGGGCGGAGGCCGTCGAGCAGGTGATGGCGGGCCGAATGGGCAACGCGAAATATTCGATGGAAGCCGGGGCGCCTGGTGCGACGGAAATTGCGCCTCGCCTCGCTTTTGACGACGGCCGTTTCACATACCTGCACTACCCCAAAGCACGCGAGATCCCGGCCGTGTTCTACATCGGCGCGGACGGCCAGGAGGGGAGGGCGAACTACCACGTTGACGGCGAATTGGTGGTGGTTCAACGCATCGCCCGCGAGTTTGTTTTGCGCCTTGGAGGGGCCGCTGTGCGCCTCATCAATGACGCTTACGACGGCGATGGCGTGGCAACGCCATATGGCACCACAGACGGCAAACGCAGGGAGTTGAAACAAGATGGCAAATGAAGCAATTACCGGTGGAATCCCCGGTCCCAACGAAGCGGGCTCCTTTAGCGACGACGGGCGCCCTCGTGTCAACGAAAAGACGTTCGCCGTGGGCTCCCCAGCGCGCAACGTCGCGATTGCAACCGTTGCTGCCCTGGTGCTGCTCGGTGTTGCTACCGTGGCCTGGTTTTTTGTCATCAAGCCTTGGCGCGATTCCAAAGACGAGAAGCCCGTCGAGGTGAAGGCCACCCGCCAGGTCTTCGACAACACCGCTTTGCCGTTCAACGCGCCGAAGCCGGCCGCGGCGACCGGCTCCGGCGATTGTCCTGTCGTGTCCCTCACGCAGACCAACGGTCAGCCGTTGATCGGTGCCGATGGTCGGCCGATCACGGTTGACTGCAAGGGGAAGGCCAGTAGCCAGGTGCCGGCCCCCTCGGGCCTGTACCAGGGCCCGACGACCTCCGGAGGGGGGGAAAGGCCGCGGCCGAACCCGTACCGGGGCGGTGTGATCCTCAAGCATGAGACCGTCGGCGCCGCTTCGATAGGGGTTCCCCAACTGCCGACCTTGCCGGACCTGTCAGCCCTCCAAGGGCTCATCCAGGCCCGAGCGGGTGCCGGTGGTCTTTCCGCTGGTGCGGGCGCTGGTGGAGCCTCTGGCGGTGGTGATGCGCCGCGCAACGTCCGTGGCGCGGTCGGTGGCATGCTTACAGCAACAGCCACCGGTGACACGCGAGCTGGCCAGCTCAAGGCAATGCCCTATCTGCTTCCCAAGGGCCGTCAAATCGACTGCGCGCTGACCACGCGGGTTATCAGTGAAGTTTCGGGTTTTGCCTCCTGTGTGCTGACCTCGAACGTCTACAGCGTCGACGGCAAGACCTTGCTTCTGGAGCGCGGCAGCGAGGTTGATGGCGAGTACCAGGCCGGCATGCGGCGTGGCCAGCGCCGCCTTTTTGTCCTGTGGAACCGCGTCAGGACGCCCAACGGTGTTTTCGTCAACCTGGCTTCGCCCAACGCGGACGCGCTTGGGACGATGGGCCTGCCCGGCTACGTCGACAACAAGTGGTTTGAGCGCATCGGCAGTGCCTTCCTGCTGTCGATTGTCCAGGACGCTATGAGCCATGCCGTCGGTGGTGGCGGCATCACCCGAGAGTACGACGCGAACGGCAATGTCCGTAGCGAGACCGACAACAGGCGCTGGCAGAACACCCAAGACACTGCAGGAAAGTCCGTCGAGATGGTTCTGGCCGAACAGCTCGGTATACAGCCGACGCTGTACGCCAACCAAGGCGACCGAGTGTCGATCTATGTCGCTCGCGACGTGAATTTCGAGGATGTGTATGTCCGCCGTTGAGACCCCGATCCGCCCAGCTGCGCGGGTGAATGGGCCCGGCACCGGAGATGTGCCGCCGACCGTGCTCGACCGTTCGGCCGTCGTGACCAACCTGCTTGCCAGGCTGTTCGCGATCCTCCGTCGCTACCCTGGTGCGACGGAGCTGGTTTTCAACCGGCCGGGCGAGGTCATGATCGAGAACGGTGCACGGTGGGAAACCGTGCGCGACGATTCGCTGACCCTCGATTGGGTCAACGGCCTGGCGACAACCGTCGCGCGTTTCACGAACCAGCAGATCAACTCGTCTCGCCCGATCATGAGCGCGATGCTGCCTGGTGGGGAGCGTCTACAGATTGTTTTGCCGCCAGCTGTTGAGCCCGGCTTTGCATCGCTGTCGCTGCGCATCCCGGCACCGTCGATTCGCTCGCTGGACGACTACAACAGCGACGGATACTTCGAGCGGTTCGCATGGGGTTTCGATGAAGGCCAGTACAGCCGCCGGCGGGCCGAGATTTCTCCGACCGACTCCGCACTGATCGAGTCGCTGCATGGCCGCGATCTGATGAAGTTTTTTGCAGGCGCGGTGGCCGCAAAAAAGAACATCGCCGTCGTTGGAGACACAGGTAGCGGCAAGACGACGCTGATGAAGACCCTGTGCCAGCTGATCCCTACCTATGAGCGGTTGGTGACGATCGAGGACGTGCGCGAGCTTTTCTTGCCGAATCACCCCAACAGGGTCCACCTGCTGTACAGCAAGGGCGGGCAGGGGCAGGCCCAGGTCACACCCGCTGACCTGATCGCTTCGTGCATGCGCATGAAGCCCGATCGTGCTTTGCTGGCGGAGTTGCGTGGGGGGGAGGCGTTCGACTTTCTCAAGCTGCTCACCACTGGTCACGCTGGGAGCATCACGTCGTTTCACGCTGAGAGCTGCGCTCTCGCGTTCGAGCGCTACGTGTTCATGGCCAAAGAGCATGCCGACGCCGGCATTTTCGATAGTGCCGTGCTTCGCCGCCTGGTCTCACTCACCATTGATGTGATCGTTCACGTCGTGGCCGTGGTCGCCCATGATGAGACGGGTCAACCTCGCAAGGACCGGTACATCAAACAGATTCACTTCGACCCATTGGCCAAGCTGGACGCCGAGATTGGCCGCGGGGCGACGATGCACCAGGGGGCGGGGGCATGAATGCAAAGAGCTGGTCGATGCTGGTCGGCGGAGCGCTCGCCGTGCTGGGGATCGCCGGCACATCCCTTTGGCTGGCCGCGTGGATTTACATGCTCACGAAACGGCAGTTTTTTGCCGACGTGGACTTTGGGACCTTTGCGCACCTCTGGCACCAGGTGGGGCACATCCAGTCCGAGCGCAAAGCGCTGGTCGCTTCCTACGCCGCCGCATTCGTCGGGCAGGCTGCAGGCGCTGCCGGCCTGGTCTGGGGTGCCATGCGCAAGCCGCGAGAGCTGCATGGCAGCGCCCGATTCGCGAACGGTGCTGAGGTCAACAAGGCGTTTCCCAAGGACTCGCGGGGGATCATCCTGGGCAAGGCCAATGGGCGCTACCTGGAGTTCGGCGGTCAGCAATTCGTGCTGCTCGCTGCACCGACGCGCAGCGGCAAGGGTGTCGGGGTCGTGATCCCCAATCTGCTGAGCTGGCCCGAATCCGTGATCGTGCTCGATGTGAAGCAGGAAAACTGGGATCTCACTTCGGGCTTTCGCCACTATGTGGGCGGTCAGGAGTGCTTTCTGTTCAACCCGGTGGCAGCTGACAAGCGCACGCACTGCTGGAATCCTCTTGACTACGTGAAGACCGACAAGGTTTTTCGAGCAGACAGCCTTGGGGTGATCGCTACGCTTCTTTGGCCCGATCTGCCTGGCACAGACCCGATTTGGACGGCAACGCCGCGAGCCCTGTTCACGGGCATCGCGATGATGATTCTCGACGTTCGCGAGATGGAGGCACACGAGAACCCCGATTTCTCCAAGCCCTTCACGCTCGGCCAGATCATGCGCGAGACGCTGCAGGACGGCGACGGCGCAGCCTACTTCAAAGGGGTGATCGACTCCTATGCTGCACGGACCTTCACGAGCAAGACCCCGGGCAGGGCAGGGGAGAGCATGGCGCTCAGTCCCGAAACGGTGCGGGCACTGAACACCTATATCGGCATCGCCAGCGACAACACGCGCGCCGGCGTGATGACTAGCTTTCGCTCGCGTCTGGAGTTGTGGCTGAACCCGCTGGTGGATGCCGCCACGTCGCGCAGCGATTTCCGATTCGAGGACTTCCGGCGCAAGCGCATGAGCCTTTACGTGGGCGTGGCACCCGGCGACCTGGAGCGGCTGGAGCCGCTGTTGAACCTGTTTTTCAAACAGTTCTTCGCGGTCAACACCCAAGACCTGCCGCAAAAGGACGCAAGCCTGAAACACCAGGTGCTGCTCCTGCTGGACGAGTTCACGGCCCTTGGGAAAATTCCAATCTTCACGAAAGCTATTGGCTTTATCGCCGGCTACAACCTGCGGTGTATGCCGATCATCCAGAGCATTGCGCAGCTGCGCAGTGTGTACGGAGAGGACGACGCCCGGACTTTGATTACCAACCACGCAGTTCAGATCGTGTTTCCCCCGCGCGAACAGCGCGACGCCAAGGACTACTCCGAGGCCTTGGGCTACACGACGGAGAAGGGCGTCAGCAAGGGGCGCTCGAACGCGCCAGGAAAGGCGGGTTCATCTCGCTCCGAGAACGTCAGCGATCAGCGGCGAGCCCTGATGCTTCCGCAAGAGCTGAAAGAGATGCCGCAGACCGATTGCATCGTGTTCGCTGAGAACACAAAGCCGGTGCGGGCCAAGAAGGTGCAGTACTACGCCGACAAGACGTTTACGGACCGGCTGCGCGCCGCCAGCCGGGGCAAGGCCTACGCGACCGGGGTTGATCCGTCCAAGACGGTGTTGGCCGGCGCTCGCGGTATTCCTTCGCAGGCCGATTTGCATGAAGCCATTCGGCGCGACGAGCTGGCAGTCACGGTTGATCCGTTGCCGGTGGAGTTGATGAGCATCGTTGCCCAGGGCGGCGTCACCCCCATGACTATGAGGCACGTCGAGCAGGGCTCCGGTCCGTTGGTTGAAACGATTGTTGGTGCAGATCCTGCAGCCGTTCGACGCGCAGTCGAGCAGGTGGGCGCAGGCAAGACAGAGGCCGAGCTGATGCAAGGCGTCGTGAATTTGGTCAGTGCAATGGGCTTCGCCCTAGATTTTTAACAGGAGAGGTGAAAGAGGATGAAAACCACAATTACGAAATTCAGTCTGATCGCTTTGGCGGCTGTCGCCGTCGTCGGTTGCGCAGCGCCTGGCCCTGCCCAACCGCAGGGGCCGCGTGTCCCCGTGAACACGGAGGCCAATATCCAGGCCTTCCGCGAAGCCGAGCGGGAGCGCTTGCGTGTCAAGTTCGAGGCCGAGGCCGATGCCAAGGCGCGCGAAGAGCAGGAGCTTCGCGAGCGCGCCACGCTCCAGTACCTGGAGCAGAAGCAACGGCACCTTGAGAGCCAGCCGAGAGGGTTGCCGCCTCTTCCTCCCCGGCCGGTGGTGCGAAAGAAGCCCACTCCGCCGGCCGCGCCGGCGCAGCCTTGCGCGGCTTCGACGGCGTGCCCGGCTGCTGCGGCCGTTGCGCCGACTCCCGCCCCGCCTGCAGCTGCAACGCCGCCAGCTTCTGAGGCGCCCGCCCAGGCGCCGCAAGCATCGCCCACTTTTGTCCCGCGTAGGAGCGCGTCATGAGCGACCAGGCAGCAACGCCGCGTTTCAAGATCGAGTACCGCACCGCGTCCTCCGGCGCTGTCGTTTCTTCCGCGAGCTACAACGAGCCGGACGAGGCTTTGCAGGCGTACAAGGACGCCGCAGAGGCCTTCCGCGCAGCGAAGCTGCCGCCCGGTGCTTCGCTCTCGCTGAACGACCAGAAGCTCGAAATGCACGCGGGCGCAGTCTCTGAGGGTCTGGGAGTGGTTCGCCACTCCTGGTCCAAGGAGCCGGCGCGCGAACGTTTCGACGCTCTGCAGGTTTCGGCGCAGGATCGCCCGGAACAGGCTGCGCTTCGCGCGGCATTCGCCGGCATCCCTCGCGATGTGGAGCACGCGGGCGCCGCGCGAGCAGCAGGCGGAACCATTGAGTTCACGGAGCGCGTTGCGTCCAAGGAGTCCGGTCCGGCGGGTGCGAACAGTGATCGCGTGGGCGGGCCGGAAGATGAGGCGCGCGTCGACTCCCTGCGCAAGCGCTACCTGCGGACCCCTGACGGCTACCACGACAAGCAGACGATGGAGCTTGTGATTGCCGACAAGGGGAGCAAGCTGGTCACGCAAAGGGAAGACCTGGCCACTGTAGATGCAATGGCTGTGGCGGCCGCTGATCGTGGGTGGTCTGCGGTGACGCTTTCAGGGACCGAAGCGTTCCGCCGCGAAGCCTGGTATCAGCTTTCGGCGCGGGGCATCGAGGTCACAGGGTACAGCCCGACCCAGGCCGACAAAGCGCGCCTGGCCGAAGTCCAACGTGCACAGGAGCAGGAGAGCAGGGAGCGGGCCGCACCAGCGAAGACGGCCACTCCGGCGAAGCCTGTTGCAGAACCGCAAATGCGGTCTCCGGTCGAGGAGGCGTCGAACGCTGTTCGCAAGATGGCGTCGGACATTTCTATCGAGGGGTCTACAACGCCGCGCGAGCAGCTGGCCGTGAGCGCTGCGGCCAACCAGGCATACGGCGCAGCGGTGGCCGCCAATGAGCGGGACCGTGAGCGGGCGCGAGGTGCGGACAAGGGGAGGGCGGCGGAGGTGGCGGCACCCGTCCGCGCCGCGCCAGCACGGCCCGTCGAGCGCGCTCTGTCGACCGATCAACAGGTGATGGTCGCGGCTGTGGACCGCGCTCTGCGTGATGGCGGTCTGAGCGCCGAGCAGCGGGAGCGTGTCCGCGAGGTCGCCACGAAGGTTGCCGCCCAGCACCCAGAGGCGAAGGCTCCGAGGGTCGCTGACCGGTCGGCCATTCCTCAACCTGTCGCGTCGCCGGCTCCCCAGAAGCAGGCGAAGCGTGACTTGTCGCGCTGAGGTCTTCGATGGGTGCTCATCGTTTTGCGTTGGGTTCCGTGCAGTCTCTGGCCGATCTGCAGGAGTCCCCGTTGATGCTCGACACCAAGGGGATTTTTGCTGATGACATTGCCAAGGCCTGCAAGATCCCCGTGGAGAGATTCACGGGCTCGCTGGTGCTGGGTGTCATTGGCGATCTTCGGGAGGTCTGGGTTACTCGCAATCCCGACCCGTCGCTGATGCAGGCGAAATTCAAAAGGGTTTTCTGAATGTCTGTCTACGTTTTGCAGGGGTATGAGTCCAACGTGACGACGCGCGTTTTGCCGTCGCACGATGTTGTGATTTCCAAGCCGTCCCACTCGATTCTGGAGCTGGCGGCGTTCGATGTGGTCAAGGCTTGCTCGGGGGTCTTCCGGGCGGAGTACGGTGGGTGGATCGTGCCAGCCAGGAATGCAGGTCGGGCCTACGCGATGCTCGAAAGGAAGTTCAAAAAAATCAGCTGAGGGATTTTCGCCAAGGCGAAAACCGGATGCCCTGCCAGGCGCGGCTATTCGCCTTGGTCCCTTCGGGACTGGCCTGCGGCCACCTTCTAGGCCACCTTCCCATAGACTCCCTCGCTCCCTGTTTCGGTGAACTGCCCGGCATCCTCCCTAACCATCCTCCGGGCGGCTGACGCTACCGCGTTGGTATGCACCATCGGACCGCAGAACTCGTGTGACGATTTCTCTGTGGTCCGTTTTTTTTTCCTTGAAAAATGACCAGCTGGTGGGGCAAGCGAAGTGGGGCATGTCGGGCAAGTCTTCGACTTGTCCACATGTCCCGCCCGAGCGCGTCAGCTTTGCCGGGGAGCGGTGGTCAACCGATGACCTGGCAGCAGGCCAGGCCGTCCACGCCCTCGGGGGGTGGGCGGTTCGGTTGTCCACGGTGGGCGCTGCTCGCTCAGCTCGTGGTGCTCGCTGGGCTTTGTCTCCCTGCGTCAGCTCAGCAGCTGGATCTGCCTCGCATCGCGCTCAATGCCGGCGGGCGAGCGCTTGAGGTCCAAGTCGCGCGGTCCCCGCGTCAGCAGCAAACAGGTCTGATGCATCGCGTTGCGATGCCTCACGACGAGGGGATGCTGTTCGTGTTTCCTGCCGATCGCGTTCGCTGTCTGTGGATGCGTGACACGCCGTTGTCCCTGTCGGCCGCCTTTCTCGATGCGGCCGGTCGCATCGTGGAGTTCATGGAGCTGCCTGCTCTGTCTAACGAGATCCGGTGCGCTGGCCAGCCAGCACGGTACGTGCTGGAGGTGCATCGCGGCTGGTTTGCTGATGCCGGCGTGGGCGTCGGCGATACGGTGTCGGGTCTTGCGCTCGATGGCGATTGAGCCGTCCCGGCCGCCGCCTGCTGGCGGCTCCCGAGCAGGGGGCGCGGCCCCCTGGACCCCGGGAGAGGGCAAGGCCCTCTCCCCGCTGCCGTCGCAGCGGCTCCCCTCTCCTGTCCTGTCGATCAGTGGATGGGGGGTGGTGGCGGTGGGTTTTGGGCTGCTGGGGGCGCTCTGGCGGGCCTACAGGCGATTTTTTCGGGGTGGTCCAGGGGTTGGCGAGGTCGCCAGCGCCGAGCGCTCAGAGGCCCGGCTTTCTCGGTGGGGTGTCGCTGGCCAGGTTGACCAGGTGCAGCAGCTGCACGCCGAGGCGGTGGCCACGTCGACCAGGCGCACGGCTGCTAAGTGTTGCGTTGCCGGATTTTTCACTTTCTCTGTCACAAAAAATTACCCGAAAAAGAGATATTTTGGTGTTGCGTAGGTATTGCAGAGGTGTTGCGTAGATGGTATGATTCATTCATCAAAACCGACAGGGATCAACACATGAATGCAGCTACTACCGAATCGCAGGTTTCCAACAAGATGGCGGCCGGTGCGATGGTTGCCCTTCGCGGCCTGGTTGACGCGAAATCCGCTGTGCGCTTGGAGCGGTTGAGCGTGGGCGACGCTACGCAGCTCAAGACCGATGAGGGGGCCTTGCGCGCGCTGATCGGCGCTTGGGCTGGTAGCCATGGCGTGTCGGAGCTGGTCGAGCGAGAGGCAGAGGCGGCGATTCGTCGCTGGTCCCCCGCCTGACAGCAATCAACCCTGGCACCGTGGGGCACGGTGCATTCATTCCAACATTCAAGGAGGTTTCATGGCTGCATCTGTCAACGAGGTTCGGTTGATTGGCAACATCGGGCGCACGCCTGAACTCAACTACTTGCCGAGCGGCATGCCTGTTGTCGATCTGAGCGTGGCCACGACCAGTCGCCGCAAGGAGAAGGAGACCGGCGACCGACTGGAGAAGACGCAATGGCATCGCGTGGTCTTCTACGGCAATACGGCCCTCGCCGTCGCGGAATACGCCACCAAGAGCCGCCAGGTGTACATCGAGGGCGAAATCGACTACGACAGCTACGAGAAGAGCGGCGTGACGCACTACGTCACGAAGATTTTCGGGAGGTCGTTTCAGCTGCTGGGCCCGACGCCTGCTGCCGCGCGTGGCGAGGCGCCGGCTGGCGGCTACGACCAGGGCGACGACATTCCGGGTTGATCGGTCCGTGTGGCTTCGGGTGAAATGGGAGGGGTGATGGTCGAGTGGAATGTGTATGTGCGTGGGCGGTTCATCGGAACCGTGCACGAGGTGAACGAGGACGCCGCGCGCTGCGCGGCTTGCTCGAAATTCGATATCGACAGCGAGGCCGAAATCTCGGTTTCGCGGCGCTGAGCAGGGTTCCTGATGCTGGGCGCACCCACGGAGGCGGACGCGACCACCGCGAAGCTAGTCGCCAACTTTCTGCGGCAGCTGGCGGGGTGCGATTGGAGTGGTGCGGAGCTGCGCGAGCTGGCGGACCTGGTTGAAGCTGGGCAACGTAGGATCGTCTTCGCTCCTGATTTTCAGAGCGAGAAAGGTGGTTGATGTGAAGCGGTTGATTTGGGCTTTGCGGTTCTCCCCATTTCTGATGGTTTCGGGTTTGGCGTTGATTGCGATGGGTGGCCTCATGTTGTATGTGGGTCCACCAGAGAGCGCGATTTCTGCGGTGGCAGAGCCGGTGCTTTGGATGTTCGGCGCGATTCCATGGCACCTGTCGTGCATGGTCGGGGCGGTGTGTCTCGCCTGGGCTTTGTACCTTGGTGAGGATGCTTACACGGGGGTCTGTCGATGAATGCACCTACACCGGATGAAATTGCCGGAATGGCGTGGTGGAACTTGCTGCCCGAGCACGACCGCACGCACTGGATGAGTCGTGCCGGGGATACCGGTCGCGCCGCTGATGCTTGGGCTGTTTTCAAACGTGAGTCTTTTTCTGGAGGAGATATGACTGAGAACCCGAATGCAGGCGCTGCGGCGTTGCCGCCGGCGATGCAGGCGCCGATGGTGAGCAGTCACCCGGACCCTGAGGTGCGTGCTGCGTTTAATCGCATGTACGAAGAGCGGGCAAGGCGCGAGGCCGAGCGGCCGAAAGTTGACGCCGAGGGTCGAGAGGCGCTCGGGCGACTGTTCAAGGTGGCGCAGAGTGACACCGGCCAGGCGCGTCGAGTCGCGGCGTTTCTGCTGGGGTGCTACAACGGGGAGCGTTTCCCGTTCGATTTGACAGACTTCCGCGGGCTCGACTACGGGTTGTTCGATGATTGCCTGTTGGTGCTTCGCATGGACTACCAGCCTCGCCAGGAGGTACACCGCTATTTCGATCAGGGTGGCCTCAGGTTTGAGCAGTTGGCCAAGGACCATGGCTTGACGGATGTGTACAAGCTTCGGCGGGAGCTTGATGATTTGAGGGCTGGGCGAGGGCCTGGCTGATGGGCGTTTAACCGATGGAGGATGCAATGCTGTTCGCTCGACTTTTCAAGGGCGCAGTTGGTGCGCTGGCTTTTGTTATCGGCCTGGGCATTGTGTTGTCTATCGTTTCCGTCCTGGTGGCGGTTGCGAAAAGCGCCCTTGGGTGGTGACACACGAGGGGCATCGTTGGGATGCCGGAAGGGCTACCCCCCGTGCGTCATTTTCATTCTAGGGTCGTATGAACAAACTCGAATTTGTGCAGCGGTTGGACGCGGGGCCTTTGCGTGTGAGTGACGCGACGGCGGACCTTTGGTATCACTTGCTGTCGTGGGTCGACACGCACGGATATGCAGACACTGCGGATAGCCCAGACTTCGTGAAGTACGTCCAAGACTTCCGAACGGTTGGTGTGCCGACGATCAACAAGCACCTGAGTCGGATGGCGGCGGCGAAGTTTCTGCAGGGCCACCGGTTGGCCAGGCGCTTGTCTCCCGAGTCCCGCGAAGACATGAGTTCGCCTGTCCACAACATCATTTTTGGGACGGGCCTTGCATCGCTGCCCACGAGCTTCAAGCGGTACACGCTGCCAGGTGTGCCGTGTCCGAAGGTGTTTCGTGCCCTTGAGCGGGTTGAGGCGAATGAGCAGAAGGTGCTGGCGGATTTCGCCGGTAGCTCAGCGTAGGCTCGGGGAGCTGTATTTCACGGATCGTCGGTCCATTCCACAAGATTAGTTATGTTAAATAACCATTTTTCCAAGGTTGCGGCGGCCCGATCTGAACCGGATTGGGTTGCACCCGTGCGCACCAGACGCGAGGCCACAGCCGCGGAGTTCTACTCAGCGATGGCGACGCGGCGATGGAGCGAGGCGCGCCGGACTGGCGCTTTTCGCGTGCTCGTTCTGGGCGAGAAGGCTCGCGATGTGGCCGAGGTGGTTGGACTGACGAAGGACGGTGTTTCCCAAGCTGCAGACCAGGCGTATGCGGTTGTGGAGGCTTGGCGGTTGCGCCAGCTGGGCGCGGCCGACGTGGACCCGGCCGGCTTGACCGGCCTGGTTGAGGGGATACAGCGGCTGGTGGTTCGCGCCACGGCCGCTGCCGGTGCTGCTGGCGAGGGCGAGCTACAGGTCGCGCTGCGAAAATCGGTTCATTTGCTCCAATCAGCGGCCGATGAGCTTCGGCCGCATACCTGACTTGACCATGCGAACCAAGAAGCGCTGCACTGCCGAACAATTTGATCTTGCTGTACGTGACCGGCAATTTACTGACGCGCGCAAGGCTGCAGCTCGTCGCGTGCTGGTTGATGGAGAGGCGGCGAATGACGTGGCGAGCACATCGGATGTGCCTATCCACAGTCTCAGGCAAGCAGTGCGCATGATTTTTTCCGCCGTCGAAGCGCAGTTTTCGACCGTGAACCCAGCGCGGGCGCCGCGACCTGGATACGTCATTTTCACGGTGGAGGTTCCCGAGCTGGCCAGCGCTGGCTTGGTCGCCGGAGTGGCATCGAGTGGCGGGATTGTTATAGGGGAGAGGCGTGGCTGATTCAGAAGCGAAGACAGGCGCAGTTCCTGCGCGCGTCGATTACGGACGTGACGCGGTGCCCGATTGGATTCGGGAGGTGATTGAGACAGGTCTGGCGATCGAGCGCGAGGACGCCAGGTCCACCGGGAGTCTGGGGTTC